>DASYDH010000016.1:0-27120 GCA_036499685.1 Lacunisphaera sp. | reverse complement strand
CCCTCACCCCGCTGGGCCGATAACTCGCGGGGTGAGGGCACCCCGCCCACAGGTGGAGATTCGGGCTGCAGGCACGCGAGCGCATCGAGCAGCGCTTCCAAATCGCGCATACGTCGCGTCTCCACGGTTGGACCGCCATCGATCACGAGCCCACGCAAGCGTCCGGCGGCGAACAGATCCTCCGCCATCGTTCCGACAAACCCGCACAACAGTTCAAATTGTTCCGGACGCGTCCAGACTTCCGCGTTCGGATCGACGCGGAGCAGATAGCCGCCATGGGTTTCAGCGGCGAATTGACGGATCATCAGGCGTCCCAACCGCGCA
The DNA here is from genome assembly GCA_036499685.1 of Lacunisphaera sp. Taxonomy (GTDB): domain Bacteria; phylum Verrucomicrobiota; class Verrucomicrobiia; order Opitutales; family Opitutaceae; genus Lacunisphaera. The sequence goes on along the minus strand of DASYDH010000016.1, from coordinate 26,796 downwards.
CTGGCTTTCCAGTGGATCAACCGATGCGAGTCCCCCGCGTTGTAATCGCGCAATGCCAGCAGATCGTCGCCGCGCCCGACCCGCGTCGTCCGCCTGCCCTGCTGCACTCCCGCGCGCGTGGCGGCGGCACCCGTCCACTGATAGGAAATTTGGGCCGGCCAGACCAACACGGTTTCCCGCAACGATACGCCGATGTTCTTTTTCAAAAATCCGAATGGAAAAAGCGAACCCACGGCGGCGAGCTCGACGAAAGCCTCGCCGCGCTGCGTCGGTTTCACCAGCCACTCGAGCGTCGTCTCGCCGCGCGGCTCAATCCGTTCGCGAACAAAAACCCGGCCGCGAACGATCAACTTGTCCGCCGCCGCGAGGATTTCCCGCACTCTCAATTCGCGATCGCTTTTTTCGGGCAGCGGCGCGCGTTTCGGCTGCGTCGCCATTTCCGCCCACAAACTGTACGTCGGCAGCCAGCGCTTCCGATTTTGAATCCCGACCGCCACCATCGCCTCGTGACCGACGCGCCACGGTCCCTGCGGCGACAGTCGCCAGCAGACTCCCATGAAATTGAACCACGATAACAACCCGCTCAACAGCAGGCACGCGAGTAGCAGTGACAAGGTAATGAAAAGAATATTGCTCGACGTGTTGTACGCCGCAGTCCCGATTCCCATTGCCAAAACCATCAGAAACAATCCGGGAACGGTCGGCGAAATTCGATGACGCCGTGCCGGGAACACGAGCGCCCAGAGCAATCGTTTCGCCTCAAACCGCTGTCCACGCTCCCCTGCGCCCGGCCCATGCCACGCCTGCGCCTTGCTTCGATCGGAGCGGTTGCCCTCAACCGGCCGATCCGCGTCACGCAAACCGGTGCGGACACGGGATTCATTCCCAAGGCCGTTGGGGGCAACGGCCCCTACCTTTGCGACCGCGTCCATGTCACGCCGGCACCGCGATTGCCCCACTGATACGGCGCAGCGCGGCAAGCACGGCGCGGCGTTCTTCAAGCGCGTCGGACGTTTGTCGCGCAAGGGACAGGCGATGAATCAACACCGGCCCGCTCATTTCCTGCACATCCTCGGGAATCACAAAATCACGCCCGAGGACGAGCGCACGTGCCTGAGCGGCAACGCGCAGGGACAGTCCTCCGCGCACGCTCACACCGGCCTTGAATTCCGATTCCGTGCGGGTGGCCGTGACGATTTTCAAAATATAATCGAGCACGCTGTCCTCGACGAACACCTTTCCCGCGAGCATCTGCATTTTCAAAACATCGGAGCGGGTCACCACCGGATTCAACGCGATCGCATCATAGCCGACCCGCGGCGCGCGCAGGATATCCAACTCGTCCAGTGGTTGCGGATAACCCATCTGAACCCGCATCAAAAATCGGTCCATCTGGCTCTCCGGCAGCGGAAACGTTCCCTCGTAGTCCACGGGATTTTGCGTCGCGACCACCATGAACGGCGAACCCACCGCGTGCGCCTCACCGTCGACCGTGACCTTGCTCCGATCCATCACCTCCAACAACGCCGATTGGGTCTTCGGCGTCGCCCGGTTGATTTCGTCGGCCAGCACGATATTCGCGAAGACCGGACCCGGCTTGAAAACGAACTGCTTTACCGTCTCGTCGTAAATGGAAACCCCGGTCACATCGCTCGGCAACAGATCGCTCGTGAACTGAATGCGCGAAAACCCGCAATCCATCGAGCGCGCCAGGGTGTACGCGAGCGTCGTTTTGCCCACGCCGGGCAGATCTTCGATCAGGAGGTGCCCGCCCGCGAGCAAACACACCAGCGACTGCTCAATCACCTCGTCCTTGCCCTTGATGGTCGCGCGCATGTTGACCTTCAGGCGTTCGAGCAAGGCGCGGGTCGAGGCAACTTCAGCGGCAGGGGCAAAATCACTCATTACCCGAAGGCTAGCCATCCGGCTGGCAGGTGCAAACGGATATACCACAGTTAGCGCAACGCGGCATTTGCGAAAGACTGATCGCAGATGACGGTGCGATCCTACCCTCCATGAGAACCCCTCTAGTCGCAGCATTACTGGGATTTGCTTCCCTTACGGCCGGCGCTTCCGCCGACACCTTGAAAAAACTTCCACGAGCCACGCCCGAATCCCAAGGAATATCGTCCGCCGCCTTGCTGCCAATGATCGAGGAAGCCGATCAGCGGGCGCTTGGATTGCATGCCATCATGATCGTCCGCCACGGCCACGTGGTCGCCGAGGGTTGGTGGAGTCCATATGCCGCCACCGAGCCGCACATGCTTTTCTCATTGAGCAAAAGTTTTACGTCGACCGCCATCGGCATGCTGCAAGCCGACGGGAAGCTCAGCATCAACGATCCGATTCTGAAATATTTTCCCGGGGACGCGCCCGCCGAACCATCGGAAAATCTGCGGGAGATGCGCATCCGCGATCTGCTCATCATGTCCACCGGGCAGCACAAGGAGGACGTGGACAAGATCAACGTGCTGGCGGCGGACAAATCCGGCACGAAGCAGTTTCTGGCCGCGCCTGTACCGCACAAACCGGGGACGCTATTTTATTATAATTCGCCCGGGACGTTCATGCTTTCCGCGATCGTGCAGAAAGTGTCGGGGCAAACGGTGCGCGATTTCCTGACGCCGCGATTGTTCGAGCCGCTGGGAATCAAACAACCGGACTGGGATATCACGCCGCAGGGATACAACCGCGGCGCGTCCGGCCTCCATATGGTCACCGAGGACATCGCCAAATTCGGCCAGCTCTATCTCCAGCGGGGTGAATGGGAAGGCCGACGCTTGCTCCCCGCCGCCTGGATCGATGTAGCGACTTCGCGTCAGGCTTCCAATGGCGGCAATCCTGAAAGCGATTGGGATCAAGGCTACGGTTATCAATTCTGGCGCTGCATCCCGGGGTTTTACCGGGGAGACGGCGCTTTCGGGCAGTTTTGCATCGTCATGCCCCAATATGACACCGTCGTCGCCATCAACAGCGGTACAAACGATATGCAATCCGTCATGAAACTCATCTGGACGCGTCTCATCCCGGAATTGCGTCCGGTGGCGATTCCGGAAAATCCCGACGCCCACGCCAAACTCATCCAGCGCCTCGCCTCGCTCACGATGAAACCGCAGGCCGGAAACGCCAGTTCGCCGACCGCCGTGCGAATTTTGGGCCGGCGCTTTCTGTTCGGGCCGGACGCAAAAAATCGCATCGGACTGGAAGCCGTCGAACTCGAAAAGACGGCGGATGGCAGCATTTCTTTTTCCGTAAAAATCCACGGAGCTGAACAGCGCGTCGCGGTCGGCCAGAACCAATGGATCAAAGGTTCATTCGCATTCAATTCCGATGGCGGCGTACCGGTTGCCGTGTCCGGCGCCTGGACGGCAGACGACATTTACACGCTCCAGTTTTGCCAATACCAAGCCCCTTTCACGACAACCGCTCGCCTGCGTTTCACCGGTGATGATGTGACCCTGAGTTACGAGCAAAACGTGGGCAACCCACCCGAAAAATCACCCGCGTTCACCGGCCACGCCTCGTGACGAAACCCGTCATCAGCGGCACCGAAATCACTTCAAAATTTCGAGCATCCGCGAAAACAACCGGTTCACCTTGGTCTGGTTGTCTTTCACGAGATCCTTGAATTTCGCGAAATCGATTTCCGTGCCCTCGAGGCCATTGGCGTAATTGTCGATCAGCGCGAGGCTGTTGTAACGCAGGCCCAATTCCGTGCAGAGGTCCGCCTCGTGCGCGGCGGTCATACCGATGACATCGCCCCAGTGCTGCACGATTTGAATTTCCGCCTTGGTTTCGAAACGCGGGCCGCACATCTGCACATAGATTTTTCCGGGATGAATCGTGAACTCCGGCGCGAGCTGCGCGATCAGGCGGGGAATGAGATTGTTGGCGATCACCGGCGCACCGCCCTTCAGCTCATTGTCGAAAAACGTCGCGGGACCTTGCTGGAGTCCGACGTAATCACTGCACGATACAAACGTTCCCGGCGGCAGCTCCTTCTTGAGCGAGCCGACGGAGTTCAACGACACAATATCCTCGTAGCCGAGGTCGGCCAGCGCCCGAATGTTGGCGCGGTAATTGATCGAGTGTGGTGGCAGCGGGAAAGCGTAACCGTGGCGGTTGATGAGCGCATATTCGCCCTTCGTCTTATAGGTGACCTCGCCAAACGGCGTATTAATTTTGCGGACATCCCAAGCCGCAAAAAGCGTGGAGTTAACGATACTCGTACCGCTGATGAAGGCTACTCTCATAACGATGAGCTGACTCCATTATCGCAATGCCTCAACGCGAAAAACACTCCGGTCGGATCAAAAATTCCTCAAGAATTTCCGGCGCTAACCGACCCAGCTGATTTCCTGGATCTTTTCCGCAAGCGCCACGTCCTTGGCGGTGATTTTTCCGCCGGCGTCATGCGTGCTTAAACGGACGTCGACCACATTGTAGACGTTGGTCCATTCCGGGTGATGGTTCATCGCCTCGGCCTCGAATCCGATCCGCACCATGAAGGAAAGCGCTTCGCGAAAACCTCCGAACTTGAATGACTTCATCAGCGCGTCGTTTTCCGCTTTCCACCCGGGTAAAACCCTCACGGCGTCGGCGATTTCAGCGGAGCTCAGCGGTTTGGCCATGGCGAAACGAATCCTTCGAATCGCCCCTTGTCAAATTTAGCGCGGCTGACCTAAATCGATTCTTCAAATGACGTCATCCGGCCCGGACAAAATTCCCCAGCACATCGCCATCATCATGGACGGGAACGGTCGCTGGGCCAAGCAACGCGGGTTGCCACGCTTGGAAGGTCACCGGCGCGGGGTTGAGACAGTCCGCACGGTAGTCGATGCCGCGAGGGAACTGGGCGTTCGCTACATCACACTTTACGCTTTTTCCGTCGAAAATTGGAAGCGCCCGGCCGAGGAGGTGTCCGGCCTGATGGGATTGCTCGATTATTTCCTGAAACGGGAACTGAATAACCTGATCAAAAATCGCGTGCGACTGCTGACGATCGGCCGGACCGCCGATCTGCCTGCGAATGTGCAGCGGGAATTAAAGCGCGTGATCGAAGCCACGAAGGATTTCACCGAATGGACGCTGGTGCTCGCGCTCAACTACGGCTCGCGCACCGAGGTGGCCGACGCAGCGAAAGCGTATGCGACCGCCGTGAGCGACGGACGGGAAAATGCAAAAGATTGCTCATGGGAACGCTTCAATCGCTATCTTTATACGGCGGAGATACCTGAACCCGATTTGCTGGTCCGTACCTCCGGGGAACAGCGCATGAGTAATTTCCTGATGCTCCAATGTGCCTACTCCGAGATGATTTTCACTCCTGTGTTCTGGCCCGATTTCGGTAAAGCCGATCTCCAAGCCGCCATCGACGAATACAACAAACGCGAGCGCCGCTACGGTCTTACCACCGAACAAATCAAATCCGAGGCCTGAAAGCCGTCGCCACCCACTCCCTCACCGTGCTTTCCCGCATTTTCAGCACTCTGCTTCTCTGGAGCATCGTCCTCGGCAGTCTTTATTTTCTCGGTTCCCATGCCGCGGTGGGGTTGATCACCATCCTCTCCGCGCTGACGCTTCACGAGTTTTACGGCATGACCCGCAAAATGGGCCTGAAGCCGTTTCATTGGATGGGAATCAGCATCGGCGTGCTGATGACCTCCGTCCCCTACTATCTCGGTTTTTATCTTGAGGCGTCGGATCTCGGACAAGGCATTCCTGCGGGTCTGGTGGTGGCGACGCTCATCATTTCCTGTGCGCGCTCCCTCGGCGAACGCGACGTCAGCAATCGCGTCGAGAGCATCGCAGCCACCGTCATTGGCGTGCTCTACATCCCGTTCCTGCTGCAATTTCTCGTCGGCATCCTGATGCGCGACATGGACAATGGCGACAATCTCACGCTTTGTCTGTGGGTGGTCGCGGTCTCGAAATTCTGCGATGTGGGCGCGTTGCTCACGGGTCTCGCCATCGGCCGGCACAAAATGGCGCCAAGCATCAGTCCGAAAAAAACTTGGGAAGGCGCCGTCGGCGGAGTACTTATTTCCGCCGGCGTGGGTGCAGCCATCGCCTATTTCGCGGCGGATCGTTTTCCGGTGGAAATGACCCCGCTCGTCGCGGGGCTGATTGCCGCGCCACTCGCAATCGTGACCATCATTTCCGACTTGATCGAATCCGCGGTCAAGCGTCGCGCCGACATAAAGGATACGGGTGCGCTCATTCCGGGAATCGGCGGGGCGTTCGATTTGACGGATAGTCTGATTCTTACCGCCCCAGTCGCATATTTCATTTTTCTTTTTCTGGAATGAGCCGCCAGCGCACGTCACGAGTTGCCGCGTTTTTCAGATAGCATTTATCTTTTGTGATATCCGCCCCGACCAAACGACGCATTGTCCTGCTTGGCGCCACCGGTTCGATCGGTGAAAGCACCCTTCGCGTCATCGCCGCGCAAAGCGACCGCCTCGAACTCGTCGGTATTGCCGCCCACGGCAACTACGCGCGCCTCGCCGAAATCGCCCGAAAGTGGAACGTCAGGCACGTCGGCGTTTACGAAAAGGCCGCGTATGCAGCCGCGCAAAAAAGCGGAAACTTTCCCCCCGGCACGAAATTCTACGGCGGTCCCGACGGACTCTGTGAACTTGCCACCCTGGCCGACGCCGATGTCGTGCTGATCGCCGTGGTCGGAACCGCCGGACTGCAACCCGCGCTGGCCGCGATTGCCGCGAAGAAAACCATCGCGCTCGCCTCGAAGGAAATTCTCGTGCTCGCCGGCAAGTTCATCATGAACGCCGCGAAAGCCAGCGGCAGCCGGTTGCTGCCAGTGGACAGCGAACACAACGCGGTTTTCCAGTGCCTTGAAGGACATCGCGCAAGCGACGTGCGTCGATTGGTGTTAACCGCATCGGGCGGAGCCTTCCGCGATTGGCCGATGGAAAAGCTTGCGCATGTGACGCCGGCGGATGCCCTCAAGCACCCGAATTGGGCGATGGGACCTAAGATCACCGTCGACTCCGCCACGCTCGCGAACAAGGGCCTCGAGTTGATCGAAGCGCAATGTCTCTTCGGCTTGCGCGCCGACCAATGCGAGGCGGTCCTGCACGCACAGAGCACGATGCACTGTCTCGTTGAGTTTAACGACGGCTCGTTGCTCGCCCAGCTTTGCCCGCCATCGATGACTTTCCCCATCCAGCACGCATTGCTTTATCCGGACCGGGGGAAGGTCGGCACCGACGCCGCCCTTCCATTGGATCGGATTTTCTCGCTGGATTTCCGGCCTGTGGACGAAGGGCGCTATCCCTGCTTGCGTTTGGCCCGGGAATCCATGGCCGCTGGTGGCATCGCACCCGCCATTTTTAACGCTGCCAATGAGGTTGCGGTAGCGGCGTTTCTGCAAAAACGAATCCCGTTCCTTGCGATCCCGGAAATTGTCGATAAAACGCTAGATGCGGTTGGTACCTTTGAACCAGAAACGCTGGATCAGGTCTTGGCCGTGGACGCTGCCGCCCGGCAAACCGCCGCCAATTTTCTTTAACCGTAATGTCATCCGAATTCTTCAGCTCCTTGTTTAGCAACGCCTGGTCGTCTGTTCTCATGGTCCTCTTTTTCGGAGGTTCAATTTTTGTCCATGAACTCGGCCACTTTTTGGCGGCCCGCTGGCGGGGTGTTAAAGTAACAAGATTCTCGATTTGCTTTGGTCAGGCCATTTGGTCCCATGTAGCAAAGGACGGCGTCGAGTATCGGCTTGGATGGATTCCGTTGGGTGGCTACGTCGCCCTCCCGCAACTCGCGGACATGGCCGCGATCGAAGGCGGTTCCGAGGCCACCGAACCCCTGCCGCCGCTCAGCTACACGACCAAGGTGATCGTGTTTGCCGCCGGCGCTTTTTTCAACGTGCTGTTCGCACTTGTGCTCGCAACCATAGTCTGGTTCGTCGGCCAGCCAACGATTTCAGATGTTGAAACAACCCAGGTGGGTGTGGTTCAGCCAACGCTGACACTGCCCGACGGGAAAACCGTGCCAAGCCCCGCGATTGAAGCAGGCGTTCTGCCGGGGGACAAAGTCGTCTCGGTCGATGGCACCAAGGTCAATGATTTCGACGACATCATGACCAATATTTTTCTCGGCCATGGACGCACCGAAGATGGCCGCAGGAAATGCAATCTGGTCATCGAACGCAGCGGGAAGACGCTCGCTCTCACGCTTTATCCGCGTCTCGTAAGTGATGAGAAGGTCCGCTTCGTCGGAATCGAGCCCGCGCAGGACCTTTCCGTCGAGAGCGTGTCGGCCGGAGATCCCGCGCAGCGGGCCGGGGTTCGCGCCGGGGATCGGATCGTCGCGATCGACGGAACGCCGGTGTACGTCCGTTCCACCGTCAGCGACCGTCTCGCCGAAAATCCGAAGCGCGCCACCGAATTCACCTTCCTGCGTGATGGGAAGGAGATAAAAATCCCAATTCTTCCCCGCCTGACCAAGGACGAACGCACCCAAAAGGATGTGTTCCGGGTCGGCATCCGCTACAACGACCCGGTTGTGATCATTCACCCCACTCCGTTCGCCCAGATTTCCGAGAGTGCGATGGGAATGTTCCGGTCCATCGATGCCATTCTCAGCCCCGGTTCGGATATCGGTCTCTCAAAAATGTCCGGACCGATCGGGATCGCCCGCGAATTTCATCGCCAAGCTCAATTGGATTTTCGCCGTGTGCTGTGGTTTACGATTCTCATCAATATCAATCTCGCAATCTTCAACCTGCTGCCAATTCCGGTGCTGGATGGCGGGCACATTTTGTTCGCCACCATCGGCAAAATCCGGGGCCGGGCGCTGCCGGTCAACCTGATCGCAGCCGCGCAAAGCATCTTCATTGTCCTGATCCTTTCGATGATGCTCTACGTGACCGTTTTTGGCGATTTGCGCCGCTGGGCCAGCGACTCCCGGGCTGAGGCGGAAACGACCGGCGCAGCAAACGATTCGGGCCAAATAGCCCCGCAACCCGCGAAACCCTGAGTGCCCGACGCGCCAGTGTTGATCACCGGAAACGAACTTTGAGGCTGGCGCAATTAGCCGCGGTAAATTGAAATCCCGCCATGTCCTACTGCGTTTCCCGCTTCCACACGATTCGCCGCCAGTCCGTCGAAGTAAAGGTCGGCGGCGTTGGCGTCGGCGGTGCGAATCCGATTCGTATCCAATCGATGACGACCAGCGACACACAGGACGTCGCCGCCACGGTGAAACAATCCATCGCGCTCGCCGAGGTCGGTTGCGAGATCGTACGCATCACCGCGCCCAACGTCGCCGCCGCCAGGTGCCTCAAGGAAATCCGCGCGCAATTTTCCGCCGCCGGTTTCGCGCACATTCCGCTCGTGGCGGATATTCATTTCCTGCCGCCGGCCGCGATGGAAGCGGTCGAACACGTCGAGAAGGTTCGGGTGAACCCCGGCAATTACGCGGATAAAAAGAAGTTCGCGGTCAAGGAATACACCGACTCCGACTACGACCATGAGTTGACGCGCCTGCACGAATCGTTTTCGCCGCTGGTAAAGCGCTGCAAGGAGCTCGGGCGCGCCATGCGCATTGGCACCAACCACGGCTCGCTTTCCGACCGCATCATGAACCGTTATGGCGACACGCCGCTCGGCATGGTGGAAAGCGCCCTCGAATTTCTGCGCATCGCCCGCGCGCATGATTACCACGCCATCATGCTCTCGATGAAGGCCAGCAATCCCAAGGTCATGATCCAAGCCTACCGCCTGCTCGTGGAGCGGATGCAGCAGGAAGGAATGCATTATCCGCTGCATCTCGGTGTGACCGAAGCCGGCGACGGCGAGGACGGACGCATCAAGTCCGCGATCGGCATCGGCAGTCTTTTGCTCGACGGACTTGGCGATACCATCCGGGTTTCCCTGACGGAGGATTCTGTTTACGAAATCCCCGTTGCGCGTGCGATCGCCGCCAAAGCGATGAGCCTGTGGAATGCTCCCCATCCTGAAAGCCGCACGTCGCCCACGACCGACTCCGTCGATCCCTTTCACTTCAGCCGGCGCGAAACCACGCGACTGGAACTGTCACCGAAATGCATCGTCGGGCCGGAACAACCGCCGCGCGTCATTGTGCGAACGTCGCTCGCCACCCTGGAGGATACCGCGAAGCAACTCGCCTTGCCCCGCCTGATCGACACGCCTGCGGAAGGAGTTCTGCTCAGCGTCAATTCAACCGATGATCTCGCCCAACTGAAGGGGCTGGCCCCGAGCGTCTCCATTCCGGTGGATTTTCTCGCACTCGAAATCGGGCCGGCACTAACGCCCGCTAACTTGGAATCGTCGCTAACCGCAGGTGGGCGCCGCGTGATGATCGTTCGCCGGTTCGCCGTTGGTGAAACAACATTGCTCCGGGAATTCGTCGTTGCTGTGCGCAAGCATGGACAATTCCTCGCCATCGAAATCGACCCGGAAAATTTCGGCGACTACGAATGCATCCTGCGCGAACTCGGGAGCGGCAACTTGGTGTTCACGCTCTCCCGCCGCAGTTCGGATTCGGTTGCCGGTCACGCCATCGGCACCGCGCGACGCTTGCTCGAACAGTTGAAAAAAGCGGGGTTGAACGCACCATTCTGGATTCGCAACACCACGGAAACCGCGGTTCACGGCGACAACAGTTTTCTCTCGAAGCTACTCGAAGCGAGTTTCCTCACCGGCAGCCTGCTCTGCGACGGAGTTGGTGCATTTGTGAGCATTGAAACCGAAGCCGACATCAGTCGCGCGACGAAGCTGAGTTACAATGTGCTGCAAGGCGCGGGCGCGCGGATTTCGAAAACGGAATTTGTCGCCTGCCCCAGCTGCGGTCGCACCCTCTTCGATCTCCAATCGACCACCCAACGCATCCGCGCTCAGACGGGACATCTTAAGGGCGTGAAAATCGCCATCATGGGCTGCATCGTGAACGGTCCGGGGGAAATGGCCGATGCGGATTTCGGCTACGTCGGCGGCGCGCCCGGGAAAATCAATCTCTACGTCGGCAAAAACTGCGTGCAGTACAATATTCCGCAGGTGGAGGCCGATGCGCGGCTGATCGCCCTTATTCGCGAACATGGAAAATGGGCGGATCCGGAGCCACACCAGCTCGCGCACGTCTGAGTTTTTGGTGTTTCAGAGGAGAAATCGCGGCCAGCACTGACATTCTTTTTCGCAACAAAAAAAGCGGAAAAGTTATGCGCGAAAAAGGTGTGAACAACATGTCGGAAAGTTGCGCTTGAAAGACGTTTTTTGATTCACGTTATTCGCAAAGTAATTTTAAACGTTCTTCTTCGGAACTGTTCTTTGCCAACTTCGCAGTGCACTTCGTTTACCGGCTCTCCCAGGGTTGTCCCTACACGCTGGCCACAAATAACTTTCGCAACGCAGCCCACCCCCTGCCGAGCGACGGTGGCTGGATCACCATTTTCCCTCACGAGCAACAGTTTCGAGGCAAGCAAAGCGGACGTGGCGCAAATGCAGTTGCCGAGTTGTGAATAAACCGTCCCTATCCCGCCCCACACATGCCTCAAGCCCCACTCCAGACCAGTCTCTGGGAAACCGTCAAATGCGACCTGAAGGAGTTATTTCCCGAGGATGTGTTTCAGATGTGGTTTCAACCCATGACCTGCCTCGACGCAGGAGAAGATTCGCTGACGCTCGGAGTACCCAATGATTTTGCCGCGATCTGGATTCACGACAATTACCTCGATCTGATCTCGCAGCGCGTGCGGATGGCCACTGGCCGGATGGTGAATGTCAGCCTCAAGAAACTGGAAAACGCAGCCAACCCCTCCGGTTCGCGGCCGCCCGTGGCCGACGCCAAAAGCAAGACCACCCCGGCAAAACGTCCCACTGTTCGCTACGACGAACGCATGGCGGCGGCCGGTTCGCTCAATCCGCGCAACACCTTCGAGACCTTCGTCGTTGGAGCGAACAACCAGCTCGCTCACGCCGCCTCCCTGGCGGTCGCGCAGGCCCCGGCGCAGGCCTACAACCCCCTTTTCATCCATGGTGCCACTGGGCTCGGCAAAACGCACCTGATGCACGCCGTCGGGCACAGCATCCTCCAACGCAATCCCGAGGCGAAGGTGGCTTACCTTTCGACGGAAAAGTTCACCAACGAATATATCCACGCCATCCAGGAAAACGCCCTGACCAAGTTCCGCCAACGTTACCGCAGCGTGGACGTGCTGTTGGTGGACGATGTGCAATTCCTCGCCGGCAAGGAACGCATCCAGGAGGAGTTTTTCCACACCTTCAATGACCTGTTCGAGTCGCAAAAGCAGATTATCATCTCCAGCGATCGTCCAGTGACGGAGATCGCGACATTGGAAGCCCGCTTGGTTTCCCGTTTCCAGTGGGGTCTGTCCGCCGACATCCAGTCGCCCGATTTCGAGACCCGCGTCGCCATCCTCAAAACCAAGGCCGCCACGCACAAGATCGAACTCCCGATGCCCGTGATTGAGTTCATGGCGCAGCATATCTCGAAAAACATCCGCCGGCTCGAGGGCGCTCTCATCAAAATTTCCAGTTATGCCGCGCTCACCGGCAAAGTGCTCGATCTCGCGACAGCGGAGCATCTCCTGAAGGACGTTTTAATGGAGGAAGCCCAGAATCGCCTCAATATTGAGGGCATTCAAAAGCGGGTGGCCGACCACTTTCAAATCCGTCATTCCGATATGACGAGCAAACGCCGGCCCAACGCGATCGCCTTCCCCCGCCAGATTGCAATGTATCTCAGCCGTCAGCTCACCCGCCACTCCCTGCAGGAAATCGGCGAAGCATTCGGCGGACGCGACCACGGCACGGTCATCCATGCAGTCAAGACGGTGGAAAACATGATGGAACAGGACAATTCCGTGCGCGGCAGCGTCGATTTCCTCAAGGCCCAACTGGCCAAATGACGACGTGTCCCCGGCCTTCGCGACCGTTGCGAAACTGACGAATTTCAGGGCTTGGCGGGTTGCCAAGCCCTTTTTCTTTACTAAAGTCGCTTCTGATCACTTCCATGACACTCACACCCGAACAAAAGCAAACCGTAGCCACGTGGGTCGCGGCCGGCGACAATCTTTCCGTCGTTCAAAAAAAATTATCCGAACAGTTCAAGATTTCGCTGACCTACATGGATGTCCGTTTCCTCGTGGACGATTTGGGTCTCGAACTGAAAAACGCCGCTCCCAAGGCTGATGCGTCAGACGTGACGAAGGCACCGGCTGCAAGTACCGCGTTGCCACGTGCGCCTGCAACAAATGAACCCGGCGACGGCGACCTTCCCGGAGACGATTTGGCTGACAGTGAAACCGCCGACCCGACAGCAGCACCAATTGGAGCCGGCAGCTTAACCTTGGAACTGGACCGCATCATGCGTCCCGGCACAGCGGTCAGCGGAACAGTGACCTTTAGCGACGGTGTTTCCGGCAAATGGGCCTTGGACCACCATGGCCGCCTGATGCTCGATACGGCGCAAAAGGGATATCAGCCGAGCGCGCCGGATGTGCAGGCCTTCCAGCGTGAATTACAGTCCCAGTTGCAACGACAGGGTTATTAGCCCGCATCTATTATCGAGACAACCAAGAGGACGGTTGTCCCGAGTGGTCATTTGTCCGCGTTTTGGGAGCTACGCATCAAATCCCACTGCCTTGGCGGCGGCTTCATTGGTGACCCGACCATTCCGTGTATTTACGCCGCGCGCGAGTCCCTTGTGCTCGATAATCGCGCGTTCGACGCCTTTTTGCACAATCATCGCCACAAAGGGTTCCGTGGCCTGGGTGAGACCCATCGTTGACGTCCGTCCGACAAGCGCAGGCATATTGGGCACCGCATAATGAATCACCCCATGCGTCTGATAAGTGGGATTTTCATGTGACGTTTGACGGATCGTTTCGATGCATCCCCCCTGATCGATGGCGATATCAACGATGACGCTTCCACGGCGCATTTTCGCGACCATTTCCTTTGTCACCACCACCGGCGCCTTTGCTCCGGGAATCAGCACGGCACCCACCACGAGATCCGCGTCGGCAATCGCATGCTCGAGATTGGCCTGATTGGACATCAACGTCACAATCCTCCCGCGATACTCCGTGTCGAGCACTTCCAATTTGCGCGTGTCCAAATCCAGCACCGTTACCCGCGCTCCCATCCCGACGGCCATCTGCGCCGCATGCGCACCTGAATTTCCCGCTCCCACCACTACGACATGGCCCGGCATGGTCCCGGGAATGCCACCGAGAAGCACTCCGGAACTGCCGTGATGCGACTGCAGGAAATATGCGCCAATCTGAATCGCAAGCCGGCCGGCAATCTGCGACATCGGCTTGAGCAACGGAAACGAACCATCCACGCCCTCAACCGTTTCGTACGCAATTCCGAGCACGCCTTTCCGGCATAGTTCTTTCGCCAGCGTCGCCCCGGCGGCGAGATGCAAATACGTGAACAGAATCTGATTCTTGTGAAGATAACGGTACTCGGACTCCAGCGGCTCCTTCACCTTGAGAATCAAATCCGCGTTCTTCCACACTCTCGCCGCGGAAGAGGTCACCATCGCGCCAGACGCCTTGTACTCACGATCGTCAAACCCCGCACCGTGTCCCGCGCCTTTTTCAATGACAACTTTCCCGCCAAGCGCAGTTATCCGACGACATAAACCCGGTGTCAGCGACACCCGCGTTTCCCCGGTTTTAATTTCCTTTGGAACTCCGATCGTCATAAGGATGTTTTTTCCGCAGTGGAAACCACTGCCAAGACAGGAAACTTCATCGCGAAATAGTCGCGGGTCAAATTTTCCGCTCAGTCACCTTATTCTCGAGACGAGTCGCGAATCAGACCGCCGCCGCAAAACGAAGTTTGCTACACATAACTACGGCTGATTTTCATTTATAAGCAGCGCAACACCTCAATGCCGAAACCCATCAGCCTCATCGTCGCCTGCACCGAGAATCGCGTCATCGGTTCCGGGCGACGACTGCCTTTTCAAATCCCCGAGGACAAAGCGTGGTTTGCGGAAAAAACTGCCGGCTGTGTCGTCATTCTCGGGCGCATTTCATTCGAGGTCTGGCCATCGGCACGCACCGATGGACGCCACCCCGTGGTGGTCACCCGCGATCCGTCCCTCGCCTCCGGTGGTGTTCGGATCGCTTCAACCGTAACCGAAGCGCTGGCCATCGCGCAAACGCTCCCGGGTGAGATCATGGTGTGCGGCGGTGCACGCATTTACGAGGAAACCCTTCCACTCGCGCAGCGGTTGTTTCTAACGCTCGTACACGCCGAGTTGGCGGGCGACGTGAAGTTTCCCGAGTGGCGCAATTACCCGTGGCGTGAAACTTGGAAACGCGAAAGCCAGGACGCAAATTTCCGTTACACCTTTTCGGTTTTGGAAAGATGAACGCCGGACTTTGCCAGGGCCGCATGGGCGGTCGCTGTCGGGATATATTTTTCCGCCCACGGCCGCAGACCATTCTTCTCGACCTCAGTTAACGGCCTCACCACTTTCGCCGGGGAGCCCAGAATCATCGACCCGGGCGGTGCGACAAACCGCTGCGTGACGAGCGAGTTCGCCCCCACAATGCACCGTTCACCGATCTTCGCGCCATCGAGAATTGTCGCGCCCATGCCGATCAAACACTCATCACCAATTTCACAGGCATGGATAATGGCGCTGTGTCCAATCGTGCAATAGCGGCCGATTTTCACGCCCAAGTCATCCGCGAGATGCACCACCGCGAGATCCTGGATATTCGAACCCTCGCCGACTTCGATGGAGTTAATATCGCCGCGCAACACGGCCCCATACCACACGCTGGTTTTTGCGCCAAGCGTCACGTCGCCAACGACGGTCGCGCTTGCGGCAACGAAAAACGCCCTTTCGACGTCCGGAGTTTTCGCCAAATGACTGGCCAATCGCTCATGAATATCCATTCCGCCAGACTGCGCGGTGCGCGTCCCAGTGCCAAGCTCTGACAACGAAACGAAATCGTCCCTCTATTTAGGCCTCGACCGAAGCTCACCGCCCGCCAGCCATACAATCAATCCGAGCACACAAACCACCGCCACCGCTGCGGCGGCAATGGAGGTCCCAACCAGGAGCAAGGATTCTATAAGATGAAGCGTCACAAGGAGAGATCGGCGAATACCCCTTTCTGACGCGCATCTTCAAAAAAAGTTTCCCAGGAGCTGCGCTATTTGAATCAGTTAGGGACTACCCCCTAAGGAAAACTGCCCGCCGGCTTTTCGTCGCGCTACTTTTCCTTCGAGTAGGCCACGCCGATGGCATCTGGTGCCCGCGCTCGGCCAACGAAACCCGCGAGTAGCAATATGGTGAGAATGTATGGGAGCGCCAATATGAACTGAACCGGCACGACTCCAATCACGGGGAGCGACACGCCCTGCAAACGCACGGCGAGCGCATCCGTAAACGCAAACAAAAGGCACGCCACGAGTGTCGGATACGGCCGCCATTTGCCAAAAATCAGGGCGGCAAGCGCCAGATAACCTTTGCCCGCCGTCATATCGCGGACAAAACCCGAACTCGCGGCGACAGAAAGATACGCACCCGCAATCCCGCACAACGCCCCCGAAATGATCATCGCCCGATAGCGCAGCATGGTCACTGAAATCCCAGCTGTATCCACTGCCTGCGGATTTTCACCCACGGCTCGAAGCCGCAGCCCAAATCGTGTACGATAGAGAACCCACGCGGCAGTCGGCACCAATAGCGCCGCCAGATAAACAACCACATTGTGGCCACTCAACAATTCAGAGTAGAGCATCCCCGGGAATGGCACTACGTGTGCCGCTTTTGCCCAAGGCCACGTGATCTCCGTGAAGCGTTGCCCGGCCGCCTCCAGTTGCGGTGTCTGTCCACCGAGATTGAACCACGCCAGCGCCAGCGTTGGCGCGAGGCCCCCCACCATGATGTTCACCGCCATCGCGGCAACCACTTGATTCCCCCGATAAGTCACGCAGGCCAAGCCGAGCAAAAGTGACAGTGCAATCGACGTGACCATTCCCGCCGCCAATCCCAGCCACGCCGAGCCGGTGACGGTGGAAACTGCGGCCGCCGCAAACGCCGCGCCCAACATTTTTCCCTCCAGCGCCAAATCGATGACGCCCGCCCGTTCGGAAAACATGCCGGCCAGCGCCGCAAGCAGGAGCGGCGTGGCGACGCGAATGGTCGCAGCAAGCAACAAGACGATGAGCGTGTAGGTTTCCATCAGGATTCGACTTTCCCTCGTTCAGCGCGCCGGCCCAGCAACGCGGTCAGCGGTCGACGAAACATGTTTTCCAGCGCCCCGCAGAATAAAATCACGAGACCCTGAATGACCACGACCATGTCGCGGTTGATGTGCGGCATGTCGAACGTCAGTTGCGAACCACCTTGGTAGAGCGCACCAAACAGCACGGCCGAAAGAAAAATCCCCACTGGATGATTGCGCCCCATCAACGCGACGGCGATCCCCACAAATCCGGCACCGCCGGGGAAATCGATCAAGATTCGGTGCTGCGAACCCATCAGTTCGTTTAATCCGAGACAGCCCGCCAACGCGCCGGAAAGCACCATCGCCAGCATGGTCATGCCTGACGGGGAAATTCCCGCGTAGAGCGCCGCAGTCGGATTTTGCCCGGCGACGCGCAAAGCGTAACCCCATCTCGTTCGCCACAAGAACAGCCAGACAAAAATCAAAGCGATCATCGCGAGGACGAAAGCGAGATTCAATGGCGTCGGGGCAAAATTAATTCCGATCTTGGTCAGCATTTCATTCGCCAACGGCATCCAACTGTTCGCTCCAAATTCGCGCGTTTCCGGCGACTGCTGGCCCGGTTTGATCAACACGTTGACCAGCAGATAGGTCATCAATGCCGACGCGATAAAGTTGAACATGATCGTCGTAATGACGACGTGACTGCCGCGTTTCGCCTGCAACCATCCCGGCAAAAACGCCCACGCCGCACCGAATCCCGCAGCGGCTAAAATTGCCAGGGGCAGGACCGCCCAAAACGGCCAGTTTCCGCACCACAAACAAACCAGCCCGGCACCCAAGCCGCCAATGTACGCCTGCCCTTCCCCGCCAATATTAAAAAGTCCCGCGTGAAACGCGACCGCCACGGCCAGCCCGGTAAAAATAAAATTTGTCGCGTAGTACAGCGAATAGCCGATCGATTCCTGCGAGCCAAACGCGCCGTCCACGAGCAGCTTCATCGCCTGCCACGGACTTTCACCCAGCAGCGCAATCACGCCCGCCGAAATCAGCAGTGCCGCGACCAAGCCCAGTAGCGGCAGCAGCACGAGATCGGCCCAGCGTGGAAGTTGTCTGGTCGTCGTGCTCATCAAAATAATTCCCCGGACGAAATCACGCGCCCGCTCCCTTTACTCCGGCCATCAACAGACCGATTTTTTCCTCCGTCGCCTCCTCACGGGACAGTTCGCCGACGATTTCACCGGCCGCCATCACCAAAATGCGATCAGCCAGTCCGAGAATTTCATCGAGTTCCACGGACACCAACAGCACCCCTTTGCCCGCGTCGCGCAAGGCGACGAGGCGCTGGTGAATGAACTCGATCGCCCCGATGTCCACCCCGCGCGTGGGTTGGCCGACGAGCAACACCTTCGGCGTGCAATCCACTTCGCGCGCGATCACGAGCTTCTGTTGATTGCCTCCCGAAAAAGCGGAGAGACGCAAGGCCGGTAAACGCGGACGCACATCATAATCCACCATTTTCCGCTCACAATCGACTGCGATCGCGCGATCGTCCAGAAATACTCCGCGATTGAAATCCGCCCGATCCTGATAGCCGAGGATAAGATTCGACTGCGCGCTGAATCCGGCCACGACGCCAACCTTGAGCCGGTCCTCCGGCACGTGCGCGAGGCCCAATTTGCGCCGTTGGTGCGGATCAAGCCGCTCCGCCACCAGGTCCGAATCGCCAAATAAAATTTCCCCGCGCATCGGCTGCCGCATCCCGGAAAGCACTTCCAGCAATTCCGACTGCCCATTGCCCGCGACTCCCGCCACACCCACAATCTCCCCGGCCCGGAGATCGAAACTGGCGTTCTTCAGGCGCGCCACGCCATGTTGATCGCGCACTTCGATATTTCTGACCGAAAGCAATACGCCTCCCGGTTGCGCCGGCTTTTTATCGACCTTCAACAGCACCGCGCGCCCGACCATTTTTTCCGCAAGTTCACGCGGTGAAGTCGTTTCTGTTTCCACCTCCGCGACCACCGCACCCTGGCGCATCACAGTGACCCGGTCGGTAATCGCCATGATCTCGCGCAATTTGTGGGTCACCAACAGCACGGTTTTTCCCTGATCACGCAACCGGCGCAGCATGAGGAAAAACTGATCCACTTCCCGCGGCGTAAGCACGGCTGTCGGCTCATCGAGAATTAATATCTCCGCTTTCCGGTACAGCGCCTTTAAAATCTCGACCCGCTGCTGAAGTCCCACCGATAGGGTTTCAGTCACCGCATCGAGCGGCACCTCCAGTCCATAATCGCGACCAAGTTGTTCCAATTCCTTTCGCGCCCGACGCAGGCCTTTCGCCAAAAGCGGCCCCCCCTCCACGCCAAGGACGATGTTTTCCAGCGCCGTAAAGTTCTCCACGAGCATGAAATGCTGGTGAACCATCCCGATTCCCGCTGCGATCGCGTCCTGCGGTGAGTGGATTTGCACCGGTCGACCATTGACCAGAATCTCGCCCGCATCCGCCCGGTGGAAACCGTAAACGATATTCATTGCGGTGGATTTTCCCGCGCCATTTTCACCGATCAATCCGTGCACCGAACCTGCCTTGACGACAAACGAGACGGCACGATTCGCGTGCACCGTACCGAAGCGCTTGTCGATTCCGCGCAATTCAAGCGCAGGTGAACGCAGAGCCGCTGAGGAATCAGCCGTCATGCCAAAAATCGAAGATCGCACGTCGTTGTCTCACCCTGCCTGGCCATTCTGATTTTTTTGCGCTTTTCAGAACGGGAAAACATGGTGGATTCCCGCAAAATTACTGCGCCTTGTACTCTGAAACTTTGATCTTTCCGCTGATGATCCCGGCCTTGGCCTGGTCGATTTTCTGTTTCATTTCCGGCGTAAGAATTCCGCGGTTAAATTCGTCATAGGAATAATCTACGCCCTCCTCGGCAAGTCCGAGGACAATCTGACCGGGCTTCCAAGTCCCGTTTTTCGCCGTCATGAATGCCTTGTAAGTGGCTACATCGACGCGCTTGACGGCGGAAGTCAGCACGCTGCCCGGATGCAGGTAATCCTGGTTGCTGTCACAACCGATGCTCAACTTTCCCTCGTCCTTGGCCGCCTGCATCACGCCGATGCCCGTCGCGCCCGCGGCGTGGAAAACCACGTCCGCGCCGCGACCGAACTGGCTTTTCGCCAGCTCCGCACCTTTCGTCGGATCACCCCACGCAGCCGGGGTCGAGCCGGTCATGTTCTCAAATACCTCCGCCGTGGGATTCACATATTTCACACCTTCGACGTACCCGAGCGCAAATTTGCGGATCAATGGAATGTCCATGCCCCCGACAAAACCGACCTTGCCGGTTTTTGACGCGAGCGCCGCCGCGATGCCGCAGAGAAACGACGACTCCTGCTCACGAAAGTTCACCGATTGTACGTTCGGCAGATCAACCACACCGTCCACCAGCGTGAATTTCACCTGCGGATATTGCTTCGCCACTCGTTCCACCGCGGACGCCTGGGTAAAGCCGATGGCCACAATAATGGTGGCGCCGCGGCGCGCCATTTGCTGCATGACCTGCTCGCGCTGCGCGGCATTGGTCACCTCAAATTCCCGGACGGGAATACCGGTTTCCTTTGTGAAACGCGCCGCGCCCTCGGAAGCGGATTGATTGAAGGAGCGATCAAATTTTCCGCCAAAATCGTAAACGATGGCGGGTGAAAAATCCTTCGCCGAAGCTAAGACGACCGTTGAAAACGCGGCCATGACCGCCAACCAGGTTGAAATTCGAGAGGAAAAAATCATGAACATCGACGGGTTAATTGTACGTCGCGACGTTGCGGCAGTGCGCCAGCCAATTCAACCATAGACGTTGTCCCGGAAAGTCCGCGCGACCCGGCGGGCAAAACTCCAAAGTTAATTGAACAAAAACGGAGCCTTAAATTTCCAACCCGCCCAATTGTCGCAGCACCTCGTACGCAGCGATGCCGGCGGAAGTGGAGAGATTGAGCGAACGCAGGGCCGCGTTGGCGTGGGGAATTTTCACCCGCTGCGCATCGCCCAATTCCGCATGCAACCAGTCCGGCGCGCCCGCGCCTTCATTGCCGAAAACCAACCCATCGCCGTCGCCGTAACGCGCCGCCCAAAAAGAGCGCGTCGCATGGGTCGTGAACAACCACAGTCTTTTGGGCGCGAGCGGGCTGGCCTTGAACGCAGCCCAATCAACGTGGTGATGAACATCGAGCGAATACCAATAATCCATTCCCGCACGCTTCAGGTTTTTGTCCGTCACCTCGAAACCAAGTGGATGAATAAGATGCAACCGGCTGCGCGTCACTGCGCACATCCGTCCAATGTTTCCAGTATTTTGCGGGATTTGCGGCTGAAACAACACGATGTGAATCATTCGGTTCATAATGCGTTGGGAGGGAGCGCGGCTGTCAACCGCCTGAGAAAAACCCAAACCACTTCACCGCGTCCAATTAGGTATTTTTACGCCTTTACGACCGGCTGATTCCCCCTATTAGTAGCTGAGCTGCCGCAGGGTGCAGAATTTACCTTCATGTCACCGGTTTTACCACGCACTGATGATAAAATTGTCGTATTGGTCGACGATGAGATAGCGTACATCGACTTGCTCCAACAGCTGTTGAGCGAGCATCTCGCCTGCCCGGTCCGTGGATTTACGACGCCGCTCGATGCGTTGAAGGCGCTCCCCGAACTCAATGTCGGCTTGATCATCACCGACTATCAGATGCCGATGATGAACGGTCTGGAATTCATCGCGGAAGTGCAAAAAAAATATCCGGCGATTCCCGCCGTCATGATCACGGCCTACATGTTAAAATTCACCAAGAGCGAACTCGCGAAAGTTCCCTCTTTAAAAGCCGTTGTCCGCAAGCCCTTCAAATGGAAGACGCTCGCTGAACACGTCGTGAAATACTGGCCGGACCTCCAGCCGCCGGCAGTGATTGGGTCAGGTGCGCCGTTTGCGCAAGGCTAGCCCCCTGTTGTCAGCTTGAAGGAGGTGAACGGTCGACGGCAGCTTGTGCGCCGCGAACGCCGCCGCCATCGCGCGCCCGACTTTTGCCGCCAAGGGTGGCCGCGCGACGCACAACACGCTCGAACCACTCCCGCTCAACCAGCCGGTCAACGCGCCAGCGGCAATGCCGGCGTCGATTGCCACTTTCGCGCCCGGGATCAGCGGCAGTCGGTAGGGCTCATGCAAAAAATCGCACACGGCATCACGCAGGCGGTCGTATTCCCCGGACAACATGGCGGCGACGACATAGGCCGCGCTGTTCACGCTCTTGATCGCGTCGAAATACGGCAGTTCCTTCGGCAGGATCCCGCGGGCTTTCTTCGTTTCCAGCTCCTGATCCGGCGACACCACCACGAAAACCAAATCGCGTCCGATCGGCTTGCGCAACACGCCCAGTAATTCCCCCGTGTGCGGATCGCAACGGGCGACACAGAAACCACCGATCACCGCCGGCGTGGCGTTGTCGGGATGGCCTTCGAGTTGCGTGACGAGTGAGCAAAGATCGTCACGCGTAAGTTTTGCGCCCGCCAGTTCGTTCAATGCCGCCACGACGCCCGCCCGTAGCGTGACACTGGAGCCAAGACCGCGCGACATCGGAACGTCGCCCTCAATTTTTAAGGTAAAACCAAACTCTTCGACTCCCGAGCGAACGAAAAAAAGCTGCGCCGCATCATCGGCCATGTTGAGTCCAGCGACATCCGAGTCGGTCTCCGCCCTCGCCCCGCGCCAATCGCCGCGGGTCAGCGTGATGGAATTATAAATCGTGAGAGCGAGGCCGAGCGTATCGAAACCGGCACCGCAATTGGACGTACTGCCGGGCACACGCACGGTCACCTGGGTGGGGAGTTTTTTCTTCATCGGCGAAATTTGAGGGCTTTGCGCGCTTCCATTTGCTGCTCACGTTTTTTGACATCCGCCCGCTTGTCGAACTGCTTTTTACCACTGGCAGTCGCAATCTCGACTTTTACCAGCGCATCCTTGAAATACATGCGCAAAGCCACGATCGTTTGCCCACCGGTTTCCACCGCGATCGTCAGTTTGCGAATCTCAGACTCGTGCAACAACAGTTGTCGCACCCGGCGCGGCGCATGTTGGGAAAGCCCGCCATGCGAATATTCCTGGATAAAAGCGCCGTACAACCACACGCCGCCCTTTTCCACCCGCGCAAATGCGTCGGTGATCTGCGCCTTCCCCGCCCGGATCGATTTCACCTCGGTCCCGACCAATTTGATGCCGGCTTCGAACTTGTCGTGGATAAAATAATCCCGCAGAGCCTTCGAATTACGAAGCTCGGTATAACGTGCGGAATCGTGGGACTTGGCGGCCATGGACGAAACTTAACGGTACGGAACGAACCGCAAGGAGACAAACAAAAGAAGCGAGGCGGATGCCTCGCTTCGCGATACGATGGGGATTTTCCCGGAAAAATTAAACGGTATGCAGTTCGAAACTGATCTTACCCTCGATGACCTCGCGCAACGCGATATCTTCCGGGCTGAGCTTTTCCAAGGACTCAACGAGAGGGCGGCTGCCCCGACGGAGTTGTTTCACCCGACGGGAGATCACATTGATCAGGATGTTCGGGTCGGGAATCACTTTCTGGGCTTCGCGGATGTATTCGTCTCTCATAGTTGCAGGCGGAAAAGTTGGAAGGGATAGACCTACGCCCCGCGCGAAGCCCGTCAAGGGCTAATTCCACGCAAATCGGCGCGGTGTTTAAGCTTTTCGTGCCGTCCAAATCGTGCGAAAAATACGCCATGTTCGTGGCTTGGACAACGACTTCCCGCCGCAGCGATGCCGAACGCCTCGCCCGGGGCGCGGTGGACCACCGGCTCGCCGTTTGCGCACAGGTCGATGGGCCGATCCGTTCGTATTACCATATGGAGGGACGTCTGGAAGAATCCGAGGAATTCCGCATCTGGTTTAAATACCTCCCCGGCAATGCCTCCGCGCTGAATTCCTGGGTTCACCACCATCATCCTTATTCGACTCCCCAATGGATTGAAGTGGCCGCCGAAAACGTTGGAGAAAAGTACTTGTCATGGGCGATGGCGAACTCTACATCCGCACCCTTCCAGAGTCCGAAATCATCCTAATCCCTCTCTTTATGTCCCAGCACAACAGTCTCAAATCCGGCAGCGGTCTCGTCGTTAAACGCAATGTTCTCAAACGTTTTGAACGCGTCGAGATCCTCAAAAAACGCGGTCAATGGAAGGCGGGGGACCGCGTTCAGGGCCTGCGTAAGACCAAGCCGGACGTCTAATCAGTTTATTTTCCCTTTGGCGGGCGCGTAGTGCGCCCGCCTTTTTTATTTATGCACGACCTCTTGGCGAAGCTCATCGCATGGTACCAGCACTCATTGGAGACGGGTGGATATCCACTGATCATCCTGCTGATGTTCATCGAGAGTACGTTCCTGCCGTTGCCAAGTGAGTTCATCATCCCGTTTGCCGCCCACCTCGCCCACACCAAGGGCGGCATGACGCTTCCCGGCATCGTCGTCGCCGGCACTTTCGGTTGCTGGCTGGGCGCGACGACGATGTACTGGGCCTCGCGCTGGGCGGGACGTCCGCTCGTCATCAGCATCAGCGAATCCCTCTCCGCGTGGACTGACCGTCATGTTCGCTCGCCGCTTCTGCGGCGCGTACTGAGCCATCTTTTTGTCTCCCCCGAAAAAATCGAGAAAGCCGAAAACTGGGCTGCTCATTACGGAAACTTCGGGATTTTTGCCTCACGTTTGCTGCCGGTGGTGCGGCATCTCATCGGCATTCCCGCGGGAATCGTGAAAATGAATTTTGGCTGGTTCTCGCTTTATACCATCCTCGGCTCGGGACTTTGGTGCGGCGTCCTCTGCTGGCTCGGGGTCAAGGCCGGCGAAGATCAGGCCCTGATGAATGGCGAACTCCACGCCATTACCCTTTGGGCCGTGGGATTGCTCGCGGCGTTGGGCGTGATTTATTATCTTTTTGTTCATCGCCACATGCAGGCGGCAAAAAAATAAGCGGCGACGCCTGAGTGTGCGGGATTGATTCGCGGCGCGGGACTTGCTGCAATTTCCGTTTTCAATCATGCCTATCAAGAAGAAAGTCGCCATCCTCACCGCCGGTGGTCTCGCCCCCTGCCTCAGTGCCGCCGTCGGACAACTGATCCTCCATTACACGGCTCAATGCCCTGACTGGGAAATCATCTGCTATCGCTCCGGCTATAAAGGCCTGCTCAAGGGCGACAGCATGGTCGTCACTCCCGAAATCCGCGCCAAGGCCGGCGTGCTGCGCACGTACGGCGGCAGCGTCATCGGCAACAGCCGGGTAAAACTCACCAACGCCAAGGACTGCGTGAAGCGCGGCTTGGTCAAGGAAGGCCAGAATCCCCTCGCCGTGGCGGCCGAACAGCTGCAACGCGATGGCATCGACATCCTGCACACCGTCGGTGGCGACGACACCAACACGACCGCGGCTGATCTCGCGGCCTACCTGCAAAAGCACAACTATTCGCTCAACGTGATCGGTCTGCCCAAGACGATCGACAACGACATCATCCCAATCAAGCAGAGTCTCGGCGCCGTGACTGCGGCCGAACAAGGCGCACGTTTTTTCCAGAATGTCGTGACCGAACTCGGCGCCAGCGGACGCATGCTGATTGTCCATGAGGTCATGGGCCGCAACTGCGGCTGGCTCACCGCCGCCACCGCGCGCGAATACCAGAAAATCGCTGACAAAAACGTTTACGTTCCTGGCATTGGCCTTTCGCGTGAAAAATATTCGATCCACGCCGTCTACGTTCCGGAGCAGGCACTCGACATCGAAGCCGAAGCCAAGCGCCTGCGCGCGCTCATGGATAAGCAGGGAAACATTAACCTGTTCGTCAGTGAAGGCGCCGGCCTCGACAGCATCATCGCCGAGTTGACCGCGAGCGGCGGTAAGGTCGAACGCGACGCCTTCGGTCATGTCCGCCTCGACACCATCAATCCCGGCAAATGGTTTGCCGAACGTTTCGCCTCCATGCTCGGGGCGGAAAAAGTCCTCGTCCAGAAAAGCGGTTACTTCGCCCGCTCCGCCCCGGCCAACGAAGAAGATTTCAAACTCATCGATACTTGCGTGCTCAAAGCCGTGGAGTGTGCCCAGAAAGGCGAGACCGGCCTCATCGGCCAGGACGAGGAACGCGGCAACGAACTTCGCGCGATCGAGTTTCCCCGCATCAAAGGCGGCAAGGCCTTCGACGTCACCCAGCCTTGGTATAAGGATCTGCTCAAGGAAATCGGCCAGCCAATGACCGCAACCGTCGCGGTCTCTCACTGAGCCGAAAATATGCGGCGGGATTTAACCACGGAATACGCAGAACACCCGGAATGCACGTTCTTGAGAGCATAAACAATACGGCCAATCAGGCACCAAACGGGTGGGCTCGTTGATCAGCCTAGTGTCCTGAGTGATTAAAGCGTGCAATAAGTGAGAGTGACTGATGATCTGGTGCATGATCATGGGACGCCCAAAATCGGAATTGGTGTTGAGTGCGGAAGAGATCGCGAAGCTGAAGATGATGGCGAGGCGGCCTAAG
>DASYDH010000015.1:0-169460 GCA_036499685.1 Lacunisphaera sp. | reverse complement strand
AGACCCTCCTCCGGACAGCCGAAGCGCGCACCGCCGAGGAACTCCTCTCCGCCATCGCTCACGCCCTCCAACGGGTCTCCGCCCACGACGCCGCCAGCTGGTTTGCCGCCTGCGGCTATAGTATTATTTAATATGCTCTAGAGCGTTTTAAAAATCTCACAGCCGACCGCGTCCCAATCGATGGAGCGGCGGCGACCCCGCCGCCGTGCTCTCGCGGACGAGGTGGCAACCCGCTCCAGCTCTTAGCCGTCCGCCTCGGACCGAATGCTATGATGATGCGGCTACACTTCCATTTGAATCGCTCTCACTTTCAGAAAATGGCCCACCCTTTCGCTTTAAATAGTCCGCGTAGTCGGCCGGTGTGTCGAGGTCGCCCGGATCGTCCATCGCCACTGTCGCCACTTGATCAGCTTTCGTTTGCAAGAGCTCTCTTGCCCCGGCATCGCCGCGCAAAGCGAACAACACGGGGAAATGAGCCGCAGAAAAGAAAACCGGCGGCATCATGTTTGTCCCGTGACGCGAAGCCACAATCGAACATCCGGTTTCCCGGTGCGTGGCAAGTAACCGCTCAAGATGGGCAGCCGAAAAACCGGGTTGGTCGCCGAGCGCAATGACGAGGCCGGCAATTGCGGGCGCAAGTTTCAGTGCCGCTTCCGCGCCCGCACGAATCGACGATCCCATGCCTTCCTCCCAGCCCTCATTCACAACGATGTGAACCGCCAATCCTGCCAAGGTTGGCTTGATTTCGTCCGCGCGCGCACCGAGCACAACAATCATGGGACTGGCGCCAAACGCAATCGCCGCCTCGACGACGTGCCTCAGCAACGGCCGATTCCCGATCAGCAAAAGTTGTTTGGGACGCCCCATGCGCCGGGAAGCTCCGGCGGCAAGCAGCAACAGCGCACAGGAAAATCGTTCACCCATGGATCGGCGCGTTGCGGTCGCGAAGATGAATCGGCGTCCGGCCGGTCAGGGCGCATTGCATTTCCGAGAGAATGGAAAGCGCGATGGTTTCCGGCGTGGTCGAACCCAAATCGAGCCCAACCGGTGCGCACAACCTCTTCAGCGTATCGGGATTGGCCGCCAGTCGTTCCGCCGCCAACTGCGCGAGTAAACGATCGGTGCGTTGGCGCGGACCGAGCACGCCCAAATAAGCAAGCGGTCTCGGCAGCAATTTTCGCAACAACTTCTCATCTTCGGCAAACCGGTGCGTCATCAACACCGCGAACGATTCCTCGTCAAGTTTGAGCTGTCCGTCCATTTCTTCCGGCGTCGCAACCACCACGGCGTCCGCTGCCGGGAAACGCGCCGCTGTCGCGTAAGCCGCGCGGGAATCCACGACGGTCACGTGCCAATCCACCTCGTGCGCGAGGCGGACGAGCGGCTGCGCGTCGTCACCCGCGCCAAATAAAATCAGTGATGGCGGCGGAACGATCAGCTGCTCGAAAATGCGGGGCGCTCCTGAAACCAGTGGCGCATCGCCCTCGACGTACGTGCCGCGACGCTCCGCGAAGGCTGCATCAAAAGCCACGACCAACCGCGTATCCTCGCGCGCGGCCTGATTTTTTCGGAGAACGGAAATCCAGCCTGGACGCGTCACGGGGATGGGTTCGACAAAAATACTCACGACGCCGCGACAGCCGAGCCCGACGCCCCAGACGATGTCATTTTCGCCCGTGGTGTCGTAGGTGACAATTTCCGACCGGCCGCTTCGCAGCACGTGATTTGACCGCAAAATAATATCGTCCTCCAGACAACCGCCACTGATCGACCCTACCCGACTTCCACCGCTAAGGACGAGCAAGCGCGCTCCGGGTCGTCGGTAGGAAGAACCCTCGACCGACACCAACGTCGCCAGCACCGCCGCCTTCGATGGATTTTCGGCGAGTGCGCTGAGGATGGAATTGATTTCAGACATGCGTGGTGCGGAGGGGCGGTATAGCGGGACAGAGAATCTGTGCCAATTGCCGCCGAATGCCACGGAAAATTCCACTCTCGCAACCTGCCCGGATCAAGGGTTGTGATGGCCGTTGCCCCAGTCCGACGCGGCGAGCGGCTCTGACGAACCGCCATTGCGTCGACCCTTCAATTTCCCGATGAAATCAAAACTGTTTCCCGCCTACGCAATCGTGTTCGTCGTCCTCGCGAGCTTTTACCCGCTCGTTTCTGCCAGTGAATTTTCCCAACTCGCCACGATTCGCCCGGAAGTAAAATCCCGCCGCGTGAGCAGTTATGACCGCAGCGGGGGAAACGGGGACAACATCTCCGGACTGGCTGACGGCGCGAAGATCGACATCATGAACGTAAAGGGCACCGGGGAGATCACCCACATCTGGATCACGCTCGCGCCCGGCGCGGAAAAACTGAACCGGAATGATGTTATCATCCGGATGTATTGGGATGGAAATTCCTTTCCATCCGTCGAGGCTCCGATCGGTCCTTTTTTTGGCAACGGCTGGGGTGAGGTTTATAATTTCATCAGCGCTCCGCTGGCCGTGACGCCCGGCTGGGGCAAATCGTACGTCAGTTATTTCGCGATGCCCTTTAGCAAAGGCGCGCGAATCGAAATCGAAAATCAGAGTGGTCAGAAGATCGACGCCCTCTATTTCAACATCGACTACGAGGAACTGCCGCAACTCCCCGCCAGCGCGGGTCGTTTTCACGCCTGGTACAATCACGAGCTGACTCCCGCGCTTCCCGGTGGGGAAAACGAGTGGTCGTTGCTCGGACCGCAGGGGAAAAATACCGATGGCAAGGGCAACTACGTTTTCGCCGACATCAAGGGCCGGGGCCACTTCGTCGGCGTCAACTACTACGTCAATTGCCCCAGCACGATGTGGTATGGCGAGGGCGACGAAATGGTATTCATCGACGGCGATCCGCACCCGACTCTGAACGGCACGGGCACGGAGGATTATTTCAATACGTCGTGGTCACCCAAGGAATTGTTCCAGCATCCCTATTTCGGTTATGCCCGGGTGAATAATGGCACCGGCTGGCTGGGCCGCACCCATGTCTATCGATTCCATATCGCCGATCCGATCTACTTTGAGAAGTCCTGCCGCTTCACGATCGAGCATGGACACAACAACAACCTCACGCTCGACCTCGCTTCGGTGGCTTACTGGTATCAGGAAACCGCCAGTCCGCTGCCGCGTTCGTTCACCAAAGCCGAGCGTCAACCGATGCCGGAGATCACGCCCTCCGACATCCATCTTTGGCGCGACGCCTGGCGGAAGCAAAACGGGAACGAGCCGACGCTTTGGGGCAACGAGCGGAAGCACTGATAAGAACGCCGAAATGCGTCGCCGTGGCCCTCATCATTAAGAGGGCCACCCGCATGCGGAAATAGTCGCCAGACAGGTCCGAAGACGCGTTTTTCACTTAGTTACTCTATAGTTCGACTGGCGTGGCCATTGTGCCGGCCGATGGGTTTCATGATCGTTTAATCCTGGATTTTGAGCGTCCCCACTTCGCTCTTCCTTCGGCCCCAGTCCATGAGTAAACAGCCCCTGATTTCGCAGTTTTTCACCGCAGATCCCTCCGCGCACGTCTTTGAAGGACGCGTTTTCATCTATCCGTCGCACGACCTCGATGATAACGTGCCCGAGAACGATCTCGGTGACCAATATGGGATGACCGATTATCGGATCATCTCGCAATCCCACCCCGAAGGAGCTGCGACCGACCACGGCGAAGCGCTGCACCTGCGGGACGTACCCTGGGCTTCCAAACAGATGTGGGCTCCCGACGCGGCGTTTCGCAATGGTCGCTATTACCTGTACTTTCCCGCCCGTGATAAAAACGGCATCTTCCGCATCGGTGTTGCCACATCGAATCGCCCGGAAGGTCCGTTCAAAGCCGAAGCCGCCCCGATCAAGGGAAGCTTCAGCATTGATCCATGCGTGTTTCGCGATGACGACGGAGAGTTCTATATGTATTTTGGCGGGCTTTGGGGCGGGCAGTTGCAGTGCTGGACGGCTGGCAATTTTGCGGCACAAGCCAAAGAGCCGATCGATGGAACGCCCGCGCTCAGTCCGAAAGTGGCAAAACTGACGGCCGACATGTTGCAGTTTGCCGCGCCACCGAAGGACGCCATCATTGTGGACGCCGGTGGTGTGCCGTTGAAAGGCAGCGATACCGATCGCCGCTACTTTGAAGGTCCGTGGATGCACAAATACAAAGGGAAGTACTACCTTTCGTATTCAACCGGGGACACCCATTATCTTGTCTACGCGACGAGCGACAAACCAACGGGACCATTTACTTTTCGTGGGCGCATGCTGACTCCGCCGCTCGGCTGGACCACGCATCACTCCATTGTCGAATTCGACGGGAGGTGGTGGCTGTATTATCATGATGCGTCACTCTCCGGAGGAATTTCCTACAAACGCAGCGTGAAAGTGCAGGAATTATTTTACGAGGCGGACGGCTCGATTCGTGCGATGGAGCCGTGAGGATTCGCAGCGGGGTCGCTGCGGCTCTCACCGAACCTCAATGCTCGCTGAACGGAAGCCGGGCGGGAAACAAGACCGGCGCCGGAGAGTGAATGCAGCCAGATCCCATTCCACTGGGTCGGGAAAATGTACTGGGACTCGGCAGTTCTTATAATTCTTTGAATATCGAAGAGCACTGCATCGTCATACCCCGCAACTCCCATGCACTTCTCCGTCCGTATCGTTCCTGCCACCGCCGCCGCGTTGGTCGCACTGCATGCGCCCGCTTTGAATGCTGCTTCCAAAGTGGACGAACTTATCGTCGGTCCCGCCAATGCCGGCGGCATTTATACCCTTAGTCCCCAAGGCGGCCACATCGCGTATGTGGGCATGAAAGGCACCAAGGCATTCGTATCGGTCGACGGAATTGAAGGTCCAGTCTTCGATGAACTCTTCGGACCAAACGGTCAGGGGTTCTACAATCCCGCAAAAGCCTCGGTGATGCGTTCCTCGACGGGTGGCCAGACGCCATTCTCCCCTTTACTGCCCGTTATCTTTTCTCCCGACGGGAAACACTTCGCCTACGCCGGTCGCATCGGCAATGACTATGTCGTCATTCACGACGGAAAGGAAATCGCCCGCAGGCCGCGCGGGGCGATCGCGCTCAACTACGGCCCGCTTACCCTTTCGCCGACCGGGCTTCACGTTTATTGGGACGAAATGAGAACGGAAAGCAGTCGGGACAATTGGCGTCTGATGATGACCGGCAAACCGGGACCGTGGAGCGGCCACCAAACGATGAATCCCGTGTTCAGTGCAGACGATTCACGTTACGCTTACAATGCAGGCAAACTCGAAAACTACCAGGATCAGATGCTGATCGTGGATGGAAAGGAGGCCGATTATATCGGGCGTGATCCGGTTTTCACCGCCGATGGAAAATATCTTCTGACCATCCGCTATTCCCCGAACGCCACCATACTCGTCGACGGCAAGCCGATGATCAGCGGACTCGGTGTCCAGCGTCGCCGGTAACTGGACGATGGATGACACCGGGACGCTGACATTTTTCGCCGCCGATGGCGATGCCGTGAAACGTTATCGCGTCACGGCCACGCCCGACACTGATATTGCGACAATGATCGCGGATACGAGCGCAGCCCAAGCCAAGGCGCTCGCCGACGCCGAAGCACAGAAAAAAGCCGCTGAAGAAGCAGCCGCCAAAGCCAAAGCGGACAAGGAAGCAGCGACGGCAAAGGCAAAAGCCGATTATGCCGCGGCGATGGCCGCAAAAACACAAGCCCGACAGGACGCAATCGCCGCCAAAAAGAAAGCGGCTGCAGATGCCGCCGCCGCAAAAGCCAAGCCCGTCGAAACGCGATCAACGCGAAACAGGGCTACTGATCCTCTTCAAAAATCCGGCAGGCACGCAAATTATAACTTGGATTGATCGGGTTCTGTTTTAAAAATTCCGCCGATGAAACGCTCCACGATCAATGCTGCCTATCGTGAAGCGCTCGCCGTTTTTGCGCGTGTCGGCTGGGCGCTTCCCCCTCGCCCACGCTGGGACGTGACAGATTGCGGCAGCGGGGATTTCGAACGTTACGGACTGGTGTTGGTGAACCTTGCCGAGGAACCGGAGTATTGCGAAAAACTGATTTATCTGCGCGTGGGCCAGTCAGTCCCCGCTCATACCCACCGGAAAAAGAAAGAGGACATCATTTGCCGGTATGGCGGGTTGATGATGGAGCTCCGGGCTGGTCCGGCTGGGGGCGAACCAACAGGGACTCTGCTCCGGATCAAACGCTCCGGCCATTGGATCGACGTGCCCGAGGGCCAGCCTTTTCTTCTCGGCGCCGGTGAACGCGTCACACTCGTTCCGGGCATCTATCATCGGTTTTGGCCGACGCAGGCCAATACCGTCATCGGAGAAGTCTCCACCGCGAACGATGACCTCAACGATAATTTTTTCGCCGACGCGTCTTTCGCCCGCTTTCCAGAAATCGATGAGGATGAACCCGCGGAAGTAAGGCTCGTTGGTGATGTGCCGCCGCAATAAGCAAAGCGAAAACAGCCAGGGAAACCCCGATTCGCCGGACGATCCCTTGCGAAGCCGAATGGCGCGACTACCGTGTCAGGGATATGAGTACAACTTCACCAGCAGAAAAACCCGGCGCGGCATCCAGCGGAATATTTAAAATTGGCGACGACCTGCCGGTACATCGACTCGGGTTCGGCGCAATGCGCATTACGGGTCCTGGGATTTGGGGCGAGCCCAAGGATCCCGCCGAAGCCCGCCGGGTTTTGAAAACGGCAGTGGATCTGGGAGTGAACTTGATCGACACCGCAGACTCATACGGCCCGGAAGTCAGCGAACGCCTCATTGCGGAAGCGCTGCATCCTTATCCGGCAGGTTTGGTGATCGCGACCAAGGGTGGTCTGACGCGTTCAGGACCCGAACAATGGGCACCGGTTGGTCGCCCGGAATATCTGCGCCAGTGCGTCGAGATGAGCTTACGTCGCCTCCAGGTTGACTGCATCGATCTTTATCAACTCCACCGCATCGATGCCAAAGTGCCGGTCGCCGAATCGCTCGGAGCATTAAGGGATCTGCAAAAAGCCGGCAAAATCCGTCACATCGGTTTGTCCGAAGTGTCGGTGGCGGAGATCGAGCAGGCTAGGAAAACCGTTGCGATCGTTAGCGTGCAGAATCTCTACAATCTAGGCAACCGGCAGAGCGAAGAGGCACTCGACTATTGCACCAAGCATCATCTCGGATTTATTCCGTGGTTCCCTCTCGCCGGCGGAGAGATGACCCGACCGGGCGGGCCCTTGGCGGAAGCGGCCAAACGACATGGCGCGACGGTTTCGCAACTCTGCCTCGCTTGGCTGCTGCATCGTTCACCGGTGATTATACCTATACCGGGAACAGGCAACGTCGAACATTTGAGAGAGAATATCAACGCAGTTTCAGTAAAGCTGACGGGCACGGAATGGGCGGCAATCGAGACCGCCTCCGATCAGAGGTGAAGAGCGTAGCTCCGGGTTTGTTTCCGGAAAATCACGCTCAATTCCTTCCGGAAAATCGCTAAATTCCGCAACAATCCTTCCGTGAGAAATTGGAAAAGAGGGGCAACCATGGGCGCGCCATGTGGCAGGAATTGGAAATAAGTTCTGAATATCGCCGCCCCGCTTAGCAGGATAAGAAACGAGACGATTTATCTGAAAAAGATACTATTTTTGGTATGGCCAAACATCTTAAATTAATTACGCCTTTATCACCCCAGTCAGTATAGGTGTTTTTACCCATGATCTCGCCGTCCCCTAAAAAATCCTTTTCCAGTCATTCCGTCGTTCAATTGGTAGGGGTTGTTTGTTTTTTCCTCGTTATCCCGTTTGGAATGGTCTTCGGCATTTTGCATCGTCTATTCGGCGGTTCGCACCGGAACAAGGACCGGGCCACCTAAGACATCCCTCCGCGGTGTGACCTCAGTTTCGTAAGCCTGCGTTGGACGGTTGTCCGAAGTTGGAAGCGAAAGAAAAGTGAGCCTGATTTCGGGCGTTGTGCCGGTATTATTGTCCGACGGTAACACTTTATGAAGCGGTTAGTTCGTTGGCAGGAAATGTCTTCCCCATTTCCCACCATTCCCTAACGTTCGGTCACGTTCCATGAGGCTTTCCATCGTCATTCCATGTTATAACGAAAGAAAAACCATTCACGAAATCGTAGCCGCGGTGCGCAATGCGCCGGTGAGCGACAAGGAAATCATCGTTGTGGACGATTGCTCAAACGACGGAACGACGGAGCTGTTACGCACCGAAATCGCGCCGCTCGTCAGTCAGGTCATTTATCACCCGGTCAATTGCGGCAAGGGAGCGGCATTACGCACCGGTTTCGCCGCTGCCACAGGTGAAGTGGTGATCGTGCAGGACGCGGATCTTGAATACGACCCGCAGGAATATCCGCGGCTGCTGAAACCCATCATCGACGGCAAAGCTGATGTCGTCTTTGGCTCACGCTTCATGGGTGCAGAAGCGCATCGCGTCGTTTATTTCTGGCACATGGTCGGCAACCGCTTTCTCACCCTGCTTTCCAACATGTTTACAGGAATCAACCTTACGGACATGGAAACCTGTTACAAATTATTCCGCCGCGATGTCCTGCAAAAAATAAAGATCGAGGAAAATCGCTTCGGCTTTGAACCCGAGATCACCGCGAAAGTCGCGCGGCTCCCGGAGTGCAAAATCTACGAGGTGGGCATTTCCTACTACGGCCGGACTTATGCCGAGGGGAAAAAAATTGGCTGGCGCGACGGCTTCCGCGCCATTTATGCGATCGTGAAATATAATTTGCTTGGATAAAATGGAATGACGGCGATATCCAACAAAGCGCCAAAAATGGCGGGAATCGCGATGGTATTCATTTGCCTGGGTTTTGCAGCGTATACCCGCCACGCATGGGAGGACTATCTGATCACTTTCCGTGCGAGCCTTAATTTGGCCACGGGACACGGTCTCGTTTATCAACCCGGGGAACGAGTGCATAGCTTCACTTCCCCACTGGGGACTTTGCTTCCCGCGCTTTTCGCTTTGGGCGGCGGTTCCTCCGTGGAAATCCGCGCGCTGTGGTGCTTTCGTGTAGCGAGTGCGTTGGCACTCGGAGCCGCTCTGTGGCTGACCACACGCGAATTTTTGCGCAACAACCTGGCCACCTGGTCGTCCGCGACCGCGTGCGCGCTGTGGGCGTTTGATCCCAAAATAGTGGATTTTTCAATTAACGGAATGGAATCCGCGTTCCTGATCGTATTCGTCGTACTAACGTGGCGGGCGTTGCTCCACGGGGCAAACCTGTGGCCGACAGCACTGGGCTTTGCCGGGCTGCAGTGGACGCGGCCGGATGGATTTGTATTTTCCGGGGCGTTGGTCGCAGCGTGGCTGTTTTGGGCTAAACCGACCGGCTCCGCCCCGTCAAACCGGCCGCTGCCGACAGTGGCGCGGGCGGTCGCGCTCAGCTTGGCATTATACCTGCCCTGGGTGTTACTTTCCTGGTGGTACTATGGCTCTCCGATTCCACACACCATTGTCGCGAAACAATTTCATCACCCATTGGCGGAGACTACAACCAACCTCGCGTTGTACCCTTTGCGGCTAATCGGCGGTCATGTGGCGCTGCATGATATTTTCATGCCCGCGTATTTTTATTTCGGCGGCTGGCCCCGGCCGCTGGCGTGGTTCGCCCGATTGCTCGGGACCGGTGCAGCTTTGGCCTGGCTGTGCCCGGGGATGAAAGCGCCCGGACAGATCGCTTCCAGTGCATTATTTATTGGCGGCTACTATCTGGAATACATTCCCGGATCTCCATGGTATTTCCCCGCATGGCAGATATTGGCCTGCATCGCATGGGCATACCTTCTCGACGCCGGAGTAAACCTGGTAGCACAGACCGGAGAATGGAGAAAAATCGTGCGGTCTCTGTTCCACGTGACGGCCCTTTCACTCATTGCAGTCCAACTTCTCCTCCTCGGATCAGTGGCATGGCAGATGCGGAACCAACAGATTTTCATTGAAGACAATCATCGCCATGAAATCGGTGTCTGGCTGCACAACCACGCAGCGCCAAATGACCGGGTTTACTTGGAACCGCTGGGTTATATTGGATATTATTCCGGCCTCAAAATGTTAGACAATCCAGGCTTGTCATCGCCCGAGGTTGTCGCCGTCCGCCATGCGGGTCTGACCACGCACAGTCAGATCATTCAAACGCTGAAACCAGAATGGCTCGTCCTGCGACCGGATCAGGTGCAAATGGTCAACGAATTGTCTCCACGGTTGCTTCAGCAGGACTACCGGCTGGCACGGATCTTCGACACACGACAGGAGATTGACCGGATCCGATTCCTTCCCGGAAGAGGCTATCTGAATTTTGACGCACGGTTCTTGGTCTATAACCGGAGAAGCGAAAAGACTCCATGATCGTCCCCGATCTCTTCCTGGGCTTGGTGGCGTTATTGTTGGTGATTTTCCCGGGCTGGTTTGTTTTCCGATCCCAAAACCAGCCCCTGCCTGTACTGGCGGGATTTATGGTTGGTGCAGTGGGACTCGTTGCGCTCGTTTTGATCCTCGAAGCCGCGGACCGTGGAATTGCGACCCAATCAATCATCCCTGCGTGGCTGATAGTTTCGCTCGGTACGGTCCTCATCGGAAGGAAATCCATTCCGAAAACTACTTCATCCAAGCCGTCCGCCCAAAGAGACTGGCTGTTCCTGTTGCCGGTGATCCCGGCGAGCGCGGTGATCATCTACCGCGCGACCATGCAGCCGCTATTCGGGGTCGATACGGTTTTCCGCTGGAATTTCCTCGCCGAGCAAATGTTTAGCCGGGGCACCCTGGCTTTTTATCCGCCCGTTACAGCGGCGGACTATTCGATCTATGCGTGGCCCGATGGAATAGCGCCGGTGGTTTCCTCATTGTATTTTTGGACATACAGCCTGGCCAATGCATCACGGCCCGTCCTCACCGCACCGCTGATCATCCTCCAGTTTTTTCTGGTGCTGGTCGCGGCGTATGCCATCGCCCAAAAACTGGTGTCCACGCGAGCCGCCACCATCGCCTGTGCATTGGTCGCCTGTTCACCAATTCTCTTATGGAGCACAGCCATGGGACAGGAATCCGGGATACTCACCATCGCCCTGCTCGGCATCCTGGTATATCTGCCTTCCTCCCGCAATGAGGCCAGTTCGTCAGCCGCCATCATCGCTGGCTTTGCCGCCGCGCTGGGAGGACTTGCCCGCGAATATGGATTGATTTTCATCTTGTTTGGCCTGGTTCTCGGAATAATCCGCCGTCTTCCGCTGCGGAACCTTGGTCTTTTTGCGATTGTCGCCCTGCTCGGTACGATACCCTGGTACACACGGAACTGGTTGCGAACGGGAAATCCTTTTTTTAATCTCGATGTCGCCGGGCTTTTCCCTGTGAACGCAGCGCACGTCGCCTTGATGAAAGTTTACGAGGGATCTTTTGGCTGGGGGCAGCTACCGCCCGCGGCGCTCCGGATTTTATTAACCAACTGCACCGCTGCCGTCATCGGAGTTATCGCAGGCGCGTGTTTTTGTTTTTCCCGCTCAAGGGTAATGCTCGCCGCTTTCTCTCTGCTGGTGGGTTTGTGGGCTGCGTCACTCGGTTATACCGCTGCAGGATTCACTTATTCATTGCGAGTGCTTTCTCCGGCCTTGGCAGTGGCCGCCGTTCTCGGTGGATGTGTGATTTCCAAGTGGGTTCCGGGACGCGGGTATTCATCGGGCCTGTTGATCGCGCTCTCGGCATTCGCCTGCGATGCGTCGCTTCGCACGTTAGCTTTGCCGGCCAACATCTACAAGGTTCCGGTCACCAGCTGGCTGGACGTTGGCAATGCCATTCAGCAATATCATCGGCGTCCTGTTTATCGCCAGCTGGCCAATTTCACGCAAGGCCGGCGAATTCTGGTGTTGGGTCCGAATGCCCTGCTTAATCAAAATGGCGCCCGAACGGTGCCTTTGTGGAGTCCCGAAGTCCTGTTTCTCTGGCAAGAATCCGTCTCCGAGGATTCAGCAGTTCAACAGCTGCACGAACATGGAATTGGATTTGTCCTGTTAACCACCGGAGAAGTCAACCGCCAATATCTAGCAAATGTCCCCTTCTTCAACCGCCGGCCTAGCCCACTGCAGACAGTTTGGCATGACGACGACATGGCCCTTTTTAAAGTGAAGTAAATGGTCCGCCCATTTCCCGTTTCACCCTGAAATTACGGGCCATAGTGAGTTTTTGAAAACCGCGGAAGCCTGCTCGCGTCCTTCAATTGAGCGTTTCCCGTTATCAAAATTATTGGTGAAATCATGGCTGGGCGGTGACCGTCCTTGCTCCGTGCGGCAATTCCTGAATAACTCATCGAAGAAATCGTGATCTCACTGAACAGCGCAGCCTTTCCATTTCTCTTGTTGGTCGGTTTGGTTGCTCCAGGATGGTTGCTGGGAAAATGCCTGGGCACCGCCGGCGGCCCGATTGGCGCTTTTCTCGGTTCGGCAGCGCTATTACTAAATCTGGTATTGATGCTGGACGGATTGAATCTGGCCCTAACGGCCAGTAATATCGCCACTGGGCTCACCCTCATTTGCGCAATTTTTGCAGTTGCGACAAAGTTCCACGGTCGTCCCGCCGCTCCGTCCGTCCCCGACATTCGTTTGCTGTTGCGCACGCATGACCATCGATGGCTGCTACTATTCCCAGTTCTCGGATTAGCAGCCATCGTGATCCGAGCAGCGCTCGATCCGCTCTCCGGTTTCGACACTTTCTTCCGCTGGGACTTTCTGGCCAGACAGATGTTAACCCAGGGAAATCTTCATTTTTATCCCGCAATCACCGCCGAGGATCTCAAACACTACGCTT
The DNA here is from genome assembly GCA_036499685.1 of Lacunisphaera sp. Classification (GTDB taxonomy): domain Bacteria; phylum Verrucomicrobiota; class Verrucomicrobiia; order Opitutales; family Opitutaceae; genus Lacunisphaera. The sequence goes on along the minus strand of DASYDH010000015.1, from coordinate 156,603 downwards.
GGTGCGACGGCATAGCTCCCTTGATTTCCAGCCTTTATTTTTGGTCATATCTCAGCCTTGGAAAGGCGGTAGAATGGGCGACCGCACCTGTGGTGGTCGGGCAGGCCATTTTATTGTTCTGGGCAGTCTACAACCTCGCTACACATCGCGACGGTTCGGGAGCGGGTTGCGCCGCGCTGGCGCTGCTTGCGACAAGTCCCGTTTTACTGTGGGGCGTAGCAATGGGGCAGGAAACCGGGCTCACCGCCCTTTCCTTAGTCGCGATGTTTCTGTTCATCGAGCGCCATCGCTCGAATCCGCAAAACCACTGGCTCGTTTGGGCCGGCATCGCTGCCGGAACCGGCGCTCTCGCCCGGGAGTATGGACTAATTTATATCTGTCTGGGCGGACTGACGCTGAGTGGGGGGGAAATTTCACGACGACAATGGGTGGAGTTCTTAGCGACTGCGACACTCGTCGCCCTTCCTTGGTATCTGCGAAACTGGTTCAAGACCGGCAATCCTCTCTACAGCCACGCCCTGGGTGGACTTTTCCCCTCCAATCCCATCCAGGATGAATATGCACAAACGATCAAAAACCTGATTGGGCTGGGTACTCCGTCAGCGGGGGCGGCAGTTTTGGCGACCCTCGTCGGCACGCTCGCCGGCGTCCCCCTGCTGCTCGGCATTGCGGATGTACTGAATTTCAATCGGCGACGGGTCTCCTGGCTCGTCGCCATTGTGGCCATGATTGCACTTTGGCTTTGGTCAATTAACGAGACCTCCGGCGGCGCAATATATTCCCTCCGGGTACTGACCCCAGCCATTGCTCTCGGGGCTGCGGCAGGCGGTTCGCTGCTCGCACGCACGCTGAAATCGAAAATGCGCTGGATACCGGCGTTGCTGTTGATTCCTCTCGTGGTTGATGCAGCGCAACGATCCCTTTTCATGCCATTTGACCACACGGTGCTCTGGTGGAATCGCCCAATGTTTGCGTGGGAAAGATTCCGGGACAACAGCGCGCACTGGAACCATCATCCTCACTGGGCGAACATCGCAAACGCCGCCGATTCATTTCCGGTGCTCGTCTCGGACCCTTATAGTTTCACTATCCTAACGCGTCTGGGAGCTCAGCCGATATCACTGTATAGTCCGTCCGTTCGTTTTATTTTTGAGCACTCTGCTCAACTATCTCCCGCCATGGATCGACTGCGGAAGGAGAAAATTCGTTTTATCCTGCTCTCAAACGAGCCAATTACGCAGTCCCAGCTTCTTCAGCATGCATTTTTCAAAGCCTTGTCGGAAACACCTCCGACCATGCCCACGCCGATGTTCTCATTGTATGATTTGTACTCAGATCGTTTTCTAAAGCCCAGCTTTCACGGGCAATAGAAACCAATATGGTGACCCTTTCCCAAAACTTCCCACTCCAATTGGAGACCGGTGTACATCGATCCCGCACACTCGATCCCGGCAAACCGCGTAAGGCCGGGAAAAAACATCCGCATTAAAAACGTGATGCGCATCGAGCCACAGCCCTTTCGTGTTGGCTACCTCGCTTTGGCCGAGTCAGCAATCGCATGTCTGTTATGTCTCTGGACCGCCTGGTGCGAGTTTCCCGTCCATTCCTGGAACGAAGCGCGGCTCATTCCGGCGTTTGCCTTGCGCGATGGGGTCAATCCCTACCCGCTCATTGGCGGCGGTCCGCTTTTCACTTGGATTTACGGGCCGGTGGGCATTCTGATCAATCTCCCCGCAACCTTTGCCAGCAGTGCCGCCGGCGCATTGCATCTCTCAACCCTGCTCAATTTCGGGGTCCTGATTTTCCCGCTCGCCTACATTTTCTGGAGTTCGACCGATCTTAGGGGACGGAGTACGACAGTGCGTTGGTTCGCCTTGACGCTGGCAGTATTACTGATCCCTCGGCCCAACCTCGTGTTTCAAGTCGCCGACCACGCGGCAATCGCGTTCGGTCTGCTTTCCTGTTGGTGGCTAGTTCGCCGCGCGAGCCCCGACAATGGCAGACTTGGAATGGCGGCGGTGCTTTGTACATTCGCAATCTGGTCAAAACAAACAACGGTTTTCCTTGTGGTGGCCCAATTGGCGTATCTTTTCCTAACCGACAGCCGTCCCCTGATTCCACGTTATCTCCTCTGGCTTGCGGTGGCCAATCTCACTGCGCTAGGTCTCTCGGTTCTGGTATTCGGCTGGGCCAATCTCTGGCTCAATCTCGTGGCAATTCCCGGCCGTTTGCCGTGGACTGACGATGTCGCAGCCAAATTCGCACTTCGACCTTGGTCCCTCATTGCCCAGATCGGCTTGCCCTGCCTCGGCTTGATCCTATTGCGAGTCTTCGGCACTTGGCCCGCTCGAAATAGCGAAAGCAGTCGGTTTTTCCTGATTACAGTTCTGGCCTTTTTCGCCATGCTACCGGTGGGTTTGGCGGCTTTCCTCAAAATCGGCGGCGATACCAATGTGTTCCACTCTTGGGACTATCTGATGCCGGCCCTCTTACTCATCTGGCTCGCGGAAGAGAAAGTCGACCCCGGCACGCGATATCGCGTATTGGCAGTTGCGACTTGCGCTGTCGCTCTTCGGTGGACCGACGTGGCAAGGCTTTCCGCAAAACCTTTTGTCGGGCATTTGGAAAATGCCAAACGGTTAACGGAAACACATCCGCACCGCATCTGGTTTCCACAAAATCCCCTCATTACTTACTACGCGGACGGGAAGCTTTGGCATAGCGAAGACGGGGTTGAGACGCGATTTCTTGCGAACTATGGAATACGCGAGGCGGACTTTCGACGGTATCTTCCGCCCGGCCTTGAAGGCGTGGCCTACCGGGCTGATATTAACTCCCCATTTTCAATGGCGCTGCTTTCGGAATTCAGCCGCGAGATTAAAGGACCATTCTGGACTTTGTATGTCCGTCCCATGCGCCAGCTTGAGCACACACAGAAATGACGTTGCCTGTCAACCCACCGCCAAGTTTGCTCGCGCCAGTGTCCCCCACTGCGATCACCGTCGTCATCCCCATCTTTAACGAGGAAGCCGTGCTGCCGGAATTGGTGCGGCGCCTCGGAGCGGTTTTCGACAGTCAGCCCGAGATCGTGTGGAAGACCCTTTTTGTCAATGATGGCAGTCGCGATCGATCCGTGGAAGTGATTCGCGATCATGCCTCCCTCGATCAGCGCTTCGCCCTGATCGAGTTCAGCCGCAATTTCGGTTTTCAAGCGGCAATCACCGCCGGTCTCGCTCATGCACCGGGCGACGCCATCGTGACCATGGATGCCGACCTGCAGGATCCCCCCGAAATAATTCCCCAATTGGTCGCCCGCTGGCAGTCCGGAATTGAAATCGTGCGTGCTGTGCGCCAATCGCGCGAGGAGACCGGGCCCCGTCGCCTGGGCATGGATTTGTTTCACCGCGCCTTCGGACGAATCGCGGATTTCCCCATCGAATCCAACACCGGAACGTTCGGGTTGATGAGCCGGGCGGCCGTGGATGCGATCAACCGCCTCCCAGAGCGCAATCGCTTTTTTCCCGGCCTGCGCTCGTGGGTGGGGTTTACGACGGGAGAAGTGGTTTATGATCGCAAGGAACGTGCGGCAGGCCAACCCCAACAAACGTTCAGCCGTTTAATCCGCTATGCACTGGATGGAGTTTTCAGCTTTTCATATCTCCCGCTGCGCATGCTGACCTATTCCGGCATCTTCATTGCGCTCATCGGGTTTTCCGCCGCGCTGTTTTACTCGGTCCGCCGCATCCTTGGAGTCGAGACGGCACCGACCGGCTACACGACACTCGTCACGGTAGTGCTATTTCTGGGTGGCGTGCAGCTCATCGGAATCGGTATCCTTGGCGAATACCTCGCCCGTGTTTATGATGAGGTAAAACAACGGCCTGCTTATCTCATTCGACGCACAACCGGCCTTGACTAAACTGCGCGGCATTCTGGTTTTGCTGGTTGGCACCGCCGTCCTGGCGGCCATCGCCTATTGGCTACTGTTTACAGCTTTCATGTCCTATGATGATGAAGGATATGTCCTCATATCCCTGAAAAATTATTGCATCCATGGGGGTCTCTACTCGCAGGTTTACAGCCAATATGGGCCGTTCTTCTATCTCTTCCATGATTTGGGCCACCGATTGCTGGGATATGCGTTCACCAATACCAACGGGCGCCTGATCACATTGATTTTCTGGGTCGGAGCATCCACGGTATGCGCTCACTTGGTTGGAAGGCATACTCGCTCTCTTTCCCTCGCGGTTTTCACGGCCGGCATGACGTTCTTTTACCTCTGGTCGATGTCGAGCGAGCCCATTCATCCCGGAGGATTGATCACTATGCTGGTCGCTCTCGGCGCGTGGTGGGGAGCCCGACAGATTGAGCGGAAATCAATTTATTCGCTAGCGATGGGCAGCGCCTTGATCGGCAGCTTTCTGCTATTGATCAAAATCAACGTGGGTATCTTTTTCCTCACGGGAGCAGGAGTGTGGTTTTTTGGACAAATCGAGAAGGAACCCCAAGCCCGCGTCAGCACCTTCCTGTGCGGAATTCTGCTGGTTCTTCTTCCCATCGGGTTGATGCAGGCAGAACTCAACGAGCCTTGGGCCCGCATGTATGTCTGGCTGTCGACAGTCGCCAGCTTGACAATGCTGACCGTAACTTGGGTTGAACGCGAACCGGCAACCGAATGGCGACATGGTGGCTGGGCCGCGGTAATCGCGGTGTTGTCGACCGCCGCCATCCTGATGGCGGTTTGCTTGCGTGGCACCAGCCTGCATGACATGTTCGATGGCGTATTGATCAATCCGCTGCGCCACCCCGGGGTTTATCATTATCCACCTTTTTGGATTTTTGGATCGGGCGTGACGGGAGGGATCTCGCTCTGTCTGGTCTTGATCGCCAGAAAGGGAAAAGCTGGGCAGATTGGATGGTTGGTAATTGCGATCAGAATGTTGCTCGTGACCGAATTCAGTCTGGCCGCGTTCGAGTGTATTCCCGTGACGATTCACAGCTCCGTTATGTCGTTTACCTTGCCGCTAGCGTGGGTATTTGCATTGAGAATCGCGCCTCATCCGAACGCGAGCCAACCTACGAATATAGCACCGTGGATCGGAATCCTGCTCGTCCTGCAGTACCTCCACGCCTATCCGGTAGCGGGCAGCCAGATCGCATGGGGAACATTTCTGGTCGTTCCGTTGATGGCGCTGGGAATAAGCGACGCCCAATGTTTTCTAGGCCGGCAAAAACAGGCGATGGGGCGCATTCCATTGGGTTTCGTTTTCGGGGTCATCGCAATTCTGGTCACAACACGGTTGGGTATAATCGGCTGGCATCGTTACGCCGAAAGCAGACCGCTCCAGCTGGATGGTGCCGAAGACATCCGCTTGCCTGAAGAGTATGCCAGCCGGCTTCGTCTATTCAGCCTGAATGCGGCGGCGCAAGGGGACATGCTTTTTTCGTTACCCGGCATGTACAGTTTTAATCAGTGGACCCATCTGCCAACGCCCACGCTCGCCAATACCACCCATTGGTTTTCGCTCCTGGACCAGCAACAACAGACCCAAATCATCACTGCGCTGAAAAAAAGCGAACGCCCAGTGCTGATAATTCAGCGGGGACTTATTGAATATCTTACTGACAGCAAATTCATGCTCGGCGGCCCACTGCTCAATTACGTTCATGAGCACTTCAGTCTGTTGTTTAAGGTGGAAAAATACGAATTTCTGATTCGCAAGGGACGACAGGCCATCCCGCTGGATACGGCAGAAATGCTTCAGCTCAAAAGTCCGCAACCGGGCATGGCACCAAATCGTCTTGAGATTGTAGCTGCCGTTTCGCCTGGCAGCAAGGTGGCACGCATCGAATTGGCCACCTTGGACGACGAGCCACGCGTCCTGATGCATTGGGACAAATCGTCCAACTCGCTTGCGGAAACTCCGATCAATTTGGAGGGAGCTGCGGTCGCACGTGAACGAAGCTCTGCTTGGGAAACCCCGCTTCCCTCTCTGGTCCGTCTCGATCTTTCCCTGGGCGCTCCGTTGAGCTTTGTGCGGCGTTATAGCATCGTGTATCTGCGCGATCGCGAGGGAGCGCTCATTGCCGAGGCGAGATTCACGGAGTAGCGCGCTTGCGGGCGACGAGCAGCAGACTGACGCCAAAAGGAAAGGGGCAACTCCACGAGGCCGGTCGCACGAATAACCAGCGCAGGAGCTGATTAATCCACGGAGCAGGCAATTTATCCTCGGCCCGTTTTACTTCACCGTGATGGGGGAACCATTTGCGCCATTTACGCACCAGCCACACCGCTGGATAAACCGCGACATTAGTGTAGTTCACATAAATGAGATCCCACGCCTCCGGAGGGAAAAGCGCCTTAAGCTGCGCCCGGGAATAGCGGCGATAATGATGGAGGGCCACGTCCCAATCGCTCCAGAGCGCCATGCTTGCCGGCACGGTTACCAAGGCCACGCCGCCCGGTTTCAACAACCTGAGAAATCCTTGGACGACGGCCTTGTCGTCCGGGGTATGCTCCAACACGTCCAGCGCCGTGACATAATTCAACGATGCGTCGGGCAACGGAACACGATCACCCGCCAAGCTAATGATCTGTGCCGCTTGGAAACGGGTGCGGAGCAATTTGAGCGCCTCTTCATGGTCATCCAATACCACGACCCCGCAATGAGCTTCCATTTCCTTGGCGAAGCGTCCCGTTCCTGCGCCGCAATCCAATAGAACGTCGCCCGTTTTTGGCGGTCCGACGCGCAGCAACCATGCGCGGCAAAAGTCGCGCTTGCCGGCATAATACCAATGCGCTCCCTCCATTTGCTCCATATTGGCGTATTCCTCGGCGTTCATGCGTTGAAACCGGAGATTGTGCGCCACCGCTGAAACTGTCCATACTGGTTATCGCTCCCACCCACAAAATCCCGTCCTTGCGCCCTTCACTTTTCACCTCAGCTCCGGCGAAGTTTTATCTTCCGGGCATCGTGCTTCTTCTCTGCGCGGGACATCTCTGGCTTTCCAATCGTGCGATGGCGGACAAATCCACCACGGCGGATGAAATCGCGCACCTCACAGGTGGCTATACATTCAATCACTGGGATGACTATCGTTTTCACCCGGAGAATGGAAACCTCCCGCAACGCTGGCAAACCCTGCCAATTATTCTCCGCGGAGTGAACTATCCGCCCCAAGCCGATGCCTGGGCGAAATCGGACGTGTGGCTCATGGGCTACCGCTTCTTTTATCAGAGCAGAAACGACCTCGCGAAGATGCTGGCGAGTGCCCGCTTCATGAATTCATTTTTTGGTGCCGCCACCGCCTTGTTGGTGTTTTTTTGGGCGCGCAAACTCTGGGGTGTCGCCGGCGGCCTGATCTCGCTCGGATTCTGCGTGATGAGCCCGACCATGCTGGCGCATAGCGCGCTGGCCACGTCCGACATGTGCATGGCTTTTTTTCTGTTGGCCTCAGTCTCGGCGTTCTGGTGGCACCTGCATGTAAGTCGGCCCTCCGCGCTGTTACTCAGCGCGATCACCTTTGGTCTCGCCTGTGTGGCGAAATTCACCGCGGTGTTGCTCCCCATCCTGGCGGCAATGCTGATCCTGGTGCGACTCTGTGAAAACGAGCCGCTTCATTTCGCAAGGAGTACGTTCAGCACATTTCCCCGCAAGCTCGCGATCATTGCCGCTTCGCTCGCCGTCCACACGGTGGCGGGATTATTCATCATCTGGCTATTCTTCGGTTTTCGCTACGCCGCTTTCAATCCGACCCTTCCGCCCGGTGAGTTCACCTTCCCATGGGCGTTAATGCTATCTTTCGGTGGTTGGAAAGCCGGGGTGATTGAGCTTTGCCGAAAATGGCATCTCCTCCCGGAAGGTTTTCTCTATGGGCTCGCCTTTGTCCTCAGGCATGCGGAGGCCCGCGGCGCATTTCTGGACGGCGATTACAGCATCTACGGCTGGGTCAGTTTTTTTCCCAAAGCCTTCCTCTACAAAACGCCGCTTTCCCTGCTCACGGCATTGACCTTGGGAAGCGCGTTTCTCGTCACGAAGGCGAGAAAGATGAGGCGGGGAAAAATAGTTCACCAGTGCTGCCGCGTCGCCCCGCTCGTGGCTTTGTTCGGGCTTTATTGGGCAATATCGCTCGCCAGCCATCTCAATATCGGACACCGCCATCTCCTGCCAATCTACCCCGTGCTTTTTATTTTTTGCGGGGCTCTGGGCTGGGCCATGGACGCCGCCCTCGAAAAATCACGAGCGGCAGGCACGATGGTCGCACTGCTGATTGCGGTTTTACTCGCATGGCAGACGAAAGTGGCGATCAAAATTTATCCTGATTTCCTGGCCTACTTTAGTCCCATTGTCGGGGGACCATCGGAGGGTTACAAACACCTCGTCGATAGTTCGCTCGATTGGGGTCAGGATCTTCCGGGGTTAAAAAAGTGGCTGAACACGCACCGTCGCGAAAATGAACCGGTTTATCTTTCCTATTTTGGCACTGGCGAACCGGATTATTACGGGATCAAGGCCATCCGCATATTAATGCTGCCGAATTTCGATCAGAGGCCGCCGCCTTGGTATTCGTTTGAGCCCGGCCTTTACGCCGTCAGCGCAACCATGCTTCAACACGTGTATTGGCCGGAACAGGCCCGGTGGAGTCCTGCAACCGAACGCCAATATCAACAGCTGCGTCGAAACGAAACTGACTTCCGCCTGCTGCCAAAATATCCAACCGATCCCAAGCAGCTCTTTCGGGGCCTTTCGCTCAGGGAATGGGACGAGACCTGGCACCTTTATTCCCAACTGCGTTTCGCCCGGTTGTGTTATTACCTTCGTGCCCGGAAACCCGATGCCATGATCGGCTACTCGATTCTGATCTTCCGGCTCGATCGCGATGAGCTCAACGCAACGGTCAACGGGGATTTTCGCCAGTTGGCCGAGATCACGGAGAAAGCCCTGACGATGCCGGAATCTCCTCCGAAATGAGCAACGCCGAACGGACCCGGAGACACGTTGACATTTAAGGAAGCAATTCCACGCCGGGAAAGTCCATTTCGTTTTCGTCGAAGGACGATTCTTCAAACTGAACCGCCAGGTCGTTCGTCGCCTGAACATTGATCGGCAAGGCCAGCACGAGACTGCCCCGCGCCGGCACCATTCCTGTCTGCGTGCCGGTTCCCGTCCGTGCAATCACCCGCCAGGAATGAGCGGAGTTATTCGTCACGCGTACCTTCAGCGGCGTGGACCAACCCCTGATCGTCAATCGGCGCTCCCAGCCATTCGATATCTTCGCCCGCGTCGATCGGTACACCAACGGAACTGGCGACTCGGTTGCCGACAATTTCCGAAAAGCCGCGACACCGTACAGAACATCTGACTCACCATTGAACAGCCATGTTCGCCCGTACACCCTCCCCTCGCGGCCTTTAAACCGGTTGATGGGAACCAGCAACCAGCCGTCCTTTGTCCCGACCGCTTTTTCGGCGGTGACGGCATTCAGTTCGGAGAATTTCTCCAAGTCCACCCTCCGCGCCGGTGACATCCGATAAAACGCAGAGACAAGATGATTGATGGGAAACGCGAGACGAAGAGGTTCATCTGCATCATCGAGCTGATACGCCCATTGCCGCCAATGGCTGTACACGAAATGGCCAAGAGCGCGATCGGGCCGCGTGAGCGACTGCCAGGCATCTTGATTGGTCAGGCACTGGATTGTAGCAAAGACCTGGAGTTGGGAGGTGACGATCACCGCCCAGAATCCCAATTGAATTTTCCTCGGCAGACGAGACACCCCCCACGCGCCAACCACCGCCATCCATGGCGCAATCAACACCATGAAGCGAAACGCCCATTGATGCCACTGGACCAATGCATGCTGAACCAACAAGTAAACAACCACCCCGGCGGTCCAAACCAAAATCTGTTTCGCTCCCTCTTCAGACCGGAAATACCCGAACGCCACGCAAATCCCCGCGAGAAACAGCAACACCGGAATTAAACCGCAGGAAACGACATCCGCATCGGGCTCGGTTTGGGCGATTATATATCCGATCAAATCCCGCCTGGTCGCCGTGTGGAGGAAAAGGAAGCGATCATCGCGGTCGGATTCAAATTGCGCCAGAAAAGTCCCGGCCTTCCCCGTAATTTCCTGAAGCCAGAGCGGCTGCGCGGTGGGATCGAAGAGCTGAATGGCCGACGTCTCCAAATTCATTCCCAGTTTCTCAAAATGGCCGGCAACGGTCAATGGGCCGCCATGATGAAGCCGCACGGCGTCCGCCGGTCCAAACAGCGAATCATACGAACGCAAATTGCGGACATAGCCGGGCACTGAGCAAATCACCACCGCGAGAAACGCGAAGCACCCCGTCAGAATTATTTCTTTTCTTTGTCGCCAATACCGCCATCCCAGCCATCCCAACCATAGAAAAATCCCCGGGGCCGCATAAAACATCGTGCCCTTGGAGCTCCATGCGAGACCGAGGCCAATCCCGGCCAGCCATGAATATCGGCCTCTCACTAACGCGCGGTGAAAAAGCAGGTAGCTTGCGGCAAATATCCCGGCCGTAAACAAGTCACTTTGAAGCGCGGTAAATTGCGCCGCTACATTTCCCATGCCCAGCACCACGACGACGGCACCCCAAGCGTGCCAGCGGCCCAGTCCAACCATGCGCGCCAGACCAAAAGTCGCCATCAGCAACAAAACCCCTGCCGTTAATTGCGAAATCGCCGCACCCTGAAAGCCCTCCACTGTCGCGCCCAAAATCCAAGCGATCACCAGATCGGGCGCGACCGGCATGTAGTTGAGCCTCGGGTCGTCGGTTTGAAAGTAATGGATGCCGCCGTCCTGCAACCATTGCCCAATCCGCGACAGCCGGTAGGTGAGCGCATCATAAACCACCGGTTCAGCGCGCGCGGTAAGTCCCGTAAGAAATCCAAAAACAATGATAAAACCAACCACGATCCAAATATCGGCCGGCCGCCGCCGGAATACCTCTCTCCAACTCGAAATCCAATTCCGCAGGGCGGTCCTGTCGTCATATTTCCCGCGATAAAATGCGCCTACGACAATCAAGCCCACCCCATGCACGGCGCAAAATCCAGCGCGTCCCAGCAATCCGGCTTCACCAAGAATGACACCCGAAATAATCACGATGGAGAAAACCAAAAGCAGCCAGTTGATGGTCGTCTCAAGGACGCCATGCCGGTTCAATCCTGCGCAGCCCACGATGGCGGCGGCAAGTGTCGCGACACATAGCGCATCCGCCACAAACGCGACTGCGGAAAGAACAGCTGTCGTGGGGGTGCCGGCTAACATCGACGGTTCCCATCCGCAGAGCGCGGCGTCACAGTCGGCCGGAGTTCCGCGCGCGCACTCCACCATTCGCAAACGGTGGACAGGCCGGCTTCAATCAACCAACCGGCGATGAGGAACATGAGAAGCCAATTCAGGGGCTGAATCCACAATCGCAAAACATACTGCATCTGCCCGAGGTTCCGTTCGGTAACGGCCGGCCTGACGTTAACATAGAAACAAAAAATTCCATCTGACCAGAGGCAAGCCGCAATCAACGCGCAGGCCCATCGGGCAACCCAGCGCTGGCCAAATGGCAGCAAGCGGTCCGCCGACCGTCTCACCAGCCAGGCCGCCGGCCACACGATAAAAATCCACCGGTAGGAATAGTTCACGCCCACGGTGAAACAAGTCAGCAAAACAATGGAACCAATCGCCGCCCGCATTCGTTCGGATGGTTCTCCTTCCTTCAATAATCCCGTCGTGGTTCGCGTCAGCGCCAGGGTCAATCCAGCCGCTAAGATCAAAACCAGTCCGGGAATTGCCGAAACATTATCCTGCCACCCCAAGTCGCGCAACAGGAGCGGTGCACCCATCGTATACACACCGGACCCAACGACAAATCGCGCGCGATCAACCTGAGTCCAAATCCCGGCCATCGCCCCACACACCGCCAGCAAAGCGGCCAGGAATGCGGCGGGCGTGCGCCGAATCGGCCTGATCCACAGATAAGCCAGCGCCACCGGAGCGGGAAAATATTTCAGGCCCGTCGCCAGGCTGAGACAAACAATGGCCACAAGCCAACGCCACCATGCTGGGGAGGATGCGACCAAGGCGCACCCCGCCAGCAGGACAAAAATCAGGAGATCATTGTTTGCCCGCTTCAGCGCAAGCAACACGACCGGCGAGTCCAGAATCAGCAACATCCAGATTGCTTCGAATAGACGTTTCGGCCGGACCGTTGCCCACACCGTCACTCCGAACGCCGCGACCCAAGTGGTGCCGACCATGAAATTATCGGCTCGAGTCAGACCCAGCCACCGCAAACCCAGCCACCAGTCGGAGTAAACGTGCCCCCTGAACAAAGGATCCAACGCGTTCGCCGCGTGAACGTCAGCCCCCGCCCGATAAGCGTCCAACGCAGCCAGAATCGCATAGGAATCGAGGTAGGGGGTGCCATAATCCGAGATGCCAATCTTGCCCAATAGCCAGGGCCAGCTCGCCGCCGCCCACCACGTCACAGTGGTCAGCATCGCCAGCACTATCGTGAAACGGCGATTTTTCCAAAAGGTTTTAAGCGGCGAACTCGTCTTCATCGCGACCTCATTTGCACACTCCACCTGCGCATGAAGGATGGTGGCTCAAAGGCAAAATATTCGTTGGACCGTCCGCCATTCATGATTTCCTGAACTTTAACCGCCAGAGTGCAAACCACGTCATGCGCAATAAAAGCCATCCGTGGGAAAAGCGCGAAATATTGGTTTCCCCATAGCTCCGGTCCTTGTAGCGAACGGGGAGGTCGCGAATGCGAAGATCCAGCAAGGCCGCCCCAAACAGCAGGTTGAAATCTCCAAATGGATCGAAATCCCCCAATTCAGCAATGCGGAGCAGGAGACGCTCGTAATCGGAACGCAAAAGCATCTTGGTCCCGCAAAGACTGTCCTTCACGGACTGGCCAAGCACGTAACTGAGCGCGATCGCGAAAAATTTATTCCCCACCAGATTCAGGAAGCGCATCGCCCGCGCCTCCATCGGATAAACCAGCCGGCTGCCATTGATGAATTCCGCCGTTCCATTCATGAGGGTCTCATAAAATTTCGGCAAATCCTCCGGTGGAGCGGTGAGGTCCGCATCCTGAATCACCAATACATTCCCTTGGGCAGCGGCGAAACCGGTGCGCACCGCATCCCATTTTCCACGCCCCGGTTGTTTTAACGCCTTAAGCAAATGCGCCCCGCGATAGGCGGCCACTTCCGCTTCAATCGTCCGCCAGGTATCATCACGGCTGTTGCCCTCGACAAAAATAATCTCTGTGCGATTACCCAGGGTCGGAATGCGTTCGATCGCAGCCCGGATATTGCCCGATTCGTTGCGCGCGGGAACAATCACCGAACAACTGATCCCACCAGTCACGGCACCCACCATCTTCGGGCGGGCCGTGATCGCAACCGTGATTCCGAAATGACGAATTAATGGCAAACGGACACAAACATTGTTCAACAGCGGGGAAAGCAGCGCCCAATTAAAGGGAAACAATTGAAGGTGCTCGAAATTCACGACTTCCCATCCGGCCAATTCTAAAAGGTTAAATAAATCTTCGTGGGAAAGCCAGTTACTCGGCGGTTGCGGCATCACCGCTCCAAGACGGACGGCCATCGCTAATGGATGCAACCAAAGCGTATTCAGCGTCGTGATATGAAGCCGGGTCCGCTCGTGGGCGCTGGAGCGAAGCTTCTGCAAAGCACTCTGCACGTCGGTCAGATAACCCGTAAGGTAGTCGAGTATGATGTGATCATACTTGCCCCCGACGGAACCGGCCTCGACGTCCTGCTGCTGAAACTCCAACCCCTGCTGAGCTCCGTGACGTTCCCGCGCTTTCTCCACCATTGCCGGGCTGCAATCGATCCCGAGGCCAATCGCCGGCCGCAATCCTGCCAATAAATCCCCATTGCCGCAGCCACACTCCAAAACGCGGGAGCCATCCGGAATATGGTGGCGGAAATGCCGCAAAAGCTGCGCGTGAAAATCCCTTTGCGCGCGGCGTGCATGAGCATCATTTCGCGCTACCCAGTTAAAGTGATCGCAGGCGTTGGTCATGGTTTGGCCGATGCCGGCTTCTTGTCGTGGTTCGGCGGTGATTCGACCGCGACCAACCGGCTGACCCGGTCGATCTTGGTCCCGAATCGCTTTTCAGTCAGGACTTCGAGCTTGAATCCCGCTGGCACACGGTCTTCGGGGACGAGTTCGTGGTCGCCATCCGGCGAACCAGGGCGTAATGATTGGAAAACAAGGATGTCGCGAAAGGTGTGACGCTGGATCTGATATTGCAGGCGATCACCCACCAGGGTTGTCCGACCGATCAAGATCGAGGGAATTTTGTTCAAGAGCCAGGGCATCGTGGATTTGTTGGTAATAATAAGTCGATCGCCATCGGGCAGCGATGCCACATATCGCTTCTCCCATTCGATTTCACTACTCCCCAAATACGAGTACAAGTGCTGGGCTTGGTGCGCGATTCCGATCGTCAAGCCAATCCCCGCCACAATTGACGTCAGGACTGCCGTTGCCGGAATTCGCCGGTCCCAGCTGCCTGCGGCGATCACGACCGCAAAGGACAACAACAAATAAAACGGCAGACTCAAACGTGAGGCGATGGGATCCTCCAAATTAGACCAATAGTAGAAAAGGATGAGGACCGTGTTGCTCAAGATGCCGGCGCTCATCAGCAACAAAGACCAACGCTCAGCACTCAGATTGCATCGCTGCCGGAGCACCGAAAGCAGCCGCCATGCAACATACAACAGGGAAGCCAGCCCCAAGACTGTCAGCAGCCATGAGTTGGCCAACCTCGCACTCGTATTGAAAAGAAAACCAATCGCGCTGTGTATGTTGCCCATTACGTAATCCGTGCTGAACCTTGTGTTCTGGTTTTCCTTCAGTTCCCACATCCAGCGCGAATTGGACAACACCTTGTTTTGCAGCGCGGACGGCAGCAGCAGCAACGGAGCTGCGACCGACGCCCAAGATAAGATGACCTGGCGAGTTCGCCACCATCCCAGAACGATCATGGCGGCAACCGGGAGAACGTAGATCGCGGATTCATAACGGGTTTGGGCCAGCAACACCGCTCCGATAACCAAAGCAGAGAGACGTTCGTCGTCGGGTCTCCGGAGATAAACCGCACCCAACAAAACCACCGCGAGGATCATCGTAATGTTGATCAGTTCCATTCCGGAACCGGTGGCATTCTCGCTCAACAAGGGCAGCGATCCCAACAGCACAACCGCCAGAAATCCCCCCCTCGGACCGTTCAGGCGTCTCCCCAGATAATAGGCCAAAACCAACGCGAGCGGGAAGAGACACGAGTTCAACCAGTAGGCATTTTCCGTGCGATAGCCGGTAAGATCGTGAACCAGTGAGATCAAAAATGGGAAAAAATTTGGCCGCTTATCGAGATAACTGTCGGTTGAAATAAAGTCACCGAGGAGATTGTAGCCCCGTACCATGGTCGCCGCGTCCCGGAAATAATGCATGTTGTACGCAGTCGATTGCAGGACATATTCGTCGTAGAGGATTTTACCGCGGAACGGCTCCGAGCTAAATGCCGCAATTGAAAGCACTCCGATGACAAGACCCGCCCCCCACGCTTCCCTCCGGCTCATCCTTTCCCCTTGAACCCGCGAACGCCAGACCGACCACAAGGTCTTCAACCACCAGGCAAAGGTGATTAAGATAAAATAATATCCGAAACGTTTCACCACAGTACCGGACGCAGTTAAACCCAAACCTAAAAAACCAAAATATACCGCGGCTACTGCCGACAGTCCAAAGCAGGTGAGCCTGACGTCGGAACGCTTCAGCGCTTGATTGAAAGCACGGTCCACGGCGAAAAAACGGCTACGGCAGCCGCTTGATAAAATTATCCATGTATTGTTGGCGGATCTTTTCCTGTTCCTCGGGTGTGCGTTTTTCCAACGGGACTGGCGCGGGTTTCGGCAATTCCGTCATTCCTTCCCGAATAGATATCACCCGGCTGATGCGACTAACGGTGAACGGGGTAAAGCGCCGTTCCCACACGGTCTCCAGTTGATAGTCCGGTCCCAAATCGTCGTCAGGCGGAATCGATTCACGGCCGGTTTCCGGTTCCACCGTCAATCGCTGAAACACGTAGATTGCTGAAAAGATATGATTCCGAAGATTGAAAACAATATTCCCCTTTTGCTTGACGGCCTGTTGCACCGTCGTGCCTGAAACAAGATGCGTAATCCAGATGAGGCAGTCATTGTCGATGAAAAGATAATCCTTTTCAGGATGCTTCGCCATAAATTCACGTCTCCACTCCATCTCGCGCCCAACATAGTATTCCAGCGTATAGCTGCGACGGGCCATGGCGGGAACAGAGAAAGCAAAAAAGCCCCCTCCGACCACGACCGCCAGGATCCGCCAAATTTTTCCGCCAAAGTTCATTTCGGCCGCAACGGTAACGATCGCTATCACCAGCGTCAGATTGAGCGGGAGGCTCAGCCGCCGAATAACGGGATCGTCAAATTTTCCCCAAAAATAACAAGCCAGCAGCAGGACGTGAGCGCCAAACCCGATGGAGAAGATCGCCAGCGCCGCCCGCGCGGGTGGCGCGGCACGCAGTCGGGCAAGGGTTTTGAGCATCAAAAGAACAAAAAAGGGCAGCGCTATGAAGCCGAGGGCGGACAGCACCAGCGAATTCGACTGCTCGCCCGTGGTGCTGAAGAAAAAATTCAGCCCATGGGCGATATTTTCGGGAATGTATGAAAGGGAAAATGGCTTGTCGTAACCAGGCCGGCTGGCCATTTCCCACGCCGAGGTCCTGACGCTGAATACCTTGTTATGAAACGCACACATCAACAGCAGCAACGGAGCCGCGATGACGATCCATGTTAGATTGGGCTTTCGCTCTCCCCACCACACCCACACGACCATTAAGCCGACGGGAACAAGGAACAGCACCGACTCGTACCGGGTTTGCGCCAATAAAATGGCAGATAGCAACAGTGCATTGAGCGAATCCCCATCGCGCAATTTCAAGTATCGCATACCAAGTAACAAGGTGCTCATTATCATTACCAAATTGAGCATTTCGAATCCCGCTCCGGTCGCATTTTGTGCCAATAATGGCAAACTGGTCAATAACAGCGCCGCGATTGCTCCCGCTCCACGCCCATTGATTTTGCATCCGGTAATGTAAGTTAGGCCCAACAAGATAAAGGTCAGTGCCGTATTGAGCACAAAAACATTTTCGGGCCGGTATCCCGTCACGTCGTGCAATACCGAGACCAAAAACGGTTGAAAAAGGGGACGCTTGTCGAGTTGTCCCGCCACGATTTGAAAAGCCCCCTGAATGTCATTTCCGCGCATGGGAACCAAGGCCGTCCGCTCGAAGTGCATGTTCATCGAGGTTCCCAGCAACATGACTTCATCCATCAAAATTTTAAATCCGTAGGTCTCATGAACCAGGAGCAAAATGCCGCATCCGACAATCAACGCGACGGGCCAACGCGGTTTTTCACGCCAGCGAGAAAGTGTTTCACGAAATCCCTTGGCGACCCTGACAAGCGACCAGATGAAAAGGACCGTCGTCAAAAGCATCACCCAATACCCGCAATAAATGACAATTTGAAGTGCGAGGTCTGAAGAAATGGAAAAAAACGCGAGAACGACGGCCATTGCCCCGATCAGCAGAAATAAGATAAATCGACGATCCATTGATTAAGACTGAAGGGATAACGAAAGCGGGTGTCTTTGCACTAATCAAAAAGTCATGCTGTTCAATGCCACGTATCAAAGAAAAATCAGAGCTCATGGTGTGGCATTTTCGAACATATCGAAAAAAAGCCGCCTCATGTATGAGGCGGCTTTGAAATATCAGACTTTCGACAATAACCGATTACGGCGAGTAGGTGATCGTGCGGGCATTCGCCACATTCGTAATCGTGATCGTGATCCCCTGGGTGTAGTCCGTTGGGTAGGTTTCGCTGGCAACCGTATTGAGTGCTTTCACATAGTTGGTCGCGCCCACGAGGTCTTTGCTCTCAGCATAAGAAGCACCCGCTTCGAGATAGTATTGGTCAGCGGCCGCGGACATCTGACGGGCGTTGTTAAGAACGGCTTTGTCTTGCGAGGCCGTGCGAACCTTCTGGAAGGCGGGGATAGCCATCGCGGCCAAGAGGCCGATGATGACCACGACAATCATGATTTCGACGAGGGTGAAGCCCTTGTTGGAACGTGTATTCATTTTAGTAGGATTATTATTGGATTATTATTCACGACCCGGAGAAATCCGGGCGACACCATGTGAAAGAATCTGTGCCATTGGTTCAAGTGCCATTCGAGCAAGCAAAATCTGTTTTTACAAGCAGAAATTACACGTGAACTACTCTGTTCGTCACTTTACACCAGCGCTTTAGCGAAACAAATAAGCCAATATTTTCTCCGCATTTCGTAAATGCACTGCCGTAACTTTAAGGTAAAAAAGGAACACCATCGCTTCCACTAGTTGCCGCTCACTCAAAGAGCATCCTCACCCTCGCCTTCCCATCAAATCTTACTTGGTGAGTGACGGCAGCTTCACTTCTTCCGCATCTTTCCAAAGCAATTCCATCCGATATTTTTCCCGATTTTCGGGAGTAAAGAGATGCACCATGAACTCGAACGCGTCGACCACGACCCATCCGCTGGACTTGGTCGTATCCACGCCGAGAATCTTCGCTTTTTGCTCATCGAGCACGCGCTCAACTTCGATCCGTAAAGCGCGCAAATGCGGCTCGGAGGTTCCCGTCGCGAGCACAAGATAATCAGTGATACTGGACAATTTGCTCACATCAAGGACGCGCAAATCCTCGGCCTTCTTGCCGTCAAGCGCCTGCACAATCAACGGCAGCAGTTTGTTCGACGGCTTTTTTTTGCCGGCCGGTTTGGTCGTTTTCCTGACGCTTTTGGCTTTCATTCGTGGGTCAGCGATAAAGTTTTTTATCTTCAATATAAGCGATAACTTTCTGCGGACAGAAATAATTGAGCGAAAACCCCTCCCGCACCCGCTTGCGAAGCTCGCTCGAACTGATCTCGATCAAATGTCCGTCACAGCGATGCAGTCGCAGTCCGGGAATCGCCGTATGCGTCTTGGTGGGATGCCCGGGACGCTCGAGAAAGATGAACCCGACCAACCTGGTCAATTCGGCAATCTCCTTCCACTGGTGCAACAACGGCAATTGGTCGCCGCCGATAATCCAAAACAACTCGTCGTTGGGAAACTGCGCTCGAAAATACCGGGCGGAATCGACCGTGTAACTCATCCCCCCTTTTCGCAGTTCGTAATCCGATATTTCCAAGCGGTGGTCCCATTCGCAGGCGGCTTGAAGCATTTTCCAGCGATCGTCCGTGCTGGATTGCATATCATTTGGCTTTAACGGCGCCTGGGCGGCTGGAACGAGCAAGAGCCGGTCCAGTTGATTCTGCTCGTAGACATCTTGCGCCGCAATCAAGTGGCCGAAATGCACGGGGTCAAAACTTCCACCCAAAAACCCGATCTTCATGGGACATCGCGCTGGTTTTCCACCAGCGCTGGCAACGCAGTTCGAATGAGTGACGCAATCAATTTTACCACAGGCCCTACCATTCGCCGCCCGAGTGAGTTTCGGCAATCCCAAAGCCTCGCCTCACGATGATAGTTTTTAAGCGGGAAAAATTATCGGAATTGCCACCGCGCCCGGTTCGGTCAAAAAATTTCCTCCCAACAATTAAAGCCATGATATTACCCCGCCTGATTCCCGTATTGTTCGCCGCCATGCTGCCTCTTTTTGCGCAGGCGCAGAAATTCACCATCGCGGTCGTGCCAAAGGGCACCACCCACGAATACTGGAAATCGATCCATGCAGGGGCCGTCAAAGCCCAGCGCGAACTCGCCGCGTCGGGGGTGACCGTCGATATAATCTGGAAAGGCCCACTCAAGGAGGACGATCGCGAGCAACAGGTGCAGGTAATCGAGAATTTCATCGGCCGCCACGTCGACGGCATCGTGCTGGCCCCGCTCGACGACCGGGCCCTCGTCGCGCCGGTCGAAACCGCAATTCGTGGCAAGATTCCCGTAGTCATCATCGACTCCGATCTGGCCACCAAAGCGTACGCCAGTTTCGTCGCCACCGATAACCGCGAAGGCGGACGCATTGCCGCGCGCCATCTCGGGAAACTGCTCGGCGGCAAAGGCAACGCGATCATGCTTCGTTACGCCGTCGGCTCCGCGAGCACCGAGGAACGTGAGGCTGGATTTCTTGAGGTCATGAAAAAGGATTTCCCCGGCATCCGGCTTCTTTCGACCGATCAACATGCCGGTGCCACTCGTGACACTGCCAAACAAGCGGCCGAGAATTTGCTCAGCCGCTACGGCCAGTCGCTCAATGGTGTATTTGCTTCCAACGAATCGTCCGCCGCCGGAATGCTCCTCGCGTTGCGTGATGCCGGCCTCGCTGGCGGCAAGGTCAAGTTCGTCGCCTTCGACTCTGGCGAAACCCTCAACGCCGGTCTGAAAGCGGGGGATATTCAGGGCATGGTCGTGCAGAATCCGCTCAACATGGGTTACCTTGGCGTCAAAACTGTGGTCGCGGTTCTCCGTGGTGAAAAGGTCGAACGGCGGATCGATACCGGCGTTGGCTTCGTGACCTTGGAAAATTTCAACGACCCTGCGATGGCCGACATCGTCAATCCACCATTGGCAAAATATCTCGAGTGATGGCGCACGCGAAAATCTCCGATCAAGTTCCGGGGATGATCGCCTCCCTTTAAATTCGCCCGTCATTGATCCGACTAAATGGCCGCTTCCCGTCTTCGCCTTGCCGGCATTCAAAAAAGCTTCGGGGCAACCCGCGCGCTAAAGGACGTCTCGCTGGAAATTGCGCCGGGGGAAGTCCATGCGCTCATCGGCGAAAACGGGGCGGGCAAAAGCACCCTGATGAAGGTGCTCAGCGGTGCGCACGCGCCAGATCTCGGACAAATGGAATTGAACGGGCAGGCGTATTTGCCCGAAAATCCGCAGGATGCCCGAACGAAGGGCGTCGCGATGATTTATCAGGAGCTGAATCTCGCACTCCACCTCAACGCGCAGGAAAACATCCTCCTGGGCACCGAGTCAGCCCGCTTCGGTTGGGTTAATCGGAGCGAATCCCGCGAACGTGCGCGCAATGCTCTCGCCCAACTCGGTCACGAAAGCCTCGATCTCAGCCGGGCCGCCGGCGATTTTTCCATCGCGGAACAACAAATCATCGAGATCGCGCGCGCCCTGCTCATCAAGCCGCAAGTGCTGATCATGGATGAGCCCACCAGCAGTCTCACCCAAGCCGATACCGAAAAACTTTTTGTCACGATCGACCGATTGCGCGCGCAGGGGGTCAGCGTGATTTATATCAGCCATTTTCTCGAGGAATGCCGCCGCATCGCCGACCGCTACACGGTGCTCAAGGACGGCGAAACTGTCGGATCCGGCCAAATGCAGGACGCGAGCCTCGATCAAATCGTAACCTTGATGACCGGGCGCGAAGTGAAAGACCTTTACCCGCGCACCGCTCATGAACCGGGAGAGGTGGTGCTCGAAGTCAAATCCGCCGCCAGCGCTCCACGCTTGAAAAACGCCAGCCTGCAGCTGCGCGCCGGGGAAATCTTTGGCTTGGCCGGCTTGATCGGAGCTGGACGCACCGATTTGATCCGCAGCATTTTTGCGTTGGATCAGCTGGATCACGGGGAAGTTTGCCTCCTCGGTGAATCGTCCAGTCGCGCCACGCCTCGCGTCCGCTGGCGGCAGGGCGTTGGGTTTCTGAGCGAAAATCGCAAGGAGGAGGGCCTCATGCTCAACCAGTCCATCGCCAACAATCTCACTCTGACAAAAATGGGCGCCTTTGGCCGCTTTGGATTGGTGGGCGGCAGTCGCCAGCAGGCCGTGACGCAGCGCTGGGTCAATGAATTGCGCATCAAATGTCGCGACAGTTCGCAGACGATCGGCGAACTGTCGGGGGGCAACCAACAAAAGGTCGCCCTCGCCCGCCTCCTCGAACATCCCGCCCGCATCTTCCTGCTCGATGAACCGACCCGTGGCATCGACGTGGGCAGCAAGGCTCAGATCTACCAACTCATCAGCGAGCTCGCCGCCGCTGGCAAAGCAGTCGTCGTGGTCAGTTCGTACCTGCCCGAACTGCTCGGGCTTTGCGACACCATCGGCGTGATGTGCCGCGGCGAGCTAACCGCCATTCGACCCCGCGCTGCCTGGAGCGAAACCGAAATCATGCGGGTCGCCATCGGCAGCGCCTAATACCCGGGCAATCTTCCGTATCATGAACGTCACTTTGAAAAAAATCCTGGAGAAAGGCGGACCCTTCATCGGCCTGATCCTCGTCATCGCGCTTTTCTCGATCCCCGCCGAAACACGTGAATTTTTTCTCACCTACAACAATTTCAAAATCATTTTCACCCAAACGGTGATCGTCGCCATCGGCGCGCTGGGCATGACCATGATCATCGTCAGCGGTGGCATCGATCTCTCGGTGGGATCCACGATCGCGTTCACCAGTGTCATCGGCGCGCTGCTCATCCAACACGGCTGGGGAACTGTTTCCGTCGTAATCGCGATCATCGTCTCGGGGGGACTCATCGGGCTCCTTAATGGATTATTGATCGCCGGATTGCGCGTGACGCCTTTCATCATCACCCTCGGTACACTCGGAATCGTGCGGGGACTCGCGATGAAGTTGGCGCAGAGCCAGACCGTCAACTACGACAGCTCTCCCCTCAACACGTGGATGACCACGAAGAATCCCTTCAGTCACACGCTGCCATTGGGCGTGTGGCTCACGCTGCTATTGGCGCTACTCACCTCATTGCTGATGCGCAAAACCGTTTTCGGGCGGCATATTTTTGCGCTCGGCTCAAACGAAGCGACGGCACGTCTCTGCGGCATTCCTACCCCGCGGCTAAAGGTGCTCGTCTATGTGATCGCGGGCTGCTTGTTCGGTCTGGCGGGCCTGTTTCAACTCTCCCGCCTGCGACAGGGCGATCCCACGGTGGCCGTCGGCCTCGAACTCGACATCATCGCCGCCGTTATCATCGGTGGTGCCAGCCTGAACGGCGGGGTCGGAACAATCCTCGGCTCCATGATCGGCGCGCTCATCATGGCCGTGCTGCGCAACGGTTCCCAACAGATGGGCTGGCCGACGGAAAACCAACTCATCATCATCGGCGTCGTGATTATCGTGGCCGTATTTATCGACGTGCTGCGTCGCGGATCTGCGCGATAAACAACGGCCATGCCTCGTTCACCGCGCAGCGCGACGTGAGGCGTGGCCGAATTTTGCGCGTGGTTTTTGACGATATTCCGCAAAGCAAACTGGACTGAAACGCCCGGGGTGTTCATCGATGATGGCGATGCCAGTAGAAATCACCACTTCGCCCTACGGTACCCTTCCTGACCGCCGCAAGGTCCATCAATTCGTCCTGACGAATTCCCATGGCGTGCGCGTCGCGCTGCTCGACTACGGTGCAACCCTCGCGTCGGTCGCGTTTCCAGATCGCGACGGGAAAGTTGTCGATGTGACCCACGGCTATGACGACCTCGCCGGGTGGCTCGGCAACAAATCCTATTTTGGAGCCAACGTCGGCCGGTTCGCCAATCGAATCGCAGGAGGTAAATTCTCGCTCGATGGGAAAACGTATACGCTTGCGGCCAACAACGCCCCCGCCGGAATTCCCTGTCATCTCCATGGTGGCGACTCGGGGTTCGATAAAAAGCTGTGGAAGGGAAAGCCGGTCAAAAAGGACGCGGCCGCCGGTGTCGAATTTCACTACATTAGTCCCGACGGCGAGGAAGGTTATCCTGGAGCCCTGTCGGTAAAGATCACCTGTTGGTTGACGGAGCAAAGCGTACTGCGCATCGAGTTTCACGCGACCACCGATCAGGCAACGATTGTCAATCTCACCAATCACGTTTACTGGAATCTGACCGGAGATCCGGAAAAACAAATCACGGGCCATGAAATTCGGCTCGAAGCAGACGAAGTGCTGCAGGTTGATAAAGGCCTGATTCCAACCGGAGCGACCCAACCGGTCGAAGGAACGCCTTTCGACTTTACCCGAAGCGAGCAAATCGGGCGAAGAATCGAAGCGGACAATGCGCTGCTCAAAGCCGGCAATGGTTACGATCATTGCTGGGTTTTACGTGGTCAATCGGGCCTACGCATCGCCGCGCATGTGCATGAACCCAGCACAGGACGAACCTTGGAACTGTTTACGGACCAACCCGGTTTGCAGTTGTATAGCGGCAATTTCCTCGACGGTACCGCCAAAGGAAAATCAGGCGTTCCGTATCAGTTCCGCACCGCTTTCTGTCTGGAACCGCAAAGATTTCCCGACACTCCGAATCACGCCAGTTTTCCTTCTGCGGTTCTCCGCCCCGGCGAGGTCTATTCGCACGTGATGGAATATCGGCTGTCCGCGCGGTAATAAGTCGGAGAGACTCGGGGCTCCGACCCAGGGCAAGGTCAGGCAAACCCCCACCCGTGAGACCTGAAAGCCCCTGATAGCGGAAACACTCAAGTGGGGTTAGGGTTGGGTTGAATCACTTCTCCCGTGAGGGTCGCAGTTGTAGCGTCGTGCCATCGTCGGTTGGGGCGTCGGCCGGGGTCCCCACAGGTGAATTGGAAAATGCACTTCCGATCAACCCCTCCCCGCCATGAACACTCTCATTCCGCCCGCCAAAGCACGGGCCGCCCTCCGCAACGCACACACGCTGATTGGCCACGAACTTCGGGCGCGTGATGGCATCATTGGGAAAGTCGACGATCTTTATTTCGACGATCAACACTGGTGCCTGCGCTATTTCGTCGTGGAAACCGGCGGATGGCTGAAGAAACGCCAGCGCGTATTGATTTCACCCGAGGCTATTCATTCTCCGGAATGGAATTCGCGAACGCTTCCCGTCGATCTGACCAAGGAGCAAATCTGTCGGAGTCCGTCACTCGAGGGCAATTTTCCCGTTTCACGCCAATCGGAGAAACTACTGCGGGAACATTACGGCTGGCCGCTCTATTGGGGCGCAGCGTTGCCCGGATCGAGTTTGCCCATGCCGTCCATGGCACGCGTGGAAACGACCTCAGCGACGGTGGAGACAACCGCCCCAACCGGTGCACTGGTAGATTCGAATTTGCGCAGTGCCAGAGAGGTCAGCCGCTACCGGATCCAGGCCAGCGACGGTGAAATCGGCCATGCCATCGATTTCCTGATCGATGACCGGACTTGGGACATCCGTTACATCGCGATTGATACAACAAATTGGCTCCCCGGAAAAAAGGTCGTGGTTTCACCGTGGTGGATCAGCGAAGTGAAATGGACCGAGTCAGAAATCGACCTGGATCTCACAAAAGAGTCGATCAAACACAGCCCCGACTATGATCCCGATCACCCACTAACGGCGGATTACCTGGGTAAGCTATACGATTACTATGGTCGCCCGTACCCTCACGACCACGACCTATCGACGGCCATGTCGATTGAGAGTCCCGCCTTTGAAAACGGCTGCGCGATTCCGCGACGTTACACCCGCTACGGTGCAAACCGCCAGCCACCCTTGTTGTTCGAGCACGTTCCCGCTGAGGCCGTAACTCTCGCATTGTTGGTGGACGATCCCGACGCTCCCAAGGGAACATTCACCCATTGGATCGCGTACAATATCGATCCCCGGTTAAGCGGTCTGGTGGAGAATTCCGATCTCACAGGTGCGCAGGAAGGACTGAACGATTCAGGGCGGATTGGATACACGGGGCCATTTCCGCCTTCAGGCGAGCATCGGTATTTTTTCCGGTTATACGCGCTGGATTGCAGGCTGGATTTGTCGGGTGACGTTCACCGCGAGACTTTCCTCGAAGCGCTCGAAGGCCATGTCATTTCCGAAGCCGAGTGCATGGGTCGGTTTGCGGCTCCGGTTCAAACAAGCCACCGAAAATAGGCGGCGCCAATCTCACCATTGCGAACTTCGCGCAATCCGTGAGCGCCGTCGGAAACACCTAGATTTGTGGAATTGAACCCGAGCTGCAATGGTGTTCGAACAGTCGTTTCGCACACCGCTCCAAAAATTTTTCCACCGAAGACGACTGTTCGACGATCAAACTATCGTCCATGAACAGCGGTTTCCCGCATCGTCCGCATCGCGTGTAAACACTCACCAGTTTGCCGTCGGGCAGGTTCGAAGCGGCGTCGCCCGTTGCATGAGCACCTGACCGCCTTGAACGGAGCGCAGCTGCGAGATCTGAAATCGTCATTGGTGATTCTATTTTACACCTCGCGCGCGGAGGTCAATCTTTCCGACTCAGAAAATTCACCCAGGGCGTCTATCGCAAGTACCTGAGGTTATCGCCCCGATGGCGTAGGCCAGCCAGATCATTTAACTGCAAAATCGTCCCGCGCGAACGATGGAGAATTTCGGGACGGACGTGACTTGAGCCGGGGGTCTCGCGTAGTTACTCGTAACTTTATGTTTGAATTTAAACGCCTGTCGGAAATTGCCGCAGCATTTCTGAAACTGGGATTGATTTCCTTCGGCGGGCCGGTCGCTCATTTGAGTTATCTGCGAACGGAGTTCGTTATGCGGCGGCGATGGCTGGATGATGAGGCGTACGCGGATCTGGTCGCGTTGTGCCAATTTTTGCCCGGACCGGCCAGCAGCCAGACGGTGTTTGGACTCGGCATGCAGCGGGCGGGATTACCCGGCGCATTGATTGCGTCGATTTGTTTCACACTGCCCTCCGCATTGCTCATGATCGCGTTCGCGTATGGCGTCGGCATGATCGGCGACTTGCAAAAAGCCGCTTGGTTGCACGGATTGAGATTGGCTGCGGTGGCGGTCGTCGCTCAAGCGGTTTGGGGCATGGGGAAAAAGCTCTGCCCGGATCTGCCTCGAATAATGATCGCCGCCGCCGCGACCGTTTTTGTCCTCTTAAATTCGACTTCAATTGGACAAGTGGAAGCCATCGCGGTCGGCGCACTCGCGGGGTGGATATTTTACGGTCGTCAGGAAAAATCAGACGCGCCGAATCCTGCGGCCACCAAAGCGGCCAGCCCTCATTTCTGGGCGGCACTGAGCTTGATCTCTTATGCGGCACTATTGATTGCATCCCCCGCGATCGCGGCGGGGTCCGCGTCGAAGGGCATTCACCTCTTCGACAGTTTTTATCGGGCGGGCTCGCTGGTCTTCGGCGGCGGTCACGTCGTCCTGCCGCTTTTGCGGGCCGAAGTCGTGCCAGCCGGCTGGATCTCCGATGACGCTTTCCTCGCGGGCTACGGGGCGGTCCAAGCCGTGCCCGGTCCCCTCTTCACCTTCGCGGCTTATTTGGGCACCGTAATCCACGGCGGTCCCCAAGCGTGGCTCGGTGGCTTCGGATGTTTGCTGGCAATTTTTCTGCCGGCGTGGCTGCTAATCGGCGGAGCGTTGCCGTTCTGGCATCTGTTTTTGCGAAAGCCGTGGGCGAAGGACGCCATGCGGGGTGCAAATGCAGCCGTCGTCGGCATTTTGCTCGCCGCTCTTTGCCACCCTCTTTGGCAGGAAACCGTTTCCAGCATCCGTGATATCGCGTTGGTTCTCGCCGCATTTATTTGCCTCGAAATCTGGCGCACACCCGCCTGGCTGGTGGTCGTGCTGGCGGCGGCGATTGGACAAAAGTTTCTTTGACCGGCGCCATTGCAAGAAGTCATCATGATGATCAATCGCCGAACCAGTAATTCTCCTCCCGTCACATGAAAAACCGCCATCGCCGATTCTCCGGCTCACTCACATTGGTTACCGCCAGCCTGATCTTCGTCCCGCTTAGCCGGGCGGATGTATCGTATCATCCCATTCACGAAATCGCGATCGGAGGTGAAGGCGGCTGGGACTATCTCAGCGTCGACGCGGCCAGCCATCGCTTGTACGTGACGCACGGCACCAAGGTCGTGGTCGTCGATACAACCACGGATGCGGTCGTCGGTGAAATCGCCGACACCCCGGGTGTTCATGGCTTCGTCGCCGTGCCCGAACTCGGTCGAGGCTTTGCCAGCAACGGCCGCGAGAACAAGGCGAGTATCGTGGACCTCAAAACCTTGAAAACGATTGCCAAGGTTGAAACCGGGGCCAACCCCGACGCCATCCTCTACGAACCAGGTCGGCAGGAAGTTTACACCTTCAACGGTCGCGGCCGGTCGGCCACCGTGTTTGAGGCAGCGACCGGCAAAGTTGTCGCCACGATTCCGGTTGGCGGAAAACCCGAGTTCGCCCAGGCCGACTCCAAAGCCGGACGCGTCTACTTCAATCTTGAGGACAAAAGCGAAGTCCTAGCGATCGATACCACGACCCACCAAATTGTCGCTCATTGGCCCATCGCTCCCGGCGAGGAAGCCACCGGCATGGCCATCGACCTCGCGCATCACCGGCTCATCCTCGGCTGCGACAATGAGAAGATGATCATCATGGACAATACGAACGGGAAGGTGGTTGCAGTCATCGACGCCGGCAAAGGCATCGATGCCACGTCATTCGATCCCGGCACTCAACTTGTCTTCGCGTCCGCCGGCGGCAGCGGCAACGTCACCATCGTTCACGAGGACACGCCGGATAAATTTTCCGTCGTACAGACGCTCGAAACCGTCCACAGCGCCCGGACGATGGCCCTCGATCCACTCACCCATAAAATCTATCTCGCCGCCGCCCAGTTCGAGGCTCCGGTCACCGCCAGCGTTGAAGGCAAACACGCCCGACCGAAAATGATATCCGGCACCTTCAAGGTTCTCATTTACGGCCCAATCCCGTAGGATCACGGCTACCGGAATTCTAAAACTTTCACTGGCCCGGGCATTTTCATTCGCGCATGCCCCAATTCCCTCACCTTGAACCGATCATGCCGCGCTGCTTAGCTTCGATCCCGCCTACGCCCAGCAAACCGCAACCACCACCACTCCTCCTTCCGAAGATAAAACCCTGCATAAAATCGACGGGGTTTTGATCCCGATCTACCCAGGACGGAAAAAAAAGGTCGCGTTCGATTCTTGATTCACCCGCATCTCGGTGATTTCACGCAACGGGACTACGTTCGGGTTCCCTTCGGAGGACGCTGGGGGTAAACGATCACGTCGATTTTTCCGCCACCGTTGAACCCTATTTTCAACTGGGCGCGAAGAGCAGCTCCCCAGGCCGATGGCATCGGCGATTTCGAACTCAGCGGCAAGTATGCCTTCGTCAAATGGCTCAGGCCGATTTCGACGCGAGCACCGGAATCAACTTGCGCGTTCCGGTCAGCCACCCTCCGGCTCGATATGACCGACGGCTTCAATCATTACACACCCTATTTCTCCGTCTCGTCCAAGTAGTGCACGCCGTTTACCTCCGCAACTTGAAGGTATTGCGTCCATTCACCGCCGTCGATTTTCCGGGGGGCGATAAGGCGCTTGAGATCGTACAAATGGACGGCGGGCGATTCCACAGTTAACGCTTCACTCAAAAACGCGTCCGTCCATTTTCGCCGCTTCTTCACGCAAACCGAGCAGGCAGAGAACGGTTGGAAACACGCCCTGATTCGCCGACGGCAACGTGTCCACCCGTGATTTCCCGGAACTTAACCGTGTCCGAAGCGAGTGCAGGATTGCAGACTGGCTTTAACTTGGCAAAAATCATCCCGTCACATGAATCTCATTCACCGGCATATTTTCACGAACGTCGTGCTGACCTGCGCGGCGGCGGTGGGAATGTTTGTGTTTGTGTTGCTGCTGGGGAGTGCGCTGAAGGATCTGCTTGGACACGTGCTGGCGGGCCAGCTGGCCATCGGAACCGTAGTGCAACTCATTGCTTACTCCATTCCGGTCGTCCTTTCCTATGCGCTGCCGATGGGCATGCTCACGGGCGTGCTTCTGGTGTTGGGTCGCATGTCGTCTGATCGCGAAGTAACCGCATTACGCGCTTCAGGCCTGAGCATCGCTTGGTTTTCCGCGCCGATCCTTTTTTGCGCTTTGCTTGGAGTGATGCTGAATCTCGTGATCAATCTTCAATTCATGCCGCTGGCCAAGGTCGCATATGAGACCGAGCTCGCCAGCGCGATTCGCCAAAATCCGCTCAGCTTCATCATCCCAAAAACCTTCATCCGCGATTTTCCGGGGTACGTGATTTATGCGGGCGACAAGAAGGATTCCGGCCTGAAGGATTTTTGGTTGTGGAAACTCGATGGGAAACAACGCGTGACGGAGTTCGTTCGCGCCGAATCGGGCCGGGTGAAATTCGACGAGAAGAAAAACGAGCTGGTTCTCACGCTGGAGCATGCGCGAGTGGATAAGCGCAACCAAAAGGATCCGGAAGATTTCAGCGACACGCAAGGAGCCGCGTCGGCGGATGAACGGTTCGCTTCGGCGGATGAACTGCCGATCGTGCTTTCGCTCGACAAAATTGCCGGAGGTTCCTCCATTCATCTCAAACAAAAGTGGCTGACGTTCGACCAGTTGATGCAGGAGTGGCGGCGATTGGGTCAGCCCGATCCCGCCTTACCCGCAGCCGAGCGGGAAAAGCTGAGAATGCGCGTCCAGATCACCATTCATGAGAAATTCGCCACGGCATTTTCCGTGCTTTCCTTTGCCTTGATCGCCATTCCGCTTGGCATCAAGGTTTCGCGCAAGGAAACATCGGCAAACCTCGGCATGGGGTTGGCGATGGCAATGGCTTATTATTTTGCAACGATCGTCATTGGCTGGTTCGACACGCATACCGCACTGCGCCCCGACCTGCTGATGTGGCTGCCCAACCTTGTGTTTCAAGGCGCGGGGCTCGCGATGTTTTACCGGATCGACCGGAGCTGACTAAAACGGGCCAGCGTTTGCGCCGTCATCGGGCCCGCCGGAGCGAAAGCAACGCTGGCAGGACCACCAGCACCGCCGGCATTTGCAGCAACAAGCCCGAGACGATTGCGATTGCGAGTGGTTGCTGCATTGCCGAACCGGCACCAATACCCAACGCGAGCGGTAGCAGCGCGAGGATTGCCGCAAAAGTCGTCATCGCAATCGGACGCATGCGATTGATCCCGGCCTGCACCAGCGCGTCGCTGAAAGGGATTTCCGCCGGCATTGCATGGAGTTCCGACACGTAGAAAATCGCCACTTCCGTCGCGATACCCACGATCATGGTCATCCCCATCATGGACGAGATGTTCAGTTCGGTATGCGTCACCCACAACCCAATGGTGACCGCGGACAGCGCCAGCAAAGTACAGCCCAGCATCGCCAGCGCCGTGCCGAAACTTTCATAGAGAAAAAGCAGGAGAAAAAACACCAGGGCAACCGCCGCCGCAAAAACGGCGAGTAAGCCTGAGAATGCCTTTTGTTGTTCCTCATAGGTGCCGCCCAGCGAAAAATAAACGCCGCCGGGCACAATCCCCCGCTGCCGGAGCGCCCGCTGCACATCAACGATGGTCGAACCGAGATCCCGCCCGGAAATCCGCCCGGTAACCGCGAGCATGCGCTTCAAGTTATCGCGGCTTACCTGCGCCTGACCGGTTTCCGTTTTCACCGCCGCCACGCGACTGAGCGGGAAGAAATGACCGTCGGGCGCACGCAACCGCAGCGCGGCGACGGACTCAATCGTGTTTCGCGCGCTTTCCGGAATCCACACCCGGATGCCGGTCAGTTTCGGCCCCTGCTCGATCTTCGTGGCGACCATCGAGCCATCCAGCAAGGCATCCACTGCCTGCGTGACTGAATCCGGATCCATTCCCTCCAAAGCGGCCTCCGCGCGATCGACCGTGATTGTGATCGCATCACCGGCCAGCACCACGCCGTCGTTCACGTCGACCACACCCGGAATCCGCCCGATCGCAGCGGCGACCGCCACGGCGGTGGTTTGCAACAAGTCACTGTTGTCCGAGTAAAGTTTGATCTCGATCGGCTGCGGCACCGCTGTGAGATCGCCAATGAGATCCTCCATGAGCTGCGCCATCTCAATGCTCAGGCCCGGCACATTTTTTTCCACCTGTTGCCGGACGTCATCGATCACTTCATCAATGTCACGCCGCGGCAGCGGTTTGAGGCGGACAAAAAAATCTCCCTCGTTCGCCTCGCTCAGCCCACCGCCCAGTTGCAAGCCGGTTCGCCGCGAATACGTGTCGACCTCCGGCGTCGCCTGCAAAATCGCCTCGACTTGACGCAACAGGCGGTCCGTTTCGCTCAGTGAAGTCCCCGGTTGCGCCCGGTAGTCCAGAATAAATCCGCCCTCGTCCATCGAGGGCATAAAACCGGAGCCAACCTGTCGATACCCCAGATACGCCACAATCAGCAGTGGCACCACGGCCAAAAGCAACAACGCCGGGCGACCCAGCACACGCTTCATCAGTCGCGTGTACGAGCGATTGACCCGCGTTGCAAACCGACCGGCTTCCTTTTCACCGACGGGTTTACCCTTGAGAAAATGATCCGCCAGCACCGGCACGGCAAGCCACGCGACCAGGAAAGAAATCATCAGGCTCATCGCCATGGTCAATGAAAGCGCCTTGAAAAAAGCCCCCGTCACTCCCGATAAAAAAGCCAGGGGCACAAAAATGATAATGGTCGAAAGGGAGGAACCGACGAGTGGGACCGTAAATTCCGCCGCTGCCGACCACACTATTTTGGCCTGACTTGCCGGTTTTTCGTGCAGTCGCCGGACGATGTGTTCAACCATCACAATCGCGTCATCAATGATCAGGCCAACAGCCGCCGCCATGCCGCCCAGCGTCATGATATTGAAACTTCCATGGAGCGCCTTCAGGAGTAGAATCGTCGCCGCCAGCACCGCGGGCACACAGCCCATCGCAATCAGCGTAATCCTGCCATTGCGCAGAAAAAGCAGGATCACCGCGCCTGCGAGGCAGATGCCAATCAGCACCGCGTCGCGCACACTCGTCGCGGAGGCCATGATCAATTCACTTTGGTCGTACCAGTTGGCGATCTTCACGTCACGCGGCAGTTGCGAAAGGTAAGCGGCAAGTTTTGCCCGCACGTCGCGTGCAATCTGCACCGTGTTGCCGTCGGGTTGTTGATAAACCTGAAAAATAACCGCGTCACGCCCGTCGGCGTTCACCCGGATCCATTGCGGCACCTCGCCCAAACTGACTGACGCCACGTCCGCCACGCGCACCAAACCGGCGGGACTTTTTTGCAGGACGGTCGCACCCAGCTGCGCGACATCGGTCACGCGATTGTCCACGATGGCCAGATACAGTTTGTAGTGATCCTCCAAACGTCCAACTGCACTGACCGTATTGCCAGCGGACAACGCTTTGCTGACATCCGCGAGTGTCAGGCCGTGGGCCTCCAGCCGCGCCGGGTCGATGGTGACACGATACTCTGCCTCAGCCCCGCCAAAGACCTCCACCTGCGCGACGCCCACAACACTGGAAAGCAGCGGTCGCAGCTGGTAGTAGGCAATGTCGTGCAGTTCGACCAGGGAATGCTTGGACGAGGTCAGGCTATAGGCAATCGATGGAAACGTCGTTGGGTCCATCCGCCTTACCTCAAACTTCGTGCCGGCCGGCAATTCGCCCAACGTCTGATTGAGCGTGGATTCAATCTGCAGCAACGCAGAGGTCATGTCCTCGCCCCAGTCGAAGTTGACCGAAATTTCCGCGCTCCCGCGACTCGAGGTCGAGCGAATGCCACGCAAGCCTGGAACAGAACGGATCGCCGACTCGACGGGCACGGTCACTTCCGCCGCCATCCGCTCGGCCGGGCGGTCGCCCGCATCCAACTCAATGACCAGCCGCGGAAAAATCACCCGCGGAAAGAGCGCCACCGGCAGATTCCACGCCACGGCCACGCCGCCAGCGACCAGCAACGCCAGCAGGAAGAGCACCGACCGCCGGTGCGCTTGCAACCACTCGACAAATTTCACGGCTTCGCCTCCGCCTTCTTTTCCCCGGCATCCGCCGGCTGAACCGCCATGCCGTCCTCCAACTCGTAATTACCGAGCACCACAACACTGTCGCCCTCGCGGAGATTTTCCCCGCTGACTTCAATCAAGCCGCCGGCGGAAATGCCCGGCGTTACCTCACGCCGCACGGCGTGTCCGTCCTTCACCGTGTAAAGGATGGACTTGCCTCCCTCGGGCAACACCGCACCACGCGGCACCGCGAGAGTGTTTTTTTGGTCGAGCTCAATGGTCGCCCTGATGTGTTCGCCCAGCAACAACGGCGCACCGGCCGGAATCGACGCTCGTACCTCCACTGCGCCGGTGCCCGCATCGAGTGACGCGCCCGCAACGCGCACCTTGGAATCAACCGGTTTCGCTCCGGCGCGCTGAGCGGAAAACAAGGTCACGGACTGGCCGGCGGCGATGCGTTTCAAATCGGAAAGCTCGACACTCAGCGTCGCTTCAAGTCCTTCGCTCGCGGTGAGGGTCAACAAGGCCGCGCCCGCATTGACACTGGAACCAGCGGACGCTTCCAATTTGTTCACCACACCGGCAATCGGCGCAACGATCCTGCCGTCTCCCTCGATGCCGCGACGCTCAAGGCTCACGACTTTCTGCCGCGCGTCCAGCTCGGCCTGGCGGGCCGCGAACAGATCCGGATTGGTGGCAAGTTTCAAGTCATAGCGTTCCTGGACGGAAGCCAGCGATTTTGTCGCGAGCGCCAGTGCGTTGCGGGCAGCGTCGAGTTGCAACCGGTCCTCAGGATTGGGCTCAATCTCCATCAACAGATCGCCGGCGGCGACCCGGGCACCGGCAGCCACATCGATCTTGCGCACGATACAATCGAAGGTGGCGGAGATAATCCGTTCCCCCGAGGGCGCGGCGACAACCACCCCAAAAACTTCCAGCGTCTCGGTCATCGGTTGCCGCTTGAGGAGCGCGAGCATCACGCGCGCGATTGGCCTGGCTTCTTCCGGAGCGTCGTCCGAGCGCTTGGATTTATTAAAGTAGAACCAGCCGGCGATCAACAGCCCGGCAACAAGGAGAAAGAGAAGGATTTTTTTCATGGCGAAGAGGAGCGCGATTCGGCTCGGTCGAGCAGTGGCCGGCCCGTGGCAATTTCAAGGGCGACATCGAGCTCGATCATCTGTTGGCGGACAGTCAGTTCATCGAGTTTCCGTGTGGTGAACAATGCACGCGCCTCACGATAGGCGGGAGCGCTGGCGTTTTTGGTTTCGAGCGCTTTTTCATAGGCCGTCACTTGCTGCTGGAGCGCAGGCAGCGCCGAAACATCCGCCGCCAGTTGTAGGCGAACCCCGGCAATTTTTCCCAGAATCAATACCACGTCAGATCGCGCCTCGGCGACGCGCGCGACGTACTCATCGAAAAGCTGCTGACGCGTCGCGCGCGCGATGGCGATGTTGCCCTGATTGCGATCAAACAGCGGCAGATCGACCGTCACACCGTACGTATGAGTCCGCACGTCGCTGGTGTCATTGACCTTGGCAAAACTTAGCCCGATCTTCGGAAACTGCGCCTTGATTGCGGCCCGCAGTCCCGCTTCCCCGCTCTCATAACCGAGCGCAAGCGCCGCAAGATCCAATCGTCGCTGTTCGAGTCCCTGCAAGAGCGGCGCGGCCGAGGTTTCGGGCGGCAGTTCGGGAAACGAAACCGCCGGCTTGAGGGCGATCTCCGCGTCGGCGGGTTGACCCAGACTGAGATTGAGTGCAGCCAGTTCGGACTGGTAGTCCTGTTCGGCGGCCAGCCGGGCCGCTTGGGTCGCAAGCCACGCCTCGCTGGCGGCGGTTACATCCCCAATGGTTTCCTGACCCAGTGCCATCGCTTTCCGCTGCGAATCCAGGGTCGCCGCGAGGTCGGATTCAATGGCACGCAGCAGCGGCAGCCTGGCGCGCAACGAAAGAATCCGGAAGGCGCGGAGGCGTGCATCTTGCGCCGCCTGCCATTCCTGCCACGCGAGCGAAAGGTCAAAGGCAGCCGCACCGCTTCGTGCAACCGCGACACGATCCTGCCGACCGAGCAGGGAGGTAATTTCCCAACTCAGTCCGAGATTTCGACCCGCAACCAGACCGGGTTCATTGTGCGCCGTGGGCCGGTCCAGCGCATAACCCAACTGGGGATTCGGCAAAATCCCCGCTTGCACAATTTGTGCCTCCGCCACGCCGCGTTGGTCTCGCAATGCCCGCAGTTGCGGACTCACGATCACCACCATCAATGCAATTTCGTCAGGGGAAAATCCGTCGCGGCCATCGATGACCATTGGCGCAAGCAGCGGATGTTTAAATTTTTCCGCGGCGATTCGCACCGCCTCCGGCTTCGGCGGAGCCAGCGCCGCATCGATCGCAGACGAGTCGAGCGGCTTGGATTGATAGCTCGCGCAACCCGTGGCTGCCATGAATCCAGCCACCATCAAAATCGTCGCGCCACCACAGGGAAATTTTTGCGGAGTGCGGGGGCTGTCGCGATTCATATGGAGCGGAATTATCCCGTCGAAGTTTCACTCTGCCAGCTGCTGAATCGCGAGCTGGCCCGAACGTCCATCGACGCTGCCTTGGGCCATCTCGCAAACGGGAATCGCATCGCGTCGGGCCAGGTATTCTCGCGCGGCATCGTCCATTCGCACAAACTGGACGTTCGCGTCGCGACACAGCTGGAGAAACTGCCGGAAAATCGTCCGCCGGGCCATACCCTCGATTTCGGCATGTAGTGTAAAGACATTCAATCGATCCGGCCGAAGCAGGGAAAACAGATGTGGCGCAATTTTTCCGTCCGGATATTCCGGACGGCCCATCAACTCATCCAGCGTCGGCAGCGTCGTCGGGATTTCCAACGTGGAGAAAACCTTCCCACTGATGCGCGGGAAAAACGGTGTGTCACCGCGGGTATCGCTCGTGTAGAGTAATCCGGCCTCATCGTACACCTCACGGCTGAACGTACTGCTTTGCCAGCCGGCGGCCCCTGCCGTCTGCGCTTCCGCCCCAAATATCCGGCGGAATTCCGTGCGTGCCCGCACAAACTCCTCCCGCACTTCTTCCAGCGTCATTCCGTGCAAATGATCCTGCCAGCGAATGTGATCGTGGCAGTGAATTCCCACCTCGAAACCGGCCTCCCGGACGCTCCGCATCATTCCTTCGTTGCGCCGGCCGACATGCGGCGCGGGCAGCAGCGTACCGTTGAGCAGCGTGCGGATGCCATAGAGCTGAACAATATTCGTCCGGCTGACCTTGGAAAAAAATCCGGGCCGAAACACCCGGCGGATCGCCTTGCCGGTGTTATCCGGCCCCAGACTGAAAAGAAAGCAGGCGGGCGCGCCGTACTCGCGACAATCGGCCACGAGATTGGGCACACCGAGCCGGGTTCCCCGATCGGTGTCGACGTCGATCTTTAGTGCCAGATGACACGACATGGTTCAGACGAGGGAATAATCCTTGTGCGCGAGGTGGTAATCGAGCGTCAAGCGGATCGCCGATTTGAGATCGTGAACCGGTGCCCACCCGAGATCGCGGCGGACGGCCTCGATCGAGGGCACGCGCGTCTGGATATCCTGATAGCCGGTGCCAAAATAATCCTGCGCCGGCACCGAGATGATCCTGGTTTGCTCCGCGTGCTCGCGGTAGTCCGGATATTCCCGGAACGCGGCGAGGATGAGTTGCGCGAGGTCGGCGACGCTCACGTTGTTCGCGGGATTGCCAAGGTTGAAAATCTTCCGCGACGCCGCACCGTTTTTATTGTCGATGATCCGCAGAAGCGCGTCGATGCCATCGTCGATGTAGGTGAACGACCGGCTCTGTTTTCCGCCGTCAACCAGTTGGATTGGCTTTTTGAAAATGACGTTGGAAATGAACTGGGTGAACAGACGGGAACTTCCCTCCTTCGGCTCGAAAACGTTGTCCAGCTTCGGGCCGATCCAGTTGAACGGCCGGAAGAGCGTGTAATCCACGCCATCGCGTTCGCCATAGGCGTAAATCACGCGGTCGAGCAGTTGCTTCGAGCAGGCGTAAATCCAGCGCTGCTTGTGAATGGGACCGTAAACCATCGTGCTCGTGTCCTCATTCAACTCGGTGTCCGGACACATCCCGTAAACTTCCGAGGTGGACGGGAAAATTATCCGCTTCTTGTATTTCGCGCACTGCCGCACCACTGCGAGGTTGGATTCGAAATCGAGTTCGAAAACGCGCAATGGATCCTTCACGTACTGCGCCGGATTGGCGATGGCCACGAGGGGAATCACCGCATCGCACTTCTTGATGTGATACTCAATCCATTCCCGCGATATCATGACATCGCCCTCCACGAATTTGAAACGCGGATCCTTGAGGCAGTCGCCCAATTTGTGGTCGCCGACATCCAGGCCATAGACCTCCCAGTCGGTTTTCTTGAGAATGGCCTCGGCAAGGGAACTGCCGATGAAACCGTTGACGCCGAGGATGAGGACTTTCTTTTTCATGAGGAAACGAGGAGTTGACCGGACTGAAGTAAAACGGGGGAACCGCGCCACTCGGTGCGGGTAAGTTCCATCGCACCGTCGCCGGTCGCGATTACGAGCGGGGAAACGGAAAGCACTTCACCGGGTTGGCCGCGACGATCCCGCGTGGCAGGTGAATCGATCTCCGCCCACCAGAGCATGAGCCATGAACCATTCACATCGATGAACGCGCCGGGATATGGATCCGTGACGGCGCGGATGAGATTGAAAATCTGCCGCGAGGACTGCGTCCAGTGCACGCGACCGTCCTCCGGTTTTCGGCCGCCGAAATACGTTGCCTGCGAATCGTCCTGCGCAACTTCGCTGGCCGTACCGGCCAGCAACGCGTCGATGGACGCGGCCAGCACACGACGCGCACAAGGCAGCACTTTGCGAAACGCTTGTTCCGCGGTATCGCGCGGACCGATCTCCACGCCCTCCTGCGCCACGATCGCGCCGGCATCGGCACTTTTCACCATGCGATGAAGCGTCATGCCAATTCGCGGTTCGCCGTGCAGCACCGCCCAATTGATTGGCGCCCGTCCGCGGTATTTCGGCAGGAGCGAGCCGTGCAGGTTGAACGCCCCAAGCGGCGCGAGTGACAGGATTTTCGTACTGATCATGTTGCGGTAATAAACCGAAATGATCAGGTCCGGTGCCAGAGAGGTGATCTGCTCGATCCACTCCGGCGTCGCAATTTTTTCGGGCGTGTAAACCGGAACCGCCCGCTCACGCGCGGCCACCACCGGTGTCTTGAACCAGATTTTCTCGTGGGGATTATCCTCGTGCGTAAACAATGCGACCACGTTGTCTCCACGCTCCAGCAGCAGGGAAAGGCATTGGTAGCCAACCTCGCTGTAGCCGAAAAAAACTATCCGCGGACGTTTCATGGACCGGCCTCGATCATTTCCTTGACGTGATACCGGTCGCGCGCGCGAACAACCTGATAGGTGCGGCCGACGTATTCCCCGATCAGGCCGACGCCGATCATGGCCACGCTCAGCAGGAAGAAGAGTATGCCGAACAACGTAAACACGCCAAACGTTTCGCGATCGAGATCCAGCACGAACCTCCGATAAAAGAGCCATGCGACCAACGCCAGACTGCCCATCGCACAAAACATCGCGAACATCGTGAAGTATTGCAGCGGCGCGATGGAAAAGCCCGTCACCAGATCGAAGTTCAACCGGACGAGCTTGTAGAATGAATAGTTTGAAACGCCCGCGTGCCTTTCCTCATGCCGCACGCCGACCTCACCGGGATTGGCGGAGAAACTGTAAGCGAGCGCCGGGATGAACGTGTTGATCGCCCCACTTCGCACGATGGCGTCGATGATCGGCCGCTTGTAGGCCCGGAGCATGCAACCCTGGTCGGTCATGCGAATGCTCGTGATTTTCTCCCGCACGAAATTAATCGTTTTCGAGGCAAACGTGCGAAAGAACGAATCCTGCCGAGCCAACCGGTAGCCGCCAACGTAATCGAAGCCGGCGTCGATTTTCTCCAGCAGCTTCGGAATTTCCTCGGGCGGATTTTGCAGGTCGGCGTCGAGTGTAACCACGATCTCGCCGCGCACGCGTTCGAACGCGGCCATGATCGCCATGTGTTGCCCATAGTTGGCGTTGAAGTCGATGACCCTCGTGACA
Organism: Lacunisphaera sp.; assembly: GCA_036499685.1. GTDB lineage: Bacteria > Verrucomicrobiota > Verrucomicrobiia > Opitutales > Opitutaceae > Lacunisphaera. The sequence continues at coordinate 116,528 of DASYDH010000015.1, read as the reverse complement.
TCGGAGCGCACGGCCTGCTGGGTGCGAAGTAATTCGATGGAACGGTCGGCACTGCCATCGTTGGTAAATACGACCTCGTAGCGGCGGCCCAACGCGTCGAGCACCGGATAAAGGCGCGCGAAAAGCGTCGGGAGATTCAACGCCTCGTTGTAAACGGGAATCACGATCGAAAGTTGCGGCACGGCACTCATGGTCTCAGGCTTTGCGGTGAGCTGGGAGAATGGCAATGAGTGCATCTACTACCCGGGCAACATCGGCGCGGGTCATGGTAGGGAAAAGTGGGAGCGTCAGGATATTCCTCCCGGCGTACTCGGCGTGCGGAAAATCACCTTCTTTCCAACCCAGCTTGCGATAGAGCGAGAAAAGGTGAATCGCTGGATAATGCACCTGGCTGCCCACACCCATCGCGGTTAATTTTTCCATGACACCTGCACGCTTGATGGAAAGTTTTTCTTCCGGCAGGACAATCTGGAACATATGCCAGTTACTGGTGGTGAAATCAGCCGGCGGTAACCCGAGTTCCAGCGCCCGTCCGGATGGTGTATCGAGCAACTCGAAATAGGCACGGGCGAGTTCGCGGCGTTTGGCATTGAACTCTTCCAAGTGCGGCAGTTGCCCGAGGCCAACGCGCGCAGCGACGTCGGTCAGGTTAAATTTTCCACCGGGCACTTCGACCTCCATGCCATCGACGCCAGAGCGAACGACGCCCTGAAGCCGGTATTGCTCGGCTAATTTTGCCTCGCGCTCGTCGTTCATCACCAGACAACCGCCCTCGATGCTGGTGATGTTTTTATTGGGATGGAAACTGAACGAGGTAAAATCCCCGAAACTGCCGACGTTTCGACCGGCCCATTTTGCGCCAATGGATTGAGCGGCGTCCTCGATCACGCGCAAACCATGTTTTTTGGCGATCGCGTAAAGGCAGTCCCGATCCACCGGCAGACCGGCGAGATCGACTGGAATGATCGCACGGGTGGCTGGCGTGATGGCTTTCTCCACCAACAAGAGGTCAAGGTGGCGCGTCACCGGATCGATGTCCACGAAAACAGGCCGGGCTCCGACCGCGAGAATGACATTGCTCGTGGCGACCCAGGACAACGGGGTCGTGATGACTTCATCGCCCGGCCCTACTCCCGCGATGCGCAGGGCGATCTCCATCGTACAGGTGCCGGAATTAAACGCGCGAACCGGCCGGCCGCCAAACAGCACGGAAAGGCTGGCCTCAAATTCCTTTACTTTCGGCCCCGACGTAATCCATCCGGAACGAAGTACTTCCACGACCCCGACGATCGTTTCCTCATCGATGGTCGGTTTGGTAAAGGGCAGAAAGGGTTTCGTCATCTGGCTCATATTCACAATCAGTGCTGATTAATCAACAGCAGGTGATTGCGGGATTCAGCCAAAATCCGGGAGTAAAATCCGGGCTGCGCGGCCAACGCTGGCATTTCAGATCGGCGAAGAACGAGGTAAACCCGCTGCGGACCGTTCCACAGCTCGCGAAAACGCGCTTCCGTTACATGCAGCCCCTTCGCCGCCGCTTCGGGATCGAGAGTGAGTTCCAGTTCGCCCTCATATTTCACCGTGCCGACGGTGCGCTGTGCATAGTAACTGAAGTCGTGAAAATAATCATGATAGCACAGCACAATATCGCCCGGTTTGACCTGCTGTTCGAGCGAGCGCGCCAAGTCCTTGGTGCTGGCGCGGGCGATGGCCGGCGACGCGATGACCAGCACGGTCGCAAACGCCGCGGCGGTCCCCAGCATCAATCTTAAAGCCACCTTGGTATTTTCACTCCGTAGCAAAAAATACACCCCGAGCGCACCCCCAAAGAGGAAAACACCGGCCAGCATGGCAAAACGACTCAATTCATCAACATTCGCCACGGTCCCAAGCAATTCAGGCTTCAGGAAGACTGCGATCAAGGCCACGCCCAGCAATCCGGAGACCACCGAAAACCCGAGAAATCCCGCGCGCAAACCCGTCGCCGACGGCGTGCGCATGCGCGGTGCCAGATAAGCACCCAGCACCACCGCAAGGGGCGGAAATACGGGAAGGACGTATGGGACGAGCTTCGAATCTGAAGCGCTAAAAAAAATAAAGATAAAGGCGGCCCAAACGAGAAGAAATGCCTTGTCCGTGTACTCGGAACGGCGCGTCCATCCCGCCGGCACTGCGGAGCGCAACGCAGACCAAATAAATCCCGACCACGGAAACAGTCCCAGAAAAATAACCGGGATGAAATACCACCAGGGCTGGTAACGGCCATGCGTCGTGGTGGTGAACCGAAGCCAGTGCTCGTGCACGAAATAAAACCACGCCCATTCAGGATTACGTTGGGCAACCAGCAAATGCCACGGAAGCGCGATTACGGCAAAAACCATCAAACCGGTCGCCAGGTAAAAAGGACGCAACCGCCGCCACTCATTAAAAAGGAGCAGCCACAAAAACATCACCGCCCCGGGCAATAGAAATCCGATCAAGCCTTTCGCCAGTGTTGCCAGAGCCGCGCTCGCGTAGAGGCCATAAAACAACCAACGCCGCCGGCGTCCGGGTGGCTCCCTCACCCCAAGGAGAAAGCAATACAGCGTTGCGCTGATCAACACCGAAACGACCATGTCGGTCAGCAGCAGTCGGGCGTGGGCAAAATAAAGCAGTGACGTCGCCTGGACCACCGCCGCCCACCAACCCGTTTCCCGGCCCGCCAGCGAACGCCCGGCCGCGTACGTCAACAAAACCCCCAGCGCCGCAAACACCGCCGGCGTCGCCCGCGCCGCCGCTTCACTTAACCCGAAAAGTTTCAGGCTGCCGGCGACCAGCCAGTAGGTCAGCGGCGGCTTTTCGAAATATTTAATGCCGTCGAGGCGCGGCGTCACAACATCCCCGCTAACGAGCATTTCCCGGGGAATTTCCCCGTACCGTGCTTCATCGGGATTAGCCAGCGGCGTAAACCCAAGCCCGAAGCCGAAAAGGGCGAAACAAATCACAAGGAGCCAAAGGATATCGCGGGACGCGGAATGGGATTCAGTTTCGGTGGAGTGCGTGGGGACAGGCAAGACTACATCCATAATATCCTTTTAGCCTACCCGTCCACCCCTGACCGCGTGCTGGCCGCCAGATTACAAAATTGTCAGCTGGTGCTGGCTGCGGGCTGGCGGGGAAAAAGCAAACTGATGGTTGTCCCCCGACCGGGCGTGCTCGCAACGGATACCTCGCCGGCATGGAGATCCATAATTGACTTCACGATCGCGAGCCCCAGTCCAAAGCCGGAATTCGGCCCGGGTGATTCGCGTTCTTCATTCGAGGCTTGGTAGAATCGTTCAAAAACATGCGGCAGATCATCGGGAGATATACCCGTCCCGGAATCACACACCTCGACTTCCGTCGCGCCCGTTTCACCGGAACGGACGGTAAGATCGATATTTCCGCCCCGTGGGGTGTGGCGAAGGGCATTATCCACCAAATTGCTGAGCGCCCGGCGAAACAACATCGAATCGCAGTAAATTCCTGCCTGGCCGCGAACAGAAATGACCACCCCTCGGTCCGCCCCGGCCGCGTCGAAAAAATCGGCGACGGCGGCGCACTCGCCCGCCGCGTCGAGCGGCTGTCTTTTCAGTCCCGTCTGTGGTTGATCGGCCTTGGCAATGAACAGCAAGGTGTCGATGAGCCGGGTAATGCGGCCATATTCCTCCAGGCTGGATTCGAGTACCACGCGGTATTCATCAGGCGTCCGCGGACGGTTGAGGGCCACTTCCGCCTCACCGCGCAGATTATTGATTGGAGTTCTCAATTCGTGGGAAAGATCCGTGGAAAAACGACCGAGCCTCCGAAAGGATCCGGCCAGACGAGCGAGCATGGCGTCGAATTCCCTGACCAGTGGGGCAAGTTCGACCGGCCAATGCGTCCCCTCAAAACGGGACGCCAGTTTCGACGCCTGAACACGCGCCGCCGCCTCCGTCAGTGACTGGATCGGACGCAATGCCGCGCGGGTAATGAAATAAGCCAGGATCGCTGAGATCAAAAGCGCCAGGACAAAAACCACCGTGATACTCTGGCGAATCTGCCGGATCAGCGTGAAATCATCGGTCACGTCGAACGCGAGCTGCAGCTGGATTCTTCGGCTGTCCGGATTCACTGTCGCCCCGATTTTAGTCATCAAAAAATGCGGCCCGGCATCAACATGCCAGTAAGTGGCCGGCTGCCCCGATTCGGGGAATGCACTGGCGGGAGGCGCCGCCGAATTTCCGGTTTCGAATAAAACTTTTCCAGACTGATCCAGGATGCGGACAAAGAAAAACTGATCGGTCGTTGGCGCCCGGATTTGGTCCATCACGGCGGAAGGCTTGGTGTTTGGATCCTCGAACCATTTCCGCAACAGGCTGGCCTGCTGGGCCACGACATCGCGATCGTCAGCGTCGAGATGGTTGGTGATGGTCCGCAGGAGAAAAAACAAGGCTCCCCCGATTAGCACGGCCACAGCCAGGATTTGCAGCCCGATCAACCGGACGGTCATCGACCAGGGACGAGGAGAGTGCTTCACGAGGAAAATTTCAGGGGTTTCGGACTTCAAAAACGTAGCCGACCCCGCGCATCGTATGGATCAATTTTTGCGGGAAAGGATCATCCATTTTCTTTCGCAGCCGCCGGATGGCCACCTCGACAACGTTGGTTTCACTGTCGAAATTAACGTCCCAGACCTCTTCAGCGATCACCGTGCGGGAGAGCACTTCGCCGCGCCGGCGCACCAAAAGCGCCAGCAGATTGAATTCCTTGGCGGTCAGTTCTAATCGCTGCCCGGCCCGCACAGCCCTGACTCTCGGCAAATCCAGCTCCAAATCGGCGATTCGAATGATTCGTTCAAGTGGCTGATTGCCACGCCGGAGAATCGTTCGCAAACGCGCCAGTAACTCCGAAAACGAAAACGGTTTGACCAGATAGTCGTCCGCCCCGAGTTCAAGACCTTTAACCCGCTCGACGACCGTGTCCCTCGCCGTCAAACAGATCACCGGCGTCGCGCAGCCGGATTCACGCAAAGCGGCGAGAATGCTGAATCCATCGAGCACCGGGAGGCTGATATCCAGAATGATCGCCCCGAATGTTTCCGTTCGCGCCAAGGTCAGCCCTTCGTCGCCGCGCGTGGCCACCGCCGCCGTAAACCCATTTTCCTCCAGCCCCCGGCGCACGAACGCCGCAGTCTTCGGTTCGTCTTCGACCAATAACACGCGCATGGGCTACCTTGTGCCAGCGACGCCGGGATTGGCAAGGGACGTATTCAACGCTTTAGGTCGGTGCCCCATCATTCGCGGGTAAAAAGGTCCCGGCTATTTCTTCACCGCCCACCCCCATATACAAAATATTTTTATCGTCGCTCTCCACCAACCGGAAGTTCTCGCCAAGTTCCCGGTAGTTCCACTCACCGCGCGTGCGTTTGCGCAGGTACAAAAGCATCTTTGGGATCGAGACATTGGGCTCGGTCCCGCAGAATTCCTGAATTCAAAACGGCTGTTGAGCAAATGCGCCTTCAACTCGTCTGGCTTGATGAACATTTCCCAGACGTGCAGGTTGTGCGGCATAAAGGCCCCGTGCTTCCTTCACACGGTCCCCTCACACCAATTTGGCCAGCGTTTCGATCCTCGCGGGCGAAGATTCGCCGCATGGTGACTGGGAAGAGGTCCACCACGGCGCGTCATCGCGCTGCACGCGCGCCACACCCGCCATAAAATCGATGGAATACCCGTTCGCTTCCACAAATGTTTCATCGGCAACGGCACTCCCGCCGACCCAACACGCGAACCAGTGTTCGCCTGGTTCATGGATCGAACGCAAAACCGGCATGGCGGAAAGCGAGGCGAGCAAATGGCTGTTGGCGTCGACATCAACACCGTCTGGATTCCGTTCGCCAAAAAGCGTCCGCATCAACGAAGCGCCCGCGGGCGCGCGGACCTGCGGGCCGGGTTTTCCGGTGGAATGCAGCTGCCGCGTAGTTTTGTCGGCGTAGGGCACCGCAAAGCCGGCCTCGATGGCCCAAAGCTTCCGCGGTGTTTTCAGACGGTGAATACGAATGTGTCCGGTCGGCTCGGCGAGCAGCCAGGTTTCCAGTTCCACGCCGGGCCACGGCTTCCAGCGGGAGAACGCCACGCCGTCAGCCGCCGCGGCATCGAAGCATTGTTCGCGGACGCGAAAGAATCGTCCGTCGTCGCTCAGCGAGATCACGCCGTCGATGCCGCCCTCGGTCGCCGTCGCCGCACCGCTGACCGGCACGGTAAATGCGAAGCGCGTTGAATACGCGCATTTGGAATATTTTTGCGGCGCGCTGCGGGGCCAGTCGAGGACGGGCTGGCCGGCGTTGATCGCGGTGACATCGTGCGTTTTCGGATCGGTGGTGAGCAAAAGTTTGGCGCCTGCGATCGTATGCACGCTCCGGCGCGGCGGCATCGGAAGCTCTTCCGCGCTCCAGAACGGATGAGTCTCAGGCAGCGCCAGCGGCAACAGCGCCTTCATTGCCCAATAGGGTGAACCCGGCGAATTATAACTCTCCGCCATGATGAGGTTCGGATAAGCATACCCGATGGTCAGCACCCCGCTGTCGGAAAAAATCGGCTGGCGCAACCACCAGCGAAGATGGCGGAGATAAAGTCCCTTGATGACGCCCCACGGCAGCGCCTCCACGCCGGCAAAGGCGAGTCCGCCCCAAAAGGCACCTTGGGCAAAGCGATAGGTCAGACTGCGACCAAAGGGCAACGCGGCTCCGTCGGCGGCGAACCAATATTGAAAATCCTGCGCAAACAAACGAGCCCGCTCGACGTAGCGCGCAATCCGCGGCGGATCGCCTGCCTTCGCCAGCCGTGCGTAGAGCAGGCTGTAGAAATGAAACGCCATCGGCACATAGTAATCGCCCAACCGCCCGTCGCGATAGGTCGCGGTTCCAGCACCATCGGAATACCAGCCATCGCCAAGATAAAAACGATCCAATTGGTCAAGGTCCGCATCGACGTGTTGCTGCGAAAAGGCCTCCCCGCAATGTTCCAAACCGAGATTCACGAGCACGCGAAAAAAAAGCCAGTTGTTCTGTACCAGCCGGACTTGATTGATGTGCCGCAGCCACGTCGCCAGACGTTCGCGTACGGTGGATGGCAATGGGCGCCAGAGCTGTTCGGGCGCGAGCGCGAGCGCGAAACCAAACGCCGCTTGTTCCACGCTGCGCTGGTCGTAGTCGCCCGCGAGCCCCCAATATTCCGGGTGCGTTGGATCGCTCCCCGCATCGAGACCGCGTTGCCAGAGCGACCAGTGATCGAATTTCCCTCCGCCGGCGGCGAGCGGTGCCAGACCCCACAGTGGCCGCGCAAATCCTTCCAGCCAGCCAGCCGGGTCGCCGTAGTGCGCGCGATTCGCGCCGAGCCGCACTTGGGCGCCACCAACTGAGAAGTGCGGCACGAGCGGCGCCGCCAGATCGACGGCAAATTTCTGCAGATCCGCCCGCGTGCGAAGCGGATTTTCGGCAATGGGCGGTTTCATGGAACGAATGCCAAATGAAGATTTTACGAACCGACGCGCGCCGCCGACGCCGTGTCGCCGTCGGGCAGATTGTAGAGACGAAGTTCGGAAGGCGGTGGCGTGGAATCGCGCGGCAGATCGCGGTGTCGCGGAAGCGTTTCCCAGCGCAGCACCAAGCGCCGGCCATTCGCATGCGCGACCACCGTCTGGACTTCCATGCCAGGTCGGAGCGGTCGCATGAGCGCTTCGGGCAGCACGGGCGGAGCCGGCGGCAGCGTCGCTTTTCGCTCCAACGTTGCGGCATCAATCAACCAGCGTCCACTGCCTCCGTCGCGAGCAACAAAATCCACCGCGAGCAATCCATCGGCGGTCAAGTGAGGCGCGCCCAGCGCAACCTCGGCGGGAATGGATCCGCCACCGGAGAAAGCCCACATAAAATTCCAATCGCTCAACTGATGAAGTTCCCAACCGGCAGCGTTGATCAACGGCCGTGCCGCGTATGCCTGCGAATGGTGCTGCGCATCGTAGCGGTGGTACACCACGACGGGGCGCTGCTGCGCATCGAAGCCGAGATTGAACGTCATGTTGATCAGTCCTTCGCCGGGTTTCGCAGCGTCAATCACTTCGCCCGTCGCCAGCGTAATCGGCAGCGCGACCGGTTCGCCGCGACTGTTCTCCCAGTGAATAAAATCGCGGCTCCGCGCATAGGAGAGCGTATGGTTGGTCGCGCAGTCGGGCGTATCACGCCACATCCAGACCAAATGAAAACGGCCATCCGGACCGAGCATGGGATCAAGCGCGTAGGCGTTGCGCTGTCCCTGACCATCCAGCAACGCCGTATCAAGCAAGCGCCGCCAAGTGCGCGTGGCGGGATCATAAACGTTGTAAAGATCGCTGCCATTGCCGCTGCTGCCGTCGCGATAGCGAAAGAAAAGATCGCCGGCGGCATTTTTGAAGAATACCGGATATGTGCAGTGAGTCTCGCGCCCACCGGTCATGCGATCGAGCCGTTCGAGGGTGCTGAGGTCGAACGGCGTTCGCGTCCGGTAATAGACCAGCGGATCAACATGCATGTTGCCCGACAGATGGACTTCGCCGTCGCGATCGAGCGCGAGTCGCAGGTAGTTGTGGCTGTCCCAGCCGATCACGTTGGAAATGCGGCCGTGCTCCGAGGGAACTCCGGACGGCTTGACGCGCGTCCATTCGCTGTCGCCGTTTTTTCGGCCCACCACAGTCATGCGCCGTTCCGCATCGTAATAGGCGATAAACTGGTGCCCGTCTTCCACCAGCAGCGCAAAGCTGACGGGATGGCCTGCCCAGACATGGTCGATCAATTCCCCTTCCGAAACTGCGGCGGAAATCTTTCCGCCTACCAGAATGGCAGACAACAACAGGACAAAACGATAACGAGGCATGGCACGACGATAACAACTCAGGCCATGCGGGCAAGCTGCTCGCGCGTCACGGCGTAAGCCAGCGTTTCGCCGCGCGCGTAACGATGAAACTCATCGACCATCGCCCGGCCCATCCGCCGGCATTCCGCCCCGATGGAACCCGCGATGTGCGGCGTCAGAAAAACATTGGGCAATTCATAGAGCAGGGAATCCGGCGCCGGCGGTTCCGGATCGCTGACATCGAGAATCGCCTGCACGTCGGGCCGTTGGCGCAGGAAATCCGTCAGGTCCGTTTCCCGTACCAGTCCGCCCCGCGCAGTGTTGATGAAAGTCGCGGACGGTTTGAGCAGATCCAGCCGGCGCCGGTCGATAATCCCGACGGTCTCGGGCAGCAGCGGCGCGTGGAGCGACACCACATCGGACTGCTCGAAAAGACCGTCGAGGGTGACGGATTCCGCGCCGACCTCGGATATTTGCGCCGGTGACAACAGGGGATCGTGGGCCAGTACGCGTACATCGCACGCCCGCAACCTCTCGGCCACCCCGCGACCGATCAATCCGAGCGAAAGCAATCCGACCGTCGTATTCCATCCCGTGGGAATTGTTAGGGCGCGCAATGGTTCGTAGCCCCGGTTTTCCCGCACGAGTCGCGCGTGATGCCAGACGCGTTTGAAAGAAAGCAAAATCGCGCCAAGGGTATATTCAACCACGGGAACGGCGTTCAACGCCGCCGCGCTCGAGAAAATGATTCCGCGCTCCCAACATGTATCGGTCACAATTGAGCGCAACGAACCCGCCCCATAGAAAACCGCGCGCAATCGCGGCAGCCGGGCGAGCAACGATTGGTCGAGCGACGGCGAACCCCAGCCGGTAAAAAGCACTTCGACGTCGCGGAGCCACTCCGGAGTTTCGTTGACGAGCATCGCCGCGGTCAGCGGTGCCGGCCCGAGCACGCGCGCATGGGCGGACACAGCAGCGAGGCATTCGGCACCGTAAATGTCCTTGAAGTGCCCGGGCTCGAGCATGAAGGCGGCTTGGATCATGGGTGGGATGCCGCGAACGCTTGCGTCCGCCGAATCGCGAGCGCGGCTTTTAATTCGAGCGCCTTGGATTCGTCCAAATCGTAGCGGCGAATAGTCCACAGCGCAATCAATGCGCCGAGAAATGGCGCGAAAAAATAACTGAACTTCATCAGGGCGAGCGTGTGCGTCGACTGCGCGCCCAGCTTCGCGTCGAAACCGATCCACACCAAAACGAAACCGCCGAGCAGCGCGCCGAAGGACATGCCGGCTTTGTCGAACCAGCTCAGCACCGAGGCGAAAAGGCCCTCGCGCCGGTTGCCGGTGTCCCATTCGTCGAGATCGGCGATGTCACCGAGCATCGCGCCGGCCATCAAGGCCATGCCGGCGCTGGAAAGCCCGTTGGTTCCGATAACGATCAACTGCAGCCACGGATGCCCCGGTTGATAAAGAAACAGTTTGGACAAACAACCCGCCATGAGCAGACCGGCGGCGATCTGAAAAACTGATTTCTTTCCGACCCGGCGGGACAGCCACGGATAAAACGAAAGCGAAGCGATGATCGCAGCGACATGGTAGGAGGAGCCGACAAATCCGAACGCCACCGCCGATCCCTTCACGTCGCCGCCGAACACGTAATAAACGTTCATGTAGAACGCCAGCATGCTCACGATGTTGTAGCTGAAGCTCACCGTGAAGCGGGCGATTAACAGCGTCAAAAATGGACGGTTCCGCCGCACCTCCCGCAAACTCACCAGCAGCGGGAGTTTCACCTGATGCGCCGCCACCCGCGCATAGTGCCGTTCGTGGCACAAAATCACGGGAAGAAGGCCGGCCACAAAAAAGATCCCCGCGCAGCCACCCGTAACCCAGCGAAGCCCGCTTACCGTGTCGGGAAAAACGGACCATTGCGTGAGTGGAAAAAGCCACTGGCTCAGGATTTGAAAGGCAAAACCTGCGGCCTGCAAAATTCCGACCAGTCGCGTCCGCTCATGGTAATCGTCCGTGGCCTCAAGGACGAGCCCCGCGAGCGGCGACGAGAACAGCGAATGCGCCACATAAAATGCGAGCGATACAATCAACAGGTGCAGGAAAAGCGCATGTTCGCTCGCTTGACGGGGAAACCACCACAGCGCGCCGAAGAGCAGTGCCAATGGGAGCGCCGAAACCGCCATCAATGGCAGCCGCCGTCCCCAGCGCGAACGAAAGTTGTCCGACCACTGGCCGATCAACGGATCGAGCATCGCATCCCAAAACCGCTGGATAAACACCACCGTACTGATGAGCGCCGGGTTGACGCCCATCGTAACGTTGTAGATCGGACTCACCAGCACGTGCAGCGTGAGATGGCTGCCGTCCACCACCACCCTCCCCGCACTCAACCCGGTTTTCTCCCGCAGAGAAACGCGGTCCGCCGGCACGGTGCCTGTCGACTGATCAGGATGCAAGTGAGTGGAAGAATGGGGCATGGTAACCACAGTACGCGATTATACTTATTCCCGTAAAGATCCTCGAAAATGCCCAATGCAATTGAAACCGTTGACCCAGCCCCCGGCGTGAGTCGGCGGCATGGGATCATTGGTCGAAGGCGGAAGAGGTGGGTGGGACTTCACGGCAATGGAGCGCAGGGTTACTCGCGAATGGTCTTCCCTGATGCGGCGCCAAGGAAAGTCGGGGGACGTCCACATTCCGCGGTTGCATGTCGGGCGCAAAGCACTTGTAACTATTGCGTATAGTATATGCCGCATTTATCCACGCGCCCCACGATGCGATCCATCGCTGCAGCCGCCGGTGTCTGCCCGATGACCGTCTCGCTGGCGTTGCGCAACGATCGCAGCGTTTCCGCAGAAACGTGCACGCGCATTCAAAAGCTGGCCCGAACACTCGGCTATCGTCCCGATCCAATGCTCACTCATCTCATGCAGCATTTGCGGACGAGCCGCACCACCAAGGCCGGGGTCAATCTCGCGGTGCTCGCTACGCTCGACGCGCAATTTGTGCGTCGCCTGATCGCCGGTGCCACCGCGCGCGCCGGACGCCTCGGTTATACGCTCGACCGGATCGATCTTCGCGTCTTCAGCAACAAACTCGCCGCGCTGACACGAGCCCTGTCGGCCCGCGGCATCGCGGGCGTGCTGCTCGGGCCCTCCGCCGATCCTGCCGACTACAGCGCGCTGCTTGACTGGAAAAAGTTCGCGGCGGTCGCGATGACTTATTCCGTTTTCGAACCCCGCGTGCATCGCGTCGTCACGCATCATTTCGACAACGCCGTCCGGACGTTCGCGCTGCTCGAGCAACGCGGCTTCAGGCGCATCGGCCTGATCATGACGAGTGACATGGAATTTCGCGCCAATCATTCCTACACGGGAGCGTTTTACCGGGCCGGTGGAATTACCCACTCGAAATCGGCACCGATTCTCTATCTCGACCATAACACGCGCCGTGACATCCCCGCGTGGTTTGACCGGCACCGGCTTCAAGCCGTCGTAGTCGCAAATGCCAGCCAGGTGGAAAATTTCCTGGTGCCGGCACTGGGCAACCGGCGTTGCGCGCAGACCGCTTTCGCCTGCCTGGACTACGAGGCGGAAACCCACATCGCCGGGATGGACCAGCGTTTCGAAATTATCGGCGGCCATGCCATCGACACCCTCATTGCGCAAATCCACCGCAACGAACGCGGGTTGCCGGAAAATCCAACCATCGGCATGGTGGAGGGCCACTGGACCGAGCTGCATGGGCTCTATCCGTTTAAGAAAATAGGTGGAATTACGAAGGCGATGCCACCGGCGTAATCACCGGCGCGAGCGGCCAACTCCGAAAATCAACGCACAGAAAACCGGAATACCGTACTCGATTGATAGGTCCCGCCCGGACGAAGCACCGTCGAGGGAAATTCCGGATGGTTGATCGAATCAGGATAGTGCTGCGTCTCGAACACGACGGTGCCGCGGTAGGGATAAGGTTTCCCGGATTTTCCGACAATTGTGTCGTCGAGAAAATTGCCGCTGTAAAATTGCAACCCAGGCTCCGTGGTGAGCACTTCGAGCACGCGTCCGGTCGTAGGCTCGTAAACCGTGGCCGCTAATTCAAGGCCGGTTCCCTTGCGGTCGATCACCCAGTTGTGATCATAACCGCCGCCAAACTTAAGCTGCTCGTTGACGAGGTTGATTCGTTCGCCGATGCGGTGAGGCGTGGTAAAATCAAACGGAGTTCCTTTAACGGGGTTGATCTCGCCCGTCGGAATCAGTCCCTTGTCGACCGGCGTATAGTAACTCGCATGGAGCGTGAGTTCATGATCGAGGGCGTCGCCATTGCCCTCTCCTTTCAAATTAAAATAGCTGTGGTTGGTCAGGTTCACAGGCGTGGCCGCATCGGTCGTGGCTTCATAGTCGACCCGCAATCCATTGTCGGGCGTCATCGAGTACAGCACGCTCACTTGGAGATTTCCCGGATAACCTTCCTCCTTATCCTTGCTCAAATAATCCAGGCGCAGCGCCGGCAGTCCGCCGACCTCCGTGGAATGCGCCTGCCACATGACCTTGTCAAAACCGACCCTGCCGCCGTGCAGGGAGCAAGGCAGGTCGCCGGGGGAATTATTGGCGGCGAGTTTGTAGGTTTTGCCGTCGAGGGTGAACCGCGCGTGCGCAATCCGGTTTCCGACCCGACCGATGACCGCACCGAAATACGGCGACTTGCGCACGTAATCGTCGAGATTGGAAAATCCCAATGCCACGTCGGCAATTTTTCCGGCGCGATCCGGAGTCAGGATGCTAACCACGGTCGCGCCGTAGTCCATGATCTGGACGATTAGGCCACGCGGACCAGTGAGTGTATAAAGCGTGACTGGACGCCCGTCGGAGAGTTTCCCGAACAGTTTTTTTCCAATCGGAGCTCCCGCACAAAGCAGGAAAAATGCGAGGAAGAGAGCAATGCCGACAACATATCCGGAAGACTTGGATAATTTCACGAGAAAAGGGTTTGAAGTTGGATATCATACACTCCCACCCGTGCAACTCCGGTCAACTGATCGGGAATTATTGACCGCTGATGGTTTCGCCTGATGAAGAGGCGAAACCTTGGATGAGCCCTCCGACTAGTCGTCTCCGGTTTTGGGCCGGAGGGGTCCGCTGATCGCGGACTGAGGTTCGGGGGATCCGGACTTTGTTACAAAGTTCACCGAGTCAGGAAAGAGCCGAGGAAGGATGGCTGGTATTTTTGAATCTTCTTTGTGACGTCTGTATCTCCTCGGTGACCTCTGTGTCCAAATCCTCCAGTAGTCGGGCGACTTAATTCTTGATCAGATCGTCGGCCACGAAGACACGATAATTCTTGATGCGGCCCGTGACGTTCGCCGCCCCTTGGCGGGGCGTGTAGCGAAAGCCGCCAATCGTGCGCTTCTGCCCGAGATCAAGAATCAGGCGATGAGGAAATCCCGGCTGGGCTGCGCCCCACTCGGTGTGCCAGAAATTAGCCGTCTGGCCGTCGATCGCGTTTTCCGCCGTTCCATCTTCGCGTTCACGTTCCTCGCTGTCCACATAAGCGATCATCCAGCCTTCCATGCTCAACGGATGACCCGCGATATCGAGCAGGGAAAGTTCCGCCAACGCAGCGAATGGTTTTCCATCGTGGGCGTTGAGCGCTTCGAGGCAGAAATAGCGGCCACTCGCCGGCGCAGGCAGTCGAACCTCCTGCAGGGCTGAACCCGGCGCGAAACTTCCGGCATAAGCAGGCGTGCCAAAGTCGGCGCGCAACTTGACGTCGCGGCGCTTGGATCGCGCAAAATCAAGCGCGGGCCGCAGTTCATCGAGGATCGGATGATCCAGCGCCGCCACCACCGGTTTTTCGGGACCAAGCAGATCGAGGATGATCACTTCGTTGTCGCCAGCCTTCAGCCACGGCCCCGGGACATACATGGTCTGTTGCGGACCAATGTTCCAATAACGACCGAGATTGTGCCCGTTCACCCAGACAAAGCCTTTGCCCCACGGTCGCATGTCCAGAAAGCAATCGCCCGGTCGGTCGATCTTGACCGTAGCGCGCCAAAAAGCCGGTCTGTCTGCATTGGTGGTGTCATTCTTCGAGTCTTCAAACTTCAAATTCTTCAGCATCGCCGCATCGAGCGGCAGACGAAAGATCTGCCAGCCGTGCAACTCGATCGGATCCTTGCCGGTAACGCTCAGCGAAACGGGACCATGGATGCCTTTCCGGTCATGCACTTCCACGCCGAAGTTAACCCTTCCCATCGCCTCGACGAGAATATCCAGCGTCGCGGCTTGCGCGCGGGCGGGAAGCTGCACTCCGAAATTGCGCGAGCGGCGGTCGGTGAAACCAATCCTTTTTCCATCGAGAAACACCTGACCGATGTCGTGGATGGCGGCGGCTTCAACCCTGGCCTCCGGACCGGCAGGAATCTGCGTCCGATAAAGGATGCAACCGAAGCCCTGATCGTAGGCCTCCATCGTGCGTGGCTGCTCGTCGGTCAGCGGCTGCGGCAGATTCGAAAAAATCGGCGCCGTGCTTGTGGCGACAACTGGTGCAATGGAGATAACAGGATTTCGTGCGGGCGGATCAGGCAGCGTTTCGCCCGGCATGAGGTGCTTCGCCATTAGAGCGCGCGTTTGCTCGAATTTGGGTGTTGTCCATCCCGCTTCACTGATCGGCGCGTCGTAATCGTAGCTGGAGGTGTCCGGTTTGAATGGCCGGTCGGCTCCGGTAAAAAAGCCAAATGTGGTTCCGCCGTGCGCCATGTAGATGCTGAAGGATGTGCCTGCATCGAGCATGTAGCCGAGATCCGCCAAATACCGGGCGCTGTTCCCGGTGTGATGGGGCGCGCCCCACGTATCGAACCAGCCGGGATAGAACTCGCCGCACATCAGCGGCCCCTTCGGTAGAATTTCACGCAAGGCTTTGAAGGCACCTTGCGGATCCGAGCCAAAATTCACCACGGGGAACAAATCATCGCGATAACCATCCTTGAGATGCTCCTTCGGATTGCAGGCAAACAGCGGGACGTCGAAGCCCGCATCGAGCAAGGCCTGGCGGAGTTCGCCCATGTAAGCCGAGTCCTTGCCATAGAACCCGTATTCGTTTTCCACCTGCACCATGAGAATCGGGCCGCCCTTGGTAATTTGCAGCGGACCCAGGACCCGGCCGACTTCCTTCAAGTAACGTTTGACCGGCTCAAGGTAACGCGGATCCCGCGTGCGAAGTTTGATTTCGTCGTGTTTCAACAACCACCACGGCAAACCGCCCATTTCCCATTCAGCGCACGCGTAAGGGCCGGGCCGTAGAATAACCCACAACCCTTCCGCCTGTGCCGCCCGACAAAACGCCGCGAGGTCGGCCTCGCCCGACCAGTTGAACTCGCCCGGTCGGGGTTCATGCAGGTTCCAGAAAAGGTAGGCGCAGACCGTGTTCAGTCCCATCGCCTTCACCATGCGCAGTCGGTGCTGCCAATATTCAGGCGGCACCCGCGGGGCATGTAGTTCCCCGCAGCGAATCTGAAATGGTTTTCCATCGAGCATGAAATCGTTCGTTCCGATCTCGAAGTGATGGGGAACAGTGGTTTCGTTCGTTCGGGCGGCAAGGAAGTGGGTCTGCATTAAACCAAGAATGAAGAGGAGTGCGGCTGATTTTCGAAACAGCGGGAGAGTATTGGATTTCACGACACGAGAGCTTCGGATATATTTGCGGTGCCGTCATCCCAAAATTGTACGGAGCAAGCTGAGGACCGCAAAAAGGAGTTGGGCCGGGCTTACCCCCAATTCCTTTGGACGGAGGTGCGGGAAAAGTTTCCAGTTCGGCTGTGGTTCAAAGTGACGGACTGAGATAACGAAAGCTGGAGTGTAGTCTGTTGCGGTTGTAGAAGACTTCGCTGCAATGAAAGATCACGGCGCAAGCACCGGCCCTGCGGCAAACCACGTAAGTTAGAGCGGGACTATCCAGGAAACGGAAAAGAAAAATATTTAAGCGACCAAGGGCGCAATCGGGCAAGGAATCGGCATCATCGCTTTCCGCCCGGCGAAATGCCTTCGACCCGCAGTAACCGCACGTCGAAGACCCCGCCAGCGAGGACCTTCTTCGCGACGAAGCGGATTGTCAGTCTTCCATCCGGCGCGGACGCGAGGACGGAAGACGGGATCAGGTAACGTTTCTCCACGAACTCGCCGATCTTTTCGCCGACGAGATCCTGCGTCGCGATAACTGTGCCGTTCGCCAGGATGTCGAACTGCCGGCCGGAGTCGGAACCCGAATACGTGACCGACAGCTCGACCGCCGGGGCACCGCGCGTGGCGAGCGTATATTGGAAGTCGCGGCCATGACGCCAGTGGCGGCCGCTGTAGAGTCCACTCTCGGTGCCTTCGCCCTTGAATGCGTGCTCAACTTCCGGCTGTTGTTCGCCGGGGGAAACCCAGTCGAGCGTAGCGGCCTCGCGGGCGATGCGGGCGCGTTCGGCGGCAGCGAGTTGCTCCTTATGCGCCGCAAGACCGGCGCGCGTAGTCGTTTCCCAATACATCTGATAACGCTGGTCCTGCAGGCGAAAAAACGGAATCAGGGTCAGGCCATCCTTCGCCGGAGGCTCAACAACATCGACGAGCCGGAAATGCAGCGGACCTGCGGCGGGATCGGCGACAACCTTTGACGGAATCGTCTTCGCGTCGGTCAGCAACACCGGTACTTGATCGAGTGGCACTTCGGGCCCGGAGGCCACGTGCGCCATGCGCGCGTCGTCGGCGCGCAGACCGGTCTGCTCCCAAGTCCCGGCGGGATGAGCGAGCACGATCGGGCCGTGCAAAATCGCATACCACGGCGAACCGTCCGGCAAACCCTCGACCGTCGTGTGCATTGGAAGTCCGATCACCACGCGATCGCCGTCGTGCCATTCGCGATGAAGCGAAACATAGGAGGAAGGCGCGGTTGTTACAGTCTCCGTCTTTCCGTTGACGGTGAGCGTAAACGCACCGGGCGCAACCCAGCCCGGCTGGCGCACGTGCAACGTGAACGTTTGGGGATGGTCCAGTTTCAACGTGAGCTGCGAACGCTCCTCGTCCGGAAACGCGGTCTCCTGCCGGAGCGTCAGGCCGAGCGAGGCCTCCTTCAGTTCGGAGGCGATGAAAAGATTAACGTAAAGACCATCCTGCGCACGGGCGTAGATGAACTCCCCGTATTTGCCCGGATTTTCCATGCCCGTGCCGACGCAGCACCAGAACGACTCGCCCGGCGTCGAATAGACGCGATAGTGGTCGGGCCGGATCGGGGTGAAATAAACATAGCCGGGATCAGCGGGATCGATCGAAGCGAGAATGTGATTGTAGAGCGCCCGTTCGTAGTAATCGGCGTACGCGGCATCCGGCGCGCTGGCGAAAAGTTTCTCCGTCAGTCGGAGCATGTTGTAGGTGTTACAGGTCTCAGGGCCTTCGCGGTTCATGAGCAAACCGTGGAAATCGTGGGGATCGTTGAAGTGCTCCGACACGCTGTTGCCGCCGAAGACGACGGAGCGGTGCTGTGTGACCGTGTCCCAGAAGAAACGCGCGCCGGAATCGGCGGTCCGGTTGCCCGTGAGTGTGGCGATGCGCTCGAGGCCGATGACTTTCGGAATCTGGGTGTTGGCGTGTAGGCCGGTGAGTTCGTCGTGGTGCTGCTCCAGCGGATCGAGAATGGCGTGATGTTCGAAACGTTCGGCGGTGGTCAGATATTTTTTGTCGCCGGTGATCGCGTAGATGTCAGCCATCACCTCATCCATGCCGCCGTGCTCCTGGTTGAGCATGCGCTGCATTTGTTCGTCACTGAGTTTCGAGGTGAGCGTCACGCACCAATCGCCGAAATGGACGAGCACGTCACGCGCGGTGACATTACCGGTTTCGAGCCATGCGTCGCGCAAGCCGGCGAAGGTCTTGTGAAGATTATACCAGGGCACCCACTTGCGATTGATGGCGTCGACGTCGCCTGCGGCCACTTGCTTCCAGAGTTCGCGGCTGCCGGGCACACCGCCGACGTAGCCGTCGCCGAACGCTTTCTGACAGGCCTGCAACTCGCCGAGCATGTAATCGAGGCGGTGCCGCAGCTGGTGGTCCGGGGTGTCGTCGCCGGACGCGATCATGTTGGCGAGGGCCGAAAGATAGTGGCCGGCCGTATGGCCGTCGAGGCCACCGCTCTCCCAATTGCCGTAAGATTTGGCCTTGGCGGGAAGTCCCGCCTCGCGGCGGAAAGGCGCGAGCAACCGGTCCGGTTCGAGCGCGAGAAGATAGTCGAGGTTCGCTTTCACCGCGACGGTGAATGGACTGCCGGGGATCAGCCGCACCGACGTCAGCGGCAGGATCGCAGCGGGTGTATCCGGAATAATTGGTGCGCTGACTCCGGCGGCAAAAGCGGAGCCGGTAAACGCGAGCAACACGGAAGCAAGCCGCGCCGCAGCGCCGCGATGGAAGCGAGATATCGGGAGAGAAGTCATTTTCAAAAAGCGGGTTTTACGTCGAAGAACAGACCAGTGGAGTCGAGAGTACAGACGGATACTCCGCGAGTTGGCGGCGGGCGTCCGCCAAGGCTTATCGCTATCGGTCCGGCGTGATGGCGCAATCATCCAATCCGAGGACCGTCACGTGAAAGCGGCGCAATCGCTGGATGGGAGAGAAGTTTCCCTCCCGATACCCTGCCCCTTGACTCAGCTCTGCTGCCTACTTCGCCCGGAAGCCCTTGCCGGTCGCTGCCCAGTAGATGCCGCCGTAGACGTGGTGTAGGAAAACGGGATCCGAGTAGGTGGCGGGCAAGTGGCCGAGAATCGTGGTGAATGAGCGCCCGCCGTCATACTCGTGATACCAGGAAATCGGGTGGACGTCGCCCATGCCGTGGCCCTCACGTGCTTCGCGATCGCCGGAGGGCCCCCACTTCACATTCGGGTTATAGGTCGATTCGTCCACCGTCAGCAGGATGTGGCAGTCGTTCGCCAGTGGGGTCTTGAACTGATACCACTCCTCGGTGCGGAGCGACCGCGGCGCAAACCGGTCCATGCCCGGAAAGTTGGGATCCTGCACCACAACGGTCGCGGTCTGCACGGCCGGGTGGATGAAGAAAGTGGCTCCCTCCATCTTCGTATACCACGGCCAGCCGTATTCCGTGTCGGTGCCGGTATGGATGGTAACAAAGCCCTTGCCCGACTCGACGAAGCGCTGCACCGCGGCCTGCTGGTCGTCGTTCAGGATGTCGCCCGTCGTGAGCGCGAAGATAATGACTTGGTAGCCGGCGAGCCCCTTGTCGGTCAGGACCGAGCCAAGGTCGTTCGGCCAGACGAGATCGAAGTCATGGAGCTTGGCGAGTTCCTGGAGGGCGGGAACCGCGGCCCCGATCGAGTCGTGGTGCCAGCCGGCGGTATTGGTGATAAGAAGCGCCTTGAACTGGGCAGCGAACGCGCCGGTGGACGATATGGCGAACAGAAGCGCGAGGGTAAGTAACGCACGGGATTTCATAGGTGACCATTTCGACAAATCCGCGCCCAAAAAACGAATCAATTTTTCATCCGAGCCCTCTTGGCCATGGTTCCACAGAGGGTAAACGCAGCCTTGTATCGTCTGGCTATCCCAGTTGAAGGCGGTGCCAGAAGATTTTCAAGGCGCTGTCGTGTTCGAGGAGGTTCCTGTTTATTTCGGCAAGACGTTTCAAAAAGGCGGTGTTGGGGCGATGGCCTCGCGCTGTTTCACGAAAGCGCGGTCGACATAGAGGCTCATTTCTGGGGCAGCAGCACGGTTACTTGGCTGGAATGAGGCGGATCATGACGACGCCATGCGGTGCAACCTTGGTTTCAAATTTGCCCTTGAACGCGCCCAGGTCTTTCTGCCGCCAGAGATCGCGAACGACAAATTTGGCGTCACCGTCCGGCGTAGCGAGCGTGCCCCACGGGCCCCATTTGACGCCGATGGAAGTCTCGGTTTCACCACGGTTGAACAGGCCAACGGCAAACGAACCGTCCTCGAGGGTTTTCGCGTAGACGACTTTCCCGTCCTGATTGCTGATCTGCGTGGCTTGTTTGCCCGGAGCATCCTGATCGATCGCGATCACTTCGTCGTTGGTGAGCAAACTGAGAGTGAAATCGTCGATCTGCGTGAGGTCGCAGCCGAGAAGAAGCGGCGAAGAGAGCAGGCACCAGAGACTCACGTGCGAATACTGTTCGTCAGGCGTGAGGTGAGTGGGGTGCAGGTTGGGACCCCAGCCGACCATGCCGACAACGAGCATATCGGGATCGCTCCAGTGGCCCGGTCCGGTGTAGGCGGCCCATCGGTCTTGCGAGAAGCCGTTGCGGCTCACGCTGCCCCAGCTGTCGTTGATATCGCCGGTCGTGCGCCAGACATTCGCCAGACGCACATAGTCCGGCGCGTTGTCGTAGATGCCAGTGTTCGACAGGCTGTAAACGATATCGCGACCGGTCGCGCGCAGGGCGTCGGTCATTTCCGCGACGTGCGGAACGTCGTTGGGAAACCAGTCATATTTGAGATAGTCGACGCCCCACTTCGCCCATTGCCGCGCATCCTGCATCGCAAACGAATGCCGACCAATCTTCCAGTTGACCCACGTCGGTTTGGCCCCGGGGGCTTTCGGGTCCTTGTTGAGTCGGTAGAATTCGTTCACGTCGCCGGAGCGCACCCATGCATAAGTGCCGTCGGCGTTGTCGGACGAACCTCCGATATAGCCCGCATAGGTGCCGCGCCACGGACTTGAGTAGATGCCGATTTTAAGACCGAGACCGTGGATTTCGTCGGCAAGAGCCTTCATGTCGGGAAACTTCTTGTTCGGCTGGATGGCGTTGAATTCGCCGCCACGCGGTCCCTGCCAGCCATCATCGATGTTGATGAAAGTCCAGCCGTGCTCGCGCAGGCCATTGGCCGCCATGGCTCGCGCGGAGCTGAGCACGTGCTCCTGACTCACGGCGTCGCCCCAACAGTTCCAACTGCTCCAGCCCATCGGCGGCGTGAGCGCAATCCGGTCCCCGGCCTCAATGCGAAATAGTTTCTCCGCAGCGCCGAGCGCATTCTTTGCCCGCAACATCACCTTGTATCGGCCGGGAGTTGCGATGATTCCCGCGATGCGGCCGGTGCCAGCGTCAAGCGCAAGCCCGACCGGCAGGTCGTCCACGGTGAAAGTCATCGGTCGTTGCCCGGTCGCGGGGATGGCGTAGAGAAAAGGCGCACCGGGGCTAACACCAAAGACGCCCGGCCCATTTATGTGTGGGGTCGCCGGTGCCGGCGGCGTGAGGATTTCCGGCGCTGCCGCCGCGAAGCCGTTAACGAACAACGAGAGGAGACCGGTGCAGACGATCACGAAAAAGCCAGTGGGATTAAGGAGTGGCCGAGGTTTCATATTATTGCGCGACCATCGAACGGTACGGATTCCAGACGTAGGTAACACTTGGTATCAGGACATGAATTGCCTCGGGATTGTTTCCGGAGGGGGATCGAAGGATTATTTCTTCGCCGGGAAGCGAAGGAGCGTGACCGAATAGGCGGGGAATGTGCGCGTGAAGGACGCGGCGGTGTTTGTGAGCAGCTCCTCTTTAGGCGCAACGTTCGTCGGCTGCTCGACCGAATTGACGGCCGTCGGTGCTCCAGTGAGCACGATCGCTTTCCCCGGCCCGACCTGACTCGTGTTCTTCAGGTAAATTTCACTTTCGATCGGTGCAGCCGTGGTGTTGACGACCTTCACGACCACTTCGCCGGTCGCAGTAATATAAGACGCCGAGGCGAACGCCGCTTTGGCGGGCGTCTGCGTTTCGTCGGTGGCCTCCATGACGAGTTTTCCGTCGATATAGCCCCGGGCATTGTGGCCTTTGACTTCAAGCTTCAGGTTGTACCACTGATCGGTCGCAACCGTAAACGGCGTGCTGGGCCCGTATGCCGCCCGGCCTCCGCTCTCGGAAACTTCGCAACGCGAAACGGTGTTGCCCCACCCGCCAATATTCCACCAGCGATAATTATCCCCGTCGGTGGCGTGCCAGAGTACGATGAACCCCTCTGCGCCAGCCAGCTTTCGTGCGCGCAGCGTCACCGTGTAATCGGTCCAGTTCGCATCGCCGGCGAGCGCCCACGACTGGGGATTGGTGCCAACGGGACGGATCGCGCCATTCTCGACCGTCCAGTGTCCGTGCGGAAATTTCCATTGGGACGCGTCATTGATGAGGTTGTCGGATGAAAGTTTTTTTCCATCCGGTCCGGTCACGACCATGTCCGTGTATTCGACGCGCGTCTCGTAGGTGCCGACACCGGCGAATCCGTGCGGGTGCGGATCAACGGGCTTCACGACCTGCGGAACATCAAACGTGGTGGGCAGAATCACGTCGCCCTTGTTTTGTCCGAAGGTCGCGAGCACGTAATAACTCGGCGAGCCGAAAGCGGTCATCGCGTCGTAGCCAATGAGGTTCGTGTTCCACTGCCAGCCGCGCGGGCTGCCGCCCGCCTTGTCCTCGGGGTTCACGTTGGCGAACAGCGGGGCGTAGCACTGCATGACCACGTCGTCGGAATTGCGTTCAAGTCCCATCGCGAAGACGGCGTCGCCCAAGGCCGACATCATGTTCGGCGTCGGCGAACCGCCCTGCGTGGCCCATTCACCCATGAAGACTTTGACCCCGTCAGCCTTGCGACCTTCGGGATGGCCGGAACCCACATCGTAACGGGTAAATTCGCGCATCATGGTCGAAGCGCTGGCGTAAATATGATCGTCAACCAGATCGGGTTTGGCGCTCGTGACCGGCGTCGTGGCGATGATCTTGAGTTCCGGAAATCTTTTGCGGATCGCCCTGGCCATCTGCGCGAACCGGCCCTCGTAACTGCCGGAGTGATCGAAGAAATCCTCGTTGCCGATCTCGACATATTTCAGCGCGAAGGGTTCGGGAAAACCGTCGGCGGCGCGGCGCTTGCCCCACTTGCTGTCGGCCGGGCCCATGACATACTCAATTTCATCCAACGCTTCCTGCGTATAGAGTGCCATCTCGGGACTGCCCGGATGGGCATAGTCGCCGTCGAGCACGTAGCCGGCGAAGAGCGCGAGCACAGGTTCGGATCCGAGCTGCTTGCACCACAGAAGATATTCCGGCAGGCCAAAACCGTCACTGCTGCGGTAACTCCAACAGCCCATGTGGCCGGGGCGCTCGTCCGCGGGACCGATCATTCTTTTCCACGCGAAGCGGTCGGCAAAACGACTGCCCTCAACATAATTGCCACCCGGCAGGCGGATGAACGCCGGATGCATGTCGGCGAGCAATTTCATCAAGTCGGGACGGAGACCGTTCGGCACGTCCTCGTAGGTCGGCGGAAAAAGCGAAACGAAACTGAAGTCGATGCTGCCCGTGCCATTCCCCGACAGGACGAAGTGCGCGTGCGCGGTCGTCGGCGCATCGGACGGCGTGGTAAACGTCAGCTTGTATTCCTTCCAGCCGTTGGTGATCGGAGCGGTCTCAGCCTGAACGATGGTCTTGTCACCCGCGTCCGTGACCAGCGAGGCGGTAACCGGACCGGTGAAACCGTCGTTGCCCCGCGCGTAGAAAGTCGCGGTGTATTTGGTGGCCGGCCTAACTGGGATGCCCCAATAGCCGTTGTTCGCCACGCCACCGGGACCGCCCGCCAGCGTCACCCGCAGATTGACGGGGAGCGCGGCGTTGACCGGATTCGTCCGATTCGTCGCAACGCTCGCCGATCCAACGACCGACCAGTGCGGCGGGACAATCCCGGTCATTGGTTTCAGATCGCGCCCCGTCATTCCGGTCAGCGGATCCTGAAACGTGCGGTTGCGGATCAGCTCGGCGAAGAGACCGCCGTCGTAGCTGTAATTAATCTCCTCGGTCATCAGGCCGTAGAAGCTTTTCGGAATCATGTGACCGGGATTGCCAACGTCGATCTCAAGCCGGGCCGATGCGGCCACGCTCGAAACGGGAGAAAGAATGCAACAAGTGGCGGCAGTGAACGCCGCCCATTTTAGGGGAGTTTTCATGGGATGGTCTGGAATGGATTTTATCGAAAGTTAATCACGACCGAACCGTCGTGTAGCTGAATTACTTGGTTTCGGCTTCGGTCCACACCAGCACGGTGCCGTCTTTCCGATCAGGATGGGGACCGGTCCAATCGGCCGAATAGGGTTCGCCCGTGGCGGGGTCGATGCCGACGAATCGATGCGTCTTGAGCGAGAGCAGCATGCATTGGTTGTCGCGTAACATGTCCTGCCACATGAAGAGACTGTCGGCGGACTCGTGTTTCAGCGGACGCACGTCGGCGGACAAGCCGGCACCGACCACGGTGAGGAAGCCGCTGCCATCCATCGCCTCGAGAACCACGCGTCCCTGCCCGCGGTCGAGCACCCGGAAGCGCGCTTGAGCGCTCTCTGCCTGCTTCGAACCGGGCGTCGCGGAATGCAGCATGCCAAGGGGGTTGATCGAAAGCACGGAACCGTTGGCGAAATTCTTAAAACTCACGACTTGGCCGAGCGGAAGGTGATGCGAACGGTCCGCCATCGGTTGGTCGACGCGAAAATCCGCAAAGTCCGCGTAGCCGCCATCGTGCCCGGCCGTGTTAAACGCAAACAGCGCGTAACGCGTGCCCTGAAACGTTTTCAACTGATACGGCAAACTGATCTCGCGGCCAATATCCGTGAAGGTTTTGCCATCAGTGCTGTAACTGAAATGAGCGACATCGTGGTCGTAGTCACCGGAGGCGCGCAGAAACACCCGCGGCGACGAGAGCGGTTGATCGATGGTTTTGTTGGTGAGCTGATCGTACCAACGCAGGATGAATCCGGCGTCGGTGCGCACGAGGCCGAGCGACGCGAAGGGCATGTTGAGCAACGCGAGGCCAGCTGTATCGCCGGGTTGTAGAGCGGCGCCGTCGAGTTCGGTCGTGGCCGATGACTCCGGACCGATAATCCGCTGCGTCAGTGAATTTCTCGCCCAGAGAAACTGGCTGGCCGGCAAGGTATGCAGCCGCAACGAACCGGATTGCTCGGTCAACGACCACTTTGCATCCACCGGATTGTGATTCCACTGCCAGACTGGCAATAGCTCATGACCCGAGAAATCGCCGCTGCGCTGGTACGGCGCATGCGGCTCGACCTTGGCGGCAACCGCCGGCTTCGTCCAGGTGCGCGGCGAGCGACCGAGATTTCCGGGCAGTCCAAAATACGGCCAGCCGTCCTGCCACGTCACCGGCGAGAGCGCGGTGGTGCGACCGACCGAACGGAAATCCATCATCGAAAATCCCCACCAGTCGCCGTTGGGCAAATTGACGATGCCGCCTTGGTGCAGCGGCGTCGCGCCTAAGGAGTCGCCGCCACCGGGGGACACGGTGAAGGTGGCACCAAGTTCCGGCACCGGGCGGCCGAGGCCGACGTTCTGCACCATCGGTCCATGCTGGGTACCGAAGGTTTCGTTCGTGCTGATCACGGCGGTTTCATATGGACCCTCGGGCCGGTCAGCGCGGGCACACTGCATGCGGCCAGTGGGAGCGTAGTTGGCGCTGATGATGTAGTATTTGCCATTGATTTTGTAGAAGTGG
Source organism: Lacunisphaera sp. (assembly GCA_036499685.1). Lineage (GTDB taxonomy): Bacteria > Verrucomicrobiota > Verrucomicrobiia > Opitutales > Opitutaceae > Lacunisphaera. The sequence continues at coordinate 90,101 of DASYDH010000015.1, read as the reverse complement.
TGGCCCTCCCCCATCGCGTTGCCGGCGGGAATCAACACTCGCTTCGTTTCGGGGATGATGTCGCTGAGGTCCGGTTTCAATTCGGCGAACATCACCTCGCTGTAGCTCCAGACGACGTAGATCTTCCCGTCGTCGTCGAACAACACCGAGAGGTCGTGCAGCGAGCTGCCGAGTTCCGTGTGGGTCCAGGGACCGGCCGGATTCGTGGCGCGGAAGAGCTGGGTCTTGCGGCCGTTGACGTTGGAAAAAATATAGAACGTCCCATTGTGATAGCGGATACATGGTGCCCAGATGCCCTGGCCGTAGATCTCGTGGCCACCCTCGAGGCGATACGCTGGACCGAAGTCGAGCCGCTTGACCGCGTAGCTGAGAAATTCCCAGTTCACCAAATCCCTCGAGTGCAGCACCACGAGCCCGGGCATGGCGTGCATCGTCGTACCGGCGAGATAGAAATCGTCCCCAACGCGGATGAGATCCGGATCGGAAAACTCGTCGTAGAAGAGAGGGTTCGTGTAAGTGCCGTTCCCATTGTCGGCGGTCCAACTGGTGACGGACCCGGCGGCCGCGGCGTGTGGCGTGGCGGCCGCAGCCATAACAAAAAGAACCGCGCCGGAAAGGGCTGCGTGCAGGAAGAAAAATCGAGACAGGTTCATGGTTTTCTCCACGAGAACACTTCAATGCAGGGAGAACAGGACAGTTCAGCGGAAAATCAGCTGGGCAAAATGATAAAAATTACTGCCCCATGTTTCCGCGTCGTGACCATGGTCATCCACGTTCCAGATATGCGGCACGTCGTGATCCTTGAGGTAACGATGCGTCCGCTGGGAAAAACTGATCAGACCGTCCTGATTGCCGGCGGAAATATAGGGCAATTTAAGTTTCGCGCGCGCGGCGGCAGAATCGGACACGAGATCAGCGGGGACCGTGAGTTCGATCTTGCGCGCACAGTTGGCGCCGGCGCGTTCGGGCGAAACGTCGGCGGGTTTTTCCTGGGCGGACGAGGAACCGGTTGCAGCGGCGAACAACAGGAGCGAGGCGAGGGAGAGTGGATTGGTTTTCACAAAATAGTTGGCGGAGGGAACGGGAAATATTTCGATTCCGACCTCGGGTATGCGCCGCGGTTCAATCGAAAGTAAACGGAATTTCCCCCTGCGGATTATTTGGTCGCGGTGGCGGCCGGTGTTTCGGCGACCGGCTTATTCCGATCGCCAACCGATTCTTCCAAAAGAGTCGCGACGCCGCGGGGATTTTCGACGTGGGCCACGTGATGGCCGGGGAAGGTGCGGATGGTCCAGCCGCGGGCCGTGGCGTGCTGCCAGCTCTTGTCCTTCGCGGCACGTTCTTCGGCCGACTGGCCGGCCGGGATGAACGCGACGTAGGTCACCGGCAGCGCAAGGGCGGCCGGATTCTTGTATGAAACCTTCTGTTCGAAAGTCTTGATCGATTGCGGCGTGTTGTGCGGAAACGGCGCGTTGGGTTTCACCCAAGGTACCGTCATCATGCCGTCGACGATCTTGGAGTTCGGCGGACGCTGGCCGCCCAAAAGATCCCAGACGGACTGGCCGTCATCGGGCACCGCCGCGTCGAGAAAAACCACGTGATGAATCCGCTCGGGAATCCGATCCATCACGCCGGTAATCACCATGCCACCGTAGCTGTGGCCGACCAGGACGATATTGTGCAGATCCTCAAAGAGGATCGTGTTCACGACATCATTGATGTGAGTATCGAGGTCGATGTTCGGGCTGGAAAGGTGTACACGTTCGCCAAGGCCGGTTAGCGTGGGACGATAAACCGTGTTGCCATCGACCGTGAGAAACTCGCCAACCTTTTTCCATTCCCAGCCGCCGGCGGTCGCGCCGTGGACAATAACGTAGGTGTATTTTTCGGCGGCTTTGGCCACGCGCGCGCCAAGGGTGGCCATGAGCGCAAAGAAAAACAGCGATACAACGTGGATTGATTTTCTCATTTTAAAGCGATCGAGGGATTGAATTTGAAACGGACGCAGAATTAGGAGCGGCTGACGTTGACCACGATCTGCGTGAACGAATGTGCGGGAAACGAATAGTGGAGTGTGTGACCGTTGGCGGGCACCTGCGCAGTCTTCGGTGCATAAGAATCGCGCGCCGCATAGTCATAAGGCTTGTTCTCGACATCGTCGCTCAGGATCTGGCTGACCGTCGCAGTTCCGTTGAAAACACCGGTGACGCTTTCGATATCCGTCGCGATTTCCTTATCCTTATGGCGGTTGACGACGTTGATGATGACCTGCTTCGCCTTTTCGTCATAAACGGACGACACGTCGAGATACGGAATCTTTTTGTAGAAATCGCTCGTGGAAAACGTATCGCAATTCACCGTGGTCGCAAGCGCCTCACCGCGGCAGTGCGTGGAAAACAGCTTGAACGCATAAAACAGCGGCGACTTGTAGGTGTCGCCCGTCTTCAGGTCGCGACTGAGGAGTGACGTCATCAAAGTGTAGTTGGCCATCTTGACCACGTCGGCGTGCCGGATGAAGGCGTTGAAGAATTGCGTGAGTGCGAGCGTCGAAAGGTGGCCACCGCGGAACGGCGGAGCCCATTCGTCGACCGTGATGTACATGGGCTTCTTCTTCTCGACGTCGGTGACGGTTTTGATCTGGCCGGCGATGCTGCTGATTTTCTCGTCGAGATCCATTCCGCGCTGGCCGACGAAGGTGTAATAATCCTTCGAGTCGTCCCAGTACCGGTGCATCGAAATGTAATCGGCGATGCCGTAAAGCCCCTTCACCACTTTCCAATTCCATTCGACCCAATCGAGGTTGTCCTTGTAGTTGGCCGCACCGCACGCGATGAACTCGAGCTTCGTAGCGGGCGAACTCAGACGCATGATCTTCGCCGCCTCGACCGCGAACTTCACGTAATCGTCGGCGTCCTTGTGTCCGATGATCCACGGCGAACCGTCAACTTCATTGCCGAGTCCCCAGTACTTGATGGCGTAGGGTTCGGGGTGGCCGTATTCGGCGCGCTTGTCCGCCCAAAAAGTGCCGGTCGGCGCATTGCAGTACTGCACCCAATCGCGCGCGTCCGTGAGCGTGCCCGTGCCCATGTTGATGCACACGACGTTATCCGCACCAATCTCCTTGTTGATCTGCACCCATTCATCGGTGCCAACCTGATTGCTCTCCACGACGCCCCACGCGAGTTCCATGCGCTTTGGACGTTTGTCTTTGGGCCCGATGCCATCGCGCCAGTCGTAATCGGCGGTGAAGTTGCCACCTGGCCACCGCATCTGGGTGAGCTGCAACTCGCGCGCGGCGACGAGCATGTCCTTGCGAAAGCCATGCTCGTCGCTCAGCGGTGAACCCGGATCGTAAAGTGGACCATAGAGCGTGTTGAATTTCATTCCCGGCCGGTTGAAGCCGATCGGCTCCATGAACACGCCGTAAATATGGGGATCGATGGCATCGACGACGTGGTCAACGTCGACCTTGATGGTCGCCGTTTCCGCAAACGTGGCGAGTGGCGTGAGCAACAGGAAAGAAACGAGGCTGAGCGATCTGATATTCATGGTTATTGGGGAGAAAATTTTAATTAAGGACTCACTTCGATCACGGCGCGCCGGTAGGAAAAAAGCCGGGGCGTGCCATCGTCTTCAACTTGCAGAATGACGTGCACCGTGCCGGGTTTCGTCACCGACGGGAGCGTCACCTCCGCGATTTCCCCGCTCGTGGCCGACAGCGTGGCCCCCTCGATCGTGCCAGCTTCGGGATAGATCCACCAGTTGACAGACACGTGCTGGCCGTCGTCGCCCGCATCGGTTCCGGCGGCAGAGAGTTTCACGGTCGTTCCACTTCGGGCGGAAATCACCACGACGTTGGTCGAATGCTCGCCATTGAGCACGGGACGCGGGTTATGGTTCGCCTGCTTGAAATCGCCGGCTACGCACCACGCCATCCGCGCAGCGAAATCATTTTGAAACTGTTCCCGCCAACGCCAGATCGTGGCCTGATTGGAACTGTCGAAACGGCCGGGCTCGACTTCAACGCGGTCGCGGGTCGCGTTGATCTCTGTCCAGATCGGACGCGTTTCGCCTGAGGCCTGGAAAAGTGCGTAGCGTCCGCCCCAACCACCGTAGGCCGGACTCACGTCCCAGCCCAACCCGCGATCGATCAGACCGAGAAAACTCGGGGTGTCGCCTTCCATAAGATAGAGTCGACGCGGATAAAGCGCACCAAGCGGGCCGTGGTGGTTTATGATATTCGCCTCCAGCCACGGATTGCTGACCATCGCGGCGTGATAACCGGGAGCCGTCTGCGTTTCGATGCCGCCGGAGATGCCAGTCCAAGTGGCCCGATAGTATTCCTCAAAGCTCGATGGATTCGACGGCGAGACGATATAAAACAAGCGGGGAAATTCGCGCCGAAGCCACGGCCCCGAATCGTCCTGATCGGAAATCGCGTAAACCCGCAGCTTCGCCACAAACTTATCCACTTCAAGGGGCGAGCGCGCCGCACGCACATCGCGGAGCGCCTGCGCCAACGTGTTTGCGCCGCCCCAAACGGAAATCCACACCGGCCGTTCGTCCGCGCGATCAACCGCATCGATGATCCGTTGCGAACCGCCCGTGCTCTGGTTGGGTCCGACCGCCGCCATTCCATAGTCACTTTGTCCCGTTCGCGTAACCGCCAGCAACTGTTCGGGCGTAGGAAAGCCGGGCGAATGCTTCACCAAGTTCGCGCGTACTTCCGCATAAGCGGCGAGATCGCGGCGAATGAGGTCTTCGCGCGGTTGATGTTTCAACCAATTCGACGTGGTCGCGATCAGACCCTCAACATCGAATTGATCGGCATAGACGAGAAAACGAACAAGCGATTCCTCGTCATCCGGTTCGTTGGACAAATCGGTCAGGACAATCACGCGCGGTTTAGCGTGCGGAATCGTGCGCATCGTCGTCGCCTGCGCCGGCAGTCGCTGTGCGCCAAACGCCACGGCCGCGAGCATGGTGAATGCGCGCAGCAACGCGAACCTTGGCCACCAAGCAGGAGCCTCACACCGCGAAATTGTCCGATTTACTTTGCCCATGCGCTTCCTTCGGTGGTTCGGCGCCAGGCGAAATACCGGTCGAGTACCTGCAGCGAATCGGCGCTGGGCACCTGTCCCACAAAGGCCGTATTGTGGAAATACATCACCGGGCGATTATAATCAGTAAACTGCGGCCAGGTCGGCACGCCGAGCCCATTGGGGTCGCCGTGCTTCGCGAAGTTCGTCCAATAGGTTGAAAGCGTATCGGAAATCGCCCAGTCACCCGCGGTCAGTTTTTGGTCCTTGCGATCGAGGGTTTCAAAAACATATGGAACGTCCATGCCATGTGGCGTGCCATGATCGGCCTCGGGAGAATCCGGTGCGTGGTCGGCATGCTGATCGAAATAATAGTAGTAAACCTTGGACTTGCCGGTGCGCGCTTGCAGCGTCGCCCACGTCCAGGTTTGCCAGCCGAAAGCGGCGTCCCGCATCAAATCGCGCGCGGTCTTGGGCACGGAGTTGGTGCCCGCCGGATAAGCCTTGATCAAGTCGCCCGCAAACGGGCCGTAACGCTTCTTCACGCCGTCGATGTATTCCGCGGGAGTTTTGTCATGGGCGAAACTCAGGCCCTCGTCCGAGTTGTAGCCGACCAGGATGGCAACGTCGTTGTACTTGCCGGCTTCGTAGAGCTTGTGCTGGTCGTCCGGCACAATCCATCCGTCAACAATGGGCCACGCGGTCCCGCTCCCCCAGCCTGCCGGAAGTTTATCAGTCGGGACTTTCCGTAGTTCCACGAGCGACGACGCACCGGCTTTCTGCGCGAAAGCCAGCCCTGATTGCTCGGCGTCCTTGAGCGTCCGCATATTTTCGCCCGGATAGGTCGTGGGCCGCGTCGGACCAAATGAGCCACCGCTCTCAGAAATCGCGCCGCGGAACAGACCCTTCGCCTCGGGCGACGCGCACAGCATGCTGACCGCGATGCCACCGGCGGATTCGCCAAAGATCGTCACCTTCTCGGGATCACCACCGAAAGCGGCGATGTTTTTCTTCACCCATTTAAGCCCGGCGATCATATCCTGCAGACCGTAGTTACCCGACGCGTGGTGCGGCGATTCGGCGCTCAGTTCCGGATGAGCGAGGAAACCGAACGACCCGACGCGGTAGTTGATACTGACCAGAACAACGCCTTTGCGCGCGAGATGTTCGCCGTCGTGGACCGGCGTCGACGTGGAGCCGAAGGCAAATCCTCCGCCATAAATCCAAACCAGCACGGGCACGCGATCCTTCGGCGTTTTCGCGGGGGTCCACACATTCAAATAGAGACAGTCTTCGCTCACGTTGCCCTTGCCGTCACCCTGATAGGGATCAGGGGCGAACTTCGTGGTCTCGCGCACGCCTTCCCATTTCGCGGCCGGTTGCGGCACGCGCCAACGAAGGTCGCCGACCGGCGGCGCGGCGAACGGGATGCCGCGGTAAACGGTCAGACCGTTTTCCGCGACGCCTTGCACGAGGCCGTACTCGGTCGCGACCGGCGCGGGTGAGCGGGCAATGCACGCCACGGTGGCGCACAGCGAGAGGAAAGTCAGTTTCAATTTCATCAGGGGAAAAAGTGGGGATTTTTTCGCCAGTCCCAGTTACTTGGCTTCAACAGGATTAACCGCGAGCAGCGGAAGCATCGCGTTGGCGTAGCGCCGGCCGAGCTCGCGATAACCCGCCGGCGTGAAGTGAAGATGATCCTGACGGCAGGGGCATCCGTCCGACGAAACCACATGCGCCGCGGGAATAGTCTTTGGCAGGTCTTCGATGATTTTATTCATGCTCGCGCATTTGCCTTTTTGGTCGGCGCCCACCACTTCACCAGCGAGCAGCGGCACGTCGGCCGCTTTGAGATTCAGGTCTTTGAGCAAGTTCTCGTAGATGGCTTTGACCTTCGCCGGCCAGGTCGGGTCATTCGTATTCGATTCACCTTGATGAAGGAGGATTCCTTTGATGACGCCGGATTTCTGCGCCAGCCTGCCCATCTCCACCAGACGCTGGTAGGGACTGCCGTCGTACGCGGCGATCATGGGTTTCATCCACGACGGAGCCGTCGCGATATAAGCGGGCGCGCCCGTTTTTTCGAATAACTCGATTTTGCAACCGCCCACCGCGACGTTGACCACGCCCACCTTGATGTTGGCGGGAAGTTTCGCAACGAGGGTCCGTCCAAAATAATCCGCCGGACAGAGACCGGTCGATGGTCGGCACAACGGGGGAACCGCCGTGTACCAATGCCCCTTCTCGCGTTTCAGCTCCGGAAAATCCACCGCGGCCAATACCTGAAACCGCGGGTCAACGGACATTTTGTCCTCCGGAAGAATTCCGGGAAAGCCCTCCATGTTCGACTGGCCGAAGCACAGGAAAACGTAGAAATTGGGATCTTGGGCGCGGGCGAATACGGCCAGCAGAAGGCCGCCGACCACGGTGAATGTTTTGAATGATTTAGGCATGGGATAATGGATCAGTCGGAAATGAATCGGAATGGCTCACAGCAACCGAAAACCGCGGATGATGACTGTGGCCGGACACGGACCACCGGCAATGGAGCTGACAAATTGGTTGAGCCATGCGTGTGGGGAGTGATTGGGATATCGCCGTGGGTTACAGTGCGGACCAGTTGCCGCTAACACCGAACGTCAATGGGACGTCCACTTGTGAGTGGATCGTTTCCCTTCCAAAAAGCCAACGAGCTTTTCCCGCAACCTCCGGCCGATAGGCATAGGAAAACATCAGACTTAAGTCATAGTTCCTCCGAGACCGAGGACTGACCAAGAACCGCACCACAATGCAGCTGGGCATTCAGACAGCGCACTCGCAGAGTTGATCTTGCCTCGCGTAGTTTCGCCGATGGAGATCGACGCGATCCAGTTCGAGGCCATTCAGCGCGAACCCGCTCACCCTGCCCCCCGACTTTCCACCAACGTGATGAACCATCCCAAAATCCTCCGACCCGCCCTCTTCTCTGTTGCTTGGCTTTGCGGCCTAACCGCGCTCGCGGCCGACGACGACCTCACGTTGCACTATCAACGCCCGGCCACCGAGTGGATCGAAGCACTCCCGGTCGGTAACGGCCGCCTCGGCGCCATGGTCTTTGGCGGCATTCATCAGGAACGCCTCCAACTCAACGAAGACATACTTTGGGCGGGCGGTCCTTACGATCCTGCCAACCCCGAGGCGCTCGCGGCATTGCCCGAGGTTCGGCGGTTGATCGCCGCGGGCGATTACGTTGCCGCGCAAGCACTCGCTCAGCAAAAGCTCATGGCCCACCCGCTCGGGCAAATGCCGTATCAAACCGTTGGCGACTTAATGCTCACTTTCCCCGGCGGCGATGCCGTCGTTGGCTACCGTCGCGAATTGAATCTCGATACCGCCGTGGCCACGACCGAATACGCCACGGGCAATGGACCGTGGGCCGTCAGTCATCGGCGCGAAGTTTTCGTCAGTCCAGTTGACCAGGTGATCGTCATGCGCATCACCTCCGAACGTCCGGGGCACATCGGACAACTCAATTTCACGCTCGGTGCCGATAGCCCGGAGCAGGCGGTTAGTCGGACCGAAGATAACGATTTGCTCATCCTCGAGGGTCGCAACAGCGCCTCCGACGACATCGCGGGTGCCTTGAAATTTCAGGCCCGCGTAAAAGTCACGGTCGACGAAGGCTCATTGAGCTCCGATGGCCAGCAAATTCATGTTCGCGACGCGCGCTCCGCGCTCGTGATCATTGCGATCGCGACCAGTTTCCGTCGCTACAATGATGTCAGCGGCGATCCCGATGCCCTCAATCGCGCCACGCTGGCGGCGGTCGCGGGGAAGACCTACAATCAACTCCTCGGCGCCCACATCGCGGAGCATCAGCGACTCTTCCGCCGCGTGTCGCTCGACCTCGGCCGCACTCCCGCGGCCGATCTTCCGACCGACGAACGCGTCCGTAATTTCGCGACGGGCAACGATCCCGCGCTCGCCGCGCTGTATTTCCAGTATGGCCGCTACCTGCTGATCAGCAGCTCACGTCCCGGCACCCAGCCCGCCAATCTCCAGGGCATCTGGAATGACACCCTCTTTCCGCCGTGGGGCAGCAAGTACACGATCAACATCAATACGGAAATGAATTACTGGCCCGCCGAGACCACCAACCTCGCCGAGTGCACCGAGCCGCTCTTTGCGATGATCAAGGATCTCAGTGAAACCGGCGCAAAAATGGCAAAGGCTCAATACAATGCCCCCGGCTGGGTCGTCCATCATAACACCGACCTGTGGCGCGCCACCGGCCCGGTCGACGGTGCGACCTGGGGAATGTGGCCCACCGGCGGAGCGTGGCTTTGCCAGCATTTGTGGGAGCACTACCTTTTCTCCGGCGATCGCGAATTCCTCGCGCACGCCTATCCGCTCATGAAGGGATCCGCGGAATTCTTCCTCGACACGCTGGTCACCGAGCCGACCCACGGCTGGCTCGTCACCAGTCCCTCGCTCTCCCCGGAGAACGAGCATCATGACGGCACATCGATCACCGCCGGGCCGACGATGGATGAGGAAATCCTCCGCGATCTTTTCACCGCGTGCATTCGCTCGGCGGAAATCCTCGGGGAAGATAAGGCTTTCAGCGAGCGCCTCACCGCCGCCCGCGCGCGGCTCGCACCACCGCAAATCGGCGCACAGGGACAATTGCAGGAGTGGCTGCAGGATTGGGACGCGAGCGCACCCGAACCGCACCACCGGCACGTGTCCCATCTTTACGGACTTTTCCCCAGCGACCAGATCGACGTGCTCACGACGCCCGCATTGGCCGCCGCGGCGCGGCGCTCGCTGGAAATTCGTGGGGACGACGCCACCGGCTGGGCCATCGGGTGGCGCCTGAATCTTTGGGCACGGCTGCATGATGCCGAACACGCCTACGATATCCTCAAACTGTTGCTCCGACCCGAACGCACTTATCCGAATCTTTTCGACGTGCATCCGCCCTTTCAGATCGACGGCAACCTCGGCGGCACGGCCGGAATCACCGAAATGTTGCTGCAATCACAGCACGACGAAATCCAGCTGTTGCCCGCGCTCCCTGTCGCCTGGCGAACGGGAAGTGTAAGTGGACTCCGGGCCCGCGGTGGATTTGAGATCACCGCTCTCACGTGGAAGGACGGACATTTGGAGCGTGCCGAAATTCGCTCCACGCTTGGCGGTGAGTGCCATCTTCGTTACGGCGATCAAGTGGTCACGCGCGTCACGAAACCCGGCGAAAGCTTTGTTTTCACTCCGCCCGCGCCTGTTGACACCGGCAAAGATTAGAGCGGTTTCACTTCGTTCAGAGTGACAAACGAAGGCCTAAAACTGCTCCGGCAAGAGGACCATTTCGCCCGCCAGCAAGAACCCAACGGAACGATCATGGCATCATCCGTGCCAATACGTCTTAAGCCATAGGCGCGAGTACGACCATTGCCACATTGACCAGCCGGGCGTTCGAAGAATTCGTTTCCTCGACGGCTTTCAGTTTCAATGATCCATCGCCTTACCCTTCCATTATTCGGTGGCCAGCAAAGAAAATCGACCGCCAGCCGATTTTCCCCGGGCGCTGATCAATCCATTTTCAAATCATGTTAGCAGCAAAGCTGGTTCCAATCGAACGTCCATCCCCGGACGGAAAACCTGTCGGTAAATGGGCAACCGCGGAACTGGATCGGGAAAGCGAAACATCAGCCAAGCCCGGACAGATCGATGACTGGAGCCTGGAATCCGGACCGCGGAAGATCCCGCGCAAAAATATTTTGCTCGAAAATCAGTTGAAGCCGGCCAAAGCGAGAAACTTCACCCCTGCGGGCGGCATCCTCCGGCGATATTATGGTCGAAAAAGCAGCGTGGAGGAAACGATGCTCCAACTTTACCACGGAAATATTTCGGTGGGGAAAGCCGAGGAAAGCGTCGCACTTCTTTGGGGTTCCAAGGTCGGCCTCATGAAGCTCGCCCGGTCCGCGCGAATAATCTCCCGCCGCATCAGCGCGTGGCTGCAGAGGGAACTGGTCGTTCCCCAAGTCTATGTGTTCCTGCAATCGATTGAAATTAAGCAGAAAACGAAGAATGCATGTACGCATTCAACCATCGGTGCTGCGGTCGGGATTGATCGCAGCGGGAACAGGCAACTCCTCGCGCTGGCTCACACTGCGGAATCATCCCGCGATTTGTGGGAGACTTTGTTTTCAGACCTCCGAAAGCGGGGACTTCACGGGACCGCACTATTCATCGGCGAAATCGATCCGGCCTTATGCAAAGCCGCCGGTGCTTATTTTCCGGAGATTTCCTTTCAAGGTTGCCTGCTCGACTTTAAAAATGAAATTCAGCGGAGAGTGGAAACGCCGCTGATTGGTTTCGTCTGGCAGGCGTTTGAAAAAATCAAGTCCAGCTCCAAACAAGCAGAGGCCCTTCAAACCACGAACGGGTTGCTCGGCGTCCTCCGAAAGGAAAGCCGGGAAGATGTCGCGGCGATCGTCCAAAATTGGACGGCCTCGCAATTTTCCTACCTGCATTTCACCAAATCGCATTGGAACAAGCTTCGCGAGGTAGGCCCCTTCAAACAGGTATTACGCGAATTCCGTGAAACAATCCGCATCATTGGCCCAATCGCAGACAACGACGCTCTGATCGTGATGGCGGCGGCCAAATTCAGATCGATGGAAAGAGTGAAATGGGCCAACCAGCCGTTCATGACCTTTGGCCCTTCCTCCCCAGAATCAGCGCCGGCCCCAGCCCTGCCGGCAACATCCGGGTTGAAACAAGCTTCGTGATCCGCCTCCCAGTTGGGAAATTTTCCGCTGTCGGATTCAAGCCGGCTTCGGTCAGAAACGGAACGACCAACCGGTTGATGTTATGCACGGGACTATTTTCAATAAATTCGCGCGATAAGAGGCCGGAATTCCCCTTTCATTCGACAGCGATGATGCCGCGCTGAATCGCCACGATGATCGCCTGCGTCCGGTCGGCCACGCGGAGTTTGGCAAGCACGTTGGTGACGTGAATCTTGATTGTGCCTTCAACGACATTCAGTTGCGCCGCAATTTCCTTGTTGCTCAGACCCTTCCCGACCAAGCGGAGAACATCCAGTTCGCGGGGCGACAATTGCGCGAGCAGTCGCTCGCCCACCCGGGTGGCGACCTCGGCGGGAATATATTGTTCGCCACGGTGTACGCGCCGGATCGCATCCAGCAACCGGTCGACCGCCATCTCCTTCAAAACGAATCCCGCCGCACCCGCCTTGAGCGCCTGATAGACCTCCTCGCCACGGGCGAAGTTGCTGAATACAATGATCCGCACTTCACCGAATTCACTGTGCAGTCTCGCAATGGTCTCGATCCCGCTGAGACCGGTCATGCGCAGATCGAGCACCACGATGTCCGGACGGTGTTGGCGAAACGCCTCGATCGCCTGAAGCCCGTTGTCGACATCGGCCACGACTTCCATATCCGGCTCATCGCTGGCCGCGGTCATCAGGCCCATGCGGAGGACCATGTGATCGTCAACCAGGAGAATGCGTATTTTTGTCGGAGGTGTGGGCTTCAGCATAATGGAAAACGGCGGGAGCGGGATTGTCGGTGCCGGGCACGAAGATTCGGACGATGGTTCCGGCACCGGGCATGCTTTCGATCACGAGGGTGCCGCCGATTTTTTCCGCGCGCGAACGCATGCCGCGAAGGCCAAAATGTCCGAAGGTTTTTGAACGTACCTCATCGGGCACAAAACCGACACCATCGTCGATGATCGCCAGCGAAATTCCCTCCGGCGCGTACCGCACCGCGATGGTAATGTGGCCGGCCTCGGCGTGGCGGACGGCATTCGTCGTCGCCTCTTGCGCAATTCGAAGCAGATTGTGTTTGGCGGTGCGCGGCAAATCAACGGGTTCACCGGCAACCAGCGTCTCGATGACCACTGTGCCGACGTTGACGAGGGCCGTGATTTTTCGCAGCGCCTCGCCCAATTCCGTGCCTTCGATCAAGGGCGATTCCATGTCCCAGACCGCGTGCTGCACTTCATGCCTGGCGTAGGAAATCATGTTCCGCACCACGTTGAGTCGCGAACGCACTTCCTCTGTTACCGCCCGCATCTTGAGCGTGGTATCCAGCTGGATGATAGCGCCACTGAGCCCTTGTTGCATGCTGTCGTGGATTTCGCCGGCAAGCCGGTCACGTTCCACGAGGGTTGCGGTATTGCGAGTTTCTTCGTTCAACCGTTCCATTGCCACTTCCAGTTCGTTGGTCCGCGCTTGCACCAATGCCTCCAGCACCCGGTGACGACGACGGGCAAGATAGCTGGCCAATCCAACCACCGTGAAAATCAGAATGACCCCGGCCAAGCCATAAAAGAAGTAGGCAGGCCAAGTCCGATACCACGGCGGCAGAATCTCGAAGGCGAATTTAACGGCGGAATTCGTGTCACGATTTTCGGCGGTCTGGATCTCGAGCAGATGCCGTCCTTCACGCAGGTCGCTCAAACTGAGCGTCGAGCCGGCCTCCTGTTCCGTCCACTGGTTCGCTTGATCGAGACGAAAAAAATAAGCCGGCGGCAGCCGCCACGCGTAGCCACCGGAAAACGGACGAAAGACCAAGCTGTTCTGGTCGTAGGAGAGCTTGAGCAAATCGGCCGCGACCCCGATCGCGGCGGAAATCTCCCTGTTCTTTCGTGCGTCCCAGACCGACACCAGCACCGGGAGTCGCGTTTGTGCCGGCTTCGGGGCTGGGTTGGCTTCGACGTGATAGAGCGATCGTTCAGTTGAGATCCAAACGTCACCCCCATCCATAATATGAACCGCCGGATCGCGATCATTTCCGAGATCGAACCGCGACGAATCCATTTCGTAATCACCGCCCTTCGGCGTGAACGTCACCACGCCGCTGCGGTGCGTGGCCCAGATCGTCCCTTTTGCATCCTGCTTCGCGCGGACGATCCAGAACGGCGATCGTGCCAGCAGCGCTTCGAGCCACGCCGGATGGATCCATGATTGGGCCTTCTCGTCGAAAAATTTCCGCTCCCCTTCCGTCCCGGTCAAAATGACGGTGTCGTCGACCGAACCCAAATTAACCCACGGCGTCCGTGGCCAGGGCGTCTTGACCTGCCGGAGTTTCAACGCCCCGTCCTGCAACGAAATTCGCGCCACGCCCTCGGGTCCCATCTCGACCCACACCGCCTCTCCGACCGCGTGCGGCACCGCCAGGTAAGGCATGCCGGGAATGCGGGGTACGTGTTCAACCCATTTCCCATTTTCCAACTGTAAAGCCGCAATCTCCGTCGGGCCGATCGCATAGCAAAGGCCGGGGCGCACCATGACGAGGTGAAGCAGATCCTTCACCGTCGTGATCCGCTCGAATCCGCCGTCCGGCAGCGGTATAAAAATACCGCTGCGGTTGCCCACGAGCACCTGACCGCCATTCGTCGCAAAGGCCCACGCGCCTCCGGCGGGTTGATCCTTCATCAGTTCGAATCGGGTCATCGCACCCGCAACGCCGGGAACCGCTTCGTATAATTTGCCGTCCGAGGTGACCACGAGATGGTCGCCCCAGCGACGCACCATCGGCCAGCCCACGGGCAAACCGAGGCGTTCCCCGAATGTCGTCAGCGCCCCACCGTAGAGCACTTTCTCGATCGCATTCTCCGTCGCGACCCAGATCACGCCGGCTTCCCGGGCAGCCAGGCCGGTCACCAAGTGGTATTGGTCGGTGGTCAGCGACAGCATCAAATGTCCGTCGGCGGAAAATAAATACAATCCCCTGCCCAAAACCGCCACCGCCATCCCGCCGTCGGCAAGTTCCTGCAAAGCCGAGATCCGTCCGGTCAGTCCATTTCTACTCTGTCCCTCCCATGGAACCAACGTCTGGCCATCGAACGACATCAACCGCCCGTCGGAAAAGGAAATCAACGTGTGGCTTTCGTCCAGGGGCGCGGCACATTGCACCGCCAGCCCAGGCGCCCCGGTGCCCGCGACCGGACGCAACCCGCGTTGCTGAATATCGACGCGGGATATCGGCTCGCCTTCGACGGAAACGAAAACCCTCTCACCCACCCGGAAAATTTTTGCCATCGGTCCGGTTTCGAAAAATTGGGCAATCTTCCGCGCAACGTTCCACTGCACAATGCCGTGCCAGCTGCCGAAATAGACGTCACCCTCGGTCACAATGATATTGTCGAAAAACGCCGTACTCAGCCACTTTGGTGAAACTTCCGGCAAAAACGGCACCGGACGCAGTTTGCCCTCGGCGTCAAACTCCACGATACCCCACGCGCCGCGCGCACCATAATAAGTGCGCCCGTCGGGCCCGCGCACGACGGCCGCCAGATCTGGCGTGCCGGCACTGCGCGCCGAGAGATTCAGCCACACCGTATCGTTCAACACGGCATAGGCACCGGCTTGCACGAGTGCCAGCCGCCCGAAGGAATCGAAACTAAGTCGCGCACCACGGGAGACATAACCGATCTCGTCAAAAGGATACGCGCGGGTAAACGGCTGGCCGTGGATCGGTTCGGCCGCCAAAGCCGGAAGCGCCAGCGCCGCCAAGGCCACGGCAGTGAAAACAAATTTTCTCAATCCGTACAACATGCACCCCGAACGCGCCAACGAGGATGCGCGACTGGGGCGTGGGATCCGCGCAACGCGCAGCAATTCACTCGGGACACTCGGCCACATCAGGGGTAAAGAATAGCGCGCACCGTGGGTCCCGAAATCAGTCAGGTAAAGGCAATTTAGCACCCAAATCCGAGGTCGTTTCTGCGTTTCCGGTTTCGATGTATTGAAACTATGACTATAGCCATAGTTTTCACTATTACCATTGCGGGATTGAACGAAGCCGGTCCCAAATCGTGATCGAAAACGATCACGATTTTACTGCCGCCGTTTTCCCTCCGACTCATGGTCGCACGCTACGCCATCCGAAGGGAGAAAATGCCTCGCTATCTCTTCGTGGCGGCATTCCGTCAACGATCGTAGGATTCGGAAACACCTGAATTTTTTGATGAATACCCTGTCCCGTCTGAGCCTCGCCCTCTGCACCTGCTTCGCCACCACCGGCCTGCTCGCTCAACCGCAGCCAGTGGCATTTCATTCCCTGAGTTACGAGGCCGCGCCTTCCCCCGACGGGAAACTCGCCGCCGGCGACTATCGCAATCCCATCCGGGCTGGCTTTTATCCCGACCCGAGCATCTGCCAGGTCGGCAGCGACTACTTCCTGATCAATTCCACGTTCGGCTACTTTCCCGGCATTCCAATTTTCCAGAGCCGCGATCTCGTCAACTGGCATCAACTCGGCAACGTCATCAGCCGGCCGACGCAACTTCCCTACGCCGGACTCGGCGTTTCCCGCGGCATTTTTGCCCCCGCAATTTCCCACCACGACGGCACTTTCTATGTCGTCTGCACGATGATCGACGCCGGCGGAAATTTTGTCGTTACCGCGAAAGATCCGGTCGGACCGTGGTCGGACCCGACCTGGCTGCATTTCGAGGGCATCGATCCCTCCTTGTTTTTCGATGACGATGGACGCGCATGGATGGTCAACAACGGCGCGCCTGTCGGCAAACCACTCTATGACGGACACCGTGCAATCTGGGTCCAGGAGTTTGATATCCCCACTCAGAAAATGAAAGGGCCGCGAACCGTGCTCGTCAACGGAGGCGTTGATCTGGCCAAAAAGCCGATCTGGATCGAAGGCCCGCATCTCTACAAACGCGACGGCTGGTATTACTTGAGTTGTGCGGAGGGCGGCACGAGCACGCAGCATTCTCAGGTCGTGTTCCGCAGTCGTCACGTCGAAGGATCCTTCGCGCCGTGGTCGGGCAATCCGATTCTCACCCAGCGCGATCTCTCGGTGAACGTCCCCGATGCGGTGACATCGACCGGCCACGCCGATCTTTTCCAAGGTCCCGATAAAAACTGGTGGGCCATTTTCCTCGGCGTGCGCCCGTACGAAGGGCGCTTTTCCCCGATGGGTCGCGAGACATTTCTCCTGCCGGTCAAGTGGACTGACGACGGCTGGCCCAGCATTCTGCCACACGGACAACGCGTGCCGCTTGTCGGGCACGGGCCGGAGGGTTTGATCGCGAAAGCGGACGCGGGAGCACCCACGCAGTGGACCGCAAATTTCCATGAATCACAGTTGGATTTAGCCTGGATCATGTTGCGCAGCCCCGCGAAACCGTGGTGGCAAGTCGATGCCGCCGACGGAAAACTGCTCCTCACTGCACAAATGGCCACACTGAACGGCCACGACAATCCCAGTTTCATTGCACGGCGCATTCAGCACGCGGCGTTCATCGCATCGACGCGCCTCGAAGTGCCGAAGGAACCGGGCGTATCCGCCGGTCTCGTACTTTTCCAAAACGAGACGCATCATTACTTCGTCGGCGTACACCGTATTTCCGCCGGAATTCAAGTTGTGCTGGAGCAGGCCAATGGCGGCAAGCCGGTGGAACTCGTGCAAGCGATGCTGTCGCAAACCGCCACGGTGGAGTTGCGCGCCAGCGTCGACCACGCCAAATGCTCGTTCGAATATTCGACGGCAACCGGCCAGTGGCAAACGCTCCGCGAAAACGAGGACGCCAAGCTGCTGACCACTGAAGTCGCGGGCGGCTTCGTCGGCGCCACCTTCGGTTTGTACGCCCGCATTGACCCTTAAACCACAAGGGAGGTCATCAGACACAACGCGAATGAAAGCCCGTTCGCGGAAAGCAGAGGTTACTACCACTGGAACCGCCCGGTGGATGGTTCCGCTGGCTGGCGCGGGACTCGTATTCGCCGCGTTGCTCGTGTACACGAACAGTTTTTCCGGGCCGTTCATCTTCGATGATTTTTTGTCGATTCCTGATAATCCGACGATCCGCCATTTGCTTACGTCGTTCGCGCCGCCGGGCGGTGGCGTGACAGTCACCGGTCGGCCTGTGCTGAATTTTTCATTCGCGCTCAACCAGGCGCTCAGCGGCAACCACGTCTGGAGTTATCATGCGCTGAACTTGGTGATCCACGTACTCGCCGGTTTGACCTTGTTCGGCATAGTCCGGCGCACGCTGGCGGGGCTGGCCTCAAAGACCCCAGCCCCAGCCTTTTCGTCCGCGAGCGACGCAACATTGATCGGTTTTTCCACCGCCTTGTTGTGGCTCGTGCATCCGTTGCAGACCGAGTCGGTGACGTACATTGTGCAACGGGCCGAATCGCTGATGAGTTTGTTTTTTCTGCTCACGCTCTACGCCTTCATCCGCGGTGCAGACGGGAAACGCCGCGGCGCCTGGTTCTGGCTGGCGTTCGTTTCCTGTCTTCTGGGCATGGCGACCAAGGAGGTCATGGTTTCTGCTCCGGTGATCGTGCTGCTCTACGATCGCACTTTTTTGAGCGGAACTTTCAACGCGGCCTGGCGGCAACGATGGAAAATTCACGTGGCACTTGCATCCACCTGGATCTTGTTGGCGATGGTCGTGCTGCGCAGTGCGAACCGCGGCGGATCGGCCGGATTCGGCTTGGGCGTTGGTTTTTGGGATTATTTCGCCACGCAGTTTCAAGCCATGGCGCACTATCTCTGGCTCGTGGTATGGCCGCGTCCGTTGATCATCGACTACGGAGTCCAGTGGGCTACGTCGGCGTGGACGGTGGTGCCTTACGCCATTGTGATCAGCTCGCTCGCGTTGGCGACACTGGTGGCACTGGTTCGCAGGCCAGCGCTGGGTTTTCTCGGGGCGGTATTCTTCGCCTTGCTGGCACCGTCGTCGTCGGTTCCCGTGATCCGCCAGACATTGGCCGAACATCGGATGTATCTGGCGCTGGCACCGGTGATCGTAGTGCTGGTCCTCACGATGTACGCCCGATTCGACCAACGGTCTGGGTGGATCGTCGCCGTCGCGGCCCTCGTGCTCGGCGCGCTGACAGTTCAGCGCAATACGGATTACCGCAGCAGCGCCACCATCTGGCGCGACACGGTCACCAAGCGGCCGGGCAATGCGGCCGCGCACAATAACTACGGAAACATTCTCGCCCAGTCAGGCCAGCCGGCTGAAGCCATCGCACAATACGACGACGCGGTCCGCATCGACCCACATTTCGCCGATGCCTACTTCAACGCCGGAAACGCGTTGATGAAACTCGGCCGCATTCCATAGGCCATCACGCACTATGAAAATTTGCTGCGATTGCTGCCCAACGACACTGCGGCGCTCAACGAGCTCGGCCTGGCGCTGGCAATGGCAGGACGCAAACCGGAGGCGGCGGAACGTTACGAAGCGGCGCTTCGAATTCAGCCGGACTTTGCGAAGGCTCACCGTAATCTGGGTCGATTGCTGGCCACGGAGGACCGCGTGCCCGAGGCTATTCTCCATTTTGAACGGGCATTGGCAATCGATCCGTCTGAACCCGAAGTGCACAGCGAGCTCGGCATGGCCTTGGTGATGTCAGGCCACGCGTCGGAAGCGATTGGCCGCTTTGAACAAAGCCTGCGCTTGAATTCCAATCAGCCACAGGTGCAACTCGAGCTCGCCATTGCATTGGAAAATGCCGGCCGGCCCGCCGAGGCGGCCGCGCACTACGAAATCGCCCGACGTATGGGCCTCGCACTTCCTCCGCCGGGAAATTAGGCGTCCGCTGCTACATTTTATTGGGCAGGATCGTGAGGACGATCCGTTTGTATCGTGTGAGTGGTGGTTTGCCTTTGTCGGTTAATTTCAGAATGACGTGAATCGTCTGTTCATGGTCCACCTCTGGCGCGACGAGGTTTATCCGTGAGCGATTCCCGGTGCCGGAAAATTGATCAGGCCGTGAAGTAGGTTTAGAGCGAACCGTCCGAAATTCCAGCGATTACCGTCGTAGCGGATTGCAGCCCATTGCCAGTGGCGGTGAGCGTGATTTTGCCGGGCTGCCCGGTTTCGGCACGGACGATGACGAGGCACAAGCCGCTGAACGCTTTGCGCTGCGGGGCTTGAAACGATTCGAAGCTGGTGGAATCTCCGTTGTCGGTGGCAACGATTTCACCCGGGCCGTCGATCGAGAATCGGATCTCATTATCCGCGCGGGGCGCGGTCATTCCGTCGCGGTCGACGACGCGCACAGTGACGAACGCCAAATCCAAACCGTCGGCCCGAATCTGCGCGCGATCCGGTTGCAGCGCGAGTCCGGCGGCATTCCCGGTGGTTTTGACCGATGAGCGCGCCCACTCCTTGCCATCCTTGTAGGCGACGACTTCCAATTTTCCGGGTTCGTAAACCACGTCATTCCAGCGGAGCCGGTATTCGAATGGGCCGCGTTTTTTGCGGCCGAGCGAACGACCATTGAGAAAAAGTTCCGCTTCGTCGCCCGAGGTGAACACGTGAACCGGCGTGATTTTCCCCACGCGTTCCGGCCAGGTCCAGTGCGGCAAAATATGCGCCATCGGCAGGTCCGGACGCCAACGCGCTTGATAAAGATAAAACCGATCCTTGGGAAATCCCGCGAGGTCGATGATGCCGCAATAAGAGCTCCGCGATTGGTCGTAAGGCGTGGGCTCGCCGAGATAATCCCAGCCGGTCCAGACGAACTCGCCGGCGACGTACGGATGATGATCGAGCGCAGCGAACACCTTGTCCGCCGAGGAACCAAAATCGACCGCGTGCAATTCGTAGGCGCTTACCTGGCGGGTCGCGGAGTCACCGCCGTTACCGTCGCGCACGGGTGCACTGATTTGGGGAGAAACGGGAAACAGACAAACCCCGCGGCTGCTAAACGCCGACGCGGTCTCGGTACTGAAAATCAGTTTGCCAGGAAACTTGGCGTGAAAGAGCGGGTATTGCGGTGGTGTGCGAATGCGATCCGTTCCGGCAAATTCCGGATCCTGACGAATGCCTTCACCCTGATAATTGAGGCCGATCACATCCAGCGCTGCGGGCAACGGCATGTCTGACTTGGCAAAGTTCATGGCGGAAGTCGTCGGCCGCGTGGAATCTTCCTCGTGTACGATGGCGCACAGGCCCCGGGCAATCGCGGCGCCGGCTTCACCGGTGTATTGTTCGCCGACTTCATTGCCGACGCTCCAGATGATGACGGAGGGATGATTGCGGTCGCGGCGCAGGAGCGCGCGCAAATCCTGCTCGTGCCACTCGGGAAAGATCAGGTGGAAATCCAACGGCGGTTTCTTGCGCTCCCACGCATCGAAGGCTTCGTCCAAAACGAGGAAGCCCATGCGATCAGTGAGTTCGAGCAATTCGGGCGCAGGTGGATTGTGGCTCATGCGCACGGCGTTGCAGCCCATCTCGCGCAGCATTTCCAACTGCCGCTCGGCGGCGCGTCGATTGAAGGCCGCGCCCAATGACCCGAGGTCGTGGTGCTGGTTGACGCCGCGAAGAGACACGCGCTCGCCGTTGACATAAATTCCCGTCTCGGGATCGAAACGCAGCGAGCGGATGCCGAAGCGGGTCTCGTAGGCGTCGGTCACTTTTCCGTCCTGCAACACAGTGGTCACGGCCACGTAGCGATGCGGTTGTTGCTGCGGTGGCGGACCCCACAATTTGGGATTGGATAGTACGACCGAACTGCGCGCCACGGCACTGCCCTGTGCGGGTACTGTGAGAGATTGCGCCGGCAGATGTGCGACGGGCGCGCTGCCGGGGCGATCGTTCGCGTCGAGTTCGTAGAGGCCGGTGGAGATGCTTGCGGACACATTTTTAGCAGAGGAATTATCCACTGTGACGGCGAGATCGATGGTGGCGGATTCGCGCGAGACGTGTGGTGTGGTGAGATGCGTGCCCCACTGGCCAATGTGCAACGACTCCGTTTTCGTCAGCCACACATTGCGATAAATGCCGCCGCCGGGATACCAGCGGGAGGAGTTGGGTGGGTTGTCCAAACGGATCGCCAGTTGGTTTTCGCCACCGATGTTGACGTAGGGCGTGAGATCCACGCGCCACGAAGAGTAACCATAAGGCCAGCCGCCGACGAGTTGACCGTTCAACCACACGGTGGCGTACGACATCGCGCCCTCGATATCGAGAAAGAGGGACTTGCCCGCATCGGTGGCGGGAAGATTGAATTTCTTCCGGTACCAGCCAATGCCCGGACTGGGCAGGCGGCCCATGCCGCCACCGCCGGTCGTGATGAACGGACCCGCAATCCCCCAATCGTGCGGCAAAGTCACCCGCGCCCAAGTACTGTCATCGAAATCGCTTTTAACGTACGCCACGTTTCCTCCGGGATTGCCGGACGGACGGACATAACGATGCGCGGGATCCTTGATGAAGGCGTTGCCGGTGGGAAGTATCCACGATTTCAGCACCGCCCGCGTCGAAGCGGCGGTGGCCTCGGCGGCCTGTGGTTGCGCATCGGCCGGCCCGTCATTGTGTTCGTCCTTCACCGCGGGCCGCACGTCGTAGGCGAGGTTGACGGTGCAGCCGGGCGGATCGTCCTTCTGAAAACGCCAGCCATCGTTGAACAAAAGATGTTCGCGAGGGGCATAAAGCGGCACGACGATGTCCGCACCCTGCGTTTGGAGAGGTTGCGCGATGAGGACTGCCAGAATCGTCAGCAGCCGCAACCCCAGCTGTATTTTCCCTCTTAAAATCCTGATGGATTCATTCATATTCATGGTTTTGAGACGCGGTCGTTCCGATCTGTCTGGCGTTGAGCAGTCCTCTTGACAGGTAAATCAGCGGGATAAAAAAAGCCCCCGGCCGCGTCTGCGGTGCCGGGGGCGGTGATCAGAAAACGTTGTTCAAATCAGAACGAGAATGTATTCGTCATGAACCATTCTTGAACCGGCTTAATACGGGACGCGGCAATCGTGCCATCTGGCTGGATCGTGATCGGGATCAGGCCGTCCTTGGCGAAGGCGTTGCGGACGTTGAGCTGGATCTTCCAATTAATCTTTTCAGTAATCTTGCGCTCGTAACTGGTCCACAGATCGATGCCGTCCTCGGATGGGCCGAAGTAAGGCGAGTTGAGGTCATAGCTGCCATCGGGCTTGATCTTGTAGCCAATGCCAACTTTGTCCTGCCAGCGATAGGCGCCACCAAAACCGACGTTTTTGAAGACACCATGCTTGATGGTATAGTTCGTGACGAAGTTGTAGTGCCACTTGCGGATTTCCGGAACGTTCGCCCCGGATTGCGCTTTCAAGAGCTGGTAGGTGCTGTAAAGGCCCACCCAGTTGTTGTTATAGATGCCATTCGCGCCGCCATAATTTGGCAACTGGCTCGCCGGGGCCGGTGTGCCGTCGGCATTCAACAACTGGCCCTTCATGTAGGTCATGAATTCATCTAGCGCCGGACCGCCGAAGTTCGTGCGCACAGCGGTAGCTTCCGAAGCGTTGAAGGAAATGCGCCAGTTCGAGAGGGGATTGTACGTGAATTCAAACTCATAACCGCGGGAAACGGTGTCAGCCGTGACCGTGTAGCCTTGGGGCGGAGTCGCGACATAAGAGTAGACCGTCGCGTCCGGGCTCGAAGGCGTGTACTGCGACGGATTGGACAGAAATGTGGTGCGGTTGACCAGATATTGATCCGCCTGCGGCGTGAAACCCCATGATTGAAAGAAGTTTTTTCCTTCAAGCCATTTCTGAATGCCATTCCAAGTGCTGATCGCGGTATCTTCGTCGGCTTGCGCCTGGGAGGCGGTCTCGTTCGGATAAGCGTTGGTCCAGGTGTTGCGGTAACTCGTGGCGACGCCACCCGTGATGTTATAGTTATTATTAAGTTGATAGAGGAACACGTTGCGCCACTTGAGTCCTTGGGCGACCAAGCCGCCGATTTGACTGCCGATCCCGCTCAGGCCGGAATCATTGCTCGTCAGGGTGGTCGTGTACTTGACCGCCCTGAGAGAGAACTTGCCGTCCTTCGTCGAGACCCAGGCACCGTATTCGCGGGTCGCACCGGTCGGGTCGGGCAGCGGGTTGCCGTACATGTCACGACGGATACTCGTCACTTGGAAGTTGCTCGAATTGTTGAAGGTCAGACCGATATTCACCGGCAACGGGTCGCTCTTCATATAGTGCCCCAATACCTTGTTGATATTGAACACGAAACTTTCGCTGGTCGAGTGACCCTTCTTGATCTGGGCGGCGGGGAAGGCCTCCGGCAGGGAATAATCGGGCGTCGAGATGTCGAGGATGCCGCGGTTGAGTGGAACAGTCTTGGCCGTTGCGTCCTTGGTTTTGACTTGATCGAAGCGCCAGCCGAGCGTCGCGACCAGCGAGTCCGAAAGGAAATAACCCTGATAGGAACCAGAATACGAATTGGTCTCGCGCAATGACTGTTGGGCCTTCGTCAGCAGGCTGAGATTGGCGCCATTGTCGTAGCTCATCACATTCATTTGGAAATTGTTGTTCCAACCGACGTAGTTGCCTGGATTCGAACCTTGGGTGTAGCCCGAGTACGGAACCGGGTTTGCCGCGGAATAGTTCGCTCCGCCAGTCGGACTGAACATAGCCTGCAAGTTGGCTGGCACGGTCCACGCATCGCTATAGACTACACCCGGGGGATTCTTCCAAGTCGGCGCGAACGTATAGACGCTGCCACTGGACAGACTGATCGGAGTGGCGATGCTTGGGATATTAGCTCCGGCCGCAGTCGAGGCATTCGCCAGCGACGAGCCGAGGTAGATCATGGCGGTCGGAGGGCGGTCGTTGATCCCGTCATTATTACCGAGACCCGCGTACGCGCCCCACGCTTGGCTGGCGCCATACATCTGCCAGGATCGGGTCTGGTTGTAATACTTGTCCTGGCTTGCCACACCGTTGAACCGCTGCTTGCCAATGAGCGACAGCAGAAATTCGTTCTTAATGAAATCCTTCGGACGCAGTTCACCGAAGACTGACGCCCTGTAATCCTTGCGGTCGGTCTCGGTGGAACCGCCATAGCCGGGTCCGCCCAACACGTAAGGCCGCCCGAAATTCGGGTTGGCCGATAGGTCCCCCTGATTCTGCAGGAGATCGATGCTTATCGTCGGGCTGCCGCCCAAAAGCGCCTGACTGCCGTTCCGGTATTTCTGATGGTCAAACACCACGTCTATGCCGATCCGGTCATCCAGAAACGTCTGGGAGAGGTCGACATTGACGGTGTTCCACTTTTCCCATTCAGACTTGGTCGGCCCGTCGATGAGATTGTCGTAGAAATCAAACACTGACGAATCCCGCAGAGTCTGCCCGCGATAATTTCCGGCATTCGGGAGTCCGGCATTGACCGCATAGCTGGCCGCGTTCGTGAGGCCAAATTGCTCGAAATCGTAGAGCTTCCCGACGAGATCACCGTTGAGTACG
Source organism: Lacunisphaera sp. (assembly GCA_036499685.1). GTDB lineage: Bacteria > Verrucomicrobiota > Verrucomicrobiia > Opitutales > Opitutaceae > Lacunisphaera. The sequence goes on along the minus strand of DASYDH010000015.1, from coordinate 64,834 downwards.
GGAACGCCACTCGCGTTCAATGCGCCGGTATTTACCTGGCCACCGTAGATCTGATAGAGCTGATTGCCGCCGCCATCGATCAGCCAGAGCGGCTGCTGGACGTTGCCAGGAACGGCTGCGATCCACGGATTGACGCCCCGGGGATTGGAACCGGCAACAAATGGATTGGCCAAAGCGTACTTGTTCATCGAGGTCCACCATGGGGTGATGCTGTCGTAAGGCGCGACGCTGCGCGGGCGGTCAGCGTTGATCGAGCCGTTCTCCGCCTTGATCTTGATGCTGGTATTCGCCGAAGAATCCTTAAAAAGCTTCGGATCGAAGCGTAGCGCGAAATACCCGCGGCGCTGATCCTGATAGGCCTGTTTCTGCTCATAGCGCTGGTCGTCGGACAAGCCGGCGACACGGATTGCGAGCACATTATGGATCAGTTCCTGATTGATGCTGATGTCGTTGCGGAAACTGCCATAGGAGCCGATGCGTGTCTCGGCCTTGGCGGCATTGCGAAAATCCGCGCCTTGGATCGAGGCGTTCACGATGCCGGCGGGACTGCCCAGCCCGAAGAGGAACGAGTTCGGACCGCGCAGGATGTCGATGCGGTCGACGTTATAGCCGTCCCATGGGACGTCGGTGACGAAGTAATCCCGCGTATTGTCGGCGGCCGCAAGTCCACGGATGCGCTGGGCACCCTGGGGGGAGCGGAGATTGGCCGACTCATCGAGCGTCGTGCCATTGCCGAGACCGGTATAGGTTCCCAAAGTGCCGGCCACTTCCGCGTTGGTCGTATATTGCAGCAGCGAACCGGAGTCGACCGCGCCAATATCATTCATGAAATCCTTGGTGACGACGGAAATCGACGCGCCAATATCCTTGAGATCGGAGCGGATGCGCGTGCCAGCCAATGTCTCCGTCGCTTGGTAACCGGTGTCTTTGGTAGAGGAGACTTCGAAGGGGCTAAGGACGATCGCTTCGTCGTCCAGCGTTGATTTTTTTTTATCCTTATCGGACTTATCGGATACGGTTGAATCCGGACTGCTAGTCTGGGCGTTCAAAATCGGCCACGTGATTGTAGCCGCGAGCAAGGCGAACAGTAACGTTCTTTTTGTCTTCATCGGGGGTTAGGGTTTGCGGGACTGGACAACGATCAATGGGTGTGCAGCCAGCCGGTGGATGGACCCCCGGAAATCTTCGCGCTTCAAGCGGACAATGGTCGACCCGGAGACTATGACTTTAGTCGAGTTGCAATCCGACCGAATGCGACCGCACTCTCGGATCGTGCGAAAGTTTCGCATTCCCCTGGTTTATTTGATCGTGCAATCCTGACTCCGTCATCTCCGAAAAATTTTCCGCCCGATGCCAAAACGCGCGCCATTTGTGACTAAATATTTTCCGCCGCTCGCCGGGATATTCGGGTTGCTCGCCAGTCTTGGAATATTTGGTCCCGGCGTCCTCGGTGCAGATCGCATTGAGCCTCGCGGCCTGCCGTTCATCCGCACCTACCCTCTCGACGAAATTGGAAAAGTTCCGCGCGGTCTGCGGATGGGGTTCGATTCCTTCGGCCGCCTGGCCGTGATGTATGACGGCATTTACTCCGTGTTAAATGATTCCGCCTGGGTCAACCGCATCGACCCGGCGTCGACCAACCGGACGCTCATGACTACGATCCGGGCCATCAACGGAAAATATTTCTATTGCGGTCGCAGTTCCTGGGGCACGGTGGACCTGACATCCGATGGACACTTCCACGCACACCCCCTCGTTCCATCCGATGCGCCCGCATGGACAGACGTAACCTCATTCAATGACGCGGTCGGCACGGGCGCCGGAGTTTATTTCTATGATCTCAAGGGAGTGATTTATTGGGACTTCGCCCGCCAGCGGAATTTTTTCTTCGAACTCCCCCGCGTCTCAACCGCCTTCCACCTCGGTGCCCGGATTTTTGCATCCTGTCGTGATCAAGTCCTGCGCGAAATTCATCCAGACTCCGACTCGGTCAACACCGTCAAGACCACCGGGCTGGAGGGAGCCGTGGTTGACCGCACCGTGAGTCTTGATGCGTCGCACGTTTTGCTCGCGCTGCAAGATGGACGCCTGATGAGTTTTGATGGTCAAACGGCTGTGCCCTGGCCGGCGCAGGCACTCCACGGACTCACCGGGCGCATCACCGCCCTCACTGCGCTCGTTGACGGCGGCGTCGCCCTCGCTATCCAAGGGAAAGGAGTCATTCTCATCTCGGCAGACGGATCATTGAAGTGGGCGCTCAACCTGCCGGAATTCAGCCGAATCGGAGGGCTTGCGGCGAACGAGCCGGGTGTCCTCTGGGTGGCAGGCGAAAATGCCGTTCGCAAAATTTTTTATGACTCTCCCATCACCAGCTTCGGGCAGGAACTCGGCCTCAGTGTCGCATGGCCGGCAATTACCCTATGGAAGGACCGGCTCGTGGCCTGCTCAAACTCGACGTTGTACGAAATGGAAACTGCCCTCCCCGGCACTCCTTCGCGCTTTAACCCACTGAAACCCGCGCCGGAAGGCGGCGCATCCTGTCTCGCATCCCACGGGGCGCAGCTCTTGGTCGGCAACCCGACCGGGGTTTATGCCGCGGGCGACGACGGCCGGTTTATCTCCGTCGCCAAAATTGAAAACGTGGCAGCACTGGAATTCATCGCACCCGACGTCTGCATCGCGATTGCCAGCCAGGAAATCGCCGCTCTCCGTTTCGTCGCCGGACGCTGGACGGAGTGTGCACCGCGCATCAAGGGGACGGGAGATGCTCCGATCCGGAGCATGGTTCACGGTGCAATCTGGGTGGAGTTGGGCGGAGACCATGTGGCCAGGCTCACTTATCGCGAGGGGCGGCTTAAGCTTCAACCGATCCAGGTGCCATGGAACGGCGCGCCGTGGACCAACGTGGGTGCCGTCGGCTCCACGGTTGTACTCAGCGGCCAGATGGGTAAACGCGCTTATTACGATGAGAAGCAGGAAAAATTTGTCGCCGCTCCCGCTTTGGACCGGCTTTTCGCCCGCTGCCCTTACTCGATCGATCGGGTGAGCGAAGATTCCTCCGGCACGCTTTGGGCCACCCACGCCACCGGCGTCGTGACCTTTACACCCGAGGCGGGGGATTACGTGGTTGACGCCACAACCTTCGAGCTTCGCAACGACACCTATCCTTGGATTACCATGCTGCCCGAAAATGATATCTGGATAATCTCGGGGCGGTCGCTTTTCCACGTCGAACGTTCCGTGAAACGCTCGTCGGTTCGTCCTCCTTTGATGCTCGTGTCCATGGTCGCCGACGATCCCAACGTCGAACTGCAGCAACAAAACGGCGCATCGTTGCCATCGCCACACCCGACGATCGAGGGCAACAGTCTCAGCGTCCGTCTTTTTTCCGGCACCTACGCGTGGCGCTATCCCCCGCTCTACGAATACCGTTTGGAAGATTCCGATCCGTGGACGCCGGTCGACCCCAGCCTACTGATGCGTTTTCCCAAACTGCGGGACGGAGATTATCAGCTTGAGGTGCACACGGCGGAGCCAGCCCGTCCGGATGCCCGGCCGTTCACGTTGGATTTCGTGATCAAACCTCCACCGTATCGCACGCCGCTGGCCTGCGTAGTATACGCCGTGGTCCTGTTACTGCTGATTGCAGGTATTGCGCGTTGGACCAATCACCGGTCATTGCTCCGCAATGAAGCGCTTGAGCGCACGGTGGAAGAGCGCACCCACGAGCTTCACGTGACGATGGAAAAATTGAATGAGGAAACCCGCAATGCCGCCACCATGGTGGAACGGAACCGCCTCGCCGGGGAAATTCACGACAGCCTGCAACAGGGCCTGAGCGGCTCGATCCTTCAACTGGACACCACCATTACCACTGCGTCCATCTCGCCGGAAGTGCGGGCGCGGCTCAACATCGTACGTGGCATGCTCTCGTACACGCGCGAGGAAATCCAACACTCGGTCCTGAATCTGGAGTCCCCTCTCCTTGAGAATTCCAATCTCGGTGACGCGCTTGGAAAACTCGCCGGCTTCATCAATTCCGGATCAATCCGGATGAACGTCGGCATTCCCGATCAACCGATTTCCCTCGACTCCGGCGTTCAGCACAACCTCCTCAGAATCGCGCAGGAGGCGATCACCAACGCAGTGAAACACGCGAACGCAAAACACATCGAAGTAACCCTAAGCCGGGAAACCGAGGCCGTGCGGCTGACCATCGCGGATGATGGCGCGGGATTCGATCCAGCACTTCGCGCCAACATGGAAGGCCATTTTGGACTTCGCGGAATGCGCACGCGGGCCCGCTCAATGAAGGCCGACCTTCACGTTGCAAGCTCGCCGGGAACCGGCACCACCATCACGGTAAGTGTATCCTTGAAATCCCCCTCCAATGACATCAACGGCCAAAACCACCCCGCCTGAAAAAATCCGCATCCTGGTCGTCGACGATCACATGCTCATGCGTGTCGGTCTCGTCACCGCGGCCTCGGACCAACCCGACATGGAAGTCGTCGCGGCGGTTGAGTCAGGAGAAGAAGCCGTCGAGGCCCATCGCATCCATCGACCGGATATAACGCTTCTGGATTTGCGCATGCCCGGAATGGGCGGACTTGAAACGATTCAGGCCCTCCGTGCGGCATTTCCCAGCGCGCGGATCGTGGTCTTCAGCAACTCCGCGCGCGGAGAGGAAGTGTATCAGGCGCTCAAGCTCGGTGCTGCCGGTTTCGTCGTCAAGGACATGAAACTGGAGCGGCTGCTTGAAGCTATCCGTCAAGTTCACGCGGGTGAAAAATACGTTCCGCCGGAACTGGCGGTTCGCATGAGCGAACGCATTTTCACCCAACTTTCGGAACGCGAGAAAGAGGTGCTAAAATTGATCGCGAAAGGCCGCCTCAACAAGGAAATCGGCGCGGCCCTTGGCGTCACCGAGGGAACGGTGAAGGTCCACGTAACGAGCATTCTTTCGAAATTGGAAGTGACCGCGCGCACCGAAGCCCTCGTGGTCGCGGTGCGCCATGGACTGATCGATATCGAATAGTAAACTCCACGCGAAAGCGCAACGTCAGCTCAGGGTGTCAGCGCGATCTTGATGCCGTTCGATTCCAACCGAGCATAAGTGGTGTCGCCCAGTTGCGCTTTCAGATCCTGTTCCGTCCGCTGGGTGAACTGTTCCAGCGTTGCATTTATTTCCGATGGGGCAACGTTTCGGTCGCTGGCGTCACTGCGAAATTCACGCACCGTATCCTCGAAGTTTTCGATGGATGCGAATACATCATCGATCTTGCCCGGCTTCAGGCCCCACTGCGTCGCGAATCGCTGCAGGTCCACGTAGCGGCTATCCTGCGAGCTCACGTAACGGTCAAAAGCTTCGGGGCCGGCAATCTGTTCGAATTTCCTCCGCCACTCCTCGTCGTTCGCTTGAATCGCATCGTCCAGCGCCGGGTTCTGCGTATTGACTTGGAGCGAAACCAGGTTTGATCGCTGGCGATCCCATTCTTCTTGGGCGTGAGTCAGCGCGTCCAATTGAGTCGGTGCCAGAGGCAGGTCGTTCAAAGCGCGTTTCAATCTGCCCAAGGTATCATCCGCGCCTTGGAGTCCGGAAGCCCGTTGTTCACCGAGCAGCGCGCTCAGCCTCTGGTTGGCGGCCTCCTGCGCCTGCTGTTCCTGCGCGTTCAACGTGGCTTGGTCGATCCGGCCTTTGAATCTTTCCACCTGTGCCTGCTGTAGTTCGTCGCGCAAGTTGCGCTCCAAGTCGTACACGGCACCGCGCTCACGGTCGGAAAGTTGCATCCGGTCGACATTCAACCCCGCGAGCAATCGGTTCATATCCCATTCACGAAATGGGCCGGGGCCGAGTGCCGCCTGCAATTCTCGCCTGAGTTCGGCATCATGCTCAAGACCGGCGGCAGCCAAGCCGTCAGCATCGATTTCGCCGCGCATATATTTCGCCTGAAGCGCGCTTTGGCGCGTCTGCCAGCGGTGATCGAAATCCGCCTGCACCAATCCGGCGAGCACATCCGTCGGCACCTGGGCCGCGCGCAACGGATCAATCCAGTTTCGCCATCCATCGATGAAGGGAACAGGCCCGACGCCCGTTGCTCGTGATGGTTGCGATCCATTGTGTCGCGAGAAGGCCGGTGTCGCGACCCCGCCGGTCCGTGGATTCACCACCGGCGCGTGCATGGCCGTCCATTGCGCTACCAAAATTGAAAGCAGTACCGCATTAACGCCCACTGAAATCGCGTACCCGTTTTTCATGACGTGAAATGGAAAATGGTTCGCGAACCATCCAGTCCGCGAACCATCGTTTAGCCAATCAGAATTGATGGAACGTCGTGACGCTTTGCGCCGGCAGCGTGTAGGTGAACGCGTTACTCGTAACCGTGGCCGTCGACACGGCGGCCATGTTTTCACTGGATGAAGTGCGGTTCGTGAGCAGCGAGGTTACACCCGATACGTTTTGCAACGCGAAGGTCTGGCTCACGGACGAGCTCCCGGTGTTTACCGCCACAATCACCATGCCGTTGTTGTGATAGGCCGTCACGTAGATGTTGGTGCTGGGATTGTAGGTCGAATTGCAGCGGACCTTTCCGGGCCGGATATATTTTGCAAACTGGCCGACCGCATAGCCATTTTTCAGTGGAGTACTGCCACTGATGAGATCGTCGGTCGCCAGCGTATCGTGATAAGCCCGCCACCAGATGTAGGCGCTCATTTGATTGTTCATGCAATCGCTGATTTCCTTGGCGTCAGTGATCGCGTTGCCGATGGTCTGGCCGTCATTGTAATGCTCCGTCATCCACACGTGCTTGCCGTGATTGAGGGCGTTCTGGTGAACCGTGTTGCCGCTCCCATAAATGTGTCCGCCAACAAATGTGATTTTAGTCACCGTCGTGGAATCGTTCAGCGTGGGATCCGAATAAGTGTCGGCGAAGTGAAAGGATTCCGGCATCACGATGGGCTTGCCGATGGCGGATGCATTATTTTTGACGAACGTGAGCATCTGAGCCGGAGTCCAAGAACAGGACTGGTACGACACGGTGATATCGGGCTCGTTTTGAAACGAGACATAGTCCACCCCGATCGAAGAGGCCGCGCTCGCAAGATAAGAGGCATAGGCGCCGTATTGGCTGGTGTTCAGGATACCGCCGACGGAGCTGTTGTTGCTCTTCATTGAAGGCGGGGGCGTCCAAGCCGTTCCCAGCACCTTGGCTCCACGCGCATGTGCCAGCGAAGCATTGCTCGCGTCCGTGGCAAAGCTGCTGTTTTCGCTGATGTAAACGCGCAGCAGGGAAAATCCGAGCTGGCCACCGCCCGTGCCGAAAAACGTATCGGCCTGCGCGCCGGTCAGAACTGAAGCAAATACGCTGGCGAAACCGAAGCCATCGATGGTTTGCTGGTTGGCCGTGACATTGATCGTACACGTGCCGGCATGGACCACGAGGGCGCCGCCAATAAGGGCACCGCCAATAAAAAATTTACGGCCAGCACTGAAGGATTGGGTGAAAAAACAGGAGAGTATTCCTGTGAGCGAACGCGCGCCAGACGAACGACTGGCGTTTATACTGATGGTTTTCATATTCGGGGTATGGTTGAGAGCCGGCAACTCGAAATGAGTCACCGAAATCAGGTGCGAACATGGATGCCCGCCAAGGGGAGAAAAAGAAGTGTAGCCGCACCCCTCTTTCGGGCGATCTACATGAGGAATTCCGCTAGAGCGGGTGCGGTAATCAAAGAATGGGTAAATGAAAAGCGTCCGACCTTTGGGGAGAGAGGAGATCGAAAAAGAATCGAGCCGTGCTCACTTCGGGAACGACCAGAATTTCGGGCTCCTTCGGAATTTGCCGGCGTGAAATCATCGGTTATTTTTGTCAACTGCCACGGAAGCACAACAGAGTGAATAGCGGACAAGCTGTAAGCGAAAACCTCCGGGTCACGAGATGAACGGTGCCATCCATCGTTCCTCATTTCAATCAGCGGAACGTCATAGTTGCATCTACAACCAAAGTGCTAGTGCTTTATACCCAAAGAACCCAGGAATGCTACAGGAGCGGTCAGCGTAAGGGCACCAGCCGCTCCGCGTTCAACGGGCTCGCGCAAGTTTTCGTGCAAACGACGCACACCCCCGGTGAGATCGTATTCGAAACGGAATCGCCAAACCTGAGGTCCGCGCGCGGCATCCTGCGTAACCAATAACGCCTCATCCAAATGCATCGCGCGCCCCGCCCCGGTTGATCCGCGACGAGAAAGCACGCGTACCGACGGGACTTGGTATTTGGCCTTGGCATCGAGAAATTATTTACCTCCGACCAATGAATGAACACGGGGAACCCACCGTTGGATCGGGCTAGGATTTTTTCTTTTTGGACCCGGCAGGCAAAGGATCAGCGTGCCGATGAACCAATTTCCATTCACCGTTTTCGCAGCGGAAACCCTCGGTCACCCTAAAGTCCATCGGGACCGGCTGAGGTTTTCCCTTGATCCGCACAGTGGCACGTTGGATCCCCGCCCAAAAAGCAACCCTCTTACCCAGTTCCATCTGGATCACCTTGAACCTGCTCTTTCCCACCGGCACAAAAGCGCGGGCGCCGGCGGCGTTGACCGCGTTAACCTTTTTGGCACCGACCACACAGTCCCCTTTCGGGTCAAAAATACTCGCAGGCGAAACCTGGGTGGAAATGGCATCGAGTGGAGCGATGTCGCCGTTGACGAAAGCCCGCGAGGCCTCCTCGCGGACCTTCATGAACCGTTTAAAATTGCGCAGGTCGTTTTTCATATGTTCCCCCCGGCGAAATGGATTTCCTTTTGGACGGCCAAAAGAACAAACCAGTTCCTCGAAAAATATCCCATTCGCAGAGGCGTGTGAACCTGAGTATGCGTTCACTGCTCGAATCAGAGGGGTTGTGGGACCAACATATGGTCTGGACCGACCGATAGTTTCTTCGGGCGCCTCTGTAGAAGAATCCGGCGGGATTATCCCGTATAAATGAAATTCTTAAATCGTGGCTTCAAAACGGTAGAATTTCCAGGTGGACCTGACCTGGGTGCCGACCCGGAATTCCGCTTCGTATCGTTTGAGTATGCTCAACATTTCCCGATGCCCATAACGCCGGATTGGCGAAGCACCCACGCCATGGAGGCCACGTAATATTTCAATCGCTGAGTTGTGCCAGAAAACGCGCTCCACGCATTCGCTCCGCGTTAGGTTCAGTCCTGATTGACGAATTGTTTCCTCCCAGAAATGGGAGGAACGCCAGGTGAGCGGAGACCACCCCTGCGTGACGTGGCGCAGTTCCGGCAGACTGCCGTCCACGAAAAACCCTGCCAGGATTTTTCCTCCCGGGCGGAGTACTTGTCGCCATGAATTCATGACAGAGACGGGATCGCTTAACCATTGCAGCATACTGGCACTGAAGATCCAATCCCAGGGTCCGGGCAGTGGGCGTTCCGCCGGCATGACCACCCATTCGATTTCAGGCAATATTTGCTGCCCTTCCGCGCACATCTGTGGCGACAAGTCAGTCGCGACATAATGTCCTTTCCATGGGAAAATTCGTTGGGTGAACAGGCCCGTTCCGGCCCCCACTTCGAGTGCGGAACCGCTCGTCTGGATCGGCGCGCATTCGGCCAGCCAATCAGCCATTACAGTCTGCACCTGAGCAAAGCGGCGGTAGCGCGACGCGGCACGGGAAAAACTGGCGTTGGCCACGGCGCTCATTTTTGCAATTCCGGGATCCAGGCTTGGAGCAGCATTTCCGGATGATGGGTGCCTTCAGGAACTAGGATCACTGCAGGATCAAGAGTAGCGAGGCACTCGCCGTTGAGCAGGGGATCAGCTGTCCCGCAGTAGAGTTTCCAGCCGTCGGGGGCGGGAGGTTTCGCCGCTCCGGATTCGAGATGACTCAATCCCCAATCAAGCCGCGTGAGAGGAATCTCGCCACTCCAGGCGACGGGAATATCCATGCGTGTCCGCTGATAGAAATCCGCCAGGGCGGCTTGGCGGTCGCGTCGCAGCCATTTCGATAAATACCGGACCTGAGTGCGCGAAACCTTGCCTCCGAGCCCGGCCTCGTCGACGAATGCAAAAATGGGTGCGAACAACCCAATCTTCGCGGCTAGACGTGAAGCCCGCGCCGGATTTTCCAACAGGAGTTGGGCGCCAAGCGAGTAGCCACCAAGGGCGTCGAATGGACTTTCCTGTTCGAGCTGATCCCAAGTGTCCGGCCCCGGCTCGATAAAAACATGAGTGTCTTTCGGAAAAAGACTTTCTGCATAGTGCGCGAACCATTGCTTCGGTACGGCCCAACCGAGAACCCAGGCTATTTTCATACGCGATGTCTCCACTTGGTCATGATCTCAAGCACCCGGATTACGTCCGCCTCAGTCAGGGTTCGTTTCAGGGAGAAGCGGAGGCGGCTCGTGCCCTCTGGCACAGTGGGTGGACGCACCGCGCCAGCGATAATACCATCGGCCCTCAAGGCGGCGGCGAGCGCAACAGTCTCAGTCGCCGGACCGACATGCACCGGAACGACTGGTGAGTCGCCGTCCGGCACCTTCCAGCCGGTGCTGCGGAGGCGTTGGCGGAAATTCCGCGCCAAGCCTTGCCACGATGCCTGGTTGACCGAGAGCTCCTGGACTCGCGAAAGCGCCGCGCTTGCTGCGGCTACTGCGGTCGGGGGCAGGCTGGTGGAGTAGATAAACTCGCCTGCGTGATTAATCAGATAATCGCGTACCGCAGCGCTCGAAAAAAGGGCGTAGGCTCCGCCTGAGGCCAGGGTTTTCCCGAGCGTGCCGACCAAAATATCCACCTGGCCATGCACTCCGGCGGCGCGCGCCATGCCCGAGCCACCGGGGCCGTACCAACCGAGCGCGTGGGCCTCGTCGACGACCCAGAAAAATCGGTATTTTTCTTTTAACGCGGCCATTCGCCGCAGGTCTGGATAGTCGCCATCCATGCTGAACACCGTTTCTGTCACGACAAACGCCGGGTGGGGTTCCACCAAGGCGAGTTCTGCCTCCAGTCGCTGCAGATCAAGGTGGGGATAACGCTTCAATCGCGCGCCACTGCGCCGCAGGCCGGCGATCATGCTATGGTGGATCAACCGATCGGCCAGTACTACGTCGCCTTTTTGCGGTAACGTGCCGAGGATCGCGGAATTTGCCGCGTAGCCGCTGCTCCACAACAAGCCGTGCTCAAAGCCGTGCCAGGTACACAACTCTTGCACGAGCCGTGCGTGAGTCTCAAGCCAGCCTGTGATCAAGGGAGAGGCCGAAGCGGAGGTGCCATATTTGAGTGCCGCCGATTGAACGGCGGCCCGCACTGCTGGATCGTGCGACAGATCCAGGTAATCGTTGTCGGCGAGATTGAGGAGTCGGTCCGAACGCTCCGTCAGTACTCGCAGTTGCCGTCGAAGCCCCTGTCGGTCGCGTTCTGCGAGGACGATGGTCGATCGCCGGGTGACGAAGTCGCCGGAAGCCGGGAAATTCGGCAGCGGAGGCTCGGCTGCAAGCAAGGTGGCAAGCACTTGTTCCGGGTGATCGGGCAGGGTTGCAGTAAAAGACTGCGAGGCGAAAACGCCGAGGCCCAGTTGCTGCAGGCCAGTGCGATGGGAGGAAGCCACCGCCGGTTCGACAGGAATGGTCGCGTTGAACCAAATTTTCGGACGAAGCCCGCGATCGCAGGCGTACGCGTACGCCAGGCGGGTCTGGTTGATAGCTCCGAGTCGTTCGGGCACCACGAGGACCACTTCGTCAATATCGGCCTGATCAGCAAAATCAGCCCAGTCGGCTCCGCTCCGGTCCAGTGGCACCGCGATTCCGCCCGCCCCCTCGATGATTCGCCAATCACAGGGCGGCAGGGAATCATAAAGCGAAATTAAACGGCTGAGTGAAAGCTCCACGCCGGCATCAGCCGCTGCCGCGAGCGGCGCCAGTGCCAGAGGAAAAGAGAGGACTGTCATCGGCTCCACTCCCGCACAGTTGGCGAGTTGTTGCGCCCGCATTGCATCACCCTCTTCCAGTGACTGGTGCCCGCATTCGACCAGCTTCACGACTTGCACCCGTGCGCCGGAGTTCGCGAGCAAACGGGCCAGGGCACCGCAAACTTGAGTTTTTCCCACTCCGGTGTCGGTCCCGGTAACCAAGACGCTGCGCATGAGATCAGACGGTGACGTGAGCGGGGGCGAGCGGGTGCATGCCAAGACGCTTGAGTAATTGGAAGTCATCGGAACGCTCTGGATTTGGAGTCGTCAGTAATTTGTCTCCGAGAAAAATGCTGTTGGCCCCGGCTAGGAAACAGAGCGCCTGCATTTCGGGGCTCATCTCACGGCGGCCCGCGGAGAGCCGCACCATCGCCTTTGGAATTAGAATCCGAGCCAGAGCGATCACGCGTACGAATTCGAAGGAATCCACCCGCGACGTGTTGGCGAGAGGGGTCCCGCCCACCGGCACCAAGGCGTTGATCGGAACCGAATCCGGCTGGGGATCGAGCTGGGCCAGCTCATGCAGAAGTTTCAGACGGTCTTCGACGGCCTCACCCATCCCAAGAATGCCACCAGAACAAACTTCCAGGCCGGCCGAGCGCACGAAGGCCAGCGTGCGTAACCGGTCGTCATACGTGCGCGTGGTGACGATCTCGGGATAGAACTCACGTGATGTATCCAAGTTGTGGTTGTAAACGCTGCAGCCGGCCTCCTTCAACCGCGCCGCCTGTTCCCCATCGAGCATGCCAAGTGTGCAGCACACCTCCAATCCGAGACCGGACACGCCCTGTACCGCGGCGAGGACAGAGTCAAACTGAGCTCCGTTACGTACTTCGCGCCAGGCGGCGCCCATGCAAAAACGCGAGGCTCCGCCGGCGCGAGCCGCTCTCGCGCTGGCGACGATGTCGTCGACCACCATCATTGGTTCCGGCTCAAGGCTGGTGTGGTGGTGCGCCGACTGAGGACAGTAACTGCAATTTTCCGGGCAACGTCCGGTCTTGATGGACTGCAGGGTGCACAACTGCACTGCGGCCGGGTCGTGATGCACGCGGTGGACTTCCTGGGCACGAAAGAGCAGTTCGGGGAAAGGCAAGGCGTAGAGGACCTGAAGGTCAGTTAGCGTGAGAGTGTTTTTCATGGAGAGGAGAGAATGGGGAGGACGTCGAGCATTGCGCGGAGCGTGCGGTCCACCAGGAAAGTGAGTTCTTCGGGTGTGAGACAGAGCGGAGGGACCAGCAACAAAGAGTCGCCGAGTGGACGCAGTAACACGTCGTGAGCGCGAGCGCGGAGGCAAACCTGCTGGCCGACCCGGAGATTCACGGGGAAGCGCGCGCCGTCGGCTTGAACGAGATCAACGGCCGCCGCGTGACCCCGCTGCCGCAGATCGGAAACGAAGGGACAGTCGGTAAATGCCTTTGTAAGCGATGCGCCGAAATGACAGGAGCGGACCCTGATGGTATTCGTTTCGACCAAAGGCCGAAGTTTGCGGATGTTCTCTAAGGCTACGGCTGCCGCCAACGGATTACCCGTGAACGTGTGCCCGTGGAAAAAAGCACGGCCGCTGGCGTAGTCGCCAAGAAAGGCTTCGTATATTTCCTCCCGCACCAGCGTGGCGGCCAGCGGCAGGTAACCGCCGGTGAGTCCTTTTGCCAGACAAAGAAAATCGGGAGTGATTCCTTCCTCGGCGCACACCATCATCGGTCCCAACCGGGCGAAGCCCACGAAGACCTCGTCGAGGATGAGGTGGACGTTGAACTCACGACAGAGATCAGCCACCGCCCGGACAAATCCTGGAGGCTGCAACCGCATCCCGGCGGCCCCCTGGACCGATGGCTCCATAATCAAGCATGCAGTCTGTTGGGCGTGCTGCTCGAGCAAGGTGCGGAGCGACGCGAGGCTGGCGGTGGAATCGGCCTCGTATATGATTCCAGCCGATTCGCGACAACGCGGAGCAGGAAAGTAATTGGCGGGAAAGCACCAGTGGCGAAATCGGTCGTGGAAGAACCCGCTGTCCCCCACCGCCATGGTACCAAACGTATCGCCGTGATAGCCCCCGGCAAGGCCGATCACTTCGCGTTTTTCAGAAAGGCCGGCCAATTGCCAATATTGAAACGACATCTTCAAGGCGATCTCCACCGCGCCGGAACCGTTATCCGAAAAAAAAGTGCGTGTAAGACCTTTCGGGGCGAGCGCACTGAGTTCGGCGGCCAATTCCGCCCCGGGCGCATGTGCTAGTCCCAACATCGTAGAATGAGCCACGCGACCAAGTTGCTTTTGGAGTGCCGCGTTGAGATCCGGATCGTTGTGACCGTGAACGTTTGTCCAAATCGAAGCGTTTCCATCAAGGTAGGTACGGCCTTCCAAATCTGTTAACCAGCCTCCCCGCCCTGAAACTATAACCATCGCAGGCTGTGCCGTGTACTCCAGCATCTGAGTAAACGGATGCCAGACGTGTTTGTGATCGAGCACAGCTGCCTGTGAGCAGCTAGCCACGAAATACACCTCGATTAAATTGAAGAAAGCCCGGGCACATATTTCGATTTAGTTTAGGCATAGTAGACGCATCAAGCGAATAGTTAATATAGATTATGTACCCCATTAACCATTCGATGGGATGAAGAATAAGAGAAAATATGTCCTTTCACACCCGTTCACGCCTTCGCTTCCTTTGCCGTTCGCCGACTCCTTCCCCGCGCCAGTTCCCGGTGCCGCTGCGGCCGCTCCCATGTTGCAAACCGAGTCGCAAGAGGCGGAGGCGTTTTTAGCGCAAAGCCGCCCGTTAAATGTGACACGCCCATGAGCACGAGCCGAATAGCCTGAAACCAATGTCCTGTGAAAACACGTTCGATGAATTTGAACCTCCTTTGAGTAAATCGATATTCACTCAAAGAGTGTCTTGAACTGTGCGACCGCTTTGTTTGTTAGAATAGTTTCGCCGTTACGAATGGTGGAGGAAATGCGTAATTCGTCAGTCATTGGATCGGTACGAATCCTTTCTCCCCGCTCACACGCATATCTGCTTTCTCACGGATCGAAGCAACGAGCGCGGGGAGATCCGACATACGGGAAGGCAGCAAAGAATCGGGGAAAAAGTTCCTGTCAGCATAGGGAGGATTTACCAAGACCGTCGGCAGTGCCGGATTCAGAACCGCAGCCCAGCCTGAAAGCATTGAAGCCGATTTTAAGAGCAGGGATGTACGAGATAAAATTACGCAGTCCACAACTGCCTCGCGCGCTCGTCTTTGACCGTCAACCCCAGGCAATCGGTGAACTGGCTGGCCGTTTTCAGACCGCAAGGTGCCTTCCACACTAACAATATGATGGGTGGTCAACGCGGCACGAAGAGCCGGAATGAAACCACTTTCGTCGGTAGCGACAAAAATAATCTTCAATTCGGGCCAGAGTGCGGCAGTTTTTTTAACGAGACTAATCATTTCTTCCAGCGACACAGGAGGAGCCTCAAGGAATTTATCAGTTCCACGATAGTGCACTCCGAGTACCTGCTCCGAGTGCCAATGCTCATGGCAGAATTGATCCACCTCATCCGCGATTGAGCGACTAAGTCCACTGAAGTGATTGAATAACGCATTCGCTTCAATCAAAGTCACACCGTCTAATGCGAGTTCGAAGTCCGGCCATTCCTCATATTCCGTGATTGTCAGGATGGCCGCACCGCGGGAAGAAACTGGATTTCTATTTAGAAACAGCAAATCGTACCAATCCACACTGCCAGTCGATCGTCCGTATTGCGGACTGATCGCTCGAATGGTAACAGAACTACCTTGGGCCCGCGCCCGCATCCATATCGCAACGCACCAAGAAAGGTGAGCGAAAAGGCCGTTGGAAGGAGAATTTAGTGAAACCAGCCATGACCCGGGCTTGTGGGTCAAAGTTCGCAGATTCCCGCGACGACGCCAGGAACGGCGCAAACGAAGAGCGAACATTCGACTATATACTTTTAATGCACCGATCATTGAATCAAAAGTTTGCTTCAAGCATGCATACCCATGTCGAGCTCACTTAAATCACTCGTGGATCAGGAGAATTTTCGTGGGCCTAGTTTATGGCCGTAAAAACCCGATGTGTGCATGATGGGAAAAATCCCGGGAAGTACTGTTCATCCATTTGCGATGCGGGCGCCCGCCCGCTGAGCGGGAGCGGCTTCGATATTTAAACATTTTCATTGTCGAAACGCCACCGGGTAATCGCCGGCCCTGTCGTCAGGGAAACCCGGTTAGCTCGTGGTTGCGCTGGATTTTTCCCGGCATCGCCACACGAGCACTGCAACTTCAAACACCTGAACTGCAAACTGATCAACTCATCGTGGGCAAAAATTACGGTCTCGCACTCGATCTCCCGGTTGGAGATTACGAATGAGCATATTTCAGCCGCCGAGCAGCGGTGGAGATGACCCCATTCGTGCATCAGTTCCGTCAAACGATAGCCTTGTTGCCAGCGTTGAATCCCATGCATCACATCTTCTCGCTCCTTCGCTTGGTCGGCAGCCGCGGCACTTGTGCCGCCGGATCGCGCCGAAAGTTTGCGCTCGAAACGCATCGAGCAAAGGCGGAATATGGTCGCTGAACTGTGTGCGGGTGAGCACCCCAACAGCGGTTTGTTCAGGGTCCGCGTCGGCGGCTTCGCGCCAAGTATCCAAGATCTCGTTGCGTCTACCGGCCAAGTACCCGCTGAGACTGCGTACTGCATGAGAGTAACGAACGCGAACGACCTTCGAGGTGACGAAACGCGTCTTCCGCTTCGCGAAGTTGTCCATCGGTAAGAAAGGTCGCACTCATCCGCAGACCTGAGCCCTTGGAGCAGTCTTAATTTCCGTGCTGTTTTTTCGGCACTGGCTTCCTCCCGCTTCTTAAAATTCTTACGGATTCGAACCCCGGATACCCAGCCGGAAAGGCGCCAGAAAATGGCGCCAAACGATTATTGAAACGCTTTAAGACAAACGATGCAGTGAAGGACACGCAGAAGTTGCCACATCAACTGGTAAATTTGCTTCGCCCCAAACTTAAGTCTCTCTCGCAAAAGAATTAAGTTTGGTGCCCGGAGTGGGACTCGAACCCACACACCTTTTCAGGTCACAGATTTTAAGTCACGTTGTCGTAACCATCCGTAGTGATTTGGCCGATGACGCGTTACGGTTTTGATTGGCGAGTGGTTTGGTTGGAGTCGTTGGCGAACCGCCTCCCTGACAAACAAGGTTTTGTTGTCGGCAGTAGAACGAATGACGACGAACTCAATCACACGTTGAACTGACGGTTTTCACCGTGTCGGTGCTTACCGAAAGGATGTGACTGATTTTATCGTCTTCCGTCGTCACTATGTTGAATCATTCAAGTGATAGTTTCGGAGCAAGTCCGTATATATGGATTCCTGACACACTATGCTCCCCGTTGGTTGGATGGCTGAAGGGGAACGGTCACAGACGGAGAACAATTCGGCTCAGAAGACACGAGCTTCGTCGTCTAGGTAAGGTCTTTCACGACATCACGGAGATGAGTCAGGGTGCGGTTGATCGAGCGATTTCTTGATGCTCAAAAGATACGGACTAGCTCCATCATCTTGAGACCCCGCCTATTCAATGAAACCAAATACGCTTGCCAGCTCTTTGCGGACGGATTGAGATCAAGTTGAGAGACTTTCCAGACCCCGGTTTTTAGAACTAATCACGATGAAAAAGTTTATTCTATTGGTCCTTTTACTCGGGAGTACTGTCGCAGTTTCCACGTCGTGCTCCCGACACGAAGGGGCCAAAGTGATTATTCATGTCCTCAATGAGAAGAAAGCCGCGTTAGAAAGATCGGAAGGACCCAACCACCAGAACGTGAATTTTGTGGCCTATACTGCAGCCCTCCAAACTATTGACGTCACAGGTTGTCCGGAAAAATTCCGATTAGCTTGGAAGAACTATATAGAGGTTGTTGCAAGCAGGAGAGGTTTCGGCATTTTGATCGGTGGACCTAACGACATCCGTGAAGCGGAAGGTCGCATTCAAGATGCTGCGGTAGATGCCGGAGTAACGTTTGATTTTCCCAAGAAATAATAGCCCGAAAAGATTTCGCAAATCCGGCTCAAAATGCCGTCGCGTCCGCTCATTTCGTGCGAAAAATTTCTCGTCCAACCACGGTCTTCACCGTTGAAGGAAACCAAACCGACTTCCCGTTCCGCGTCGGAATTCCACGACGAGTCAGACACAAAGCAATTTCTGTCAGCGTCGTCACTCCACTTGATTTAATTTCCTGAACGATGGGACTGACACGGTTGAGGAACGACTGACGATCACGTTGATAACCCTCCATCATGAGTTTGACCTGACGGTTCGGGTTTTTGGTTCCAAGACGGACACCGCGTTTCCGTGCTTGAGCAAGTGCGGACTTGGTTCGTTCCGAAATCAACTCTCGTTCACGTTGGGCGACCAATGCCAAAATTCCAACGGTGAATCTGTCCACGTTGGGACAATCACAACAAATGAAATCCACATTGGCTTGTTGGAGTTGGAGGAGGAAAAGAGCGTTTCGGCTGAGCCGATCCAATTTACTGACGATGAGGGTAGCACCTTGTTTCTTACACAGTGCGAGGGCGTCGGAGAGTTGAGGACGTTCCGCGTCGGTCTTCTTCCCTGACTCAACCTCGGTGAACTCACCGACGGACTCCATTCCGTGCAAGGTGACGAACCGACGAACAACGTCACGTTGGCCATCAAGTCCGAGACCTGATTCACCCTGACGGATTGTGGATACTCGGAAGTAGGAGACGGATTTAGTTTTCATGCTTGTCCAGGACTCGCGATTCCGACCCTCGTCAACCGCGTTATTACAGGAGTTAGACGTTGGTCTATGGTCCGTAATTATGGCCAGACTTCAGTCTCGACCGTTCTATTCTTCCTTCTGAAAAAGGAAATCCACAAGGGCCTGATTTATCTCCCATTTTTGGATTTTAGAAAACTGTCGAGAAAGACCGTCGAGTTCAGAGTAAGAAATGAGATAAATTTTGGACTTCTCGAAATCCACGTAGTCTCCTTCTCCGACCAACTGAACTGCGGCCAAGATGTGATAGAGTCTATCTGGCTCGGGCAGGTCATAGGATGGGCCTTGAGTCGTCTTTACTTGAATAGCTCTAAATTGGTCATGCCGAACCGCGATTAGGTCGTTCCCCGAGTCCTTCAATGGAGGTGCGGCTTGAACCCCGTAACAGAGGAGACGGGCTTGAACGAGAAGTTCACCAAGGGTTCCCTTCACTAAATTTTCCGAAATCGGATTCATGATTATGAGACGGTAAGTCGTTTAACGGAGAGTGGTGGGTTGAGACCGACAGTGGCGAATGAGGCTTTGATTGATTGTCGGACATCGGCGACTCCGTCCTCTGTCGTCACAATCGCGTCGTGAATGGTGATGAGGGGATACGGTCTGTCCTTCAACGACGACACCGCGTCGGCGACGGCTTCGGCTTCCGTCTGTTGCATCGCCTTCGCGAGAGGTCCCGACTGTTTTGGTCCCGATTTCATTTTAGTCGCGTCCATCTCCGACCACAAAATCGGAAACTCCCTCTCGAAAATGGAAGCGAAAGTTCTCGGCTTTCCCTTTTTAGATTTGGGATAAGAGAAGAACACTTCGCGGAAAATCCGAACCTTGAACTCCGACCGTTCGTCCGGGTCGGTCAAATCCACGGTCCCGCCATTTTGGTCATTCATGAAATCCCAAAACCGACCGTCCTCAACGATGGACAAATACTTTTCCTTTTCGTCGGATTCGTTTGGATAAAGGAGAGCGTGAAGCAACGGTTGTGATGACGATATATCAACCACCCACAACGGCTGATTATCATAGGAGAAAAACCGTCGAATGTCCCGTGGCACCGACACCATCAAGGTGTAGTTCCGTCCCTGCTTGTCGGTGGCCCATTCAGTTTCCCCTGCGATGAACAGGCCGATGACGTTCTTCCGATGGGATTTCGCGTCTGCATCCGACAGAGTGGCGACATACTTGATGGCTTCGGTGTAATCAAAAGTCAGACTGTCAATACTCTGAACAATTTTCTGATGAACTTCACTCGTCTTGGCGAAGTTGGTTTTCCGATGGAGGATGTCAGCTTTCCGTATCCGAATGGCTGCGACAGTCGTCAGGTCATACCGTTCCTGACTCTTCAACGACAACACGTCGGAGTTGATGCGGTATTCGTAAGCTTGGATTCCTTGAATTGCGGGTTTCGGACTCTTAATGATATACTGTTTGTTCCGTCCGTAATCTATCAACTTCCGATAGTGTTCCCCTCCCAACCGTCTCAATATGTCGCGATGAGCCCGAAGGAAATTTCCGGGTTGGCCAGTGGTCTTTTTTCTGAGCAAACCACGGACATAAAAATTAGATAGGATTAGAAAAAGTCTTTCACCCAAAGAACGACCAAGGTCCGTCAGGACCTCACTTATTCTAATCCCTGATGGGAGAGTTATTATTGATGTATCCTTTTTCCTATATGTGGTCGGCTTTTGGAGATCTATAGAAAGTCCCCCCGAGGGCGTGGTCAAATTCCTCCCAAAGGTCGTCAGTAGTTCGTTGAGAAACGTCACGTATCATCGGCCCGAAAAGACGACCTGACTCAACGGTAGTCAGCAAATCAAATCAGTCTGTTACGTCTTCAACGACTGACCCAATATGCGGAGTCCCTGATTCCCGTTCCCGACATAACGTCCCCGTGAATCATAGGTCTGACCATTGATGAACCGTCCTACCAACCGACTCCGACCGTCAAGGACGTTGAACCTGTTTTTTCCAACCGATTGAATCCACCCCAATACTCGTCCTCGTTGGTCTCGGATCGTGACAAGTTGAGACCGTGAAGTTCCCTCTGATTGAGTTTCGGTCTCGTGACTTTTTCTAATCCGTTCCAACTCCCGTTTCCGTTGTTGTTGGTGTTGGATTTGAGACAGTTTTTCTTTTTCCAACTCCAAATTTTTTTTCAACGAGTCAATTTTGTCTCGGGAACTGTCGGTCAGTTGTTGGTCAAGTAACCCCTCGGTCAGTTCCCGATGACGAAGGAGTATCTGACCGAGGGTGGATGTAACCTCTTCAATAAGGTCAATGAGTTCGTCGTCCGTAATGGTCACGGAGACTTCCTCAATTTGGTCATTTCGTCTCCGTATCCACAACAGACACCCTGTTTTTTCAGAGTGGAGAGAATCTTTTTAGACAATGGGTCACGGACGGTTTTCTTGGGTTTGTTTTTCATCGGGATGTTTTCCTTTCCTGATAAATATGGGAACGGACAGGGAATCGGATGAGGCGGACAATAAAAGACCCGCACCTGTAAAGGGGCGGGTTTTTTGACCGACTGAACGGCCTGTTGAACTGTGATTGAGGATTAGTCCCCGTGAGGGTTTCGTTCCCTCAACCATTTTTTGATGGATTCAATGTTGCGAGGCATTCGTTCAGGGAGTGAGTCCGTTGTTTCACGGTATTCCTCGTAGTCTCCGTATGGAGGGTCAAAGAAAGGTCCCGAGTGGTGACGAGGACGGTCGTCCTTGGGTGGGCCGAAGTAATGTTCGTCACTCATGCGACCTCCTTTTTGAGTTCAGGGGACTCAACCATTGGGGAGACGTTTGACGGAGTGACCGACTCCGTTGGAATCGGGACCGTGACGGACGGTGTCTGAACCGTCTTGGTCCGTGGTTTGGTCAGACCACACTTTCCCTTGATGTTATAAACCGAGTCCTCGGTGATTCCGTATTTGATGGAGATTTCCTTGGTGGAGACCCCCGATTTGAGGTCGGTGACGACATTTTGCCGAACGTCATCGGTGATTTTGACCCTCGATTTCTTAACCAACGGATTGGGGATGAACTCACACTCAATGAGGAAGTCCGTTGGAGAGGTGTAACCCCATTCATTGAGTTGGTTTAAGAACGTCGTCCGACGGTCATCAATCTGTGTCACCTTGTTGGTCTCTTCTGCCATCTTGGACAGAAACTCCTTCTTCTGTGAAAGGGTCATCCCACTGAGGAGGACCCGAATATCGTTCGTATCTGATGTCATGTTTTTCATGATTTGGACTTATTTTTAGAGCGACCGTTATTGGTCTCTCAATGGTTAGAATCATGGAGAAATATTTTATAAAAAGCGATCATAACAAACTGATACGCAATGTATTGAGTCGTAAATGAAGCCCCTCCCGACTGAGCGCAAAAAGTTACACAATAAAGAATATACTCTAGACATACATCAACGACTTACGACGGCCTGAAAACCGACTTTTGGCATTTTATAAAACCGATTACGACGAGCATCACCCTTTCCTCGGGGGATAGGGCAGAAACCTTCAGGAACGATTTCAGACCGCTCCCCTATGCCTACCCCTACCCCAACGCGAGATACTCGCCCCAAGATGGGTCTCCTGTCTTCTCCCGATGGGTCAGGGGAACCGCCTCAAGGGGATTTTCACCGATTTGGTCACGGAATGATTCCGAACCACTTCTTCCCGTCCTCTTCACTGACCACGTTTCTATAATGACTATGGACCATCGCGGGACCTCCACCGTGACCCATCATCTGAATCACGTCACCAAGGGTGAATATTTTTGAGGCGAGTCCGTAGGAACAGAACGAATGACGGATGCAGTTTTGCCGATAAGAAATTTTTGCTCGTTTGACGGCTGACCGAAGTTGCCGAATCCAATTGGAACCGATGATGGGCCTGTCCGTCGTTTGTCTTCAATCAGTCGTAACCACGACATCGCGTTCGGCGGAATGACGTTGTTTCGGAATGCAGCTTTCTTCGCGATTTCCGCCGACACCTCAACGATTCCCTTGTGGAGATGGAGGTTTGACCAAAGGAGACGTGACGACTCTTCCACTCGTATTCCACAGAACCCCACGAGGACGAAGACCGCGAGTCGGTCGTGCCATTTATTTCGGACACACAGACGAAGGAGTTTCTCAAAGTCCGATGGAGACAACACGTGAGGCTTGGAGAACGGAACCGTTGGACGATCAATTTTCTCAACCGGGTTTTTCTCCAGCTTCTCTTTTTTCACCGCAAAGTTGAACAGCACGCTGAGATTTCGGAGAAGATTCCGTTTGGTTGTTGGGCTAGTGTGTTTGTGGACGCGATAAACGTAGTCGGTGACAAGCTGGGGTGTTATGGTTCCGATGACGCGGTCCTCACCAACCGTTTTCATAAACCGACCAAAAGTTTGTCTCATGGATCGGTCGTATTGGATGGACCGACCGACTTGGAGTTTTTCGTGAAGGAAGTCGGCGACCAATTCCGAAAGCTCGGTGTTTTGCGTGACCGTATGTTGATGCTTGAGAAAAAACGTCACCACGTCCGTCAGCTCAACCCCACTTCGTCGGATTCGGTCAAGGTTGTAGAGCAACTCCGTTTTCCGTTCCCACAATTCATCCATGGAGAAAGGTTTCAGTCCTTCGGAATTAACATGACGTTCCGCGTCCTCTCGTTTCGCGAAGAACTTTCGGATTCTTTTCCCGTTTTGATTCAGACCGAGGTAGGCGGAATATCCGTAAACTTTTCCGTGCCGATGAATGACTGATACGTTTCCCACAGGGACGGGAGCGGATTTTCCTGTCGGGGTGTCAAGTCGTTTGGCCAACTATCCGCCAACCTGAACCGCGATTTCGCGGTATATTCCACGACCACTCAAACCAACCAAACCAATCCTAAACTATTCCAGATTAAATTGGTGCCCGGGGTGGGACTCGAACCCACACACCTTTTCAGGTCACAGATTTTAAGTCTGTTGCGTATACCATTCCGCCATCCGGGCAAATTGGACAGGGCTCTCTTTAAGGTGACTCGCCGCCCGTGTGGCGAGCCTAACCTGTGGCTATTCTCACCGCGCAAACCGGCCGGAACCGCCGCGGGCAAACGGCAGTCAATAAAAAGGTGCCCGCTCGTTACTCGCCCCGTTTGACAAGCGCCGCCATTGGCGGTCCTACTGTTGAGGTGAAATCCCAGCCACCGGCTTCCCCGTTCGCGACCGGTGCCCAGCCACCGATAGAACTGAAAGGTCTCAAGCAAAGTCACCGCAATAAAACTGCGGCCGGCATCAAGGCGCTCACCGAAGTCGCCAAGTTCGGCCTTCATCATACCGGCCTCGTCAACACCGTGCGCACTGCCCTTAAGTTGAATCAATTCGACGGCTTTGATTGCCAGAGCTGCGCGTGGCCAAGCCCGGACGACAAACGCAGCGTCGCGGAGTTTTGCGAGAACGGTTTCAAGGCGGTCACCTACGAGGCCACCAAGAAAAAAGTAACGGCCGATTTTTTCCGCGAGCACTCATTGGCCGATCTCGCCACGAAATCCGATTTCTGGCTGGGTGACCAGGGACGTCTCACCGAACCGATGATTCTGCGGCCCGGTGCCACCCACTATGAACCGGTGTCGTGGCCGGATGCGTTTGGCGTCATTGCGGAAGAACTGCGGGCGCTCTCGTCGCCCAACGAAGCCGTTTTCTATACGTCGGGCCGCACGAGCAACGAGACCGCCTTTCTCTATCAACTTTTCGCCCGCGCCTATGGCACAAACAATCTGCCCGATTGTTCCAATATGTGCCACGAGTCGACCGGCAGCGCACTCTCACAGTCAATTGGCATCGGCAAGGGTTGCGTCAAGCTCACCGACTTCGATCACGCCGAGGCAATTTTCGTCATGGGGCAAAATCCCGGCACCAATCACCCGCGCATGCTCACGGCGCTGCAGCGGGCGAAAGAACGGGGTTGCAAAATCGTCACGGTGAATCCCTTGCCTGAAACGGGTTCGTTTCATTTCAAAAATCCCCAAGACTTGCTGCACCCGGCGCATATTCCGCGCTTTGTCCTCGGCAGCGGCACGCTGCTGACCGACCTCTGGTTGCCAGTCCGCATCAATGGCGACATGGCTTTCCTGCAAGGCTTGATGAAGGAAATGCTCGCCGAGGAGGACCACCGCCCCGGCAGCGTTTTCGATCACGAATTCATCAATCAATACACGCAGGATTACGAAAAACTGCTGGCTCAGTTGCGCGCAGTCTCATGGGAGGAAATCGTCACCGACTCCGGGCTCACCCGGGAAGAAATCCGGGCGGCGGCGGAGATCGCGATGAAGGCCGGCAGTATCATCGTCTGTTGGTGCATGGGACTTACCCAACACAAGAACTCGGTCGCCACCATTCAGGAGGTAATCAATTTCCTGCTGCTTCGTGGCAACATCGGAAAGCCAGGCGCGGGACCTTGTCCAGTGCGCGGGCATTCCAACGTACAAGGTGATCGCACCGTGGGCATCTGGGACAAGCCGAAGAAGGAGTTTCTCGACAAACTCGCAGCGGAATTCGGTTTCGAGCCACCACGCCAATCGGGCTTCGATGCGGTCGAAGCGATCAAAGCGATGCATGAAGGCCACGCAAAAGTTTTCTTCGGCATGGGCGGCAACTTCGTCTCCGCGCCAGCCGACACCGAATTAACCGCCGCCGGTTTAAGGAAATGCCATTTGACAGCCCACGTCTCAATCAAACTGAACCGCGCCCACGTCGTGACCGGCCGGACCGCGTTGATTCTGCCGTGCCTGGGCCGCACCGAGGTCGACCTTCAGGCCAGCGGCGAACAATTTCAAACGTGCGAAGACAGCATGGGCATCATCAATCCCACCCGGGGAAATCTGTCGCCCCCGTCACCGGATTTGTTGAGTGAAGTCGCCATCGTCGCCGGCATCGCCAAGGCGGTGTTGGGTGCAACCAAGCCGGTGGATTGGGATGCTTACGTGGCAAATTACGATTTGATCCGCGATAAAATCGCCGCGATCGTGCCCGGTTTCACGAACTACAATCAGCGCATTCGCCAGGGGATTTTTTATCTACCCAATAGCCCGCGCGACGAACGCAGATTCGACACCCCGTCGGGAAAGGCGGTATTTATTTCGCACCCGCTCTCCCGCGCGACTGCCGGACCCGGGCAGTATTTACTCACGACGTTGCGCAGCCACGATCAGTTCAACACCTCGATCTACGGCCTCGATGATCGCTATCGCGGAATTTTCAACGGCCGTCGCGTGCTGTTCATGAACGAAACGGACATGCGTGAAGCGGGATTTGTCCAGGGACAACTGGTCGATCTCACCAGTCACTTTCAGGGACAAACCCGCGAAGCCTCCGCCTTCATGCTCGCGCCTTATCCGATTCCACGTGGTTGCACGGCCACTTATTTTCCAGAAGGAAATGTGTTGGTGCCGATCGACAGCGTCGCCGACACCAGTAACACGCCGACGTCGAAATCTGTGGTCATCACCATCGCCGCGGCGGCGGATCAAACGAAGTACGACTGGCAGAATTAACGCCACGCCCCGAGCCGTTCGTAGTCGGCGGGAGTGTTGATATTTTCGAACAACTGCGCCTCGCCGTCGGTTACTTCACGCACGGTGAGCAATTCACTTTTTGCCAGCGCGGCGCAGACGCTTTGCAGTGATCGTCCCGCTGCGTCGAAAAATTCCATCAGACAGGAACGATGCCACGCGGCAGCGAGGGGCTCGTAACGTCCGCTGAGCACCGGCACCACCGAGCGTTCCTGCTGCAACGCACCGAGGGCGAGTTCGCGCAGGTAATCCGGAAGAATGCGCGGGGAATCAACGGCGAGCACCAACAACACGTCCGCGTTGGTCACACGCCACGCATCCGCCAAGGCCGCCGCTGGCCCGGAACCGCTCTGGCTGTCTTTTACCAGCGAGAATCCCGCGATCAATTCCACCTGGTCCTCCCGACCGGAAAGCAACAGCTGCGTGGCGCCCGTCTCGCGCAAAATACCGGCTTGGTGCGCGAGCAGCGTCGCACCGTTCCAATACAGCGTGGATTTATCGCGACCCATCCGGCTCGATCTGCCGCCCGCGAGCAAAACCGCCGAGAAATTCATGATCTGCCCTCCGTTCGCAACGGACCATCCGATAAAACCCGCGCGCGCAGCCCGCCGTGGCCGCGCAGCCATCTTTCCGCGCCTTCCACCACCGCCCGGTCCATCCAGTAGCACGGCTTGCACTCGCTGTAGCCGAAAAATTTCACCCCCTGCAACTCGAACTCCTTTCCGATCAGTTCGTTCAAATCGCAACCACACGTGACGACGTTCCGCCGATAAACACTGCTCGGGACCTGAACAAGTTGGAATTCACGACACAATTTTTCATGAACTTCCTGCGCAAAAAAACTCACCTGCCCGGAGTAGCCCGGCTTGTAGTCGAAAAACCGGTCGCCCTTTAATCCATGGCCGGCCACACAGGCCACTTCGTCCACGGAAAGGATCGGATTTTCACCCGCCGGCCGGCCGTGGTGCCCGAAGAAATTGTGGTCGGGCGAAATATAAAGCGCCACGACCTTCACGACGGCACCTCCACATTTACACGGTTCAGCCGCTCGGCTCCGGCGTAGATGTTCATCCGGTCAGATCGCAGAAATCCCACCAACGTTTGTCCGCTCTGATGGGCACACTCGACCGCCAGCGAACTCGGCGCCCCGATGCCGGCGACGAACGGCACGCCGGCCGCGAGCGCCTTTTGCATGAGTTCAAACGAAACCCGCCCGCTCACGAGCAGCAGCACATCGTGCAATGGCAACCGACCCGCGAGCAGCGCTTGCCCCAGCACCTTGTCGAGCGCGTTGTGCCGGCCCACGTCCTCGCGCAAAACCCGCAACTCCCCGTCACCGCCAAACAACGCGCTCGCGTGCAACCCGCCGGTGGCACCAAAGCCGGGTTGCGCCGCCTGAAGCCGTTCCGGCAAAGTCGCGATCAAGCCGGGATCGTAGATCGCGTCGGATTTTATCCCGGGAAATTTTTGGAAGACCGACTCCAGCGTGGCCTTGCCGCACAAACCGCAACTGGACGAGCTGAAGACGTGGCGCGTCAATCGCCCGAAATCCACCGTCACGCGGGGCGAAACTTGCGCGTCGACCACATTGCCCGCTTTGCCGTCGGGAAGCGTCCGGCACACGAGCAAATCCAAAAGATCATCCCCGCTGGCGATCACGCCTTCCGTCAGCAAAAATCCCGCGGCCAACTCGCGATCATGGCCAGGCGTGCGCATCGTGACCGCCACGCTGTGGCCATTGACCCGGATCTCCAATGGTTCCTCGACCGCCACTTCATCGGTGACGCTTTCCGGGAGTGCCCGATCGGCGTTCCAGCGGGAGATTTGCGCAGTGACGGAGTTCATGAAGAAAGAAAAGTGTTTTGGATTCTGTCAGGGTAGCCCCCGGGATCAATCCACGATTCCGTCAGCGGCTTTCCCACAACTTTTGACCGCGAATTTCGCCGTCTGGTCGACGCAAATTTCATGCGATAGGGAAAATTTTGCGGTCGAATGCGGGCCTGTTCTCGACAGTCAGCGACCAGCCGTGCCATAAGCCTCATGGTTGCGTCCCGCTCCCGATCTTGTTCCACCTTCGCGCGGATTTCTCCTCCATGTCTTCCCCTACCAGCAGCACCCGTCCCTCGCCTGACAAACTGTTCGTCGAAATTGCCGACTACGTTTTAAATCCGCGCTCGCCAAGCGATGAGGCGCTCGACACGGCGCGGTGGTGTCTGGCCGACACGATCGCGTGTGGAATCATGGCGCTATCGTATCCTGAGTGCACCAAACTGCTCGGCCCGGTGGTACCCGGAACGACCTTGGCCAACGGCGCGCGCGTGCCGGGAACCCGCTTTGAACTCGATCCGGTGCAAGGTGCGTTCAACATCGGCACGACCGTTCGCTGGCTGGACTTTAACGACACCTGGCTCGCGGCGGAGTTGAGTCACCCATCGGACAATCTTGGGGCGATTCTCGCGACCGCCGACTGGCTTTCCCGCAACCAAGCCGCGGGCCAGCGTTTGACCGCTTTTGGCTCGCGCCCACCGATCCAGCGCGCGCCGCTGACGATGCGCGAAGTGTTGATCGCGATGATCAGGGCGCACGAAATCCAGGGCGTGCTCGCCCTCGACAATGCGTTCAACCGCGTCGGCCTCGATCATGTGCTGCTTGTTCGCGTGGCCTCGACCGCGGTTACCACCGCGATGCTCGGGGGGTCGCGGGATCAAGTGATCAACGCCGTTTCCAACGCGTGGCTCGATGGATCCGCCCTCCGCACCTATCGGCAAGCGCCCAACACTGGCTCGCGCAAGTCTTGGGCGGCTGGCGACGCTACCAGCCGCGCCGTTCGCCTGGCGCTGATCGCGATGACAGGCGAGATGGGCTATCCCTCCGCTCTCACCGCCAAAACGTGGGGATTCAACGATGTTTGCTTCAAAGGCAACCTCGTGCGCCTGATCCGTCCGCTGGGGAATTACGTGATGGAAAACACCCTGTTTAAAATCTCCCACCCCGCCGAATTCCACGCCCAAACCGCGATCGAATGCGCCGCCCTCCTCAATCCGCTCGTAAAGCAGCGTCTGGATAAAATCGACCGCCTTGAACTTTCAACCCACGAATCCGCGATCCGGCTCATCGATAAGAGCGGACCGCTCCAGGGCGCAGCGGAACGCGACCAGTGTTTGCAGTACATGGTGGCGATCGCGTTAATTTATGGCAGTCTCGCGACTGAACATTACGAGGACAAATTCGCCGCGGATCCGCGCGTCGATGCGCTTCGGGCGAAAATGATTCTCACGGAGGACAAGCAATATTCCAAGGATTACCTCGACCCGGAAAAGCGCTCCATCCCGAACGCAATCCAGATATTTTATAAGGACGGAACGAAAACCGAAAAAGTCGTCGTCGAGTATCCGCTGGGGCACCGTCGCCGCCGCAAGGAAGGCATGCCCCAGCTGCAAAAGAAGGTCGAGTCCGCCTTTGCCGCGCACTATGGCGATGAAAAGGCAAAACAGCTGACGTCGCTCTTCGCCAACCGTGCCAAACTGGAAGCGATGCACGTCCACGACTTCTCCGCTGGCTTGGTGAAGTGAAGCAGGGCTGACCGTCCAAAGTTCCGCGATTTTTAATTATCAAGAAAGCCATTCGGCAAGACTTGGAGCGGCAGCGACCCCGCTGCAGTATTCTCGCGGGCGAAATCGGCCGCGCTCCACGAACCAGACTATCCCGGCGGCAAGGGCTCAAGCGCGGGGGATTTCGGGCACGCATCAGGAATGGCGACGGTGGCCCGCGCCCAACGAACCGCGTTGGTGATCACCAATTGGACCGGTGTCAGGTGATACGTGGGATAAGTTTCATGGCCCGGGCGAAAATAGAAAATGCGCCCGTGACCGCGCTGCCATGTTGCGCCGCTCCGGAAAACTTCACCCCCCGTAAACCACGAAATGAAAATCAGTTCATCGGGCGTCGGAATACCGAATGGCTCACCGTACATTTCCTCCGCGGGAATCTCAAAGTATTCGCCCAAACCCGCCGTGATTGGATGCGACGGACAGATATTCCAGAGACGCTCTTTGTCGGTCGCCTCGCGCCACTTCAATGAACAGTGAGTTCCCATCAGGACGCGAAAAATCTTGGAATGATGCCCGGAATGCAAAACGACCAATCCCATTCCCTCCAGCACCCGGCGCTGCACTCTCGCGACGATCGAATCCTGCACTTCCTGATGAGCCATGTGGCCCCACCAGATCAGCACGTCGGTCGCAGTCAGGATAGCTTCGGTCAGCCCATGCTCCGGCTCGTCGAGAGTCGCGGTACGAACTTCCAAGTCTGGCGACTTGCGCAAAAAGCCCGCGATGACCTGATGCATTCCTTCAGGATAAATCGCCGCCACCTTCGGGTTTTGCTTCTCATGGCGAAACTCACTCCAGACAGTCACTTTGATCGGGTGGCTCATAGTGAAGCGACAATAAGCATCGAAGCTTTCAGCGGGCCACCAAAAATCAATTGATCCGAAATCGAACTGTCGGCGCCGTACGCTGTCGCAATTTCTACAAAGTATCCCCGGCGCGTTTCCCCGTTTAGGCCGACCCAGATCGGCAATTACGCGTCTCGCTGCTTGCGAGCGACGGAAATCCAGCCATTCTCATCTTCCCAGCTAACATGAACCGATACGAAACCTCAGACGATGACCAGCAACCCTTGATGTGGGTGCGGGACCACGCAGTTTATGCGGCCCATTTCATCGTCGGGGTATTCGTGGTCTCGATGATCGTCTGTGGCCTGGTGCTGTTCGCCAATTCGGGCCATCTGCTGGCGTGGTTGACTTTCGATAGTACCGAGGTGCTCAGCGGACAGGTCTGGCGCCTGTTTACGTATGGATTGGTCAATCCGCCCGGTCAGGGCTACGCAATATTGGGGTTCGTCATCGATATGGTGATGATCGCGTGGTTTGGCCGGGAACTGGAAAAATTCTTCGGCCGGCGGATCTTTCTGCGCTTCTACGTGGGGCTCTATTTGTTAATGCCCGTTCTTTTCACTCTCATTGGTCTCCGCTGGCCAATGCATCTCGTCGGTGAAACTGGCGCCTTCGCAACGTTCATCGCGTTTGCGACGCTCTACCCGAACGTGATGATGATATTCAACGTGCTCACCAAGTGGGTCGCGATCGTTCTGGTTGCCGTCTACACACTCGTCGCGTTGGCCTATCACGACTGGCTAGGCCTATTTTCGCTCTGGGTCACGACGGCTTATGCGTACGGGTTCGTCTGTTATGAGCAGGGGCGGATCACGCTGCCCTCATTTCGCTTGCCGCAGCGGAAACCCAAGCTCCGGGTGCTACCCGATCTTAAAGTTGAAAAAACAATCGAAATCAACGCGACCAAGGAAGACTCCGCCTCCGAAATGGACGCGTTGCTCGACAAGATCGCGCGCTCCGGGCTGGCCAGCCTCACCACAAAAGAACGTTCGCAGCTCGCCAAAGCCCGCGAAGAGTTGATGCAGAAACGGTCCGGGCGCAGTTGAAGCCCGGACTGGAGCGCCCCCGCTGCCTTTCTCCCGCGAGCGAGGTCACCCGCACTCCAATTCCTGACAACCGCTCGAATCCAGACCGGTCCGTAACCCAGGCAGGACGGCGACAAATAAAAAAGCCGGGGGCATCGACCCCGGCTGTAAATTTCACCGAAAGCAGACGAACCTTAGTGGCTTGCCGCCACCGCTGATTTCTTCTTCCACGTGAGCAGCAGAATCAGGAAGACGATGGCGAGAGCGGCGGGAATAACCGCTACATGACCCAGCGTTTCCAAACCGGCGGACGCTTGAATTTGCGTCCACTGAGCAGCGAGAGGAGTGCCCGCGGGGGCAGCCGTCAGTGTCGCAATCGTTTGCCCTTCCGGCAAGCGGGCAGCGATCCCTTGATCAAACCCACGCCCGACCAAAGGCACCACGAAACTGCTGCTTAACATACCTGCTCCACCCATGATCGCGAGACCGAGCGCGCCCGTATTGGGAAACCGTTCGCTGATTGTGCCCAACATGGTGGGCCAGAAAAAGCAGACACCGACCGCAAAAACCGTAGCCGAAACAAACAGCATCATACCTGTGTTGTGACTCATCGCGTACAATCCCAATGCACTCAGCACCGCGCTCATAAACAATACGCCAAGAGCAGGCATTTTATGTACAACGACCCCGGCAAATTGCCGTCCCATCCACATTAAGCCCCAGATCCAGACCAAGACCAAGACACCGTTCACACCAGCATTTCCCATAATCGTCGGAATCCACTGTTCAGGCCCAAATTCCGTCGCAGCCGTCAGCAGCATACAAGCTACCATGACGAGGAACAGCGGGTGCAAGCACGCCGAAAACATGGTTCCAGTCGATACGCCTTTCTGTACCCGTTCCGTCTCGGGAAATTCCTGACCAAAGAACATGACAACATAGACCACGAGGGGGATTAACATCGTCGCAAACTGAACTTTCCAGCCAATGTTACCCTCTGTAAGTGCGAATGCGACCAAACCACCAATTACCAAGCCACCAGGAAACCAAGCATGAAAATGATTTAGCTTCGTCGTGCGATCATTGGGGAAAATCGTTGTAATTAAAGGATTGCAGGCCGCTTCGACCGAGCCGTTGGCAATACCGAAAAGCAATGTGCCAGTAAAAAGACTCCAATAATTCCAAGCGAAAATCGTCAAAAGAATGCCCGCGAGGTGGCCCACAAATGCAAACCCGAGGATGCGCTTCATACCAACCGCATCGCACAAAGGTCCGCCAAAAATCATGGCTACGGTGAACCCCCAGAATGCAGTGGCGTTTACCACGCCCACTTGTTCATAGGAAAGTTTGAATTCCGTCGCCCATGCCGAAACAGCGGCAGTGCGTAACGCGAAACTCATGGCCGTAACGATCAGAGCAATACAACTGGCAGCAAACAAACGCTTGGGATTCATAAGGCAATTGGAGGGTTTGGGGGTAACCGACCCGCGAGGGCCGGTTCAGAATCGGGCGTCAATGCAGCAGGCCGATCCGCGGTTGTCGAAATAGAAAAGCGGAATCGGGCAAATTTCTTACGCACATTCGCGGTAAACGAACTCCTTTCACATGCCGCGAAAACTCAATTTGCAACCGGCGATCGTGACGCTTCGATCACCGGATCGGCCTCATCGAGGCCAGCTACCGCCAACTCAAGACCAACTCGCAACCCAACGGAAGATCCCAATTGAAACAGGAACGTCAGCCTATTTCGCCATCCAGCGGTCATCGATGAAATCCCATGGCCACTTCGACTTTCTCCCCGTTCACCACAACTTGACGCATCACGAGGTTCTCCACGACACCTTGCTGCAGTGCGGGTTCTTTCAATTCCACGCGAAAATTTTCCAAGGTGATATTGCGCAGGACGTCACCCGGATTTCCCAGCAGCCGGCCAAACGCACGGTAGCTGCCACTGACGTTGCGAATCGTGATATTTTCCACCGTCCGTGATGGCGGCGGCTGACCTTCCAGATCGAAAAACTGCATCCACGGCGCCACATTCAAGATGCGACCGCCGCCGGCGAGCTTGATACCGTCGATCACGATATTTTCGTAGTGCTGCGGTGTGTCTGGACGAAGCTTGAGGGTAAGAACCGTCGCGTGCCCCGACATGAGGCAATTCCTGATGGTCACGTCGCGGATCGTGTTGGCCTCGCTGCCACAGGTGATCAGTCCATTGCCGTCACCAATCTCACAGTCCTCGACCGCGATTTTCTCGACCGGGGGACTGTCGACATCCTGATCGGCATGCGGACCCTTGCTGCCCTTGAGCGCAATGTCGTCGTCACCGGTTGAAATATAACAGTGGCTGATGGTTACATTTTGTGAGCTGTCCACATCGATGCCGTCGGTGCTCGGTCCCCGCAAACCGGGACGCGCACTCGGAATCGTGATCCGAACGCCTTGAATGACTACGCCCTGGCAACGATAGAGGTGAAGATTCCAGAATCCCGAATCCTCCAGCTGCACGCCTTCGATTCTGACGTCCCGGCAACGATCGACGAACACCAGCCGCGGACGTTCAACCTCCAGGTTCGTGCATTTGGGATTTTGTTTTCGCCGCTGCCAGAAGGCCGCCCAATAAACCGGACCGCTGCCATTAAGTTTACCGGGCCCGCTGATCCGCACGTGCTTCATTTCCTGCGCGTTGACCAGCGCCATCCGCCAAGGCTCGAAATGTCCTTCGATCCGCGTCAGGCGTTTCGGGTAGTCTTCAATATTTTCAGAGCCACGCAGAAGGGCTCCTTCCGCCAGATATAGTTCCACGCCTGGTTTCAGAAATAGCGAGCCGCTGCGAAATTCGCCGGCGGGGATTTCCACCACCCCGCCGCCGTCCTTCGCGGCCGCATTGATCGCGGACTGGATCTGGCTCGTGTTAAGTTTCCCATTCCCGGCCACCGCGCCAAAGTCCGTGATCGGATATTTTTTCCCGGCTGCACCGCACAGTATGATCATCTGGCTCATCGCCAAAATTCCGAGCCAGAACGTCCTGTTGCATTTGATCGCATTCATGAGAGAAGGAGATCTGCACGGTTTTACGGACAAAAGCAAAACCACCTGCAAACGGACAGTCCTCACTGCCCCCGAGTGGCTAGAAAAAACGGCGCGGATGTTTCCGCGCCGTTCGATTATGGAACTAAGAAATCCACGGGCTGCGGCTCATTGCCAATAGCCCTCGTAAAATTGATAGCTGCCATCGGAACGGCGATCCCAATGTGGGGCGACCCAGACTGAACTCTGGCTCGGTGGAATTTCCCAATGACCCGCCATCCACTCATAGCGTTCGTTCCGCCACGTCCAATAGCCCGGCACCCATTTGTGTTCGGGCGAGGGTTGCGCGAGCACCACTTCCTGCTGCGCGACGGGAGGCGCTTGGGTCACGATGATCGTTCCATTTTGAGTCTGTACCGCCGTGGCCGGTGCGGCGACGGTCGTCGCGGGTTGACCCGGTTGGGCGACAATCACTTGTTGCGCCGTTGGTGGCGGTGGCGGTGGCGCGGAAACAATATGGGAATCGGGCTCGGAGGCGCAGCCAGCCATGAAGGCCAGCCCGCCGGAAATCACTGACGCCTGAATAATCAACCGGACCGACCGGCCGAACTGGGGTTTGTGAGAGTTCATGTTAACTGTGACCACGTTCACCACAAACCGGTTGCCGGAAAAGGAATCACCCCAAGGAAATATTCCCATTCTTTTTCGGACACCATTATACGCTCTCACTGTCAATGCCGCGCCTTTTTTCGCCATTCCCCGTTTGCTAAATCCGCCGCCATTCCCTTGATTCCGCATTCCCCGACCACCATGCCACGCACGCTCGTCAAAGACGCCCTCAATGCCACCGCGCCGAATGACGCGATTTTCCTGCAGGGCTGGGTTCGCACCCGACGCGACGCGAAAGTATTTTCCTTTATCGAACTCAACGACGGCTCCTGCCTCAAGGGCGTGCAGGTGATTGTCGATGCCACGCTGCCAGACTATCCGGAGGTCGCGCGCGCAAACACCGGCGCGGCGATCGAGGTGCGCGGGCGGCTGGTTGAATCGAAAGGCCAGGGCCAGAAATGGGAGGTCGTCGCGGAAAAGTTCGCCGTGGTCGGCGAGGCAGACGCCACTTATCCCCTTCAGAAAAAAGGCCACACCTTGGAATTCCTGCGCGAGATCGCCCATTTGCGTCCCCGCTCCAATCTCTTCGGTGCCGTCTTTCGCGTCCGCAGCCGGCTGGCGTATGCAGTGCATCAATTTTTTCAGGAAAAGAATTTCGTGTATGTCCACGCCCCGATCATCACGGCCAGCGACGCTGAGGGTGCGGGCGAAATGTTCCGGGTCACGACGCTCGACGTCGGCAACCCGCCGAAAACCGAACAGGGCGACGTCGACCACGCGAAGGATTTCTTTGGCAAAAAAACTTTCCTCACGGTCAGCGGCCAGCTCGAAGGCGAAATTTTCGCCACCGCGCTTTCAAATATCTATACCTTCGGCCCGACGTTTCGTGCGGAAAACTCCCACACCTCGCGCCACGCCGCGGAGTTCTGGATGATCGAGCCCGAAATCGCTTTTTGCGATCTGGGCGGCGACATGGCGCTCGCCGAGGAATTCGTAAAGTACCTCATCCGGGACGCGCGCGAGCACTGCACCGGAGATCTCGAATTCTTCGGCAAATTTGTGGACAAGGAACTACTCTCGCGCCTCGACTTCGTGCTGGAACGGCCGTTCCAACGTTGCAGCTATACCGAGGCGATCGACATTCTCGCCCGCAGCGGAAAAGCGTGGGAGCACCCCGTGAAATGGGGCGATAATTTGCAATCGGAGCACGAGCGCTTCCTGACCGAGGAACACTTCAAGTGTCCGGTGACCGTTTATAATTATCCGCGCGCGATCAAGGCGTTCTACATGCGCGTCAACGACGGCGACACACCCGGACGACAAACCGTGGCCGCCATGGACCTGCTCGTTCCCGGCATCGGCGAAATCATCGGCGGCAGCCAGCGCGAGGAACGATTGGAGATTCTCAAGGCCGGTATGGCGCTGCACCACCTCAGCGAGAAAGACTATTGGTGGTATCTGGATCTTCGCCGCTACGGCAGCGTACCGCACGCGGGTTTTGGACTCGGGTTTGAACGGATGCTGATGTTCGTCACGGGCGTGGCGAATATCCGCGACGTGATCCCTTTCGCCCGCACGCCCGGTTCGGCGGAATTCTAATCAGTGTGATTGTCTGGAACTGTAAGCGGGGTGCCCTCACCCCACTGGCTTAGGTTCGCGCAGCCGATGCCTCGCGGAGTAAGGGCACCCAGCCTCCACACGCGAAAAACCAAGCGGTCCGAAAGTCTCCTAAATCTTGATCCCGGTGCGCTTGCCGCTCGCAGCGGAAGCGTAGACGGCCTCGACAATCAACATGTCACGCCGGCCCATTTCCCCGGGGACAATGGAGGGTTTGCCAGTGAGCACACATTGCGCAAAATCATCCATCTGCAACGCCTGCTGGATCGGCGGAGTCGCCTTTACCGGGCCGAGGCTGGTCGCGGCCTTAAGTCCCCGATAGCCGAACGCGGGACTGATTTCAAACCAGCCGCCCTTCGCGTCGGCGCGGAACTGATCGTAGGAATCGTTGTAACTCGTATAGCAATCGCTGCGTTCCCCGCCGGGGAATTCCAGCGCGAATTCCATCGTCTCCTCCACGTCGCGGAAAAATTCCGGCCTTTTTTTCGGCAACTCGCGCGCCGTCACCGCCACCGGTGACACTTCATTGGTCCCCATGATTGATTCCTGAATCAGATAAACCCCCAGGTCCATCACCGGACCGCCACCTGCGAGTTTCTTTTGCGCACGCCATTGCGGCGTGCCCATGCGGAACGCGAATTTTGCGTTCATCTTCATGAACGGACCAAACTCCTGCGTTCGCGCCAAGCGGCGGAGCTCCGCGTGAAACGGATCGAAGTGCACCCGATAGCCAACCGACAACCGCACTCCCGCCTGCTTGCATGCCGCGATGATCGCATCGCATTCGGCCACCGAGTTGGCCATCGGTTTCTCGCAGATGACATGCTTGCCGGCCTTCGCCGCCGCAATGCAATGCTCCGCGTGCAGCCCGTTCGGCGTCACCACGTAAACGATATCGATCTCCGGGTTGTCCGCCAAACGAGCCATCGTGTCGTAACTGTAAACGCTTGTCGCGGGAAACCCGTATTGCGCCGCCCATTTCGCGCCTTTCGCCGGATCGCCCGTGACCACGCCGGCGAGTTTGCAAAATTGCGTTTGCAGCAATGCCGGCGCGAGTTCGTGGGTTGAGTAATAACCGAGGCCAACGAGTACGACGCCAAGTTTGCGTCCGCCTGCCGGGCGATCGACGCCCCGGCTGATTTTCGGGACGAGCGTCAGCGCTGCGGCGGCGGTGGAAATTGTCCCAAGAAATCGACGACGGGAAAAGGCAGGATCGCTCATGGCTTCGGGGGGTTGAAAAATTCTCGCGAACACTCTGTGCACCATCCTTCGCCACATCACAAGCCCGGGTTCGCAGCGCACGTCGCAGCAGTCATGCCAACGCTTGTCCTGAATGTTTCACCTCGCATTCTCGATCAACAGTTGCTCGCGTCGTTTCCGCTTCTTCCATGAAAGCCTTCTACCTCGTCCTGATTTCCACGCTTTTAATCACTCCGGCGTTTTGTATCGAAAACGTCGCCAGCGTCGCCGAGCTTTTTGGCACGCCTGAAAACCTCCGGCTCGTGCGCAACGCCGACAAGGTGGACGCGTGCCTGCTGCATCACGTCCAAGCTGCGACCCGTCCTGATGGCAGTGTCGATCGCAGCCCGGAACGTTACGATGAAACCACCTTCGTCAGCGTGCCGCCGGAAACGGCCGCAACGCTGCGCGATCTTCTTTTGAACCGGAAAACTTACGATTGGAAAGCCAGCAACGGCGGACGACGGCCGCAATTTTATCTGCGCCTCCGTTTTCACCGCGGCGGGGAACTTATCGATCTCGATTTCTGTTTCATGTGCCACGTCGTCCATCTCACCAGGAGCGGCGAAGAAGTCGGCCACGCAAATTTCTCCCCCAACTCGGATCTTATTTTGCAAGCTCTTCGACACGTATTTCCCAACGACGAACCGCTCAAACAAGTGGCAAAGGAAGCAGGGCTGCCACTTTAACCTGGGGTCAGGTTTGGCTGGGCGCGGGTGGTGGTGGAATGAGCGGAACCTCGACGATGAACAGGGAACCGATGCCACCCGGCCCCGACTCGCACCAGACGGTCCCATTCAACGCCATGGCAAAACGGCGCACGATCCACAGTCCGAGGCCGATCGATTCCTCTCCCTGGGTCGGTTTCGCACTACCCCGTCCGAATTTCTCAAAAATTTTCTCCCGTTCCTCGGGCTTCACTCCCGGTCCCTGGTCGCGCACCTCGATGCGGCAGCAATTTTTATTTTCCGCCACCGCGATCTCGATGCGGCTTCCCCGCGGGGAATACTTCAGCGCGTTCGACAGCAAATTGTCCACGACCTGCTGCATCGCAACGAAGTCAGTGGTCAATGCCACCGGTTTGGACGGAAGCCGGGAATCGATCGCGATTTGTTTGTGCTGCGCCACCGTCGAAAGCGAACTCATGGCCGCCTTCGCAATATAGCAGGCGTCGCCTGCTACGTAATTGAGCGCAAACCGTCCTTCGTCGACATTCTGGGCGGAGAGCAGGTCACTGATGAGCCGTGCCATCTGGTCGGCTGATTCGTTGACCCGCAAGGTGGTCGTGGCGCGGCTCGCCGGACTCAACGGCGGCTCCATTTGCAGCAACTCGACGCCAAGTTGAATGGAGGTCAGCGGTCCGCGCAGGTCATGTGCCACCATGTGCATGAGCTCGCTCTTTTCCTGGCTGGCTTTGACGAGGCGGTCGCGCGTTTGCTCGAGCTCGGCTTGAATCTTCCGCCGCTCGGCCAGTTCACGGGCAAGACGTCGGTTGTGAAAAAAGATCAGCAGAAACACAACGATCGCGACCGCCGCCACGATGGCGCTGATTTTAAAGGCCTTCGCCCAACGATGATAATACGAGGTATCCACCGCGATCCAGCGATTGTTGATTAACTCCCGATCGTCGACGGTCATGCCGGCCAGCGCCTTGTTGATGATCTCCGCGAGCATGGGCCAGTCCTTGCGGACGCCCGCGTAAAGCTTGGTGGACGACGAAATGACGCTCCCGAGACGGAGATTCGTCCAACGATGGGTATTGATGAGATAGGAAGCATTGGCGACCTCCCCGACCGCCGCATAGGCCGTCCCTTTCGCGACCGCCTCGTAGCATTCGGCGGGGGAATCATATTCCACAATCGAGTTGCCCGGGACATTCAGCTCCAAATCCGCCCGCAGTCCCGTCGCCCCGCGCGGTATCGCGATGATTCGTTCCTTTAAATCGGCCAACGCGAAGAGATAAGGCGAATCGCTCCGAGTGATGATCACGTTCGGTGCAGTCGCATACGCATCGGTGTAAATCAGGTAAGCCTCGCGATCCGGCGTGTGCGCCAAACTCAGCAAAATATCCAGATCACCCGCTTTAAAATCCTGAATTACTTTTCCCCAATCGCTGCGAACTTCATTGCGAAAATTCAATCCCGTGCGACGCCCGATCAGTTCGAGGTAATCGGGATCGATGCCCACGATTTGCCCTGCCGCATCCTGCATCGCGTAGGGTGAATAGGTGGCGTCGTGTCCTGCGCGAATCACCGGATGGGCGGAAATCCATGCCTCCTCCTCAGGCGTCAACGGAATCCGATCCACGGCGGCACCGGTTGTGGTCGCGCCTTCCACCGTTTGAGTCCGGCCAAGCGCACCGATCCACAGGGAAAGGAGTGATAACCAGAGGAAAAAGGAGCGGCGGTACATGTGACGAGGGAAGGAAAATAGGTGCGTTCGTATCTGGCAACGACGGATCAGCCGATTCGCTGCGATAGCCGCTTTTTTCGTCACAAGATCGACCCAAAAGTTACCTTGCTTCCATTTTTCGCCCGGTCACTGGAGACGAATGACATACGCGTGTTTATGAGATGAAACGCTTGGAATTTGGGCGCCGAAACCACCGGGATCACGATTGCATCGATCGCAACAATCCGCCGCGGACCACGGGAAATCCCGCGCCCAATATCAGGGCGAGGTCGGCATCATCGGCCGTCTTCACGACTCCCTCATCAACCGCTCGTTTCGCCTCATCGGTCATCACCGCCATCAGACGATTTTGAATTTCCCTTTCCGACCGGCTCTGGTGGACATCGGTACTCCGGACAATCTTGAGCGGATTTAAACTCTCGTTGCCCCCAGCGTAGTCATAGAACCCTGCGCTCATCCCGTTTTTTCGACCGTTCAAATTTTCGCCCTGCATTTGAGCGCAAAGTCCACTGCGCTTAAATCGTTCCGGGAAATAATGCTCCATTCCCGCAAAAAGAGCGTCGCACGAATCCACGCCAATCTCGTCGATCAGCCGCATCGGCCCCATCGGCCAGCCCCAGTTCGTCATCGCGTGATCAATCGATTCAATTGTCGAGCCCTCTTCCCAAAGCCGGCACGCCTCATTGAGGTAAAAAGCCATGACCCGGGTGACAAAGCCACCGGGTGACGATTTGCAGATCACGGCCGTCTTCCCCAACGCCTTCACCAACGCCAAAGCCCGGTCCGCCGTGACGCGTGCGGTTTTCGCGCCCGGCGAGACCTCGATCAGGGGCATGCGACTGACGAGATTGAAAAAGTGAAATCCAATAATCCGCCCGGGATTCGCCACGCCAGCGGTGATCTTTTCAATTGGATGCACCGATGAATTCGAAACCAAGACACAGTCGGGCTTCGTGATCGCCGAGAGCTCGGCGAAAACCTTTTGTTTGACCGCCACGTCCTCAACGACGGCTTCGATGACGAGGTCACAATACTCAAAATCCTCGAGGCTCGTCGTAATGCCAATGCCGCCGGTCATGCGGTGCGCGTCGCCCGGCGACACTTTCCCGCGACGCACACCGTCGGCGAACAATTCGCGAATGACCGCCACGCCGCGCTCGATCGCCGCGCGGTTTGAATCGCATAAAATCACGCCAAAACCGTGCGCCGCGCACCAATGCGCGATACCCGATCCCATGACGCCGGAACCCACGATCCCGATCATCCGGAACGGTGCGGCGGCACCTGCTTCAGCTGGTAAATCATACCAAGCATCCATCGTTATCTTTCGCGCCTGCTCCTTGAGCCAATGCAGCCGAAACAAGTTCTTCGCGACGTCACCGGTTGCGACGCTTCCGAATAAATTCGCCTCCAATTCGAGCGCGTCCGCCATCGGCAGACCGGCGCCTTTTTGCACCGCCTCAAACACTTTCGGAATGGCCGGCTGACCGGGCCAGCGAACCACCGACGCCAAACACCAATCCCCGAAAGAATCCGCTGAAGGCGAAGCCGGTTTTGAGCGATTCCCA
Organism: Lacunisphaera sp.; assembly: GCA_036499685.1. Taxonomy (GTDB): domain Bacteria; phylum Verrucomicrobiota; class Verrucomicrobiia; order Opitutales; family Opitutaceae; genus Lacunisphaera. The sequence continues at coordinate 22,551 of DASYDH010000015.1, read as the reverse complement.
CAGCCTTCTCCGACCAACCGCAGCGCCACTTCCTTGGCGCGCGCTTTTAGTTCGCCGGCCGGCACGACCTCGTCAATCAAACCCGCGGTGAGCGCGTTCGCCGCGGGAACCAAACTCCCCTTTAAAATAAAATCAACCGCCGGTTCCGCGCCGATCAGTCGCGACAATCGCGTGCATCCACCCCAGCCCGGGATCAATCCCAGTCGTATCTCGGGCAATCCGATCCGCGTTTCGGGCGCATTCGAAGCGATGCGCCAGGTGCAGGCCAGCGCGAGTTCATAGCCGCCGCCAGCGCAGGCACCATGAATTGCACACACGACCGGAATCTTCAGTTCCGCAATTCGCGTGAACAGATCCTGCGCTTCCCGCGCCGCCGCTATCGCCGCCTTTGCGTCGGGTAACGACGCGAGCCATTTCAAATCGGCTCCCGCGATAAAAATCCGCTCCTTCGCGCTCGTGATCACCACCGCCTTGATCGCGTCCTTCGATTTTTTGTCCTCGCCGGATAGCGTAACCAAAACCGACCTCAGCACCGAAAATGCATCGGGGTTCAACACGTTGGCCCGGCCGGAGGGATCATCAAAGATAATCCAAGCGACGCCCTCTGCATCAATCGAGAGGGTAACCGGGGGTAATTTGCTCATGATGTGCAGTGCGCTGAAAACAAAACAGCAAAACGGCGGGATAAATCAAACGCGAACCACGGTAAAAATGACTCCCGCCAAGGCCGGCTTGCGTTGCGGCGTTTCAGGGGAAAAAAATTCATCAAATAAACGCGTGGCTTAGCCCCGGTTTTTCCCGCTCGCAAATTTTTCCAGGTATTTCACGGCCACCGCGAAATCGTTGGGCAACGATGACGTGAGCGTCATTTTCTCCCGGCTGAGTGGATGCGTGAACGTCAGTGCGCCCGCATGAAGCGCGAGTCGCGAGATCAGCGGCTTCTCGTCGTCGCGGCCCTTGTAACCGCGTTTCAAGTCGGAAAGGAACAACTGCGCGCCCTCGCCATAAAGCGGATCGTTGAGGATCGGGGTGCCCGACGACGCCAAGTGAACCCGAATCTGATGCATGCGCCCGGTTGCGGGACGGCATTCGACGGTTGCGAAACCGGGCCGGCCGGCTGGTTGCGGAAACTTCGCCGCCACCGTGAAGGAGGTCTCACACGCCCAGCCGTGCTTTTTAACGACGCACACCGTGCCGGGCTTGCCTTCGTCCTCCTTCAAAAAGAAATCCACGGTGTATTCGTCCACCGCCGGGATGCCAACCACCAGCGCGTGATGGAGTTTGATCACCGTCTTCGACTGAAATTGTCCGCTGATGAAATCCAGCGCCGGTTTCGTTTTGGCGTACAGAACCAACCCGCTCACCTCTTCGTCGATCCGGTGTACATTCGCAATCCCTTCGCCCATTTTTTCCCGGACCATGCCCGTCAGATTTTCCCGCTGCTGATTTTTCCGGTCGGTACCCACGGGCAGACCGCTGGGCTTGTCGAACGCGATCAGGAATTCATCTTCAAAGAGAACAGGCGGCAGCGGCATGGTTTGAGCGCAACTGTGCGCGCAACCTCCCGCGCATCAACCCCGAAGGCGGATTAGTTTACGCATTTTTCCCAACGATTCCGTAAACCGCGGTGGCATTTGCGCCGACAAAACCCATAACGATGCAAGCATGACGTTGGCGCCGCGATTTCTCATCAATTTCTGGGCGGGCTGTCGCATCGCTGCATTCAAACGGCGGCTAAAATCCCTGAGCCGTGGAATCTCCGCGCAGGAAAAAACCTTTCGGAAGCTGATGGCCAAGACCGCCAGGACGGAATTTGGGCGCGCCCACGGGTTGAACCCAAAGACCTCGTATGCGCAGTTCCGCGAAAGCGTTCCGCCGCGAACGTACGCTTATTTTGAACCGTTGATTCAACGGATGATGGCGGGCGAGCCCGGCGTGCTGACCCCTGAGCGCTGCGTTTTTTTCGTCGAAACCGCCAATACCACGGGCGATTCCCCCAAACGGTTGCCCGCGCCGGAGGGCATGTTGCGGCACTTTCGCAGCGCATTGCGCGACGCACTTTTTCTTTACGCCACGCGGGCTGCGCACAATGGCGTTTTCCTCGGCCGCCACCTTCACACCGGGGCGAGCACCGCGCTGATCGGCGAAAAAGGAGCTTACCGCACCAGTCTCGACGGCATGCTGATTTTGTGCCTCACGTCTTGGGTCGAGGCGAACCTCCGCTCACCGGTTCCGGCCCTCGCCCAAATGGCCGAAGGTCCCGGGAAGATTCGCGCCACCGCGCAGGACATGATCGGCCGCGACGTAACGCTCGTCGCAGGAATGCCTGCCACCGTGCATGCGTTGTCGCTCGCCGCCCGCGAAGCAGCCAGCAGTGGAAAACGACGCATGACCACGTTGCAGGCGCTGTGGCCGAATCTGGAATGCTTTTTCCATTTCGGCGCGCCGCTCGGACTTTATGCCGAAAGCCTGCGCGTCGCGCTCGGACCCACGGTGAACTTCCATGAAATGTATTCCGCCGCGGAAGGCATTATCGCGGCGCAGGACGAGAAAAATGCAGGTGCGCTTCGGTTATTGAGTGATAGTGGACTCTTCTTCGAATTTATCCTTTCGCGCGATTTTAACGAGGAAACTCTCGCGAGCGCAGGGACGCTCTGCGTGCCGCTGGAAAATGTCGAGCCGGGCGTCGACTATGTGTTGCTGCTCACGACTCCCGCCGGGCTGTGCCGTTACGTACCGGGCGACATCGTGCGATTCGTATCGGTTGACCCGCCGCGACTGCAATTCGTCGGGCGCACGCAACTTCAGCTGAACTCATTCGGCGAACGCGTCACCGAACGGGAAATCCTCGAATCCCTGCTCGTCGTCTGCCAGCGCAACGGTTGGCAACCGGTCAGCTTCCATGTCGCGCCTTATCATTATCGTGCGGCCGCCGGGCGCGCCATTTCCAGTCATGAATGGTGGCTGGAATTCCGCACGCCCACGATGAAAACCCCGACGGCCAACGTCATCGCCCCGGAGCTCGATGCGGAACTCATCCGAAGAAATCCCGAATACGCCGCCAAACGCTCGAGCCTCGCGCTCGATCTGCCGACAATCCGGCTGGTCATGCCCGGGTTGTTCGAACAGTGGGCTCAAGGACAGGGCAATATTTCCCGCGTCACCAAAATGCCCAGCTGCCGCTCCGACCGGCTCATCGCGGACCAACTCGCGCAGTTCACCCGCTTTCATCAAGTCTTGCCGGATAATTTCACCACGACCGATCCAGACGCCACCATGCCACGTCGGATTCCCACCGTGATCGGTTGACGAGTTTCCGTGACAGAAGCACAGCGGCCGGACGAAATACCCGCGACTATTTTTCGCGTTTTGGGGCCAAACGAGTTGGCGAACATCGGAACGAAGTGACATTCCATCGCTCGAGAAGAATCGCCACCATCGCCCCAGCGAAGGTGCCGAGCGTGTTCAGCGAAATGTCCGATAAGCTGGGCGTGCGGTTCGGCAAAAAGCACTGCAACATCTCTACACTAACACTGCTGCACAAACCAAGCACTGTCGCATAAATCAACGCCGGACGCGCCGCGCGGCTGCGCATCGCGTAGGTGGCGGCCAACAGCCCGAGCGGCATCATCATCAAGCCGTTCAATGCGCGTTCCCGCAGCGTGCTCATATTCAGATCACCCGAAAACGGCGACCACTCAACACGGGCCGCGAGAGCCGCGCGTGACGCCGCTTGCAGCGAAAAATGCATCGGCCAGGTGGCCGCGAGCACAAAGCAAAAAATGCACAACGCCGTGAGCCACCCGATCGCCTTCCGTGAAAGACATTGAAAAAAAATGAGCCCAACCCCGAGAAAAACCCCGGCGGTGTTTGCCGCCACATCCATCGGATCCGCCAAACGGCCGGGCTTGAAATAGCGTCCCACTTGCAAGATGACGCTGAACGCCAGCCCCCATAAAAATGCCCGCACAATGATCCCGCGCTTCGATCGCTGCGTGCCGGGCAACAGCAACAGGAAAATCCCCACTGGAATAAACATCGCAACTTTCAGGGTATCTTCTTCGAACTGTCCGCGATGGTGGAGGAGCGAAGAGTCAAACGCCGCGACGTAAGGCTGCCTCGGATGGGGCGACGCAAAATGAAAAGGCCACCATGTCGCCGCCAGCAGGAGCAAACAATATATCCCAAATAAAGCGCGAAGGGTGTTTTTTGGTGGATGCACTGGTTGGGTGAAGACGCTTCCCATTGCCCGGCGTCACCGAGAAATTGAATTCAGATCGGATTTTTGTGAATGTTTTAGCTTCCCCAATGCCCTCTGCCGGGTAGGGCCGCCGCTTGGTGAACGCGAGTCCACATCACGCGAAGCCGGCGCAAGCACCGGCCCTACAATAAGCGGTGCCGTTGTCCCCCAGCAACGCCCCACACTATTCGGCGGCTTTTTTCGCCTTCGATTTCTTAGCGGCGGCCTGCTTGGCGTTGAGCCAAACCTGACCCTTGGCATTGGCGTTGAGCCAGAAAATTTCCCCGCCGTGCTCCGCGAAGGTCGGTTTTCCCTTCGGTGTTTCCGGCAGCTGCAGGCCTGCGGTACCGAGGATCGCGAGCAATTGCTCGTCCGATTTCTCCAATTTCTCCGCCAGCTCCGAGAGAGTGGCTGTCACGCCTTCACCGCGTTTCTTGGGCTGCATCAGGATGCGAACGGCGGTCAAAACATTCTCGAGCGGCAGCGTCTTGGCGGACGATGATTGGACTGATGATTCACGTGAAACCGATCCCGTTGCCGCACCTTCGACCGCCACCGGCTCGACCGGTGGCGTGCCAGCGGCGGCAACTTCAATGGGGGCAGAATCCACCACGGGTGCCGCTGGCGCGGGGGCGCGTTCGCCACGTCTCTCCTCGGCGTTGATCCAGATTTCCCCATTGGAATTCTGGTTCAACCAATAGGAGAAACTGCCCTCCTCGGCAAAGACCGGTTCTTTTCCGCCCGCGAGGCGCAAACCGAATTCGCCCACCGCGTCGAGGAGCTGCGGCTGGTCGAGTTTCAATGCTTTCGTCAGATACGAGAAACTGCCCGACCAGCCGTGGCCGCGACGATTCCGGCGCATCATGCCCCGAATCTTGGCGAGCAATGTCTTCGGCGCAAAAACCTGTTCAACCGGCCGTGCAGGCGATCCCTGTGGCGCCGGCGCCGTCCGGCCACTTTGCTCGCGATTCTCGCGGTGGTCGTCATTCTCCCGCTGCTCCGGTTTGGCTTCGTTTGGCTGCGACCTTTTTTCCGACTGCACTTGCTGCGGTTGCTGGCGCGGCGCGGCCGCTCCGGCAATATCCGAAACCGCGACTTCCTCGTCGGTCATCCGTTTGCCCTGGACAATCTTGAAAACCGGATCTGGTTTCTCGCGGGTATTGATCCAGATCTCGCCACGACGATTGATGTTCACCCAGAAAATATCCCCGTCGTATTCGACGCAGACCGGTTTCGCATTTTCATCACCGGGAATCTGCATGCCGCACTCGACCAGCGCGCCCTTGAGGTCCGCCTCTTCAAGTTTCCATTTTTTGGCGAGAAAATCCAAGCCCACCGACATGCCCGGGCCGCGCTGATTGCGGCGCATGTGTGGTTTCAATGCATCAAAGAAAGTCGGCAGTTCGTCCTCGGCGGAAAGCTTCTGCCACTCATCTTCGGGCGCGTCAGGGTCGTCGTCGCGCGATGTATCCACCGGACGGCGGTAACCATCGTCGGGCGCGGCTTTCTCTTCGGCAAATGTCGGTTCTTTTTCGTAGACTTCCGCGCTTGCGCCGGTCGTCGCCGCCTTGAACTTCGCTTCGAATTCCACCCGCAGCTTGTCCGTCTCTGCGCGGGCGGCGGCCGCGACGGCGTCCTCGAGCGTCCAGTCGCGCAACGTCGTGCGGCGGGCAAGTCCCGTGAAGGCCAGCGGATTGTCCGGGGCCGTGTGGAAATTGATGATCTCCCATTGGTCTTGTCCGAGATCGTTGATAAATTTTTCCATCAGCGCCGGGGATGCGAAGCCACCCTTGCCGCTGCTGATCACCTTGTATTCCCAGTTAGCCATTTGAGCATGAAGGCATCCCCAAACCCGCCCTCCGACGCCAGCCTAAAGTCTCAATGCTGGCTGATCGGACGCTAGTATTTCTTCCCCGGGACACCCCGTAATCAGGATTTTTCGTGTCTTTCGGCCGTTAACTGTTTTCACGGTCTGGATGCGTCGCCTCGACCAACTCCTCGCCAACCTCGGCTACTGCTCCCGTCGCGAAGCCCGCGGCTGGATTCAGGACGGTCGCGTGAGCGTGCGTGGCGCGACGGCTGATGATTTCGGCGCCAAGGCAGCGGACGCGGAGGTATTGGTTGACGGTGATCCGCTCGATCATCCGGACGGACTCCTGCTCCTGCTAAATAAACCCACCGGGTTGGTGTGTTCGCACGACGACCGCGAAGGTCCTTCCGTTTACGGATTGCTCCCGGCACGCTGGCGGCGGCGCAACCCGCAGGTCACCAGCATCGGTCGCCTCGACAAGGATACCAGTGGCCTGCTCCTGCTGACCGATCAAACCGAATTGGTCCACCGGCTGACTTCGCCCAAACACAAGGTCCCGAAAATCTATCGCGCCACGCTCAGCCGCGATCTGTCGCCCGACCTGATTCAGATTTTCGCAAGCGGAACGCTGCTGTTAAAAGACGAGAAAACGCCGTGCGCACCCGCCGGCCTCCGAATTGTCAGTCCGCGTGAAGCCGAAGTCACGCTAACCGAGGGCCGCTATCACCAAGTCCGCCGGATGTTTGCCAGCCAGGGAAATGAAGTGCTCACGCTGCATCGCACCACATTTGGCCATTTGCAATTGGAGGCCCTCCCCGCTGGACAATGGAGCGAGCTGCCACTCGACTGCTTTTCCACCACATGAATTCTTCCGTTCTTACCGGCGCACAGAAAACCAAACTCCGCGGTCTTGGCCAGACCTCGTCCGACAACCTGTTGGTCGGCCGCGAAGGTGCCGCAGAAAAAGCCACTGCCCAACTGGATCGCGAACTCACCCTGCGCGAACTGGTAAAGGTCCGATTCACCGGCGGCCAGGATCGCCACGCCCGTGCGGTGCTTCACGACGAACTGGCGATGGCAACCCACAGCGAATGCGTGGGATCGGTGGGGCACACCGCGTTGTTCTGGCGCGCTCGAGAGGAAGGCTCGAAGCTGCTAGGTTGAATTCATCCGGTCCACGTCCATTTTGCATGCCTTCATGGTTCTTTTGATTGGCTTTCAGATTGCCATTAACTGCCTCTAATTTTTCCAGCAGCGCACATCTTACGTCATTTTCCGTCGGACCTAAGGACAACCACCTCTTATGCCACTGAATACCATGCCTCGTTTCGGAAATGCTGACATACTTTGAACCTGAAGGTGCTGCAGGCAGACGCGCGATTGGTTGTTTTAGTCAAACGTATCAGGTAAAGACCGGTCAGTGCCGCGATAAAACGCGGCGTTGCGCCCCATATTTTTGGGGGTGAAGATCAACTCATGACCCTTGTCGAACTCGGTTGGAACGACGCCTTCGCCCAAGCCTTCCTGCCCCACGCGGCGGAAGGCTGTTTGCCTGCGCGCGTCACGTTGGAATTAAAAGGTTATTGTGAGGTCACCGGGGAAAACGGCGCGCGCCTTGGTGAGTGCAGTGGAAAATTCATTCACGCCGCCAAAGCTCCCGCCGATTATCCCGCGATCGGCGACTGGGTGGCCGTGACACCGCAACCCGGCGACGCCCAGCGCGTGGCGATTCAAGCGGTCCTCCCGCGGCGCACGAAATTTTCACGCCGTGCCGCCGGCTTGGAAATCCTCGAACAGGTAGTGGCCGCGAATATCGATACGGTTTTTCTCGTGAGTTCGCTCGACGGCAACCATCACTTGCACCGACTCGAACGTTACCTGGCCGCCGCATGGTCGAGCGGGGCCGAACCGGTCGTACTTTTAAACAAGGCCGATCTCAGCGAAGAAGACGTGACCCCATTGCGGCAAGCGATCGCCGAGGTGGCTCCGCGCGTGCCGGTTTTCGTGGTCAGCGCGCAAACCCGGCGCGGACTCAAGGCCTTGGCGCCTTATCTCCAGCCCGGTCGCACGATCGCGTTGCTCGGCTCTTCGGGCGTGGGTAAATCCACCTTGATCAACCGCCTCGTCGGCGAAAAAGTGCAGTTCACCCAGGAGGTCCGCGATGCCGACAACAAAGGCCGGCATACCACGACGCAGCGCGAATTACTCATCAGTCCCGACGGCGTGATCATCATCGACACGCCCGGCATGAGGGAAATCCAACCATGGGAGGCCTCCGCCGGGCTCGCCGGAGCGTTCGACGATGTCGCGGCCATCGCAACGCAGTGCAAATTTCGCGACTGCCAGCACACGGTTGAACCCGGTTGCGCTGTGCAAGGAGCGTTGAAGAACGGCACGCTGGCGGCCGCGCGTTGGGAAAGCTACCTCCGCCTGCAACGCGCCACCGCCCATGAGTTGCGGCGTGTCGACCGCCCCGCCCAACAGCAGCATCGCTCGCAAATGAAAAAATTAACCAAGAGCCTGCGCCAACGGGTCAGCGAAAAACACGGAGACGACTGACCGGCGTTGACCTCCGGTAAGGCGCCAATCAATTTTCACCCATGTTCACGATTTTAGGCGGAGACGGAAAGGAATACGGACCGGTCACCATCGGAAAGATCCATGAATGGATCGCCGGCGGCCGCGCCAACATGCAAACCAAGGCGCGCCGTCAGGACGAAACCGAGTGGAAAACCCTTGGCGACTTTCCCGAGATCAGCCAGTTCGGCACGGCCGGAAGCCCCACTCCTCCGCCGATTCCTGACTATCCACCCACGCCCGTGATGCCGGTGACAAATATCACGGAACCTGGCGTCGCGACGCTCGAATTGGAACCGGCCAGCCGGTGGCTGCGCCTCGGGGCGGCCTTGTTGGATGGCATCGTGAGCAGCATACTGATGACTCCTGGGTTCGCAGTCATGATGTCCGCCGGTTTCTTCACCAACCCCGACCACCCCAATACACCGCTGCTGCTCGCGGGCTTTGGCGTGCTCGGGTTTGGCTTCCTGATTTTGATGGGCATCCAAATTTATTTGCTGACCACCCGCGGACAGACCATCGGCAAGAAATTACTCGCGATCAAGATTGTGAACTTCGAAGACGAAGCCAATCCGGGTTTCGTGAAGGCGTTTTTATTGCGCAGCTTCGTCAATGGCCTGATCGGTTCCATCCCCTTCGTCGGAGCAGTCTATTCACTCGTGGACATCTGTTTCATTTTCCGCGACGACCGCCGCTGCCTTCACGATTTGCTCGCGGGCACAAAAGTTGTAAAGGCCTGAAGGTGGTTCATTGGCCGATTGAAATAGTGGAGCCGCAGCGACCTCGCCACGGTTGTTCGAACAGACCATGGCGGGGTCGCCGTGGCTCCAATGGATGGTACGGTTAGCGTTGATTGATTTTGGCGAGTCGTTTTTCCAGCGCGGCCACACTACCGAGCGGCGAAGAGCATGCTCCGTTCGCACATAGAAACGCGGCAGCATTGTCCATCTCGGGGAAAATATCCTCCCCACGCGGCGGAGGACCACTGCGCCGGTCCCACCATTCAACCAACTTGTGCTGATCGGATAAACGCAGCGATGCTGCGAACATTCCCCGTGCAACCGGGTCGTCCTTGCCGCCGAGAATCATAATATGAACCGGATCGGTTCGCGCTTCTGCTTCCGCCAAGAGCAATCCCGCCACGGAAAATCCGCGGTCGTCGGTCACGCCGGGCGCAAGCAGCCAGCGCAATCCTTGCCCCGCATGCGCCCGAAAATCGGCGTTCCCAGTCACGGCGGCGAGCGCCGTCATGAAGCGAATCACGTTCACATTCTCGTCAAACTGCGGGCGCGGCGCGGGGAACACCACATGAGTCGTATCGCTGGCCGCGTATCCCGCGGAATCTTTGCGATGAAAGTGTGCCGCGATAAATTTCGCGGCAGAGACCGCGCGATCGAGCCACTGCTTGTTTTGCGTCAACTGATGCAGTCCAAGAAACGCGCGTCCCATCGCGAGGGTGTCGCCCAAATAAGGTCCGGCTGCGTCGATTTCGTCGTGACGAAATCCGCCGTCAGGCAAACTGCGATGCCCGATGATCCAGTGCGCGGCGCGCTCGGCCTCGGTACGATAAGTCATGTCGCCGGTGACCTCCGCCAACTGCACCAGCGCACTGATGATCCAGCCGTTTTCCCGGGCATAAATATGGCGGTCAACCCGCGGAATCCCGCGGGCCCGCCGCGCGGCATCGCCGAGCGAAAAATAATCCGCACTGTGTTCGCCGGGCACGAGGTCCGCATCCTGGCTGACGTAAACCACGCCGTCCGGACTCGTCAGAAAATTGCGCACATACTCATGGATCGCGTGAATCGTTTTCAGATCCGCCGGGTCGTCCCATTGCGCAAAGGCGAGTGCGTAGCTCCGCAAGCCGTCGGCTTGGACCGAAACAATTTTTTCGAAATGCGGTTCGTCCCATACCCCGCCTGCGGAATATTGGTAAAGTCCGCCCCACACGGGATCGAGCAGCCTGCGCTCAAGCCGGAGCGTGTCGCGCGCCATTTGCGCAGCGCGAGCGTCGCTACGCCGCACGAGACCCAACGCATATTCGATCGTATCGGCGTCGATATATTTGTGCACCGTGCCCCAACCGCCCTCCTTGTCGTCGTAGCCGGCGAGCCACTTTTTTTGCAACGCATCGCGGCGTTCGGCGGAAAGGACCGTCTCGCCCGCCACCGCGTCGTCGTGATTGATATTTTGCGCCGCAACCAGCGAAGGATCTTCGATCACGGCCTTCAACAAACGCACCATGCCGCGCGGCTCGATGTAGCCTTGTTTTTTGACAATCTCCGTTCCGTCCGGCGCATAAATCACCGTCGCCGGCCAGCCGTAATTCTCATAACGACTCGCCAAATCCGGACGCGAATCCTCGTCCACACGCACTGCGAGATAGTTCGTTCCCATCGACGCCGTCACGTCGGGATCGCGATAGGTGGTCTCCGCCATCACGTGACACCAGTGGCACCACACCGCCTCCAAATCGAGGAGGACAAATTTATTTTCCCGTTTCGCCTGCGCGAAAATGCTGTCGGACCACGGATGCCAGACGATCGCCGCCGAAGGCTGCACGGGTGCGGCACCAAGCGCCGCGCCCGTCAGGAAAATCAAGATCCAACAGTGGCGTAACAAGGGCATGTCCTTGTTACGGCCGCGCTCACTTGCCGGACGCAGATTTTCGGAAAAACAAAGCGTCGAGCGAAATTTTTCCGGGGCCGAATGCGAGCACGATCACTGCAGCATACAGAAATAAAAACGGAGTCGCGCTTAAAAATTTATCCGTATCGCTGAAGATCGAGTGCCAGGCTTCACTATCGGCGGTCATGTAGGCAAAGATGAGGATAACAATCAACGGAATCGATGCCGGACGGGCGAAGAGGCCGAGACCAATCAGCGTGCCGCAAATCGTTTCAGTGCATCCGGCCGCGATCGCATTCGCCCTCGGCATCGGAATGTGCAGCGATTGGAAAAAGCCGGTCGTCTTGTCCAGATGGTTGAGTTTGCCCAAACCGGTTTGAAGAAAAGACCAGCCCCAAAAGAGACGAATCACGAGGAGCAAGGGGGACTGGAGATACGAGGCGGCACAATCGAGCTTATCGAGCGCAGAACGAATATTCATGGGGATGGGAGGAGTTGAGGTGAAGAGTTATTCCAGGAAAGCCATCGTACGAGAACGGAACTATTTTCTACAACAGAGCCAGCCCAGCTCCATCCAAATCGAAAACCAGCTGCCGACTTCCGTTGGTTTCACGCAGCGCCCGCCCGCTGTGATCGCTTCCGCAAGGGGCCGTCCGGCGGCGAGCGCTTGAAGGATAAGGAAGGCGGGACGTTCGAGGCGTTTGTAATAAAGGCGGTTGTCGAGGCGATGCACCCCGAGGTAAATGCGCCCGCGGCGCGGACGCGCCACGTGTTTTTGCCGGACCACATTGCGCGCCGAGTCGACCGCGTTGCTGGCCTCGGTGCGCAGCGCATTGCGCTGTTTCACCGCCACCACGTAAGTGTCCACAGGATAATCGAGGGCGAGCAAACTGAGGTACGGTTGCAGGCGCAGGCGCAGACGTTCAGGCGGCGTTTTGCTGATATCGTCCGCCGTCAAAACCGGAAGTTTGGCTTCGTCGAAAGCGACGGTTTGCGCCCACTCGAAACGCGCCACCGTTTGCGCCAGCGAAGTGTAGGGCGCGGTCCAGCGCGGCTCTTCGCGGATGAATTGCGCCAGGCGCGAACAAAGATTGCGCAAGGTGAACGAACGCGACGGATATTTCGTGAGATAGGCTTCGATCAATCGAGTGAATTTTTTGCCGCCCAACACGGCCCGCATCCCGGGATTGTCGTCGTGCATGATGTCGATCAGCCGGAACCAATACATCCGGTTATAAAGCTGCAGCCGCTCAAACGCGGTGAGCCGGTCGTTGGGCTTGATGAATTCCTCGGCCACTTCCGTCATTGGGCGGCCATCGATCCACGTCGGCTGCAGGCCGTCCGTTTTGGTCAGCGGGCGCACCAGGATATTGGTCATCAACCGTTGCAATTTCACCACGTCATTGGTCGTAGCCAGCCGGCGCGGCGGGTGCGGGGGCGGCGGTTTCAGGCCTACCGGCGCGGCGATTTTGAATCGTGGGATGGCTCGCCGGGATTTCGCGGACGCTTTCATGCTCGCGTGGCTTTGGACATGTTCGATTTCGTCCTGGCTTTTTTGGCGGCCTTCGCGCCATCGATAAACTCGTTCGCCTTCAGCGCCTCGTTGTGCACTTCGTCGAACGACGGGATTTTGTCGTCCCATTCGAGCAAAGTGGCGGTGACACCGCACAACTTCGTGGCGTGCGCATAGAGTTTCCACACCGGGTCGAGCACGGGGTGATCGTGCGTATCGAGAATGTATTTTTCGAATTTAGTGTGCCCCGCGACATGCATCTGCCCCACCCGGTGATGCGGTACGCCATTGATGTAATCGTAAGGATTGAAATCGTGATTTTTCGAGGAAACGTAGATATTGTTCACGTCGAGCAAAATTCCGCAGTCGGCGCGCTCGACCACCTCGGTGAGGAATTCCCACTCGGTCATTTCGGAAACGTGGTACTCGGCGTAGCTGCTGACGTTTTCCACGCAAATTGGAATCTCCAGAAAATCACGGATCTGACGGATTTTTTCCGCAGTGCGCTTCGCCGAGGCGAATGTATAAGGCATGGGCAGCAGATCGTGCGTATAGGTGCCATCGACACTACCCCAGCAAAGGTGATCGGAAAGCCACGGCGTCTTCGTGCGCTTCACCAGCGCCTTTAATTTCTTCAGATGGGCGCGATCCGGCTTGTCCGCCGAGCCAAAATACATCGAGACGCCATGCTGCACGACCCGGTACTGCTCCATGATCTGGTCGAGCACTTCCAGTGGGCGACCGCCGTCGACCATGAAGTTTTCCGAGATGATTTCAAACCAGTCCACGACCGGTTTTTTCTCGAGAATATGCGCGTAGTGCGGAACGCGCAGGCCGATGCCGATGCCGTAATCGGTCTGGCCGTTGAAGGAATTGGCGGGCATGGAAAAATCGTAAAGAAACTGACGGCCCAAAACGTGGACCCTCCCGGGCGAAATGCAAAGCCGGTAAAAAAGAAGGCCGGTCGCTATGCCGGCCTCCGAAAAACAATCCGGCCGGTCTCGATTCGAGACCGGCCGGATGATAAAGCTTACTCCTTGGCCGTCGAGCAACCGCCATGGCCCTTGCAGGAGTTCTTGCCCTTGCAGCCGTTGTCGCTGCTGCCGCAACCACCCTGACCCTTGCAGGAGTTCTTGCCTTTGCAATCATGGGTGGTCTTGTCGTCGGCCTTCAAGTCGGCCTTGCCGGCATGGACAGCGGCGAAGGTTTTCGTGGCGAGGGCACCGGAATAAAGACCGGCCATGGCTGCAGCTGTAATGAGGAGACGTGTGGATTTGTTCATTTGATCTGGGATTTTGGTTTTTCTATTTTCCTATCCTGCCCCACCGGCACCTTGCCGGCAGGGTGGATTGAAAGTGGTTTTAGGGTAAGGCCGGCAACGCGGCGTCGGGATGAGAGCTGTAAAGCGAAAGCTTATTCCCTAAATACGAACGGAGTGGGGTCAGGGATGCAGCAGGTTGGATTATCTGCCGGCGAATAACCAGACATTTGGGGTAGGGTGTGGTTCCTATGCAACCGACTGGCGGCGCACCAATGCTCTCTTCGACAGCTGAGAAGCCTTGCCCACTGGAATCCTGACCTATCACCATGGCTGATCCGTCATGCACCTCCCCGACATTCAAGCCGTTCGTTTAGCCCGGGTGGCGCATCTCATTTCATTGAGCACGATCATCTATGCCCCCATCCATCTCGGTTGGCAGGACGCCTTGGGCCACGTTTTAAAATTATTGCGGCAGATGGGTCAGGTTTACCACTACTACACTACCGCGACCATCGTGGCGATGGGTTTGGTCAGCTTGTGCTGCGCGCCCGATCTGATTTCCGGCACTCCCCTCGCCCGGGCCATCTGCGCCTACATCGCGCTGTTCTGGATCGTTCGTCTGGGCGTGCAAATTTACTACGACTTCCGGCCACACATGGCGCAACCCCTGGCTCAAGCTCGGTTATCATGCCCTCAGCGTGGTTGCAGCCTTTACCATCATGCCCGCCGAAGTTGACGTCCGCCATCTCCGCAAAAATTACGGGAACGTCGCGGCGTTGCACGATTTGAACCTGCAAATCGAATCCGGCGAAATCTTCGGACTACTCGGAGCCAACGGTGCCGGCAAAACGACCGCCGTCGAATGCATCGTGGGGCTGCGCGATATGGACGAAGGCGAAATACTGATCGGCGGGAGCGATATCCGACGGCAATCGACCGAGGCGAAGCAACGGATCGGCGTGGTTTTGCAAAGCACATCCCTGCCCGATCACATCACTCCAGCCGAAGCCCTCGCGCTCTTCGGCAGCCTTTACCGCCACTCCACGCCGACCGCCGCCCTGCTGAAACGCTTTGGTCTCGCCGCCCAAGCCAACGCTCGTTTTGGCTTCCTCTCCGGCGGCCAGCGCCAACGGCTCGCCCTCGCCCTCGCCTTCGTGAACCAGCCAAGCCTGATCGTGCTCGATGAACCTACCAACGGGCTCGATGCGCATGCACGCCGGGAATTACACGACGATATTCTCCAGATCAAAAGCGACGGCCACACCGTGCTGCTCACCACCCACGATCTCAGCGAAGCGGAACGCCTCTGCGACCGTGTAGCGATTCTCGATCACGGGCGGGTGGTGGCCGTCGGATCGCCGCGTGAACTGATCGCACGCGCCAGCGGTCATCATACGATTACTTTGCAAACCGATCGTGCGATTGATCCGGACGGTCTGTCGAAACTCGCCGGTGTGTCGAAAATTTTCGGCGAGGGTCTGACGGTACATTTGTCCACGAACGACAGCACCCGGACCATCCAGGCGCTGCTGCCGCTACTCTCCGCCACCCACGCGGAGCTGGTGGACTTGCATCTGCGTCGAGCATCTCTTGAGGAGGTTTTTCTGAACCTGATCGAAAATGATTCCGAAAAGAGCTCCGCGAAACAACCGACATGAACGGTTTCGCTCAACTTCTGCGGGTTTCGTTGTTGCTCCATTTTCGGAACCGGCTGGCGCTGATCTACGGCTATCTTTTCCCCGCCATCTTTCTGGCCGCGTTCTGGGTTTTGTACCGGCATGAGCCAGTGCCGCTGGTCCGCCATTGGGGCCAGTTGATCACCGTTACCATTCTTGGCAGCGCGTGTTTCGGTTTGCCAACCACCATCGTGGGCGAACGCGAACGCGGCCTGTGGCGCCGCTACCGGCTCACGCCGGCGCGCCTCGGCAACATTGTGTTCGGCACCGTCGTCGCGCGCTTTGTGATTATCGTCGGTGCCGGCGCGCTGCAACTCGCGCTCGCGATGTCCATCGGAATGAGCGCGCCGGCTCATCCATTGGAATTTTTAGCGGCCTTCACTTTTGTCTCCTTCGCATTGCTCGGCGTCGGCCTGATGATCGCAGCGCTGGCCGACAATGTACCGGCAGTTCAAGCGCTCGGTCAGTGCATTTTCCTTCCCATGCTCATCATCGGCGGCGTCGCGGTTCCCATTGAAAGTCTGCCCGAATGGGCGCAAAAGGTCTCCGCGTTTTTCCCCGGCCACTATGCCGTTGAATCGCTCCAAGCCTGCACGGACGGTCCCGGGCTGGGCGCGGTGCATTTCGACCTCGTGGCGCTCGCCGTACCCGGCGTGGCCGGATGTTTCGCCGGCACCAAGTTATTCCGGTGGGACGCAGGCCGGCGCTTCCGTTCAATCAACGGGCGACTCTGGCTCGTCCCCGCTTTGGTTGCGTGGTTGGCAATCGGAGTTCTGGCCCAATCGCAATATTCGGTTGCACCGGCCATTGAGCCCGTAGCAAAACCGCCGGTTAAAACGGTGGGAGCGACCGTACCGAAACCTTCGCCCACACCTCAATCTCCACCGGCGTCGAAACCGGTGGTACCGCCCGATTCAACCGCCGCCGAACCTTGGTTGTCGGTTACGGCCGCAGACATTGCCGGTTTGAACTATCATGTCCCTCCCGATTCCGGCGTGGTCACCCCGATCGCGCGGCCCGATGAACAACCCGACGAGGCGACCGCGAATGCGCTCGACGGCATTCAAGGTAACCTCGCCATCTGGCCGCTCGCCCATGTGACCGATCCCGTGCAACGGACACTCAATCTGCTCAGCGTCGCCGCCGTGATGGATCTCGCGCAGGATCCGGTTGAGCGCTTTTTGCCACTGATGATTTTCGAGCAGCTCTCCATGTCCATACCCCGCGATGAGCTCGTCCAAATCCTCGCGTGGATTGTCCTTCATCCGGAGCAAGGCCGCACACCCAACGATCTCGCCGATCTAGGCCTCGGCGGCGTGGCGCAATCCCCACTCATTCGTGAGCGCGCCGATCTCTACGCGGTAAAGTTCATCGCCCGACTGACGGGCAGGAACCTCTCCTCCCCAAGTACCAAGCCGGAACAAAGATAAATGTCTCCGCCGAACTCAGACAAGACACGCTCGGAGGGAAAAACATTCATTATTGGTTTAACTTCATGTGTAATCGTCCCCAGGTGGCATTTCCGTCGTGGTCGCGCGGAGCAGGCGAAGCGCGCGCCCCGGAAGTTTCTCCACCGTGCTGCTGAGATATCCAATCGTCTGGCAATCTTTCGGTGGGACAATTCCTCCATTGTCCGTACGCCCATGATTTCGAGGCGTTGATCTCGTCAGTGCGGAAAATTAAGATCGGGTCGCGTTTGATGCAACCAAGCGACGGGGCGAAAAACAAACGCCTGATTTCAATTTGCCAATGGGCGATGTATCTGGACGATAGCCCTTGGATGTAGCGGCCCCATTCCTCGCGCAAAAAGCGGATTTGTTTCAATTCACCCCATGAGTATAGCACGTTTGTTTCGCAACCTGACCTTGGTTTTCATTTTCGCGTCCAGTGGGAATATTCCTGCGGCATTCTCTGCGCGAAAGATCGATTTGGAACGCATCACACCGGTGCCCGCCGGGGAACCGATTCCAATTGCGGATTTTTTCCGACCGTTGCTGCTGCAAGAGCCAAAACTAAACCCATCGGGCACGTACATGGCCGCGATTGTCACCATGCAGGAGGACCGGCACCGGCTTTGGGTGGAGGAATTGAAAACACAGAAGTCCGAGAATGCATTCGGATCCGGCGACAAGGATATTTACCAGGTTAATTGGTTGAACGACCGCCGGCTGGTCTTTGGGCTTTCTTCCGACAAAATGTATGCCATGGGCCTCATCGCGGCAGATGTTGGCTCGCTTAGTGATAATCATGTCCTCGTCCAATACTATGGTTCGCGATTGATCTCGGTTCCCCTGAAAAACCGCCTGTGGCCTTTGATTTGGAACGGTTATGATGCACTCGACAATGGCCAGGACCTGGGCGTCGCATCCGTCAATACTGGTCTTTACGGCCCTAAGCTGATCAACCTGAACGCTGCGAGCGCGACCCACTCCGATGCGATTGACGCACGGGAACTCAATGAGCGGCATTTGGATGACCGGTATCCCCAACCCAAAGGCGGAATTGTCACCGGTTATATCCCCGACCGGGAAGGGGAGTTGTCCTATGCGTTCACTGCTGATGGCGGGTTAACCACCCTGCATCGGCTGGTCGACCGACAATGGCTCAAATGTCCGGTTGATTTGGAGGAAATCGATGTGCTCTCGGCGGCGGATGACCCCGGCCAGTTGGTGGTGATCGCGCCCCGGCAGGAGGGAAAACCCCGCGCTCTACAGCTGATGGATGCAGCCACGGGAAAACTCGGTGAGGTGCTGTTGCAGGACCAAACCTACGATTTCGACGGCTGGCTTTACCGCAACCCGCAAAACCGCCGGATCCTAGGCGCGATTTTCCAGCGGAATGGTCCACGGATCTTCTGGTTCGACGAACAATACCGGACCCTGCAGAAGATCCTCGACGGATTTTTCCCGGGGGTGGTGGTCCGGATTCTCGGGAGCGATGAAGCCCAAAATCTCTTTCTGGTCGCGACGTTTTCCGACCGCCAGCCCACGATTTACAGTTGGGTCGACCTTGGAAAACGCACCGCAGGATTGATCGCGAAATCGGCTCCCTGGATTGATCCGAAGCGGATGCAGCCGATGAACATCATCAATTTTAAAACCCGTGATGGCCACAAGCTCGACGCCTATCTCACCCTTCCCGCGGGTGCGTCCAAGCAGAATCGCCCGCCCCTGGTCGTACTGGCTCACGGGGGTCCCTGGGTCAGGGATACGTGGGGGTTCGATCCCGAGGCCCAGTTTCTGGCCAGCCGCGGATATGCGGTGCTCCAACCGAATTATCGCGGATCCACCGGTTATGACTGGATGTTTCCGGTCAGCGATCAATGGGACTTCCGGAAAATGCACGACGACGTGACCGACGCCACCAAAGCGATGATCGCTTCCGGACTGATTGATGGTGGAAGGGTGGCAATCATGGGCGGTTCCTTCGGCGGCTATCTGGCGATTTCGGGAGTGGTAAACGAGCCGTCCCTCTATCGTTGTGGCATTACGATTGCCGGAGTTTTTGACTGGGAGAATCTGATCCACGACGCAAAATACGATAAATACAGTTCGCCAAGATATTACCGGTTGATTCGCAAATTGGGTGATCCCACACAGGAAAAAGAGAAATTCGACGTCATTTCCCCGGGGCGGCACGTCGATCAGATTCAGGTTCCGGTCTTTGTTGCAGGAGGAACGGACGATCAGACCGTGGAGATTGAACAATCCCGTCATCTCATGTCCGCCTTGGATAAATATCACAAACCTTACGAGAAACTGATCGTTCGCGAAGAGGGGCATGGCATGCACCATCTCGATCATGAGGCGGAGCTTTACAGTCGCATCGAAGCTTTCCTTGCAAAAAATCTGAAACCTTAGCGACGATGTTGGTGAGCCGGTGGAGATTGTGACCGGACGCGTTCTCTTTGAAGCGCCGGCCGCTTGATCCAAATTTAATCCCGCCGCCAGCGTTTTGGACTTTGGGGATTGATTCGCTTTGCTCAGGACCGCGCCCAAAAGCCTGTGGCTTTGCCCCTATCCTCTCTCTTTCAAATCGCGGCGCGGTTGTCACCGGCTTCGCCGGTTCGGCCAATACGTGCGCAATGGCGGAGAGGGAGGGATTCGAACCTATTTCCACCGCAGAAGCTAAGTCGCTCAAATGACGCGGACTCAGTTGAAGGTTAATTTCTTAGAACGGGAAAACAGATGCAGAAAATACCCGATGAAGTGAAGGCAAAAACAGATTTTTTGACAACCTTCAGACAACCTGAGCGTGCGCCAAATCCATTATCATTTCTACGCGGAAGCTTTTGAAATCTTCCAGTGCAGGAATTTCGGCCCGTTAACAAAGATGGAAAATATGTCCACTGCTCCCACTGGTTGGTGATGCTCAATCGAGCAAACCCGCTCGATCGTCACCAACAGGCCTATCAGTACGTCGTGCGGTTCTCAAAGCTGCTCAGTGCGTTCCCGTTTCAGAGTCTATCGTGGCGAATCATGCGGTACCGACTTCTTCGTCAACGGAGACAATAAACTACTCGCAAATAACAAACGGTTATCTATACGAAAGTATTGACAAAACATACAACATGTCGTATTATTGTCGTATGAGTTTTAAAATTGTCATTCAGGCCTCCGGCCTCAATCTTTCAGCCAACCTAAAAGATGAGGCCTTGGTTTCAGTTATGCAACTAATTCAGACGCAGAGAGATGAATCTATTCCCACGGCACCCGCCTCGCCAACTCCGAGTCTCACAACACATCAGACAAACAGTGATTTCCTCGGTGGTAACGATAGCGAAGAAGCGATTAAAGCGACTCTCAAGGCACACGGCGGCGCAGAACTGCTCAACCAACTCAAATGGGACAGCTTCCCGGAAAAAATCCTGCTCCTTGCCGCTTGGCATGAAGCGCGAGACGGAACAACCCCTTGGCGTAGCGCTGACATGGATGACACCTTCAAGCTTGCTAAGGAGAGCCCACCATCAAACTTTCCCCGAGATATTAAGAATGCCATCAAGTCGGGTTGGATTCACAATGAGACGCCCCGTACGTATGTTGTCACCCGCACTGGCTGGAACAAAATCGGGCAATCACTCCGGGTAATTACGACATGAGTCAGCAGTCGCCCGCCGCCAGATATCGCGTTCTCCCTTTGCCCATTGTGCAAAAAGAGGCAAGGAAGCTTCTGACTGCACAACAGCTCGTTGAGGGAATTTCGCTCACCAAGCAATTACGTCACTACCCCGACGTCCCCGATCTGAGCATAGAACCATGCGGCGATGGAATGGAATTACGTCTCGCGGGACAAGCGATCGACCGACAAGGTTGGTTGCGGGCGATTTTTTGGATATACGATGTCAAAAAAACGATCTACATCGTTGATCTGTTCTGGAAGAAAAGCAATCGGGTGAGTACTGCAGATATGCATCGTATCAACTTCCGGATTCGCCAGCTGAAGGCGCTACTAGCCGGTGGCGATCAGCCTTGGAGATCAGGGCATTAACGCAGATACGTCTACGCCGAACGCTTTGGCCAGCTTTTGCAGAGTCTTTTGCTGAGGAAAATGACCTCCCGATTCGATAACGGCAATATAGCTCCGACGCAGACCGGCCTTCTTTGCCACCGCTTCTTGCGTAGGTAATCCAGCTTGTGCGCGAAGGGAGAAATATCTTTTTTGAAATTCTTCCCGGCGGCGGTCCGTTTTTCGTTTTGCTTTGGCAAAATCAGGGTCGCTCGAATTCAGCGCTCCCTCCCACTCTTCCACCGTCGCCGTAGGTAATTCCAGTGATTCATTCGCACTGATTTCTTCCAGAGTCCGCAGAATATTAGCTTTTTCTTCGGAATCAGTTTCCCGGTCGTACGCAAAACACAGTTCTACAAGTGAAGCGATGCGCGCCTTCTCATCCAAGGAAAGGTCGGGATGACGGATGGATTGCTCAACTCGTTCCAATGCGGCACGAAGTTGCGGATGGGATGCCCATTCTTTGGCCCCGAGCCGTTGTTCAGCGATGATTTCTAAGACTCCCATGCAGCAAAAATATAGAGCAATATAGAGCAATTCCTAGCTTTTTCATTTAAAGCGCCCCCCATTATTTCACTGATTTCTTGGACATTTTATAGGATGTAACAAGTGACGCTTTCCTGGCTCTTTGATCAGATTCCTTGAAATCGCAGTTTGACCAATGCTGGAACGCCATGCGGGCAGCTATTTTTTCTCGGGATATAGTGACGGAAAAAAGGTTCTCTATATTCTCCAACAAAAAATTGCGTGCGGCACGTTGCACTTACGAATGCCCGACCCGTTGCGGAAATGCTAAGGGGTAGGGTGTCTCACAGAAAAACAACGAGACTTCGTTGTGTAAGTTATCGCGGCGGGCGGAATTTCTAACGACTATTTGCCCGTGGGGGCACCGAAGTATTGGACGTGGGTTAGACGACTTCAGTGCAGAGGCACTTGTCCCGTTGTCGGAGGGCGGACCGCTAGCGGATTCGAACTTTCGCCTTGTTCGTTTTCGGATATGATGTGGCAAAGGGATTTTTATGACCGTCACCCAGCAGCTTTTCTCGGCTTATCTCGAATGCCCGACGAAATGCTGGCTCAAGCAGAATGGAGAGAAACCCACCGGAAACCTATATTCAGAATGGCTAGCTGAGCAGAACGAATTGTATCGTGACCAAGAAACCAAGCGGTTGATGGCAACCGTGCTGGCCAGCGAATATGTGTATCAGCCCGGGCGAGTGCCTTGTAGACAGAGCGTAATGGTGACGATTACGAACAGAGTTCTGAGCTGATGGCCGTCGTAATGGTGACCATTACGATCCAGAGCGATCAGAGGCTTGGTGTAGCCGCTGGCGCGGCCCA
>DASYDH010000014.1:0-47012 GCA_036499685.1 Lacunisphaera sp. | reverse complement strand
GTACCAATTCGCATCTCTGGCGAAATACCGAAGAGTCTTTCCATGGCATAGTGCCCCCAAGCTTGCGCGCCCTCACCGCTGTCAACGATCCCATGGCAGAAACTGTCAACAATCCTAGGGCACCGTGCCGGACGCCTGTCGCGAAGCTGACACCACTCATCATTTCATCGGGCCGCCGGAGGTGGCCCAGTCGTTATTCGGGCGCTGAGTGGCGTCGTTGATCAGACGGAGCAATCGTTTGCTCTCGGGACTGTCATCCCTCGTGGTGCGACGGACCGTATCGGTGAGCGCTGTTTTCTGCTCCAGCGCCCGTTCTTCCTTCAACATGGCCAACGCAATCTCGTTATTCATCCCAAAGAAATTGCCAATGCGAAGTCCCGGGTATTTTTTAAACGCAAGCTCCAGCCGCTCTTTCCGAGTGAGCAGGTCAAACGTAGGCGGCAGCGTCGACGGCCGCTCCTTCACCGTAAGTTTGGGCAAATGGAAGACGCCAGGCGAAGAATCCTTGGATTCGTCGGGGAGCGGTTCGAGGGTCGTTTTCGGTGGCGCAGGCGGCGCGTATTTGGGCACCTTTTCCGCCACCGCCTTGATTATCTCGAGCGATAAAATTCGCGTTTCTCCCGTGGCGGGCAGCGTTCCATTGTCCTCTCCCTTCAACTCCGTTCCCGTCCACACCATCGCCGTCAGCATGCCCAAATGAAGGTAACGAAACCCGAGCTTAAGCCATACGCTCACGTCGCCGCCTTCCCCAGCAACCCGTCGATAATTTGACTTTCGATACATGCGCGACGCGCCCGCACGGCGACGGTCAATCACTGACGCCCGCGTTTGCCCAAAGTTCCAGCCAATCCTGCGATGACGACCACGGATGAGTAGTGAGCATCGAGTAGCGGGTAGCGGGTAGGCGGGCCGGGGCATCCGGTAAACTCCGGCCTCCACTTTGTGCCGCTCGCGTTCATCCCAAGTAGATTGCGAGCTGGTCTCGCAACGTAGCGCGGCAAGCGCGCCACCTACGCCGGAAATTGGAGCGGCGGCAACCTCGCTGCCGTGCGTTCGTGGCCGGGGTCGCCCACGCTCCAAAAAGCAACGCTCACGAACTTTTTTCCACGTCGGGCCAAGATACCGTAGTCGCAACATTCAATAATTTGTTGATCGTACCCAACAAGGCTTCCGCGGTGAAAGGCTTTGCCAATATGCAGCCACCCGCCGGAACGCGACGCCGAACCTCCTCAATATCCGACGAGCCACTGACCATAAGGATGCGCACGGAGGGATTGAGGGCGCGCAGTACTTTCGACAAGGCTGTTCCATCCAGATTCGGCATGTCCAGATCAGTCACGACCTCCCGAATTTCAAGATTGCGCGGTGCGAAAAGCGCGAGTGCTTCAGCGCCATCCGCCGCGGAAAGGATACGGTAACCGTGCGCGGCCAACGTGGCACAAGTGACATCGCGCACGTTGGTATCATCGTCGACAACCAGAATGAGTTCGTTGTTGCCGCGAGGAATAACCACACTTCCGGTATCAGTCCTGAGAATTTTGTCGTCCGGTTCAGCAGGTAGAAATATTTGAAAAGTCGTACCATGACCCACTCGGGTTTCCACCACCATCGTCCCGTGATGGTCGTCAACGATTCCACGAACCGTGGCAAGGCCCAGTCCAGTTCCGCGCCCGGCCTCCTTGGTGGTAAAAAATGGCTCCCACATTCGCGCCAAGACCTCGGGCGGAATCCCGGTACCTGAATCGGCGATTTCGAGCAGGAGATAGGTCCCGGGCCGGGTGTTACGGATCCCAGCAGCACTCATTTCGTCGAGTTCCCGGTTGGATGCCCTCACACTTAACGTCCCCCCTTGGGGCATCGCATCACGGGCGTTTACGCAAAGGTTAAGCAGCACTTGATGAAACTGGGTGGCATTCACTTTGATCGGCCAAAGATCGGTCGCCACCTCATGCTTGATCTGAATTGATTTTGAAAAGGTTTGTTCCACCACGCCGATCACCTCGGAAATCAGGTGTCGCGGTTGGACAATTTGAGGTTCACCCGTCGTCCCGCGGCCAAATCCCATAATCTGGCGCACCAGGCCGGCACCTCGCTCCGCGCTGCTTTCGATGGTCGCTAGAATTTTCAGTTCGAAGGGAGTTGTGATGGATCCGCGAAGAAGCGAAACGCCCATCAGAACTGGCGATAAAATATTATTGAAATCATGGGCAATGCCGGACGCGAGCATGCCGATGTTTTCGAGTCGTTGCACCCGCCGTATCTGCTCCTCCGTTTCATGGCGCTCGCGCTGGAATCTGGCATCGTCCAAGGCACGCTGTACCGCCGGAATCAAGCGTTTGGGCCGGTCTTTTATAATGTAGTCGTTGGCACCGGCCCGGAGCGCTTCGATCGCACGGTCTTCCCCGATGGTTCCGGACAGAAAAATGAAAGGAAGATCGGGGGATTTCCGACGGGTCAGCTGCAATGCTTCAAGTCCGCTGAAATGAGCGAGACTGAAATCAGAAACCACAAGATCGGGTGCTTCCGACAGCTGCGCCAGAAAATCGTCCCGCGTTTCAACGGCTATCACCTCGCAGTCCGGCCATTCGTCAAGAAAAACGTGCAACGTGAGGGCTGCGTCGAGTGCGTTGTCTTCAAGATGAAGGATTTTCATGGGATGAATGGTTCACGGCCGGCGAACGCAGCCTTTGCCCGTGATACAAGCTGCCCCGCGCAGCGACAATTAAACAGAATAGGAGGAAAAACAAGAACAGATCCCTCATTTTCCGAGCGGCGCGGAGTGGCCGGCAAATCTCGGAAACATGAAATGAATGAGTCGAAATGAATGCCGGAAAGTAGAGGAACATGGAATCATGTTTGTTAAAATCCTGCCTACACCTCATGCGTCTTTCCCGGAAATTTCGCGCATTGGTCGCGACGGCGATTTTCGCCGGGCCGTAAATCAACCGGTACAAATATAATAGTTGAGACGCCGTCTTGTTTTTGGCGCGCCATTCTTCAGGATTTGGGCTTCATCGCTTTTCAAGTTTCCCCTCTCATGCGTCGCTCATCCCTGGTCGCCGTCCGTCAATCTCTCGTCGCCTTCGCGAGCGTATCTGTCCTGTCCGCCGCAATCATCCTCCGCGCCACTCCGGAAAAAATCTACCAAGCCAACTGGGCTTCGTTGGACGCGCGTCCGACCCCGCAATGATACCGTGACGCCAAGTTCGGGGTCTTCATCCATTGGGGCGTTTATTCCGTGCCCGCCTGGGGCAAGGTCGGCGAATACGCCGAGTGGTATTGGCACCACATCGAAAGCACCAAGCCCGAGGATGCGGTATGGCGGGAGTTCCACGCGAAGAACTACGGGAAGGATTTTCCGTACCAAAATTTCGCCCCGCGCTTCACGGCCGAGCTCTTCGACGCCGACCAGTGGGCCTCGCTCTTCGTTCGTGCGGGCGTGAAGTACGTCGTTCCGACCTCCAAACATCACGAAGGCTTCGCGCTTTGGCCGAGCGCGGACGCCAGCCGCACGTGGGGACGCCCGTGGAACGCGATGGAAGTCGGCCCGCATCGCGACCTGCTCGGCGAACTGGCTGTCGCCACGCGGAAGCAGGGATTGAAATTTGGCTTTTATTATTCGCTCTACGAATGGTTCAACCCGCTCTGGCTTCAGGACCGGGCTCGCTATGTGGACGAGCACATGACGCCGCAGTTCAAGGACGTCGTCACCCGCTATGCGCCCTCCATCATCTTCAGCGACGGCGAGTGGGAAATGACCTCTGCCCAATGGAAGAGCGAGGCGCTGCTCGCGTGGCTCTTCAATGAATCGCCATCGCGCGCCGAAGTGGTGATCAACGATCGCTGGGGCAGCGACACCCGGCACAAACACGGCGGTTATTACACGACGGAGTACACCGCCGGCATGCAAGACGGTGCGCATCCCTGGGAGGAGAGCCGCGGCATGGCGTACTCCTACGGACTCAACCGCGCCGAGCGCGCCGACGACTACAAGAGTGCGCGCGAATTGATTCTTGTGCTCGTGGATCTCGTCAGTCGCGGCGGCAATCTGCTGCTCGACATCGGGCCGGCCGCCGACGGCACCATTCCGCCACTGATGGAGGAACGCCTCCTGCAAATGGGCGACTGGCTGAAGGTGAACGGCGAAGCCATCTACGGCACCCGCACCGCCGGCCGGTCGTGTCAATGGACCGAAGGCGCGCAACCCGAGCAGCAATACGGCGAATACAAAATCAAATACAACCTCCTCGACCATGTCGGCCAGGCGCCGCGCGACGGTCACGCCGTAAAGCAGGTTTTCTTCACGCAAAAACCCGATGCCCTCTACGCCATCACCGTCGGCTGGCCCGGCGAAAAACTCACGCTGCACGACGTCCACGTCCCCGCCGGCGCGAAGATCACGATGCTGGGCGTCACCGCTCCCCTGAAATACCGCATCACCGGCAACGACTTGGAAATCACAATGCCCGCCATCACCTCCGACACCGGTTCCGCCGCCAGTCGCGCCCAAGTTACAACGAAAGCCGACCGATTTGCGTACACCCTCAAACTTCCCGGCGGGGAGATCGCGGCCAGAAAGTGAATCGGATTACCTGTTCCGAACGACGCATCAGCCGTGAGTGATCGATCACAATTGTTTTCGTTGTAGCGACGAGTGCGCATTCACGAGTAGCGAGTAGTGGGTAGCGAGTAGAGCAACCCCAAATTCCATTCCTCGAACTATCGTCCCCACCTTCCACCGTCCACTCCGCGTTCAGCATTTCGTCATTCTCCATTCGTTATTCCAAATTCGTCCCCCCTTACCGCCACCCCATCCCGGGCGCGACGCTGCCGAGGATCGCTTCCATGACGTGCACATTATAAGCTACGCCCAATTGATTCGGGATCGTCAGCAGCAAGGTGTCCGCTTCGGCGATGGCGTCATCTTTCCGGAGCTGTTCGATCAGTTTATCTGGCTCGTCTGCATAGCCCCGGCCGAAAACCGCCCGCGTGGTGGAGTCGAGAAAACCGATCTGATCCGATTGCTCGCCTTCGCTGCCGAAGTAGGCGCGATCAAGATCGTTCATGAGCGGAAAGATGCTGCGGCTCACCGAAACGCGCGGGGTATGCTTATGGCCGGCTTCGGTCCACGCCTTGCGGAAGGCGCGGATCTGGGCGGCTTGTTGAACATGCAGCGGTTCGCCCGTTTCATCGAACTTAAGCGTCGAACTCTGCAGGTTCATGCCGTGCTTCGCGGCCCAGATGGCGGTCGCATTGGTCGCCGAGCCCCACCAGATCCGCTCCCTTAAAGTTTCGGAAAAAGGTTCCAGCCGCAGGAGTCCCGGCGGGTTGGCGAACATCGGACGCGGGTTGGGTTTCGCGAAACCTTTTCCGCCGAGCAGCTCGAGAAACGTTTCGGCGTGACGCCGGCCCATGGCCGCATCGTCCTCCCCTTCATTGAGTCCGTGGCCAAAGTAACGCCAGCCATCGATCACCTGCTCGGGCGAGCCGCGGCTGATGCCCAGTTGCAAGCGCGAGCCGGCGATGAGATCGGCCGCGCCGGCGTCTTCCGCCATGTAGTGTGGGTTCTCGTATCGCATGTCGATGACGGCGGTGCCGATTTCGATCTTTTTCGTTCGCGCGCCCACCGCCGCGAGCAGCGGAAACGGGGACGACAATTGACGGGCGAAATGATGTACGCGGAAGTAGGCCCCGTCCATGCCGAGACGCTCCGCCTCGACCGCGAGATCGATCGACTGCAGCAGCACGTCGGCGGCGGACCGCGTCTGTGACTGGGACGAAGGCGTCCAATGACCAAAGGACAAAAAGCCGATCTTTTTCATGGCCGTAACCCGTATCCATCACGGCCCAATTCGCAAAGCCGGCTTTCTCAAACCGGAAAAACAGGAGTGATTGCCCACGAAAAACACGAAAGGGCACGAAACCCGATTAAAACCGGTGGGGCGGACTCGGATTATCAAAACCCAAGCCCCAAGGCCTGACTCTGTTTTCAGCCTCCAAGGCCTGACTCTGTTTTCAGCCTTCTGTTTTCAGCCCTGACTCTGTTTTCAGCCCCGTTAGGTTCGGAAACGTGTACGCCCGAACACAATTTTTTGGAGCAGGTTTGGCCGATCAACTTCGTGGCGGCGTGATTACTGAAGAAATCAAACATATCGACGAGGAAATCCAAAGAACTACCGAGCATGAAAAGCCGTCGCGTTTCGCGATGAATAGAAATAAGGAACCGAAATCGACCCATTATTTCCGTCGTTAAGATTCACTCCGAACCGCTCGGCTTCTAATTGTATTCAAGTGTTCGTCTTTCTTCAGTTCCCAAGTCCCGTAGTGCATACCTACTATCACATTTACCGGAAAAGAATCCCGAAGAGCCTTGATCATCCTCAGATGAAGACCGCGTGCAGAGCCACCCACGAAAAGCGTCGGTGCAATATGCAGCAAGCTCTTCTGGATATATCCGCCGAAGTCTTTTTCTCGTGCCCAAGGAAAAGCGGCGAAAACCATCCCGAGAAAAGAAACCAACAATTCCGGGAATGGATTCATGCTCTTACATTCATGGAAGGAAACCAAGTCCTCGGCCTCCACGAAAAAGAAAGTTCTTTTCCCTTTCGCGTAATCTGGATCCTTGAGCTCCCGAACTTTCCGATCAATCCTGAACACTGCCATATCAGGGGTAAAGGCTATGTCAGTATTGACGCCCGACCTTACACGAACCTGCTGGCGTAGTTGGTAAACATCATTGCCATCTTTGATTTCGACATAGGAGAAGTTCGCCGGATTTCCGTTGGGGCTGGTAAGGTATTTGAATTTCCCATCTTTCAAGCCCTTGGGAATAATGTCTGCATATTGATCGTAGTATTCGACGAGGCTATGAAAGCAGCCAACCTCAAACGCCGCTGAAATTAGCCGCTCGGTTTTAGCGTATGCGATCGAATGGCGACTCGCGAACTTGCGAATGGTTGATTCGACAAATTTAACCCAATCGTCGTCACTCATGATCCGCCGCAAACCGGCCAGCTTGGAATAAGACATCGGAAGCACGTTGTGCCGAGAGAAGTCTTTCGGAAATTTGCAATTTAATCATCAGTGACTGGAAAGCCGAGTGAGCTGAATTGATTTCCATCCGCCAAGCTTCACCGAAGGAAGTTTGTCCATAAATAACGTCTATCCTGGAAATGGGTGATTGGTTGTCAGGACGCGCTGAGCTTTGCAGAGGCGCTAGAATAGTTTGGTAAAAAGCGTTTAGTACAAGGAGCACTTTCAATCGTTGAACCGACCACCCAGCCTCACTAGGTTTGGCCAATTGCTCTCGGCGGTTTTCTGCGATGTAGGCTAAGTCGCCAATAAGGAGATCGCAGCGCCGAAAGAAAATTTCCCGGGTATCAGAAGGAAGTCGTTCACCCAATATCTGCTGCGTGCGCTCCATGTATATTACACAATAGATTCCGGCGAGAGACCCGCCGCAGCTCCGATCACTACAATGGGTGACGCTATCAGCGCGATCACTGGCGATTCCGCCATCTTAGTTGTCGTTTCACCAGCTTCATCGCCTTTCCGTACACGAGCGGCTTTGCTGGCGGCGCGGCCAATTGCTTTTTCAGCCAGGCGGTATTTCTCATTCTCAAGGATTTCGCGCTTCATGACTTCCTGCGTGATTACCTGCTCGATTTGATCGTTCTCGATGCGCACGTCTGGCGAAACACGCTTCAGTTCGCGCTTGATGGCGTTGAGCACCGATTCACTTAAGATCGCGGCGCTGATGTGAAACCGACTCAACGCTTGTTTTTGCTGGAGGAAGTCGCCGACTGCCGACTTCGCCCATCCTTCCTTCGTGAGGAGATACAAAAACTGAAGGTGGGTTTCGTCCTTGGGATCGAGGATCGAAAAATCAAATTCGCACACCAATTCCTGATCGATGGGCTTGGCGAAAATCACTTTGTAGATTCTCCAATGGATCCCGTTACTCAGCACGACCCAATCGACGCCTTGATTGGCAGCGTAATCAATGGCCTGTTTAACGTGCACATCCTTTAACTCGATACCAATGGCTTTCGCTTCGATCAACACCGCGAGCTTTCCCTCCAAGGTAATGGCGAGGTCGCAGTAGGTGTTGCGAATCGCAAACTCACTGGTGATCTCGACGTATTTCTCGTAGCCGAAAACATCGGCAAGGAGGTCGTTCAAGATAACCACCGTATCGGATTCATTTACGTCCTTATTCTTCGCCATCGTAAGGACAGGTTGAAATTTCTTAATTCCGGCAATGAGCCGTGTTTCAACGCGCTTGGGAATCGATGGCATAGAATCAGAGGATTAAGGGGTGACTGCATGGCCCGCGCAGCAAATATAGGGAGTCACCTTCAATCCCGCTTTGCAATCCCAGAGAATTATTGCACCAAGCCGAAAACAGCCAAATCCACGACCTCAAAGACCAGGTCCCTTTCCGCTTGGAAACAAGGTGCGTCGGTCCAATGGTCGTCCGATCACCGGAGGAATTCTGCATGAAAACGAAACTGTTTTTGCGACTGATATTCATTGTTCTGGGAGTCGGCTCAGCCGGGTTGTTGTTGCGCGCCGCGGACGCGAAGCCGCCGGCGGCGGTCGATCCCGAAACGATCTACTGCATTTATCACGTAAAGCCGGGACACGAAAAGGCGTTCGCCGCCGCGCGGGCCAGCGCGTGGGTGATTTACCGGCGACTCGATCTCGTGCAAGCGAAGCCGCACGTCGTGGTCGGTGGCAGTAATGGCCCGGCCAAGCCGTATGTCGTCGAAATTTTCACCTGGCGCGATTCCGCGATTCCCGACAACGCGCCACCCGAGGTGCTTGAGGCTTGGAAAAAACTCGGCGCGGAATGCGAAACGCGCGACGGCCGGCCGGGAATCGATTTCGCGGAAGGCGGCGTCAAGCTGATCGATGCCGATTGACCGCGCGTATTCAAGCGCTCGAAGTCTGCCCACCACTACTGGTTTAAAAATTCCGGGCTGCTTTAGTTAAGCACGAAAAGATTTTACACCAAGGACGCCAAGGGAGCAAAGAATGCAGACGAACGTAAGACTCCAGTCGCGCCGACCGAATCCAATCGTATGCTTTTTTGACTACAGATAAAATCGATAACGGAGAACCGGATCGGAATGGGTTAACCACTAATGCACACTAATGACCACTAATTCGAACCCTGCATTAGCGAAAATTAGCGGTTCAAAATTCCGGGCCGATTTAGTTTAGCCACGAAGAGTCACGAAAAAGGTTTTGTGGTTTTGTCTCATATTCCGCGCGCCCATAGGCGCATCGAGGGTTCATCGGTCCTCAGATTTTTGACGACTTTTTGTAGCGATAATCAGTTCGGTAGGTTTCGTCGCCGCTGACGTCCTGAGCGGCACTTTAGGGGTAAAGCGCCCTACCCCATCGTGACGAAGGTCACGACATTGATCAGACTGGTTCGAAATTAGTGCGCCATCAGTGGCCATTAGTGGTTAAAAATTCCGTTTGATTCAGTTGGTTGCGAAAAGTGCAGGCTAACGGCTTGCACGCTCCGATTGCACACCGTTGCACCTGAAACCCGGCCTATCAGCCCGCCGGGCATAAGCTGCGGTCAAAGCCTCCAATCAAGCCCAGGATGGGCGATTTTCCATCCGCGATGGAGCCCTACCACTGCTTGCGCCGGATCTTTCAGCGGGCGGGCGCGAGCCAGGAATTTCTAAATTCCGCGATCTCTTCCGGCGTATAGAAATGTCGCACGTACCTGGAGTCGTACAATTGATCGAGCAGGGCAATATCCGGAGAGAAGTGTTCCAGGAAGTTTTTGTAAAGTGGCGCGTACCATTTTTTGACTCCGCAATTTGCCTTGAAGAGCCGCAGCCCCGGCCGGCCGACAAAATCCCCGATGGCAGATTCGCATTGGTCGAGATCCTCGGCCCGTATGATCATGAGATCGATGTGACCCCGGGAAATCAGCATGAATCCGCGTTCGCGATCAAAGGGGTGCTGAAAAACGTCGATGCCCAAACGATGGCGAATCTCCCGGTCGAACCAAAACCCCGGCAGCTCATGCTGCATCTGCCGGTTAAACGCATCGATCAAAAGATGACAATCGCCCTCGTCCGAGCGGGAATCGAATTGCGGATTGTCCCACAAGATTTTCCGCAGCACTTGAAAAAATGCCGATATGTTCCGTCCGAGAGGATCGCGGACCAGAGTTATGACTTTCAAGCGGCGATTCGGAATCCTGAGCAAGATGCCCTGTAACACGCCCTCGATCTTCCGTCGCCCCCGCGCGGTGAGCGATCGCCCACTCTTGCGCAACCGGAACTGATCAGTCAAATCACCCCCGATTGAGTGGAGGTGCTGGACGGGAACGCCTGCCGCCCGCAGACTCTCCTCGATCGCCGTCGAGCCTACCTTGCCCATCTGATAAATGAATACCGGTTGCTTGGTGAGAAAGACTCCATATTTGTTTCGAATCCTCCCGATTTGATGAAACTGGTAACTCATTTTTTTCCGCGGAAAAGAGTGACAGCACTAACGCAACCCGACCGGCGGAAAGCGGAGGCACGGACCACCATCCCCATCACCGCAGTGTCCAGATTGAGCAGCGTGCCGATCGCGATTGGGGGTAAATTGGCGCCGCACAAAACCAAAGCACGGGAGGGACGAGGGTAATGACGTTGCCACGATTGAATTTCCTCCGGTTCGATCAAGGCGATGGTGATGCCGACAGGACAAGCTCCGTGACGTCCCAACCACCGCCCAGCGCTTTCATGAGCGAGACACTTGCGAGCATCTGACGCAGTTGGATTTGTACTTCGGTCTCGCGGTTGGCGAGCAGGGCGGCTTGCGCGGTGATCACATTGAGATAGCTGTCGATGCCGATCTTGAAACGCGTATTGGCCAAACCGAGGAGATGGCGCGATGACTCCACCGCGGTGCGCTGCTCCCCCGCTTCCTGTTCGAGGAGGCGCAAGGCCGCGAGATTATCTTCGACCGACTGGAACGCGCTGAGCACGGTCTGACGGTAGTCGGCGGCGGCCTGGTCAAAAGACGCGCGCGCCTGTTCGGTCTGTGCGCGGCGGGCTCCGCCATCGAAAAGAGTGGCGGCGAGTTCGGGACCGACCGACCAGAAACGACTCGGCCAGTCGAACCAACGCGCGGCCTCCGCGGTTTGCCAGCCGGCGGACGCACCCAGAAGGAATTGCGGAAAATAGGCCGCCCGGGCCACGCCAATTTCGGCATTGGCCGCGGCAGCGCGGCGTTCCGCCGCAGCGATATCGGGGCGCCGCTCCAACAGATTCGAGGGCAGACCGACCGGCACCGAGAGCGGATGCGCGGCAAACGGCGCGGTCGCGAGCGAAAACCCGGCCGGTGGTTTGCCGGTGAGGACGGCGATGGCATGTTCAAAAGCAGCCCGGGCGATCCCCAAATCGGTGGCTTGTGCAATCGCGGTGTTGAGCTGGGTTTGCGCACGGGAGACATCTTCATCGGAATCGATGCCGGCGCGGTAGAGCGCGGACGTTTCACCCAGGCTTTCACGATATGACGCGACGGTGTCATCGAAAATCTGCCGCTCGGCGTCGAGGGCGCGGAGTTGGAAATAGTCCTGGGCGAGTTCGGCCTGCGTGCTGAGTCGCGCGGTCGCCAGGTCTGCCGCGCTGGCCTCGGCGTTGGCGCGGCTCGCCGCGACTCCATTGCGAACGCGTCCCCAAAAATCAATTTCGTAGCTGGCGTCGAAGGGGAGCGAGTATTCGTTGGTGATGGCCGGCGTGTCCGCCCGGCCGCCAGCGGCACTGCCCAAGGTTTGGGAGACCCGCGTGCGCGTAACAGCCGGCGCTGTGCGCAAGGTCGGTAAAAGCGCCGACCGCGTGGATGCGACCGTGGCGCGCGCCGCGCGGAAGCTGGCATCGGCCGCGGCGATGGTCTGGTTGGCGGATTCGGTCTGTTCCTCGAGCGCGTTGAGCAGCGGATCGCCGTAAAGTTCCCACCAACGGCCGCGGTTGGCGCCGTCGCTGGGCTGGGCGGAGGCCCATGCCACTCCTTCGGTGCCCGATGCATTGGCGCGCTCGTGGAATTGCAGCGGCGTCTCAACGGTTGGCCGGGAATAGGTGGGCGCCAGGTTGCAGCCCGCCGCGCACAGCATGAGACAAAGGAGCAGCGGGGCAGTCAGAGGTGAATAGGGCCGCGTGATCATCACTTGGAGAAGACTTCAGGCAACACGGTGGTGTGGGCAGCTGCCGCGGTTTTTTTGGGGGCGGAGCCGGGCGTTTTTCGTTTGCGCAGCGAAGCTAGTTTCAACGCGACACGATCCAGATAGAGATAAATCACCGGAGTGGTGTAGAGCGTGAGCACTTGCGAGACCAGCAAGCCGCCAACAATGGCGATGCCAAGCGGCCGCCGCAGCTCGGAGCCGACACCATGGCCGAGCGCCAGCGGCAGACCGGCCAGCAAGGCAGCCATTGTCGTCATCATGATCGGCCGGAAACGCAGCAGGCACGCCTCATGAATCGCCTCCAGCGGGCTCTTGCCCTCGTGGCGCTCCGCTTCCAAGGCGAAGTCGATCATCATGATCGCGTTTTTCTTCACGATGCCGATCAGCAGGATGATGCCAATGATCGCAATCACGGTGAGATCGTAGCGACAGACCATCAACATCAGCAGCGCGCCGACGCCAGCCGACGGCAATGACGAGAGAATCGTGATCGGGTGGATGTAGCTCTCGTACAGCATGCCGAGCACGATATAGACAACCGCGATCGCGGCGGCCACGAGCAGCGGGGTCGAACTGAGCGAGTCCTGGAACGCTCGTGCCGTGCCTTGGAAGGAACCTTCCAGCGTCTCGGGGGCATGCAGCGTAGTCCGCATCTGGTTGATCTGCTCGACCGCTTCGCCAAGTGAGACGCCGGGCGCGAGGTTGAACGACAGCGTTACAGCAGGGAACTGGCCCTGGTGATTGACCGAAAGAGCCTCCACCTTGGGCACGAAATGCGCGAACGTGTTCAGCGCGATGCGCGCTCCGCCACTCCCGACAACATAGAGTTTCGACAAGGCGCTCTCGTCCATCTGAAACCGCGGCTGGACCTCAAGCACAACGCGATATTGGTCGGTCGCCGCATAGATCGTCGAGACGTTGCGCGAGCCGAACGCGTCGTAGAGTGTGTCGTCGATAAGTTGCGCCGTCACGCCGAGGCGTGAGGCGGCGGCGCGATCGATCTGGATCGCGATGTGCGGCGCAGCGACCTGTTGGTCGGATGCGACGTCCTGCAAGCCCGGTTGTTTGCGGAGGGCCTCCTCGAAAATCGGCGACCAGTGATTCAGTTCGTCGATATCAGTATCCGTGAGCGTGTATTGGTATTGGGTGCGGCTGGTACGGCCACCGACGTTGATGTCCTGCCCCGACTGCATGAAAAATTTCACCCCCACGATCTGCCCGATGATCGGCCGGAGACGCTGGATAACCTCGTCCGAGGAAGCATCGCGCTGATCAAGAGGTTTGAGCTGGATGAACATGCGGGCGGCGTTCTCGGACGCGTTGCCACCGGTGGCGCCGGTGAAGGCCATGAGTCCGCTCACAGCGGGATCCTTGAGTATGCGGTCGACGACCTGATGCGTGAGGGCCGCCATCGCAACGAATGAAGTGTCCTGCCGCGCGTCCGCCTCCGCGGAGATAAAGCCGGTGTCTTGTTGCGGGAAAAAACCCTTGGGGATCACAATGTAAAGCACCACCGTGAGCACCGCCAGTCCGATGGTCATGAGTAACATCGGAAGTTGGTGGCGCAGCACCCATTTCAATCCGCGATCATAGAGGCGAACCATGCCGTCGAAGAATTTGTCGGCGGCGCGGTTGAAGCGTCCGGTGCCGTGGCTGGCGTCGTCATGCTTGAGAAAAAGCGCGCACATTACCGGCGTGAGAGTCAGCGAAACGAAGGCGGAAACCATCACCGCGACCGTCACGGTCATCGCGAACTCCCGGAAAAGGCGTCCGATCACACCGCTCATGAACAAGAGCGGAATAAACACCGCCACCAGCGACAGACTGATCGAGATGATGGTGAAACCAATCTGACCGGAGCCTTTCAGCGCCGCCTCCATCGGGGTATCGCCCGCTTCAAGATAGCGGACAATGTTTTCGATCATCACGATCGCATCATCCACCACGAATCCGACCGCGATGGTCAGGCCCATCAACGAAAGATTATCGAGGCTGTAGCCCAGCAGATACATCACCCCAAAGGTGCCGATGATCGATAGCGGCACCGCGATGCCCGGAATCACCGTGGCCCAAAATTTTCTCAGGAAGAGAAAGATCACCATGATTACCAGGCCGATCGTGAGGATGAGCGTGAACCGCACATCAGCGACGGATGAACGGATCGTGTCAGACCGATCCGACAGGAGATTCACTTTGACTCCGGGTGGCAGCGATCGGCGCAGTTGCTCCATCATCGCCCGGATTTGGTCGACCGTTTCCACCGTGTTGGCGTCGGAGGCGCGACGGATGAGCAATAGCTCCGCCTGCTTGTTCCCATACCAGGCGGCCACGCGGTTCTGCTCGACGGAATCGACGGCATTGCCGATGTCCCGCACGTGCACGGGCGCTCCGTTGCGATAAGCCACGATCACGTCGTCGAAAGCCGCGGCATCGAAGAGCTGATCGTTGGTATCGAGCGTGAGCGCCTGGCGGGTGTTCTCAAGACTGCCCTTCGGTTGGTCGGTGGACGTGGCCGCCAGTGCCTGGCGCACATCCTCCAGTCCGATCCCGCGCTCCGCGAGCGCATCAGGATCGACCTGTACCCGCACGGCAAATTTCTGCTGGCCGGCGATGTTCACCTGCGCGACGCCCGGGATCGTTGAAATTTTTTGCGCGAGCAGGGTGTTGGCGTAGCCATCGACCTTGTAAAGCGGCAGTGTGGTGGATGAGACCGCGTAGATTAGAATCGCGCGATCGGAGGGATTCACCTTCCGGTAGGTCGGCGGATTCGGGAGATTTTTCGGCAGCAAGCCACCGGCGGCGTTGATCGCGGTCTGCACGTCCTGCGCAGCGGCATCGATGTTCCGCGTCAGGACAAACTGCAACGTGATCGAAGTGGAGCCGAGGCCGCTCGTGGAAGTCATCTGGCTTAGCCCTGGAATGGCGGCGAACTGCTGCTCCAGCGGGGTGGCGACGGATGACGCCATCGTCTCGGGACTCGCGCCCGGCAACGAGGCCGACACTGAGATGGTCGGAAAATCAACGGCCGGGAGCGCTGCAACCGGAAGGAGGTTGTACGCCGTGATCCCGAAGCCAAGCAGGCCCAACATCAACAGCGACGTGGCGATCGGACGGACAATGAAAGGCTGCGAAATATTCATAAGAAAGGGATGACGCGGAGGGACGGCACGCCGGGTTCAGGCACCTGTCGCGGCACCGGGTGTTTGCACCGCCACTTTCGTGCCCTCTTCGAGACGGTATTGCCCGTCGACCACGATGCGTTCGCCCGCCGCGAGACCCTGGCCGACGACCGAAACATCCCGTTCCGTTTGGGTGATCACGACATTGCGCAGCGCAACCGTGAGGTCAGGCTTGATGACATAGACGTAGCTTCCGTTCGGGCCGCGTTGCACCGCACGGGCGGGAACCGTCACGACATTTTTGAGCACGCCGACGATGAAGCGCAGGTTTACGAACTCACCCGGCCAGAGTACGGTGTCCTCATTGGTGAATGTCGCCTTGAGCCGGAACGCGCCCGTCGCCTGCTCGACCTGGTTGTCGATCGTGAGCAGCGTGCCTTGGGCGATCGCCTGCGGGTTGGAGCGGTCGAAGGCTTCGACGCGCAGCGGCTGGCCGTTGCGCATTTGCCGGAGCACTTGCGGCAGGTGCTCCTGCGCAAGGGTAAAGACGACCGTGATCGGCTGGAGCTGCGTGACGGTCACGAGACCGTTCGTGCCGTTCGCCACGACATTGTTGCCGGGGTCGACCATGCGCAGGCCGACCCGACCGTTGATCGGAGAAACGATTCGAGTGTAGTCGAGGTTAACCTGCGCGGCATCGACTGTGCCCTGATCGAGTTTAACGGCGCCCTCGTCCTCGTTGACGACAGCTTGCTGGGTCGCCACCTGCTGTTCGGGGATTGCATGTTCGCGCCACGCGTTCTGATAGCGACCAAGGTCGATGCGCGCGTTGGCGAGCACCGCTTGATCACGCGCGAGCTGGCCCTGAGCTTGCGTGAGCACCGCCTGGTAAGGTCGGGGATCGATGGTGGCCAGCAGATCGTGTTCCTTCACCATCTGCCCTTCCGTGTAATGAACATCCTGAAGCACACCAGCCACGCGACTGGTGATCGTGACCGTGGATACAGGGGTGACGGTACCGAGCGCGTTGAGCACGACGTCGACATTCTGTGCTTCCGCGACCGCCGCCGAAACCGGAATGTCGCCAGCATGCTTGGGAGCGGCCGCGGGTGCGGCCACCAACGCAACGGGAAATCTGCAGTTCAACCAAATGATACCACCGAGCGCGAGTGCACCCGTGATCCGTCGCGAATGGCGTTTAAGAAAGGGAATTGGAACGTTCATGGAAAAAAATGCTCCGCCCGCTTCAGGATCATCCGGGAGCTTGAGGTGTCCCTGGCCGCGAGGTTGGCGCCCGTCACCAGACTGCGACGACGCTCGGGCGGCTCCGACAAAAGCTTTCGCACCCTCTTGAGAAGCACAGTGAAATCGAGCGGCTTCTCAAAAAGTGCGGCCGCCCCGGCCGACTCGGCGCGAGCCCGCTGGTTGGTCCGCGCGGTGATGACAATCACGATGAGCCGGGGATTTTGGCGCAGGAGCGTATCGAGCGTTTCCCAACCATCCTCCCCCGGCAGGCCGAGATCCATTAACACAAGATCAATCGGAATCGCGGCAGCGATCGCTTGCGCTTCATTTCCATTCGCTGCTGGCCATGCAAGGTGGCCGTCGCTTTCAATAACCCGCGCCAGCATTTCACGCACCGACGAATCGTCGTCCACGACGAGGAGCCGATTAGGGCCTTGATTGGAAATTTCATCTGGACTTGCCATTGCAGGCCGCCCCTTTGCTTCAATCGTGCCAGCGCGTTTCGTGCGCTTGCGCTTCAACGCTTTAAAAAATCAGAACACCCTGAATGATGAATTACCGCTCAGAAACTTTGCACTCGAGGCAAATTTTCTTGGCACATTTGCCGGAATTGATCGTCATGCTTGGCTGCACCTATGAATCCAGCGGTCAGGCTACGTTTGCTTATTCTTGGACTGGCCGTCGGCCTTTTGGGGGCTGCAATTGTGGCTATTGTCCTGAACTTTCAGAAGCAAACCCGCGAACTGCAGGTTCGGTTGAACCACGTCGACACGGAAAGCGGCCAGATCGCGGCTCAATTCAAGGACGCGCTCCGTGACGTCAACAACACGCAACTGCACTACGCAATCAGCGGAGATCCCGCGGTATGGGCGCAGTTCCTGCAGGCCAGCCGCTCGCTCAAACTCTGGCTGGACCAGCAAGCGCTTAAAATGACAACCCAAGAAGAGCGGGATCGCCTCCGGCAGGTCAAGGCTGCGTATGGCGACTACCTCCGCGTGCTTGGCGAAATTCCCCACACGCCCGTCGCCCCGGCCCAACCGGTCGACCCCTTGGCGGCATTTACGCGCGTGCGCACCGAGTCCCAACACCTGTTCGATCTCGGGCAGGATCTCGCGAGCGTCCATTACCGTTCGCGCAACCAGTTGCTCGCCGAGGCGGGGCAACGGCTGCAGGACCTGCGCCGGTCGGTTTTTGGACTGCTGGCTTTGCTGTTTCTCTTTGGCGTTGCGCTCGCCGCCGTAGCCTACCGTGACATGATCGCGCCCCTGCGGGTGAAACTGATCGAGAGCCAATCGCTCGTCGAACGGCATGAGAAACTCGCGTCGCTCGGCATGCTGGCCGCCGGCGTCGCCCACGAGATTCGGAATCCGCTCACCGCCATCAAAGCCGCGTTGTTCATCCAGCAAAAGCGTTTCGCGTCCGGATCGGTTGAACGCGCCGATCATGAGCTGGTGCAACGCGAAATCCTCCGGCTCGAGCGGATCGTTAACGACTTTCTCCGTTTCGCGCGGCCAGGAGATCCGGAGTTCGCCACCATTCCCGCCGACCAGTTGCTGCGTGAGATCGAGAGCTTCTTTGCACCGGAACTGGAAAAGGCCGGCATCCGGCTTTTGCTCGGGGCACCTGCGCCCTGGAAAATCCACGTGGACGCCGGACAAATCAAACAGGTACTCATCAACCTCGTCCAAAATGCGGTCGATAGCATCGAGCGCGACGGCACGATTACTTTGCGTGCGTGCGCCGATCACCGGCGACTCTCCGGTGTGGAGCAGGATGTGGTCATTCTCGAAGTCTCCGACACTGGCAAGGGCATACCGCCGGAAGTCGACAAGCGGCTCTTCGATCCATTTTTCACGACTAAGGATCACGGTACCGGCCTCGGACTCTCAATTGCGGCGCGCATCGTGGAAAAACACCAGGGTGCCCTGCAGTATCAGACGCAGGTGAATCGTGGGACAACCTTCGGGATTGTTCTGCCGCAAGTCATCGCATGAGCAGCCCAGCCAAAGTCCTGTTGATTGAAGACGATCCCGGCGTTGCCGAGACCCTGCAACGGGTTCTTGCCGACGAAGGACACGAGGTGATCGTGCGAAAACGCGGCGATGACGGCTTGGCGTACGCAACGGAAACCACGGTAAATGTCGTCATCACGGATTTGCGCCTGCCGGACCTGAACGGGCTCGAACTTACGCGGCGACTACGAGCCGCGCGACCGCGGTTGCCCGTGATCCTGATCACGGCCTTCGGCACGACGGACACCGCGATTGAGGCGATGAAATTTGGCGCCTACGATTATTTGCTAAAACCTTTTGCCATCCCGCAGCTCATCGAACTCGTACGCCGCGCGGTCGAGAGCAACCGCCTCATGTCGGAACCGGTGGATCTCGGCGCGCAGGGCGTGGCGCGCGATGCGCTGGTCGGGCGCAGCGAGGTGATGCAGGCGATCTACAAGGAAATCGGGCGGGTCGCGTCGAAGCCGGTCAATGTCTTGATCCGCGGCGAAACTGGCACGGGCAAGGAGCTGATCGCCCGCGCGCTTTACCATCACAGCGACCGCTCGGCCGCACCGTTCATCGCCGTCAATTGCGCGGCAATTCCCGAGGCGCTGCTCGAAAGCGAACTATTTGGACACGAGCGTGGCGCATTCACCGGCGCGGAAGTGCGGCGCATTGGACGCTTCGAGCAGGCCGATCACGGCACGCTCTTTCTCGACGAGATCGGCGACATGACACCTTCAACGCAGGTTAAGCTGGTGCGTGTGCTGCAGGAGCAATGCCTTCAGCGTGTTGGCGGCCGCGAGTCGATACCCGTCGATGTCCGGGTGATCGCGGCCACCCATCGCGACCTCGAGGCGGCCATCGTGCAAAAACAGTTCCGCGAAGATCTGTTTTACCGGCTCAGCGTCGTCGTGATCACGCTGCCGCCGTTGCGGAGCCGGCACGAGGACATCCCCGACCTGGTGCGCTATTTTCTCCAGAAGCACGGTCCGGCACTCGGTAGTGCACAACCGTCGATCCTGCCCGAGGCGATGGAATTTTTGCAGGAACAGTCCTGGCCGGGAAACGTCCGGCAACTCGAGAACGCCATGCGCAAAATCGTGCTTCTCGCGCAGGATTATACCATCAATGCGGAACACGCACGCACCGCATTGCTCCAGGCTGGCGGCGCGGGATTTCCACCGGCGGGCGCGCTGGGCGATTACGTGGGGCAGTTTATCGCTGCGGCCCGGCGCGGCGAGGCAACCGACGTGCACGCACGCATCGTCGACGCGGTCGAGCGCGAGATATTTTCCCGTGCGATCCGGGAAGCGGAAGGAAATCAGGCGAAAGCCGCGCGCTGGCTTGGCGTTTCGCGGATCACAATGAAAGCGAAGCTCGTTCAATTCGGACTTCATCCCACCGTTGGCCCGCAGCCATAGTCAGAGGACGCGAACTGCCGGCCGACGAAGGCGGCGTCAAGCATACGACCGTGATCAAACTCCCGCCGGGATGCTATGTCCGGATGGCCAGTCTCGTGTCGCTGCCGTTCGCGGTCTTTTTCAAAAACACCGGCTTAGCATTCGAGGTC
The DNA here is from genome assembly GCA_036499685.1 of Lacunisphaera sp. Lineage (GTDB taxonomy): Bacteria > Verrucomicrobiota > Verrucomicrobiia > Opitutales > Opitutaceae > Lacunisphaera. The sequence continues at coordinate 26,882 of DASYDH010000014.1, read as the reverse complement.
GCAGAAACAGGTCAAATTTTGCGGTAAGCAAGTGTTGACGGCGGATTCAGCGTTCAACGAAAGAGCCAAAAGGAAACAATTTGGGACCCGATGAATGATAACCTCATTCTGTCGGACGACGCATTGTCGGGAAAATCATTGCTCTTCCCGCGCCGGAGCCGTAGCCATTGCATCACACGTGAACGGGCCAACGCGTGCTTATCCCAATGAAACGAATTCGGTGTCTGCCACTGTGCTTTTTTCAACCCTGCCACCCATGAAGGTGACGCAAGGCGGGCGATCCATTCGGAAAATTCCGGTTAAAAACGTATTTTGCGGGCGCGTTTTAAACCTGCATCTCGACTGCGAATGATTTTTTTGGGAAAGTTGTTCGGCACACGCATCCCCATGGTTTCCGCCGTTTCCGGCCTCGTTAACTCCTCCCTTCGATCGTTGGCCGTCGTGGTCGTCCTGTGGTGTGGCGCTCCAGCCTCAGCCCAGTCAGAGGGCGTTTTTGTTTCCGCCGGTGAGTCGAGGCCGGAACCTGTTTTCCTCCGGGTTATCAGCGGACAGCAAGTTCACCTCGATCTTTTGTTAGCCGCCGCCCTTCCCATCGAAAATGAGTGCCGCGCCACGCTCTTTGCCGTCGCTGGACCTTCGGTGGCAAAGCTCAGCGAACAAACAGGCCGACTGCCCGTCTCCCCCGAAGGAAAGACCGGATCCCGGATCCCATTGGTTATTGCGATTCCCAGCGGCACAGCCGGAGCGAAATTTGTTCTTAGGGTCGAGTGTTTAACACCGACCAAGCGATTCCTTGGGACGGTTCAACTGCGGATAACCGAGTTCGATCCAATTGACGAGCTACGCCACGGATTAAACGCGCGCGAAATCGTCGTCGCCGGGCAAAGCCAGCGGCTGCGAGCGCTATTTTCCCATTGGCAGATTTCCTTCAACGATCAGCCAACGGATTCTGCAACCGACGCGATCGTCCTCATCGAATCAGGAGAAAAGCCCACCGATGATGTCCTGAAGTTATCGTCGCTGCTGGTCGAAATCAGTTTCCATTCCGGAAGTACGCTCGCCGTCACAGGCAGGCCCAACGGCCATGGTTGGAAGGTAGAGGCAAAGCTGCCACAGTCCGCCAAGTTTTCCGACATCGAAGCCGCCGGATATTTCTCCGAGATCCTTCAATTCATCAGCACACTGGAAAAACCACCGCTCCCCCAATGAAAATCCGCTCCCTGCTCCTCGCCTTTTCACTGCTTTATCTTTTGTCCCGCGGACGAGCGGAAACACCGTATCATCCCCTCGCCACCGCCGTGTTCGACATCGAGGTCGCCGAGCCGTCGCTCAAAACCGACGCCGGCAATATCAGTGCCCTTCTCAATGGTTTTCTTTCCGCCCAGGAGTCGATCATTTTGGTCGAGCGCCAGCAGCTGGAATCGGTTCTAGGCGAGCAATCACTCGGTGCCGCCGGTTTCGTCGCATCGGACGGTGCGGCCAAAGTCGGCCAGCTGACAGGTGCCAAGGTAATCGTTCTCACCCGCATGTTTTCCCAAAGTCGGAATTTCACCATAATGGCCAAGATCATCGGCACCGAAACCGGGCGGGTTTTTGCGGAGGTTACAACTCTGTCGCCTGGAGAAAAACAAAATGAAGCGCTGCAGGTTTTCGCTGAAAAAATCGCGAAGACCATCCGTCAGCACGGCGATGAATTGGTTGCGAAGCCGGAAACCCCTGACGACCGGGCAGCCCGGCTGCTCAAGTTGATGAAAGGACACACCCCGGTGAGCGTCTCCGTGAGCATACCCGAACAACACATCTCGCACCGGCTGGTCGATCCAGCCGCGGAAACAGAAATCGCAAATATACTCGGCCAAGCCGGCTTTGTGCTGGTGACCAACAACGCCAATCCTCCTGCGAGCTATCAGATCGTCGGAGAAGGAATCAGTGAATCCTCCATCCATCGCGGTGACTTTATTTCGTGCAGTGCACGCGTGGAGGTGAAGGTTCTGGAAACGGGTTCGGGAAGAATCCTCCTGCAGGATCGACAAACGGAGGTCGCGGTGGCCGGAACGGAATCCATTGCAGCCAAAACCGCGTTGCAAAAAGCGGGGGCGCGTCTCGCCGAGCGGATTGTCGCCCGGTTGGCAGCCCTCAAATAACACCCCGCAAGGTTTCCATCCTGGGATTTCCTCCTCACATGCGTCTCTTCTCCCTATTTATTCCGGCCGCGTTTCGTTGCAGCGCATTTGCCCTGCTCCTCTCCAGTTTGGTTGCCATGGCATTTCCACTTTCGGCAAAAGCCGAGACGGTGGCGATGGGTTCATTTGCACATGCCGATTTCGAGCGCAATGATCCGGCAACTTCCGACGCCTTGGTTACGGCGATCCAAGCCGGGCTCGAAACCCAAGCCCACTGGAAATTCGTGGAGCGAGGGGAGATGGAGCGCATTTTCACCGAAGTCGGACTGAGCCGTCGCGGCCTCACCTCTGCCGACTCTGCCGCCCGGGTGGGCAAACTGCTAAAGGCCGATCTTCTCCTGTCAGGAACATTTCACGGTTCGAAAGGGAGCAAATCCTACGTCATACTGGAGTGCGATGAATTGAGCCGCGCCGAATCGGTCGGCCAGACCCGCGTGGAATTGAACGACGTGCTGGCCAAGGGCCATCTTACTTTGCCTTCGCCCGAAGATCTGCAGAAAATAGTGGCTGCTGCCGGTCGACTGCTGGAGTCTTCCTCAGCAGAAGTCGAAGCCGGACGCAAACGCACCACCTTAAAATTGCTGTTTCTCAGCAACAGGACCAACGATTCCTCCCTGAAAGGGGTCGAACGCCTGCTTTCAGCGGGACTGGACGGAGCATTTGCCAGTTCCCCCACCCACCGGCTGCTACGCCTCGACCGCCCGGAAAACGCCACAAACGAAAGTGAACTGGCGCTGCTGGGATTGGCGGAGGCGGACAGCAGCGCATGGATGCAGGTGGCAGACTACTATTTCTGGGGTTCGTATGAGACGATCGACAAAGACCTGAAGATAACGCTGACATTGTGGAACGGCCGCGAGCAGCCCGTGGAGATGACTGAAACAGGACCGGCCGGCGATGTGCCCGCCCTGTCCGCCCGACTCGCCAGAAAAATTCTGGAAGGGGCAACCCCTGTCGCCGACAAAACCGGCAATGGGCAGGATCAGAGGAAAAAAATTGCGGAATTGCTCTGCTATCAGGCGAAAAGACTGGCGCAGTCGAAGTCGACTGCGGGTGTCAACCACATGGCCTCGGAATCCAACCGCGAAGAACAACGTCGACTGCTTGCAACCGCCATTTTCTTCGCTCCCACCGAGCGCTCCGGCTGGATTCAACTGCTCGGTCTCCGACTCAGCGATGACCGCACCGCCACCCTTTCGGCCCTCCTGCAGCGGGTCGGAAATTTGGAGTACGCCTTGGAAGTGGCCGAACGCTTTCTGCTTTCTCACGACGGAAGAATTGAACCGCAAAGCTTGTACGGATTGGGTGGATTCAGCGAAGGAGCAAACGACCGGATGCGCCAACTTGAATCTGATTTTGGCTATTTCGAGGAGGACCTTAGCGACATATATGCCGGGCGCAATCTGCTCGCCTTGAAGGAACGGGTTGTTGCCAGCTACCGGATTCATCTCATGCGTCTCGCCAGACAGCTGGCAACGGCCGGCCCCGATCAGAACGACAACTTCCAACAGGCCGCTGAATTCATTCTCACCGCCGCGCTCGAACATTCCTTCACCACCCGGGAACGAAAGCAGTTGATCGACATGCTTTGGCCGCGACTGAAAGTCGTTATTTTCGCCCAGCGTGCATGGTCTCCCACCGGCGTGCGGATCAGCCGTCTTGATGGTTTGCTTCGCGACTTTTATGCGAGCGAGAATCAATTCGCCCTGGCGGACGAACTCGACGCGCTCTCTCCAGCCGAACTTGCCGCCGCGCTGGCGACGCCGGCCCCGGCGAATGCTCCCGGTCTGAACGAAGCCCGTCAGGCGGAAGTGATCGAAAAGCGAATTGCCTCTTTCAAAAGCGTTGGTCCGGGCGGCAAACCCACCGAGGCAACTCAAAAATATATCGACGAATGGGAAAAGGAGCTCGCTGGGCTCCGTGCAGGAGGCGGCGCCGCACGGAATCGCGCCACCGCATTTCTGGAAAGTCACGCCAAACCCGGCACTCCGCTCACGGTAACTGAATCCGACCTGCTTAAAGGCGCGCCTTCGAATGAAGTGACCCTATTCCATCCACTATTTAAATCGTACCCCGCTGGCGCCAAGCAGCTCCAAGTACCGTGGCTCCGACAAACCGCTACGCAGCGAGCAGCTGAAGGATATCCGGCAACCGTGATTAATCGGATGCGCGCACTCGCCGACGAAATTGAAAAGGAAACGGGACCAAATACGAATCAAGCCACTGCGACCCTTTCCGCGGAATGGAATCAGCGCAGACTCACCCTGCTCGACCCCAAAATGGCGGCAATCGATCTGGCCGGTCCAGCCCGCGAAGGCGATCTTCCGTCGCTTCAAGCGCTGCTCGACCGCGAAGCTCCGATCGCTGCAGCCGGAGCCGCCCTGGTGGAGGCGATTCGGAACGAACAGTGGCCCGCCGCGTTTTTCATCATGGAGAAAGGTTATGATCCCGTCGCGCCATGGCCAAATCTGGATGCACAGTTTGAAGGACTCAGGTGGAGTGACCATCCTGGAAGAACTGCTCTGGCTGAAGCCGCAATCAAAGGCCGCACGGACTTGGTGGACATGTTGCTCAAAAAAGGAGTTCGCTTCGACCAGAAGAGCCAAGCCGGGCTTTATGCGGTACTACAGCTGACGCAGTCCCATCGTCATGAACTGCTGCAAGCGATGCTTAAGTCAGGTGCCAGCCCCAACAATCATTTGGATCGCAGCCTCGAACCCTTGTACTACGCAGTGCGGGCACGGGATCTGCAGTCATTGACAATGCTGGTGGACGCGGGCGCCGACCCGGCGATCCGGGCGGGTCACACTATCGGCATGAGCCCGGGTCTGACCGGCAGCTTGCAATGGGAAAAATTCGACGTGCAGCTACTGGACGAATGCAGCCTCGATTACTGCGCGAAACAAAACTGGCTCGAAGGGGCGCGGGTGTTACTAGCGACCCGTCATGCGGATCTTCGGGAGGTTCTGCTGGAAAAAAAGCCGCACCACTGGGCTACGCAACCGGCAGTCCGGGCGGCCTTTGTTCGCGCCGAACTGGAAGCTGCCGCTCCCCCCGGTTCAACCGTCAGCGATGGTGCGGGAATCGATCTTTTCACCGCAATCGCAGCGCGGGATCAGCCGGCCTTTGCGGCTGCCATTGCTCGTCCGGGCAGTTTGGATTTTCGCGGTGTTTGGGGAGAGACGGCACTTATGTTTGCCTGTCAGGAGAAGGCTGCAGCCATGGCGCAGCAATTGCTGGACGCCGGCGCTTTGCTTGAGCAATTCGATACCGTGGGGTCCACTCCGCTTTGTTATGCGGCACGCAACGGTGATATCGCATTGGTCGAAGCTATGGTACGAAAAGGCGCACAACTCGACTTGGTTCAGGGACGGGCAAACCGCGCGCTCGACCAAGCCATCATGGAAGGGAAAAATGCAGCCATGGCGCTCAAGTTGATTCAATTGGGTGCCAGTTTCTCGCCCGATCCCCGCAAGCCCGACCTAATTCCACTCTTCAAAGCCACCATCAATAACATGCCTGACGTCGTGAAAGAACTCCTTCGCCGTGGTGACGATCCCCACCAGTTGGCAGACGGTTATTCAATTTTTTTCCCGGCAGCACGTTCCAACAATCCGGAATTGATTCAGCTTTATGTCGACCTGAAATGCGACCTCACCTTGCGCAAAAATAACTGGACCCCACTGATGTCCGCCGTTCGGTGGGGGGCCGTAGCGTCCGTTCGGAAATTCCTCGAGCTGGGTTTGCGCGATCCAAACGCCGCGATGATGGCAGTGAGCATGGTAAAGGATCTTGAGCCGCCCAATCGCCCCGACCCTGCTGACCTTCGCAGTCTGCACTACCGTCCCGACTATCGCGGGTGCCTCGAAGTGATGGAGGAACTCGGACAGATCGACAGCACACCAAGCGCACGAGCGGCAATTTTCTGGCGGGCGTCGCATTCGATTCCGGAAATCGACGCCTATCTTACATCCGGCGGCGACGTCAATTTTCGCGATGTAACCACCCCATTGCAGAAGGCAGCGGGCATCCACAACGTCGAACTCGCAAACTTCCTTCTCAACAAAGGAGCCAACCCGAACGTCTGCGGCACGGATCCCAGAGCATGGAGCCCACTAAGGAACGCCTTAAATACTCCCGCTCTGGTTGAACTTCTTTTCAAACACGGCGCCAATCCGAATGAATTAAGCAAAGACGACAGCGGTTGGACCGTGTTTGCTGGAGCTTGTGTAGATCCGTCAGTTCCGGTGGAAACCGTGCGACTGTTTGTTCGTTACGGAGCCAACCCGGAGACCGACGCGCGGGCGATGTTGGCCAAATACGGAGAAACCAAAGGTCCACGTAGCGTGCAGGTGATCTCCTCCATCCTTGACGGTAAATAAAGACGATATGCGCGCCGAGTTCTGCCACTTCATCCCCTTGGACAAAGTTTCTATCGTACTCCGCTGGTGAATGAACTGATCGAGACACTTCTCATGCGATCTTCGGCATCCGTTCGATCCGCGGCATCCGTGGTTCGATTGAACTCGTCCTTGTAGCATGAACCCAACCATCACCGTGGACCGGCAACACCTGCGTTATAGCGATGGCGGGCATGAATTGGTGTTGAGCGTGGAGTGGTCAGCGGTCGCGAAAACTGAGGACTGTCCCATCGATTTTGAGATTGATGCCGGTGATCTCCAAACATGGACGAAACCAGCCGGCGAGCCGATCGATCCAATCCAACGCGAGCAGGTACTGCATCAAATCGCAGCCCATTATTCAAAAGCTCCTTCCGCGGATATCATCGGAAAGAAGGGCGCATTGCTGCGCGGTGTTTCGAAATTCCGTTTCTCACTCCAGCTTCATCCCACGCCGTCGTATTATTATGAGGTCGGCCGGTTCCTCGCGATCCCGATGGTCCCCGCCACCGGAGAAAAGGAATGGCACCGAAAGTATGTGGCCGATTTCACCGGCATCACGGAATGGACCGACCCAAAACTACCGTTGGATGAAAATCATCTCCGGCTGATCGCCGACCGCATCATCCGCAAAGAACGCATCGGCGTCACGGGTTTGTCAGCGGCGTGAAACGCCAGCTTGGCAGTGGGTGCCGCGGATGCAGGGCTACCGTTTCTACATTTAGATGAACCCGAAGTCTGCGCACCATTAGTGAGCCATCAGTGGCCATTAGTGGTTAAAAAAATCTGCTGCTTTCCATTTCGTGGGCAAAAATGATTTTTGAGTCACAGAGAATGGAAGAGAACCACTGAGGACATGGAGATATTTCCGGAAATGACCAAGGCGGGTTAACCACTAATTCACACCAATGGCACACTAATCCGGACTCTGTAGTCAGTGCGCATCAGTGAAAATAAGTGGCTAAAATTCAGCCTGAATTGGTTTAGCCACGAAGGAGTCACGAAAATGATTTTGTGGTTCCATCCTCATCTTCCGTGCGTCCATCGGCGCATCGGGAGCTTCATTGGCGCTCAGATTTTTTCGTGACTTTTTGTGGGGACAATCAGCTCGGCCTGAATCGACAGCGCGACCGCGCTTCTTCAAATGGTATAGTTGAAGCCCAGTTGCAGGGTGCAGGTTTGGCCGGTGGAGTGGACTGTGACGGCACACAGATCGTCGTCAAAATCACGGCGGCCCGTGAAGGTGACTATCTTTTCCACGAGACGGTCGATCAGCGGCCGACCAGTGAGCGCGGCGTGTTCACGGAGAAAGGCGGCGAGGCGGATTTTGCCGAACATCGCGCCGGTGGCGTCGCTGGCTTCCATGAATCCGTCGGTGTAGGCGAGCAGCGTGTCCCCCGGTTCAAATGGGACACTGCGACTGGAATAAACAAAGCTTTCCATTAAACCGGCGGCCGGCTCCGGGTTGGCCCAACCGAGCGAAATAATGAGATCCTCGGTGCGGCGAAGGATCAAGGGCGGCGGGTGGCCGGCATTGGCGTAATGCACAGTGGCGGTGATCGTATCGATGACGGCGTAAAAAGCCGTGGCGAAAACGGGCTGACCGGTTTGCTGGATGATGGGCATCAGCCCGCGGTTGATCTCGGCCAACACGAGAGCCGGGTCGGTGACGCGCGGGGCGAACTCTTCCACGACGCCGCGAATGAGCGCGGTGAGGAGACCGGCACGCACCCCGTGGCCCATGACATCGCAGACCAGGACGCCGCACTGGGTGTCGGAAAGCGGGATGACGTCAAAGAAATCTCCGCCCAGTGTGGCAGCAGGAAGGTAGCGGTGCGCGAACCGCAACTGGCTCGCCTCGTCGGGCACGCCGCGCGGGAACACCGGGTATTCGCGGGGAAAAAATGATTCCTGAATCTGGCAGGCCATCTGCAAATCGGCCTCCATTTCCGCCGTGCGCCGCTGGAGTTCCTGCTCGGTGCGCTTACGGTCGGTGATATCGAGACTGATCCCGACGAGTCCGGTGATTTTATCGTGAAGATCACGCAGTGGAATCTTGGTCGTCAACGCCCAGCGGGTGTCATTTCCGACAACCAGGTTGGACTTCTCCGCATTGAGAATCGGCGCTCCGCCGGCGAGCACCTGCCGGTCGTCGGCGACCGCCTGTTGCGCCCGATTTTCAGGGAGGAAATCGAAGGGCATGTGCCCGGTCACCTGACTCTGCTCGGTGGCACCGAGAGTGAGAAGATGCGTCCGGTTATTGAGGACGTAGCGGCCGGCCGCGTCCTTCACGAAGATCCGGCTGGGCAACTGGTCGATGATGGTGCGGAGAAGTTTTCTCTCCGCATCGAGTTTGTCCTCGGCGATCTTGGTCGCAGTGATGTCGCGCGTGAGGCCGAACGTCCCGATGATTTTTCCCGCGGCGTCGCGCCATGGCATTTTGGTCGTCGAGACCCAGGCAAAGGAGCCGTCGGGAAAAGTGTTGTGCTCGATTTTCGCGACGATGGGCCGCCCGGTCCGGAGGATTTCCTGCTCGTCGCGCAAGGCATCCCCGGCATGCAGGGAGGAAAAAAAGTCAAAATCCGTTTTCCCGATGCAGTCGACCGGGGATTTTGCGCCGAGCGCGCGCGCGTGGGCGTTGTTGTTGCGCACGAACCGGCTTTGCCGGTCCTTGAAATAGATCTGATCCGGAATCGTATCCATCAACACATGCAGGATGGTGGCATCCAGTCCGTCACTGGCGGGAACGTTCTCGGGAAGATTGGAAGCGGAGTCAGACACGTGGGGTAACGCAACCTTGGGCGCACTCCGGTCCGCACGCAATCCCATGCTTTGCCGATTGAGCGCAACAAACGGCCAGTCGATCAAAGCCCGTGATGCGACATGTGACATCCCATCGAAGTCGCGCTCTTGCAAATGAGCGCTCATTCACGTTAAATAAACCTCCCATGAGCAACAAATCCATCCAACCTTATTTGTTTTTCGGCGGTCGCTGTGAAGAGGCCCTTGAATTTTATAAAAAGGCGCTCGGCGCGAAAGTGGAAATGATGATGCGTTTCAACGAAAGTCCCCAACCCATGCCTGCGGGTTCCATCCCAGCGGGATTCGAGAAAAAAATCATGCACGCCACCTTTCGCGTGGGCGACAGTGCCGTCATGGCGTCGGATGGCAACGAAACCTCCAAGGGATTCGAGGGTTTCTCCCTTTCGGTCACGGTGCCCAACGACGCCGAAGCCGACCGGGTTTTTGCCGCGCTGTCCGCCGGCGGGAAGATCGGCATGCCCCTTGCGAAAACATTTTGGTCACCGCGATTCGGCATGCTCACCGATCGTTTCGGCATCGGCTGGATGGTCAGCGTCGTGACCTGATGTGCCTGTCGCAACTTGAGCGATTCGAAGAGACGGTTGCCGCCTCGTTTCGAAATCGAACAGGGAAGGAATGAAATCGGCCGATTGCGATCGGCCCACCGTTTCCGCATTCCGTCGCATCAGCTTTTTTAAAAAAGCGCATCGAGTAAAGTCCGGAGCGGTTTGCTGATTTTCCCGCGCTGCCACACGACCAGTAACTTCACCGTCACGTCTTTGTCGGCCAGTGGCACGATCACAACTCCAGTGGCCGCGGTGTTATCCCGGACGAAACCGGGGAAAATCGCGACGGCGTTTTCATTCACGACCATCTGAAACGCCTCTGCCAAGCTGTGTGCCGGGCCGACAAATCGCGGACGAAATTTCCCGTATTTTCGGCAGAGGACCACGATACGCTGGTTAAGTCCCGGCACGTCATCTTCGTCACTCTTCACGAACACTTCGTTCTTCAACTGGGCGAGATGAATGCTGGCCTGCTTCCGGAGCGGATGTTGCTCCGGCAACGCCACCACCGCCGGGATCGCGGCCAGCGTCCGGGTGTAGAATTCACGCGCCAGCGTTTGAGCGGATTCATCGGTAAGGCCCACGTCGATTTCGCCGGCTCGCAGCGCGGCGATTTGTTCCCCGGGCGACTGGTCGAGCAACTTCAGGCTGAGATCGGGATGCTCCGCGCGTACCTGCTTGAGCGCTGCCGCCAGATGTTGTTTCGCAGCGGATGCGATGTAGCCGATGCGCAGGGTCTTTTGCTCACCACGACTGATGCGCCGCACTTCCATCACCGCGCGATCATAGCCTGCAAGCACCGGGCTCATCTTCGCCTGCAACGCGATTCCGCCCGGGGTAAGTTTTATGCCGCCTGAAGTCCGTTCGAAAAGCGGACCGCCCATTTCATGTTCCAAGCCCTGCATCTGCCGGGAAAGCGCGGATTGCGACATGCTCAATCGTTCGGCCGCGCGATTGATGCTGCCCTCTTCACTGACGACGAGAAATGCGCGAATTTGCGAAAGCATGCGGGCGAAGCTATGCAAGCCATGCATAACGGCAATGCCGAATGGGCGCTACCCGGAAGTGGGGCTCGGGAGTATTTTCTTCTTACTCAAATGAACCATTCAACCGACACTCTCCTCTCACCCGAGCAACTCGTGGAACGCCTCGACTGGCGCTATGCCGTCAAGCAGTTCGACCCTCTCCGCAAAATCGACGCTTCAACCTGGCAATCCCTCGAGGAAGCGCTTCGCCTTTCTCCCTCCAGTGGCGGTTTGCAACCGTGGAAGTTCCTGGTCGTGACCGATCCAGCCGTGCGCGAAAAACTGGTGGCCGCCTCCTTTGGCCAGATGCAGGTCCGCGACGCCTCGCATCTCGTGGTGTTCACCGCGAAGAAGAATTTTGGTGCGGCCGATGTCGACGCGCATATCCGGAACATGGCGGCAATGCGGAACGTATCGGTCGAGTCGCTGGAGGGACTGCGTGGCATGCTGATGGGAGGAATCGTTAACGCGAAGAATCCCGCAGCTCGTGAAGCATGGGCGGCGCGGCAAACCTATCTTGCGCTCGGCGTCTTGGTGACGGCTGCCGCCGTGCTGGGGATCGATGCAGGTCCGATGGAAGGATTTCTGCCGGACCAGTATGACGCCATCTTGAACCTCGATCAACAGGGCCTGACTACGACGGTCATTTGCACCCTCGGCTATCGCTCGGAAACCGATCGTTACGCCGGTCTGGCCAAGGTGCGTTTCAATCATGACGACATTTTTCTCCACGTTTAAGTTACCCGCCATTCATCAACGTATCACGCTTATGAAAACTGCCCCCACCATTGCCCGCTATCTGCTCGGAACAATCTTCTTCGTTTTCGGTTTGAATGGATTTCTCCATTTCATTCCAACTCCGCCACCGGAAGGACCCGGCGGCCAATTTCTCGGCGCCCTGTTCGTATCGGGCGAGCTCTCCCTCATCATGGGACTCCAACTGGTGGCCGGCGCGATGCTCCTGGCGAACCGTCACGTTCCGCTCGCACTCGCCGCGATCGGGCCGGTGGTCGTAAACATTTTGCTGTTTCACGTCTTCATGGATCGGGCCGGACTGCCTGTCGCCGTATTGACAACTGCCTTGTGGATCGTAGCGCTTATCGGTGTCCGCGATGCGTTCGCCGGAATGCTGGTCGCGCGCCGGACATAAAGCCGGGGCGAGATATTTTTATGCGAAGTGGCTGGCGGTGGCTGGCCCAAGCGAGGCCGGGCTTGGGGCTATCATCTATCCGGGCCCCCCGTGGCGGGGGTTGCGGGCCTGGCCATGGGGACACCTCGGTATTAAAAAGATTTGTGGCAGTGTCCGCCCAATCGGGTTTCGTTCGTTGAGTTATTGAAACCAATAAAAAGCAAAACCACCCTTCAACGAGGAAACCAAAATCATGTCCACCACCAATACCGTCCGTCTCCACCGCGTCCTTCGTTCAACCCCCGAGAAAATCTATCGCGCTTTCATTGAAGCCGACGCGTTGAGCAAGTGGATTCCGCCCTATGGTTTCACCTGCAAGGTTCACCACATGGATGCCAAGGTCGGCGGCACCTACCGGGCGTCGTTCACGAACTTTTCGACCGGCAAGCCCCATTCCTTCGGGGGAACCTACCGCGAACTCGTGCCGGGCGAAAAACTCCGCTATACCGACAAGTTCGAGGATCCCAACATGCCGGGTGAAATCGAGGTGACGATCCTCCTGAAAAAAGTCCTGTGCGGCACCGATGTGGCCATCACGCAAGCAGGCATTCCCGCGGCGATTCCACCCGAGATGTGCTACCTCGGCTGGCAGGAGTCGCTTGAGCAATTGGCCAAGCTCGTCGAGCCGGAGATCCCGAACGGCTGAACGGATCACTGCCTCACCCACGAAAGGACACGAAACAGAGCCGGACAACCTTACTTATTTCTCCTCAATCCGGCGATTCCACCTCTCCACGAATTTTACCGCGATATTTATTTCGTGCCAATGCGGGTATTTCGCAGGCCAAAAATCTGAATGCTTGTCCCGTCCCAAATAATCTCATGAGCAAACTCCGCTGCAGTATCACCGTGTCGCTTGACGGCTTTGTCGCCGGCCCGAACCAGAGTGCGGATAATCCAATTGGCGAAGGCGGCCTCCGACTTCACAACTGGGTTTTCCCGACGAAAACCTTTCTCGCCATGCACGGGAATTCAGCCGGTGGCGAAACCGGCATCAACGACGATATCCTGCGGGAGGGCTTCGCGAACGTCGGCGCGACGATCATGGGCCGCAATATGTTCGGTCCCGTGCGAGGACCATGGGGATCGGATCCTTGGAAGGGTTGGTGGGGTGACAATCCGCCATATCACCATCCCGCTTTTGTTCTTACTCACCATGCGCGTGAGCCCCTCGTGCTGCAGGGCGGAACCACGTTTCACTTCGTCACCGACAGCATCGAGTCCGCACTCGCGCGGGCGCGCCAAGCCGCCGCTGGCAAAGACGTCACACTCGGCGGCGGCGCCAGTATCATCCAACAATACCTTGCCGCCGGCCTGCTTGACGAAATTGAGTTTCACCTCGTTCCACTCCTGCTCGGCCGCGGCGAGCGACTCCTCGATCACCTCGATGCGGACAAAAGCAAATTCGAACTAATCCGCACCGTCGAGGGGCCGGGTGTCACGCATCTAAAATACCGGGTATCCAAGTGACCCTGCAATAAAAGCGTAAAGATCGTAACAATTGAGGCAAGAATGTCGGCAGATACTATCTCGCGGACTATTTCCGGCGTGCGGACTCTACCCCGCACGCAATGATGCGAAAAAAACAAACTAAAAGCATCCCGAGGTTGCGTACTTTCAGGGCGGTGATACGATCCTCTTTCACGCATGAATAATCGCCAAAAACGTCTGTGCCGCATCCTACTTGATTTCTACGATTCAAGTGGCGCACAACCCTGTCCCCTCGCCCAGCTCGCCCGGAAGGCGGGCTACGACGCGTCCGACATTTATGATAAGGATTCCCAGAGCGGCGACCTTTGGCCATTCGATGGGAAAGCACGGGGAAATTACTCGGGAATGCTTTTATTTACCGGCGGCAAAAATCCCACCGTCAGCATCACATCCGCCGGATTGGTGAGTTTGGAAAACCTTTGCGGCGAAGCGCCCGCCCCGGCCAAACCGGCGAGGGTAAGCGAATCGCCCAAACCGGTTCCCGCTCCGATAAAGCCGGTCACCACTCCGCCCGTTCCACCCCCTGTCAGGGCTGTCACCGCTCCGCCCACGCCGGCTCCAGTACCGGTCAGGGTGATGCGTTCCGCGAAACCATTTCCTGTTCCAGTGACGTCGGCCGCCTCGGTTCCTCCGATCGCACCGCCTCCCCGAAAAGCGCCCGTGTCCTCAACCAAGCCGGCCTCCTCGCCGTCTTTTCCCAGCTATTCCTCCTCCGATATTGCCGAGGGTTGGTCGCATTTCATCGTCTGGCTCGACACCGATCCGGCTGCCGTCGAACTGCTCGAAAATTTCAAAGGGCGCGAATTGATCGAAGCAGCATTCGGAAAATTCCTCGGCGATTTCCTAAAGCATCGAGGCGCTTGATTATTCCCGTTTAAATCGCACTCCGCCCAACAAAGAAGACCCGCGCCCAACGGCAACGAACGCCCGAGTTCGAAACGCGACTTACGCTTTCACGGCGGCGAGCAATGCACTCCAGCTGTCACCCGTGGGATCTTCGTAAGCCGGGAAATGAATTTCGCGCCGTGTCGTCGGGTGGTTGCTGCCTTCCACGCTGTCCCAATACGTGACTGTCCGGGTGATTTGAATGTCGCTGAGCGAAGCGTCAGGTTTGGCGGTGATATCGAGCGTCTGCGCGCTCACGCCAAAACCGGCAAAGCGCGCCTCCAGCTTGTCCCCCAGTTTCGCCAGAACATCCGTTGCAGTCGTCTCGCCAAGTTCGGTTCGCAGTTCGGTGTTAAAGCTCTCGCGCAACAGATCACCCGCGTTCGCGTAGACTGGAATTTCCAGTCGATATTGACCGGGGGCGATCACCGTCGAAGTCGCGATCCGCGCTTCATAGGTTTGCCGAACCGCCTGGGCTCGCAATACGACCTCCGCCAAAGCCGACCATTGCCGGCTGTTCAGCGCGAGATCCGTCCCATGCGCCAGCAATTGCAGGTCGCACATTTCCGCGACCAACGCCGAGGCGTCCGCCGACAGTTGATGCGGGGTTCCCGCGAATGAAATTTCCGATCGAGTATGAACGCGAGCTGACCTGTAAAAGTTTTTCTCCGGCATAACAGCCGGTTGAATACGCTCCATTCTGGCGCCGACTTTCAGTGATCCAAGAGGTCGGTTTAGCGCTGTATTCGCCGCTCCGGAAAGATCCGTCTGCACATTGTACCCCGCAGCGATAAAAATCGCAGCAAGCAAGGCCGTGGTTACAATGGAGTTACGCTTCACATCGTAATTTCAAACGATCTGCAGCAGGACCGCGATAAAAATTATTAAAAAAGTGCTAAAGTTTTACCAGCCCGGTCGCGTCTTCTCTGTCGCGACTTTGACAAGCCATATAAACCACGGGTTGAGAATCGAGCGCGGCCACGTTTTTTCACTGTGGTTTTTCAGTCGAAAGATAGAGCTGCTGAACCGACTCACGGCTCAAGACGATGAGGGTAAAAATACCGAGTATCGTCCCGAATGGCATAAACATGCAGAGAATGGCGGCCATCACGAAACTGAACAGCCGTTTGCGTCGCCGCGCGAGGTATCTGCCGGAGATAAAAGTACAAATCGCAGCGCCCCAACCAAGGAGCACGAAGAAGCCGCCCATGACCACAAAGACGAGACCGAACCAATGAGGCGGCCCGTCCTGCCGGGCTTGGTGGGGAAAACCGCGGTGGAGAAATAACATCAACCCAATCGCCACATGAATCAACGGAAAGCAGGCGAAGAGTGCGCCGAGCGCGGCTACAACATAATGGAAAACGGCGAGGAGCCGAAGATGTTCCTCATCTTTGGAACGCTGTGTTGTTGGCGAGGCCGTAAGCGGGGGCGGCTCCATGGTACGTCCGAATATATGTCTTCGCCGTCGAACGGCGAGACCGGAGTGCATCATTGTTCCAGAGCAACTCAAACCAAGCGCTCTGTTGGGAGCAGCCGCCGATAGACGCCTACCTCAGCCCCCACAATTTCCGGCCCGGAAAAAACCTGATGGAATTGGCCACGCGCTGCATTTTCGGGAAATCCCCCCATGGCCCGCGTTCTAAAAATCAGTATGCTTCACGGCATGAAACGTACCGCTTCCTCCTCCCCTTCCAATTCGCCAAACTACGTGTCACCATCCAACGTGATCGATTCTTCGCGCGAGCCGTTCCCTTTGGTCCGCCACGCCACCTACGAGGAAATTTCCGCCCGCGCATACCAACTCTGGCAGGAAAGTGGACAAGTCCACGATCAACATCTCGATCACTGGAACCAAGCGGAGCGGGAGCTTAACGAAGCGCTGGCCGGCCAGGAAAAGAGCATCGGCTCGCGTCAAGGCAAGCCGCCGGCGGTGAAAACCGAACGACAGCTCGCGACAACCTTTCCCCAATGATCAGAAAACTTTCCAGCGGCCGTTTCCGGCTTTCCTCGAAAAAGAACAATCCAAAAACCGGAAAGCGCCGGAACCTCGGAACGTTTGATACGCGTGCCGGTGCGGAGAAGCACGAGCGAGCCGTGCAGTATTTCAAACGTCACTAGTGCAGCGTTGTGTTTGCCAAATCGCGAAATCGCGTATCGCAGACAGGCGGGGCATCGTCCATTTCTTCGATGCGAAACCGATTTGAGATCAATCGGCGTGACCGCGAAGTATCTTGTGCATCAGCCCGACCGCTTCGCTGAGTTTACGTTGGTCGACCGGGCGCAACTCCTCTGCTATTTTTCCGGCGAGCCATTTACGTTTGGCCTTTGCGCCATCGACCCGCACTTTCCGGCCCGACGGGGTCAGGGAAAACACGATCTGACGTCCGTCCGAGGGATGCGGATTGCGCGCTACAAAACCAGCCCTTTCCAAGGCGGCAATTGTGGCGCCCATGGATTGAGGTTTTACTGCCTCGATCCGCGCCAGCATGGCGATCGTCGCAGGCCCGCCAATTTCCAACCGGCCCATCGCCGACAACTGCGACCAGCTCAGCTCATGCTGGCTCCCCTCCGCGCGCAGGCGACGGACAAGTTGTGCGATGACGAGATGAAACTCCTCAGCCAAAACACTAACCGGCGGAGTGCTGGACTTGCTCATGACGTAACGCAACATCTTAACAGGAAAACTTGCAAGGTAGACTTCTAATTTGCCTTCGAGCGAAACGCCGGAGACGTTCCGGTCGTCATTTCGCCAAACCATGTCATTTTCGCGATTCCCTTCCACTCTCCGGCCACTGCTGCTGGCTGCTGCCATCATTACCGCTGTCTCCGGTTGCAAGCCCAAGCCGGCGGCGGCGCCTCCCCCTCCCCCGCCCGACGTGGTGCTGGCAACGGTGATCCAGCGTGACGAGCCGGTTCGCAGCGAATGGGTCGCTTCCGTCGACGGTCTCGTCAATGCCCAGATTCGAGCCCAGGTCCCCGGTTATCTGTTGAAGCAGGTGTATGCGGATGGCGCCCAAGTGAAGAAGGGTGACGTTTTGTTCGAGATCGACCGGCGTCCCTTTCAGGCAGTGCTCGAACAGATGCAGGCAAACTATGACAAGGCCGAGGCCGATCGGGTGCGTCTGGCGAAATTGAGCGAAGAAAACGCCGTCGCCGCCCAGGAACGCGACAACTCAATCCACCTCGCCGCCGCCGCGAAGGCTTCCCTCGATGCGGCGAAACTGAATTTGGAATTCTGCCAGATTGTGTCACCCATAGACGGTCTGGCCGGCATCGCCACGGCGCAAATCGGCGACCTCGTCGGTCCGACCAGCGGTGTGCTGACCACTGTTTCCACGGTTGATCCCATCAAGGTATATTTTTCCATCAGCGAGCAGACCTACCTGGAATTTCACAAGCGCGAACCGGGCCAGCCCAAATTTCCCGAGGAGCTCGAGTTCGACCTGATCATGGCGGACGGCAGCATTTATCCGCAAAAGGGAAAATTTCTGGCGGCCGACCGCCAGATCGATCCGGGCACCGGCACTCTTCGAATCGCCGGGGTCGTGCCCAATCCCGACCTGCTCTTGCGTCCCGGCCAATATGCCCGTGTGCGCGCCACTGTACACATCGCCAAAGGCGCGCTGCTCGTGCCGCAACGCGCCGTCTCACAGCTGCAGGGCGGCTATCAGGTGGCGGTCGTGGATGCCGGCAACAAAGCGCATCTGCGCTACGTCAAAGTCGGTGATCGCTCCGGCTCACTCTGGGTTATCGCGGAGGGACTTCATCCCGGCGATCGCGTCGTGGTCGACGGCATTCAGAAAGTACGCGAAGGCGGCGCGGTGAATCCTGTCCAAGCAACGCCCGAGGTGAACGCCATAACGGCAAAATCCAACTAAGCGGCCGCCGCCCACGCCTCCTTTTCCACCATGGCCCGTTTTTTCATTGATCGCCCGGTCTTCGCGATCGTCATCTCGATCCTCACTGTCATCGTCGGCCTGGTTTCGCTGTTCGGCCTGCCCATAGCGCAGTTTCCGAAAATCGTGCCGCCCGAGGTCCGCATCACCACCAGCTACGTCGGCGCGGACGCGCAGACAGTCGAGCAATCCGTTGCGACGCCCATCGAACAGACGATGAGCGGAGTCGACAACATGAACTACATGTACTCGATCAACGGCAGTGACGGCTCGCTCCGGTTGACGGGTAACTTCGACATCGCCACCGAGCCGAACGACGACCTCATCCTCTCGCAGTTGCGCGTGAACCAGGCGTCGCCACAGATTCCTGCGGAAGTCGCAACGTACGGCGTCACGGTGCAAAAATCGCTTTCCGCCCCGTTGCTGTTGATGGCGCTCTATTCACCGAACGGCACCTACGACAGCACCTTCCTTGCGAACTACGCCTACATCAATCTCAACGACCAGCTCACGCGCGTTCCCGGCATTGCCAGTGTGACGGTCTTCGGCGCCGGTCAGTATGCCATGCGTTTCTGGGTGAAACCCGACCTTCTGGCCAAGCTGAACATCACCGTGCCGGAGCTCACGCAGGCCATCCAAAGCCAGAGCACCGTCAACCCGGCCGGCCAGATCGGCGGACAACCCTCGCCGGAAGGCCAGGAGTTCACCTACTCCGTCCGCGCCCAAGGCCGCCTCTCGTCGCCCGAGGAATTCGGCGACATCGTCGTGCGCGAAAATCCCGACGGCTCGCTCATCCGCCTGAAGGATATCGCGCGCATCGAACTCGGCTCCCAGGTGTACAACGTCCAGGGCCGCTTCAACGGCAAGCCCGCGGCCAACATCGCCATTTATCAATTGCCCGGCTCCAATGCGCTCGACGCCGCGAAAGGCGTGAAGGAGGCGATGGAACACCTCAAGCAACGTTTCCCGGCGGACCTCGACTACGGAATCGGCCTGGACACGACTCGCTCGGTCGCCGAAGGCGTGCGTGAAATCTCCGGTACGCTCTGGCAGGCGCTCGTGCTCGTGTTGCTCGTGGTGTTTGTGTTTTTGCAAGGCTGGCGGCCGACGCTGATCCCCTTGCTCGCGGTGCCGGTATCGTTGATCGGTACGTTCGCCTTTTTCCCGATGTTCGGCTTCTCAGTGAACACGCTGTCGCTCTTTGGACTCGTGCTGGCGATCGGCCTCGTAGTTGACGATGCCATTGTGGTCGTCGAAGCGGTGGAACATCACATTGAAAAAGGCCTGTCGCCACGTGACGCCACCTTGAAGGCCATGGAGGAAGTTTCCGGGCCCGTGATTGCCATCGCGATTATTCTCGCGGCTGTCTTTGTGCCGACCGCGTTCATTCCGGGCATCACCGGAAGGCTCTACCAGCAGTTCGCACTCACGATCGCGATCTCCGTTGCAATCTCCGCCTTCAACGCTCTTTCCCTGAGCCCCGCACTTTGTTCGCTTCTGCTGCGGCCACGCCAGCAAGTAGGCGGGCCGCTTGGCTGGTTCTATCGAGGATTCAATCGCGCGTTTGGCCGCGCCAATCGCGGTTATGTGAGCCTTTCCCGCCAACTCATCCGCAAGAGCTTCATCTCCGTCATCCTGTTGGTCGGATTCGGCGTGGCGGCGGGTTGGTTCGGCGGAAAACTGCCCGCGTCGTTTCTCCCCGAGGAAGACCAGGGATACCTGTATGTGGGGCTGCAATTGCCCAACGCTTCCTCACTGCAACGCACCGCCGCCGCGGCACACAAGGTGGAGGAAGTGCTCGCAAAGACCCCCGGCGTCCAGGGCTACACTTCCATCATCGGCTTCAGCTTGCTGAGCACAGTCTACAACACCTACAGCGGTTTCTTTTTCGTCAACCTGAAGCCGTGGTCGGAGCGCGCCGACAAGGCCGAACAATATCAGGCCATCAAGGATCACCTGGTTGCCGAGCTGAAAAAAATCCCCGACGGCACCGCCTTCTCCTTTTCGCCACCGGCGATCCCGGGCGTCGGCACCGCCGGTGGTTTCACGTTTGTCCTGGAAGATCGCTCCGGCCAGGATGTGAAATTCCTCAGCGACAATCTCACCAAGTTTCTCGATGCGGCGAAGCAACGACCGGAATTGACGGGCGTCAGCAGCACCTTTCTTCCTTCGGTGCCGCAGGTGTTCGTCAAAGTCGATCGCGACAAGGTGCTCAAACAAGGTGTGGCCTTGGGTGACGTCTATCGTACGCTGCAATGTTACATGGGTGGTGTCTTCGTGAATTATTTCAACCGCTTCGGCCGGCAATGGCAGGTCTACCTCGAAGCCGAGGGCGAATACCGGCAGCGGGCGGAAAATCTCGGCCAGTATTATGTGCGCAATAAAACCGGCCAGATGGTGCCGCTCTCGGCATTGACCACGGTGGAGGATCGCACCGGCCCGGAATTCACGATGCGTTACAATATGTTCCGGTCTGCACAAATCAACGGCTCCGCCGCGCCGGGCTACAGTTCGTCCCAAGCCACCGCGGCATTGGAGGATGTATTCAAAAAAACGATGCCGTCTGAGATGGGCTTCGATTACATCGGTATGTCCTTTCAGGAAAAGAAGGCGCAGGAAGGCATTCCACCCATGGCGATTTTCGGACTGTCGCTGCTGTTTGTCTTCCTGATTCTCGCCGCACTCTACGAAAGCTGGTCGCTGCCATTCAGCGTTATCTTGACCGTGCCAATCGCCGTGTTCGGCGCCTATGCCGCCCTTTATTGGCGCGGGATGGAAAACAACGTCTTCGCCCAGATCGGCCTCGTCATGCTCATCGGTCTCGCCGCCAAAAACGCGATTTTGATCGTTGAATTTGCCCGGACCCGTCGTGAACACGGCGAATCGCTTGTCGATGCCGCCCTCGAAGGCGCGCGCGTGCGACTGCGCCCGATTCTCATGACGTCGTTCGCCTTCATCCTGGGTTGCGTGCCTTTGTGGCTTGCGAGCGGTGCCGGCGGGGTTGCCCGCCGGGTGATGGGCACGGCCGTGATTGGTGGCATGCTCGCGGCGAGCATTATCGCGATCTTTTTGATTCCGGTGATGTTCTATGTAGTCGAACGGCTGGCTGGCACGAAAGAGGTGTCAGCGGGGAAGAAATAAAATTCTGCGCAAAGCTCCTTCACCTACCGGACAGGCTTGGCGGGAATTCCCATGCTTCTTGGATCAGGGTACAGCATGTTTGGATCCGGCTCCTTAACCGTGCCAACCGGCTGACTCGCGGGAGCCGCTGGCAGTTCTACCGTGGCCGGCTGGGCGGAGTTGAGCTGGGCTGCGAGACTGACGATATGCTCGTTTTTCCGACGCTTGAGCGTTTTTTGGAAAAACAAATTATTCGGAATCTGACAGAGCATTCCGTCGTGATCAATGACCGTGGTAAAAAAGAAATTGATGTCGATCACGCGTCCTTTCACGGGCTCACCCGGGAACTCAACGTCGTCCCCCACTTGAAAAGGATGCAGAAAAAGAATGAGCATCGTCGCCGAAGTATGACTGAGTATGCTCCACACCGCCACAAAGCCAATGGCAACCAACCCGAAGATCGTCGACAACATCGCCCAGATTCCTCCGATCTGGAATCCGAACACGCTCAAGATCAGGATTAGCGCGATGATACGCACGCCCCATCCAAGTATTTTGCGGACGGGCAGCACGTCCATGTCCGTCAATCGAGTCCGCCTCGCCACCAGGCTCATGGCCCGCCCGATCAGCAGGTTTAAAATCCACGCTCCCACAATAATGATGCCAGCGACCGGCAGTGCTTCCAGCAGGCGAGGAAGATAGTCCATGAAACGGGTGGTAAGATTGGATATAGGCATGATAAAGGGGAACGGTGTGCGCGCGTACCCTATCTTTTCCAGCCAGTAATTACCATGGGAGATTTGCCCAAATTGTCCTCGGAAAGTGTCTCTGCAAATGATCAGTCAAACGCTGAAAGAATCCCACTCACAAAACGTGGCCAATGATCCATTCCTTTCGGGGAGGCATTCAATGCACCGTCGGATCAAATGAAATCCAGACTGGTTTACGGCGTACTGAGGTGAGGGACAATCAAATCCAAGCCGGATTTTCTGACCGGCTTGGCCAGCTGATTCTGATTCGAAACCGGCCGCCCGAACGCGGCCACTTCAAGCAGGCTGTTCATCTCGATATTGCGTCTCTTCTGGTCCGCATCGGCATAAAGTGCGAGTGCCTCCGCATTGTTCGGATGCCAGCCGCCCAAAATCGACAGGAAATTAAAATAGTAAGACGCCAGTTGACCGAGCGGCCCGAAGGTTTTTTCGTAGGCGGGAGTCAGGTAGGTTTTCTTCGCAAAATCGAGCCGGCCAACGGGGGTCAGCACATCGCGGTCGTTAAACGGAATTCGTTTCCCAGTCACGACCACCTTCGAAAGATGAAGAATGTCGTCGGCTGGAGATGCCGCTTCGAGATCCCCCGGCAAACTTCCGGTGGTCGCTTTACCAGCATTGTCCACCGCCGCTTGGTGTGCCTGCGGATCGAACTTGAAACCGAGCCGCTCGTTTTTCTTTTCCACTTCCTCCGCGGCGCCGCTCGATCCCACCCAACCCGCCCAGAGAAAAAAAATCATGATCGTCGTCCATCGTGAACCGAACCTCGAAGTCATGGTAATCAGGGGTAAAAGTTAAACCGACAAACGGGCGGACGGAAGGAAAGCAGAGATCAATTCAAGTTGCTATACGAATGTAGGTAAGGACCGCTGGCGCGGAAACCAGTTCCGAAACGCGATCATCGCGTTCTTTAGCGCGGCCGACCGGCAATTGCGCTACGATAAAACAGCCTCCCAAATTTACACCCTATTGCCACTCCCAACCGGTGCATGGGGATCTCCCTCCATGGCCAAGTGTAAACCGGTGATTAATCCAGTGTCGCAGAGGAACTGGGCTCGGCCTGCACGTACTCTATCGATGGACTGGCCTCCCCAGTTTCATCGCTTCGGCTCCCTCGCCCACCACTCATGAATCGCTTGTTCAGTCCACGCTCGTTCTCCTTGCTGGCCGCCTTCGCAGTGACCGCGACTTTACTTTGCGCGCAGGTCCCCTCCAGCTGGGAGAGTCGGGGTGTCGGTGGTGGCGGAGCACTCTATTCCCCGTCCATCAATCCCGCCAACGATAGCGACTTCTTCGTGGCGTGCGACATGAGCGAATTGTTTCATACAACCGATTTCGGCAACACCTACGCCACGGTCGACGCCACCCAGGTTCAAGCCGGTCACGAATCGGGCGTGCGTTTCACCAACGATCCATTGATCGCCTACACCGTTTCCACGCCCGGAGGTAACAACGCCCAGCCCGCAAAGACTGTCGATGGCGGTGCCACGTGGTCAATTTTACCGGGTAATCCCCTCGTCGACGACGAGGTCTACAGCATCTGGGCGGATTGGAATAATCCAAATCGTGTCATCGTCGCGGGATATGACGTGCTTTATTTTTCATCCAACGGCGGCACCAGTTTCAGCCCGATCAATGTAACCCTCGACAAATCCAACGGCGTGTTGATTTGCGGCGCGTTTTTCGACGGAAATACAATCTACCTTGGCACCAATGCCGGCCTGCTGGTTTCCACCAATGGCGGCGTTTCGTTCACCAACGCCGGCACGCCGGGTATTCCCGCGGGTGAACTCATGCTGTCGTTCGCCGGGGCAAAAGTGGGGAGCCAAACGCGCTTCTTCTGTCTCACGGCGGACTCATCTTATCCGGGGATCGACCTCGGTTCCGACTATTACGGAAATCTGCGCGGAATTTATTCACTGGAAAACGGTACCGGCAATTGGACGAGCAAAATAACGGGCATCGATGCCAACAATGATTTTCTCCTTTCCGTCGCCATGGCGCGAAACGACATCAATACCGTCTACGCGGCGGGCGGAGGTTCCGCCGGTGTGCCGGAAATTTTCAAGACCACCAATGCCGGCGCATCGTGGTCAAATACGTTTCACACGGCGACCAACCAGAACATTATTACCGGTTGGTCCGGCACAGGCGGCGACCGCAGTTGGGGCTACGGCGAGGTGATCTTTGGTCTCGCCGTCGCACCAACCAATGCGACCAAAGCAGTCGTCACCGACTACGGATTTGTTCATCGTACGAGTGACGGTGGCGCGACCTGGCAGCAGGCGTATGTTAACACCGCTGACCAGCATCCGGCCAACACGACCGCCATCGCCGCCGGCAACTACCATAGCGTCGGGCTCGAAAACACTTCGGCCTGGCAGGTCCAGTGGGCCGATGCGCAACATCTCGTCGCCGGCTTCTCGGACATCAAGGGCATCCGCAGCTCTGACGGCGGCGCGACCTGGACGCTCGGTCAAACGGGAAACAACGCCAACACGATGTACCGCTTGGTGCAGCACCCCACTACACATGCGCTCTACGCGGCCACATCTGATATTCACGATCTGTACCAGAGTACGCGCCTCGCCGACAGCCCTTTGAACAACGCGGACGCCGACGGCAAAATCGTCGTCTCAACCGATCAGGGCGCCAGCTGGCAAAACGTGCATAATTTCGGCCATCCCGTTTTCTGGCTCGCGCTCGATCCCACAAATGCCAGCCGCATGTACGCGAGCGTAATTCACTCAACTGCGGGTGGAATTTTCGTTTCGAACAATCTGCAAAACGGCTCCTCTTCGACGTGGACAAAACTCTCCAACCCGCCGCGCACGGAAGGCCATCCCGCCACGGTGGTGGTATTAAATGATGGCAAAGTCGTTTGCACTTACTCGGGCCACCGCGCGCCGGGATTTACGGCGAGCTCCGGGGTATTCATGTACGACTCCCTGACGACGACCTGGACTGATCTTTCCGATCCCGGCATGCTTTACTGGACCAAGGACATTGTCATCGACCCCGCTGACCCCACGCAGAACACCTGGCTCGTGTGCGTTTTCAGCGGCTGGGGTGGCGCGCCCAATGGACTCGGCGGACTTTACCGCACGACGGATCGCGGCGCTCACTGGACAAAAATCAACGCCCTTGATCGCGTCACCTCGATCACCTTCAGCCCGGGCAATTCCAATGATGCTTTCCTGACGACCGAGACCGATGGCCTCTGGCATTCCGGAAATGTCCACGCAATCTCGCCCACCTTCACCCGTGTTTCCAACTACCCTTTCCGCCAACCTGAACGCGTTTTCTTCAATCCCTATAACACGAACGAAATTTGGATCTCAAGTTTCGGTCACGGCCTGATGACCGGCACCCTCGCCGCTTCCGGAATTGTCGCGCCTTCCCACGCGGTGATCACAATCACCGTCCAGCCCTGAAATCCAATCGCCTCATTTCCCCATGCCAATCTCCACCCTGTTTCCTCGCGCCACTTCCAATATCAACAAGGGAATCACGGTGGCATTCGCACTGTTGACCGCGCTTGCAGCTCGTGCCGCCGTCGGGATCAGCATCGATCCGGGATCAGGTCGCACGCCGATCAGTCCTTATATTTACGGGAGCAATCAGGATCTTCCGGGCGTGAATGTGACCTTGCGACGCAGCGGCGGAAATCGAATGACCGGGTACAATTGGGAAACCAATGCTTCGAACGCCGGCTCCGATTATCTCAACGAAAGCGATAACTTCCTCACCTCGTCCGCGGGCATACCCGATGCGCAAGCGAATACTCCCGGAATCGTGCTGACCAAATTCCACGATCAATCCGTGCTCACGGGCGCGTATTCCGTCCTCACGCTCCCCATGGCCGGCTATGTTGCCGCCGATAAAAGCGGCCCGGTGTCCGCCGGTCAAGCCGCCCCCTCCGTCCGCTGGAACGCGATCGTAAACACCAAACCCACCGCGTTCACGACCACTCCGGATCTGACCGACGGAAAAGTTTATTCCGACGAACTCCTGAATTTCCTCGTCACGCGCTACGGCAGTGCGTCCGGAACCACCGGCGTCAAGGGTTACGATCTCGATAACGAGCCGGATCTCTGGTCCAGCACTCATTCGCTCTTACATCCCGCCAAACCGCTTTGCCTTGAACTGCTCAATCGCAGCGTGGATCTCGCGAAGACGGTAAAGCGCATCGACCCAGCCGCCGAAACACTGGGTTTTGTGAGCTACGGTTTCAGCGGTTATTACGATTTCCAAAGCGCCACCGATTGGGCGACCGAAAAGCAGAAAGGCAGCTATCGCTGGTTCATCGATTATTATTTGGATCAGATGAAACAGGCATCCACGACTGCGGGCGTGCGCCTGTTGGACGTGCTCGACCTCCACAATTACAGCGAGGCCCAGGGCGGTGGCGCGCGCGTAACCGACAGCACCGACTACACCAATCTCGATTGCAACAAGGCACGCCTGCAGGCACCGCGTTCGTTCTGGGACGGCACTTATGTCGAGAACAGTTGGATCGGCCAGTATTTTCCCAGCTATCTGCCCTTGCTGACGA
>DASYDH010000013.1:0-182585 GCA_036499685.1 Lacunisphaera sp. | reverse complement strand
CGCGCGGCGGCTCCAGGCGGCAACAAAAGCAGCGGGGCGTTGCTGCCGTCGAGCGGTGGAAGCGGAGTCAGGTTGAAAACGAAAAGCAGGAGATTGAGCGAAAGCACCACGCTCAACGCCGTCGCGGCGAATTCCGGCCAGCCGGATTGAAGCGCGCTTGCGAGGCGCGACGAATTGATGCTGTGCGGCGCGGCGAACCAGCCCCACTCGACCCCAATGCGAATCAGCCATGCGGCACAGACGATGAGAAAGAGATTCGCTGCCGGGCCGGCCAACGCCATCACCGCCGCGTGACGCGGGTGACGCCGCGCCCACTCGGGGTTGAATGGCGCGCTCGCCCAACCGATCAACCAGCCTCCTGCCATCCATGAAAGAATTGGCACGGCCACCATGCCGAACGGCTCGCGTTTGATGTGAGGCAGTGGATTCAACGAAACCTGGCCTCCGCGCGCGGCGGTATCGTCGCCTAATTTCAACGCGGTCCACGCATGGGCAGCCTCGTGCAGGACGGTCGAAAATACGAACACGCCGTACCAGAGAAGGCCCATTTCCCAGTCAGATTGCATCGGCGGACGTTAGCCGCCGACGCTTCGCGGGAAAGCCAAAACCGCGTGAATCCGTCTTCCCTAAACCCGCCTCAGCTTAGCGAAGCCATATCGATTACGAACCGGTATTTCACATCGCTCTTCAACATGCGTTCGTAGGCGTCGTTGATCTGGTCCATGCGGATCATTTCAATGTCGCTCGTGATATTGTGCTTCGCGCAGAAATCCAGCATCTCCTGGGTTTCGGGCAAGCCGCCGATCAACGAACCTGAGAAAGAGCGCCGGCGGAAAATGAGCGTGAACGCCGCGAGAGGCAGTGGTTTTTCCGGTGCGCCAACGAGGACCAGGTTTCCATCGTGTTTCAATAAATTGAGGTAGGCGTTGATGTCGTGCGCGGCCGACACGGCATCGAGGATGAAATCGAAACTTCCCGCCTGCGCCTGCATCTGGGCTTCGTCCTTCGAGACGACCACTTCATGTGCACCGAGGCGTTTGGCATCCTCGGTCTTTCCGGGACTGGTGGTAAACAAAACGACATGCGCGCCGAACGCGCGGGCAAACTTTACGCCCATGTGACCGAGACCACCCAGGCCGACGATGCCGACCTTCTGGCCGGGACCAACTTTCCAGTGACGCATCGGGGAATAAGTGGTGATGCCCGCGCATAGCAACGGCGCGACGGCGGCGAGATTGAGGTTGGCCGGAATCCGCAGCACGAAGTCCTCGGTCACCACGATGCTTTGTGCGTAGCCTCCGAGCGTCGGACGGTTGAGCTGTTTCTCCATGCCGCCATAGGTCATCACCATTTCGTTGCAAAATTGCTCCAGCCCATTCTTGCAATCGGGACATGTGCGGCAGGAATCGACCAGACAACCAACGCCCACGGTGTCGCCCACCTTAAATTTTTTAACGTCACTGCCGACGGCCGTCACACGCCCCACAATTTCGTGGCCGGGCACCGCGGGGTATTGCGTGAAACCCCATTCGTTGCGCGAGAAATGCAGGTCGGAATGGCAGACACCGCAATAGAGAATCTTGATTTGGACATCGCTGGCGGTCGGGTTGCGGCGCTCGATGGTGGTCGCGCCCAGCGGGGCGGAGGCACTGGCGGTGGAAAAAGCCTTCGTGGAATAACAAACCGGTTGTGACATGGGTAAAGAGAGGGTTCGCCGTCGAAAGTTATCAACTCCGCCGGAACTGCAAATTATGAATGGCAACCGCCGCATTGCCGGGCCGTCACCACTCGGAACAACATTGACCCAAGCACTGGAATGACGTGAGTTTCGGGTTTCTCATGCGCTTCCTCGCCCCGTTCGTGTGTCCTGCCGTGTTTTTATTCGCTTCCGCCTTGGTTTTGCAGGCGGCTGGACCGGACGCCCGCAAGCGCGTCGCGCTCGTGATCGATGACGGTCCGATTCCGGCGCATAACGCGGCGTTCCTTGAACTGCTCGCGCGCGAGCACATTCATGTGACGTTTTCGAACATCGGAAAAAACGTAGACGCCCATCCCGAGTTATCGAAAGCCGTCGCCGCCGCCGGTCACGAAATCATCAATCATTCCTACACGCACCCGCACCTGAATCCGATGTCGGATGCCGACATCGAACAGGAGGTCGTCAAAACCCAGGTTGCGATTAAGAAGGCAACCGGCCGCGCGCCCGTCTGGTTCTGGGCGCCGTTTCTCGAATGCGACGCCCACGTCGCCGCCGTCGTGCAACGGGCTGGGCTCGAGCATTTCCCGTTTGGAAAATTCCACTTCATTGGCTCGCTCGACTGGGAGTCGAAGACGACCGGTGAGCAATTCCGCCAACTCTGCACGACGGGCATTGTGGACGGCACGGTGATCCTCATGCACGAATGGCCGGAAGTGACCCTGGCCAACCTGCCGGTCGTGATCGACAACCTGAAAAAGCAGGGCGTGGAGTTCGTGACGTTCAGCGAGCTGCTGCCGCGAAGCGCGGTCGCACCGAAATTATAAACGGGCGCTGCCCGAACACCATTTTGTGGTTACTTCGCCGCCGTCGCCACGACGATGGCGGCGCGGGTGATGACTTGGCGGCCATCATACAATGCCGTCAGGCCGGCGATCGTTTCCTTGATGGCGGCGGCCTTTTCCTCGGCGGAAAAGCTGTCGAAGTACGGGCGCAGCGGCGCGGAGATTTCGTACTGCCGCGTCCAAAGCTCGTCGGGCGGCCCGGGCCAGCGCTGTGATACCAACAGCGATTTCTCCTCGACTGCGGAAAAACCGGCGCTGTTCAGTTCGGCGCTGAGCGCGCCCGGTTTCCCGAAACGCGCGGGATGCGGTGCACCCGGCTGTGGTTGCGGGAGCGGTTGGCGTTTGTGGAACGCGCCGGTCAACGCCCGCATGTACTCGTTGTCTTCCCTCGGACCCCACGCGACGAAGGAAACAAGGCCGCCGGGTTTCAGCACCCGGCGAATTTCCGCGAGCGCTTTCTGGCAGTCCCAGAAAAACATCACCCCGAGCCGGCACGTGATGCGATCGAACGAAGCATCGGCGAATGGCATTTGGTGGGCATCCACTACTTGATAGGAGAGATTGTCCAGCCGGGCGCGCTGGGCGTTTTCGCGGACGATGTCGAGCATCTGGGGTGCGAGATCCGTGACCGTTACGTGGCCGGTCGGCCCGACCGCGACTGCAACCGCGAGGGCCGGGTCGCCGGTGCCGCTGGCGAGGTCGAGGACGCGCTGTCCCGGGACGAGTTTCGACACCGCCAACAAGGCATCGGTCAACTCCTGCCAGAAGATGACCGATTTATTGTGCCAGCGACGCCACGCAGCGCACGTGGCGTCATCGAGCCACTCCGTCCTCACCTTCGCTTCGAATTTTTTGAGTTGTTCGTTCATGGGGATGGAAGAGGAGTAAGACTCATCCCGGTCGGGACGCAGCGACAAAACGGGATGGGTTGGTTTTGTTATACCGCTACCGTTACCCGGAGGAAGATCGCGGGAACAGACGTTGCTCCCTTCGTTTTGCTGCGGTTTTGACTGGAGAACAGCGCTTCGAGCTCACGACGTAAATCGTCCGCGCGCCCGGCCTTTTCGGCGGCATCGAACGCATTCATGGTCGGACCGTAGTAGTTGCGAAAATCCGCGACGACCGTTGCGGGATCCTGGGGCGAGTCGAACGTGAAGGTATCGCGTGCAAACGAAATTTTATCCGGGGAAATTCCGGCCTTGGCGAAGCGGTCGATCACGTGGCTTTCAATCCCCCACAACATCGGGCTGATGAAGCCTTCTGGCGGTGGCGGCGTGTAGGCCGAGCTGATTTTTAAAAGCTGCGCGACCAGCGTCGGGTCGTTTGGAATCCAGTTGCCCATAATGACGCGGCCGCCGCGCCGCGTGACGCGCACCATCTCTCGTGCGACATCGAAGGGTTTGGGCGCGAACATCGCGCCAAAGATGCTGACGCTAAGGTCGAAGGATTGGTCGGCCAGTGCGGTTAGTTGGGTGGCGTCGCCTTCCTGAAAAGTGCAGTTGGCGAGGCCTTGTTCGCGGGCGCGCCGGTTGCCGGCGTCGACGAGATTTCGGGCAATGTCCACGCCAAGTACGTTGGCCCCGAGTTTTGCCTCCGGCAAGGCGGTGGTGCCATCGCCGCAACCGAGATCGAGGACTCGCATGCCGCGGGTGATGCCGAACTTCGCGACGAGTGCTTCGCCGCTGGCGCGCATGCTCTCCGCGATGCGGGTGAAATCGCCTTTTTCCCAGAGTGCTTTATTTGGATTAATCGTTGTGGTGGTCATGTTTTTTTAAGTTGGTCCGACGCGTAATGCCGGGCACGGCGCGACTCTAGCGAATTGTTCGGTTGCCATCTACATCTTAAAATGTAGCACTCGCCGTCCATTCCTGACCGCACGAGCCGCATGAAAACGCCCGGTGATTTCTGCCCCATTTCCAAGGCCGCTGAGGTATTGGGTGAGCGCTGGACGATCCTGATCATACGCGAGCTATTGTACGGCACCACGCGCTACAGTGAATTCCAACGCGGGCTTTCGCTGATCTCGCCATCTCTTCTCACGAAACGCCTCAACCAACTGGTCGACTGCGGTCTGGTGATTCGCCGGACGGCGCCCGGGCAACCGCACGCCGAATACTTTCCTTCAGTGGCCAGCGAGGAATTGCGTCCTTTTGTGGACGGTTTGGGAAAGTGGGGTATGAAGTGGGCCCGCGGCCGGATGATCGATGACGAACTCGATGTGCAGATTCTCATGCACAATTTTTGCCGGCGCATCGATGCGGCGAAACTGCCGCGGAAGAGGGGCGTGATTGGGTTTATTTTTCCGCGGCTGCCGAAATTCTCGGCGTGGTGGATCGTGATCGAGCCCGACCGGCCGCGCGAACTTTGCGTGGATCATCCCGCCAAGGACATCGATATTCAAATTCGCACGGACGTGCGAACCATGACCCGAATCTGGATGGGCAACACCACGATTGCCGCCGCGAAAAGCGAAGGCTGCCTGCAGCCGAGCGGAAAACCCCTCTTCGTGCGCAACCTCGCCTCCTGGCTGCGCCCGAGCGTGAACGCGAGTGTGCGCTTGGCTCCGGAGCCGTTGCGGCTCTGACCGCTCACCTCTCGGTGGTCTTCGATAGTTGGAGATCAGCCGCAGCTATTGGCTGCAACGGATTTTGGCAGTTAAAGGGACTCATTGAACTCAAGGGTCATGAGTTTCCCTGTCTCTGAATCGTAGTCGAAACTGAAGAAAGTTTCACCGCCGCCAAACGGTGGCAAAACGATTGTTTCGTCGGATGCAGGCTGAAGATAGTAAGTGCCTGTATTGCTATCGGCACCGATGCCGACAATGTGTCGGGTTCCGTGCCGAACGATATCGCCCAAGCGAAGATAGTAACTCCCGGGATCGTGCTTCTTCTCCGCGAGTGCCCTTCCGAGCACAACTTCACAAGCGGCAATCTGGCCTTCAGTCGGCGACCAACCAGATAGTCCGAAGGTCCTCGGAAGCTGATTTGCAGGGACGATCACGTGCGCGGCGCTCTTCGTCGAGGACGATGCTGCCGTGCAACCACCAAGCAGGAGAACGGCGCTTAAGAGGGTGGTGAAGCGACGCATCTTTCAGCCAAACGTTGTTTTACTTCTTCTCCATGTACACCGTGAAATTCTTTTCGAAGTCGCGCATGGTCGTGTCGGGTTTCAGGAAGAGTTTGGCGATGGCGCGGAGAAACGGGGACTTGATAAAACCGTCTTCGGTCAACGTCAGGCGGGTGGTGGCTTGCTCTGCGGCGAGCGAGTAGGTCCAGGTTCCGCCGAAGGGCAGATCGTTACCCACGATCTCGCGCACGAGACGCGTCGGCGCTTTTTCCTCGATCGTGCGGAAGCCGATTTCTTTTCCGTGCTTGCCGGTATTCCAGGTGATGATCTGGCCATCCGTGCGGGTTTCAAAGTGCACTTTTTTCACCGCCGGCCACCATTGCGGCATTGCGGTGTAGTCGGTGAGCGCGGGCCAAACGACGGCGGGCGGCTGCGGCAGCATGAACGCAATCGTGCTGGTGTGGCGTTCGGGCTGGAAGCTGCCGAAAACATAAAGGAGCGTCGCGGGCAACACGATGATTCCAACGATAATCCCGATGTTGGCGAACATGGGGTTCATGGACGCAATTGAGCCGGTGCCAGCTCCTGAGGCAATTTAGAAGTCGTCCCTCGGTTCAAGCGCGATGCGATCTTGAATGGCGGGTTTTGTTTCGTCGGCTGTCTTGGTTTACAGATGGAAAATGGATTCCGCCCCAACGCAACTTGAACATGAACATGCATCGTTTTTTGAGAATACACTTTTGTTTAACCCTGGCCCTTGGTGGTGCGCTGCTGGGCTGGGCCGCGTCCAATTACACCACACCCTACACATTTACCAACCTCGCGGGTACGCCGAGTATCGGCAGCGACGACGGCACGGGCAATGCCGCACGATTTAACCGACCCTGCGGTGTCGCGGCCGATAGCGCGGGAAATCTCTATGTGGCGGATAAGGACAATTTCACCATCCGGCGGATTACGCCGACTGGAATAGTGACTACGATTGCCGGCGCGCCGGGCTTTGACGGATACGTGGACGGGAACGGGAGTGCAGCGCGATTCCGCCTGCCGGTTGGGGTCGCGGTGGATGCCAATGGAACGCTCTACGTCGCCGATATGGGAAATTATGTGATCAGAAAAATCACAACTGCGGGCGTGGTTTCAACTTTGGCGGGCAGTGGCAATCCCGGCAGCGCCGACGGGACCGGCACCGCGGCACAATTCAATGTACCCACTGGAATCGCCGTGGGTCCGGGCGGCGACCTTTACGTGACCGACATCGATAATAAAACCATTCGAAAGGTAACGGCAGCTGGCGTGGTCACTACTTTTGCCGGCACTGCCGGTGTGGCGGGTTCCGCCGACGGGACCGGTGCGACCGCCTCCTTTTCTGCTCCATCCAGCATCACAACGGATGGCGCCGGAAACCTCTTCGTGACCGACGGCTACACGGTGCGCAAGATTACCGCCAGCGGCGTGGTCACAACCATTGCAGGAACGGCCGGCCAGAGCGGAACGGCCGACGGGAACGGCAGCGGCGCGGCATTTGCCGCAGCGATCGGCATTACGATCGACGCGACGGGCAATCTGTACATTGCAGATTGGTCCATCCGCAAAATTACACCCGCGGGTGATGTCACGACCATCGCTGGAAACCATGGCAACCCAGGTGGCAGTTCGGACGGAGCGGGGGCCGCTGCCCAATTCAACAATCCAGCGGGTATCGCGGCCGATGCCACCGGCAATCTTTTCGTCTGCGACCGGGACAATAACACGGTGCGCAAAATTACCTCCGCCGGCGCGGTGACCACTTTTGCCGGGTTGCCACCGGAAGGAAGCAGGGGGAACGTTGACGGCGCAGGAGTTGTTGCTCGTTTCAATTCACCAGCTGGTGTAGCAGTAGCGCCAAACGGAGATGTTTATATCGCCGACAGTGGCAACCGTACGATTCGCCGGATCACCGCAGCGGGTGCGACCTCGACGGTGACCGGTACGAGCAACGGCCAAAGCAATCCGCTAACTTTCGACAACCCAGCGGGACTCGCGATCGATCTGACGGGAAATCTCTATGTGGGCCAGGCGGGCAATAATATCATTAGCAAGGTCACGCCAGCGGGAGTGGTGACAACGTTTGCGGGAGCCGGGCCGCGGCCGGGGCATAGCGACGGGACGGGAACGGATGCGACCTTTTTCGATCCGGAAGGACTTGCCGTCGATGCGAACGGCACGGTGTATGTGGCCGACCGGGGCAATCACACGATTCGCAGAATCAGTTCCGCAGGAGTCGTCACCACGCTGGCTGGCTCGGCTGGGGTGCCGGGCAGTGCCGATGGGACTGGATCGAGCGCGCGTTTCTATGAGTCCACCGGAGTGGTGGTTGACGCAAACGGAAATGTTTTCGTGGCAGATGGCCTTAACAACGCGGTGAGGAAAATCTCACCGACGGGAGTGGTTACCACGATTGCAGGCGTTGCGGGGACGGACGGAAATTCCGATGGGGTTGGAACTGCCGCGCGTTTCTGGGTGCCGACGTCGGTCGCTGTGGATGCGGCGGGAAATGTTTTCGTAACCGATTCCGCCAACCAAACGGTGCGGAAAATTACACCTGATGGGACGGTTTCGACCATCGCAGGATTTGCCGAGACGAGTGGAAGCGCGAGTGGGACGGGCCAGTTCGCGCGATTCGACAACCCTCGGGGCATTGCCATCAATGCCAGCGGGACGCTCTATGTGACGAATAGTGACGGTGCGTCCAATACCGTGGTGGCAGGCGTGGCTGCAGGCCGGCCGGTGATTACGGCGCAACCCGCTGGAATCTCGGTCGCGGCGGGCGGCAACGTCCAGTTCTCCGTGACGGCGTCAGGCGACCCGGCGCCAAACTATCAGTGGCAATTCAATGGGAGCGCCGTTGGCGGTGCCACGCTCGCGAGCCTGAGTTTGACCAGCGTGCAGTCCGCCAACGCCGGGGATTATACCGTGGTTGTGTCCAATTCGCTCGGGAGCGTGACCAGTGCCAAGGCGACGTTGACCGTTACAACAACGCCCACCACTCCTTCGACTCCGGCAACACCCTCCACACCCAGTTCCGGCGGTGGCGGTTCGTTGAGTGGATGGTTCGTTGGAATTCTCGTGGTGCTTTGGTGTTTGCGGCGCCTCTTCGCGCCACACCGAGGAATCGAAAGTGCGGCCGCAACCGGATCGTCGATATCAATTTATTTCACCACCCGTAGGATCGCTTGATTCTCAACTCTTCGTAGAGGTCGTCGGGGAGTTCCTGGAGAAAACGACTCGGCGTGAGCATCATGCCGCCGGGGCCGGCGCGGGTGGCGACTTTGGGATAACTGATATAGAGTTCGTTTTTCGCACGCGTCACGGCGACGTAGAACAATCGGCGTTCCTCCTCGACGTCGCCACTTTCGATGGAGCGGCGACCGGGAAAAAATCCGTCGGCGGCACCGATCAGGAAGACGACGTCGTATTCGAGACCCTTGGCTTGATGCACGGTCGTGAGCTTGATCGCCTCGGTGTTGGGATCGACTTGCCTGTCACTTGTCTCGCCGTTGAGCAGGACGATTTGCGCGAGAAGATCCTGCATCTCGGTGAAACGACTCGCGAAACCCACGAGCGCTTTCAATTCCTCCATGCGATCCACGTAGTCGGCATATGCGCCTTTCAAGTAGTCTCCGTACCAACCTTCGAGCGCGACTGTCACGGTCTCGTCGGGCTTGGCGGAACTCATCGCGTCGGCGACTTGGCGCAGCGAGGCGCAGAAATTCGCCCAGTCGTCTTTCGCGTCTTTGGCGACCTTGCTTTTCACGTCGTCGGTATCAAGCGCGTCGATGAAGTTACGCTGCATGAGGCGCGCGTGGTCGAGCGCGGCAGCGTGGATTTTCTGCGCGCCTTTTTCGCCGACCTTTGGGAGCAGGATCGCGATGCGCTGCCACGCTTGGGTGTCGCTGGGATTGTAGACGAAGCGCAACAGCGCGATGAGATCGCGGACGTGCTGGCGTTCGAAAAATTTCACGCCGCTCGTGATGTGGTAGGGAATCCCGGCGCGGGACAGCGCGAGCTGCACTTCGAGCGCGAGGAAATGCGAGCGGTAGAGGATCGCGATCTCGTTGGCGGAAACGCCGTCGTCGTTGATGAGCGAGTGAATGCGCTTGAGAATGAATTCGGCCTGCTCGCGGTCGTCCATGGTTTGGACGACGTAAGGCTTGGTCGAATGCGCGCGGTGGGCGCGGAGTTCCTTGTCGAAATGCCGGCCCTTTGGCTGCGCGTTCAGAACACCATTCGCGAAATTGAGAATCTCGGGAGTTGAGCGATAGTTGGTCTCGATGCGGTGGATGATCGTGCCGGGATGGCGATCGGGAAACGACATGATGTTCTCGAAGTCGGCACCGCGCCACGAATAGATGCACTGGGCGTCATCGCCGACGGCCATCACCTGGTGATGCGTGGAAAGTTTGTCCACGATTTGCGCCTGAATCGTGTTCGTGTCCTGATACTCGTCGACGAGCACGTGGCGGAACCGGTTGCCAAAATAAGTCGCAACTTCGGGTGCATCGGTGAGGAGCTTCAGCCACATCTCGAGCAGATCGTCGTAGTCGACGACGGACTGTTCGCGTTTCGCCTTGCTGTACGCGTCCTCGAAGGAGGGAAAGAGATGGGCGATGTCTTTGTACTGCGGGAAATTTTTCGAAACGGTTTCCGTGATGGAAAGCTGGGTGTTGCGGGCGAGAGATAGCACGCTGAACAGCGGACCGGGACGCGGGTTGGTCTTGTCTTTGAAGAAGAGCTTGTCCTTGGCCTCGACGCTTTGCTTGAGCAGGGTTTCGGATTCGTCCGCGTCCAGGATCGTGAAGTTTTTCGGGAGCTTGATGGCTTCACCGTACATGCGGAGCGCGCGGTTGCCGAGCGAGTGAAACGTGCCGCCCCAGAAGCGCGCGGGTTCGATGCCGGTGAGATCGTGGACGCGATGCAGCATTTCCTTCGCAGCCTTGTTGGTGAACGTGAGCAGCAGGATTTCGCCGGGCTTCACGCCTTGTGAGAGCAGGTAGGCGACCCGGTAGGTGAGGGTGCGGGTTTTGCCGGAACCGGCGCCGGCGAGCACGAGCAACGGGCCGGGTTGCGCGGTGACGGCGGTGAACTGTTCGTCGTTCAGGAGTGCGCGGAAATCGATCGCCGGAATGCTCGGTGCGCCGCTGGCGAAATTGCTGGGAAGGACAAAATCCATGGAAGAAAGGAGGGAGTCCGTTCGATCCGTTCAGGGCAAGCCCTCATCCTTGTTCGAGGCACGCACTGCGCGGTGATCGCGGTGGGTTTAGGGCCACGACATTAAATGGTGGGTGGCGGTTTCGCCGATGGTCCGGAAATCGAGGCGTTGATAGAGTTGCCGGGCGCGGGGGTTGGCTTTCAGGACTTGCAGGCGAAGCGCAAGTGAGGCGAATTTCCCGTCGGTTTGAAGGGCCCGGACGACGGCTGCACCAATTCCCCGGCTTTGGAATTCCGGGGAAATTTCGAGGGTGGCGAGCATCAGCTCCCCGGAATTGCGGACAACGTCCAGTCTCCCTGCATCATGTCCGTGCACGACGATTATCTGCGTTTTTTCAGGGAGGAAGTTACGGGAGAACCACTCTTTTTGTTCCTCATCGACCCAGCGATGCCACGTCTTTTCGACGTAGAACCGCATCGTCTGTTGTTTGAGACACCAAAGGAATGCGTGATCCGCCGCACGCGCGGGCCGCAATTGATGGCTGGGCGGCATTCGATTCCGGAACGCGCTATGCGCCGATCAAACCGTCGCTGTTTCGCTAAACTCGGTGGACGTCTTCGGCGCCCTTAAACCGTCGTCAGTTCCTTCTCCTTGCTGGCGAGATGGGTGTCGATGTCCTTGATGAATTTATCCGTGGCAGTCTGGATTTCCTTTTCCAGGCGCTTTTCCTCGTCCTCGGCGATCTTGCCGTCCTTGAGCACTTTTTTGGTCTGCTCCATGGCGTCGCGACGCGCGTGGCGCACATTGACGCGGCCGTCTTCAGCGAGTTTGTTCGCGATCTTCACGAATTCGAGCCGGCGTTCCCGCGAGAGGTCGGGGAAGGGGAGGCGAATCAAACCGCCGTCCACGATTGGATTGATGCCGAGGTTGGCTTGTTGCAGGGCTTTCTCCACCGGACGTACGAGGCCCTTGTCCCATGGTTGGACTTGGATCATGCGCGGGTCGGGCGTGCTGATGGCGGCGCATTCCTTGAGGCGCATCATCGAGCCGTAAGCCTCGACCATCACGCCTTCGACCATCGCGGGCGAGGCCTTGCCGGTGTGAATCGTGCTGAATTCGTGCAGCGTGAAATCGACCGCTTTCTTCATGCGGACCTGGACGTCGTTAAGAATGGGATGAGACATGGTGATCGGGGAAGTTGAGGGTTGAGAGTCGAGAGAAAAGATCGAGGCAGTTGAGAGAAGGGGTGGATCGTATTCACGGAGGGCCGGCCCTCAACCCTCAACTCTCAGCTCCGAACTAAGTATGCACCAATGTGCCGATTTTTTTTCCGAGAACAGCGTCCATGATGGAGTGTTCCTGACTGAGATTAAACACGAGGATGGGTACGTTGTTATCGAGACAGAGGGAAAACGCGGTCGAATCCATTACATTCAGGCGCTGGCGAAGCGCGTCGATGAAGGTGATCTCATCGTAGCGGACGGCATCGGGATTCTTCATCGGATCTTTGTTGTAGATGCCGTCGACCTTGGTGGCCTTCATGATGATATCGGCGTGCATTTCCGAGGCGCGAAGGGCGGCGGTGGTGTCGGTCGAGAAATAGGGATTGCCCGTGCCGGCGACGAAAATTACCACGCGTTTTTTCTCCATGTGGCGCAGGGCGCGGCGCATGATGAACGGTTCGGCGATCTGGTTCATCGGAATCGCCGATTGCACGCGCGTGCTGACGCCCATTTTTTCCAGGCAGTCCATGATCGCGAGACCGTTGATCACCGTGGACAGCATTCCCATGTAGTCGCCCGTCGTGCGATCGACGCCGCGTTTGGAACCTTGTAGTCCGCGGAAAATATTTCCGCCACCGATCACCAAGCCAATCTGGACGCCCAAGTCGTGGATTTCCTTCACCTGCTCGCAAATCTTTTCAAGAATTGTCGCGTCGATGGCCTCGCTGCCCTTAACGCTTCGAAGAACTTCACCACTGAGCTTCAGGATGATGCGTTTATATTTGATACCCGTGGACGCGGCGGCGGACTTGGTAGGCATGAATGAACATGAGAATGATGCCTAAAACGGGCGTCAATGCCTGAGATGACGCCCGATTTTCGTCAGACGATCACTTAGGGGATTCCACCTGTGTTTTCACGGGTTCGCCTTGGGCCTGCCGTTTCGCGGCCCAGACCACGAAGCATACTCCTATGAGCAGAAAAAGCACCACACCGATGGCCATGCCAAAGTTAACCTTGGTGGTGCGTTTATGAACGTTGACGATCGGTTTATCGGCGGTCTGTGGTTCGAAGCCCATGGGTCGAGTGAGTTGAGGGTGAATAGTTGCGCAGCACAGTAAAGTATTTGGCTCGGTCGCTATTTTTGATGGACCAGCTTGGTGGGGATTGGTGCGCACAAATTATGCAGCGTTTCCGGCATCGGTTCGGCCGAACGATTGCGATGGGCAATCGGCGCGAGAAAGCATTTGCCACCAATGCGACTGGCGTCCGACAGTGATGCAACCCCATGAAGTTTGAACATTTTGCCCTGAATGTCCCGGATGCGCGTGCGATGAGCCGCTGGTATGTCGAGCACGTTGGCCTTAAAATTATGCGAAGTCGGGAAGATACCCCTTACACGCACTTTCTCGGCGACGAAACCGGCCGCGTTTTCATCGAACTTTATACCAACCCCTCCGCTTTGATTCCCGATTATGCCGGCCAGCATCCATTGGTGGTTCATTTTGCGGTGTACACGACCGATTCCGCGGCTGACCGCGCGCGTTTGGAAAAAGCCGGGGCAAAATTCTTTGTTGAAGATACTTCGCCCGACGGCACGCGTCTCATCATGATGCGCGATCCTTGGGGAGTGGCTTTGCAGCTTTGCCAACGCGGCAAACCGTTCCCCGGTTTTTAGCGTAAGGTCGGTTTCCCACCCCTCATTTCCCCATGTCCATTACCCGCTGTACCCCGCAGCGCGGCCTGTGCTGGCCGCTGGCTTTTGCGTTTGCTTTGTTTTTTTCCGCCCGATCGATGGCCGAAAACGGCCTGCTCTTCGAGGTTTCCGCCGACAAAGGCGCGACGGCGGACTTTTCCGCGGGCGGCACGCCTGAGCCGACGTTTTTATCGGAGGTAACGGTTATTCCCGATGGCGCAAAGGGACCGGCGTTGAGCTGCGGCAACGTGCAACGCCTCGCGTGGCGGGCACCGGGCAACATTCAGGCGCAGCGCGGGACGCTTTCGTTTTTCTGGCGTTCGCGTTATCCGGTGGGACCAACGCAATTCCCCATCTTTCGCGTGGGTTATGCGGATCACTCAAGTTGGGACATGGTGTGGTTGCGGATCGATTACAACGGGCACGGCTTCGATGCGTTTGTCACGGACGCCAGCCTTTCGCGAACGCGCGTGTCGGTGACACTGCCGGAATTTCCCAAGCCGTCCGAATGGGTGCACCTCGCGTTCTCGTGGGATGAGACGAAGGGCATTCGTTTTTATGTGAACGGCAAACTGGCGGCGAAAAAGGAAACGGTCGCCGTATACGACACCGGGCTCGATCAGTTTGGCCCGCACTCGCGCATCATCAGTCCGTATAACGTGCAGAGTGATTATAACTTTGTTCGCGGAGGCGACATTGACGAAATCCGCATTTACGACCGCATGCTCGATGACGCGACGGTCGCGACTTTGGCGAAAGGCGACGCGCCGTCGCTCGCGGCATTGCCGGCCCGCTCCCTCGCGGACGCTGCGACGCTGGACGAATGGCGGACGCGTTATGGTTTCAATGGTCCCGATGGTCCACCCCCGCGGCTCCCGGCCGGACCGGTGGTCGTGGTGCGAAAAGTGGAAATCCACGACGCCTACGATTTGAAACGTTGGTGGTGGAAGGCGACTGATGGCATTCGCGAAACGACGTGGCCGGGCGTCTACAACCGTTCGCGTCTGCCGGGGCGCAACGATTATTTCCAGCTGCCCGATTGGGACTGTTATTCGCTGTCGGGTAAATCGATCACGTTCATGATGCCCAATGAACCATGGAACCACCTCGAAATTTCCGGCGCCGCGTGGGGCAAAATGGAATTGTTGCCGGTCGGCACGCCATACGAAACGGCGAGCGACACGGCGGCGGAATCGCAGCTTTTCGAACGGCCAAAGGGCTTGGAGAAAACAATCCACGTTCTGGCGAAGCCGATCGTCGGTCGCGAAATTCGCTTCACAAACGTCGAGCAAGAGGAACCGATCGGCGAATTATCGGCTTATAATGTCACGGCAGGAACGGAGCCGGCGGGAAGCAAGGTGATCGCATTGCGGCTGACCGCGCAGGCGAGCAGTGATTCGTCGAGTCTCGCAGGTTTGCGTTCTTTTATTTCAGGTCGTTATCCCGCGGACGAGCAGTCGTCGATGCTGGCGCTACCGGCGAACACGCCAGCGGGTCAGACCGCCGCAACAGAGGCGAACGTTACTGGGAAAACCGGTTCGCTGCCCTTGGTGCACGTGCTGATTCCCGATACGTGGGACAAATTTTCCGATGGGCTCAATGGTATCGCCATCGATTTGCCGGCGTTGCAGTTGAAACCGACCAACGGCAATCTCGTTTCTTTCAACATCAAGGTGAAGGATCCGCTTTGGCCGTTGCGGGACATGTTCGATTTCACTTTTTCCGTCAAACCCGGCGAAGCGCATACCCTTTGGCTGGATCTGCGCGACCGATTGCTGCCGCCAGGCAAGGGCTTTCATCTCGCGATCGCTTCGGCGGCCGCCGATTTCGGTCCGGATGTCCTCGAAGGCGCCCGGATCCGGTTGGTTTTCAAACCGCATGAAACGGCACTCGCAGAGCATGAGATTGATCGTTTCACGCAGGCGCGCGATAGCTACGCGATGTTGGTCGAAGAGCATCCTTACAGTCCAAAGTTTGCCTTGTGGGTGCGGTTTGAAACGGATTTGAAGGATCTTCTGCGCGTGAACCCGGATCACGTTCTTGGCCGCCAATACGCGGCGATCGCCCTTGGCTCGCCCCGGCCCTCATTCCAAATGCCCGAGCCTCCTGCGGGCGTGCCGCTTTGGGCTTTCCGCCAAGTTGAGGCGCTCGGGCGCACGGAGAAATTTGTGAACTGGTGGATCGATCACCGGCAAATCTCGAACGGCGAATTCGGCGGCGGCATTTCCGATGACGACGATTTGACCAACCTCTGGCCCGGCGTCGCATTGATGGGTTGCCAGCCCGAAAAACTGGCGGGTTCCATCGAGCATCTGCTCGACGCGGCGTTCGCCAACGGGATGTTTACGCGCGGTCTGCCGACAATTCAGGCCGACGAACTGCATAGTTATGAGGAAGGGATCAATTGTCTCGGGCAAAATCTGATTTTGAATTACGGCAGCCCGCGGCAAATCGAGCGGGCGATGTCAACCGCGCGCGGCGTCGAAAGCATCACCGGGATCAACGCGGCGGGTCACCGCCACATCCGCACTTCCTACTATAATGGGAAACGCATGGCGGAAGATGAGCCGTGGGGTTACGCCAAAGCCTACTCTTACCTCGTGCTTCAGCCGGGCCAGTTGCTCGTCGATTACAATGGCAATCCCGCCGCGAAGAAAGTGCTGCTGGAGCTGGCGGACGGTTTGCTTGCGCATCGCCACCAGGATGCGAAGGGGAAATTTGTTCTGCCCTCGGCGATTAATTTCAAGACCGACGCGGACAGCGATGCAACCCGGCGTTATTTTCCCTGGCCGCTTTTCTGGAGCAGCTGGAAATGGACGGGCGACTCGCGTTATCTTCAACCGATTTATGATGGCGGCACGACTTCGGTGATGTCAGTCAACGCCAACGCGCTTGATCTTCTCTCGGCGCGCGAAACGTGGGGCGCGAAAATCATGGAAGGTGAACGAGGACGGCCGACTGAAAGCAGGGTGGCTGACGGGCGCGGCGCTCCCCCGCGGCCGAACACGGAGCGCAGCACGCAGGGCGATCATTTTAAGTGGCAGCTTTCCGGCCGCAAGGAACTGCTCGCCGATCTTTATACCAAGCAAATTGAGGACATGACGCTCGGGGAATACATCAATACCGAGGGAAGCCTCTGGATCGATCGCGTGGGTGTGCCGACTGCCGAATTGCAACGGGCGCGTCTCGGCGGTGTGGCCCTTGTGCGCAACGGGACTTTTCCCGGCCACACGGTCAGTTGGAAATTCCATGCCCCGGCGACGGCGGAGGACGTGGCGATCTTGTTGCCCGATGCGACTGGCACGTCGTTCAAGGTGATCGCCTATAATCTGGCCACGACGCCGGTGCAGGCGACGATGACCGGTTGGAATATCGATCCTGGCATCTGGGAAATTTCGCAGGGTATCGACACCAACGACGATGACACCGCCGACCAATCCATTGAAACGAAGAGCGTGCCCTTTGAGCGCACGCGATCGGTTGAGTTAACCTTTGCGCCGCGGGCGACGACGGTGCTGACATTCAAACTGAAAAGTCCAGGCAAGCCCTATTGGCAGCGGCCCGATCTCGGGATCGATCCCCGGGATGTGGAAGTGCACGGCGATGAACTACGCGTGACCGTCCACAGTCTCGGTTCGGCGCCCACGCCGGAATCGGAGGTCGTGCTCCGCGATCATGACGGCCACGTGATCGCCACCGGGAAGATTCCCGCGATCGAAGCGCCATTGGATCTGCTGCCGAAAACGGTTCAAGTGCTCCTCAAATTACCTGCGGCCACGGCGACGGCCGGAAGTACGGTTGAAATCGATCCGGAGCACACCCTGACGGAAATAACCGCGCTGAACAACGTCGTCCGCTTATAGCATTTTTCGAAACAAAAATCCCTCCTTCTTCGTTCATCCCACCAGCACGAAAGCCCTTCGACAGGCTCAGGGCATTCGACGCGGCCCTCGCGTCGAATGGCTACCCGAGCTGGCGAGAAACACGAACTTTTCTGACGCAAAGAAGCCGGCCGCTTGGGAAATGGCTTCTTGCTCTTTGCTATTCCCCACCGTTGGCGCAAACTTTCCAATCTGTGACCTTGGCCGGAGGCAATGTTTGCGTCTTTGCGTCAAACGCAGGGACCATTCTCGGCGAAACGCCATCACCCACAGGCTAAAGCGGACCACCCCTCTG
Source organism: Lacunisphaera sp. (assembly GCA_036499685.1). Taxonomy (GTDB): domain Bacteria; phylum Verrucomicrobiota; class Verrucomicrobiia; order Opitutales; family Opitutaceae; genus Lacunisphaera. The sequence goes on along the minus strand of DASYDH010000013.1, from coordinate 164,692 downwards.
CTCATCGCAGCTACACTAGCGGGAACCGGGAACTCGCACTCGATTTAAAGTTGGCAGGTGCTCCAACGGTTGACGTGCGCCAATGAGAGTGGACGACGGCGCTCAATGGCCGCCGTGGCGCGCATCCGCCAACACGACACCTTCATGCGTATGAGGAATGTCCAAAATAACCATCGACGCATTCGTGTATGAGCACTCTCAAAGAATATCAATCTCGCGCCATTCAGGCATACCGTTGCATTGGGGCGCGCGCGCCCGGGGGCAAAAATATCGCAAACCAAACGGCGAGAGCACCCGCTGGAGCGTGCATTGCGTTGGCAAAAATCCTTGCAGGCCAGCGAAGGGATTACAGCTCGTACTTTGGCCAAGAGGATGAAGGTCTCGGAGGCCACAATGTCGATGACGTTGCGGCTGCTCGATCTGGACCAAGGGATTCAGGAACAAATTCTGTCAATGATAGGCCAGCCAACCGCCTATCATCTCGGGTTGCGTCGCTTGGCCGTAATCGCAGCTACTCCTCCCAGTGAACAACGCAGAGCTCTTTGTACGCTGCTCCAGCGATGCAAGGATGACAAATCAGCATCTGCTGAGATCCCTAAAAAACTTTGACGGTTTTGCCCGATCACCGCGCGTCACCGTCCGAAATCGACCGAACTGGCTGGCAAATACGAACTGCGCCAAATCCGTCAAAGCTTCCAACACATCGTAAATCGTTAATTGGAAAACCTATCGCGAGAAACTTTGACGTTGTTCAAAACAGTTCGGATTTCGTCAAAAGTGGCTGCCCGACATGGATTCGAACCATGACTAGGCGAGTCAAAGTCGCCTGTGCTACCATTACACCATCAGGCAGTGATGGAGGGCCGAAAGAAGCCCCCCGCCCCTCATGGGTCAAGGGTGGAAATGAGCATTCCGTAATTCCGGAAATTTGCTCGTAGCCCCTTTCATTCGCAGTCTTGAGCCGGTAACAGCAAAGTGTCATAAAACAATCTATGCGATGCCCTGTCCCAAGCTATCTCCTTACGTTGCTTTTTCTTACCGGTGCGCTGTTTTCAGCTGAGATTCCTGCTGTCCCAACCACTACGTGGCGGATGAAGGCAACCGACGCCATCGATGGCCATGCCACCACCGTCTTCGGCCATCCGCAGGTAGTCGCGGATGCGACCAGCGAGGAGATTCATTTCAACGGCAAGTCCGACGGATTGCTCATTCCGGTCAATCCATTGGCCGGGTGGCCGGAATTTACGGTCGAAGCCTTGATCTGCCCGGAAACGGGCGGCGCGGCGGAACAACGCTTTTTCCATCTTGAGGATGACGAGGGAAATCGGGTCATGATGGAAATTCGCCTGACCAAAGAGGGCTGGGCGCTCGATACCTTTCTGCTGGCAAAAAAATCGGGCAGCAAATGCACGTTGCTCGATCGCTCCAAACTTCACCCTACGGAAAGTTGGACGTGGGTCGCACTCGTTTATGCGAAGGGACACATGACCAGCTTCGTCGACGGCGTTCGCGAACTTTCGGGCGAGGTGAATTTTTCCCCGATGAAAACCGGACGAGTCTCCCTCGGCGTACGGCAAAATAAAATGTATTGGTACAAGGGCAGCCTCGGTGGATTTCGTTTTCACCCCGCTGCCTTGCCTGCGGAGAAATTACAGCGGGCGGAATTCAAATAAGTAATCATTTTACTGGTTCCATCCTGGGTACGAGCAGGTGGAACGAGAGCAATGCGACGAGATAAGTCAGGCCGGCGATGACGAAGAGGATGGGGTAGACGTGACTGGTGTCGGCATGCTGTGATTCGGCGCGCGCGAAAAGCCAGCTGGTGAATTTGAGCAGCGCAATGGCGCCAAGGGAACCGGCGGTGCCACCGATTCCGGCCACGGTCGCGATGGCGTGTTTGGGAAACAGGTCCGAGATGCTGGTATAAAGATTCGACGACCATCCCTGATGCGCGGCCATGGCCAGGCCGACCAAAAACACGCCGAGCCAGAGACTCGAAATTTGCGTGGTTGCCATCACCGGCAGCACGCCCAGCACGCATATCAGCATGGCGGTTTTGCGCGCGGCGTTGAGCGACCAGCCGCGTTTGAGGAGCGAAGAGGATAACCAGCCACCGCCAATGCTTCCGACATCGGCCATTAAATAGATCGCCAGAAAAGGCGGCCCGAATTGGAGGATGTTGAGGTGGAAATGCTGGGTGAAAAACAGCGGCAGAAGATAGATATTCCACCGCCAGATCATGTCGGTGAAGAATTTTCCCAGGATGAACGACCACGCCTGCCGGGTCGCGAGAATGCGACCGATTGGCATGAGCTGTGTGAACGCGTCGGGTGGGTCGCTCTGGATGTAGTGAACTTCAGACGGCGAAACGCGCGGATGGTTTTGGGGCAGACGATAGAGACCCAGCCAGAAAAACACCCACAACAGTCCCGCGCCGCCCGTGGCGATGAACGCCCATTGCCAGCCGTAGCTCACGAGAAGCCACGGGATGACGACGGGCACCATCATCGTGCCGACGTTGCTGCCTGAATTGAAAATGCCGGCGACGAGGGCGCGTTCTTTGCGGGGAAACCACTCGGCGGTCGCCTTCGCCGCGCCGGGAAAAGCGCCTGATTCCGCGAGACCGAGGAGAAATCGCGCGACCTTGAAACCAAAAACGGTCGCGACGCCGGCGTGCAGCATTGAGGCGAGGCACCAGCCAATCAGCGAAAGGGCCATGCCAATTCTTGTGCCGATCCGATCGAGAAACCGTCCGACAAAGGCGAGGCCGACGGCGTAGGATATTTCAAACCACAGCGCGATTTCCGGGATGTCGGAGTTTTGCCAGTGGAGAATTTTCTGGAGCTCAGGCGCGAGAAATCCGAACACCGCGCGGTCGATGTAGTTGATCGTGATCGCCGCAAAGATCAGCCCGCAAATCACCCAGCGAAAACGCGAGCGCGGCGACTCGGCGGTGGGTGAGGGGGACGCGGACGCGGCTTCGGAATGGGGAGTCAAGGAAATGGCGGGGAAGGGAGTTTCTTAGTCGGGAGAATGCCGTTAAACAAGGATTCCCTACTGCATTGTCTGCACTGAAGGGTGGAGCCCGACCTCCGGGCGGGCTGAGGAGTGTTAGCGGGGAAAACCTGCCCGGAGGTCAGGTTCCACCTGTGCCCGCCGCATCGAGAGCTTAAGTTTTGGCGGGGAGTGCTCGGGTGTCGTTGACCGAGATGCCGCCGTCGACGAGGAGGATTTGCCCCGTGACGTACGCGCTCGCGTCGCTCGAAAGAAAAAGGAGCGAGCCGGTGAGATCTTCCATTGCGCCCGGACGACGCAGCGGAATTTTATCGCTGAGATAACGCACCCACTCCGCGTCCTCGTACATCACGGCATTTTGCGCCGTCTTGAACCAGCCCGGAGCGAGACAGTTCACGGTGACGCCTTTCGGTCCCCAATCGGCAGCGAGACTCATCGTGAGTTGCTTGATGCCGCCGCGACTCGCGCCGTACGGTCCGAGTCCGGCGTATCCGGCGACGGAGGTGACCGAACCGATGTTAACGATGCGACCGCGTCCGGCATCGATCATGTGACGGGCGACGGCTTGAGCGACGAAGAACGGACCACGGAGATTGGTATCGAGAATTGTGTTCCAATCCTCCCATCCGACATCGAGCGCGGGTTTGCGGATATTACAGCCGGCGTTGTTGATCAGAATATCGATCCGGCCAAAGTGGGCGTGGACCGAGGCGACGGCGGATTGAATGCTCGCGTGCGCCCGCACGTCGAGGGCGACGGGCAGGACGCGGCGACCGAGCGCGGTGATTTCGCGGGCAGTATCGTCGAGCGACGCGAGCGTGCGGCTTGTGATCGCGATGTCCGCACCCGCGCGGGCGAGGGCGAGCGCGAAATGGCGGCCGAGGCCGCGACTTGCGCCGGTGACGAGTGCGATTTTTCCCGACAGATCGAAGAGGTTCATGAAACGGGAAGGATGTTACGGCTGGAGAATGACCTTCATGTATTTCGAGCCGTCCTTGGCGCTGAGTTGCTGAAACCACTGCGCGCCGCTGGCGAGCGGCGCGACGGCACTGATCATGGGTTCAACCCGGATGACGCCTTTGGCGATCAAGTCGAGACACAGTGGATATTCGCCAGCGGAGGAACAGCTGCCGTACAAAGTGATTTCACGGGTGACGACGGCTTGCAGGGGGAAATCGGTTTTGGGCGCCAAATTGCCGACCAACACGGCGGAGCCACCGCGGCGCAGGGTAGCGAGAGCAAGATTGAGCGTCGCGCCAACGCCGACCACTTCGAAAGCGCAGTCTGCGCCGCGTCCTGCGGTGAGGGCGGCGGCTTCGGCGACGACATCGCAGGCGTCGGATTTCAGTGTACGGGTCGCGCCAAGTTCCTTCGCCAGAGCGAGGCGGTTTTCCGCCAGATCGATGGCGACGATTTGCCGCGCGCCGGCCCAGCGCAGGGCCTGGATCACGAGCAAGCCGATCATGCCCGCGCCCACCACCACGGCGGTGTCGGTCGGCGCGATGCGGACGCGTTGCACGGCGTGAATCGCGATCGAGACCGGCTCGATCATCGCGGCGTGCGTGAACGAAAGGGAGGGCGGAAGCGCGTACAAAATCCGCGCGGGCACCACGAGGAATTCGGCAAAGGCACCATGCTGGCGGTATTCCGCCGGGGCGACGCCGACGACCCGGCGGCTTTCGCACAGGTTGACCCGGCCATCGCGGCAAAACGCGCAAACGCCGCAGGAAATCGTCGAATCAAACGTGACGCGGTCGCCGGTGCGCCAGCGTTGGACGCGCGGACCGATGGCGACAATTTCCCCAGCGGCTTCGTGGCCCATGATCAGCGGCGGGCGACGGCGGCCCGTCGATCCATCCCAGCCGTGAATATCGCTGCCGCAAATTCCACAGGCGCGGATGCGAAGGAGCACCTCATCGTCGGCGGGGACGGGATCCGGACAATCGGTGAATTCAAGTTGCGACGGGGCGGTGAGCAAAAGTGCTTTCACGGGGTGTCCGTTAACTACCAGAACGGTTCGGGCTGTCACGCATTCGTTGAGGCGGACGGTCAAACGCGTTTGCTTCGGAGAATTTAACGTGTCTAGTGATGAAAATTTAACCGATCCCGCATGAAAAAATCATCATTGATTCCCGTTTTGTTGGCCGCCTCTTCGTTGCTCTTCACGGCCTTGGGAGCCGCGCCGAACAAACTTGCGGATTTCCACCAGGCGGCGCTTAAGGCGAACCTCGAGCTGTTGTTGCCCGATTATCCGAAGTCGCCCGACGAGGCGCGCGAGCAGGTGAATGCTATACTCAAGACCGCCGACAGCGAGCTCGCCAAGATCGCGGCACAGGATCCGGCGAAGGCCACCTTCGCGAGTACCTTTGCCGCCTACGATTCCGTCGGCAGCCGGGTAAGCGCTGCCGATGAAATGTTGGATACGGTGGCGGAGTCGGCGATCGACAAGGCACTGCGCGATGCGGCGAACGAGGCGACAGTAAAACTGGAATCGTGGGGCGTCGGGATCGATTATCGCGAGGACCTTTATCGCGTGCTCAAGGCATTCGCCGATAGGAAGCCAACGCTCGATGCGCAACAACAGCGGTTGCTCGATTTCCAGATGCGCAGCTACCGGCGTGCGGGTCTGAATCTGCCCGCGCCGGAAAAGGCGGAGGTCGAGCGCTTGCGCAAGGATCTCGCGGAATTAAACACCCGGTTCGCGGTGAATATCAACGAGGCGCGGGCACCGCTCGATTTCACGCTTGCCGAACTGGACGGCGTGCCGGCCAGTTTTCTGGAAAGTCCCGGCGTAAAGCAACCGGACGGGACCTACCGTGCCTATGCGAATATTACGTGGCACCGCGACGCGATTATGGAAAATGCCCGCAGTGAAGCTACGCGGCAAAGAATGAACGTCGCCCGGAAGAGTCTCGCGATGGAGAAAAATATTCCCGTGCTCGCGAAGCTCGTGGTGTTGCGGGCGGACATTGCACATCGCCTCGGTTATGCGAACTGGGCGGATTACCAGACGGAAGTGCGCATGGTGAAAAACGGCGCGACGGCGCTTAAGTTCGAGCAGGATCTCGTCAGCGGCCTGCAGCCGAAATTTGACGCGGAAATGAAAGTATTGAATGCGATGAAGGCGAAGGACACCGGCCACGCTGATGCGAAGGTGGATCTGGCCGACGTGCCGTATTATCAAAACCAGTTGAAGAAGGAGAAGTACGCCGTCGATACGGAGGCGTTGCGGGTTTATTTTCCGTATCAGGCGACGCTCGACGGGATGTTTGCGATCTATCAAAAAATCTTCGGGCTGAAATTCACGGAAATCACTCCGCCGTACTCCTGGGCTCCGGGCGTGCAGCTTTATGTGGTGGAAGACAAGGCGACAGCGGTGCCGATGGGCGCGTTTTATCTCGATATGTTTCCGCGCGAGGGGAAGTTCAATCACTTCGCCTGTTTCTCGCAAAAGCCCGGGCGGGTCATGGCGAACGGGCATTATGAGCTGCCGATCGCCGCGCTGCTCTGCAACTTTCCCGCGCCCTCAGCGGGAAAGCCGTCTTTGCTCAAGCACAGCGATGTCGAAACGCTGTTTCATGAATTCGGCCACGTGATGCACATGCTGCTCGGACGTTCGCGCTACGGTTCCCAAAGCGCGTTTAACGTCCCGCAGGATTTCGTCGAGGCACCCTCGCAGATGCTGGAGAACTGGGTGTGGGACAAGAAAGTGCTCGATACGTTCGCGGCCGACTATCGCGACCAGACGAAAAAAATTCCCGCCGAAACGATCACGGCGCTCATCGCGGCCCGGCACGCAACCGACGGTTACTATTACCGCCGGCAGCTCGCGATCGGGTTGCTCGATCTCAAACTGCACCTCTTGTCGCCCGACGAAGCGTGGCTGACGGACGTTGCACAATTGACCAATAAAGTTACCGGTGACGTGACAATCCCGCCGCCGGCGAACACGGCGTGGGTGGCGTATATCGGGCATCTCGCGGGTTACGACGCCGGCTATTATGGATACCTGTGGTCGAAGGTCATCGCGATGGATATGGCGAGCGAGTTCCGGAAAGCCCCCGACGGTTTCCTGGATGAGAAAGTGGGGCGACGCCTGCGTGACGAAGTTTACGGCGTGGGCAATACGCGCGACGTGGGTGAATCGGTGGAGAAATTCCTCGGCCGGCCGCGATCGCAGCAGCCGTTTCTGGACGATATCGGGATCGGGAAATAGGGGAACGGGGCGGGAAAATATTTTTACCCAACATTCGTATTTTTCCGTCCGCGTTTGCGATGAACGCGAGACCGGCGGTACGAATGGGTTGGGTTGCATTTTGCAACTTGGCGCTAATTAAGGGCTTTGGCATGGAACGATTGCTCGATGCCGGCAGCGCAGGGTAGCTTTTTTGCTAAAGGGGGACGGTGCGTAGCCGATTGAATAGGCACCTATCAACGTCTTCCCCTTATGAAAATCGTCCACCGTCCCCACTCCCGCGCCCATCAATCAGGCTTCTCTCTTGTAGAGATGATCGGCGTGCTCGCGATCATCGCGATCCTCGCCGTCGTCATCGTACCCAAAGTTTTCTCGACCATCGCCTCGTCCCGCGTGACGAGCGCCATCGGTTCCACGAGTTCGATGAAGACCGCGGTTACTGATTTCGCCGGTAAATACGGCACGATTCCGGTGACAAATAACAATTCGAGAATAGACGATCTCCTGGCCACGTCCGGTTTCCTCGATACGCGTTTTCTGGTGAAAATTGGTACTCAGCCAACCAGCCCGGCGCTCGTAGGTGCAACCTGGAGCAACGCCACCGGCACGTGGGTTGCCACTGGCGGGGTGAATCAAACCACGCAATCGCGCGTCATCTGTCTCACGTCGGTTATCGCCGCAGTTCCTGGAACGACTGGCACAAACTACTTTTTGGACGGCGTCACCGCACTTCCGGCCGCTGCTCGCGTGGTCTCAGCTGTCATCCCAAGTGTGACGTTGAACGATGCCCGTGACCTCAGCCAGAAAATCGATGGCGATGCGATGACCCAACCCATCGGGTCTGCGCTCGCTGACACCGCAGGGAAAGTCGCTTATGCCGCGCCAAACGCCGCCGGCACAACCACCGTCTACATCTACCTCGTCCATCAATAATCGATATTGATCCGAATTAGTTTATTCCGTTTCCAGCGGGCTGCGGGCTGAGCCTGCACCCGCTTTCTTATGGTCACCGTCAAAAACGCTCCAGCGCCGAAACGTCTCGGCGACCGGCTGCTTGAGTCCGGACTGATCACCAGTCACCAGCTGGAGCTTGCGTTGCGCGAACAAAAGCGCACGGGAAAGCTGATTGGCACGGTGCTGCAGGATCTTGGGTTCGCCAACGAGCAGGATATCGCCTCGTTTCTCGCGCAGGACGCGCAGACCCCGACTGTTGACATCGCAAATCTCGACATCGCCGCCAACGTCAACGGCCTGCTGCCATATGATTTCTGCAAGGAGTCCGGACTGATGCCGTGTCGCCGCACGGAGGATACACTGACGCTGGTGATGGCGGATCCGTTCAATGTGATGGCGATTGACCGGGTGGAGCAGATGACCCGGCTTCGTGTTGAAGTGCTGAGTGCGCCGAGGCCGGATATTCTCGAAAAGCTTTCGGCGATCAACGATCGCGAAGGCTCGATCGATCAGACCATCGACGAGCTGATGAAGATCAGCGATCGGAAAACCGGCGAGGAAAACACCGCGCCGATGATCCGGGCAATCGAACAGATCGTCGGAGCGGCGGTGAAAAAATCAGCGAGCGACATTCACTTTGAACCGGACGACAAATCCCTGCGGATCCGCATGCGCGTCGATGGAGTGTTGCAGCCATTCATGCTCGTGCCGAAGGATCTGCAGGAGCCATTTACCGCCCGCGTCAAGGTCATGGCGAATCTCGATGTTTCCGAAACCCGCCTGCCGCAGGATGGGCGTTTCAATTTCACGCTGGGCCGGCTCGAACTGAATCTACGCGTGTCGTGCCTGCCGACGAATTACGGGGAAAGCGTCGTCATGCGTATTCTGGACGGCAGTAATTTGCTCCTGGATCTTCAGCAGCTGGGCATGCGCAAGGCGGATCAGGACGAACTGGCCCGCGCTGTCACCCGCCCGCACGGCATCGTGCTGGTGACCGGGCCGACCGGTTCCGGGAAAACCACCACACTCTACACGGCTCTCAACAGCGTGAACCGGAATGAGCGCGCGGTGTTCACACTGGAGGATCCGATCGAGTATCGGTTGCCGCAAATCAGACAGACCCAGGTTCAGGAAAAAATCGGTCTTACTTTTAGCGCCGGATTGCGCACACTCCTGCGTCAGGATCCCGATGTTTTGCTCGTGGGTGAAACGCGCGACAAGGAAACCGCGCAGCTCATGGTGCGTGCGGCCCTGACGGGGCATTTGGTTTTCAGTTCGCTGCACACGAACGATTCGTTCAGCGCGATCCCGCGTTTAATTGACATGGGGGTTGAGCCTTTCCTGTTGCCGGCAACTCTCCACGTCGTCGTGGCGCAGCGCCTGGTGCGCCGCCTTTGTCCGCATTGCAAGGAATCGATCACCAATCCGGCCGAGCACATCCGGTCCTTCAATTTGCCTTTGCCAGCCGATACGGAAGCCACGCTGTGGAAGCCGAAGGGTTGTCCCAAGTGCCGTGACAAAGGCTACAAGGGCCGTGTTGCGATCTTTGAAATGCTCGTGATTGACGATGACTATACTTCGGTGCTGCACGACGGTAATGTCGAGAAACTCAAGGCTATCGCGCACGAGAAGAAGATGCCCCTGTTGTTCGACGATGGACTGCGCCGCGCGTTCAATGGGGATACCTCGCTTGAGGAGGTTTTCCGGGTGGCTTTTGCCCACTAACGACCATGAGCCTTTTCCAATATCGCGCCTATGACTCCGCAGGCAAAGCGGTGACCGGTTCGCTGGAAGCGGACAGTCTCGCCACCGTCGAGACCCGGTTGCGCAATGCCGGCATCTGGCTGCTCGAGGCCAGGGAAGGTGCGGGCTCCGTGTTGGTGAAAGGAAGCAGTCTGACGATCAAACGTGGGGAGCTGATCAATTATTTTGTACAAATGTCGCTGCTCTTGCGCGCGGGTATCACGATGCCGAATGCGCTGGGACGTCTCGCGAACGATTTCGAGGAGACAAAATTCGGGCGGGTGCTCGGCACCCTGCGCGAAAAAGTTTCCACGGGTGTGCCGTTGCACCAGGCGATGGCGGAATTCCCCAAGGTCTTTTCACTGGAAATCACGGCCATCGTTCAGGCGGGCGAAGTCAGCGGACGCATGCCGGAGGTTTTCGAAAGTCTCAGTGAGTATTACGAATGGCTCGATCAGTTGATCGGCGATGTGCGGCAGGCGTTGATCTATCCGCTGATGGTGATCGGGGCTTCGGCGGCGTTGGTCTTAATGCTGTTCACTTTCGTCGTGCCGAAGTTCGTTGGCTTGTTAACCGACCTGAATCTCAAAGTGCCGATGCTTACCCGCATCGTCATGACCATCAGCAACGGCTTGATTCACTTCTGGCCGGTTCTGATCGCACTGATTTTCGGTGGACCGATGCTGTTGAAAATGGTGCTTCGTTCCGACACGGCGGCGTGCGCTTTCGACCGCGGGTTGATGAATCTGCCAATTTTTGGGCCGCTGATCGCGATGTTTGCGCTGTCGCGATTCACGCATAATCTCGCAATGCTCTATAAGGCCGGGATCCCTCTGCTGCGCGGGCTGGAAATCTGTCGGAAACTGGTGGGCAACCGGGCCATTGAGATTGCGCTGGACGATGTGCGGCGTGGCATCCTTGAGGGAACGCCGTTCAGCAAATGCCTTTCCGCGCATGACGTTTTTCCCCAGACTTTGGTGACGATGATTTCGACGGGCGAAAGCTCGGGTACGTTGGATTTCGCGCTGCAGAGCGTTTCCGACTACTACAACAAAATCATCCCGCGCCGCATCAAGATCGTCTTTGGAATCTTCGATCCGGTGATGATGATTTCGCTGATTGCCGTTGTCGGGATCGTCGCGCTCTCCGTCATCCTGCCCATTCTTCAACTTTGGGACGCCAAATGAATATTTACCGCGCGCCAAATTTTCGGAGTCAGGCGCAGAGGGGATTCTCCCTGATCGAAATGATCGGCGTGATGGCGATCATGGCGATTCTGGCCGCGGTCATCACGCCCAATCTCCTGCATTCCATCGAGCGCACTGCGGTGAAGGCGGAAACGGACAATCTCCATGCTCTGGGAGGTGAGATTGCGTTATATCTTCGTGACAATGCGGCGATGCCGACGACTACGGTACCGCCTACTTTGCCGAATTGGACGAGCCAACTGGCCACTTACTCCTCGCTGAGCGCAGCTGATATCTTAACCAACAAGCGTCAGATGAACCGGCTCTACGTGCCTGATCCGATCGTGGCAAACCAGCGTGCGCTGCTGCTGTCCTCAATGCGTACCGGCATCAATCTTCCCACGACCGCACAGGTTTCGGCCAATTTTCAGACCATCTGGAATACCGCGGACGGACAAGTTCCTGTTGCCGCCGGATGGGGTGCGTGGGGTGCCGGGCCGGCACCCGCCCTGGACAATGTCGAGTACCTCGTGATCGAGCGGGTCAATCTCACGTCGGTATATCGGACCGATCTCCTGGCGCTTACGATCACCTTGAACAACAAGACCCCGATTGCGGCCGCGCCTCCTGCTCCGGCGGTACCGGCAACCAATGCCAGCTACCGGATCACGCTGGCCAACGGCACCGTGCAAGCGGTGCAAGCCGTAAACTCGACGGTCACCGCCACCCTTAACAACATGCACGCTCGTGATCGAATCGATCTTTACCGGGCGGCGGGCGTCTTGGACTCGAGCTACGTCCTGAGCACGAACAGCAAGAGCTTTGACTTTAACGGCACGAATTGGATTCCGCAATGAGCTCCGCTGCAGATGAAACATCAATTGCGGAAGCCTCTGCGCCTCCCGCTTCGAAACCGGTTATTCGCCGCGCTTCCGGCGGCGACAATGGCGATATTCTCGGCATTGGCTGGTTGCACGGTTCGTTTCACCTGGCGGTATTTCGCCGGACGAAGATGGTGGGCAGCTGGTCGGCTCCCGAACTGGTTAAAAGCATGCCGGAGTTCGAAGCGGCCATCGACACGGGCTTGGAGGAACTAAAGTTTGTTGGCACGGAGGCTTTCCTTCTTTTGGAAAACGAACAGTTCGTCCACCAGATCGAGGCAACGCCGCCGTTTTCCGATTCGTTGGCGAAAAACTTTTTGGCCGGCCGCGTCCAGCGCTACGAAAAGGAAAACGCTCCGGTTCTCTGGGTCAGCCAGCCTGCGGGCACGGCGAAAAAAGAGCGTTCATTCATCCTGCACATGCTGCCCAAGAGTTTTTACGAGGCCATTAGTCGCCTCCTGCTTGAGCGGCGCCTGGATCTGACCCGGATTCTTCCGCTGGTAGTGCCGGTGCAGCGCGAACTGGACCGTTTCCCGATTGCGAAAGGTCGGCCAGTGCTCGTTGCGGTCGAAGCGGGCGGCGCCACCGTGGTCATGGTTTCGAAAGTCGGAGAGGAGCTCCTTTTTGCGCGCAACATTCTCGCCACGTGGAGTGCTGATCCGGGCCGGATTGGCGTCGAGATTAACCGTTCCCTGCTCTACGCGAATCAGCAATTCGGTAACACCGTGGATCGGGTGTGGTTGCTTGGTCAGGATAATCATGCGACGGCCCAGGTGAATGCAAAGTGTGGTACGGGACGCCAAATCACCGTGTTGCCAACCTCGCCGGTGGAATGGCTGCAGTCTGCGGCGAAACTCGCGCCACGTCAGCCCATCAATCTCGTCGGAGGGCATCTTCGCCGCAAGGGCCGGCAGAGTTCGATTCGACGTTGCGTGCTCATTGCGACCTGGGTTGGCCTGGCGTTGCTTTCGGTCGACGCTTGGGTTGCCGGGAAGGCGTGGCGTCAGGAACAGCAACAGTACGCGCAACTGCGGGATCGCGAATCGAAAATGGGTGAGGAGCGTGAACACCTGATGGAACGCAACCGGGCGGTGGAACGCGAACGCACCTTCGTTCAGCAGGTCGATAACGATCGTTTGCCGGCGGTGCCGGCAAAATTTGCCGCCTATGTCTCCAGTGTGATGCCCGACCCAATGCGCCTCACTGAACTGACGGTAAAATGGGAGGAAGGCTCGGGCTGGACCTTCCGCTTGGAAGGCGTCGTGGAAGCCGACGAGGAAACATCGCATGAGGTGGTGGCTTCGTTGCAGCGCCTCCTGTCCCGAAGCGCGCTACGGGTTCATTCCAATGAACTGCCCCGCGCGGCCGCCGCTGTGTCGCGCAATCCAAATCTGCCCATGCCTGAAAATCAGAAATTCGCGGTGGAAGGAGGCATGCTTGAAAACTAAGCTCATCGAACTGGGCCACGATTGCTGGCAGATGCTGACCGAAGTGCCGGGCTGGCCCGACGCGCCAAAGAAAATCCGCGTTCGGCGAGCCATCCCGATCCTGTTGCCGTGTGTGCTGATCGCGCTTCTGATGGGGTGGAATAGCGTCATCCGTGATCCCGCAATCCGGACCGAGCGTGCATCGCAACGAGCGTTGTTGGACCAGGAAAAGGAACTCGATGCCTTGCGGCTGGGCGTTTCCGACCAGCAGGCGGCGGAGCTGTCCGAACGCGCTGCGCAGGCGGGAAAACAAATTTTGAAGGGGGCGACGGATTTACCGCCAATCCTCGATAATTTCAAAAAAATGGCGAATGAACGACACTGGGAGGGGAATTTCCAGGCTTCGGATCTTTCGACCGAGGCCAGGCAATCCGCCGGTCCGCTCAATTCCTACGCGGTGCGCGCCAAACTGACCGCAGTGCCGGGCGATCCGGATGCGTTTTCGGCCTTAATTGCTCTGCTTGATGAGTTTTCTTCATCGGAAAAGAGAATCGACCTTACCCGTTTGAGCATTCGTGCCGATGAGCAGGGACGGTACACCGCGGAGCTGAACCTCCGTTTGGTGGGCCGCAATCTTGATGAGAAAACTGCTCAATAACCCCTGGTTTGTCGCTGTCATGGCGATCGCTGCGCTCGCGTTTGTCGCACGTTCGATGCTATCCGGTGGTCCGCGATTTGGATTGAGTGGAACGGTTGGCGCAGCGCCTGCGGGAGCCGACACCGGACAGACTTCCGAGGCGGAAAGTCGCGCGAATTTGTTTGCGGTGGTCCGAAATCTCCAGCTCCCGGCACCGATAAAGGATCCATTCGCGATTCGCATCAAAGTGGATCCGACAGCCGAAAAAGTGGAAGTGCCAGATGCCGTGGAATCGGTGCATCTCTCCGCAGTGTGGTCGCAGGATGGGAAGACACTCGTGCTGATCAACGACCGGATTTTTCAGAAGGGCGATGAAATTGGCCGGATCAAAATCGAGTCCGCGTCAGAAGAAGGTGTGTGGATTACCCATTGGAAAGGACGGAATTTTGTCAGGGTTGGAGGTGATTTCACTCTCAACACGCCAATGCGAAAATCCGCACGTGCCGCCAGCTCACTTTGAATGCGATGAATCCTCGATCTGCTTTTTTCTCCGTTGCGTGGTTGTGCGCCTTGATGGCAGTGCCGGTCATGACCGTATCGGCTGGGGATGTGGCCTCAGTCGCACCCGTTCCCGAAGTCCCTGCTGCTGCACCTGCTTCGCTCGCCACGCCCACGGCCGTCACTGCAAGTGCACCGGTTCCCGGAGTTCCGCCCTCAGTCCCATCCACTCTTTTCAGCTTCAGCGCCGCGGAGGTTCCGATCAAGCAGGCGCTCGTACTGTTTGCACGGGCCAATCACCTGAACATCGTGCCCGATCTCGATATCGAGGGAAATGTGACGGTGGATTTCCACGATCTGCCGCTCGATCTTGCAATGGGAGCGCTGCTCGACGCAAACGGCTATTATTTTTCCCAGGACGGCCAGCTCATCCGGGTGAAGAATTATGAGACCCGTCTTTTCCAGATCGATTATATCCACGTAACGCGTTCCGGCCAGGGCTCGAACGCCGTGCAAATTAGTTCCGGCGGCAGCAGCAGTGGGAGCGGTGGGAGCAGTGGCAGCAGTGGTTCCTCGGGTTCCAGCAGCAGTGGATCCGAGGGTTCGACGATGACCTTGACCAACTCCTCGACGATTAATTTTTGGGGCGACCTCAACGACGAACTGAAATCGATGATGTCCGAGAAGGGCAAATTCACGATCAACAGTCTCGCCGGCACCGTGATGGTGCGCGATTCGCACCGGAACGTTGAAGCAATTGCGCAATTTATCACCAGCGTCACGGCGAGCGTGGTTCGTCAAGTGGACCTCGAAGTGGAAATTTACGAAGTGGCCCTCAATGATTCGACCCAATTGGGAGTCAACTGGTCGTACCTCGCGAGCAACCTCAACACTTCCTTTAACACGATTCCGGGTAATCTCGGTCTGTCTTCGGCGGCCGGCTTGATCGTGCAGGATCCGGTTTATGGACCAGCGCCCAGCGCGCCCGGGATTGAGATTACGCACCAGCGCGGAAATTTAACGGCGGTCATCGATGCCCTCAAGCAACAGGGCAACCTGAAGATCGTTTCGACACCGCGACTGCGTACGCTTAATAACCAGCCCGCAGTCGTGCGGGTCGGTCAGGATATCCCCGTTTTTCTGCGGCAGGTCACGACCGCTCCCGGCAGTCCGCCAGTTACCACGGTCACGGAATCGGTGCAGACGGTCACGGTGGGCACCGTGCTTTCCATTACGCCTCAGATCGCCAGCGATGGGTTGATCACGCTCGATTTGACCCCGGCCGTCAGCCGGTTGGTGCGGATTTCCTCTTCAGCGACCGGCGATACCAATGCGCCGGTCATTGATATCCGGCAGGCGTCCTCGATCGTCCGGGTGCGTGATGGCGCGACCATCGTGATGGGCGGCCTCGTGCAGGACACCTCGTCTTCCACGCATCGCAAAGTTCCCATCCTTGGCGACATTCCGCTGCTCGGGAAAGCGTTTTCGGGTGAATACAAAACCTTGGAGCGCACGGAACTCGTTTTCTTCCTGACCCCACGGATCGTGCACGACGCGGCCACGGAGACGTCAGTCAAGGTCGCCACCATTACCAAATAAAATTTCGGACGCTGTTGCCATGATTCATCAGACCTACAAAGTTCTGTTAGTCGAGGACGTGCTGCTGATCGCCAAGATCACGGAGCAGATGTTGAAGAAGTCGCCGACGCACACCTATGTGTCGACGCACAAGGCGCGGCTCGCCGATTCGATCGTAGCGCTGAAAGCGGAGGACTTTGACGTCATCCTGCTCGACCTGAATTTGCCCGACAGTCGCGACCTCGCCACGCTCACCGCCATTGTGGAGGCCGCGCCGGAAGTTCCAATCGTGGTGCTTACGGCGACTGGAAGCGACGAGGTCGGTTTGCGCGCCGTGCAAATGAGCGCCCAGGATTTTCTGCTCAAGGGCGATTTCAATTACCTGACGCTGGATCGCGCGATCATTTATGCGATCGAGCGGCATCGCCTGCAACGGACGATCCGCCAGCTCGCGGTGCTCGACGAGCTGACCGGACTCTACAATCGGCGCGGTTTCAACACGCTCAATCCCGACGTCTTGCAACGCGTGCAACGCAGCGAATCGCGCGGTTACCTTTGTTTCTTCGACCTGGACCGGTTCAAGCAGATCAACGATCAGCTCGGTCACGCGAAGGGCGACGACGCGCTGAAGGAGTTTGCGGCGACTTTGCGGACCGTTTTTCGGAAAGACGCGCTGCTCGTCCGCCTTGGCGGCGATGAATTTGTCGCGATGGGCGTTGAGCAGCAAACCGGGCAGATCGGGGAAACGCTCAAGGCGTTGGAAAATGTATTAAATGCGCGCAACACCCAAGGCACCTCGGGATTCAATCTTCAATCGAGTGCAGGCGTAACTTACTTCGACAAGCGCGGGCCTTTTTCCATGGAGGAGCTGACCGCCGCCGCCGACGCGGAGCTTTACAAGAACAAGGAGAGCCGCCGATTTGAGCGCAGGCAGCGAGCCACGGACCTTCAGCCACACGAGGAGCGGTCATGAATTCGACTTCCGCACTCCCTTATGATCCAGGCGTGGAAATGGCCATGCGATTGCGCTACGCCTGCGAGGCGCACGACAAGACCATCAGCAGTCATTTGGATCGCGTGACCCGTTACGCGTGCGAAATTGGCCGCCTGATGGGTTTGTCTGTGGCGCGGCAAATCGAACTTTATTATGCAACGCCACTGCACGATATGGGCAAGATCGGCGTTCCCATTGATTTATTAAACAAACCCGGTGCGCTATCGCCGGCGGAAATGGACGTGATCAAGCAACATACCGTGATTGGCCATCGCATGCTCGACGGCAGCGAATGGGCGGTGATGCGTTGCGCCGCCATCGTCGCGCTCTCCCATCATGAATGCTGGGATGGCAGCGGTTATCCGCATGGATTGAGCGGCGCCCATATTCCGATCGAGGCGCGAATTGTTGCCGTGGCAGACGTTTACGATGCACTGATTTCCCGCCGCACATACAAACCGGCGTGGGAGGAAGACAAAGTCATGAGCGAGATGCGCCAGATGCGCGGAATTAAGTTCGATCCTGAGATTTTGGATCTCTTCGTGGACAATCTTCCAAGCATCATCTCTTCTTCTGAGACGTCTGCGCTGCACAGCCTCCTGCACTGAGGGGAAAACGACTTTATCGCTGGGGTTAATGCTTGGCGGAGTTTTCCCGATGAATTCCGATTAAAGTTTTTCTGAACATTGGAAGACGAATTGGGTCGGTACGGGAAATCATCAGTGATGACTTCTCCTTTTCCTCCTTACTTGGCGGAAGCTAATCCCTTGGCTGGGTTAACCCGTTGTATTCGACAGATCTGTTTGCTTCGCGAGCAGGGTGGTATCGCAGAGGCTCAACAAATCGAACAAAACGAATTCGCCAATACTTTGCGTGATCTTCGGCTTGCGCACGGTCCGGAGATTTTACCTGAGAGCGAGTTGCGAACCATGTTCGCCGCCGAACAAAAGCGCGTGGCGGATGCGGTGGTTTTGTCCGAACTTCTCATTCCACAATTGGTCAAATCCTTTGGCAATTCCGCGGCACCGATTGCGCAATTGTCTCGCCCGGCTGCGGCTGTCGCAGCCAGTCAGCGCGATTCGTCGGTTCCCATCCCGAAAGCGGCTGCCGCTGCCGGGGTCTCTCCGATGATCGCCGATTTACTTGATGCCATGCTGGCTTCCGAACGGGGCGGACGACGTCCCGCTTCATCATCCGCCAGCAGCTGATTTCTCCACCCACCACTCCCCCTAAACAATATGATTACCACGACCATCGATAAGAAGACCAGTACCAGCAGTGTTGAAAGTCCGGCCATTTCGGCCCGCGTTGAAGATACTTCACTCGCTCGCAAGCCCTCTGAACGCAAACGGGTGTTGGTGGGCTTTGACTTGGGTACGAACGCCTCCTGCGTCCTTGCCGGTTCGCCCGAAGCCAAAGACGTGGCTGTCAGCAAAATCATCCCCACGGTAGTCGGTTATGCCCGCGAAGGGTTGGTCGACGGCATCATTGCCAACAACGCCACGATCCTGATTGGCGAGGAAGCATTGGCCCATCGCTTGCAACTCAAAGTCGTCGCGCCATTGGAAGACGGCGTCATTGCGCACCCGGCTGCCGCCAAGGACTTCATCAAACGCCTGCGGGCCATTGTCGATCCCAGCGGTTTGGCGGAGATTCGCGTCGTTGTCGGAGTGCCGGCCAATGCCGCTGATCCCGCCCGGGAGGACATTCGCAACTGTGCTGCGGGCGTATTTGACCGCGTGCTGCTCATTCCCGAGCCATTTCTCGCCGCGCTGGGTTTTCGCGATGAGAGCCGCCTCGGCCAGTCCGCCTATGTCGACCCGGTCACCAATTCCCTGTTCATCGACATCGGCGGCGGCACGAGCGATTTGTGTCTCATCCAAGGTTTCTTCCCAACGGCGGATGACCAGATCAGCCTGCCGTTTGCCGGTGATGCCATCGATAAACTGATTGAGGACGAGCTGCAACGCACGTATCCGAACAACGGCCTGTCGCGCGCGACCATCCGCCAGATCAAGGAGCAGCATTCCTATGTCGGATCGATCCGCAAACCGATCGACGTCAAGGTGCTGATCGGCGGCAAGAGCCACACCTTGGAGCTGGGCGAAGTCATCGGCCGCGCCTGCAACCAATTGTTGGAAAGGATTTATCCCGCGTTGACCACGCTGATCGGTCGCGCGTCCTCCGATTCCGTGGCGCAACTCCTGCAAAATATCGTCGTCACCGGCGGTGGTAGTTGCATTCGCGGCTTCGACACCGTGTTGCAGCAGAAACTCACGGCCGATGGTTTTGAAGCTCCGAAAGTCCGGCTCGCCGGCGCGGATTATAAACGCTTCGTGGCGGTCGGTGCGCTCAAAGCCGCCCGCTCCGCCCGCGAAGACCAGTGGCAGCATCTGCTCGCTTAACGTTTCGAAAATAGTTTTCGCCACTCAACCCCCGCTGACTGAAATTGGCGGGGGTTTTGTTTTGGGGGTTGGATACGCAATGCATACCGCAGAAGCACCTCGCCTGAATTGGAGCTGCAGCGACCTCGCTGCAGATTTCGGGTGCCAGCGAGGTCGTCCGCACGCGCCTTGCTCCAGCGGCGATTCCGATAGGCAGGGACGCCTGTCGCTACGCATGAGAATCCGGGACCGCCGAGCCCCAGCTCGGCTCCGGAAATCCTGAGGCCGAGCTGGGGCTCGGCGGTCCCGGGTCGATCGCTCACGGAGGATTTGCCGCTGTCCGGATCTCCGCCCATAAAAAAGCCGGCGGGGTGAACCGCCGGCTTTGATTTCAGAGATAAATTGCACGCCGGCTCAGACTGATTCGAGTAGCTTGTACAGACGTGCGACCATTGGCGTGGCGTCTTCGAGCATGCCGGCGGAGATCAGCGCGTTGTCGAGGATTTGTTCGGCGACGAGTTTCGCCTTTTCGGGAGCGCTCGTGTGCGTCTCGAACAGGCGTTTCATCACGGCGGAGCGGGGGTTGACCTCGAGGTTCACCTTCTGCGGCACGTCGGCTCCGTCCTTGTTCATCGCCTTCATCATGCGGCGCATGTGGGCGGACATGAATTTGTCGGCGTTGATCGCGAGGGCGGGGGAGTCCACGAGACGATCACTCGCTTTCACCTCGGCAACGCGGTCACCCAGTGATTCCTTGAGCCAGATGGTGAGCGCTTTGGTGTCGTCTTCGCTGAGCGAGCCTTCCGCCTTTGGAATATCGGAAAGCTTTACGTCGGCGTGGTCGGCGGAGATGAGCTTCTTGCCGTCGAATTCACGGACGTTGTTCATCACGTATTCATCGACAGGTTCGTAACAGAAGAGCACCTCGAGATTGCGGGCCTTGAAGGCTTCGAGGTAGGGGCCGCTTTCAATCGCGGCGCGATTGCCGCCCACGAGGTAATAAATTTCCTTCTGCTCTGCACCCATGCGCGAGACATAGTCGGTGAGCGAAGTGGATTTGGTCTTTTCCGTGAGCGACGATTCGAAGCGGAGCAATTTCATCAACTGATCCTTGTGCGTGAAGTCGAGCGCCGCGCCTTCCTTGAGGAAAATGCCAAACTGCGAATAAAATTTTGCGAAGGAATCCGGTCGCTGGGTGGCTTCCTCGTCGATGAATTTCAGGAAGCGTTTTGTGATCACCTTGTTCAGTTTTTCGATCAGCGCCTTATCCTGCATCGTCTCACGCGAGATGTTGAGCGGGAGATCCTCGCTATCGACGACGCCCTTCAGGAAACGCAGCCACTCAGGAAGCAGGTCTTTCGGCGCGGCATCGATCAGGACCTTGCGGCAATAAAGCGAAACAGCGGGTTCGAGCCGGGAAAGGCCCATCTTTTCGGTGTTTTCCTGGGGCACAAAAAGCAGGGCGTTGATCGCGAGCGGGGCGTCGGCGCTGAAGTGCAGGCGCAGGCTCGGATCTTCATAGGCGTGGGATTGGAATTTGTAGAACTCGTTATATTCCTCGTCCTTGATTTCGTTTTTGCTGCGCAGCCAGAGTGCCGTGACGGTGTTGATGTGTTTGCCGTTGAGGTTGACGGGAAACGAGACGAAAGCGCTGTAACGCTCGAGGATAGCCTTGATGCGACCGTCGTTCGCGTACTCGGAGCAGTCGTCCTTGAGCTCGATCACGATTTTGGAGCCGCGGGTGAGACCTTCGACTTCCTCGACTTCGTAACTACCGGAACCGTCGCTCGACCAGACGTGGCCCGGTTCGGCGGGCTTCCAGGAGCGGGAGTAGACTTTGACGGTCTTGGCGACCATGAACGCCGAATAAAAGCCGACACCGAACTGACCGATGAGACTGGTGTTCTTCGCGCCGCCTTCGCCGAGCGCTTTCAGGAAAGCTTTTGAACCGGAGTGGGCGATGGTACCGAGGTTGGCGATGAGCTCCTCGCGGGTCATGCCGATGCCCGTATCCTGGATGGTAAGGGTCTTGGCCTTGTCGTCGGTGGTGAGGTTGATTTCGAGGGCGAGCTGGTCGTCGGCGACGTCCTTTTCCGTAAGTTGCGTGTGACGGAGCTTTTCCAAGGCGTCGGAGGCATTCGACACCAATTCACGGACGAAGATTTCCTTCTCCGTGTAGAGCGAATGGATGACGATATCGAGCAGCTGCTTGATCTCGGCTTGGAACTCGAATTTCTGCGGTGTAGCGGTGGACATGGCTTTGGAGGGTTGAGCTAAAAGATGGAGGCTGGCGAACGTAGTGGTCGCCGGCTAAAAATCAAGCGGGGCGATGGGTGGGTAGTGTCCTAATTTGGTTCTCACTTTCTCCCAGTGCCTTTTGCATTCCCCTCTGAAATCGCCAAGCTTGAGGCCCGATGAATTCCCGCCAACGCCTTACCTTAATCCACTCCATTTTAAAGCCTCAAAAAGTAGCCATTCCCACCTCTTTTAAGGCGTCCGGCCAATATCGGGGAGCTAACCCGCATACGCCCCAAATCAAACGGAAGAAACTCTACATTAAAAAGTCCGAATATCCGTTTCTCCCCTTAATGTATATGGGGAAGTAGATGGCCGGTCGCCTTGTCGGATGGAATGGGTTGAGACGCCTGACAAACGAAAACCGATGGGCGTTTCGATTAAGCGGAAGGCTCGCGTGAGCCCGTCGCGGATTTCGGAACGGTTGCCTGTGAAACTATTGCGCTCACTGGCTCACTTAAAAGTTTAGACGGTTTCCGATGAAGAGATCAGGAAACTCATCTTGGAATTAAGCACAAAACTGATTTGTTAATTTCATTCTAACGTAACCGCTGTCTTTCGATGGCAGGATTGAAACATGAAAACACCGCATACCCATCATGGCTACCGCCATCATTGCCGTGTTGTTCGCCCTTGTTCCCTTTTTGCGGGAGATTAGGCGGATAATCCAGGCTTTAAAGAAATAATCTCAGCGGCGAGCTTCCTAACCGGGCTCGCCTCTTTTGTCTCAATTTAAAATCGTTAGCTGGCTTCTGTCGCTTACGTAAACCGATCTCGCGTCGTTTCCTGAGTCCATATTCACTTCACCGTTAGCTTGGATTTTGTGGCCAATGTAACTTTTACCCAATCCAAGCATGTAATATTGCAGCGTGCCACTTCCTGACGCTTTCAAAGCTTCGCTTGGTTCAATGAGAATACGTGTTTCGACAATTACAAAATCGGATTTGGGGCCATTTGAAAAGTAGAGCGACACGGTTTGCCCGTTATATTCTGTTCGCTGAATCACGCCACTGAGTTGATGGGTGGGAGCACACGCACAAAAGGTCAGCGCCATTATTGACAGCAAAATTAGGCGGGAAATAAATTTCACTATGAGCAGGAGAAAATGCTTAGAAACGGTGTATTGCCTGTCTGGCCCTAGCCAAACAACATGGATTTAATCAAATGGTACTTTGAACGCGATAAAACAACGGGCATTAAAACTTATTTCTTAACGGTTACCTTTCCAATCCATGTTCGCAAAGTCGTCGCTCCATCATCTCGTCTTATCGTTGATTGCAGTTACCGCATTGTTGGCCGCCTGCTCCTCTGACAACGCGTCAGTCGCTCCGAAGAGCGTGCGAGCCGCAACACCTGCCACTCCAGCGATGCTACCGGCCGTTGTCGCTCCGTCTGCATCGCCACATGCATCGGTCGCACCCGTTGCTTCCTCCGACGTCCCGGCCAAAGTTGATGCAAAACCGGTCGCGCGGCCGGCGCTGTCGCCACCACCGCCGCCCAAGGTACCTTCGATTGCACTTTCTCCGGCACAGTCCATTGCGACCATGCAGCTTCCGCCGGGCTATCATCTTCAAGTCGTGCTTTCCGAGCCGCAGGTGCAGGAACCTGTCATGATCGCTTTCGATGGCAACGGCCGGATGTTCGTGGCGGAGATGCGCACCTATATGCAGGACGCCGATGCCACGGGCGAATTCCTTCCGCGCTGCCGGGTTTCCATGTTCGAGGATACCAAGGGCGACGGTGTTTATGATCGCCATACCATCTTTGCCGACAACCTCGTGCTCCCGCGTATCCTGATCGCGCTCGATGACCGGGTGATTATCGGCGAGACCAACACCGACGATCTTTATGTCTATCGCGACACGAATGGCGATGGCGTCGCGGACGAGAAAAAACTGTGGTTCAAAGGAGAGCCGCGCGGTGGCAATTTGGAACACCAACCCAACGGCCTCACGTGGGCCTTGGACAACCGTCTTTACGCCACGTACTATGACTACCGGCTCAACTTCACTACCGGCACCGCGATCAAGGAAACCATTCCGGCCAACGGCGGCCAGTGGGGATTGACTCAGGACGACTGGGGTAAGGTGTGGTTCGTCAACGCCGGCGGCGAGACGGGCCCGGTGCATTTTCAACAGCACATTCTCTATGGGCAGTTTGAAGCCGGTGGGGAATACGGGAAGGACTTCAAGACTGTCTGGCCGATCGAGCACATTCCCGATGCCCAGGGCGGCCCCGATGAATTGCGCGCGGACAACTCGCTCAATCACTTCACCGCCACCTGCGGCCAGGATATTTTTCGTGGCGACCGCCTGCCCGCCGACCTTCATGGCGACCTACTTTTCGCCGAGCCCGCGGGAAGATTGATCCGTCGCGCGAAGATCACCGTCAACGATGGCATTACCCAAGTGAGCAATGCCTACGATCGTTCCGAGTTCATTCGCGCCACTGATCCGCTTTTCCGCCCGGTGAACATGGTGACTGCTCCCGACGGAACGCTCTATATCGTCGATATGTACCGGGGCATTGTCCAGGAAAGCGCGTGGACGAATAAGGGTTCCTATCTGCGCAAACAGATCGACGCGTACCATCTGGCGCAGGAGGTCGGCGGCGGTCGCATCTATCGACTCACCCACGACGGCTTCACGCCCGGTCCGCAACCGCATATGCTCGACGAAACGCCCGTGCAGTTGGTCGCGCATTTGTCCCACCCCAACGGCTGGTGGCGTGATACCGCGCAAAAATTGCTCGTTCTCCGCCACGATCTCAGTGTGGTTCCCCCACTCGAAAAGCTCGCGCAGACTCCCGCGCCGGATCCGCGTCCGCGTCTGCACGCACTCTGGACGTTGGATGGTCTGGGCGCACTGAAGCCTGCGCTGATCCTCGCCGCCCTCGACGATGCGAATCCCGAGATTCGCCGCACTGCCCTGCGATTGGCCGAGCCGCACATCGGCCCCGCCGCCGCCGCGGACGATCCTCTAATCGTGGCGACGCAAAAAAAACTCCACGACTCCGACCCGAATGTGGTGATTCAAGCGATGCTGTCACTTCGGCGCGCGGGCCGGGACGATGCCAGGCAATTGATCCAAACTGCTGCCGAATCCTCGTCCTCCGCCGGCGTCTTCAGCATCAATGAACAACTGTGGTCCGCGGCGAACAACGAGGATCCTTTCCTGCTCTCGTTGCTCGGACCCGCTGGTCTCAAATCCTATCGTGCCGGACGCACCTTCTATAATTCGCTTTGTTTCGCCTGTCACGGCACCGACGGCCACGGCGCACCGGCCGCCCCGGGGAAGACCATCGCGCCGCCCCTCGCCGGATCGCCCCGCGTCCTCGGCGATGCCACCCCCGCGATCGCGATCGTGCTGCATGGCTTCCTCGGCCAGATCAACCACACTGATTTCGGCGCGCCGATGATTTCATTGAGCACCTATCCCGACCAACAACTCGCCGACGTCCTCACGTACGTTCGCAATAGTTTTGGCAATCGCGGCGCTGCGGTCACCGTCGAGGAAGTCGCGGCCCGTCGTGCGGCTGATGCCGGTCGCACCGACCCTTGGACGCCCGGCAGTCTGCGGGAAATTTTTCCCGCTCTGAACGTCGCCCGCGAAAAATTCCAGCACCGCTCCGCATGGAAACTAACCGCCAGCGAAGCCAGCGCGAAGGACACCAGCATCGAGCAGGCGATCGATGATGATCCTGCGACGGGTTATCTCACGACGCTTTCCACGCCGTATCCCGGCCAATGGTTCCAGGTTGAATTGCCCGCTGTCAGCACGATCACGTCGATCGACATGGACGCAACCGCCTCGCCGAAAGCATTTGCGCCCGCATATAGCGTGCAGGTTTCCAACGATGGCAAAGAGTGGGGGAAGCCTGTTGCGTCCGGTATCGGCGAACCCGACGCCCGGATTTATTTGAAACAGCCCGTGACCGCCAAATTCATTCGCATCACCCTCACCGAAAAACAGGGCTGGCAAAAGTGGGCCATCGACAATCTCGACTTCTACGGCGAGGAAGGAAAGTAAGGGGGACTGTTGCCCGGATCCCCATGGAGCGGCAGCGACCCCGCTGCCGTGCTTTCGCGGTCGAGGTCGACCGCGCCCCAGATCGTAGCCACCCGCATCCTTCGAAAGCTGCAACGATG
Source organism: Lacunisphaera sp. (assembly GCA_036499685.1). Lineage (GTDB taxonomy): Bacteria > Verrucomicrobiota > Verrucomicrobiia > Opitutales > Opitutaceae > Lacunisphaera. Next base: position 138,757 of record DASYDH010000013.1, on the reverse strand, counting down.
CGGCTACAGTTTTGATGAAACCACTCTACGGCGTGAACGCCTGCAGTGGGATTAATTGCACCGGACCGAGCAGACCCGAGGGTTGCAGCGGCCAGTTGGAGGCGTCGAACGGCTTGTAGAAAATATTCACGAAATTGATTTCGTGGAATTTTTTCCATTCCACTTTGCGCCGGTCGAGGTCACGGATCCGGTTGGCGGCGAGGTTGGTGATCTCAAGCGCGAGGGTGTTTTTTCCCGGTTTCAGGAGATGGCCGATTTTGGTCCGCATGGGCAACGACCAGACAAGATCGGTTTCGGTGCCGTTCACAAATACGCGCGCCGTCTCGCGCACGTCGCCGAGGTCGAGCATCCAGTTGTCAGCCTTCACGTCGGCGGGCAACGTGAACTCGGTTTCATAACGCGCCGTGCCGCCGAAGCGTTCCCACTCGCCGCCTTGTGCGGTCCACGAGCCAAATCCGTGCTGGACGAAGGGTGCCGGTTGTTCCGGTCCGCCGCGCAACGCGGTGACATGCCAGTCTCCGTCGAGCATTACGGGATTCACTCCGGCTTCCGGGTGCATCGGGCGCGAGGGTGTGCCATGGGCGGCGCGGTCGGTCAGGGTTTTAATGAAGAAAGATTCACCGGGTGCCTGCTGAAGGTAGACCTCAGTCGCACCGTCATGCTGGCGAAGGTTGGCGAGACCCGCGCCGCCGCGACGTGGATTCAGTTGCACTGCGCCTTGGGCCGCGTGTCCCAACGGCACCCAGCCGTCGACGGGCTGGCCAGTGAGATTGACGATGAAATAGGCGTAACCGTCATCGAGTTGGCGGCGGATGCATTGCAGGCCGAGGTCGGCCATCGGCTCGCGTAGGGCACCGCTGGATTTCAACAGCACCGAAAGCGACGCGACGAGCACGCGCCCTTTTCCAATTATCGCCTCTCCGCTTCCTTTTCCGTCGGAGTTTAGATGAATTCGTGCGAGTTCGGTTTTGAATTCGGTTCGTCGTTTGGCGAGTTGGCCGAGTCCCGGAACATCGGCGGGCAGCGCGTCGATGAAAAGCACCGTCGCCCCATCTTCCGCGAGCTTGAGCAGGCGCGTCAACGTCGCCACTTCCATGTGCTGGGTTTTCGGTACGAGGATCGTCCGGTATTCATGGCCGGGAGTTTTCAACCCGCCATTCTTTGTCGTGTTGGTGAGCAATAATTGCGCATCGGAAATCAGATCGTAAGAGTAACCTTTCGCTGGCAGCTCGCTCATGAGTTGACCGCAAGCAGACGCTTCGAGCCAGCTGGCGTGAACGGTGAGTTGGATTTGTTCGCCTTCCGGATTGTGCCAAAGATCGTCGGCGGGCCAATAGACGAGGAGGTCGTTGTCAGGGGAGCCGGCCTGAAGCAGGGACTGCGCGCGGGCGACGTAGCTGTTGAGCCCGTCACCGATATCGCGCCAGAGGGGATTGCGGGTGTTGATTTCGGACGAGGCGTAGAATAACCAGCCGGGCCACGGCGCGTCGGCGGGCGAGTAGGCGTCGCCGTGATAGTAAACATGATTGATGCCCGCCAGCAGGAGTGCATCGAGCTCCGGCTTCATCTCGGACGGGGCGACGTGGAAGTGTTCGCGCAACCATGTGAAAGTTTCCGAGGACGCGAGCGGTTTGCCCATCACATGCGCGGCCGAGGATGCGAAATGGTGAATAATCGGCGGATGTCCCGGACGCCCGATCTCCGCGGGATCACGGCGAAACCCGGGAATGGGCAGCGGAATCGAGCCAAAGATTTCCGTTTCGGGAATGTCGGCGGCGGCGTAGAGATCGAGGAGGTTGCCCGGCGAACCGTGCGCCTGGTTGCGGGCAGTTTCACCGATACTGTGGGTCCAATTTACCCATGTGTTGATATAGTCGAGATGAAGCGCGCTGAGGGTGGTGCGATAGTCGGCCTTCACGCGGGCGACCGTATCAGGATCGCCATGGCCGGCCAGTTCGGCGGCGTGGTCGCGAATGTCATAGCCATGGAGCGCGAGAAATTTATCGGGAACTTCGTTGGCCCAGTTGGCCTGATACTCGAAGGAGTCGTGAAACTGACTGTGGATCGTGCCTTTCGGCAACGTATCGAGTGCCTTCGTGAATGGCACAACATAACGCGTCATCGCGGCGGACGAATAGGGATTGAGGACAAATCCTTCGCCGCCGGGCGCCGAGCGTTTGACCTTAAAGCCGGTCGGGACAGGCGCGATTTTGCCGTCGGCGCTGAAGGCCAGTTTCAGTTCGACGTCTTCGGGCCCAACTTCAGGTCCGCCAAACGGCCAGCCGGTTCCGGTGGCCATGTCCACGCCGAGGTTGAGGCGTTTGGCTTCCGTGCCGGTGAAACCGAGCATTTCGAGATATTTTGGCGAGAGGAATTGAATGAAGCGGTCTTCGTAGCCCTTGGCGCCGTAGATCGGCGTGATTTCCACGCCGCCAAATCCGGCGGCGGACAAGGCTTCGAGTTCGCGCGTGAGATTGGGTTGGTCGACTGCACTGCCGAGCCACCACCAGCGCGTCCAGGGTTTGTTTTCGCGGGTGACCGCAGGCCAGGCGAGATCGGAAAAATCCGCGGCGCGCACGGCACAGGCAGCAAAAGCAAGACAGCAAAGCAACGACGACCATAACACGCGCGAAGTTTTCATGGGTTAAAATTACGGTGAGTCGCGACCTGTCAGCGGCAACGGCTCGCGCCTCGGACAGTAAGACGGCTGGAGGTACGGATTTTTTTAACCGCTAATCCTCACTAAAGGTCACTAATTTCTGAAACACTAGTGATTCATTAGTGTGGATTAGCGGTGCTCTTTTAATAACCTCGCGGCTACTTTTTGAACAGACGACTGAGCAGGCCGGGCTCGGACTTGCGCGCCGCTTCGTTGTTTTTGGCTGTATTCTCCTCCGGAACGCCGAGTACGGGTTCGTAGTGGCCGCCTTTTTTGTAGAGAATAACCACGTCCTGCATGCCCCACGCTTCCTCCAGATAGGAACGCATGATGATATCCGGATAGCGTTGTAGTGTGCGCATCAGCCATTCGGGTGACGTTACAGCGACACCATAATCGCCGTGTTCTTTTTCGAAATATTTTTGGTACGCGAAACCAGTGCGGGAGAACTCATCGAGCAACGCGGCCTTGTCGATGTTCTCGGTGACGTTCCGACGGCCGCGGGCCAGCAGGCTGGTATAGCAACGTCCCTGCGTCGTAAAAATGATGACGCCGCATTCACGCGTCCACTTTACCAGACAGTCCAGCGTCGTCAGCCAACGATCCTGACTCAAATGCGTGACGAGCGAGCCCACCCAGATCAGGTCGAACTGCGCGGTAAACTGAAGCTGTGTTAGATCGAGGTCGGAATAAACCGGCAGCGCGCCAAATTGCCTGGCGCAGAAATCCACTCCGTCCCGGTCGAGATCACAGGCGGTGATTTTGGCGTAACCATATTGAGCGCGCAGCCACCGGAGCACGCGACCATGACCACACGGCAGGTCGAGGATGTCGGGGTAGTGCGGCTTGTCGCAGAGTTCGCTGGAAAACTTGATCAACTCGAGCGCGCGCCGGCCGAGGTCGAAATATTGCTCGGGCATGTCCGGCGCGACCATCCCGTCGCGAGGCGCAATGGTGCGATCAACGGACAGCGTACCGAAATCGTAGAGCGGTTTCATGAAACGGGAACGGGATCAAGGCGAGCCGGCTGCAACGCGTCAATCGCGGGTCTGCAACACTGCACGAATTGGGGAGCCGTCGCCGCCTTTGATTCGGAGTGGCAGGGCGATCAGATCGTAAGCCCCGGCGGCGGCGTTACGCAGATCGAGATTTTCCAGGATAAAGAGACCGGCGTGGTCGATTACATGATGTATCGGCATGCCCGAACTGGTGAGCGTGTCCACCGACGGAACATCCAGGCCGATGAGTCGAACGCCCCGCGCGGCGAGCCACGCTGGCGTGGTCGGATCGAACATCGGCCAGTGCGTTGGGAAAACAGTGGTGTCGCTCCACGTGTCGCTTCGAAAAAGGACGCGCGGCGTGTCCGTAAAATCAAACTGCTCGAGTAACGCCGGCGTGATGATCGACTGCCCGCGGATATCCACCACGCGAGCCGCGCCGACAAAAAGATCGAGCGGCATCTCGTCGATGCGCAGACCCGATTCGTTATAATGATAAGCCGCGTCCGCGTGCGTGCCGGCGTGAACGCTCATCCGGAGATGGCCGACATTGGCGTCGGAACCGTTGGCTTTGCGGGACGAAAACGAGAATTCGACCGGACTGTCCCCCGGCCAAACGGCCAAACCGGTGTAAATGGGACGACTGATATCAATAAGTTTCATGGGGAAATGAAGAGTCGAAAAATCGGAAAGCGCAGAACGCGATTTAGTAAGCGCCCGACCTGTCCATGTCGAGCCGTCAACGAGGTTGAAGGCCGGCGTTGACAGATGGCGAAAGCTTCATAACTAAGAAGGCAATGAATCGTTTTGCCGCCTATTTTTATTTTGGTTTTGCGGGTTACTTTACCCCGCAAACCCGAGGCGGCATATCCCAACGCAAACTCTGATCCCGCATTAGAGTCACTTTGCAAAGGAGCCGCCCATCCCCGGGCGGCTTTTTTATTTTCCGCATTCTTCATTCAACCCTGCACTCATTATGATCATTCCGAAAAACCACCGTCTCGCTCCCGAAGAAGTCACCGAAATCACCGCGATCGTGGCCGAATTTGGCTGCCGGATTCAACCGATCATCGGCGCGGTCCGCACGGTCTATGCAATCATGGGTGACGAGCGCGATGAACTTATGATTAACCGCCTCGAAGGTCTGTCCTATGTCGATCGCGTCGACACGATCCAGTCACCCCACAAATTGATGGATATCAAATCCGACCTCGCCACGCACCGCGTGAAGGTTGGCAACGTGACGCTCGGTGAAGAACTCCTGGTCATGGCCGGCCTGTGCACCATCGATCCGAAGAACCCAAATTATTTCTATGAGACGGCGCATGCGGTCAAGGAGGCCGGTGCGCAGGCATTGCGCGGCGGAGTATGGAAGCCGCGCACGAATCCATACGCATTCCAAGGCGACCGGCGTTCGCTCGATATTCTGATGGAAGGTTCGCGCCGCACCGGTTTACCCGTCGACACGGAGGTAATGGACGAGGAGCAACTGCGCCTCGCGCTCGACGCCGGCGTGCAGATCCTCCAAGTCGGTGCGCGCAACGCCCTGAATTATTCGTTACTCCGGCAGATCGGCAAAGCCATTGCGAACAAGCCTGTCGCCGTGCTGCTCAAGCGCGGCATGCATCTCGGCACGCTCAACGAGTTCATCTCTGCCGCCGAATACATCGTGAACTTCGGCAACCCGAACGTGATCCTTTGTCCGCGCGGCACGCAACCCGGGCTCGATGGTTACCGCAACCATCCCGATGAATCCATCACGCCACTGCTGAAAGAGCGAACCTGGGCACCGGTCGTCGTCGATCCCTCCCACTCGGTGGGCAAGGCCGGATATGTCCCGGCCTGCGCGCTCGCCGCGGTGGCCTACGGTGCCGACGGCCTTTGCATTGAGGCGCATGTTAGTCCCAGTCATGGGCTGGGTGATGATCCGAAACAGGCGATCACGCCCGAGGCGCTTGCAGGGTTGATTATCCAGGCTAAGGCGGTTCATGCTCTCCGCCGCTCATCTCCCCTCGTCGCCACGGTCCCATGAAACAGAAACTCGCCAAGATCCGTAACCAGATCGATTCGCTCGACCAGAAGGTCGTCAAATTGCTCAATGCCCGTCTCAAATGCGCGCAGGAGATTGGCGAACTGAAACGCGGCACGAAGGGACGAATTTACGTCGCCGAACGCGAAGCCGACGTCCTCCGCCGGGTGCAGGCTGCGAACAAGGGCCCGCTTAAACCAGCCGCGCTGCAGGCCATCTATCGCGAAATCATGTCGGCCGCCATCGCACTGGAGAAACCGCTCTGCATCGCTTATCTCGGACCCGAAGCCACGAACACTCACCAGGCGGCCCTGCGCAAATTCGGTTCCAGTGTGGACTATCGCCCGATGCCGACGATCGCCGATATTTTCACGGCGGTGGAAAAGGGCGAAGCGGATTTCGGAGTCGTGCCGGTGGAAAATTCCACCGAGGGTTCCGTGCGCGATTCGCTCGACCTGTTTGTCGAGACGCCGCTCAAGATCGTGGCGGAGATTCACCAGGATATCGACCACACATTGCTCTCGAACGAACCGCTCGAAAAAATTAAAAAGGTTTATTCCAAGGACCAGGCGCTCGCTCAATGTCGCCGCTGGCTCCAGCGCCACTTGCCGCACGCGCAGCTGGTCGACGTCGACAGCACGGCGCTCGGCGTACAGATTGCCGCGAAGGAAAAAGGCGCGGCGGCGATTGCGCCGCGGCTCGCGGGCGAACGTTACGGCGTTCCGGTCGCCGCCTCGCACATTCAGGATCTGAAAAACAACACCTCGCGCTTTGTATTCCTCGGGCGCGAGGCCTCGGGCTCCGCCGGCAGCGGCCAGGACAAGACGAGTCTCCTTGTTTCGCTGCACCACGAACCCGGCGCCTTGCTCCACGCGCTCGCGCCATTCAACCGTCGCAAGCTCAACCTCACGCGGATCGAATCCCGTCCGAGCAAATTGAAGCCGTGGGACTATATTTTCTTCCTGGACGTGACCGGTCACTACGAAGATCCGACGATGCAGGCCGCGCTCAAGGAACTCAGCCGCAAATGCCCGCTTGTGAAATGGCTGGGAAGTTATCCGGTTGCCAAAAAGTAAAGTGAACTGGGCTGTTGGGGCAGCGCACTGGAGTCTCAGGCATCCTGTCCCAGGTTGTGCAAGATTGGAGCGAGAGGGAACAAGCTTACCCTGAAATGGCGATGGCCTCGCGAAGGAGGGGAAGTTTGCGAACGCCGGTGAACCCGGATTCCTTCGCCTCCTTCGTGTCTTCGCGAGACATCTTCAGTCCGGTTTGTTTGGTCCGGAAAAAAATATTCGTGAAACGCCGCCCGGATATTTTGACGTGCTTGTCGCAATTTGACCTGAATTTTGACTCGGCATGCCTGCGGTCGTGCGGTTTGATGCGGCCGTGCGCGCGCTGAAAATTCTCTTCATCAGTCCCGAAGTGGAGCCGTTCGTCAAGGTGGGCGGGCTCGCCGACATGGTCGGGGCGCTGCCGAAGGAATTGGCGAAGTTGGGGCACGATGTCCGCGTGGTTTGTCCGGCCTACGGTTCGATCAAGGGACTCGCGGAGTGGACCGCGCGCGACGAGCCGCTCGGGGTGGACGTGGGTTCCACCACGCGTTGGGCGCGCACGTGGATGACGACACTTCCGGGCACGACGGTGCCGGCTTATTTTCTGGAGAATAATGATTTTTTCTCCCGGCCCGAGGTTTACACCAGCCCGTGGGGCGCGTGTGAGGACAACGACCTGCGTTTTGCCTTTTTCTCCCGCGGGGCGCTCACGCTTTGCCAGCAGCTCGGGTGGTTTCCGGACGTGGTGCATTGCCACGATTGGACCACCGGGCTCGTGCCGATGATGTTGAACAGTACCCTGCACGACACGCCGTTGGGACGCGCGGCCACGGTTTTCACGATTCACAATCTGGAACACCAAGGCTATTCGCCATCGCGGGTCATCAACTACGCGCGGCTTCCGTGGGTTGATTTTCAGCGGGACGATTTGATCATCGGTGGAATGGTCAACCTGATGAAGGCGGGATTGTATCACTCGACCAAGCTCACGACGGTGAGCCCGACTTATGCGAAGGAGATTCAAACGTCCAAGGGTGGATTCGGTTTGGATCCTGTGTTGCGTTTTCGCTCCGGTGATCTCGTCGGAATTGTGAACGGCATCGATAACGACTCGTGGGATCCCGCTCGCGATCGGGCGCTGCCGGCGAATTTTTCCGCGCCGGACCTCGTCGGAAAGGCGGTGTGCAAGGCCAAGCTCCAGCAACATTTCGGGTTGGAAGTTAATCCGTCGATTCCGCTTTTTGGCGTGGTGTCGCGACTGGCCGAGCAAAAGGGCCTCGACCTCCTCGCTGAGGCGCTGGCGGGGATTCTGGAGCGAATGAAGGTGCAGATCGTGTTGCTCGGCAACGGCGACTCCCGGATGGAGAATACGTTTAACTGGGCCGCGCAGGCTTATCACGGGAGTTTTGGCGCGCATATCGGTTTCGACGGAAAACTCGCGCGGCTGATCCAAGGCGGCAGCGATTTCTTCATCATGCCGAGCCGGACTGAACCTTGCGGCCTGACGCAAATGTACGCGATGCGCTATGGCACATTGCCAATTGTGCGCGCGACGGGCGGGTTGCTCGACACCGTGCAAAACTACGAGGAAGGCAAGGATCGCGGGACGGGGTTTGTGTTCAATGACCCGACGGTTTCCGCGCTTATGAACAGCATCGGCTGGGCTTGCGCCACCTACTACGACCGTCCGCAGGAGCTCGCGGCGCTGCAACAGCGCGCGATGGCCACGGATCTATCGTGGAGTGAAAGCGCGAAAAAATATGTCGAGCTCTACGGTTGGGCGGTGGAACGCCGCACCGGGGTTTATCCGGATTGAACCTAAATTCCGCCGTTGAAACCGTTGATTTTGCGGATGAGCACGGATTATTGATCCACGAGGAACTCGCGGATTATCGCCTCCATTGGGCGAAACCATCACGATCAAATCCAGATTCGATCATAGGGTGCGTGTTCGCTCCGCACAATGGAGGTGAGCAGTCTTCCTGGCCGCTCTCAGTTAATTTTTTGTCCTCCGCAAAAGAGTCCCCGCGAACAATCCTTTTAACCCCTGTTGATTTTACTTCTCAGGCGCGTACTCAATGACTTTGAATTCACCGAATTTAATGCCCGTCGAAGGGAGCTGCTGTCGTTGAAGACCCTGGCTCGGCTGGCCAAAATACCGGGCGGCGGCTTGGGTCATCGCAGCTAATTGTTCGCTGAAACCGTTTCCGCTCTCTGGAATACTATAACGTACCTCCCAGACTAATTTATGTTTCTTCTGTGTCTGTAGCAGGTGAAAGTCATAGGCTTGCAGCACCACAAAATAACGATTTGTCTCAATTTCCTCATAAAGATCCGCTCGTCTCCAACGCGCGGCGGTAGATTGGAGCGGTTCGTAGGCAATCATCTCATCTGCGAAACCCAACATCAGAGCGTTTCGGACGTCGGTATGAAGTTGGGTTCGCTCCACCATCAAGAATATGTCGAGCACACTGTCCGGAATTCCCGCCGCTTGCGACTCCGCACCGATGCCTCCCCCGTTGCTGACAGAAGAGGACAATGCCCGGGCGGTGAGAGAATTGCCCCAAGCTCCCGGGGGAGCTCCACTTGGTGGTTGAGTGGCCCCCGCCGCTGCGGTCTGGGAGTTGACCATGTTTTGATAGGCAGCGGAAGCAGTAGAGTTCTTTGAGCCATCTGTCGTGCCCCAATAAACCATGATTAGCAGCTTGGTTTCACTCGCTGACCTGGTCGACAAATAATTCTGCGCAGCCAAGGGGCCGGCAATAGTGCGGGCGATGTCCATGAATTTTAGCTTTTCGATCGATTCGTCACGCTGGGTACTGCTCCAACAGCCGCCTTCGCCGAATGCATAGTATTCCGGCGCGAAGGAACCATCGGTCCGTCGAACCCGGGCGTAATCATCACTGACCCGGGAGTTGACGGCGACGGGAACGGCAGACGCGGCCGTGAGACTTGCTGGTACAACCAATAGAAACGTCGCCACACCCATGCACTTGAGGCCGCCGAGAAATCGCTGAGCCGAGACCGGTCGGCTAGGGAAAGAAAGAAAGTTCACTTTCAGATTGTGTTCGCGGTACCGACTGACCGCATATCGCTATGAATGGGGTATTGCTCAGGAGGTTATTTTCATTGATCTCATTTGCAAATAGAATCCCGGGAAGAATGGACTCGTCCGTGGTGGAATACGAAAATCAAGGTTTGGCCGCGTTTTAAAAAAAAGTCCGGCGGGAACACCGGACTATCGTCTTCCTCGACGAGGATGAGGCGGGTCAAAGACCGCATCGGGCCCAGACGCGATGCGTTACTGGGTCAAACGCCGGTCCTCCCTTAAATTTTAATTAGAAGAATTTCCCCGCGATTGCCAGGCGGCATGCCTGGGCTTTGTTCGAAGCATCGCGCGCCACCCGCCTTGCCCGGTCAGTAGTCGTCCAAGACAAACCACATCACCCACGTTAGACTCAGGGTTAAAAGAATCATCCCGGAACCGCCAAAAATTACGGTGACGGGGTTGACACTGGTCACCGCGACCAACCCGAGAATCAGCAAATTGCCGCCGATTAGCACCACCCAGTAGTCACGCTTGCGTCGCGATTTTTTTTTGGGCGCGATTTCGATTTCATCTTTTCCCAACTGTTTTTCAACGGTGCGATTTTGTTCGAGCATCGCGAAGATGTCGTGCTCGGTCGATTTCTCCGGCGCCTTGCCGGGCGCATTGAGGTGTTCGAACTCCCGCGCTTTCAAGCCGTAATATTTTCGCGGAGGATCGGTGGGTTCCATGGCGACGGTCGTTAAATGGCCGAACCGTCGGATGGCCTCACCCCAGTCGGGAAAACGCCACGATAGAACGCCTCATAGCGCGGCACAATGGAGGCGGCCGAGAAATGAGCGCGCGCCCGGATTTGCGCCGCACGCCCCAGGGTGGCGCGACGAGATGGATCTGCGATTAACATCTCTATACTCCGCGCGAGTGCAGTAATACCGCCGAACGGTACCAGCAGCCCGTGTTCGCCCGAAGTGACCACCTCGGGAATCCCGCCGACCGCGAACGCGACGCTCGGACAGCCGAAATTCATCAGCTCCAGAATGCTCAGGCAGAAGCTTTCGGTTTCCGAGGTGAAGAGCCCGAGGTCCGCGGCTTGGAGAAAGTCTTCCGTTTCACTCACCTTTTCCCGAACAATCACGCGATCCGCCAATCCGAGGCGCTCCACGTCGGGTGCGAAGCGGGCGAAACTGTCACCCGCGAGAATCACCAGCCGAAAACTGTCGATGGGCCGGATGCACGCGGCCGTTTCGAGGAGAAGATCAATGCGCTTGAGCTGCCGGAGATTTGAAAGATGCAGGATCATCGCAGCACCCTCGGGAATTCCGAGTTCGCGTCGCACGTCCTCGCGTGAGCGCGAGGGGGGACGCGGTTCGAAGAAATTATGGATGACCTCAATCGGCCGTTTGACGTCGAGCAATCGCATCGTTTCCGTCCGCATGAACTCCGAGACCGTGGTAATGCCGTCGGAATGTTCCAGCGCGTGGCGGATGGCAGGCCCATATCCGGGATCGCGGCCGAGCAACGTTGTGTCCGTGCCATGCAACGTCGTGATTACCTTCGGCCGGCGTTTCGCGGGCAGCATCGAGCACGCAAGGTAAGCCGCCGTCGCGTGCGGCACGGCGTAGTGAACGTGCAACACGTCCAGTTCGTACTCGCGGCTGACCTCCGCCATTTTCACCGAAAGCGGCAGCGTGTAGTCGGGATATTTAAAGAGATCGTAGCTGTTGACTTGAACGGGATGAAAGAAAACGCGCGGGCCAACCGGCATGCGAAACGGTTGCTCGTAACTGATAAAGTGAATCTCGTGACCGCGCCGGGCGAGTTCGTCACCCAGCTCCGACGCGAGGATTCCGCTGCCGCCCACCGACGGATAACAGGTAATGCCGATCTTGAGTGGAAGCGGGTCCGGCATGGTTTCGCGTGATCGGCTGTAGTCAGGAAGAGACTTAATAGCGCCGCGCGCCACGCGCGAGCGGCGCGAGCGAGTCAAATACGAGCGGGTCGTTCGGGTACAGTGACATCGCCGCCGGCATTCCGCAGCGACTGCCGTTGACGCGGGCGCGGGCCAGCTGCAATTCAACGTAATCGCGAGTTTTCAATTGCGAGGCGTGCGCCTGCATCGCGGCGGTCCAAGCCGCGACTACTTCCGGCGGCGAGACATCGATCAAAACAGGCTGACCGTTTGCGGGTTCCGCGTTCGGGGTGATCGCGTAAAAGAATAGCTGACCAGTCGCATGAACCGGCTGATCTTTCAATTCGGCGACGCCGCCATACCGCGCGAGCCGCGTGGCATCGCGCACGAGTTGGGCGAGGCGCCAGTGGTCGGGATGTTGGTTCTGTTCGAGCGTTGGCGCGAGGACGATGACCGGTTTGGTTCGACGAATGATTCCCGCCAATGCGATGGCATGCGCGGAACGCATTTCCAAGTGGGCGTCGCCATCGAGTTCGATGAACTCAATCGTGGCACCGAGCAGCGTCGCTGCTTTTTCGGCTTCGGCCGTGCGTTCTGCGGGCGTGCCGTTGGTGCCGGCTTCACCCCGGGAGCAGATGACCAGATGAACCGGCCGACCGGCGTGGGTTTCGCGGGCGATGATTCCGCCGCAGCCAAATTCGACATCGTCGGGATGCGCGCCAAAAGCGAGCAAGGGAGGCTGGTACGGGTTCATGAGTTAATGGGGAATTTCCGTGTAGGCTTCATCGGAACGGTCGATAGGGTCGCGATTGACGAACGTGATTTCCGGCGCTTCGGAACGGTCCAAGTAGGCCTGCTCGCCTGCGCCAGCGATGTAGTGCGTGCAGTGAATCACAGATTGCATCCAGCGCAACCGGCTATCGCGCGACGGACTGATTTGCCGCTTGGTGAAATTGGTGGCCGGAAGCATCACATGGGAATCACCGCCTTCGTGTAATTTCAGAACACCATCGACAAAGCGGGCGCGGACGATTTCGCCCTGATGGGGGACATCGACAAAATAGTCGGAAACCCCACACGCGGATTCGCGCACCAGCGGATCGCTGGAGCGCACGATGCGCAGGCCTTCGAGCAATCCCATTGCCCCGTACATCGCGACGCAGAAATCAGCTGCGCTCGAGGCGGTGACTTTCTTGAACGCGTCAACCCATTGCGGATCGACATAAACAGGCAACTGGCGCGCGGTGTTGGCCTGCCATTCCGGTGGGATGCGTTTCAGGGAAAGCGGGGAAAATTTCCGCTGCAGTTTGTTGACGAAGGTGAAGTTGAAGGTGGTGTGTGCGCCGGTTTTTCGATTGTGGAGGATCGTCTGGGTCTCCCGGCAATCATGATCGCTGTCGTGCAGGAAAAAAACAATTTCGCCGCCGATCTCCTTTTGCAGGCGTCGGGCCGTGGCGATTTTGGCGTAGAGGAACCGCCGCGGAAAAAATCCGCAGGGTTGCTGGCCAAAACAGATGACAGGCGAGGACATCAGTGAGCGTTGGGGATTTCCACAAGCGTCGTGTGGCGGGGCAGGAAGAGTTGCAGGATGATGCCAAATAACATGCACGCTGCGGGACCGATCACATTATACCAAAGATATGAAATGTCGGTTTTGACATACAGCGCGAAGACAAGCGCCTGCGCGGCGACTGCGGCCCAGAACGCGGCGGTGCCACCAATTCGCTTGAGGAAAAAGGCGATGAGAAACAGACCGAGTACCACACCATAGAATATGGAACCGATAATGTTGGTGGCTTGGATGAGGTTTTCCACGAGGTTGGCGAACAGCGCGAACGCGATTGCGGCGAAACCCCACATCGCGGTGAACCACTTCGAGGCGACGACATAGTGCGCATCGCCGGCATCGCGTTTGACGATGTGGCGGTAGATGTCGACGGTCGTGGTGGAGCCGAGTGCATTGAGTTCGCCTGCCTTGGACGAAAACGTAGCGGCGAAGAATGCCGCGACCAACAACCCGATCAGTCCATGCGGCAGGTAGTCGAGAATGAATGTAATGAAAACGTAATCCGAGTCATTGGCGCCGACGTGCGGATCCGCATTTTTCAGAAAGGATTTTGTTTCGGTCCGGGCCGCTTCGGCGCGAGTGCTGGCGGAGAGGGCGGCGGCACGGGCCGTTTCTGCGGCAGCGATATTCCCGGCATGTCGAGCGGTGATCCAGTTTTTCAAATCCCGCTCCTTGTCGTCGTGCGCGCGATTGAAATCATTTTCGAGGGAGCGGAGTTTGCCGCTGGCATCCTGCGCCACTTCCCGGTGCCACGCGGTTTGGTTGAAGAACACGGGTGGACGATCAAATTGATAGAGGACGAAAACCAGCACGCCGAGCAGCAGGATGAAAAACTGCATCGGGATTTTGAACAGCGCGTTGAACATCAGGCCGAGACGGCTTTCGCGCAGCGATGCGCCGGTGAGGTAGCGTTGCACCTGCGATTGGTCGGTGCCGAAATAGGATAGCGCAAGGAACATGCCGCCGAGGAGGCCGGTCCACACCGTGTAGCGCCGGTGGGGATCGAGGGAGAAATCCATCGCTTCCAATTTATGGAATCCGCCGGCGACCGTGAGGGCGTCGCCAAAGCGAAGATCGGGCGGCAGTTTGATGAGCAGAACAAAAAACGCCGCAATCATGCCGACGAAGATCACGCCGATTTGGTATTTTTGCGTGAGGTTCACGGCCGCGCTGCCACCGGAAACAGTGTAGCCAATCACCAGAAGGCCGCTGCAAATAATTGTCGCGTCAAGCCGCCAGCCCATGACGGTGGAGAGCACGATCGCCGGCGCGTAGATGGTGATCCCGGCGCCGAGGCCGCGTTGGATGAGAAAAAGGCCCGCGCCGAGCAGCCGGGTTTTAGAGTCGAAGCGTTTGCCAAGATATTCATAGGCCGTGTAAACATTCAACCGCCGGTAGATCGGCAGGAAGACGATCGCGATGACGATCAGCGCGAGCGGTGCGCCGAAATAATTTTGCACGAAGCCGAGTCCGCTTTCGTAGCCTTGGCCGGGAGTGGAGAGAAACGTCACTGCACTGGCTTGGGTGGCCATGACCGAGAGCCCGATGGTCAACCAGTGGGTGTTTTTCGCGCCGTGAACGTATGATCGCAAGTCGCGATGCCCGCGCGTGCGCCAGGCTCCATAAGCGGCGATGCCTATGAGGACGCCGAGGAGAACCAGATAATCCAGTGTGTTCACGGCGTGTAATGGTTCGTGAACCAGGTAAGCAAACCGATCCAGAGGATAAAAACGCCCAGCACGGCGACGTAAACGGCCTTCCACGAACGCAGGCCGGGAAGTCCGGTTTCGCGATCCGATGGTTCCGGGCGTCCGACCGCGGTCGGATCATGCGCGTCGCGGATCATTTATTTTCCGAGTGAAACCAGATTTGCGAACAGGCGGTAAGCGCCCGGGACGCCGGCGGGCAACTGCCGGAAAAAGCCCAGGCTGGTGTACACGTAGTAGCCCTTCCCGTACTTCGCGACGAGAATGCCGCTCTTGAGCGGTGCCTCGCCGGGATCGTTGAATGCAAGTGGGGCGGCGAAATGCGCCTCGTCCCACGAGCTGGGAAAATACGCACCGCGCTCCTGCACCCAGTTTTCAAAATCGGCGGGGGTGATCTTGTTCGGGGTATTCAGGACCGGATTGTCAGGGGCGAGGAAAGTCACGGGAGATTTTTCGTCGGTGACGCGCAATTGCGGCGCGGGACCTTGGATCGAAAGCGGGTAGGGCGCGAGCGTGCTCGTCTTCAGGTTGTTCGGCCGGTTGTACTGCGCGACTACGGTGCCTCCATTCCCGACGTACGCGAGGAGGTCGGAAATGTGGGACGCGAGGTCCGGGCGTTCATTGAAAGCACGGACGCCAATCACCACGGTGTCGAAAATTGGCAGCCGCTCGGGCGTAAGATCGTCAGCCGTCATGTTTTTCACGGAGTAACCCATCTGCTCAAGACAGCTGGCGACCGAATCGCCGGCACCCGCGAGATACCCGATCCGGTGTCCACGCGTCGCCAGATCGAAACTCACCGCGTGGGTGCGCGTGGGCGGCTGAAGGAGCTGAACTGGAATGTGAGCGTAGTGAATCTCCTGCCGGCTGTTGGCATAGGGTTTCCCGCCGATTTCCGCCACGGCCGTGAAACGAACCGAAGCTGGCTGGGCGGGTGCGGTGACCATGAAGCCGTAGCTGGCTTTTTCGCCGACGGCGCCCAGATGGAATTTTCTGCTCGCTGGTCCCACTTTCCAATCTGCGGGAATTTCCAAATGCACCGTTCCGCGGAGTTCGGGCCGGGCGGCGTTGAGTTCGACGACCAATTGCCGCTTCTCGCCGGGTTTGAACACCGAGACTTCCGAGTCGAAGCGAAGTGATACCGGGGAGATCACGTCGATCCGGCGATCATGTTCGCCTTGGGCGTCCTGGATCACTTGGACCGGCTCATCTGTTATCACCATCTCCTGCTTGTTAATTTCAAAAACATGTTCGATTGCCACTGCGGGCGGGCTTTCCGGGCGGCCGATCAACCCGGGATCGTCGACGCGAAAGACGCCCGCATTCCAGTCCTCGCGCAACCAGTACGGTTGGGTGAGCGGCGCGTCGGCGCGCAAGGTCGCGGTGAAATCGCCGGTGACCGCCGTGCCGCCGACGAGATCCATCACGATCGGTTCACCCAAATCCAGTTTGGAAAGCGCGGCGCAGCGCACGGCGATCCGGCGCACATTTACGTTACTGGCGTCCAGCGTGATGGCGTAGTGCAATTTGAACGACTCCCCCGGAACGATCTCAGCGTGATCCACGGTGGATTCGACGTGCAGCCCGAGGCAGACTTGCAGCAGGTGATCGAGTTGCTTTCGTTTCGCGACAATCAGCGGATCGGAAGGCAGCGCCGTGAGCTTGGTCCGAACGTCGAGCAACGCGGGCACCATGCCACTGGGGTCGTCCGCGCGGAACTTGCTTTTGGCTTTTCCGATAAGCCGGATGATTTCCGCGCCGCCCGGTTCGCGATTCCAAGTGGTGTCCACGCCATCCATGATGTCCGTCGTGGCCGGTTCGCCGGCGAGCAGCATGAACGTCTGCACGTTGGGACCGCTGTCGGTGCGATTGGAAAGTCCGCCAAGTCCCTGGGTTTTGTGCATGCCGCGGCTGCGGTTGGCGATGGTGCCGAAAGCTTCATTGGTCACCGGATCCTTGCCGCCGATATCCATTGTCACCGTCGGCCCGGTCAGGCCGCCGCTGCCCCGTCCGTTGCCAAATACATTCCATAAAACACGTTTGGGCTGCCAGACGGTGAGGCCTTGCGCGAGTTGCTCGGGGAAAGCCTTGGGATCCCCGGCCAGCTTGAACGCCTCGACCGCAAGCATGGCGGACGCGGTGTGATGACCGTGACCACCGCTGCCCGGCGGAATGGGAAAACGCGTGACAATGACATCGGGCCGAAATTGGCGGATTACGCGGACGACGTCCGAGAGGATTTCGTCGTGATTCCAAAAACGGAGGGTTTCCTCCGGCGTTTTTGAAAACCCAAAATCGATTGCCCGGGTGAAAAATTGCTGGCCACCGTCCAGTCGGCGGGCGGCGAGTAATTCCTGCGTGCGGGCGACGCCGAGTTTTTCGTCGAAATCCGGGCCGAGTTCGTTTTGTCCCCCGTCGCCGCGCGTTATCGAAAGGTATCCGGTGCGGTAGTCACGGCCCCGGGACAGATATGTGATCAGCTGGGTGTTTTCATCGTCGGGATGCGCCGCGATGTGCAGGACGCTCCCCATCGACTGGAATGTATTTAGTTCCTGGGCGATGGAGGCGGGGGTGGGCAGATCGGAGGCGGCCCGGGCAAGTGTGCCACCACTGGCGATGATGATTCCGAACAGACCTAGCCGGCACCCGCGCGACAGATGAAACATACGCTTTATTTTTTTACGGTGAACGGGAGGGAGTACTGCGTGTTTTCCCACTGGATTTTAATTTCACCCGTGGTCGCGGAGTGGGCCACCACATCGATGGTCAATTGATCCACCGATGGTTCCAGCGATGCTTTGATCAGGTCAAAGCGGGCTAAATCCTTCTTTTCATCCACGGGAATGCCCCATTTGCCGAGGTCGGTGCTGAACGCGAGTTGGCTCGGGCCGTTTTCCGAAGGAATGATGTAGAGTGTGTAAGCGCCCGTGGGAACGGTGGTCGTACCGATCATCAGGGGTTGTTGGGTGATTAAAAGGGTGGCTTCGTCGGCGCCGAGCCGGTCGGCCTTGTCCCAGCGGACGAGGCCGCCCCAGATTTTGCGTGGCAGGCCGGTTTTGTAGTCGTTAGTGTAAGGGCGGCCGTAAGTGATCGTGATGCGATCGCCGGTGCGGCGGTCGCCGATGACTGTGCTGATGGTTGCATGTGGGCTGAGGGCTGGTCGGCGCGCGGGCAACGGAGTGGCGGCGGGAGTTGCGGTTGCATCAGCGCAAAAGCCGGTGGTGGTTAGGACAACTGCGGCGAGAAGAACGAGGGATGGCTGGATTATTTTCATGAGGGGAGGGGTTCCATCAGGCAATTCTGCAAAGGCGGACTTGCCCAAAGAGACGGTTTATTAAACACAGAAGTTTCGGAAAGGCGAAGCATAGAGCCATTTAAACGAAAGTTTCCTGCATCGCCGTACGCCTACTCCGGGCAGCTGGAGAACGGCAAGAATCGAAACGTCCGTCCTGCCCTTGGAGCACGGCAATCGGACTAACACCGCGCCGTTCAATCAGGGAATCCATGAGATTTGCATTAGCTGTCACGATAGGTGCGCGATACTCGAATTTTTAGTTGAAACCGGGCGGGCAGCTTCTACGTCTGTGCGCAGGTTGGATGTTCTTTTGAAACCTAGTTTGAATTTATCGGTCATTTAATTCTCAGTTAGCCCAAGAAACGATTTATTCCACCGCTCTTTGACTCTGGTGCATTCCGGAGTTTGGTGGTGGGACACGGTTAATTTGAAGAAGCATTTTGCCCGGTCGCCGTCCCTTGGTGAAACCGTTGCGCCTAGCGCACTGGCCCGTCCCACGAGCTGAGAAGCTGTTCGGAGTGAGCGGCCGGGCATCTTTTTCTCCGCCGGAGAAATGGGTTTGAAAAGCGTTGTCCGGGTGGGGAACCGCCGGATCGACAACGGGTCTTTTCTGGCGATTAATGCACTCCACCCACTCACCCATGAAAAACCTCTGTTTCCTGTTCGCACTGCTGTGCGTTGCCACGTCCACGCTGATCCTCGCGCCGGGCTGCGCCAGCACCCCGACCTCGTCCAGTACGGGCGAATACATCGACGATAGCGTCATCACCACAAAAGTGAAAACCGCGCTCATCCGGAACGATGCCACTCCCGGTGGCGCGATCAAGGTCGAGACGTTCAAGGGCGTCGTTCAACTGAGCGGCTTCGTCGACACCGTCGCCGAAAAATCGGAGGCCGGAGTGGTCGCAGCGAAAGTCGAGGGCGTGAAGAATGTTTCCAACGACATCATTGTTTCCACGACGCTGACAAAATCCAGCACCGGTGAATTTATCGATGACAGCGTCATTACGACCAAAGTAAAAGCCGCTTTGGTGCACGACGCGGTGGCCCTCGGAACCTCGGTCAAGGTCGACACGCTCAAGGGCGTGGTCCAGTTGAGCGGTTTCGTAGACACCGTCGCGCAAAAGAGTCAGGCTGGCATGAGCGCGGCGAAGATTGAAGGCGTGAAAGATATCCGGAATGATATCGTGGTAAAATAAACCGCGCCCTGCGCCGCGCGTCAATTTGCGCGCGGCGGGATGAATGCGATTCAAAATCGCAGGACAAATTGGGTGGCGAGGGTTTGGGAGAGATCTTGAGAGCCGACGCCACCCGATTGCAGGCTGTACTGCAGCTTAAGTTCCGTGTGCGACGAAAACCGGTAACCGGGACCGAGATCGATCCGCCACGTGTTTTGGCCCCACCTCACGGATGAGCTGGTACCGTCGGGGATCCGGCCATAGAGTTGTTGGTTCCAGCGCACTGCGCCAAAGAATTGCGGGGTGAATTTATATTTTGCCTCCAGATAGTAGGCAAACGTCCGGGCATCTCCCACCCGCGGAACTTGAAAGCGGGCCTCGAAAGCTTCCGCCCAAAATTGAAAATGGTGCCACGCGTAACTGATGTCCTGTCCGAAGACGATTTCGCGGTAGTCGCCGAAATCCGTGCCGGGCGCAAGGGTGGGACGGGCGGAGTTGTTGAGATATGTGCCGCTGCTGAAGGAAACCCCGAATTTCCAACTTTCGTCCGGCTGGTAGCCGAGACGTCCGCTGATGGTCGGATTCTGCCATTGGACCTGGCTCGCATCCCAAATGCCCGGGCGTGAGGACAACGATGCATTTTTAAATTCCATTGCATAACTGAATTTTCCAATCCCGCCACTGACGGCGGCGCCGCTGGTGTAACTTGGTCCCCACAGGATTGGGAGCCGGTACTGGTCAATATAGGAAGATCCGGCAGCCGACGGTGTGACATGAGCCCAGCGCAGCAGGGTCGCCGGGGAATCCGCAGCCGCCCCATCGAAAATTCCCGTGAAGTTTTCATACGGCAGCGGCGCAGTAATGAAGGGATTGTCCCACGCCAGATGGCGCTCGGTCCAGTTGCCCACAACGGTCGAGAATTTTCCGATTTGGAAATTCAAGCGTCCGTCTTCGAAAGGGGTGAACCGCAATGCATATTCATCGAGACGAAGCTGGGTGTTGCCGTCACCGGGATCGAATCCGCGATCAAGACGCGATTGGGCGAAGAAATAAAAATGGGCCCCGGCTTGAGCGTCGAGAAACAGCACGAGGCGTGGATTAATGAGATTATTTCCATCCGTGTGAACCAAGCCGATCGGAGTGGAATCTAACTGATAGTCCTCCATTTCCAGCGAGCCACTGAGTCGGGCGCGAAACCGATCCCCGTCGCCCGACCACGTCAGGGCATCGTCCAGCCGGTCCAACGAGTCATCTGAGAATGGCGCCGCTTTTAGTCCGGAGACGACGAAACAGAGGCAGATGAAAAAGGTGGTTCTCATGACCGGCGGGTTGCGGTGCCGGCTATCTGACCGGCGAGAACGAAGCGGGTTTCAAATTCCGTCCAATCGTTGTCCGAGCTGACCAACCGTAATTCCCCCCGGTGCAGCCGGGCCAGTTCCCTCGCCAGGTTCAGTCCGAGGCCATGGCCGGGAAGGTTTTCCTCCATCGCCCCGCGATAAAAACGCTGGAAGATATGCTCTTTCGTATCGGATGGAATGGAGTGGCCGGTGTTGCTGATCACAAGGATCGCAAACTTTTCCTCGAGACGAATGGCAACCTTGATGCGGCCATCCGCCCGGTTGTATTTCCGGGCATTTTCCAGCAGGTTTTGCAGGATCAAGGTTGTGAATCGCTTTTCTCCTTCGATCAAAACGTCGGCGGGAAAATCGGTTTCAACCGTTAACGCGAGGGAATCAGGCAGCGCGCCGAGGTCGTCCAGCCAGCCTTCGATGAGCTGGCTCAAATTGACCGGCTTGAAATCGAGCTTGAGCCGGCCGGCATCCATGCGCGAAAGCAGAAGCAGATCCTCGATGACGCTGGTCAGCCGGAATGTTTGGTGGACGAGGGAGGAAACTTCCGACCTCACCTCTGCGCTCAAGGTTTCCCCCGCAAGCAATTCCTCCAGCCCGGCGCGGAGCACCGTCACGGGGGTTTTAAGCTGGTGGGACGCGTCGGCGGAGAAGCGGGCCGAACGTTGCAATTCCTCGTGCGTCAACTCCAGCGCTGCTTCCGCGCGTTTTCGCTGGGTCCGGTTTTCCTCGGAATCGACCGCCAATTTTTCGACCGGCACCGCGAGTTGAACCGAGAGGAAATGACTGGCGACCAGCGCACCGATTAACAGTAGCACGCCCGCGCCGGTGAATTGCCAGAACAGCCGCTGTTGCCGGAGGATCGAATCGGCGAGCGAATAAACCCCGACTTCATAAGCGGCGGGATACGGCGATGCAGGATTGAGCTGGCGATAGAATACCAGCGAGGGCTCGCCCGCGATGGTTGCCGAAAAACTTTGCTCCGGCCGGTGGGAAACGGCGAGTGTCCGCGAGATCTCGGTGGCGAGAACGAGGCGGGCCGTCTCGGGCATTGCCGGAAGATGGAGTTTTCCGCCGGTCCAAATACCGCTTTTGGTCAACGAAACCGTTCCTCGAATCGGCAACTCAACGGGTTTGAACCCGAGCACGAGTGCCCCGACGGGACCACCATTTTCGGTCGAAGCGATCGGCATCGCGATGATCTCGTCGATGTTTTCACCAGTGGGATCATCCGGCCGCAAAAGGTAACCAGTCTGAATTTTAACTGGCAGCGAAGTGAGCGCCAGTTGCGATTCTTCACCGGCGGTCAGCGCCCCGGCGTCACGCGTATCCGTCGGGGGAATGACGGTGCCGGAGCTGCCGAGAAACCGGTAAAATCGGGCGTGGAAAACCTCGCCAGTTTCCGGATCGTCCGAGGAGCTTGCAGTTAAACCGCGTACGTCCAGCAATTCGTCGCGCGCACTGGGATAAAGTAGATCGAGCGCATTGTCTTCGAGTGCGGCGTGGATGCGGGATTTGCGCGCCAGCGCCCGGCTGCGTTCGGCGAGCGCGGCCTGACGCATCAGTTGCACGGCGTGAAACGACGCCAGTTCACTTTGAAACTGGTGCTCGAGATCCCGCTTGACCGTCGCCGCGACGTTGCGTTGGGCGAGGATCACGCTGATCGTGGTCACGGCCGACACGACCAGCATCATCGCGACGAGCACCTTGAAATGGAAGCTCGCGAAATTGCGTTTGGGCGGCGCGGGCGTCGGTTTCACGGGAAATCTGCGCGAAGGGGCGGACCATTGGTCAGATCCACGGGACGCTCCAGGGTGGTCCGGCTGTCGAGCCATACTTTCAAAACATAGTGCCCGGTGGGTAATCCTTCCAAACGGTAGTTTCCCGCAGTGTCGGTCAAAACGAAATAGGGGCCGCCGACGACGAGAATGAGACCGCGCATGTGTTCGTGGATGTCGCAACGCAACACGACGAGTCCGGGCTGGTCGAAAAGCACGGAGGGAATCGGCCGTTCATCCGGACGGTAGCGGCCGAGATCGAATCGTTTCGCGGGCGAATAAGAGAAGATGTTGTGATACGTGTTGTCCAGATTCGGAAACTCCACCCGCGTGCCGACTTGAATGGGCAGCAGCATTGGCACGAAGGTCATGTCCTTTTGAGCAACCTGGCGCACGGCTGGCTCCGTGGTTGGAGGGAAAGTTCCTTCCAGATAAACCACCGCCAGCGGGGGATTGGTGGAGAGAATGCCGCCTTGGGTGACAATTTCGTACCGCTTGTTCATTACCGGGGTCGCGTGTGGTTTTGGCAGTGCGACCCTGCCTTCCACGGTCGCTTCGGCGCGGGCGTGATGGGGGACGCCCATTGTTGCCGCGAAGAAAATCAGCGAAGGAAGCGCCCGCGCGAGTTGAGCAAGTGGGCGGATCGCGGATAAAAAATGAAACGAAACGACGCGGGCTTTTTTCATGGGCGGATTTCGGAATTCGGGGAGGGGAAGGGACCATGCGCCTCGCGACAGGCATGCGTCGGCTTAAGCGGGGGCGCGGACGGAATATCCCGCGAGGCGCTGGGTGTGGATCAGCGGAATGGGAAATCCCGCGTCGATTTTCTTGCGCAATCGCGTGATGAAAATTTCGACGGTGCGCGTGTCGTATTCATGGTCGCGCTGCCAGATGCGTTCGCAAAGTTCCGTGCGGGAAAAAACCCGCCCGGGTTCCTGCATGAGCACCTGCAGTACATCGAATTCACGGGGAGAAAGCGCGATTGTGCGATCCGTGCGGGTGACGCGGCGATGCTGAATGTCCATGTGGAGGTCACCGACCTTGAGCAGATCGGCCGCATTGGGTGTGGCACCGCGTCGTCCCAGCGCCTCAATGCGGGCGATCAGTTCGTCGAGCGAAAAGGGCTTGGCCAGGTAGTCGTCGGCCCCGGCTTTCAAGCCTTTGACGCGATGTTCAACTTCACCGCGTGCGGTTAGGATCAGGATACGCGAAGGGGAATTGGACTGACGCAGGCGTTCCAACACCGAAAATCCATCCAGCCTGGGCAGGTTCAAATCGAGCACCACCAAGTCGGGTGGATTTGCCAGGGCCGCTTCAAGCCCTTCGATCCCGTCGTATTTTGCGGTCGCGGTATGGCCGGTGCGAATGAGCGCCCGGTTGATGTGCCGGGCAAGCTGGGGTTCGTCCTCTATGACCAGGATGCGCATGGAAAAAAGAAGGGTAACCGGCTTTCGCCGGCTGTCGAGGTCATCGATGCCTGCTCAGTTGCAACCGCGGCCATTGCCGCCCACGGCGCGACCGCCGGCGGCGCCGGATTCACGGTAGTCCTCATACTTGTAACTGACCAAGCCCCCCGGCTCGCGCCAATCTCGGACTGAGCAGCATGATTCCACCGGCCAGACTCAAGGTGAGGCGACGTGAATGGGTTCGGGAGGGCGAAGTCATGACGGGATCGCAGTTTCATTTGGCCGGGCAGGCGGTTGGCTGGCGGAACGGCCGAAACATTTGCGATCACGTCTGATTCGGAAAGTGGGCGGGGGTAACAGGGTTGTTACATTTTGTCCGCCCGCTTGCGAAGGCTTACTGCAAATGCTGGCGGTGCGCCGCGAGCCCAATCAGTGCCTGGGTAATTTCCGTGAGCGTCATGACAAAAGGTGTCTGCGTCGTCCCAATCGCTGCCATTGGCATCCACGGCCCTTCGGCAATTTTCGGGTCCTGCACGAAAACGGTGCCACCGTATTCCTTGACCCGCTGCGCTCCTTGGGCGCCGTCGGAACCGGAACCGGTCAGGACCACGGCGACGACATTCTGCCGCTGCCACTCGGCGGCGGATTCAAACAGCACGTCGATCGACGGTCGCGCAAAGTTCACCGCCTCATCGGTCGAGAGCGCAAAACAACCGTTGTCGATCAGGAGATGATAGTCCGCCGGGCACAAATAAACGCGCCCCGCTTTGATCGGTTCCTTATCCTCCGCTTCCGCGA
The DNA here is from genome assembly GCA_036499685.1 of Lacunisphaera sp. Lineage (GTDB taxonomy): Bacteria > Verrucomicrobiota > Verrucomicrobiia > Opitutales > Opitutaceae > Lacunisphaera. The sequence continues at coordinate 113,987 of DASYDH010000013.1, read as the reverse complement.
CCGGAAGGAGACAGTTTCGCTGCACCACGGGAACGAGCATGTCGCTGCTCTCGCGATGACGATGAAGGACGACGGCGATCGGCAGTCCGAAATCCGCCGGTAGATGGGTCAGGATTTCGCGCAACGCGTCGCAGCCGCCGAGTGATCCGCCGATGACGATCATTTGATTTTGCGAAAGAGTCGTTCCCGCCCACCGAGCGCCTCGTACGCCTGGGCCTGCGCCGTGAAACGCACGGCTTCGCTCCGGCCCAAGCCGAGATAGCCATACGTCACGAGGCTGTCGTAAAATAATTTATGCACCCGTTCCTGCAATTCGCGCCGGAAATAAATCATGACATTGCGACAGAGAATCACGTGGAATTCGTTGAACGAGGCGTCCGACGCCAGGTTATGCGTACCGAAAACGACGTTGTCGCGCAGATGGCGGCGGAAAATCACCGATTCACTGTCCGCCGTGAAATAGTCCGAAAAAGGCATTTTCCCGCCCGAGGCGCGGTAGTTCGCGGAATATTCCTGCATCGCGGCGAGCGGGAAAACCCCGCCGCGCGCGCGATCGAGCACGGTGTCGCTCAAATCGGTGGCATAAATCCGTGACCGTTCCGCCAGGCCTTCCTCGCGCAGGAGAATCGAGAGCGAGTAAACTTCCTCCCCCGTCGAACAGCCCGCAACCCAGAGACGGACGAATGGGTAAGTGCGCAACACCGGCACCACTTTCTCGCGAAAAATCCGGAAAAACGCCGGATCGCGAAACATCGCGGTCGTGTGGACGGTGAGAACCCGGATCAGATCGAGCAGCAGCTTGTCGTCACTTTTCAGCCGTTGATGCAATCCCGTGATCGTTGCCGCTCCGGCGTCGGAAACCGCGCGCGCCACCCTTCGTCTCAGCGACGAATAGGCGTAGCCGCGAAAATCCATTCCCGCCCGGTCATGCACGGTCTCCAGCAGCAGGCGCAAATCCTCCAAATCGTCCGGAGGAATCTCACGATGAACTGAAGTTTCGGATGGCGGCATGACGTGGCGAATCGGTTGTTCACCGATAAAGCCAGACACGCAGCAGCGAGATTAGTTTTTCAGTATCGACCGGTTTGGTGATATAATCCGATGCGCCGGATTCGATCGAACGTTCCCGGTCACCCTTCATCGCTTTTGCGGTCACAGCAATAATCGGCAGCCTCGCAAAACGGCTGTCGCGCCGCAGCCGCCGGGTCGCCTCGTTGCCGTCCATTTCCGGCATCATGACATCCATGAGCACCACGTCGCAATCCGCGTCGGCCTCCAGCATTTCGATCGCCGCTTTGCCGCTCTCGGCGAATTTCACGATCATGCCGTAACCTTCCAGCGCGGCGGTCAGGGCGAAAATATTCCGCACGTCGTCGTCGACGATCAGCACTCTTCGCCCCGTGAGGACGGCATCCTGTCTGCGGACCTGTTCAAGCATGCGGCGTTTTGCCTCGGGCAGACGGGATTGCACGCGGTGCAGGAACAACGCGGTTTCGTCGAGCAGCCGCTCGGGCGAACGCGCATCCTTCACGATGATCGATTCGGACAGCGAGCGGAGTTCGGTCTCCTCGGTCGGCGAGAGATCCTTGCCGGTATAAACAATCACGGGCGGCGCATGCAGCCCATGACGACGGTTGATTTCCCGGATCAGCTCAACACCGGATTTGTCCGGCAACATCAAGTCGATGACGATGCAATCGTAGCGATCAGCGTCGAGCGCGGCCAGGGCATCGCCTGCGCTGCCGACCGCAGTGGTATGGACATCGTTGTTGCCGATGAGTTCGCGAATCGTTTCGCGCTGGACCGCGTCGTCCTCGACGACGAGCAGGTTTTTGACCGGACGTTCGATGAAGTCGACAGTTTGCTGGAGAATTCCGTTGATTGCTTCCTTGCTGACGGGCTTTTGCAGGTACGAAACCGCGCCTTGGCGGAGACCGCGGCTGCGACCCGGGTCGACGGAAATGACATGCACGGGAATGTGACGCGTGCGCTGGTCGTGCTTGAGCCGGTCGAGCACGAGCCAGCCATCCTCGTCCACCAGCCGGAGATCGAGGGTGATCGCGATCGGAACAAAGCGCTGGGCCAGCGCGAGCGCGCGGCGGGCGCTGTTGGCGACCAGAACCTTGAACCCTTTCTCCCGCGAAAAATCGATGAGGATGCTGGCGAACCGGTCATCGTCCTCGATGATAAGAATCACGCGGTCGCTCGGAACGATATTGTTGCGGTCGTCGTCCAAACTGGATTCCTCCAGATCCTGCGCCTCGGTGGCGACCTCATCGGAAACCGGTGAAGCGATCAGTGAACCCGGTTCCGAAACCGAAGTGGTCGTCGCGGTTCGCGGGCGAACGGCGGCCGGATCGAGGACCGCTGGCAGGAAAAGCGTGAAAGTGCTGCCTTTGCCAGCGTCGCTGTCCAGCTGCAGCATGCCACCCAGCAGCGTGGCAATTTCGCGGCTGATCGAAAGGCCGAGACCGGTCCCACCAAACCGTCGCGCCGTGCCGGCGTCGGCCTGCTGGAACGATTCGAAGATGATTTCCTGTTTTTCCTTGGGAATGCCAATGCCCGTGTCCGTCACGGCGATCGCGATGACGGCAGCCGCTTTGTTTAGGGAGGCGGAGGAACGTGCCCAGCCATTGGCGGCCGAACGAATTTCAACCTTTACCGAACCGTGCTCAGTGAACTTGAACGCGTTGGCGAGGAGGTTTTTGATGACCTGATGCAAGCGGCCCACGTCGGTGTGAATGTGCGCCGGCAAGCCGGAACCCAGCGTGACGTCGAACTCGAGATGCTTCGTGTCGGCGACATGCCGGAATTGCTGTTCCACGCTGCGCTGCAATTCCGCCGGTGCGACGTTGTCCAGTTGCAGTTCGACGGTGCCGGATTCGATTTTGGCGAGATCGAGAATCTGGTTGATCATCTCGAGCAAATCGGCGCCCGAGGATTCGATCGTCTGGGCAAACTGGACTTGTTTGGCCGTGAGATTTTCCCCGCGATTTTCCGCCAGCAGGCGCGCGAGAATGAGCAGGCTGTTGAGCGGCGTGCGCAATTCGTGCGACATCGTCGCGAGGAAGTTCGATTTGTAGGTCGACGTGATCGACAGCTGCCGGGCCTGTTCCTGCAGTTCGACGCGCGCCTGTTCAATGGCTCGATTCGAACTTTCGAGATCGCGTTTTTGAGTAACCAGCAAGTTGGTTTTCTCCTCCAGCTCTTCGTTGGATTGTTCCATCTCGGAGTTGGACTGTTCCAATTCCTCGTTGGTCTGCGCAAGTTCCACCTGCTGCTCCTGCAGCAGTTGTTCCGATTTCCGCAAGCGATCGGCCTGTGCTTCGAGTTCACCGTTTTTGTTGGCGAGCACTGTCTGCTGTTCTTCGAGCTGCACGGTCAGCGCCTGCGACTGGGTCAGCAATTGTTCGGTCCGGTTGATCGATTCGATGTTCTGGAAGACGATGCCGAGACTGGTTGCGAGACGTTCGATGAGTTCCAACTGTAGCGCGGTGAACGGCTCGAGCGAGGCGAGTTCCAGTACCGCTTTTACCTGACCTTCGAAGCGGACTGGCTCGACCACCACGGTGACGGGTTTTGTCCCACCCAATGACGAACTCACCCGGAGATAATCGGGAGGCACGCCATCCAAAATGAAACGGCGTTTTTCCGCGAAACACTGGCCGATCATTCCTTCGCCCGGGGCGATTCGCGCCGGTGGATTCACAGCGGCGTACGCGGCGCAAAGTTCCAGCACCGGATCCTCGGGATTGCCGCCGGCGCGATAAATTGCGGACGGACGAGCGTGGAGCAGGGAATCGAGTTCCGCCAGCACGGCCTGGCTGACGGCGACGGGATCGCGCTGTTGTTGAAACAGAGTGGCGAGTTTCGCGAGTCCGCTCTTTAACCAGTCCTGGTTTGAAAGCACCGTCTGGCGCTGTTGGACCTGCGTCGCCATCTGGTTGAAGACCCGGCCGAGGTGGCCGACTTCATCCTCGGTGGCGACGGTGACACGGTGCGAATAGTCGCCCTCGCCGATGCGGGTCGCACTGGTGCTCAATTGCGTGATCGGCCGGACAATGCTCCGCGCGAGGATGACGCCGGTCATCGTAACGAGAAAAAGAGCGGCCAGCGACCCGTAAATCACGGAATCCCGGGTGAAGTTGGCGGCGCGCTGGGTGGATTCCTGCCGGAGTGCAAGCATATGCGACTCCTGGCTGCGCAACTCCGCGGTGATTTCGCGGAGATCCTCGGTCATTTGCTGGCCTTCGTTGACCAGCTTGGCCTCCTTCGCGTCGGAGTCCGAAAGCGGGTTGTCGCGCAGGCCGGCGAGCTGTTGGGTTTTTTCGACGCGATCGACGAACAACGTTTCGACCCGGTCGAGCCTCGCGATTTGCGCCGGGTCATCCGCCGTCAGCGTGCGGAGTTTCCGGAGGGAAATTTGGGTCTTGGCCCGTTGGACGGTGAGATCGCTTTTCAGGGTAGGGTCACCCGACAGCACGTAACCCCGGGCGGAAGACTCGAGGCGGGAGATGGATTCGTTGAGGAGATTGATCTCAGCGATCACCTCCATCGTGTGGTTAACCCGGAGGGATTCGCGCTGCATCTCCTCGAAATTCCGGAGACTGAAAAAACCGATCACCAACAGGACAATAAAGGAGACGGAAAACCCAACGCCGATGCGCTGGCCAATGAGGAAGTTTTTGGAAAACACCCCGCAACCCTTGGATTTTGATGTGAACTAGGCAACTAAACTGTGGTCTAAAAGCCACCGCGTCCGTCTTGGAAATAAAAACCTTTGCACTGCGCCATCATTCATTCCCAATCGCTATCTAGCCGCCGCCTCAAGCTGAAGTAACCGGCCAGGCCTCCTGCGTGAATCCATCGCCCGTAAATATCCTCCTTGTTGACGACGAACCGCGAAATCTCGAGGTGCTGGAGGGGGTGCTGCAAACTCCCGATTACCGGCTGGTCCGGGCCTCCAAGGCGGAAGAGGCGCTACTGGCGTTGTTACACGATGAGTTCGCGGTGATCGTGATGGACGTCCAGATGCCCGGGACCGGTGGCATCGAGCTGGCGCACTTGATCAAACAGCGGGAGCGCACGCAGCATATCCCGATCATTTTTTTAACCGCTTTCTACGACGACGAGCGGCGCATGCTGGAAAGTTACAACGTGGGCGCGGTGGACTATCTCACCAAGCCCGCGAATTCGCAGGTCCTCCGGTCAAAGGTTGCGGTTTTTGTCGACCTGCATCGCAAGACGACCGCGCTCCGCAAGAGCAACACTGCATTGGAAAAGGAAATCACCCAGCGCACGGCAGCCGAACGCGCGCTGCGTGAAACCAACGATGAGCTGGAATTTCGCGTGGAGGCCCGCACCGCCGCCCTCCGCGAGGCCCGCGATGCCGCGGAACGCGCCGGCCGCGCGAAGGATAATTTTCTCGCGGCACTCTCGCACGAACTGCGCACCCCTCTGAATCCGGTGCTGCTGCTCGCGAGCGAGGCGGCCGAAAATCCGGCGTTTCCCGAACAGGCGAGGGCGCATTTCGCGACGATTCGTCAAAATGTCGAACTCGAGGCGCGTTTGATCGATGACCTGCTGGACCTGACTAAGATCACGCATGGCAAGATGTCCGTCGATATCAACCCGGTGGATCTTCAGGCGATCATCGAGGACGCGCTCGCGACGGTCCGCACCGACATGGAGCAAAAACGAATCGCCCTGACTCTCGATTGGGGAAACCGGCGCTCGCGTGTGGCGGGCGATGCGGTGCGGTTGCAACAAGTGTTCTGGAACGTGTTGAAGAACGCCGTGAAGTTTACGCCGCTTGACGGAGCTATTTCAGTTTCCGCCAAGATCGACGGGAGCACGGACACGATTGCGGTTTCCGTCAAGGATAGCGGCATCGGTTTGTCTGCGGCGGAAATCGAGCGGATTTACGATGCATTTGCCCAAGGCGATCACGCCACCCCGGGAGGTGCGCATCGGTTTGGCGGGCTTGGTTTGGGGCTCACGATTTCCAAGACCCTTGTCGAATTGCACGGCGGCAGGTTGGTTGCGCGCAGTGAAGGACCTGGCAAAGGGGCCACGTTTATCGTCGAGTTGCCGTTATTGGCCGGCGAAGGAGAAGTGGTGGCCCGTCCACGGGTGCCTGCGAACGAAAGCAAGGCGCCATTTCCGGCGAGTCGCCCGCGCCGAAAAGTTCTGTTGGTGGAAGATCACGATCCCAGCCGGGCAGCGCTCGCGATCCTGCTCAAGTCCCGCCATTACGATGTTTCACTCGCGGATTCTGTGGCCGCGGCGCGTTCGCTGATCGCCAGCGAACAGTTCGATTTTCTGATTTCAGACATCGGATTGCCGGACGGCAGCGGTTTCGAACTGATGCGCGAAATGAAATCCGGCGGAAATGTCCGTGGTATCGCTTTGACCGGCTATGGGATGGAGGAGGATATGGATCGGACCCGCGATGCTGGCTTTATGGTCCATCTCACTAAACCCATCGTCGCCGAATCGCTCGATCAGGCGCTTGCGCAGCTTCAGCGATAGACGAGGTGTGATTTTTTCGATGATCGCGAATTTTTCGCAGAATTCAGTTGACTAGACCAAACAGTCAACTATCCATTTGTCCCATGGGAAGAACTTCCGACGCAGACGAAAGGCTGAAAGACGCCGCACTAGCCCTCATTTGGGAGGAAAGCTACGGTGCCGTCACCATCGATGATATCTGTACCCGGGCCGACGTGAAGAAGGGGAGTTTCTATTATTTCTTCAATTCCAAGGCCGAACTCGCAGTGGCCGCACTGGAGAAGTTGTGGGCGACTCAGTGGAAGCCACGACTTGATTCCACCTTTTCATCCTCCGTCGAACCCTTGACGAGGCTGACGACTTACCTGACGAATTTCTATAATTCGCAGGTCGAAACCAAGGCACGGGTGGGACGGGTTCTGGGCTGTCCCGCCTGTTCCATTGGCTCCGAGGTCAGCACCCAGGAAATCGACGTGAGCGCCAAGGTACGCGAAATTTTGGGCCGCAAGCGCCGCTATTACGAATCTGTGATTCGCGACGCTTTGGCGGAAGAAACGATCGAGCCTTGCGATCCGGCGCAAAAAGCGACGGCGCTAATTGGTCTGATTGAAGGACTTGTTGGGCAGGCTCGGATTATGAATGATCCTGAAATTCTCCGAAATCTCCCGGCCATGACCTTGGAATTACTCCGGGCCAAAGTGCCTGTTCCATCGACTTCAGCGTCCGCCTAATTTGCCCTAATAATAAGGGGTTGCGCATCAAAATGCGCCTTTTTTTGACCCTAAAACTAACTAACCAGTCAACTATTTCTCTTCTTAAGCCATGAAATCCAAACTTAATTCCCCGCGCAGTGCCTTGTTTAATTTGGGGTCTGCCCGTTCGCACGCCCGGCTCGCCCGGCAGCTGGCTCGTTCGTCGGGACATTCCTCTGATCAGTTTGCGTCTACCCAAAGTCTGTTCGGCAGCCTGTGGAGTCCTGTGCGACTCGATCTGCTAAAAGTACCGCTCACGCGCCATCACGAGTAAGCCGGTCATGCAACGTCATCATTAATCCTTTAATTTTTCCGCTATGAACTCGATCGAATCCCATCCCATCACTGTCACCACCGATACCTTCACCGCCGAGGTGATTGATGCGTCCCGGAATCAGACGGTTCTCGTCGATTTTTGGGCGCCATGGTGCGGACCGTGCAAAGCGTTGACCGCACCGCTGAACGAAATCGCCGCCGAGCGATCCGGCAGCTTGGTCGTGGCGAAGGTCAACATCGACGAGGCGCAAGAACTCGCCGCGCGCTACAACATCCGCTCCATCCCGGCGCTTGTGCTGTTTCGCGACGGCGAAGCAACCACGATGCTCGTTGGTTTGAGACCCAAGGCGGAAATCCTCCGCCATGTCGATTCCGTGGCACAGCCGGCGCGTTGATCCAGACAGATCCACTATAACATTCCGAAAACACACCCACCTTATGAATCATCGTTCCTTTCTCCTGCTGGCAGCGACCACAGGTATTTTCTCACTCATGCCGGCAGTTGGCCTCGCCGCGGAATCAACCGCCGCCCAGGCGCTCGCACCCAAAGTCACTGTCACTCCGGTCGAGGTAAAACTCGTCACCGAATTCGAGGAAATCACGGGTCGCGTCGACGCCACCGAAACGGTGGAGTTGCGCGCGCGGGTTTCCGGACACTTGGAGGAGGTTCATTTCAATGCCGGTCAACTCGTGAAAAAAGGCGACATCCTCTTCACGATCGATCCACGTTGGTATAAAGCGCAGTTCGATCTCGCGACCGCGCGCGCCGACGTCGCGACGCGCGAAGCGAAGCGTGCCGGAGACCTGCTCGCCGCCTCGGCGCTTTCGAGCGAGGAAACCGAAAGCCGCCGAGCCAAGGCTGCCGAAGCCGTCGCCGAACTCGACACGGCCCGCCTCGATCTCGATCACACGGAAGTGCGTGCGCCGATCAGCGGCCGGATCAGCCGGGCCCTGGTCACCGAGGGGAATCTCGTTTCGGGTTCACCGGGCAACGCCACCTTGCTCACCACGATTGTCACCACCGGTGATGTTTACGTTTACGCCGACCTCGACGAAAGCGCCTTGCTGAAATTCAACCGCATTGCCCGCGAAAACCATCTGCTCATGGAAAGCGGACACGTTCCGGTCGACATGCAGCTTGAGGACGAAATGGATTATCCGCGCCACGGTTTCATCGAATCGATGGATAACCACGTGAATCCTGAAACCGGCACACTGACTGTTCGCATGCTGTTTCCAAATCAAGACGGCGCACTTCTCCCCGGACTTTTCGCCCGGGTGCGCGTGCCCGTCAGCTCTCCGCAAAACACCCTGCTGGTCAGCGAACGCGCGATCGGTACCGATCAAAGCCAGAAGTTTGTCCTCACCGTCGCGAAGGACAACATGGTCGCCTACCGCACGGTAAAATTGGGTGGAAATTTCGACGGCAAACGTGTCGTCCGCGAGGGACTCGCTCCCGGGGAAACGATCATCGTCGACGGTCTGCAGCGGGTCCGTCCGGGGATGACGGTTTCCCCGGTGACTGAAGTCGCCGCCACCACCTCCGCGCCACCGGCGCTGACCGGTTCAAAACTCGCCGCCCGCTAACCGCCCGGCCACCTCACATCGCTCATCGTTCGAAGGTCGATTCCGGCCTGCCAGCCACCGCTTTGCCCATTTTCCACGCACTCCCATGAATATCTCGGATTTTTTCATCAAGCGCCCGATTTTCGCCGGCGTTTTATCGATCCTCATTTTTATCGTCGGCGCGATCTCGCTGTTTCAACTGCCGATCAGCGAATATCCCGAGGTCGTTCCGCCCACTGTCGTGGTTCGTGCGGTCTATCCGGGCGCGAATCCCAAGACGATTTCCGAGACGGTCGCCGCGCCGCTCGAACAGGCGATCAACGGCGTAGAGAACTCACTCTACATGTTTTCGCAGGCGACCAGCGACGGCGTGATGACGCTCACCATCACGTTCAAGCTCGGCACGAATCTCGATAATGCCCAGGTGCAGGTGCAGAACCGCGTCGCGCAAGCCGAGACCAAGCTGCCGGAGGAAGTCCGCCGTCTTGGCGTGACCACCACAAAGACGTCGCCCGATCTCCTGATGGTCGTGCACCTTTTTTCGCCGGACAGTCGTTACGATGATATCTACGTGCGCAACTACGCGACGCTGCAAGTTCGCGATGTGCTGGCCCGGCTGGAGGGCGTTGGCCAGGTGCGGATTTTCGGTTCCGGCGATTATGCGATGCGCATCTGGCTCGATCCAAACAAGGTGGCCGCGAAGGGACTGACCGCTTCGGAAGTCGTGGCGGCGATTCGCGAACAAAACGTGCAGGTCGCCGCCGGCGGAGTCGGGCAGCAACCGGCTTCGCGGCCGGTTGACACCGAACTGCTCATCAACGCAAAGGGACGACTCGGCACCGAGGAGGAGTTCGGCGCGATTGTGATCAAAAACGGTGACCACGGTGAGCGGGTTCAGTTGCGTGATGTCGCTCGCATTGAACTCGGTGCTTCGGAGTACGCGCTGCGTTCCCTGTTGAACAACAAGCCCGCGGTCGCGCTGCCCATTGCGCAACTCCCCGGCTCCAACGCCATCGCCACCTCGGACGCCGTGCGGGCGACCATGGCGGAGTTGAAGAAAAGTTTTCCTGAAGGCCTCGACTACAACATCGTTTATGATCCGACGATTTTCGTTCGCCATTCCATCGAGGCGGTCGTGCACACCTTGATCGAGGCCATTCTGCTCGTGGTGCTGGTCGTCATTCTGTTTCTCCAGACTTGGCGCGCTTCGATCATCCCGCTCGCGGCCGTACCCGTTTCCCTCGTCGGCACCTTTGCCGTGATGCATGGACTTGGTTTCTCGATCAACGCACTCTCGCTCTTCGGTCTTGTGCTCGCGATCGGCATCGTGGTCGATGACGCCATTGTCGTCGTGGAAAATGTCGAGCGGAACATCGCCCTCGGTCTCTCGCCCATTGACGCCACCAAGCGCGCGATGCGGGAAGTCACCGGCCCGATTGTGGCGACGGCTCTCGTGTTATCGGCCGTGTTTATTCCCACCGCCTTCATCAGCGGGCTCACCGGCCAGTTCTACAAGCAATTCGCGCTGACCATCGCGATCTCGACGGTGATTTCGGCGTTCAACTCCCTGACGCTATCGCCCGCATTGAGTGCGCTGTTGCTCAAAGGCCACCACGGCCCAAAGGACGCACTCACGCGCGGCATGGATGTCGCGTTCGGTTGGTTTTTCCGGCCGTTCAACCGTTTCTTTGAATGGGCCTCGCAAAAATATTCCAACGGCGTCGCGCGTCTGCTGCGCCTCTCGATCATCGCGTTGATTGTGTACGTGGGCTTGCTCGGCACCACGGCGTTGTTGTTCAAGCAAGTTTCGTCTGGCTTCGTGCCGACGCAGGACAAGCAGTACCTCGTAGCGTTTGCGCAATTGCCCGCGGCCGCATCGCTGGATCGGACGGACTCCGTTATCCGTCGCATGACGGATATCGCGCTTAAGCACCCTGGTGTCGCCAACGCCATCGAATTTCCCGGACTTTCGATCAACGGTTTCACGAATTCGCCCAACAGCGGCATAGTGTTCGTGGCGTTGAAGTCGTTCGACGAACGCAAGACGTCCGAGCTTTCCGGCCCGGCGATCGCGCACCAGTTGCAGGCTGAATTTTCACAGATCCAGGACGCTTATATCGCAATCTTTCCCCCGCCGCCGGTGCAGGGTCTCGGTACGATCGGTGGTTTCAAGGCCTACATCGAGGATCGCGGCGACAACGGTCTCGATGCCCTTTACAGCGCGACGCAGGGCTTGATCGGAGCGGCGAATAAAACGCCCGGTCTCAGCGGAATTTTCTCCAGCTTCACGGTGAACACCCCGCAGCTCGACGCCGACGTCGATCGGGCCAAAGCCAAGGCGATGGGTGTGCCGCTGCAAAACGTTTTTGAAACGATGCAGATCAATCTCGGTTCGCTCTACGTGAATGATTTCAACCGCTTCGGCCGCACCTATCAGGTCGTGGCGCAGGCCGACGCACAATTCCGCGGCCACGCCGAGGATATCCTTCGCCTGAAAACGAAGAACAACGCGGGTCATCTCGTGCCGCTCGGTTCGCTTCTGAAGGTTCACGAAACCTACGGCCCGGACCGGGTGATGCGTTACAATGGTTATCCCGCGGCGGAGATCAACGGTACGGCGGCTCCGGGATACAGTTCGGGCCAGGCCGAGGCGCTGATGGAAAAACTCGCCGCGACGAATCTGCCGAAAGGCATGGTACTCGATTGGACGGAACTGACCTTCCAAAAAATCATCGCGGGCAACGCGGGCCTCTGGATCTATCCGCTCTCCATTCTTCTGGTTTTTCTCGTACTCGCTGCGCAATACGAAAGCTTCCGTCTTCCGTTCGCGGTCATCCTGATCGTGCCAATGGCGCTCTTTTCCGCGATGCTCGGCATCTGGCTGACCAAGGGTGAGAACAACGTCTTCACGCAAATCGGCTTGATCGTGCTCATCGGCCTCGCGGCTAAAAACGCGATCCTGATTGTCGAGTTCGCACTCAAGCGGCGCCACGAAGGCGAGGGGATTGTCGAGGCCGCCCTCGACGCGGCGCGACTCCGGTTGCGCCCGATCCTGATGACCTCGATCGCGTTTATCGCCGGCGTATTTCCGTTGGTGGTCAGCACCGGTGCGGGCGCCGAAATGCGCCACGCGATGGGTGTCGCGGTGTTCGCTGGCATGATCGGCGTCACCTTCTTCGGACTCTTCCTTACGCCGGTGTTTTACGTCGTCCTCGAAAAACTGGGCGTGCGCAAACCGGCTCCCGTTCCGGTCACCGCCGTCGCGGAAAACACTTAACGCTTCAAATTCATGAAAAGACTTTTTCTTCTGGCACTGGGTGCCTTCGCCATCGGTACGGAAGGCTATGCGATCGCCGGTTTGCTGCCGACGGTGGCGGCGGATCTTGGTGTTACCGTGCCGGTCGCCGGTCAATTGATCACCGCGTTTTCAATCTCGTTTGCCCTCGGCTCGCCGCTGCTCGCGGTTGCGACCGGACACCTTGAACGCAAGCGCCTGTTGCTGGCTTCCATCCTCGTGTTTGGTTTGTTCAACATTGTTGCCGCGCTGGCCCACACTTACATCATGCTGTTGACGGCCCGGATCGGGCTCGCGCTTTCCGCAGCCGCATTCATGCCCGCAGCCAGCGCCTACGCCGTCGCCGTTTCCCCGGTGGCTCAACGCGGCCGGGCGCTGTCGATCATCTATGCTGGGCTGACGGTGGCTACGCTCGTGGGTGTGCCGCTGGGCGTTTTGATCGGCGAACGATTTGGCTGGCGCAGTATTTTCCTGCTCGCGGGCGGCCTGTCGTTGGCGACGTTCATCGGACTCGCCACATTGTTAGTGCCATCGCGCAGCAACGGATCCGCGACCCTCGGCGAACGCATCGCGGTCGCGCGGCGTCCGGAGGTGTTGGGTGCACTGATGGTTACCGTTGTTTTTATGACGGGCGTTTTTGCGATCTACACTTATATCGCGCCGTTTTTGAAACAGACGACGGGACTCGCCGGTTCGGCGGTGGCAGTGGTGCTCTTCATTTTCGGCGCGGGAGCCACGATCGGAAATCTGGCGGCGGGCTCGCTCGCGGACCGGATCGGCGCATCACGGGTGGTGACAACCGTGCTGCTCGGACTCGTGGTTGTTTTTTCCGCCATTTCATTGGCGGCCGAAACGCTCGCACCGCATTTCGCGCCATGGGTGATTCTTCCCGCTATCGGACTGTGGGGATTGGTGGGCTTCGCTTTTCCAGCGGCCCAACAAATGCGCCTTGTGGCGATGGACCCGAAACTCACGCCCATCACGCTTTCGCTTAACGCTTCGGCGGGCTACTTGGGAGTTTCGCTGGGTGCGTTGCTTGGAACCGCAGTGGTTGCGCACGGCGCGATCAGCGGCCTCGGGTGGGTCGCCGCTGCCGGTGAACTCACCGCTTTTTTCGTTCTCCTTTACACGCTCCGTGCGCGCGCGACCGGCGCGACGCATTCCATTGAAACGGTTCCTTCCGCCTTGCCCGTTCACTCTTCAGCCACTCGTTGACTATGAAAATTCACGCATTGTTTTTGGCTACAGCCACGACCGCTCTGGCCGCATTTCCCAGTGTCGGCCCCGATTACCAGCGCCCGTCCACGGTCTCGCCGGCCGCCTATCGCGATCAGCCGGCGGATCCTGGCAATTGGAAAACCGCGGTACCGGCGGATGACCTCGCCCGCGGCGAATGGTGGCAACTCTATGCCGATCCCACGCTCGATGATTTGGAAAAACGGGCGCTTGCCGCCAATCAGCAGTTGCGCGCAGCGGTCGCCCGGCTCGACGAAGCGCGCGCGGCGGCCGGCCTGGCTCGAAGCGAGTATTTGCCCTCGGCGATCATCGATCCGTCGATTGTTCGCGAAAGAACCTCCGCGACCACCGACAATACGTTCCCCCAAACGGAAACGACGACCTATCGCGGTACGCTCAGCGCTTCATGGGAAATCGATTTATTCGGGCGCGTTCGTCGCCAGAACGAAAGCGCCCGCGCCGAGGCGGCGGCGAGCGCGGCCGATCTCCAATCGGTCCAACTCGCGTTGACTACAGAAGTGGCCGCCAATTACTTTTCCCTGCGCGGGCTCATGTCTGAAATTGTGCTGGTGGGCAAGGGCGTCGATCTCCGCCGTCAGACACTCAAGTTGATCACATCCCGGCGCAGTCTCGGCGCGGCGACCGATTTCGACGTGGCGCGCGCTGAAAGTGAACTCGCCTCGACGGAAGCGGAAGCCGCCGCGCTCCAGAATCGCCACTCGATGGTGAAGAATGCGCTCGCGGTTCTGGTGGGCGAAGCCGCTTTCGGTTTTGAACTGGCGGATTCTGCTCTCGTCATGACGGAGCCACCGCGCGTTCCTGCCGGACTGCCGAGCGAACTGCTCGAACGCCGGCCGGATGTCGCCGCAGCCGAACGCTCGCTCGCCGCCGCCAACGCCCGCATTGGCGTGGCCAAGGCGGCATTTTTCCCCGCGATCTCGCTGACCGGTGGGGCAGGCTGGGCGAGTGGTGACATGGACCGCTTGTTCAATGCCGATTCCCGGATCTGGTCGATTGGGCCGAGTCTGTACCTGCCGATTTTCCAGGGTGGGCGCAACAAAGCCAATCTTGAGCGCAGCCGCGCCGCTTACGACGAGGCCGTGGCGGTTTTCCGCCAGCACGTCCTTTTCGCTTTCCGCGAAGTGCAGGACGCGCTCACTGCGACGCGACTCCTCGCGGAGCAGTCCGCCGCGCAGGATCGCGCGCTCGCCGCCGCTCGGCGCTCGGACGAACTCGCGCAGAAACGCTACGATTCCGGCTACGTGAATTTGTTGGAAGTGATCGACGCGCAACGAACGGTGCTGACGACCGAGCGCGCCTCGGTGCAACTCGCCGCCCAACGTCTCAACACCAGTGTCGCCCTGATCAAAGCGGTCGGCGGCGCGTGGACACTCCAACCGCGAACCGTCGCGATGAACCCTTAATTTAAACCACCATGATATTTGTCACCCTTATTCTCGGTGCCATGGTCCTCCTCGTTCTCACCGACAGCGTTGCGTCCAACGAGTGAGCCTACAGAATCTCGCATCATAGGATTGCAGGTAGGGACGGACCGCTGGGCCGTCCGGTCTGCCGAATTTCCCTCGTAAATCTCGGCGGGCCCAGCGGTCCCGCCCTACCCGTAACTCCCTCCTTATTGTGCGAGACCCGGTAAGGGGACCAATTCCGTAGTGGGCACCACAGAATACACTGAATACACAGAAGTCGGAGTAATGAATTTAGATCTGGGGCGGCCAACGCGGCAACCGGTTGATGGCTGATCCATCGGTTTTTGAGGCCCTCAAAAAAGTTGATTCTTCATTCTGCGTCTTCTGTGGTTAAACTCGACTGTAGGTTTTTACTCAGAAACTTTCGATCGTTTGATGTTTTTTTTGCTCTCCCTGTGTCCTTCGCGAGCTCCGCGTTTAATCCGGATGCGTCCTACTTCCTCATAGCGGCCGCCAAGCGATCGGTTCGACCACGCGTTTGCACCACCAGAGATTTCCGGTCCAGACGGCGTTGCCGGTCGTGCCGTCGGCGTACAGCGCCTGCACGTAAATGAATACGGAAGGCCGCTCAGCGACGGGATCGTGCCACGACCCCCGTTGCGGGTTTTCGTCAATAAAGTTGGGTGGAATTTGGATTTTCACTAGGGTCACTGACCGAGTGGAATTAACTTGGTTCGCGCTTTGGACTTACAATCCCGATGGGCATTTCCAGAGCGAAAAACCGGACGGAATGTCTCGCGCTAAGACCTGATTCTTGACGCATTTGCGCGTTTGCGGGACAACGATCTCCATGAGTAATGACGATTTGTCCGGCAACGTTTCCGCGCCCCTTTTCGACCTTTCGGGGCAGATTGCATTGGTCACCGGCGCAGCGCGTGGAATTGGCCGTGCGTCTGCAATCGCGCTCGCGCAAGCGGGCGCGGATATCGCGCTGGGTTTGCGCGACGCGACCTCCGGAAAAGAACTCGTGTCGGTCATCCAAGGCCTCGGCCGTCGGGTGCTGCCACTGCAAATGGACGTCCTGCAACGGCCGCAAATCACCGACGCGGTGGCGCTAGCCGTGCGGCATTTTGGGCGGATCGATATTCTCGTGAACAACGCTGGCATCGGCCCGCCCAATCCGGCGGAGCAGGTGGCGGAGGAGGATTTTGACTACACGCTTGCGGTGAATCTCAAGGGAACGTTTTTCGTCAGTCAGGAAGTTGGGCGCACGATGATGAAGCAGGAAACCGGTGGTCGCATCATCATGCTTAGTTCGCAGGCCGGGTTTGTCGCCCTGCCTACCGAATCCGTTTACTGCATGACGAAGGCGGCCATCGCGCACCTGACCAAATGCCTCGCGCTCGAATGGGGCCGGCATCGCATCAATGTCAACGCGGTGGCACCGACTTTTGTCCGAACACCCGGCACGGCGAAATGGCTGGAGAACGACGCGTTTCGCACGGACTTGCTGGCAAAAATTCCGCTTGGCCGCGTAGGCGAGCCGATCGATGTCGCGGGCGCGGTGGTTTTCCTCGCCTCGCCTGCGGCCGCGATGATCACCGGCACCACGCTGATGATCGATGGCGGATACACGGCGGCATAAGCAGTTTTGTAGCTGTAAAGAAACACGGAGTGATCTGGATTTGCGCTGTTTAACCCGTGCCCCGCATGGGCTGACCCATGAGTTGGGACTGAGGTGACTGGACGTTTTGCAGTTGCGCAATATAGTACGCGGATGATGAAAAGGAGCGCATTTCTCTGCCTCGGTTTCCTGGGCGTCGCGAACGTCGTCTTGGCTGGCCCGCCTTTCGCGACCGATGATCCTGAGCCAGTGGAGTTCCAGCATTGGGAAGTCTATGTCGGCTCACAGTACGAGCACAGCAGCGACGGCGCCGCAGGCACTCTCCCGCATCTCGAGGTTAACTACGGTGTCGCTCCGGATCTTCAGCTGCACGTGATTGCGCCGGTCGCGTTCGATGCACCTGCGGGAGCGACCCGGCACGTTGGTTACGGGGATACCGAAGTGGGCGCGAAATACCGGTTCCTTGAAGAAGCCGACGGAATTCCGCAGGTCGCGATTTTTCCGCTGGTGGAAATTCCGACTGGCGAAAGCTCGCGGGGTTTGGGCAGTGGCCATACCCAGCTCTTTCTGCCTGTCTGGTTGCAAAAGAAGTTCGGTTCCTGGACCACGTACGGTGGCGCGGGCTACTGGATCAATCCCGGTGTAGGGAATCGCAATTGGTGGTTCACCGGCTGGCTGCTGCAAAAGCAAGTGCTGGCCAACCTGACCATTGGCGCGGAGGTATTCCACGAAACGGCTCAGAGCGTCGATGGCGTATCCGATACCAAGGCGAATGTCGGGATCATTTGGGATCTCGATGAAACGCGGCACTTGTTGGCGTCGGTCGGGCCGACGCTTCAAGGGCCGTCGGGCTACCAGGCCTACCTTGCGCTCCAGTTCACTTTTCCGAAGTAGAATCGCGCGTCGCCCGGCGGTTACTCCACCGCTGTGCGTTGGCTCAAACCAGGATAAACGTGTGGCCGATGGTGTTCAGCTGGCCGCTGATGCGGCGCAGGACGTTGAAGGTGTCGAGGAAACGTGTGCTGGCCATCAGGCCGGAAGAGTCGCCGGCGGCAAGGCTGTTGAAATGCCGTTTATGCACCGCGATGCACCATTCCTTGATCTCGTCCCCCTCGCGGAGAAATTGTTGCGCGAGTTCGCGGTCGCGCGTGGCGAGCACGGAGATTGCCACCTCGAAACGGTGGACGACCTTGCGATAGAGTTCCTCCAGGTCGGCGTGGTCCGCGGGTTGCAGCTGTAACTTTTCCCGCGGGTGGTCGCGGATCGTGCCGCACAGCGATTTGTCGAGCACGTCGCCGATTGATTCGAGCTGGCTGGAAAAATTGAGCAGACCAAATTGCAGTTGTTGATCCTTCGGCGATAGGGATTCGACCCGGATTTGACTGAGGTAGGCCTTGATGCCGGCGTTTAGCTCGTCGATGCGGTCGTCCTGTTTTTGCACGGCGGCGGCGAGCGCGGGGTTCTGGGTGGTGACGGCGCGCCATGCATCCTCGAGCATGCTTTTCACCACATCGGCCTCCCGCAAGGTTTCGCGCGTGGCGTTGGCGAGCGCGAAGACCGGCGTGGGCAGCGCCGCCGGGTCGAGGTGGGTGGTGGGGTTGCCCGTGCCGACCATTGCCGGGGTTGGTTTCATTGTTCGTTGAAGCAGCCGGCCGATCGGGGCGGCGAAGGCGACACCGGCAAAAGTGACGAAGAGGTTGAAAGCAGTGTGGAAATTTGCGCCTTGGCGCACGATGTCATCCGACGAATTTGCGACGGCGGCGTCGACAAAGGGGAAGAGCCCCAGACACAGCACGATGGCCGAGCCCTTGAGCAGGAGATTGGCGGCGGCGAGACGGCGACCTTCCCATGAGCGAAAACCGGCGAGCAGGGATGTGAGGCCGATGCCGAGGTTGGTGCCGAGCACGACGGGGATGAGAAGGTCCAGTTTCGCCGATCCGGCGGTGCCAACGGCCAGCGCGAGTCCAAGGGTTGCGGTTGAGCTTTGCATGAGCAACGTCAGCGCCGCCGCAAACACCACGACGAGTACGCGGTAACGAATCAGCACGCCAAGGACGGTGATGAAATCCGCGTTTTGCGTGAGAATCGCCGCGGCATGGCTGGTAATTTCCATGGCCAGGAAAATAAATCCCATGCCGAGACACGCCTGCCCGATGCCCCGGATGTTTTCGCTTTTGGCACCCTGGTAGCAAATCAGACCGGCGACGATTAAGAGCGAATAGTAATCGAAAATCCGCAGGGCGATCAACTGGACGGTGAAGGTGATGCCGAGATTAGCTCCGAGCAAAAAGCCGAGCACGGATTCCGACGAAAGGCGGCCGGCGCGGAGCAATTGCAATGACACGAGCGTCTGGGCGGTAGAGGAGGGAGCGACCGTGCCGAACGCGAGGCCGGCGATTGAAGCCTTCCATGGCCGCCGGGCGGTGCGCTCGACCCATTCGTACAATTGTTGCCCAAACAAGCGCTCCAGTCCCTTCCTAAGAAAACGGATGCCGAAAAGAATGAGGGCAACGCCTCCCGCTATGTTTAGCAGTGTCATGACCTGCGGGAAACCTTCAGCCTCTCCACCTCGTTTGTCACGGCTGGAAATTCACCCGGCAAGTGCGCGATTGATTTAAGTCTGCGTGCCAAAACCATGCGGCGGGGATGGAGGAGGCCCTGGCGAAACGATTACGCGACGCCGGAATCTGCATGAAAGGCGATGATCTGCCGCAGTCGCTGGCCGATTGTTTCCGCGATTTGGATCAATTCATCCGCTTCCGCTGCCGACAATCGCGCCCGGCACTGGCGCGCCCAGAGGCCGAGCCACGCTTGAAAATGAGCTTCCGCCAAGCCAAGCGGGACATGTTTCATCGGCATCGCTCCACTGTAACTGGCCGGCCCTCCGGTTACGCCGGACCAGAAGTCCGCGATTTTTTCCAAGTGCGCCGGCCAGTCGGTGATGTTGGCCGCGAAGATCGGGGCGATTTCCTGGTGCTGCCTGACGTCGGCATAGAAATATTTCAAGAGCTCCTGAATTTTTGGACGTCCTCCGATTCGATCGAACAGGCTGCCGGAGGTCGGATAAGTATTCATGGGCAATTGTTGGGGTGACAGAGCAATTGCGCATTTTTTCTTGAAAATCAAATGCAGCCGCAAGCACCCGCGCAGTTGCACGGCCCAGCACCTGGTTGGGATTTATCGAAGGGCTGCCCGACAGGCGGGAAGCTTTTCGTATCGGATGAATTCCGCTGACAGCCTATGGTGAAGTCGGAAGTCTTACTGCCGTTTGATATGCACCGGGGACGTACGAAGATTGCTGCGGCCAGCCGAGCAGTTTGGCGATATCGGCGGGTAGCGACGTCTGAACCGGCAATGCGCGAATAGGTTGGTAATTCTTCAGGTCGGGGCTTTGCAGGACTGCATTGGGTTCGAGATCGAGGCTTTGGCTGTGGGCTTCGAATTGGGGCAGTTTCGCCCGCAGCTCCGCGAGATCCTTGAACTCGAATTGATTGAGATCTCCCTCGGCCGGACTCCACACGATTAAGTGGGAGGAAGTGTCGCGGGCGGAGGTTGGGCGCACATAAAGATTGTAGTCCACGGCGACGAATGGCGGCTGGGTGAGTTTTCCTTGAAGCAATTTGGCTTGGTCGGCGCGCAGGAGTGCCTTTGGAAAATCACCACTGGCGACGAGCAGATTGCCGGAGAAAACGTGACCCTCGCGCTTGTCCACGGCGGGACCGGTCGCCGGATGCCAGCCGAAATGGTCGCCGACCGCGCTGCGTTCCGTGCGTTCGAAGGACGCGACAGTGTTGACGAACGTATTCTGGTAAACCCGGACATTGGAACTGTTGAGAATGCGCACGCCCTTGTCGCAGTTGACGAAGACGTTCCCAGCGCAGATGGCACCCTTGGAGATTTCAAAGAAGAAGCCGTCGACGCAGCCCTCGATCCAATTGTTGACGAAGACACCGTCGACGTTGCCGACGTCGTACCAGATGCCGTTGGAATGGGGCTGCTCGATCACGAGATTGTCACGACAAACGACGCGGTAGGATTGGTTGAAAATCTTTACTGCCGAGGGAAAGTAACCGGTGATTTCCTCGACGTTGTTGCGCGCGAAAATGTTTTTCTCCAGCAGGCAGTCCGCCGAATCGATGACGTAGATTCCTTCCGTGCTGGTGTCGCTGATGAGGCAACGGCGAAGGGTGAAATGGTCGCCGCGAAAATAACCTGCGACGCGGGAACAGTGGGTGATGGTGACGTCTTCCAGTGTGGTGCCGACCACGTCTTTGCCGAAGGTCGCGGGATCGGCGGGTCCTTCCGGTTCCTTGCCCTCGATCTCCAGCGCCCGATAGGCGTACTGCGTGAAGGTCAGACCACGGAGCGTGTAACCTTTGTGGTCGGAAGCTTTGCCATGGACATCGCCCGTGACGCGCACGAGCGCGCTGTCATGGGCGGTGATTTCGACAAGGTGATGCGTGGGATCGGTGCCGATGTAGATTTGTTTATTGTCGTAGTCGACGAGGTAGGAATTGGCGTCAACGGCCCCGTCCCAGCCCACCGCCTTCAGCGGTTTGCCATCGATGAAAACCATGTCGTTGTTGAACAGCCAGAGCGGGGTTTTGCGGCCCTCGTGGGCTCGCTGCCACCAATCCTGCGGTTTCATCGGGAAGAGGGTGCTCCAAGACGTACGCCAGAGGCCGTTGCGTTGCGCTTCCCATTTGTCAGCGACGAGGGTGCCTTTCAGCACGGGTTTCTCGTCGGCGTAAGGTTGGAGGGTGATGCCCTGATTCAATTCCAGCCCACCGACGCGATACGTGCCGCCGCGCAGGATGATGGCATCTCCAGTGACGGCTTTGGCGATGGTCGAGGTCAGGGTGGTGGGCTCGGCGAGCGTGGCACCTGAGACGTCGGCTCGTCCGTCCGGGGCGACATAATAAACGTGGGCGGCGTCTTTCGGGACTTGGTAGGCTTGCGGTTGCGGGCCGTACGGACCGCCTGACGGCTGGGCGAAAGCGACCGAGCTCGCGATGAGAGCGAGCAGAATGACGAAACCAAATTTTAAGCGATGAGTCATGACAGAACGGGGTTTTGAGGCGGACCGATTCGACGGTCGCTTAACACCAAATGCGCGTTGGTCCCGATAGCGACCTCGGGTCTGCGCTAATTATTGGACTGATGTCGACGGTAGGGCGGGATCGCTGGGTCCGGTGTGATTGACTAATGGCATTTGCCGAATCGGACGTCCCAGCGGTCCATCCCTACCTTGGGTCAATTGGAGCGCGGGCGAACTCGCCGCGGAACGACGGCACCCCGCCTACATCTTTTATGAACGGGTGTTCATTTCGGAACCGAGCTGAGGCTCGGCGGTCCCCAGCGGACGCCTCAGTGCCAAAACCGAAGACGATCAGTCGAAGGGGATTTCCAAGGTTTCGTGTCTGTCATTAAGCGAAACCATCAGCGGTTAAAATTCCGCAGAATCGGATTGGAACGAACCGGATTGTTTAACCGCTGATGAATTCATCGTGATGAATTCTATGAAGTGTACGCCGACTGATCGTCGTCGTGATTTGGTTCCTTGGAGCCTGCTGATCGCAGGCGCCGGGATTCGACCATGGCTTGCGCGCTTCGCAACGAATGTAGGCGGGGTGCCCTCACCCCGCATCGGGGCATGGCGGATGAGGGCACCCGTCCCACAGTAGGGCTTCAACCGAAGACAGAATTTCGGCAGCGGGGTCGCTGCCGCTTCTGTGCGGTCGGGGAATGGCGCATACTTCACCGGCATTTCATCGCGACTTCACACGGGCTTCTTTTGGATTCGTTAGCTTGGTCGCGTGAAAATTTCCACCACACCTGCAACTTCCGGCGCAATGAGGCCCTTTGGTTTAATCTTCGTTTTTCTCCTGCTTGTTTTCGCTGGCGCGCTCCGCGCCGAGCCAGAGTCCAATTCGGATCAGACCCTTTCGCCCTATTTTCTGGTGAAGAACACGTCAGCGGCGACGCCCGGTTCCGACCAGTTCAAGGCGGAACCTGATCCGCTCCCGCTGAAATCCACGCAGGTGTCCGCCACGCTCGCGGGGGTGATTGCCGACGTGACCGTGACGCAGACTTATGCGAACAACGGCCAGGTCCCGCTCGAAGCCATCTACATTTTTCCTGGTTCTACCCGCGCCGCCGTGCATGCACTGACGCTGCAGGTGGGCGATCGGCGCATCGACGCCAAAATCCAAAAGCGCGCGGAAGCCCGGCGGACCTACGAAGCGGCCAAGTCCGCCGGGAAAACCGCCTCTTTGCTCGAACAACAACGCCCCAATGTTTTTCAAATGAACGTTGCCAATATCCTGCCCGGTGACGAGGTGCGGGTGGAGTTGCACTACACCGAACTGCTTGTTCCCGATGACGGCGTATACACTTTTGTTTATCCCGGCGTCGTGGGTCCGCGCTATTCAAACCATCCTGCGAGTACCACTGAGCCGACTGAGCGCTGGGTGGCGAATCCCTATTTGCGCGCGGGCGAGTCCGATCCGGCGCACTTTAACCTGGAGTTGACCTTGGCACCGGGACTGCCGATTCAAGGCGCGAACTGCCGCACCCACGCCACCCGGCTGGTTTATAAAAACGAACGCGAGGCCCATCTCACGCTCGACCCACAGGAGACCAACGCGGGGAATCGCGATTTTATTTTCAACTACCGCCTTGCGGGTGATGCCATTCAATCCGGCGTGATTCTTTCCGAAGGAAACGGGGAGAATTTCTTCCTCTTGCAACTCCAGCCGCCGGCTCATCCCAAGCCTGCGCAGATTCCGCCGCGCGATTACATATTCGTTGTCGATATCTCCGGTTCGATGCACGGGTTCCCGCTCGATGTCGCGAAGCAGTTGATGCACGACCTGCTCGGTACGTTGCGTCCCATCGACACATTCAACGTCCTGCTTTTTTCCGGCAGCAATCGCACGCTGGCGCCCGCTTCGCTGCCAGCTACGGCAGAAAATGTCCAAACCGCGATCGATTTGCTCGAACACTACGAAGGTTCCGGCTCGACGGAACTCGTGCCGGCGCTGAAGGCCGCGTTTGCGTTGCCGCAGAATGAAAATACCGCTCGCACGATTTCGGTGATCACCGACGGTTACGTCACGGTGGAAACGGAAGCGTTCGATCTCGTCCGCCAGAATCTCAACCACGCCAGTCTGTTCGCTTTCGGCATTGGCAGTTCGGTCAATACCTACCTGATGGAAGGGCTGGCGCGAGCCGGACAAGGCGAGCCGTTTATCCTCACCGATGCGGCACAGGGCAACGCCGTGGCGAGTCGCTTTCGCGAAATGATCGCGATGCCGGTGTTGACGCGGGTGAAGGTGAATTTCGACGGATTTGAAACATACGATGTCGAGCCGGTATCTATTCCCGACGTCCTCGCGCAACGCCCCGTGATCGTCTTTGGCAAATGGCGCGGTGCGCGCGCGGGCCACGTGACCCTGCGCGGACTCACAGGTGGCGAACCGTACACCCAGACGCTCGATCTCGCTCATGCGACGACGCTGCCGACGAACGACGCGCTCTCGCATCTTTGGGCGCGGGCGCGCATCGCCGAGCTCGGAGACGACGTGAATCTCCAGCACGACGATGCCCGCGTGACGCAAATCACCGACCTCGGCCTGCGCTACAGTCTTCTCACGAAATACACGTCGTTTGTGGCGGTGGATGAAGTTGTCCGGCGGACGGCGCCCGAAGTGAAGACGGTGAAACAACCATTGCCTTTGCCGGCGGGAGTACCCGAGGAAGCGGTCGGGCAAAATATTTCCACGTCGCCCGAGCCCGGTACGACCGCGTTGTTGCTCGTAGCGATCGTGTTGCTTCCGATCGCGTATCTGCGGCGACGCTGGAAACCCGCGGTGCAATGAGCGGTGTATACACAGTTGCAGGTAGGGACGGACCGCTGGGCCGTCCGGCACAGGAGCACAAGTAACCCAATAGGTTACTTGTGGTTTTGATTTTCTTCCTATGCAGATCGCGGCGGGCCCAGCGGTCCCGCCCTACCGGAAAATCTTTCTCTCCAATCTCCCATCCCAAAATCATGAATCGACTGATCGCCCTTTTCGGACTGCTCGTGGCCGGCTGGCCGGTACTTCACTGGTATGGCTTGCGACTGCACGATGGATCCGACGAACCGCTCGGTCTGGCGGCGCTGGCGGTCGCTGTTTTCTTTGCGCCGCGCGACGGCTGGCAAGACCGGCTTTCGCGAGTGAAAATTGTTGCGCTGATTGTCCTGCTTGGAGGTGGCGCTTTGGGCTATCCGTGGATCCCTGCACTCATGCGCGGGCTGCTTTTTGTAGCGATGATCGGAATGGCGATGGCGCCGAAGAATTGGGCGCTGGCGTGGACCGCGTTGCTCGCGCTCTCGTTGCCGTTGGTCTCCACCTTACAATTTTATTTGAGTTATCCGCTCCGGTTGCCTACGACGCAACTGTCCGCGCTACTGCTACGAGCGTGCGGATTCGACGTCCACGCGAACGGCACGACGCTGCTCTGGGCCGGTGAACGCGTGATTGTCGATGCACCGTGCAGTGGCATTCACATGGCGTGGGCGGGTTTGTTTTTTGCGGCAACGCTGGCTTGCATGCGACGATTCTCCTCCTGGGAAACGCTCCGGCTTTTCCGGTGGGCGGGAGCGTTGGTTTTTGGGGCGAACGTGGTGCGATCCACCGCGCTGTTTTTTCTCGGGGCCGGCATCTGGCGGTTGCCGGCGTTTGCGCACGAAGGCATTGGGCTCGTGATGTTCGCCGTGACGCTGGTGTTCATTTATTTGTGCGGGATGCAGGCCCGAATTCCGGCGAGTGGCACCCATTGGGGTCTTTAAAAAATACGCAGCCGACTGCGTCCGACTCCCGATGGAGCGGCGTAGACCCCGCTGCCGCGCTCCAGATCACAGACGTCCGTCTCCTCTGCCATAATGACACGGCTACAATTTTATTCAAACCGCTCCAATTATTATGATTGAAACCAAAATCACGCCGACGAAGTCGTCGTCGCGGCTTCAAGCGCGACTAAAAAAGCGCAATCGCACCGGAATACTTTTCCTGCTCCTTTGCGCACTTGCCGCCCTCCGACCGTTGCTGACGGTTTCGATTTCCCGCAATGAGGTTGGTTCTGGCGCGGGATTTCCCGGTTGGTTTGCCGCTCCGCTGCCGAGTGGCGTCACGCCGCTCGCATTGAGCTCGCGAGATGTGCGGTTTGCCGAACAATTTCCCGGTCAGATCGCGGCATTTGCGGACGGGCAATCGACTTGGATTGTACGCTGGGTGGCGCGTCCGACGCGAAAGCTTCATCCGGCCAGCGATTGCCTGCGGGCGACCGGCTATACGGTGATGCCGGAACCGATTTTCGCCGAAGCCAACGGTGCGCATTGGGGAGTCGTGAGCGCTGTGCGCGGGCCGGAGAAGCTGATTGTCCACGAACGCATCATCGACGCGAGTGGTCGGGAGTTCACCGACGTCTCCGCGTGGTTTTGGTCAGCCGTACTGGAAAAAAGCCCCGGCCCGTGGTGGTGTCTGACGCGGATTGAACCGGTGCCTTTTTTGTGGCGACGGGCGTCCCTGCCTGTCGAGAGGGGTATGCGCTGGGTCCAAACCCACAGACACGGAGGCCTGTCGCTGCACGGATTCCGGTTTTAGTCCCCGACTTTTTCCGGTGACAACTTCTGCGCCAGCGCGACCAGATAAACGGAGCGCACCACGCGTCGCCACTTGTGAACTGGTGCGCTTCGAATTATGCCGGCCGGCGGGATTGACTGCCATTGCGCCTGCGGTATCCTGCCGTTTAATGCGGATTGCCGCTTATTCATTCCATGCGTTTTCAAACTTCGTCGACTTCCCAAGGCATCGTTTGCGTCCATCCAGGCGCGTTTGAACGCAGGAGGGAATAGAGGGACCCTGACTTTCCTGATGAATATCAGTGAGCTATTGCCGGCCGTTTTGCGCCACCGGTTGTCGGGTCGGCACACAGTGTACAAGGCCATGGATAATGCCGCCTGGCTGACGGTCGACCAAGTCGTGCGGATGGCCGCCAGTCTTACGGTGGGCGTCTGGGCGGCGCGGTATCTCGGGCCTGAACAATATGGCTGGCTGAGCTATGCCACCGCGGTGGTGGGAACCGTGGCCGCATTTACTTCCCTCGGTCTGAATGGGGTGGTCGTGCGTGAACTGGTGCGCGCCCCGGGGGAAGCGCACATCTGTCTTGGCGCGGCTTTTTTTATCAAGACGGTGGGAGCCGTGGTGGGCTTTGTCGTTTGTTGCGGAGTTGCCTGGTTGCAACCGATGGCGGCACCAATGGTCCGTCCGCTGATTGTGATTCTTTCATTTGGGTCGCTGCTGCAGATCCTCGACGTGATCGATCTGGTTTTTCAGGCGCGATCGGCGTCACGAATCTCCGCGTTGGTGCGCATCAGTGCCTGTGTTGCGGCCAGTTTGCTCAAGGTGGCACTGATTCTGGCCCACGTTTCGCTCCGGGTCTTCACCATCGCGATTATCACCGAGGTTTTCTTCAGCGGCATGGGCTGGCTGTGGATCGCCCAGCGTGCAGACGTTGGACTCAGTGAGCTGCGGGTGAAAATGGCCTACGTGAAACGACTGCTGACGGAAAGCTGGCCGCTGGCGCTGTCCAGCATCGCCATCTACATTCAAGCTTACGCGGATCAATTGGTGATTGGGCAGAAACTTGGCGGCAGTGATCTTGGGCAATACGCGGTCGCGATGCGGCTGATTACTTCCTTTTCCTTTGTCCCGATGGTAATTTGTACGGTCGCAGCTCCGGAAATCACCCGGGCCAAGCACGAGGCTCCCCAGCTTTATCACCGGCGGCTGTATGATCTTTATCGATTGATGGGCGTGCTTTTCCTGATTGTTGCCGGGCCAATTATTCTTTTTGGGGGCTATGGCGTGAAGTTAATTTTCGGACCAGCCTACGCCGGCGCGGCGTTGCTTTTGCCCTGGCTGGGCTTCCGATTGCTGTTCACTAATTTTGGGGTCGCTCGAAGCATCTACCTGACGAACGAGGGCCTTTTCAGCCATGGGCTGGTTACTGCGCTCATTGGGGCCGGTGTGAATGTCGCGCTGAACCTCTGGTGGATTCCACGCTGGGGGTCGCGGGGGGCGATCGCGGCTTCGCTGGTTTCATTTGCCATCACGACCTTTGCCTGTGAAGCGTTTCAAGCCAAAGCCCGGACAAATTTACGGCTGATGCTGACCGCAGCGCTCTTGCCATGGCGGAGATTCGCCGGCTAAAACTATTGATATGAGAGAAAAACGCTTGCGGCCGCCTTCAACCTTGGCTTCCGCCCTGCAGGGATTGCAAAAAGCTTGGGCATGAGCACTCCGCGTTGGCTGACCCGGTTTTCCATTTTATATATGGTTCGAGCCACGTGGCGAACCTTGGTCGACCAGTTTGGCTTGGGTTTTCGCTGGCTGGCTGGATGCGGTCGCTTCGGCGTCTTCTGGCGCGAATACCGAAAGTTTCGACGCATGAATCAAGGTTCTCCTTTCGAATTGCGGGGCCGTTACGTTTTTCCGTGCCTCATGGATCGCACGGTCTTCACGCCCGTGGAACCCACGTATTTTCTGCAGGATTCCTGGTTCGCACGGAGAATCGCCGCACAACGGCCAGCCCGCCACGTTGATGTTGCGTCTTCGGCCAAATCCATGGCGTTGATCGCGCAATTCATTCCGGTCACGCTGGTCGATATTCGCCCGGTGGAGATTGAAGTCGAAAATTTTTCATTCCTCGCCGGTTCGATTTTGGCGCTGCCCTATGCGGATGGCGTGCTGCCAAGCCTCTCGTCCCTGTGTGTCATTGAGCATATCGGGTTGGGGCGGTACGGTGATCCCCTGGACGCGCGGGGATCGGAAAAAGCCGCCGTCGAACTGCTGCGCGTCCTTGCTCCCGGCGGTAATTTGTATGTCAGTGTGCCGGTTGACGCCGAGTGTCGGATTTACTTCAACGCCCACCGGGCCTTTACGCGGGATTATCTGCTGTCGCTCTTCCCGGGACTCACTTTGTGCGAGGAACGGTATATTTATGGCCGGACTCTGGTGACGGCGTACGAATCGCAACGCGGTTTTGGCACGGGCCTGTACCATTTTTGCCGCTCATGAACTTTTGCCAGCGATTACCCTTGGGGCGTCCGCGCTGGATGACTGCTGCCGGGGTTTCCACGATCCCTGCTGGATGAAGACACCGCCGACCCTCGTTTATACGCATGGCGGTGGCCGTCTCGGCAACCAAATCATCCGGCACGCCCATTGGCTGGCGTGGGCCCGCGCCCACGCTGGCCGGGTGTCGCTGGTCAACGTGGCTTTTTGGCCCTACGTAAAATTTTTTGAGAACGGACTGAACCATCCCGGTGGTGAATTCCCCCCTTCGACTGGTTGCTGGGATGGACTTGCCCGGAGCTACACGCGATTACCGTCCCGGATACGGATGAAGGCGGACAATCGTTCCCGCCTTGGGCGGATGATGCATGCCGTCGGTCGTTACTGGCCAAGCGGACAGGCGATCGCGCTCGACGATGCCCGGGGCGAGTGCATCGACCTGGGTGACGAGGCGTTTTTTTCTCGCGTGGCGGCTCATCGGATCACGACCGTCAGTGGCTGGAAGATCGCGAGCTGGCGTTTGGTGGCGGAACAAGCAACGGAGTTGCGGGAGTATTTCCGACCAGCCCACCTCTGGGCAGAGCGAGCCCATAAGCATATCGCGGATCTGCGTCAGAATTATGACCTGCTGATTGGGGTATTAGTCCGTCAGGGGGATTACCGTGAGTGGGACGGTGGGCGATTTTATTTTCCGACCGCGCACTATGTGACTTGGCTCCGGCAGTTGGTGGAGCTTCATCCCGGCCGGCGTTTGGCGTTTGTCGTCGCGTCGGACGAGTGGCAGGATCCGCGGCTATTTACGGGATTGCCCTTTCATTTTACGACAGGTGCCGTGAACTCCGGCGGACCTTGGTTTGAAAGTTGGGTGGAATTGTCCCTTTGTGATTTGATCCTCAGTCCTCCCAGCACTTTCTCCGCGACAGCGTCTTTTCTTGGAGCGGTGCCCCTCTGGCCGCTTTGCGATGCGAATCAGACCCTCGCATTTGCGCAAATTATTCCAGACAACCTCGTGGGGGCGGCAAAGCATCCCGTTTTCTCAATCTCGGTAAATTGATCCTGATTTTCACCATTGGTATCATCGTTTTGTTTGCCGCCTGTCCAGCGGAAGGCATGTTCGCCTTGGCGGCGACTTTAGGCCAATGATGAATATGCACTGTTTTTACCGACATAATTTCCCTGCGCTGAAGTGCGGATTGGAGAGATGACTACGCCCGTAATTTTTCTGGTTTTCAATCGGCCTGCTTTGACCAGGCAGGTGTTCGCCCGCATCCGGGATGCGCGGCCACCGCAGCTTTATGTGGTCGCGGATGGACCTCGACCTGACAGGCCGGGTGAAGCGGAGAAGTGCGCGGAAGTGAGGAGGCTGATCGAGGAAGGAATCGACTGGCCCTGCGAATTGATCCGGGACTATTCGGACGTGAACCTCGGTTGTGGAAAGCGGGTGGCCAGCGGGATCACGAATGTCTTTAAGCGAGTGGAGGAAGCCATAATTCTGGAGGACGATTGCCTGCCTGATCCGACATTTTTCCCTTTTTGTTCTGAATTATTGGAAAAATACCGAAACGAGCCACAAGTGGGACTGATTAGCGGTTCGCACCATCAATCGGAATTCTCCTTTGGAAGAGATGACTACTATTTTTGCCGCTATGGTAACATATGGGGGTGGGCAACGTGGAAGCGAGCGTGGCAATGTTTTGACTATTCGATGAACGATTGGTCGTCCTGGATCCGTGAGGGCAAAATGAATCAACTGTTCGCGGCAAGCGAAGTCCGCGAATACTGGACCAAAATATGGGACGATACCGCGGCGGGCAAATACGACACGTGGGACTATCAATGGACATTTTGTTATATGAGCAGGGGTATGTTGGGAATTTTACCGAGGACAGCATTGATCGAAAATATCGGATTTGGACCCGATGCCACCCATACACTTCAAAAAGAGGATTCTGGCTCGATCGTTGGCCCAATGATATTTCCGTTAAGACATCCGTTGCATCTAAAACCCGATTTCGAGGCTGAAGCGCGCGCTTCTCAAAGGTTTTTCTCAGAGCCTTCGACGATGGAAAGAATCCGAAGAAAAGCGATTAGGATATACCAAGATCCTGTTCGAGAGTTTCGTCGCACATTTCGCATCGAAACGCAGTAAATCAAGACGGGTCATGCGACCTTTCAACCAGAAGTATCCAAGCCTATGAGAGCGTCAAAATACACGGGGAAACATGCCTATCGCGGCGACATTGCTTTGAATTACGAAAGGGACCGCGTAGGTGAGACTGTGTGGGGGGCGGAACAGGAATTTGTTGCCAGATGGACCGATACATTGCCGGCTAATTCATCGATTCTCGACATCCCCACTGGGACGGGGCGATTTGTCGGGTTGTTTCTTCAGCGCAATCTACACGTGCGAGCGATGGATATTTCGGAGGATATGCTGGCCGAGGTCCGTAAGACATATTCGGGCGCCGAAAATTTGTTGATCGAAAATGGAGATGCGGAACGTTTATCCTTGGGTGATGACGCGGTTGATTGCGTGATCAGTTGGCGGCTGTTCCACCTAATTCCAATGGAAGTCATTCACCGCATCTTAGCCGAGTTTCGGCGTGTGTGCCGCGGGATGGTCGTGATTCAAGTTTTTGCGGTCGACTGCTCGAAAAGTTCTCCATCATGGCTAACCGCGACAAAGGCGAGAACTCGTTCTTGGCTTCGAGGCTTTCTCAAAAGGAACCGTTCGAAGTCGAATACTCCCTGGGCGCATATTCCAAGTTTCTGCCACCGGGAGGAAGAATTGCTTAACGCATTTGGTCGGGCCGGTTTCTCGGTACAAGAAGCCCATGAGCTCGAGGTCGCCGAAGGCGCTCCGGCAAAGGTCTATTTCCTGATCCGAAGCACGAAGCCATCCGACGAAAAGACCATATGAGAACGCTGCTGCGTGGTTTTATTTCACCTCTGCTAACGCGAAGGGAAGAGATTCCAATTTCGTCTTGTGTCCACTATTGTGGTTTTCGCTACGGTCGCGGCGAATTCAATCCATACGAAAATTACGTAATTGCGCTTTCGAATGGCGAATCGCTCCAACAAGTACGCGAGCGGTTTGAGGATTTCTTGCAGCATTACAGGCCGGAAAACTTTGGGGAAGCCCTTGGTATTTCGCTGACTCGTGCCTATCCGATGTGGGAATTTCCTTGGTTTCCTAGGAGTGTGCGGTCCTGTGAGAAAGGGGGCTGGTTCAATTCCCCCTCTGACGTCCCTGATATCATAACCCATTTTTCTAAGGCTGGAATTTCGCGTCATCGCATTGATGAGGAGTTTTCTTGGTTGGAGCGCGCGTACTTTTCCATTCGCGAAGTGGGGTATCAGCCAAGTCGGTTCGCGGGACATATTAGTGCCTTAAAACTTATCAACGACGACGGAGACTCACGTTATCTTATTTTAGATGGCAACCACAGGATGAGTGCGCTTGTGGCCTTGGGTATTTCTCGAGTAACCGTGGCTTATCGAATTCATATGACGGTTAGGGTTTCCCGGTACGCGAAATGGCCACAAGTTGTTGCGGGATTCTATTCAAAGGAAGACGCCCGGAGGGTTTTTGAAGTCTATTTTTTAGGAAATTTATCGCCGAGAACTACAGAGAATGCCGCTCCGATAATATCGGGAAAGTCGTAGCATACCCATTGGCGTGAAATCTCTCTTGAAATTATTAGTGCCTCATTCTTGGTGGCTTCGACTCCGCGATATGAAGCGTTGGAGGTGGTTTCGTGGTAGCTACGGGTCATGGTCAGAGGCCCGGGAGGCTTCCGCAGGCTATGATGATTCGGCCATTCTCGCGCGGGTACTGGCGGCGATCCGGAAAGTGCGGGCGGGCTCGGCATCTTGGGAGCGGGACGGCTGGGCGTTTGATGCGCCCGAGTTGAATCTACCGTTGGTTTCGGCATTGAGCGAGGCTGCGAAAGAATGGGGCGGGAAAATCGATGTCGTCGATTTTGGGGGTTCATTGGGTAGCGCATGGTCGCAAAACCGCATTGCATTAAATGAGGAGACTGTTGCCCACTGGCGCGTCGTTGAACAACCGCACTATGTTGCGGCGGGTGCGGAATTTTCTGATGACGTGCTCACATTTCACAAATCGATTGAAGCGGCGTTGGGATCCTCTGCTCCGACGCTCATTCTCTTTTCGAGCGTTTTGTCCTATTTGGAAAATCCCCGGGAAATACTGGCGGAGGCGACTGACCGAGGGTTCCGCCATATCTTGATCGACCGGACGCCGATCCTGCTTGAGGGAAACGATCAGTTGGTGGTCCAGCATACACCGGCGGAATTGGGTGGCGGGAGTTATCCTGCGTGGCTCTTCAGTCGCGCGACCTTGCTCGATTTCCTGGGACCGCATTACCGGCTCAAAACGGAATGGCCCGGATTTGAAGAGCTGGATCCACGGGTTCAATACCGTGGCTTTCATTTTGAACGGGTAGAGCAAATGTCCATTGAGACCGGGCAATAACGCATGCATTATTTCTGCACTTACTGCGATCAGGGCTATGTGGCCCGGTTGATCTGTTTGCACGATTCACTGCTGGCGCAGGGTGACCCCTTCCGGCTGTACGTGCTTTGCTTCGATGACGTGACCCAAAGAGTCGTCACTGAAATGAAACAACCGACGTTGATCGGGATTTCGCTCGAAGAATTCCTCGCTGCTGAACCGGATTACGCGGCGGTCCGCTCCAAGAGGACCAAGGTCGAGTTCTATTTTACCGCCACGCCGGTGCTCGTGCGGTATTGTCTCGGCTTGGTTCCGGAGGCTGGACAAATGACCTATTTGGATTCGGATTTATATTTTTTCGGGCCTCCGTCGGCGATATTTGCCGAACAGGGTGACGCTTCGATTGGGATCGTGCCGCATCGCTTTCCCGACCGGCTGGCTCATCTTTTGAAATGGGGTGTTTATAATGTCGCCTGGGTGTCGTTTCGCCGTGATCGCGACGGGATGGCGTGTTTGGAATGGTGGCGGGTGAAGTGTTTGGAATGGTGTCACGATCATATCGATCAAGGCCGGTTTGCCGATCAAGGATACCTGACCGAATTCCCGAAAAGGTTTGGTGGAGTGCGGGTGCTCGATCATCCCGGAATCAATGCCGCGCCATGGAACATGGACGAGGTACGGATTGCGCGTGAGGGATCGAACATCCTGGTGAACGACCGGAGGTTGCTGTTCTATCATTTTCAAGGCATTCGCGAAATTTCGCCCGGCTGGTTTGAGGCGGGCCTGCGCAGTTACAAGGGAAAGCTTACCTCCGCGTTGCGGGACATCATTTACCTGCCGTATCTGGCGAAATTGGTTCGCATCCAATCACGGTTGAAAGCGACCTATGGCATCGCTCCGTTGCTGGGTTTTCAGCGTTTGCCATCCGGCACTTCCCTCCAGAATCGATGGGATCGGTTTTTCATGCGCCGGCTGCTGCCGCTTTTTCGGAGACTGCGCGGACAATTGCTGCATTGCGCCGACTCCGGGTCCGAGTGATCCTGACCAGCAATATGAACAGGCCTCCCGGCATTTCCCGGAGAAATGAATAATCTCCGCCTCAGTATCATTACCGTCACCAAGGATGACGCCGCCGGTCTGGCGCGGACTTTGGCCAGTGCGCGGTTGCTGCGGACAGCGGACGTGGAACAGCTGGTGGTTGATGGCGGGACCAACCCTGAAGCGACCGGCAAAATTGCCGCCGAAAGCGGCGGGGGAGTGATTGTCATTGCGCGACCGCCGCAGGGAATTGCCGATGCCTTTAATGCGGGAATTGCCGCCGCGCATGGCGAATGGGTGTGGTTTTTGAACGGGGGCGATGCGGTGCACGAGACACTGGACGCGGCGTGGTTGCTGGCGTTGCTGGCAGGAACGCGCGCGCAGGTCGTCACGGGTGCGGTGCAGTACGATGGCGCCGCGGCGCCGCGCGCGATGCCGCCTTTGGCGACGCAATGGCCGTTGCTTACCTGTTGGCTGGCGCATCCGGCGACCCTCATCCGGCGGGAAAAATTGGTGGCGATCGGCGGGTTCAATCCGCGGCTGCAAATCGCCATGGATTACGATCTGTGGCATCGGGTGTTTTCGGGATCCGCAGTGGACGTGCTTTCGATTCCCTTCGCGCGATTTGATGTGAACGGCATCAGCCAGCGACTGGAGATGCACGGGCTGGTTTGCCGGGAGGAGGCGTCGGTGTTGTTAAGCCATGGAGGAAAATTGGCGGGTGCAGTATTCAGGACAGGCGGGAATTTTATTCGCCGGATGATCTGGGCGCTGGCTCATTGGCGTCCGCGCGGACAAGACGCGAAACATGGGCGCGACTGACATCAGCGTGATTGTGCGCAGTTGCGGAAGGCCCGAGTTGCTCGTTCGGGCGCTCGCGAGTATTCGCGCGCAAACTTTACCGCCGGCTGAAATTGTGATGGTCGCCATTGGAGCCGAGGGAAAAACCGCGGTTGACTCGGTGGCAGAAAATACGGCGCTCCGGGTTATCGTGGTGGAGGCGGGAAGGGTGCGCGGCGCCGCGTTGAACGACGGAATCAAACTCGCACACGGACCTTGGTATGCGTTCCTCGATGACGACGATACCTGGAATCCGCTGTTTTTGGAGCAGATGATGGCTGCGGTCAGCGGCGACAACGACAATCCGCGTGTGGGCGGAGCGGTCTGTCAGACGGAATTGGTTTACGAACGCTATCGCGCTGGAGTGGTGGAAAATTGCGGAGGCAAGCCGCTCAACCCTTGTTTCAAGCAAGTCGAGGTGCGGGAAATGGCGGAGGCGAATCAGTTCACGATCAACGCAGCTCTCTGGCACGAGCGGGTGTTTTCCGCGGGGACGTATCGGGAGGATTTGAATCTGCTTGAGGACTGGGAATTCAACATGCGGGCGGCGCGGAGCTTTGAAATCAAGGTGGTGCCACGACCGCTCGCTCGCTATCACCGGAGACCACCCGATGATCCTTTGCCCAACACCCAGCGACGGACCAATGACCAGGCGGCACGGGCGTTGCAGGACGCATGGCGGCGCGACGGGATCGCCATCGGCGGCGGAGGTAACGGACCGGCTTTTTTTGCGGACGGTTGGCGTTCATTTAAACGTGCATTCATTCGCGTCGGGTCGTCGCTGCGCTGGCGGTTTCGGTAGGCGATGAAAATCCGGATATGACCATCATGGACAATTCAAAGATTGCCGGCGTCGTGGTGACCTATCATCCGGCGGCGACCGTGGAGGAAAACCTGCGAGCGATGGTGCGCGAATGCGGCCGGGTGTTGGTCGTGGACAATGGCTCGGATCCTGAAGCGAGGCGCGCGATGGCGGCGATCCCGGGGGTGGAGTTGCTGGCGCTGGGAGAAAACCTCGGGTTGGCGACCGCCCTGAATCGAGGAGCGGAATGGGCGCAAAGTGAAGACTTCAAATGGATGGTGACATTCGATCAGGACAGCCGGCCGCAGCCTGGCATGTGCGCCGGACTCTGGGCGCGGCATCTCCAGCTTCCCCTCGCGGCGGTGATCGGTCCGAAGATCGAGGAGCCGGAAATCAGGATCTCGCCTTACCGCTGGGTGCGGCGCAATCCGCATTGGCCGGGGTTATTCCAAAGGGCCGTGCATGATGCCGAGCTAGAGGAAGTCACCATGGTGATCACTTCAGGATCATTGATCCAATTATCCGTGTGGAATGAAGTCGGACGTTTTGATGAAGCTCTCTTTATTGATTATGTGGATATCGACTACTGTTTGCGCGTGATTCGGGCCGGCCATTCAGTCGCTGTCGCTCCAATGGCAGTTTTGGAACATCATCTGGGGAATAGGAAGACGTTGACCAAGTTGGGGCATGATTTCCGTCCGATGAATCATGCGGCTTTTCGCCATTACTTCATCGCACGAAATCGGGTGCGGGTCTGGCGCCGGCATGCGCTGGCGATGCCCCATTGGGCTTCGTTCGATCTTTGCTTTGCGGGTTACAACATGTTTCGAGTGCTCGCTTTTGAAGCGAACAAATGGGGCAAACTCAAAGCAGCCGCGCTTGGTACCTGGGATGGTTTCCTGGGACGCACGGGACGATGCCCTGAACGGCGATTGCGGGCATTGGATTTTCCGATTCCATCCCGCGCTGATGCGCAAGGGAAGTCCGAATTGTGACAAGGATGTTTCACCGGTGGTTACGGTCGCGCGATTTGCATCCGTTTGTTCGGAGGTGGATTGACCTCATGGTGATTGTCCTTTGGCTGCTGGGAATGGCCGGCATGGAATTGAGTGCGCGATTGAAATCCAAACCCGGGCGCTGCCGGCCGATAGATACGCGCGAAACGCGACCATGATCCCGCTTCATTCGTCGCCTGCCCCTCATGCGCGGTCCGATCAGCCTGGCGAGAATCGTTCGCGCCGTCATTTTTTTTCGGTGCAGATGGATTTTCTTGGAAGCCGGCGAAGACAGATAGCGCTTAAATCCATCCTGTTGACCTTGCTGGTGCTCGCCGGCAAATGGAGTCTGATCGAGCGGTTTGGCGGGGAAGTGCCGTTTGCCGACCAATGGAGCGCAGAAGGTGAAGCGGTTTACCTGCCGATACTCCGCGGGGAATGGACGTGGAACCGATTGATCCATCCTTGGAATGAACACCGGATCGTGCCAAGCCGGATCCTTTCAATTCTGCTATTCCGGCTTACCGGCAGGCAGTGGGATCCCGTGTTGGAGCTGGCTGTCTCCGCCGTGTTGCATGCGATATTGCTTGGCGGGTTGGGTGCATGGCTCATGCGGCACGCCAATTCCCGGTGGCATCCGTGGATTTGTTTGTTTGTGGCCCTGATCGGCATCCTTCCGTTTGCCCACGAGAATACTCTATGGGGTTTTCAGACCTCGTTTTATTTCCTCCTGTTGTTTTCGCTGCTGAGTGGGTGGGGCCTGCTGGGTGCGCGGGCGGGACAGATGCGGTGGTGCGTGGGGTTGCTTGCCGGAGTGTGCGCCACCTTCTCGTTGGGTTCCGGCGGACTGGTCGGTGCCGCCCTATTGCCGGTACTGGGAATGAGGATGCTAAAAAGGAGACGAATTACGCGCTCCGATTTGATCACCGCCGGTGTGGCCGTGGCGCTTACCGTAATGGCATGGTTAGTCCGGGTCGATGTGGCCGGCCATGTCAAACTGGCGAGCGATTCCTGGGCGGATTTTTGTGTCGCGATGTGGAGATTGCTGGCCTGGCCGATTTCCGGGGTGATGTTGGTTTCCTTGATCGTTTGGATGCCGTTTGGAATCGTCTCTTTCGATTTGCTTCGCCGACAGACCGGTCGTCTTGCCCCCTTGTCGGAGGGTGCCCTGTTTCTCGCCGGTTGGGTCGTTGTTCAAATGATGGCGATCGCGTGGTTTCGCGGGGCTTCATTGGTCTTCGGGTCACCGGCGTCGAGATACTTGGATATTTTGGCGATTGGATTGGCGGCCAATTTTGCGGCGATCATTCTTTTAAATACCCGGGCAGGGCGAAACCGGCGGTGGCTCCGGCTGATTGTGCCCACCTGGGCGTTTGTGGTGGCCATCGGAATAGCCGGTGTCTCTGCCGAAGTCGCAACGGATTTGCTGGGACCGTGGCGGCTGGCCCGGCACCTTGAAAAGGACCGCTTGGTTTCGTTTTTGAGAGTGGGGGACAGGGCGGCTCTCCAAGATGTTGAACGATGGGATAGGCCGGCGATGATGGCCGGATCGTGGATCGGTCCACTGGGGCGCGCACTTCCCCCTGCTCTTCAGGTACGGCCGCCGGACGGGTTCGGATTTTTACCGGGTCCCGGTTGGGAGGAAGGTGGATTTGGCCCCACTGTTGGCACGCCGGGAGGTTACGCAGGATGGGGAAATCGTCCGAAGGCTGGTCTGTTTGCAGAACGCCTGGAGGTCAGGTCGACGTTTTTTTCGTTAACACGAGGCGCGGTCGCATTCTCTTACGTGGTGTCGGCTGACTCGGGACGTTGTGTCGTGGAGTTTCTCACCAGGACGGGTGAAGTCGGGGCGGCTTGCCCGGTTTTACCGTCCACCGAGGTTCCCCCGCCATGGCAGGAAGTCAGCCTCCGGGTTCCGGTGGGTGAGTACCAGATGCGGATTGCCGGCGACGGGAAGGGTGCGGGATTTGCGATAACGGCTCCGCGCGAAATGTCCGTGGCTGGTTATTATATCCGCCATTGTTTGAATGGCAGCGATTGGTTGTTCGTGGGAGCAGGCTTGAGTCTGGTGCTGGCCCTTTTTGGCTTGGACTCGGATGGAAATGAATCCGCCTGAATTCTCCATCGCTTCCCAAGCCACGGCGAAACGAGAAGGTCGATTGGCCCGATGGTTGGTTGTTCCGATCCTGATTGGGCTTGCGGTTTTCGTCCTGCGAGTGGCGCTGGTCGGAAGTTTGGGAACAGGAATCCCCTATTGGGATCAATGGGATCGCGAAGGATTGGTGATTTATGAACCTTGGATTGACGGGACGTTTTCCTGGCACGCGATTTTTGCGCCACATCTTGAGCACCACATTGTATGGACGCACCTGTGGAACCTCGGCTTGCTTGAATTGTGCGGTCAGTGGGATCCGATCGTTCAAATGGTCGCCCAGGCGATTTTTCCGGCGTTGACGGCGGGTCTTGCCGTTCGAGTTCTGCTTGATCTCCGAATGGGTTGGGTCTGGAGAACGACGGTGATCGTGGGGGCTCTCGTTGCCTTTGGTTTTCCTTTTGCCTACGAAAATATTTTGTGGGGATTTCAATCTTCGTTTGGAATTCTGGTATTGCTCAGTTTCGGCGTGGTTGCGACCGCGAGCCGGGCTTGGTCAACGGGTCAATGGTGGCTTCCGCTTTTGGTTGGCATGGCCGCACCACTTGCGATGGGCGCGGGCGCACTCGCCGGGCCGCTCATTGTTGGCCTGACCCTGTTGGTGATCGTCAGCGAAAGAAAAACCTCGGCGTTTAACCTGACAATGCTGGCTGGTGGCATTGCCTGTTTCCTGTGGGGGATTTTGCTGCGCCCCGAAGCGCCGGTCATGGAATTCGCGCGGGTGAAATCCATTTTGAGTTTTTTCAGTATTTGGGTGACGGCACTGGCGTGGCCCAATTGCCGGATTGGGTGGCTTTGTGCTTTGGCTTGTCTTCCGATCTTCCTGCTGACGATTCAGATCGTTCGCCGTGGAGTTCAGCCGCGGCAGGAGGAGCTTTTTATTATTGGCGTCGGAATCTGGGCGATCGGATGCGCGGCGGGCGGTGCGTGGAGCCGTGGCGGAGTGGAGGCAATTCCGGCCTCACGTTACGCCGATTTTCTTGCGCCGTTGGCTTGGAGCAATCTGTTGGCTTTGGCCCTCGTGGTGCATCATTGGTCGACGCAGTACAATCGGTCTTCGCGTACTATGGGAATAGTGCTTGCGGCGGTTTGGATCGGTGTCGCCGGTTACGGAGGATTGCGACTCCTGGATGATTTTTTTCGCACGGAGCGTCCGAAATTGGAAGCGACTGCGGCCCGGAGATTCGAAGCGGTTAATAGTGTTTTGAACGGAGGCCCGGTCACCGCAATGACGGGAGTCGGATTGGATCCTGATCCCCGGATCCTTTCGCAGGTGATGAATTCCCCGTCTCTCGCTTCGGTTTTGCCTCCGGAGCTGCAGCGTCCTCCCGTGGGCATCACTCCGGATAAAATCCTGGCCGCCGGTCTTCCTGGGCCACACGATGACTGGCGCTGGCTCAGCGGAAAGTTTGCCGTACGAACGCGGGCGATGGTTGTTTTTGTCCGGGGTGATGCGACCCGTCTCAAGCTTGCCTTGGTGGACGAAGGCTCGGGCTCAAAAAACTATTTTGCGGCTTCGGGACGCTATATCGGTGAATGGGCCGAGTGGCTGGCGCAGACCGGACCGGGCCTGCACCGGATCAACGGTGAGGCGATGGCCGGTCCCGGAGAAATTGCTATTATGATGCCGCGTCCGTTAAGTCTGATCGGATATTGGGCAAGATGGGGAAGTGCACATGCGGCCTGGTTGATTGGACTGGCAGCCGTTTGCGTGACGTTGGGATTGGTTGCAGCGGAAGATCGGGAAAAGAGTGAAGCGTGAGCCGGGAATAATTCCGAAAAATTGCGCCGGGTTGGATCTTGCCACTTCATCGTTGGCGGTGCTGTTTTACCAGTACGGATGCCTCTCGAAAAATCAGCCGTCCCCATTCTCACCGTTGTTATTGTCGCTTATAGGTCTCACGATGAAATTGGACCCTGTCTGGCGTCGGTCCCACAGAAATCGAGCGGCGGTTTGGTCAGCACAATCGTGGTGGATAATTCACGCGATACCGACGGGACTGGGGAATTATTGCGACGCGATTTTCCCTGGGTTGCCTATGTGGCGCCACCGGGCAATCTTGGTTTCGGGCGGGCTAACAATCTCGGGTTTGCGCGTACCTCGGGCGACTATGTTTTGTTTCTCAATCCAGATACGGTGGTGAATGAAACCGCTCTGCTCCATTGCATCGCGCGGTTGGAAAAAGACGCCAGCATCGGGCTGATTTCGCCGAAGCTGGTGCAGGCGGATGGCACGATGGATCAGGCGTGCCGGCGGAGTATTCCGACTTTGTGGGATGGGTTCTGCCGCGCGTCGGGGCTGGCTTCAGTTTTTTCGAAGCGGGCGTTTTTTTCCGGATATAATCTCACTCATCTCCCGGTCGACGGAACCTATGAAGTGGGTGCGATCAACGGCGCGTTTATGTTGGCGCCGCGCCGAATGCTGACGGAGGTCGCGCCGGATGGGAAAGTGTTCGACGAGGCATTTTTCATGTACGGCGATGACCTCGACTTGTGCATCCGTGTGGCGCGCGCGGGTTGGAAAATCGTTTACGATGGATCGGTCAGCATCGTGCATTTGAAAGGACTGAGTGTGGCGCGGGATTTCGACCGGATGTCGCGCGCAATTTTCGATGCGAACCGGGATGTTTATCTGAAGCACTTTAATCCGCGAAATTCACGATTGATTCATTGGAAATACGCGCTGGCCTTTGGGGCGTGGAAGCGGATTGCGCTAATTCGTGCCCGCCTGCGCGGGCATCGCCGGGTCCGGCCGGTTTGATTTTCGCCGCAATGACAGGCCGAGGGCGCAGAGCAAAAGCAGCGCGCTGGTTGCGGTGAGCCCGGCGCTGTGGCGGATGCACCACGGAAGTGAGGCGATATCGGTGGAGGCTGGCGCGAGAATCTCCGCGGGCAGGGTAGAGCGCAGCGAGGGGTCATCGATGACCTTTTGAACCACGCGCGGATTTGGATGGGGACCGGAAAAATCGGGATCGCTGGTGAACGCGGCGGGATCGTGGGTTGCGGCGTAGGTGCGCACGATGGCGAGATTGGCCCGATCCTGCGCGCGCTTGAACGGAAGATGAACGGTGAAATTAGTTTCGGTCAGCGTGATGAGCCCGGCCATCGCCACGGCACACCAGACGAGTCCTGCGATTCGAATAAAGCGCGCGCGACTGGAAAACAGAATAATCATCGCGACCAGTTGCCCGACGACCCCGAGCAGCAGCGGATCCTGATAGCGCGAAAGCGGACGAAACCCCGGCAACACCCCGCCACGCGAATAGGCGATGGCCGCGGCTTGCAAAAAGCCGAAGAGGCCCAGCGCCAGTGCGCAGCGTTCCATTGGCGTCAGGGGATTTTTTTCGCGCCATCGGGCAAGTACCAGCCAGACGAGCGGCAATTGCATGACCAGAAAAAAGAGTCCATCGTTGATCCATGGCCACGCGAGACAGTGAGCGAAGACGGCGAGGAAATTGATGATGCTTTCGGAGTGAAAGGCCGCGTGTTGAGGAGCACTGCCGCCGGCCGACGAGGCGAGCGCGACGACGGCGGCGATCAATCCCAAGGCCAGCCACGAGCCGGTCTGGCGCCGATTTTCCCCGAGGGAAATCAATCCGACCGCCACTGCGGCCACGGCCGCGAGAATTCCGCCGGCGTTCGAGAAAAATGCGAGCCCGCCGGAAAGCAAACCGATCCACCAGCGCCAGCAAAAAGGCCTTGATCCGCAAAGGCCGGCGATTGCGATCACGTCGAGCAGATTTGCAAAATACACTTGGGACTGGAATCCATACAACGCGTTTTGCCAGCCGCAGGCCGAGGTGAAAAGAACGGCGATTCCAGCGACCAACACCACGCGTCGTTGCGAGGCTAGGTCCGGCCAGAAAATGGCGGCGAGCAAGACTGCCGTGCCGGCGTGCAACAGGGCATTCAGGAGAACCTGCGCCCACGGATTCCATCCGTGATACGCGGTGAAGAGAACGAGGTCGGCCAGCCGCGTGAGTGCAATGCGGTGTTCGTTGTGGGCCTTGAAAAGATCCGCCCAATGGAATGAGCCGTTCATCCAGGGCGCATACAGGCCGATCGCCTCAGCGTCCCATTGGTCCCAAAAAGGCAATGGCGATCCCCAGGTTTTTATCAGCCAGGCGCGGCTGAAAAAAACCAACGCCGCGAGGGAAATAAAAACCGCCCATTTTTCCGCTCCCCGGGATTCCGTTGCCGGATTCATCAGTAGGCACTGGGGTTTCGCCAGCGGACCAAGGTGAGTAAAAGAATTTGGGCATCGAGCCACGGCGACCAGTTTTCGATGTAGTAAATATCATGCTGGATGCGCTGGGCCAGCGCGCCTTCACCGCGCAACCCGTTGATTTGCGCCCAACCGGTCATGCCGGGTTTTACCACATGGCGAGGAAGATAATGCGGAATTTCATCCGAGAGCCGCTCCACGTGAACCGGCCGTTCCGGCCGTGGGCCCACCAAACTCATCTCGCCGCGCAGCACGTTCCAGAATTGCGGGGTCTCGTCGAGGTTCCAGCG
This sequence comes from Lacunisphaera sp., assembly GCA_036499685.1. Taxonomy (GTDB): domain Bacteria; phylum Verrucomicrobiota; class Verrucomicrobiia; order Opitutales; family Opitutaceae; genus Lacunisphaera. Next base: position 70,360 of record DASYDH010000013.1, on the reverse strand, counting down.
ACGGATGAACCGGCCGACGCGCAGCAATCGCTGGTCGTCGCGCGCAGTGCTCTGGTGCAGGTGATCGTGCGCGGCGGCGTCAGGTCCCATGCTGCGCAGTTTATAGAGCGTGAACGGACAGTGGTTCGTTCCGATGCGGGATTGGGAAAAAAACACGGGCCCGTTGGGCGATTCGCGTTTGATCAGGACCGCAAGGACGGCGATGACTGGTGAAAAAATAATGAGTCCAATCATCGCGCCGACCACATCGACGAACCGCTTGGCGATCCGGTTGAGCAGTTTTTCGATCGCGAGCTCCTCAATTCCAAGCACCGGGATCCGTCCGTAGGTCTGCAGTCTTAGTCCGGAAAAGAAGATCTGGAACATCGAGGGAACGACCTTCAAGTCGACGTAGGAGCGTTCGCATTGTTCCACCAGCCGGGCAATATCGCGGGTCGGCATATCCAGCCGCGCGGCAATCAACACGTCGACCCGATGGGTTTCGAAGATCGCGGCGAGTTGGCCAAAATCCCCCAAGGCGGGAAGGTTCGGCGCGAACGGCGGTTGACTGTGCGTGCTGGCGGGAAGCGCGACTGTCCCAATCAGGCGGAGCGGGTGGGAAGGTAAAGGACTGATTTCCGCCACCAGAGCATCGACCTCCGCGTTCCAACCCAGAATCACCGTGCGTTGCTGGATTTTTTCCCGCAGCGGGCCGGATGAAATCAGGAGATAAAATAAATTGCGCCAGAGATAGAGCAGCGAGAACACTCCGCACCACGCGAACACCATGAAGAGCCGGGAAATGGGCGGATCGAACTTGAGGACCAGCGATAATCCCAGGTAGGCGGCGAACCAGAACGCGGCGCCCTTGAAGATGAGATTAAACGCGAGATAGCGCCGCAACAACAGACGGTCATCGTACAGATTGAGATGGACGAAAGCGGCGAGGAGAAAAACGGTACCGAGCAGCAACAGCGGCAGGTAGTCCGCTAATTTCGGATTGATGACATCGATGAAGAAAGAACCGAAAGCGGTGTGATAGCGCAGCGCGTAGCCAATTAACATTCCGCCAAAAACACAGACGGCATCTCCCGCCAGCAAAAGCGCGGGCAACGTTCGCTGGCGAAGAGTGTTGGGATGGCGGCGGGACATGGACCGTTCAGCGGGGGGCAGATTCAACCGTGCGGATCATTTCCGCAATAGCGGGTTGATTCAATCGGTGGGCTTCGGCGAACGCAGCGCGAAGTTCCTTCAATCCACCGTCGCGATCGCCTTGGGCTAGCAACAACCGGGCGGTGTAGATATGGAAGGACGGTGGGTTGGCCGAATGAGTTTCCGCCCAGCGGCTCCATTCGAGTGCGGCGGCCGGATCGGTGGAGCGCCATTCATCGAGCCACCGCCACAAGCCGAAGGTCGTGCTCGGGAACGCCCGTATTAACCGGGCGCTGCGGGAGGTCGGCAATTCCGGCACGGGCGCAACCGCGAGTGAATAAAACAACCACGTATGCAATCCGACGAGGACTGCCGCCAATCCCACTGCGATAGTGGCGACGATCCGACTGGCGCGATTGCGCCCGGGAGTTTTCTCGGCACTGCTGCTGGTGAACGTGAGGACACCCAAGGCAATCGTTGCCGGTAAAAGTGCGACCAAATGGTAAAATACGCCGTCCAGCAGGCCGGCGATGAGGCTGGCAAGGACGAGTGCAAGCCAGGGTGCGGTCGGTCCGACGCCTCTTTCGGCCACTGCGCGTCGGGCAGCTTTTAAAATCAATGCACTGAGAAAAAGCAGTGCCGCAACGGTGCCAATAACCCCCACGTCAAGCAATAGCTGGAGAATGAAATTGTGGGGCTGCTGGCCATCCAGTTTTGGGGTCAGGAAACGATAGGAGTCAGCACCATGACCAAGCCACGGCCGAAGGATTACGCGCTCCAGGGACTCCCGCCAAAAATCGCTGCGGGTGGACGTGATTGCGCTGATGCTGAGGGCGGGTCCGACATTCGCAGCCGTGGTCCGGTGGAGCGCGTTCCACCAGCCCAATTCCGGCCGGGGCGTCCACAGGGCAAGGGAGAGCAACAAGCCGGCGGTCAATAAACCGGACCCGTTTTTTGCCAGTCGTCGCCGCAGCGTCGCATTGCCAACAATCCACCAAGCCGCAAGCGGCACAACCAGTGCCACCATCGGAGCGCGTCCGCCCGACCAGAGCAACCCGGCCCAATTCACCGCGCCCGCTGCGAACCACCAATTGCGTTTTCGAGGGGAATCCCACGATTGGATGACCAGCGCAATCGCGGCAATGGAGCCGCTGATCGTGTGCAGGCCAAAGATCCGGTAGTGGGCGTAGAGTGGTACCGGTCCGCGTCCTCCGAGCCACCAGAGAACCCAGACCGCGACGATTCCCACCAGTGTGCTGAGGGCCAACGCTCCCAACAATCGGGGACCGGTGTAGGCGTCGCGCGCGACCAATTCACCGGCGATAAGCGCGGCGGCGGCGAGCAGCACCCAGCACGCGGTCGTGACCAAGGCGGGCGCAAATTGAGGGCCGGCGGCCGTCGCGGATTCCACCGCCACCATAAAAAATATCGGCAGACACCAGCTCAACCGGCCGAACCCTCTTTGGATCCGGGCGAGCGAAGATTCGAGGAGGGACCGACCTGACCAAAGAAATGGAAGCGTCAGGCACAATGCACCAGTCCGGTCGAAATCGATGGAAAGCAGTTGTAGAAGCGGCATTGCCACCAAAGCGGCGGCCAGCAAAAACGAAGCCGATTCATGCGGACGGGAGGGAGCGCTCATTTCGACGGACGGGGAAAAAAGAGCGTTTCGTTCATCTCCTGGGGATTTGCGAAAAATGGCCGGGCCACTCCGGTTGGAGGAGCGATGCCCTGCTGCGCCGCCGCCAGTTGAACAAGCGGCTGCCGCCAGGCGTTGGCATCGAAGTGGGCGAATGCGTTTCGAGATTCGCCTTCGTCGCCCGAGAGTAGCAGGGCGGAGACGGCGCCGGGATTTGGCAATTCGCCCCGCCAGAATGTCCGGGCTGCGTCATGTTCGCCCGACCGCCAGAGTGCGAGTGCGGCAACGATCCGCAGATCCGATGTGCTGCCACCTGAGCTCGTGGCGGCGAGAAAATGCCGGGAAATCTCAAGCCACTGGGTTTCGTCAGTGGGCCGGGCCGTTCCGTTCAGCAGCTCGTTGAAGTAAGCGGCAATCGCAATGCGCATGGCGTCGGGATGTCCGGGCTGGAGGGCGAGCGCGGCTCGCGCTTCGATCCACGCGGTGCGATCTTGACCGACGGTATCGGCGGCGCGGGCGAGCAAGGCGTGGTCCTGGACGAATGTTGCCGTGCTGTCTACGCCGTCAAAGCGGGAGAAAGTCAGCGTGCCCGCCAACAGGATTCCGACACCAAGCAACCACTGTCGATGCCGCGGCCGATTGCGCCAGAACGCCGGCGCTGCCAGGGCGCCGGCGGCCAGCACCGTGTTGAGCGCGACCAAGGGCAAGCGGAACCGGTCGCTGACGTAGAAAAGTAGAACCGACAAGGAATAGACCACTCCGATCAGAGTGACGAGCAAGGCACGGGGTCGATCCGCCATGGCCAGTTGCGCAAGGCCGGCAATGCCCAAGACAAAAAAAATCCCCCACGAAAGGGGATTCCACCGGAGCCAGGGTGAGCGCTCCCGATGAAACGCGTATGTCTTATTGTTGTACTGCTCCCAGTCGTTGCAGAGAGCGTACGCTTTGCGGCTGAGCAGGTGCAACCAAGCCAGCGGGTGCGTGGTCACCTCCGAAACAAATCGCCCGCGCCAATATGAATTCATGGCAGGGATGTTTGCATCGGTGCGCCCGGTGGCCTGTTGATAGTACAGGATGGATTCAATTCGCGCGGGATTCTGGCGCGCCAGTTCGACGGGCAGGATGCTCTTTTGCACGTAAAAACGACCATTGCTTCCGGGTTGGTTTGCCGCCCAAAGATTGTAGGCACCCTGCCATGGAAGAAACCCCGCAGTGCCGGCGACGGACCATTGCCAGCAACCAAGAGCGGCAAATAAAATCAATCCCGCGAGCGCGGCACAGACGTGGCGACGGCGATTCTGCGCCGCGGAAATAATTCCGGCTAAAACGGGCAACAGTAGCCAGACCGCCAGAAAATTGGGCCGGACAATGGTTGCGGCGCCCCAAAAAAGACTGGCCCCGATCCAGTCTGACGAAGCCACGGAAACTCCCCGGGGTTTTATCAGCCGATTGAGCCCGAGCAGAAACAACGTTAACGATGGAACTGCGTCGAGGGCCTGCGTGGAAAAATAGACCAGAACGGGATTAAGTGCGATCAGGAGGCCGGCAAAAAAAGCGGCGTTTCGTCCGAATAGCCGTCCGGCGATTTGCGCGCCCAATGCCGCGTTTAACGCATGGAGCAAAACGCCGAACGCCAGGGCGGCGGGGAAAAGAGAGGATGCAGGAATTCCGATCCAGCGAAAGCAGGCTAATCCGAGCGCGTAGCCGGGACTGCGATAGAAAGGTTCGGCTGCCAGGGTTCCGTGATAAATTGACGTCGCGAGTGTGATATTTTCCTGCTCGTCGAGTACCGGGACCTGACCCAAGGGTGTGCCCAAATACCAGCTGAGATAACTTCCGCCGTAAAGGAGGGCGATCAGAACTGCCAGCAGGACGGGAGCAGACTTCCCGGAAAAACTTTGACCCAACCGGGCGGTGGAGGGGGAGAGTGGCATTCCTGCCGGAATGACAATGGGGTGTCGTCGCGGGCGCGAGAGTGTTTTTGAGCGACGCATCGTTTCGTGAACCCTCCGGCCTTGACGGGTGCAACGGCGTCCGCGCATCGTGGCGGGCTTATGGAGAAAGCCCTGTCCCCGTGGAAAATGATCGCAACGATCATCGCATTGATCGCGATGGCTGCCGGGGGTTTTTGGTGGTTAAAAATCCATGATTTTAATGTCCGGCTTTCAATTGACGATGCGATCGCGGTTCTGCGGTCGGCGGGCCCGTTGCCTTTCTTCGGCGCGATGGCCATCTTGCCGGCGGTCGGATTTCCGATGAGTCTTTTCTATCTCGCGGCCGCCTCCGCGTTTTCCGCGCAGATGGGCGTCGGTGGCGTGATCGCCGCGTCCGGCGCGGCGCTCGTGTCCGACCTCGCGATCAGCTACTGGCTGGCGCGCTACGGCCTGCGGCCGTGGCTGGAACAGATCATCGGCCGTACAAAATATAAAATCCCCGTCGTCGCTGCGGCGGATCAAGTCCAGATTACCCTGCTCGTCCGCATCACCCCGGGGCCGCCGTTTGTGGTGCAAAATGTGTTGTTGGGCCTGGCGGAAATCCCCTTCTTCACGTACCTTTCCATTTCGTGGGTGGTCAATGTGCTCTATGCCTGCGCGTTCATTATTTTCGGCGACGCCATTATCCACGGCAAAGGCAAGGTGGCGTTGCTCGGATTGATGGCGCTCGTGGCGGTTTCGGTTGTCATGCATTTTGTGAGGGTCAAATATGGCAAAAAGGGAAAGTGAATTTCTGCTCGATGACACCGGCCGCATCCGGAGTGTGACGGAATTCACCCGCGAGGTGAAGGAGCTGCTCGATGAGGGAATTCGTCCGGGTTGGGTCAGGGGTGAGATTTCCAACCTGCGCGCGCAGGCCAGCGGGCATTTTTATTTTTCGCTCAAGGATGCAGGCGCGCAATTGTCGTGCGTGCTGTTCAGGGGCGATGCGGCGCGCCAGAAAGTTGAACTGCGCGATGGCGTGCAAGTGGTGGCCTACGGTGCGCTGAGCGTTTATGAAACCCGGGGCCAATATCAACTGGTCGTGCGCGCGTTGGTGGATCACGGCGCAGGGCGATTGCAGCAGGAGTTGGAGCAGTTGAAACAACGGCTCGCGGCTGAAGGCCTGTTCGACGCGACGCGCAAAAAGCCGGTTCCCCCGCTGCCCGCCGTGATTGGCTTCATCACTTCGCCCACCGGCGCGGCGGTGCGGGACTTCATCAGTATTCTGCAGCGTCGTGGGTGGAATGGCCGTCTGGTGGTGTTGCCCGCGAAGGTGCAGGGAATCGGCGCGGCGGCTGAAATGGTCGAAATGTTGCGGCTGGCGGAGAGTCAGGGAATTTTCGAGCTGCTCGTAATCGGTCGCGGCGGCGGGAGCACTGAGGACCTATGGGCCTTTAACGAAGAGCCACTGGTGCGGGCGGTGGCGGCGTGCGGGGTGCCGGTGATTTCGGCGGTGGGGCACGAGATCGATTACACGTTGTGCGACTTCGTGGCGGATGCGCGCGCGGAAACACCCAGTGGTGCGGCGGAACTCATCTCGAGCAACTACGTGGCGTGGACTGGTCGCGCCATTGATGCAGCGAAGTTGCTGGCGGTCACGGTGGACGACGCGATTGGGCGGACCCGCGAGAAACTCGATCATGCGCGCAGCCGGTTGCGCCTGCTTAGTCCGGTCGCGGCGATTGAACAAAATCAACTGCGCCTCGACGATCTTGCCAACCGGTTGGCGGCGACTCTTCGCGCGGCGGTGCAGACGCGACGTGGTTCGCTGGCGGTGGTCGCCTCGCGATTGGCGGGAGCTTCACCGGAAAAACGCGTTCAGCAGGAATCGCATCATCTGCTCGCGCTTTGGAAGCGGCTGGAATCCGCGAGCCCGAAGTCCGTGCTCAAGCGCGGTTATGCCATCGTGCGCGATGCGTCGGGGCGGCCGGTCGCGCGCGCCCGCGGGCTCAAGGCTGGCCAGTCATTGATCAATGAATTTCACGACGGCCAGGCCAAGGTTCGCGTGGAATAAAACCGGCCGCGGGGACTCTCATGGTTAGCCGGACGCATCCGCTCTGGTTGCGAAGGCGTAATTTTTAACTATATATTTCCCATGAAAAAGTGGCCGTTATTCCTCCTCACTTTACCTGTGGCTGCGACGATGTTCGCCGCAGGCAGCCTTAATCCCATGGACCCTCGCATGAAAACAAAAGACGCCAAGGAAACCGAACCGTATTGCGCTCCCGGCGATGAAAAATCCGCCTGTGGTCTCCCTTCGCGGGTGGTCATCGACATGAGCAAGACCGCGGTGAAACACACCGATGCGGAATGGCGGGCGTTGCTGACGCCCGAACAGTACCGCGTCGCCCGCCAACAAGGCACGGAGATGCCTTTCCGGAACGAATATTGGAATAATCATGCGGACGGCGTTTATTTCTCTGCGTGCAGCAACACCCCGCTCTTCGACAGCCGGGATAAATTTGAGTCGGGCACCGGTTGGCCGAGCTTTACGAAGCCGATCGAAAAGGCGTTTGTGGGCGAGACCACCGATTCCAGTTTCGGGATGACGCGGGTGGAAGTGCACAGCAATGTCGACGGAGCGCACCTGGGTCATGTGTTTGACGACGGTCCGGCTCCGACGGGTCTGCGCTATTGCATTAACTCGGCCTCGCTGAAGTTCATGCCGCGCGCCGAATATAATGCGTGGGTCGCGAAGAACAGCGCCAAGGTGGCGTCGGCTAAAACCGAGTGATCGGTTTCGTTTAGACGGCCGGCCCGCGCCCACGAGAAATCCTCAGGGGATTTCAATTCAGTTGGGCGCGTGCCGCTCGATTTTGCCGCGAGCTATCTGGAGCGTGGGCGACCTTGCCGCGAAAGCACGGCAGCGGGGTCGCTGCCGCTCCAGTGCGGATTGGACGCGATCGTCACTGTTTTTGGGATCCGATTGAGGCTACCGCTTACCGGTAAAGCCAGTATTTCCTGCTCTGTTCCTGGTAGATGGCGTCGCGCATCTGCCAATTCGCGAGGAATGAGGCCACGTCCACGCGGGCGCCTTGCGTGCGGATCGCGTTCCACCACGCGGCGGAGCCCACCAGTTTGTTAAACATGCTGGCGCGATCCGCGGGAGCGAAGACAAATGGATTGGTGGTGCTCCACTTCACGGCGGTTTTCATCATGTAAAACGACAGTTCGGTGGGCCGCCACGCGTCGTAGTCGACGACGTCGACATAGACTCCCGTGATAATCTTTCCGTCCCGCGCGATGCCTTGGGCCTTGATGAATTTAATCCCGGGAATTTTGTACTGCTCCAGTTCCTTGATGATTTCGTCGGGCGTTTTCTTGGGATAACCAATGCCGCGAAAAGCGTGGTTGATGCCGATGCCCCACGTGAATCCGCCAATCTCAGTGCCGAGGCCGGTCATTGCGTAACCAACCACCGCCGCGTAGTCTTGGACAAAAGGCGAGGTCGCAATCCATTTCAGCTGGGTATCCGGCCAGCGCATCGAACGCGTCCAGCCGCGCATCGGGATTACGGTTAGCCGGCCTTTATTGCGCACTTTGTCCGGCACGGCCATCACTCCGGGTGCTTCTTTCGCCAAGTGTGCCAGCTCCCCGATGGTCAAGCCGTGGACATAGGGAATTCGGAATGCGCCGACGTAACTGACATATTCCGCGTCGAGCGGTGGGCCGTCCACCTTCAGTCCGCCGAGGGGATTAGGCCGGTCGAGCACGACGACTTCCACGCCGTTCTCGAAACATGCCTCCATCGTCAGGCGCAGGCAGCTGATAAAAGTATACGAGCGGGTACCGATGTCCTGCAGGTCGATGACCAGCGCGTCGAGCCCCCTGAGCATTTCCTTGGTGGGCTTGCGTGTCTTGCCGTGCAGCGAATAAACCGGGAGCCCGGTGCGCTTGTCGATGGTGTCGGCGAAATTGTCCCCGGCCTTGTCCAGTCCCCACAACCCATGCTCGGGCGCGAAGAGTGCGACCAGCTTCACGTTGGGTGCGCGCCGGATGACGTCGATGGTGCTTTCGCCGCGGCGATTCACCCCGGCCGGGTGAGTGAGCAGGCCGATTTTTTTCCCGGCAATGGCGGCGAATCTTTCCGCTTCCAATACGTCGATGCCGAGCATCACGGGAGGAAGTTTCTCCACGGTTGGCGGAAGAACGACCGGCGGAGGTGCGGGTTCAATTATTACGACGGGAGGCGTCTTTTCCGCAGGTTTGTCGGGTTTGCTCGTGCATCCGCCCAGCGCCAACACCATCACCAGGATGATGGCGGCAATGCTGCCAAGGGATATGCTCACAATCGTCCGGCGCGACATGTGGAATAATCTTTGAAAACGCCGGTTTAACTTGGCGAGTAGAATCGTTAGTGAAACCCGCGCTAGCGGATGCCGGGGGCGAAAGTGCCGCGTACGGCCGCCTCCAATAATTCCGCAGTCCGGGGGAGCGCCTCGCTTAAAAGCATTCCGGGCGGAGTAATCGCGTGAAAGGAGCGTCCTTCTTCCATTACCATTTCCAAGCTGCCGGCGAACAAGTGTACCGGCTTGCCTGCTTCCCGCGCAAGGGCGATGAGTGCACCGGGACCTTTCCCGCCCAGTGAAGTTGTGTCGAACCGACCTTCGCCGGTAAGAACGAGGTCAGCCGTTGCGATGCGGGCCGGCAGCGCCAGCCAGTCCGAAACAAGAGGGAAACCCGGGATCAATTTCGCGCGGCAGGCGGCCATCAACCCAAACGCAATTCCTCCCGCTGCGCCGGTGCCGGCTACGGCGGTGAGTTCGTTGGACTGGTCGCAAGCCGTGCAAAGAAGGGCTGCGAGACGCTGGGCCTGAATTTCAAGTCTGGGTGCGTCGTCGGCGCGCAATCCTTTTTGCGGACCAAACACGGCGGTGGCCCCCGTCGGTCCCAACAGTTGGTTGGTCACATCGCAGGCAATGAAAAGGGGCGGCAGCGAAATTGCGGCGCTCTGGTCAATTTGCTGAATTTTTTCCCATGTTGCCGGGGTTGGGTTGGCGATGGCCATTCCTTCTGCGTCCAGAAATTTGAAACCCAGTGCCGCCAGTGCCCCAAGGCCGAGGTCGTTGGTCGCGCTGCCGCCAACCCCGAGCAAAACGGAGTCGACGCCGCGTTGAACCGCCGCGCGTAACAGATCTCCGGTGCCATAGCTGCTGGTGTGCCATGGATCGCGCTGGGACTTTGGCAACAAGGCGAGACCGCTCGCGGCCGCCATTTCAACCACCGCCAGTGAACCGGAACCGGACGCTCCAAAACCGAGACGGCTCCGGGTTGATTCGGACAAATTTCGGGCCTGTACGAAACCAACGGGAGCGCTGAGCATTGTTCCCCTCGGACCGGTGCAGAGGTGAATTTCGCGGCCGCCTTGGGCGGCGGTGGTCAGGCTCGCGCAAAATCCCTCGCCGCCGTCGGTGAGTGGGCATAAATCGAACGACCAGTCTGGATGGAGGGAATGCAGCCCACGCGTTGCGGCTTCGCACGCCTCGTGAGCAGAGATCGCGTCCTTGAATTTATCGAAGGCGATGAGGACGCGCTTCATGACGGAACGGTCAGCCTTGGTTCGCACGCCGGTTTACGACGGCTTCGGCGAGTTTTTCCAACATGGGAATCGTCTCATCAAATCCAAGGCAGGCATCCGTGATGCTCTGGCCGTAAACCAGCGATCTGCCCGGCTCGTATTTCTGGCTGCCGCCGACGAGATTGCTTTCGAGCATGACGCCAATGATGGCGCGTTCGCCCGAGCTCACCTGGCCCGCGATATCGGCGGCGACGGCAATCTGGCGCTCGTATTTTTTCTCGCTATTACCATGGCTGCAATCGACCAGCACGACGGGCAGCGAACCCGATTTCTCCAGCAAGGCGGCGGCGGTCTGAATGGCCGCATGGTTATAGTTCGGGCCGGAACGATTGCCGCCGCGCAACACGAGATGACCTTCCGGGTTGCCCGTCGTGGCGAGGACGGCCGGAGCGCCTTCGCGGGTGAGTGAAGGAAAACAATGCGGATGACTCGCCGACACAATCGCATCCACGGCGACTTGCAGGTCGCCGTCAGTGCGGTTTTTGAAGCCGACCGACATCGACAGCCCGGAGGCGAGTTCGCGGTGGATCTGGCTTTCGGTGGTGCGTGCTCCGATGGCCGCCCACGAAACGAGATCGGCGTAATACTGGCCCAACGTCGTATCGAGAAATTCCGTTCCGATGGGCAGGCCGATCTGGTTGATATCCAGCATCAGCCGGCGGGCGAGGCGAAGACCGGTGTTCACTTGGAAACTGCCGTCGAGTTTCGGATCGTTGATCAATCCCTTCCAACCCACGGTGGTGCGCGGTTTCTCGAAGTAGACCCGCATGATCACCAGCAGGTCGCGCGCGAACCGATCGGCGACCGGCTTGAGTTTCCGGGCATAGTCCAAGGCGGCGGCCGGATCGTGAATGGAACACGGACCGACGATGGCCAGCAGGCGGGCATCGCGACGATACAGGATATCGCTGATGGCGAGCCGGGCCTGATCGACGAGCGCTGCACCCGATTCGGACAGCGGTAAATCCTCCTCCAGAATTGCGGGCGAAAGCAGGGGACGGGCAGAGCGGATGCGAAGATCGGAGGTCGGCTGGCGCATGGTGAGTGCGCCAGTGAACAAACCCGGCCTTAAAAGGCACGGAGATTTTCGTGGATCCGCATCAAATGGATCGTTCGGATACCTTATTTTCCGGATCAGGAATGTGGCACCACGCCGGGGAAAAACCAGGCTTGGACGGCTACCAATACGCCGACGAGCGTGGCCAGCGCGAGGCTGTGCCAGAAAACAGAGCGCAATATTTTTCCTTCACCACCATGCTGTCCGGTGGCGACGCCGGCGACCACGATGCTTTGGGCATCGATCATCTTGCCCATTACCCCGCCGGTGCTGTTGGCCGCCGCGGCGAGCACGGGAGAGATGCCCAACTGTTGGGCGGACACGCGTTGCAGATTGCCAAAAAGAACGTTGGACGCTGTATCGCTTCCCGTGAGTGCGACGCCCAGCCAGCCCAGCAGCGGGGAGAAAAACGGAAACAGCCGGCCGGTGCTCGCGAACGCAAGGCCCAGCGTGGAATCGACGCCCGCGTAACGCGACGTGAAGGCCAGGGCGAGCATTGTGGAAATCGTGAGCAGTGACCAGCGCACCCGCCAAAACGTCCGGAGATAGATTTTGACCAGCGCCGACGGTCGCAAACCGAGCAGAAATCCAGCGGCGATGCCCGCGATCAGCGGAGCCGTGCCTGTGGCCGAGAGGAGATTGAGCACATAGATCGCGCTTTCCGGGTGGAGATCCGGCGACAGCGGTGGAGCTCTCAGCACGGCCAGATCAAGCGTTGGAATCGCGAATTTTAATTCCGAGATTTTGTTGAGTGTCGTTTTGATTTCGGGAAACGCCCAAAGTGCCACCACCACGGTGAGAATCAGCCACGGCGACCACGCCTTTAACAGGGTCTTACCCGATGGACGGGAGGAATTGGGTTGCGGTGCGGTCTCACCGGGAAACCGCCAGGTTTCACTGGGTTGCCAGAAACGGAGCAAAGCGAGCATGGCAACAACCGAAACCAAGGCGGCCGCCGTATCGACCAGCCACGGCCCGTGGAAATTGCTGACGAGGAATTGGACGGCGGCAAAACTCACACCAGCGGCCAGACAAACTGGCCATACTCCGCGAAGACCACGCCAACCGCACATGGCCACAATGAGCCACGAAGGGATGATCACGCTAAAAACCGGGAGCTGGCGCCCGACCATGGAGCTGAGATCGTGCAAGGGGAGTCCGGTGACCTGCGCGAGTGAAACGACGGGAATCCCAAGCGAACCGAACGCCACTGGCGCGGTATTGCCGATCAATGCAAGGGAAGCGGCCAGCAGCGGCCGGAAACCGATGCCGATCAACATCGCAGCGGAAATTGCCACCGGAGCGCCGAAGCCGGCCGCGCCCTCGATGAAGGCGCCAAAGCTGAAGGCGATGAGCAGGGCTTGAATTCTCCGGTCATCGGAAAGCTGGGTAATGGATTGTCGGACAATTTCAAACTGCCCGGTCTCGACGGTGATATCGTAGAGGAACACGACGTTGAGGATGATCCAACCAATGGGCAGGAGACCGTAGAGCGCGCCGTAAAAACTCGCGGCGAACGCCATCGTGGGCGGCATGCGATAGATGAAAACCGCGAGAAACAGTACCGCGATGAGCCCAACCAGCGCGGCCCAATGAGCTTTTACCCGGCCCGAAGCGAGCAGACCAAGAAGTAAGATCACCGGCACCAATGCAGCGGCGGTCGAGAGAGCAAGGCTGTTAAACAGCGGGGTATAGTTTTGGGTCCAAGTCATGAAACTGCCCGTTACCGGCGGCGAACCAACGCAGCGAAATAAAAAGGCGATCCGTAAGCGAACCTGAATTTTTCCGAACGCCGCGTATTTTCGTCGCGCCCAACGACCGGCAGCCACTAAACGATGCCATGCTTTTTCTCTGCCAGCACGGATTCGAATCACTCCTCGAGCGCGAGCTCAACGAGGCGGGAGTGACCGTGGTCGAAAAGGAGCGGGGTTGGGCGAGGGCCGAACCGATTGTGGGTGACCCGATCAGGGTTTCGCTCGCGGAGCTGGCGTTTCCCCAGCTGATCATGACCTCGATCCGCGAATTGCGCGGAGAATCGGTCAACGCACTGGCCCAACAGCTCGCGGACTTTTTCCTCGAGAGTCTGCGCGGCGAGCGATTGGGCGCGGCGTGGCCGTGCGTTTTTCAGACGGTGGCGGAAGTCGTGGGCTTGGGTCGCCGGGCGAGCGCGGTCGAAAAAGCCTTCGGCGAATTATTGAAAAAAAAACTGTCGCGGGTGGCGAAGCTGGCGACGTTGGAAATTCCGCGCGGCGTGGGCGCGACGCGGGGGCTGTTCGTGTTTTTCGCGGATTTTGGGCGGGTGTTTGTCTCCCGCGATGCGATACGGGGCGGTCAGCGCCGAATGGCGGACGACGAAGCCGCGCCGTCGCGCTCCTATTTGAAAGTCGAGGAAGCCTACATCGTCCTCGGACGGGAGCCGCAGCCAGAGGAAACAGTAGTGGATCTCGGCGCCGCCCCGGGCGGATGGAGTTACAGCGCCGCGAAACGCGGTGCGCAGGTGATCGCGGTCGACAACGGCCCGCTTAAAGCTGGCGCGCTGAATCATCCCTCGATCGAGCACCGGTTGGAGGACGCCTTCAAGTTTCAGCCGCCAGCAGGCATGGGTTACGACTGGCTTTTTTGCGACTTGGTGGAGGAACCGCATCACGTATTGCAAAACATTGTGCTGCCGTGGCTGAGTCGGGGATGGTGCCGCCGCTTCGTCGTCAATTTGAAATTCGGCCACGTCGACGCAATTGCCCTGCTGGCGGAAGTGCGCTCGAAGGAATCGCCTTTCGCGATCCACGCGGGGGATTTTCACGTTCGTCACCTGTATCACGACCGGGAGGAATTCACCGTCGTCGGGGAAATCAATTCATGAAACCTCAAATCATCGCCAAGTCGCGGGAACTGAATGTCTGCGGCTGGCAGGCGGTCTCCACCTTGTTCGCCCGGCATCCGGTGGACGTGCGGCGTTTGTTTTTCGATGCGCCGACGGGCAAACGCACTGGCGAATTCTGTTCGTTGCTGGCCCAGACGAAGAAGGTCTATCGCCAGGTTGATGCGGCGGAGTTGGAGAAGATTTCCGGCACAAAACTGCATGGCGGCATCGTGGCGGTGATCGGCGAGCGACCGTTGCTCAGGGTGACGCGCGAGGTGCTGGATTCCTGGGGAAAAGCGAAAGCGCCACTGCTCGTGCTCGACCGCGTGGGTAACGCGAACAACGTTGGCGCGATCGTCCGCACGGCGGCTTTTTTTGGGGTGCGTGCGATCATCGTGCCGGATCATCCGGCGCAAGCATTGCCGGGTGAAGCGGCGTATCGGGTGGCGGAAGGCGGAATGGAGTTCGTCGAGTTTTATCGCGTGCCATCGCTGCCGGCTTTGTGCGGCGATTTGCAGCGGCATCATTTTCTCATCGGAACCAGTTTGCGCGGAAACCAGCTCTCGCCAGCCGCCGCAAAGGAACGGGGATTGCCGCGCCCGCCGGTGGTTATTCTCGGCAACGAGGAGAAGGGAATCTCACCGGAAGTGGCGGCGAAGTGCGACCGGCTGGTGAAAATTCCCGGGACGGAAGCGGTGGAATCGCTGAATGTCTCATCTGCTGCGGCGGTGCTTTGCTGGGAATTTTTCGGAAAGCACGGTTGAGGCCACAGGACTGAGGTAGGGCGGATTGTCCCAATCCGCCCTACCAACGAAATTCGACTGCGCTTTAGCCGCCGAGGTACGCGGCCTTCAGTTCCGGATTGGTCCGGAGTTGGGCAGATGGACCTTGCAGGACGACGCGGCCGGTTTCCAACACGTAGGCGTCGTGGGAAATTTCCAGGGCGAGTTTCGCGTTTTGCTCGACCAGGAGAATCGTGAGGCCCTGGGTGCGGTTGATCTCCACGATTTTTTCGAAAATCGTGGAAATTAATTTGGGCGCAATCCCCAGTGACGGCTCGTCGAGCATCAGCAATTTCGGGTCGCCCATGACGGCGCGGCCGATGGCGAGCATCTGTTGTTCGCCGCCGGAGAGCGTGCCCGCGGCCTGGGCTAGGCGTTCCTTGAGCCGGGGGAAGATGCTGAAAACATACTCACGGTTTTGCGCGATGCGGGCCTTGTCCGTTTGCAGGTAGGCGCCCATCGCAAGATTTTCGTCGACGGTGAGATTGCCGAAAATCATGCGACCTTCGGGCACATGGCAAAGGCCGCGGGCGACGATTTTATGCGGAGCGAGGCGCGTGATATCCTCGTCCTTGAACACAATGCTGCCGCCTTTGGCTCGGAGCAGGCCGGAAAGCGTGCGCAGAGTGGTGGTTTTGCCGGCTCCGTTGGCGCCGATCAGCGTGACGATGCGGCCGGCGTCGATCGCGAAGGAAATACCGCTGAGGGCACTGATTGCGCCATACGAGACTTCGAGATTTTTGACGGAAAGCATCAGGGAGTGTCGTCAAACTCGTTTGTCATTCTGAACGAAGTGAAGAACCCATGGCAGCGAACGTGATGCCACGAGCGAGCACATGGATTCTTCGCTACGCGCAGAATGACAGTAAACAGGGATCATGGGATTTGAGGACACGCTCTAGTGATGCGACAGGGATTTTTGGTGGTCCTCGCCCAGATAGGCCTCGATGACCTTGGGGTTGGCTTGGATTTCTGCCGGGCCGCCCTCCGCGATTTTTACGCCGTAATCGACCACGGCGATGCGCTGGCAGCAACTCATCACGACTTTCATGGAATGCTCGACGAGCAGGACGGAGAGTTTGAACTCCTGTTGGACGCGTTGAATCAGGCTGATCAATTCCACTTTTTCCGTGGGATTCATGCCGGCGGCGGGTTCGTCGAGTAACAGTACTTTGGGCCGCGTCGCGAGGCAGCGCACGATTTCGAGCCGGCGCTGTTCGCCGTACGGCAGGCTCTGCGCGGGCGTATCGCGGAATCGGCGGAGGTTGAAAATGGCGAGCAGTTCCCCGGCGCGTTTGGTGATGGCGGCTTCGTCGCGCTGAAAACGCCCGAGGCGGATCAGCGACCGGATTGGACTGGTTTCGCGGTGAAGATTCATCGCTGCACGGACGTTGTCGATGACGCTGAGGGAACCGAAGAGGCGGATGTTTTGAAACGTCCGGGCGAGGCCGAGTTCGGCGCGTTCAAACGGTTTCAAGCCCGCGAGATCCCTTCCGGATAGCCGAACCGCGCCATCGGTCGGAGCGTAGACGCCCGTGATGAGATTGAAGAGCGTGGTTTTGCCCGCGCCGTTGGGACCGATGAGGCCGAGGAGTTCGTTTTCGTTAATACTGAAATCGACGGCGTTGACGGCGGTAAGTCCGCCGAAACGGATGGTGACGTGGTCGAGCTGGAGTAGCGGCGCGGACATCCGATTAGATTTTCGACCGGCCAAATTTGAAATTAAACAGCCCTTGCGGTCGCACGAGCATCAGGGCAACCAGCAGTGCGGAGTAAATCACCATGCGATATTCCGCGATCGGCCGCAGCAATTCCGGCAGCAACGTCAGCAGGATGGCGGCGAGGATTACCCCGACGGTATTGCCCATGCCGCCGAGGATCACCATCACGACGATTTCGATGCTCTTGGTGAAATCGAAGCCGGTGGGAGTGATGGTCATCTTGAAATGGCCGTAGAGTCCACCCGCGATGCCGGCAAAGAAAGCGCCGATCACGAACGCGACGATTTTGTACCGGGTGGTATTGAGGCCGATGGCTTCCGCGGCAATTTCATCGTCACGCGTGGCGAGAAACCCGCGACCATAGGTCGAGTTAACGAGGCAGGTCACGGTGAAGATGGTCACGGCGACGACGGCGAGCACCCAGAAAATCGTGGTGTAGGGAGGAATGCCATTGAGGCCGAGCGCGCCGCCGAGGGCATCGACGTTTTGGAAAATGACCCGGATGATTTCGCCGAAGCCGAGGGTCACGAGTGCGAGGTAGTCGCCTTTGAGCCGGAGCGACGGCACGCCAACGATCAACCCGGCGAAAGCGGCGCCGAGGCCGCCGGCCAACAATCCGCCGAAGAAGAGCAACCCTTGTTGAAACGCAGAGCCACCATCGGCGCCGAATAGTTTAGGCCCGAGAAACATCGTGGTGGCGGCGGCAAGGTAGGCGCCGACGGACATGAATCCGGCATGACCCAGTGAGAATTGCCCGGTGTAGCCGTTAACCAGGTTGAGGGAAACGGCGAGAATGACGTTGATCCCGATGCCGGTGAGCACGTCGAGATAATATGGGTCGATGTGATCGGAGAAAAACGAGACGCCATAAGCGATCAACAGGCCGGAAAGTAGATAGAGATGCGCGCGGGGCATGATGGTCTCAGACTTTTTCCACGGTGAATTTCCCGAGGAGACCGGCGGGACGGAACAATAGAATCACAATCAGAACTGCGAATGCGATGGCATCCTTGTACGTCGACCATTCGCTGCCGCCGACAAACGTCTCTACCGTCCCGAGCAGCAGACCGCCGAGCGCCGCGCCGGGAATGTTGCCAATCCCGCCGAGAATCGCGGCGACGAACGCTTTCAATCCCGGCAGTACGCCCATGAGCGGATCAATCGACGGATAGTTGAGTGCGTACAACACGCCGCCGGCTGCCGCCATCGCGGAACCGAGCGCGAACGTGAAGGAAATGATGAAGTCGTTGTTAATGCCAACCAGCGCCGCCGCCTTGGGATTCAGGGAAACGGCGCGCATCGCGGTGCCGATCTTGGTTTTCATCACGATGAAGTGCAGCACGCTCAGCAGGAGCAGAGTGACGACGATCACGAGGAGCTGGTTGCTCGAGATCGTGAGGGAGCCGAGATGGAAATTAACGGAAGGAAAAATTGCGGGGAAAGTACGCGGTGCGGCCCCAAAGATGAGCTGGCCGCTATATTCGAGAAAGAGTGAAACGCCGATGGCCGTGATGAGAACGTTGAGCGTGGGTGAATTCCGCAACGGCCGGTAGATCAGCCGTTCGATCAACATACCCAGCAGAGCGCAGCCAACCATCGATCCCAGCATGACGAGCAGACCGCCGCCGATCGTACCTTCAGGCACATGGTTGCCGATGTAGTAACCGATGAACGCGCCCACCATGAAAACGTCGGAATGAGCGAAGTTGATAAAACGCAGCACGCCATAGACCATCGTATAACCGAGCGCGATGAGTGCGTAGATAGCGCCAAGCGACAGACCATTGAGGAGCTGCTGAAGGAATTCGGTCAAGGGGGAAAGTTGAGAGTTGAGGGCTGAGAGAAGCCGCTATTCGAGGGAATTTCTTAGGCCGCTGAGCATGCGAGCAATTTCTTCGGCGTCATGATAGATCTTTTCGAAATTGACTGTGGCCAGAAATCCTTCGTTACGAGCCAAAGTGCTTTGGGTGACGACCTCGTAGAGCGAGCCAGTCGTATAACCGATGAAGCGGGAAAAATCGGCCGGTGGGCGCGCTGCGCCTTCCGCGATATTGAGGATATGGATACTGCGGCACGACGGATCTGATTGGTCAGTCCAAAGCGTTCGTCCGCTGGAAATCCTCGGGTCATTTGGTACACTGCTTCCGCAAAGGGGGTGGATTTTTGCCAGACCGCGAGTTTCTCAAAGTTGAACATTGTTCGAAGTCGAAAAGCTCAACTCTCAGCACTCAACCCTCAACTTTCCTTCCCGGTCCTTCACGGCGCGACGGTTTTGAGGAAGCTCAACTTGCCATTTTTGATGGCGAGAATCGCGGCGGGCTTCGAGGCGTCGCGATTTTTGTCGATGGTCGTGACGCCGGTCACGCCCGGGAAATTTTTCGTGGCGGCGAGGGCGTCACGAAGTTGCGGCTCGGCGGTGGTGCCGGCACGCTTGATGGCATCGACCAGCACATAGGCGGCGTCGTAGCCGAGAGCCCCAAACGCATCCGGGGTTTCGCCGTTCCAGCGCGCTTTGAATTTCTTCACGAATTCCTGGACTGCCGGATCGTTATTTTGCGGGGAGAAATGAGTGGAGTAATAACAGCCATCAAGCGCACTGCCACCGATTTCAAGCAATTGCGGCGCTTCCCAACCGTCGCCGCCGAAAAATGGCGCGGTGATGCCGAGGTCGCGGGCTTGGCGGACAATCAGGGCGGCTTCGGTATAATACGCCGGCACGAACACGGCATCGACTCCGGCGGCTTTCACGGCGGTCAGTTGGGCGCGGAAATCCTTGTCGCCCTCGGAGAAATCGTTTTCGGCGGCAATCTCACCGCCCGCGGCAGTAAACGTTTCGCGGAAGAACTTGGCGAGGCCGACGCTGTAAGCATTGGAAACGCTGGAAAGAATCGCGACTTTTTTTGCCCTGAGGTCGGTGAGCGCGAACTTGGCCATGACCTTGCCCTGAAACGGATCGATGAAGCAGACGCGGAAAATGTAGTCACCCGTCTGGGTAACCTTTGGATTGGTCGCGGCGGGCGCGACCATCGGAATGTGACTGGCCTGCGCGATTGGCGCGGCTTCGAGCGAGCGGCCGGAGGCGACCTCGCCGAGCAACGCGATCACGTGATCGCGGGAGATGAGTTTTTTGACCGCCGTCGCGGATTCGCCGGGCTTGGTCTGATTGTCGGCGGAAATCAGTTCGATCTTTTTCCCCAGGACGCCACCGGCGGCGTTGAGTTCTTCGATCGCCATCGTGATGCCCTTGTGCGAAGACTGGCCGAAGCTGGCTTCCTTGCCGGTGAGGGAGGCATATTCGCCCACCTTGATGGTATTGGCGGGTGGGCGGGAGCAGCTGACGATCAAGGCCGCGGCGAGAGCGAAAGGAATGAGAATGCGCGAAGGTTTCATGGAATGGGGCTGGTTACGGTGCCATGGCTTGCACGAATTGAAACTTGCCGTCCTTCACTGTGATGACGACCGCCTCTTTCGAGGCATTGCGATTTTTATCGATCGTGATGGTTCCGGTCACGGCGGGAAAGTTTTTCGTAGTCGCAAGGGCGTCGCGGATGTCCTTGCGGTCGGTCGAGCCGGCGCGGCGGATGGCGTCAGCGAGAACGAACACCGAATCGTAGCCGAGTGATGCGTTGGAGTCGGGCGCGTAACCGTCGCCCCAGCGCCGGCGATAGGCGGCGACGAAATTCTGCACGCGTGGCGACGGATCCTGCGGCGAATAGTGCGAGCAGAGATAACAGCCTTCGACGGCGTCGCCGCCCAGCTTGAGCAATTCCTCGGCTTCCCAGCTGTCGGCGCCGAACATCGCGACGGTAATGCCGAGGTCGCGGGCTTGTTTCACCATCAATGCGCCCTCGTTATAGTAACCTGGATTGAAAATCGCGTCCACGCCCGCGGCCTTGATGGCGGTGAGTTGGGCTTTGAAATCCTTGTCACCCTCCTGGTATTTTTGTTCACGAACGATTTCGCCACCACCGGCGATCACGGCCTCCTTGAAATATTTCGCGAGACCGACCGAATAGGCCGACGAACTGCTGACCATCAGACCGAAGCGTTTGGCGTGGAGCTGTTGCATGGCGAACCTCGCCATCACCGGTCCTTGGAACGGGTCGATGAAACACACGCGAAAAATGTAATTTCCGACTTCGGTCACCTTGGGATTGGTGGAGGCGGGCGAGATCATCGGGACTTTCATCGCCTGGCAGATCGGCGCGCCTTCGAGGGAGCGGCTGGAGGCGACCTCGCCGAGAATTGCGACGACCTTGTCGCGCGTGATGAGTTTGCGGACGGCTGTGCCGCTTTCGCCTGGTTTGGATTGAGTATCCTCGGTAATCAGTTCGAGAGGACGTCCGAGGACGCCACCGGCCGCATTGATCGTTTCCACCGCGAGCACTGTGCCTTGATGGGAGGATTGGCCAAGGCTCGCCTCTTTGCCGGTCAGTGAAGCATATTCCCCAATTTCGATGAATTCAGCGGCGTCAAGCGGAACTGCGGCGAAGAGTGAGACGCACAAAATAGAACTCAGAAAACGATTTAACATGGGCGATGAAGACAAGGAAAGCGACTGTACCGGCTCTTTCAACCCGCAAGTGCCATAACCAATGGCATTGCAAAAGCAGGACCTGTTCCCGACGGGTGACGGATTGCTCTTTCCGTGGGCCGGATGATTGTTTCAATCCTCCCGGCTTGAATCTCTTCGATCGTTACCTCTTGCGTGAATGGCTGAAAATGCTCGCGCTGCTGCTTGTTGCCACGACTGGCGTGCTGATGATGGGAGCGCTCTACGATAACTTTCGCGATCTGATCCAGCTCCGGGCGGGCGCGAGTGAAATTCTTCTCTACTACGCGACGTTGATGCCGAGCTTCCTGTCGGAGGTGCTGCCGGTATCGATGCTGCTTTCCCTGCTCTTTGTGCTCGGGAAATTGCACCGAAATAATGAATTCACCCCGATGCGCGGCGCCGGACTGAATATTTTTTCGACGACGCGTTCTTTGTGGATGGCCGGGATTGTCCTTTGTGGCGTTTCGCTGCTGCTCAACGCGCGGGTCGTGCCGTGGTCGGTGGAGGCATCGGCGAGTTTACTGGATGCGATGCAATATCGGGCTGAAGTCAAAACTTCGCCGACCAAGGCGTTGGGCATGGTGGCAAGCGTCGCGTTCGACAACCGGCGCCAGAACCGGATGTGGTTTATCGACCATTACAGCCGGTACAACGACACGGCGTATGGCGTGACCGTTTCCGAATTGGACCGCTCGCGACGGGAGAAAACCCGCATCATGGCGCGCGAGGGCCGGTACGACATGATCCGGCATGCGTGGACTTTCACGGACGGCAGGGAGATGTGGTTCGATCCCGAGCAGGGTGATTTGATGCGAAGTTTTACCTTTAAGGAGAAAACGGTGACCTATTTTACCGAAGAGCCCGGGCTCATGCTGTTGATCGATCACAAGCCGACCGAACTTTCATTTAATCAGCTTCGGCAGATTACCGACTATTTCTCGTCGGAGGATATCCCGAAATTTCTCCGCTACGAAGTGCGGTACTACGGGCTGTTATTCGATACGATCGGGCCGTTGATCATCATTGCGATTGCGATTCCTTTCGCTGTTTCCGGCGTGCGCGTCAGCCCGGCCGTGGGCGTTTCAAAATCGATCGTCTTGTTTTTCATTTATTTCATCCTGAATAATATCGCCACACCGCTTGGGGCCAATGGGGTGATTGAACCGATCTGGGCCGCCATGATGCCGAACCTCGCGATGATCGGTCTGGCGACTTATTTCTTCGGCCGGATGCGTTAGTCGCGCCCGAAGCAACCGGGCGGTTTCTTACGGCAAAAATGGCGGTGGCCAGCGCAGAAACTGCAGACGTGCGATGCGTTCCCAGTTCGAGAAAAGAATGATGCCCCAAACGACAACGCAGTTGATGTAGGCCATGAACACAGCGGCGCTACCCATATCCTTTGCCCGTTTGGCGAAGAGGCGTTTTTCCAACGAGATGTCATCAATGGTCCACTCGATGGCGGAATTCAGCAGTTCGGCGATCACGATCAGGAACAGCGACGCCATCATCACCGCCGTGGAAACTGCGTTGACCGGCAGAATGATGGCGAACGGCGTGAGCACGGCGACGAAGATCAAGTCTTCGCGAAACGACGGCTCGTGGCAGACCGCAGCCCAGAAACCCTCCAGGGCATATTGAACCGATTGGATGAAATTCCGGAAATCCCGGCGTTTGGAGGTGGTCGGTTGGATCGGATCGCTCACGACGAAAGTTGAATGATTGACAGTGGCGCGGACAACCAAAAATAGGGGAACACGAGACAGGCGCTGCCGGTTGGGTCATGCGCGAGGCCGGATTTTTTTTGGAAGCGCGCTGGGTGACGGAAAGTTCCGACCGATTTCATAGTCGGTAAAGTCATTGAGAACGTCGGGGTAAGGCTGGTCCTGTTTGTAGATTTGCAGGATCCGGGCATGTTCCTGTTGCGATGTGGGGAAAATCCGGGCCGGTTCGCCCGGGAGGAGGATCGCGGTGTATGAGCGCTTACCGTCATCCATGCGTCGGATCAGAAGCATGAGTTGAGTGAGCCACTTTCAAACTTCACGGGCAACCCATTCCGGGCCAAAATTCGCGCCCCTCGCGCTGGAGCGCGGGCGACTTCGCCTGCGGAAAATGGTCGTGCGCGATTCAGCGCGTTTACCCTTTTCGGCCTTTACTCAATTACTTGGCGGTGTCGGCTTCCACCGGTTTAGCCGGGGGTGGAATCTGATGCAAGGTGATCACCTTTTTTTCTACTTTGCCGTGAATTCTGAGCGCCACGGTCACGGGAATCTCGGTGCCCTCGACGCCCAGCCGGGAAGTCATGGTTTCGGAAGTCGCGCTCTGTCCCGCTGCGAGTTGATAGGTGCTCGGAAACACGGCAAAATTACCCAGGGTGGAATTGAAATCCTCCACTTCACAGGAGACCGCTTCAGTGGCCGAGGTGTTTTTCAAGTTCAATTTGAGTTGGGCGGGAGGCAGGGTGCTGCCTCTCACAACCGGGCGGGGCGCGTCGTCGTCGCCACCCTCGTGCGCGCTTTCTCCGGAGCCTTCAACCCCCGGATAACCACCTTCGCCGCCCATTCCTCCGCCGCCATGGCGGCCGCCTCCGTGATGACCGCCGCCACGGTGTCCGCCTCCACTGCTTCCTCCATGCTCCCCATCTTTTCCAGGCTGAAAATGATTGGGTAATCCCAAGGTGACCTCCACCGCAATTTTTCCATCGACGAAGTTCTCAGTTCCCGTCATGGCGGGCGGATAGTCGGGCACCACAATCGCCGCGTTTTCGGGCCGGTCTGGATGCGAATCGCTGCTGCAGCCGGTGACAAAGACCAGACACGCGGCGAATGAAGCTGAAACGACTAAACTTAAGGGGATGGGGTTGGGCATCGGGACTATGACGCGAATTCAGTCAAAAAGTTGCAGACGATCGTTCGGAGCTGGCTCAGCTCCAATTGTAGTTAAAACTGATGCTGATTCGTTCCGCCGTGGTGCGGTTGGCCGCGACCTCATGGCGGAGCCAGCTTTCGAAGAGAATCACGTGTCCGGCCCTGGCCGGGTAGGTGATATGGGGGTGATTTACCGGTTTGGCTTTTGTCGTCTTGGGCGGGGCCGCCATGAATTTGCTCAGGCGCGGATCCTCAAACTTCAAGCCCGGGCAGCCCGTCGGGGTCGTCACGTAGTACGTGCCGCTGATGAAAGAAAGCGGATGAAGGTGCAGGCTGTGAGCGGCATGTTCAGGCATGATATTGACCCAAAGATCGGTGATAAAAACCGTCCGTTTCCGCAGATCCATGTCCAATTGGCCGCTGAACTTTCGGACGTGGGCCGCAAGTTTCTGCTCCAATGCGCCGAACGTGGACGAGAATTTATGCAGCTGGTTTAGCGAAGCGTAGGACGTGTAGCCGCCCGGATAGTTTTTGAGCGACCACTTGCGCCCGGCGGCATCGTAGTCCCGGAGATTACGGCATTCGTCGGCCAGACCGGCATTGAATCGCTCCAAGCCTTTCCGTTGGAGCGGTTCATGGTAGATATAGGTGGGAAACCATGCGCGGGTGGGCATCTGCGTAGTGAATGGACCCCAAGCTTAAAGCGCAACCGTAACTCGTTGGAACTCCGTGGAAAATTGATGGTCAGGCTTTATCGGTTTGATCTCTCGAACTTGAAACCTTTTGGTATCCGACTCTCTATGAAATCCAAGCAACAGTTATTAGTTTCCGTAGTCCGTGCGCTGGTGGTCAGCGCATTTATCTCATCGGCTGGCTCCGCGCTGGCGGCCGATCGGGTGGAGTTAAACGACGGCTCAGTCGTCATCGGAAAAATTCTTTCCGCCGAGGCGGGCAAGATGAAGGTCGATACGGCTTTTGCCGGTACCATCGAAATCTCTCAGGACAAGATCAAGGGATTCAGCACGGATGAAGAGGTGAACGTCGAGAACAATGCCGGAAGCACGATGCTCGGCAAGGTGACGACCACCGATGCGGGCCTCGTGGTCACCGCCAAAGATGGTCAGCTGTCAACCTCCACCGGCAGCGTCAAGGCAGTCTGGGCCAAGGGCAGCGACAGTCCGGAAGTGCGCGCCCTCAAGCGTTCCTGGAAATATGAAGCCGGTCTTGCGATCAACGGTCGGACCGGTCCTTCCGAAAAGTTTGGCGGAGTCCTCACGTTCAAAGCGACTTTGGAAAGTTCCCAGGATAAGTTGGTTTTCGATCTCGCCGCGGAACGGTCCCGCGATAACGGGGTGGATACCGCCAACCGTCAGTTTGCCGGCGTCGATTATTCCTCGTTTTTCTCCAAGAACAACGTCTGGTACGCCCGCACCTCGGTGGAGAAGGATGAAATCAAGGCGCTCGATCTTCGTTCCAGCACCGCCTTCGGCGTCGGTCGCAAGCTGATCAAGAACGATGTGCAGGATCTCGAGTTTCGGCTTGGTGTGAGTTACATCTATGAAAATTATGCCGACGGTTCGAAATTCGATTCACCGGGGTTGGATGTGGCCTTCATCCACTCCTACCAGTTCAAGAACGGCAAGTTGAACAATATGGTGACCTATACCCCGGCCTTTAAAAACTTCAGCAATTACCGGATTCACCACGAGACCACCTATGAAATGCCCATCACCGCTTCACTCTGGAAACTCAAGACGGGCATCATGAACGACTACACGTCCATCCCGCAGCCCGGGATCGAGCGGCTCGACACACTTTATTTCACCAGTCTGATTCTGAATTGGGAATAAGCGGCCACGTATTTTATTTTCCAGCAAGCGGAGCTTCACGGCTTCGCTTTTTTTTTGCTCCGGAAAAATGAAACCCGGACGCTGATGAAAATTTCATCCAATCACGGACCATGCGATTGGTTGACCGCGGGCATCCGTTTTGCGTAGAGCGACGACCGGCTTTCCCCCGTGAAAATGACGCTGATGCGCACCAAACCGCCGTAAAGCCGAAGTTGCACGGCCAATAAGATCACGAAATTTTTTTTCAAATTTGAAACATCCTCGTGACGGCTGCGTCGAATGGGGAATGATCGCCGCCAGCATGATGACAAAACTTTTTCACCGATTCGCCTCCGTCTTTTTATTTAGTGTAATGCTGGTAATTGTGCCGGCGCAGGAGCCGGGTCCCATCGCCCCCAATGGGCGTGATGTGTTGGTATACAAGGACGGCGATCGCGTGTTGGGCAAACTGGTCGAACAAACCGCCGCCACGATCGTCTTTTTCTCGGAGAGGTTTGGCACGCTCCGGGTCCCGGCGAGCGACGCGGTCGTGATCAAGTCATCCGTGTCCCCGGCGAAGCCGCCCATCCCGCCGGCGGCGGCGGGCATGGCCAAAGTGAAATCCGGGAAATCGCCGGCAGGCGCTCGACCAGCAGCGGTGGCGGGCAATGTTGAGACTGCGGCGGAGCGGGCCGAGGTGGAAAAGGTTTCGCGTTGGGAGTGGTTTTCACCGGCGTTGTTGACGGCCAAGCTCGCAAATTTTTTCGGTCCCTGGCATGGCAAGGTCGCCTTTTCCGACGAGGTGGTCTCCGACACCTCCGACCGGGACAATGTTTCGCTCGAAGGCACTTTACAGCGAAAGTGGGCCGCCGATGAGGTGCAATTGAAAGGGCAGTACGATTACAGCAAAACCAACGACCTGACGACGACCGACCTGCTGAAGGGCGACGGGCTGTGGCGGCATACATTTCCGGAAAATCGCTTTGCCATCTACCATCCGAGTTTCGAATGGAACCGGGCCAATCTATCGACGTCGCCGCTCGTGCCGGGCGGCGACTACTTTCTGCTACAGCAGGAAATCGGTGTCGGTTTGAGCATTTGGTCCACGCCGATTCGCAAGGTTCGTATCGGTGTCTCGGAGAATTTATTCGACCTGTGGAGTCAGGATCCAGTCCCTTCCCATAATTCCCGCGCAGTGGAATCGGCCTTTGTTGAATCCGAGTTCAAATTGCCTTGGCGGATGTCGCTCACCCAGCGAGCAGTTTACTACTATTCGATCGCGTCGGGGGACACGGGATGGGAAAGCACCGTCGAGTTGAGCAAGAAATTCACCGAGACATTCAGCACCTCCATCCGGCACGAAATCCGCCGGAACAATCCCGACGGCCGTGCGCCTGACTACACGCGGTTGAAATTGCTCTTCGGGATCGATTTCTAAACGTCCTTGCGTCGTCGCCTGAAGATGGACGCCTTCGCTTGGAGCCGCAGCGACCCCGCTGCGGTTCAGGTAAAGCAGCTCAAAGCTGAATAATGCCCCGCTGCAAAGCCGCCGTCACCGCTTGCGTGCGGTCCGCGACGCGGAGTTTGGCGAGGATGCTCTTCAAGTGATCCTTAGCGGTGTATTCGCTGATCTTGAGGGTATCGGCGATTTCCTTGTTGGCCCGGCCGCGCGCGAGTTCGTTCAACACTTCAATTTCCCGGGCCGTCAGTTGTTCGTAGGAATTTCTCGATTTCAGCCGCGTCGCGACCTCGCGGGGAATCCACCGCTTGCCCATCGCCACCGCTTGAATCGCTGGAATCAGCTCCTCCCCGGTCGCGTTTTTCAGTACATAACCATGCGCGCCCGCATCCAACGCGGCGTGGATGTCGCCGTCGCCGTCGAAAGCCGACAGGATGAGGACACGCGCATTTGTGACCAGACGACGGATGTGCCGGGTCGCTTCGTGACCGGAAGTTCCCGGCATGCGGAGGTCCATCAACACCACGTCGGGTCGCAGGCTTTGAAACCGCTCGACGGCCTGTTCGCCGTTGTCGGCTTCGCCCACGACCTTCAGGTTCGGCTCGGTGTTGATTAACGCGACCAATCCCATCCGCACGATGAAGTGATCGTCGACCACGAGAATTCTGACTTCAGCGGGCGCGCTCATTTCGTTGCTGGAATCTGCGCCGGGAGGTCAGGAGCAGTTTCTGCGGGTAGTGAAATGACCACGCGGACAATCGTGCCCTCGCCGGGCGCGCTGCTTACGTCCAGGCGGCCGTTCAATCGCTTGGCGCGCTCGCTCATGCCGAGCAGGCCGAAGTGATGATCGCCGTTGGTGGCAATGCGATCGGCGTTAAGCCCGCTGCCATTGTCCTTGATTTCGAGGGCGACCGATTCAGTGCCAAAATCCAGGCGGATCGCGATCCGGGTGGCGCCGGAATGTTTGACGACATTCGTCACGGCTTCCTGCGCGATCCGCAGTAAATTCTCCTCGACGATTTCCGGCAGGCGGCGTTTTTCGCCCTCGGTTTCGATGTCCACCGCGATATGGCTGCCCGACGAAATTTGCCGGCTTGCGATCAGCAGCGCCTCGGTGAGGTCGAACTGCTCCAATTCGCGCGAACGCAAATCCCAGATCGAGCGGCGCAACTCGATCTGGCTCTGGCGCAAAAACCCGCGCGCGAGTTCCAAGGGCTGGCTGGCCTCACCGGCGTTGCGCTGGAAAAGTTTTGAAGCCGTGTCGAGTTGCAGCGCGATGCCGGTCAATGCCTGTTCCAGGGTGTCGTGCAGGTCGCGGGCGAGGCGTGTCCGCTCGGCGAGCACGGCGCGGAATTCCAGCTCGGCGGTTTTGCGCACGGTCATCTCCACCTTGAGTTGCTCGGTCCGTTCCTTCACGCGCAATTCGAGCAGGTCATGCGCCTCCTGCAATTCCCGCTGGGCCTTTTCGCGTTCGCCCATCAGGAACTTTAGCATCTCGTTTTTCCGGGTGATGGTGAGCAGCCACGCGACCATCGCGGCCAGCAGCGCGCACACGACGCCAAAGCCGATGAGCAAGCGCTCCGACGTAAACCAGCTGGGTGTGTGGATCAGTTTCACGCCGCTGTCCTCAGGAATCAGGAGCGTGAGGGTCTTTAATTTTCCGTCCTCCTCGGTGTCGAGCGAGGCGAGGCCGGTTAGTTCGAGTTCGCTGCCGATCGGCAACGCGTTGATCGCCGCGCTTTCCTGCTGGCTTTCATACTCGGCGGTGAACGACTGCTCGCTGTGGCGGATCGTGCAGATCGTGCGGACGCCGGCGAAACCGGTGTCGAGCCGCCGCACCGGAACCACGCGGCGGCCCAGCAACGTGCCGCGGAGAACAATCAGTTCGGCGCCGTGAAGGCCTTCACTTAATTCCGACATCTCAACCGGTTTCGCCGCCACGCGGGCGGCCGGTTCGCCCGACTCGCGGTAGATCGCGTCACGCAACACCGGCTGATAATTCACAATTTCCAGAAAACCCACCGCCTCGATCGAGTGGCCCAACGGCAACGTCATGGGTTGCCGGCTTTCGAGGTGCAACCCGCCGGACCTGTCCTGAATGAAAAGATCGAGACCAGGGCGCTGAAAAGTCACAACGCCTTTCACGTGCAGCCGCTCGCCGAGGCTGGAGTTAGTATGAAATTTCGCGATTTCATCGAGCGCCTGGATCGGCTCGTCGAACGGCGAATGCAATTCCGGTTCCTCCACGACAAAATCCGCGGCATTTGGCACCATGATGCTGACGCCGGTAAGCTGTCGCCGGGCGGCATTGAACACGGTCGACGCGGTGCCACGCACGCGCACTTTCGCTCCGACGAGGGAGCGCGGATTCACGTCGGACGGGAGCTTCGGGAAAACACGTACACGATAACCGCCGACGGAAACCTCCACCATCGTCTTCTGCGAAGCGACATACGACACCGCGCGCACCATACCTGTAATCTCGACGCGCTGCGTCGCCTCGACGCCGGCCATGAGGCGCTCGATGGGAACTTGTTTCGCCGGTGGCAGCGGGGCCGTGCCCAACTTCTTCCACTCGTTCGTCTGAATCACCGGGGCGAACCAGCCCGGGCCGGTGGTGCCGTTTACCTCAATGTAGTCGCCGATCTTCGGTTGGTGTCCTGTGTTTTGGACAAAAATCCCCGCACTCTCATCCTGGATGACAAACTTGCCGAGCCAGTCGGGCTCCGCCGCTGTCACGACGCCCCGAATTTTAACGGGCAGTTTCGACTCGGCGGTCGCGGCGGACAGCGCGCGAATGTCCGCCGCAGTTGTCAGTGGCGCAGTTTCCTTCGCCCGCAAAATCACGGGTGATGGAAAAAGCGCGGTGGCGGAGAGAAAGGCGGCCGCGGCCAGACGATTGAGCTGCGTGGGGCGCATGAATGGGACTGCGCCCCGAGGCAATTCGGCTCCGCCTTTGTTTCCAAGCTTTCTTTCTGCCGCACGCATCGGCGTCGCTATTATCGCCCGGATTGCAGCCACAACAAGGGCTGCGTCACCGCCAGGTTCCGACGGACTTCGAGATCGGTGGGATCGGCTGGAAGTCGCCGCCAGAGCGCCAGATAGTCGGGCTGGCCGAGACGATACCCGGCGAAAAGTAGCGCCGGTTGGCGAACGTTCCAGCCGTCAAAATGGGCGACATCGACGGTGAAAGGCCACACACTGCGATCGGCGAGATACGGAAACAGGAAGGCCACGGCTTGGGCTACGCTTCGTCCGTCCGGAAGAATATATTGCCAAAGATCCTGCCCGGGCGTGGAGAGGATTTCCGTGAGCAGCGTCACGTTATCCAACTGGAAAATTGAATAGCCGTAAGGTTTCGTACGGTTGAGCTCGCGTGGGAAACTGCCGTCGGCTGCGAGTTGGGTCGGCAGCAGAACAGTCAGGAATTTCTGCCGGGCTTCGTTCAGTGCCGCCGTGTCACCGGCGAACTTCGCGAAGACTGCAACCTGCAGCGTATAGGCGACACTGTGATTGTTCTTGGTTGCCGCTTCGTCGTGACCGTTCGCATCGGTCAGCATCCAATGCAAATAATCGGCAAACCATGCGCGCACCCCGTCGATGGTCGCGGGTGTCACGCCGTCGGCGCCGATGATGGCAGTGACCGCCATTGGAATCTCCACGAGATGCAATGTATCGATGATCCCAATGCCACGCCCGTTCGAAACCCCGGGAATCGCCTGCGCGAACCGGAGATTTGGATTCATACGAGTGGCGGGATCGACGAAAAATATCCGCAGCCATTCTGCAGCACGCCGCGCGTACGCGGCGTCGTGGGTGGTCAGGTACGCACCCGCGAGGCTGGCGACCGCGTCGCGCATTTCGCGCATGAGCTGCCGATGCACGTCGAAATTATCCGGATTGCTCTTCCCGTCGCGGCGAACGTAGGGAAGTCCGTCATTGGAATCTGGATTCGGCCACCAATAATCGCCCATCGAGAGAAAGTCCCCCGGAACCGCACCGATCTTTGCCGCGAATGCGGGCAGGGCAACGGAACGCAATGAAACCGGATCCTTTTTCATCGCGACCGCTGCGAGTTGAATGATGCGGTCCTTTTCGATTTCGGTTACCTCCTTGAAACGTGTTTTCGCCGGCGTGGCCGCCAATTTTTTCCGGCCTTCGAGATCCACCTGTGTCGGGGCGTGGAGACGAATGAATTGGGTGGACACCCCATCGATTTGCGCGCTCACGGAAGCTTGTCCGCCTGGCGGGATCGCGACGTCGATCCGCGCACGGCCATTGGCGAGCTGCACTTTCCTCGAGCCGCCGACCGTGCCGAGATTGTCGATCAACCGGCCGTCACCAGCATAACCGAAGCGAACGAAATTGTCCGCGTCCAGACAGACCACACCAACCGCATCAAGCAGCTCGACCTGCACGCGCGAGCGTCCAGGCGGGGCCGGAAGCTCCTGCATTCGGATATGGTCCGGCTTGCCCCATTTGCGGGTTTCGTAGCGGAAAGTTATTTCGTCGTTTACAGTGTGACCGTGACTGCGCCCGACGGCGCGCAGTTGATTCATGCCTTCTTCGAATCCGACCTGCCAGCGCAGGCCGGCGGCGGGAAAATCCTGGCTGTTGCGATGCTTCACACCCTGCGACACGCCATTCACCCAGAGTTCCACTTCATCGCAATTCGAATAGATCCGCACGAGACGTTTTTCAGAAGCCGCGCCCCAGCGTACCGGCCACGCGTGTCCGTAGATCCGAATCATGGGCACCTTCGTCCAGTACGATTGATAAACATAAAATGATTCCTTCAGCGTCAGGTCGCGTTCGACCGCGCCTTTCTGGTTGACGAAGGGGATCGGATTGTCCGGCCGCAGTGGCGTGGAAAAATCCTTGAACGGCCACATCGCGGATCCCGTAAGCCAGTCCATTTTTTCCTGTTCCTTCAAATGCCAGTCAACCAGATCACAGAGGTAGGTCTCGGACCAATCCCCGTCGCGCGAAACCCGCGCGTTGCCACCGACGCCCATGAAGTCGAGCCCGCGTTCGTCCGCTGCACCCGACGATTTGACGTCGCGCAACCGCGCGTAGGGATCCTCGGCATTTCTCCCGGGAAGACTGTCGCCGCCCCATTCGGCGTGGATGAAATGCTTCACGCGCTTCGCTTCCTTTTCCATCACCTCCTTGTATTCCGTAAATGTGCCGCGATACCAGCCGGCCCAGATCGAAGGCGAATAGACGTCGGGAATATCACGGCAGAAATCGCAACGGCGAATCACCGTGACACGCGTCGGGTCGAGGGAGTGCGCGAGAGTGTTGAGCTCGCTCATGAACGCGCGAATCCGTTTTTTGTCGAAAGTCGAAAAATCCCCCGGCCAGTCGTTTTCGTTGCCCAATCCCCACAAAATCACCGCCGGGTGATTGCGATGCTGGTCGATCATCGCGCGCAACATTTCCCGCGCTTGATCCTGATACCGCTGACTGCCCAGGCCGCCGCGACACCACGGGATTTCCTCCCACACGATGAGGCCTAGTTCGTCGCACAATTCCAGGATGCGCCGCGATTGCTGGTAGTGCGCGAGTCGGATAAAATTCACGCCCATGGATTTCATCAGGCGCATTTCCTTTTCCATCGACGCGTCCGTCTCGGCGGCCGCGACGCCGGCACCATCCTCGTGGCGATGCGTGCCCTGGAGCAAAAGACGCGTGCCGTTGAGTTTGAAGGGGCCGTGGTCCACGAATTCAAAAGTACGCAGGCCGACTCTTTCCCAGACGCGGCTTTCGCCATCGGGACCGCGGGAAATAACCTCCACACCGTAAAGTGACGGCGAGTCGGGTGACCATAACTCGGGATGAGGAATCGTTATTGTCGCGAGTGATTTCATCTCCGACGCCGCGGGGCCTGCAGGGACGGACGCATCCGATTGCGCAATCGTTTTTCCCTCGGGATCGACGAGACGAACGGTAATGGTTTGTCCAGCCGCGTCCGCTGCAGCGGGATTGAAGCGACCGCTAACGGATACCGACCACGAGCCATCGGGCTGCCGTGTTGGATTTGCATAGACTCGCATCAATCCGCCGGCGGGCAAATAAACCAAATGGACCGGCCGATAAAGTCCGCCGTACCGGTTGAAATCGCTGAGGTCGGAGGGAATCGATTCCAGATCGCGTGAGTTGTCGCAGCGCACGGCCAACGGAATCCGCCCAGGTGCCACGCGATAGTCCGCGGCCGGGAGTTTGGCCAGCGCCGACGCGCGATACGCCGCGACAGCGTCAGTGATGTCCACCGTGAATTCATCGTAGCCGCCGATGTGTTCGGTGACTTTTTGTTCACCGATCCAGACGGCGGTTTTTTGGCCAGCTCCCTCGAATTGGAGCAAGGTCCGTCCGCCACGATGTGGATTGTTGATCGCCAAATCCGTCCGGTACCATCCCGGCCCCTCGTAGTAGGGCACATCGGGATCGACGGCGTCGGTCGCGTTGAAACAATGCGGCAAGTCGACTGCTGTCCACACCGGTAGATCGACGGCGCGATCGGCGCTGCGCAGGGTTTCCCAAATTCCGCCGAGGTCGCCTTTGACGAATTGCCAGCCGCTGACGAGGGTTGTGCTTTCGCTCCAGTCGCTTGGTCGCACCTGCGTCGGACTGGAATTGGCGGCAGAGACGACGGCGGGGATCGCGAGGTTTGCAAAGATCGACAGGCATATTCCACAATGAAGAATTGAAACGGATGAGAAAAAAAAGCGCATGAAGTATTAAAAGGGGTGGGAGAGGGACGGTCGGGAATGCGCCTCGGCCGGGCCAAGATTTGCGCTCGGAGCAGTGAGGTTTCCGCTGCTCTTTCCTTTACTCTACCAGTGCGGCTTCGGATTTCATCCCTACTTAGAGGGGGATAACGATAAATCGTGTGACACCCCTCTAATGAGGGATGATGGCGACGTTTGATTAGGGTATTTTTGCGTCAGCTTAGTACCACCCCTTGACCTGTTCTGCCCTCTGCGCCTCACACCAGCGCACCCAACGCACGACACTTTACCACACACCGCACCCCATGCATCAAAAACTATCCTCACTCCTGTTTGTCGCGAGCGCTGTTCTCGCCTTCGTTGTTTCCGCCGTCGCCCAATCGGGTGGCACCGGCACGATCACCGGCCACGTCTACAACGACGTGAACAAGGAATACATTCGCGACGCTGAAGTCCACGTCGAGGGTACTAACATCACGGTACCGACGGAGCAGGGCGGGCTTTTCGTTCTGAATCGCGTGCCCGCTGGTAAGGTGACCGTCACCGTGAATTACACCGGTCTGGCCCCGACGACATCTGAGATTGAGGTCACCGCAGGAGCGACCGTGACCCACGAGTTTGAAATCGGCGGCGCCGGTGCGACCAAGGACGGAACCACGGACAAGGGCACCGTCAAGCTCGATACCTTCGTCGTTACGACGGAGAAGGACGGCAGCGCCAAGGCCCTGCAGCGTCAGAAGAATTCCATGAATCTCGGCCGCTCGGTTTCTTCCGATGCGTTTGGCAACGTCACCGAGGGCAACGTCGGCGAGTTCCTGAAATATCTTCCCGGCGTCGAGATGGAATACTCCGAGGCCGACACCCGCGGCCCGCGCCTCGGAGGCATGAGCTCGGAATACGCCAGCGTCACCCTCGACGGCCACAGCATCGCGAGCGCCGATGCTTTCTCCCAATATACCGGCTACGAAAATTCCCCCGCCGGCAGCGCCAACCGCTCCTTCGGCTTCGACACCATCTCGATCAACAGTATCGAGTCGATCGAGATCAACCGGGTCACGCCCGCTTCAATGGACGCCGACGCGCCGGCCGGTAACATCAATCTAAAGACCCGGAAAGCTTTCGACCTGAAGGGCCGGCGCATCGACCTGACGGTCGGCACCGTGTTGAACACCTCGGACTTCACGCTCAAGCGAGACGTCGGCCCGGACGACAGCTTTGGCTTAAAATACAAGCCGAACTACAGCTTGAATTACTACGATGTGTTCCTGAAGAACCGCCTCGGCGTGGTCTTCAGCGTCCAGGAGTCGAACGTCTTCGTGGAGCAGTATCGCGTGGACGACACCTACAACCGCACGCCGACCGCCGCCGATCCACGGGGTCAGGTGTTGACGGGAGTGCTGCTCAAGGACGGCCCCAAGTGGACCGAGCGCGCCACCTACACCGGCACCTTTGATTTTCGCGCTACCCCGAACCTCACGATCTCGCTGAACACCCTGTTCGCCCGTTATCATGCGCAGTTCTACAACCGCCAGGTCACGATGAACGCCGGCGGCACCCGCGCGACCGTGCCCGGTGACGGCGTGCTCACTTACGGCACCGCGACCGTCACCGGTGGCAACATCGCCTTCGGCGGCGGCAACGGCGACAAGTTTACGAACACGCTGAACGTGATCCCCAGCTTCGAATACCGCCGGGGCAACTTCACGGCGGACGGTGCCTACACCTCTTCGCACTCGCGCAACGACTACGACAATCTTGCGAAGGGCACGCTGGCCACAAACAACGTGAACGCCCTCTCCGGCATCGGCTTCACCGCCATCCGCAGCAGCTCCGACGGTGCCGACTGGAAATTCGTGCAGACGGGCGGCCCGGACTGGACCGATCTCTCACAGCAGAAGAATCCACGCATCTCAGACGACAACCGCTCCAACACGATCGACCTCAAGTCCGGCGAGTTGAACTTCAAGTATGTGCTGCCGTTCAAAATTCCGACCTTCATCCAGGCCGGCGGCAAGGATACCCGCGACTTCGAGATCGCCAAGGACACCCGCTCGTATGACGTCTGGCAATACATCGGGCCCGGCGGCGGCACCACCGGTTCGTTCGCCAACTACCCGTCCCCGATCACGCTTTTCCCATCCGGCAACCAGCCGGACGTGGCCTTCACCTCGATCGGCGGTGGTGGCGCTCCGGCCTTCCCGAGCCGCGACGAACTCGGCACGCTCTTCCACACGAATCCGGGATATTTCCTTCGCAGCCTCCCGACCAGCAGTACGGTGGCGGGCAGTTCTGGCATGACCCTCGCCAACTACGAGAGCGGCCGTTACCTCAATGTGCCGACCTACGACATCACCGAGACCGTCTATGCCGGCTACCTGATGGCGAACACGCGCATCAGCAAGCTACAGCTGCAGGGTGGCGTGCGCTACGAGCGAACCGCCATCGCTTCCTCGGAGCTCAACCCGTATTCGAACCAGCAGGTCAAGGCGGCGGGCTATGCGGTCACCGCGGCCGGCCTGCCGGACAACGTTGCCGCCATCGACTACAAATACTCGCGGCCGCGCGTTGGCCGTCACGGCGAATACGATGACTTGTTTCCGAGTGCCACGGCGAAATACACCTTCCTACCCAACCTGCTCGGCGACATTGGCTGGGGCAAGACGATCAAGCGACCCAATCTGAGCAACATCAGCGGCACCCGCCAGATCGACGACGATAACCTGATCGTCACCACGCCCAACCAAAACCTGCTGCCGGAGCGGGCGCAGAAGGTCGCCGCTTCGCTCAGCTACTTTTTCGGCAAGGCCGGCATCAACAATCTGCAGGTCACCGCCAGCCGCACCGAGACGAAGAACCAGATCCTGTCCCGCGATCTGACTTCCGATCAATACGGCAACACCGATCCCCAGCTCGAAAACTACCTGTTCCGGAGCTTCAGCAACGCCGACTCCCCGACGATCTGGAAGTCCATGGAATACTCCTACACCCAGTATCTGTCGTTCCTGCCCAGAGTGATGCAGGGCACGTCCGTCAACGTGTCCTATACCCGCACCTACTACACCACGGCCAATCCCGCCAACTTCGTGTCCGGCGTGATCCCGAACTCGGTAAAGGGCACGCTCGGCTGGCGCTACGGCCGGGTCGGCATCAGCTTCAGCGCAATCTGGCAGGACGATTCCTACGCCTTCCTGAACAGCGCCACCCGTTACCAGAAGGCTAACACCAAGTGTGACTTCACCGGCAGCATCCAGCTCACCGACCGTCTCAGCTTCTACTTCGCCGGCCGCAATATCTTCCAGCAATCGCACCGCATTATGGAAAAGAGTGCGGGCAATCCTGATGTGCTCTTCCGCTATGAGAATTACGGCACGATCTGGAGTTTTGGCCTCAAGGGCACATTTTAGTCAGGTGATAAATGAACACGGCGACGAACGTGGGGTTCGCTGCCAAACTTCGCGGGCCGGCCATAAGCCGGCCCGCTTTTCTTTGTGCTGCTTCCGCCTCCCTCGAAAGAGGGATGCTTATTCTCCTGATCGAGCCTATCTTCTTAGTCGTACCCCTTTCCACAACGTGACGAATCCGTCCGACCGCCTTCCGTGTAGGCGGGGTGCCCTCACCCCGCTGGTTTCAAGCTTCGTTGCATTTCCGTCCTGGCACGCCTCACGGGGTGAGGGCAGCCTACCCACAATACGGAGGAGCGGGCGACTTTTCGGGCTCAGCTTGATTTTATTTTCAAGCGTGACTAGTGGATTGATTTCCTCGTTCGCCGCGCCGCCGGTGGCCAACGAACCCGCGCTGGAATTGCCAAAGGTAACAGTCACTGACCATCGACCGTTGCCGCCGCCGGAGTCATGGCGTTACGCGCAAATTCCCGGGATCGAGATCCTCAGCGGAGCCTCTGATCGCGAAACTCAGAAGCTGCTCCGTGATTTCCAGCTGTTCAAGGAGGCCATCGTCGTCGTCTGGCCGGGCCTTAAAAACCGGCGCCCGCTGCCGATGACGCTGATTCTCTGCGGCGGGGGAAAAAATTTCGTGTCATTTCTCCCGGCTGATTCCGATCAATCCAAGCTCACCACCGCCAGCGTGCTGCTCAGGGATTCCGAGCAGGCGGCGATCGTCCTGAATTTCGGAACGAAGACTCTCTCGCTGGCACCCGCCGACGCCGACCAGGGCATGTCCGTTGGAGACGCGGCTGGCCCGGTGACCGGGGTGACCGACGGCAACTCCGATGTGACGATTGATTATTACCGTCAGCTCTATCGGGAATACGTGCTTTACCAACTGAGCTTCACCCAGCCGCGCCTGCCGGTGTGGCTGGAGGAAGGGCTCGCGCAACTGCTCATGGGCATGCGCGTGGAACCGAAGTTCATCGAGTTTGCCAAGCTCGAAGATCCCAACCTCGCGTCCGCCACCGCCAAGGCGGTCGACGCCGGTGATCCCGACATTCCGCCGACGCCCGGCGCGAACGTCCAGGAGGAACGCGATTTCAACTACGCGCTCGCCCGCAAGGGTCTGATCCCGCTCGCCGATTTTTTCGCGGTCGACCGCAATTCGCTTACCGCTCGCAATCCGCTTGCCGGAAAATGGGCAAAGCAGGCGCAGGCGCTCGTCCACATGTGGCTCTACGGCGAGGGCAGGAAATACAACCAGGGCTTCGGCGAATTTATCGTGCGCGCCAGCCGCGAACCCGTGAACGAGACGATGTTCAAGGAGTGCTTCAAGATGGATTACCGACAGATGCTCACGGCGCTGCGCGTCTATATTTCGAATACCGCCTATCAATATCAACAGTTCAACGCCGGCAAGGGCGGTGGCTTGCCCGAACCCGCACCACTCGAGCTCCGCGATGCCACGCAGGCTGAGGTCGGCCGGATCAAAGGTGAGGCCGAGGCATTGGCCGGCCACGCCGACGCGGCGCACGACGAACTGCTCGGTGCCTATATCCGGGGCACCATCGACGCATCGCTCCTTGCCTCGCTCGGCTTGAACGAAAAGACCCGCGGCGAAACCGTCCGCGCCCGAAAATTCCTTGAGGCGGCGGCGAAACAAAACGTCGTCCGCCCGCGCGCCTACCTTGAGTTGGCCAATCTGCGCTTCGCCGATACGCCACGGACTTTCGCTGGCGTCCCTCCCGCGCTGCTAAACGCGGAGCAAACCAAGTACGTCCTGCAACCATTGCTGGTCGCCCGGCAGCAGTCGCCACCGCTGCCCGAGATCTACGAGCTGATGGCGGACGTCTGGCTGCATAGCTCCGTCGCGCCAGCCAAGCCCGACCTTGCCGCCATCAATCGAGGCGTGTTGATTTTCCAGCGTCGCCCGTTGCTGTTGCTACACGCGGCTGAGTTGAACGGCAGATATGGCGACCCGGCGGAAGCGCGGACCATGGCCGAATTCGGTATCAAGCTCTCGCGCACCCCCGAGGCCAGACGGACGTTCGAGGAGGTGCTCGCCGCCCTGCCGACAGTGCCAGTTAAAAAATAGCCGCGGCGAAGCGGCTATTTTCAGGCATCAGCCGCCGTACGCCGGAAAACCAAGCGTTCGACCAACCATCCCAAAATCAGCGAAGCGCCCAGCAGCGGGAGCAGACACCCGAGGACGATCATCCCAACAAATACGACGCGCGGCAATGGTGCGTCGCTGGTGGGCGCGAAGAATCGATCCATCGGTCGCCGCTGCCACCACATCATCAATCCACTGATTCCGAGCAGGAGCACGCCGCCTGCCGCGATGGTGCCGAGGATTTGGTTGATCACGCCAAACAGCTGGCCTTCGTGTGCGATGATGGCCCAGAGCATGAATTGCGCGAGGTAACCAAAATCCTTGAAACGCACGTCGGCGAGAATGCGACCGGAATATTGGTCGAGATGCAGGTAAGTGCGGTTGAACGCCTGGTTGCGATCCGACAAGATGCTGTAGAATCCCAGCGGTCCGACCGGCAGCGCGATCGCGTACGGTTGCGGGACGTGCTGCACATTGGCGATGGCAATGACGCGATCAAGTGGCAGTGCGTTTTCACCCGGTCCCATGTCGGGAACCGCGACGCCCATATGCTGACCTTCATGTCCCGGCATGGTTGAGGAGAGCGCGTCAATTTTTTCCGCGAGCCCGGACTTCAGCGGCGGTGACCATCCGGTCAATGCGGAGCGATGCGCACCGGCGTCTGACTCGCGCGGCGTGCCTTGTCCGAGCGCGGCCGAGATTGTGCGATACCAACCGCCGGCGGCATTCGTCCAAAGCATTCCGGTCGAAAGCAGAAAAAGCGTGCTCGCGGCGAGCCACACCGCCGGCACCGCATGCACGTCGCGCCAGAAGGTCCGGCCTTTCGCCCGGAGTCGTGGCAACAAAAATCCCCACACTGCAAATTTTGGTCGCGGCCACCACAAATACAGGCCGGTTAACAGCAGCACCAGCGCCCAGCCGGCGGCGAACTCGATCACGTATCCGCCAGTATCGCCCAACAACAGTGTGCCATGCAGGTCATGCATGATTCGCATGAAACGCGTGCGATCATCCAACTGCCCCATCACGCGACCGGTCGAGGGATCGACGAATACTGTCCGGACAAATTTCGCCGGGGCGTTCTTTCCCGTGGCGGCAAACGCGACCTGACTCGTGCTTCCGGCGGCGAACGCCGGTTGAAACGTCTGCGCGCGCCAGCCGGGCGGCATCACCGCCTGCGCCGCTTTCATTTGCGCGTCGACGGAAACGGTGGCGGTGCCGGTGGGAACGTTGAACAGATCGTGGTAACGCCAATTCTCGTATTGCGGTTTCCAGAGGTAGATCGAGCCCGTGATGGCGAGGAAAATGACGAAGGGCGCCACCATGATCCCGGCGCAGAAATGCCAGCGCCACACCGTCAGATAAAACGCGGCGGCAGGAAAACGGGATTGGCGGGACTTGCGCATGATAATTTCAGAAATTCGTCGGTTGACCAAAAACGTCCGGGATACGGTACCGGAGGGTTTCG
Organism: Lacunisphaera sp.; assembly: GCA_036499685.1. Classification (GTDB taxonomy): domain Bacteria; phylum Verrucomicrobiota; class Verrucomicrobiia; order Opitutales; family Opitutaceae; genus Lacunisphaera. The sequence goes on along the minus strand of DASYDH010000013.1, from coordinate 29,211 downwards.
GTTGATTCTAGAACGAATGGTTTACGCCAAGGGACAGGATCCACTTCGGTTCGAGTTGCATGCCATTCACCCGCTGAAGCACAGGTAGCTGGACGAAGACGAATTCGGTTGATTTCGCGCCGAGTTCGGCGGTGATGCCGGGGCTGAGATACACGAGCGTGGAACCGCTATTCTCGGAATCGGATTCGGCGCCGTGTTCGCGACCCTCCCATTTCACATTGAGCTGGAGTTGGGGCGTGAAATGCGAGGAGTTGAGCCAGCGTAAACCGCCGCTCAACGTGAGACTGTCGGACGGCAGGAAGTCGTCCCGCGCCGCCAACGGCTGATCGACGGTCAATTGCGCAAACGTGCCGAGCGCCAGCGCCGGACGGCCAAACCACGAAAGTCCCGCCAGCAGGTCGGTGGTGCCGGTACCGAGCTGCAGGCCGCGATCGACTAGTTCGCCCGTCTGGGGACCGGCCACGAAATCCTGATCGATCTTTCCGGTCGGCAGCTTCAGCCCGAATTGTACGCCCCAATTGCTCGTCGTCTCACGGTGCAATTGGTAGCGCGCCAGGAGCCGGACGTCGCCGGGCCCGTTCGCCCTCGAAGTGGAGACGTCGGTGTCGCCGTCCACGATCGTGGTGTGGAAACGATTGTAATAGGGTAATTGCAGCGATAGCGCCCAATCGGAATTTGCGACGTAGTTCAACTCCAGCCAGGTGCTGCGATTGAGTGTGCGCTGCTGAATTTCGCTATCGTTGGGAAAGGTGAGCGTAGAGCGGTCGACGCTGCCGGTGTCGCTGCGCAGATCCGTTTGATTGGAATATTCGAAACGCACGCCGCCGGTGAATCCGGGAGTGGCGGCGTAGCCTTGCGCAGCCCAGTCGGAGCTGAGGGAGCAGCCGCAGACGGAGCAGGCGTGGCAGGGGACGGCAGCGGTCGCAATGGACAGGGTCGCGAGGACGGCGAATAGTCGCGCGGATGGAAATGAACGATGGTTGTTTTTCATAGTGGCAGAATTCGTGGTTGATAAGTGGTAGGGAATGCCTCGATGGCTGGAGCGGGAAATCCGGCTCACAGATTCCAGCTGATTTCGGCGAAAAAGGTGCACTCGGGCATCGGATGATGGATGTGATAACGGTCATCGCTGACGTTGTCGCAGCCAAGGGACGCCGTGACATTTTTCTGCAACGTCGTGGTCGCCTTCAAATCGACGACGGGTGTACTTGTCAGCGCCGCAGTAGCTGCCGTAAGGATCGGAATTGTCGAGGTGTTGAACTGGTGGCTGGAGGTCCGGAACTGGCCATAAAACGCCAGTTACAGGCGGGCGTGCCACGCTGGAGAATCTCTCCGGGAATCGGCGGTGTCGGAAGTAGCGGCCAGGGAACTGGCGGCGAACGTTGCAGTTACAAGCAAAGAGATAAGCGGAAATTTCATAAACAGACGGAGGTGCACACGAAAACGCGGGTGCGCGAACGCGGCCCGAGGCGGGCGATGCGGGTTGACGAGGCCACGTCTGTCGAAGGACAGAAACGCGTGGCGGCGGAGGCGGGATGGCGCGTTAGACGCGCGGCGGCCGCACGGGCACCGCTTCGGTGCGGATCAGGCCGGCGTCGTGCTCGACGCCCGGCCAGCAACTGTCCGGCTCCGTTATGATGACGGCGGGCACGGTTTCAGAGGCGAGCAAGATTTTCTCGATGCCATTGCCGAGATCGGCGTCGTGCGGCAATTGTTGACGGGCGGCATCCTCGGCGTTTTGGGAAATATGACAGAATGTGCAGGGCGCACTGCCGTCGAAGGTGATTTCCCACGCTTTAGCCACCGACATTCTTTCCGAGTAGTCGTGGATCATTTTTACCCAGCCTACAACTTGCACGACGTTCCACAGCGCACCGTTGGCACAGAGCCACGCGAAGAGCATGCAGGCGATGGAAAAATGGCGACGCACGGTGGGAGATTTATTTTTTGGCGGGCTAGCGCAAGCTTCAACCGAAGATAGCCGGCATCGTCTCAGCGTAAGCACACGCGAATTTAGATGCTACAGACTGGTCGTGGTTTCAGGCTTTGAAGGAAATACATTTGCCGATGAGAGAGCATTCTCGCAGGTCATACTGTTCGCGGCGCATAGGAGGCTTGGGGAAAGCCGCATGCGTGGTGGAAAGTGGCCGGCTTTCCATTGCGAAAAGTGCGTCGTCTGTTTGTCTGCAACGATGAATCGTTTCCCTGTCATTTTGCTGTGCGGATTGGTTATTCTGGCGGCCGGTTGCGGCCCAAAGGAAGTGGAGCCGGCGGTTCCGGCCGTTGATGAAGCGGCGCTCCGGCATGAAAAATTATTTGGCGTGGAGGCGAAAACGCCGGGAATTACGTGGCGTTCGAGCGGACTCGGCGTACTGATTCTTATTCCGGGCGAGGGAGCGCCGCCGAAAATGAGCGATAAGGTGCGGGTTAATTACGTGGGCAAACTCAAGGACGGCCAGGTATTCGCCGATTCGCACACGACCGGAAAGCCAGCGGACTTTGTGGTGAATCAGCTCATCACCGGCTGGGCGGCGGCGATGACCTTGCTGAAGCCCGGCAGCCATGCGAAACTTTTTATTCCACCCGCGCTTGGCTACGGTGGAATGAACTCCGCAAAAATTCCGGCCAACTCCGGTCTGATTTTCGATGTCGAACTGCTCGTCGTGAACCCGGAATCTGCGCCGAAGTCGTAGGCCTTGCCTAGTAAATAAGCCCTCGGAAAACCGTCCTATTCCGGTAGTGGATGGCCGGTGCTTACGAAATCGAAAGAACTCGGCCGGAGATCCGCCAAAAGGTTAACCGCTGATGGTTTCGCTCAATGGCAGGGGCGAAACTTCAAAGTCCCCTTCGACTGATCGTCTCCGGTTTTTAATCCGGAGGCGTCCGCTGATTGCAGACAGGATTTTGAGACTCGATTCGATTTAAATCGCGAATAACCGCCGGCGCGGACGCAGAAAAACTCATTCCACCACGCAAAGGATCGCCGAGGAACTCTGGCCAGTTGACAATCCGCGGTCTCTGCGGTCTTCGCGGCCTCCGCGTTTTATGCCGTCGGTTTGATTCCGCGCCTTTGCGGCCTTCGTGTAACCATTCGGAAATGACCAATCGGTTTGGAAAAGTTCGTTGGATCAGAGCAACGTCTGCTGGTTGCTGGCGGCGGCTTTCAGGCCGATGGCGTGATAGCCTTTCGCGGTGAGAATGCGGCCTTGGGCGGTGCGGGCGAGATAACCTTCCTGGATCAAAAATGGCTCGTGAACTTCCTCAAGTGTTTCGGCTTCCTCGCCGACGGCGATGGCAATCGTACCGAGACCGACGGGACCGCCTCCGTAGTTTTCGGCCATCAGGCGGAGGACCCGTTTGTCCATTTCGTCGAGGCCGGCGGCGTCGATTTCAAGGAGTTCGAGCGCGGCCGCGGCGACGGGTTGCGTGATTTTTCCGCTGGCCTTTTCCGAGGCGTAATCGCGGACGAAATTAATGAGGTTGTTCGCGATGCGCGGCGTGCCGCGGGCGCGACTGGCGATTTCCTGCGCGCCGCCGGCGTCCACTTCGACTTTCAATAATTCGCAACTGCGGCGGACAATGCCTTCGAGTGTCGGCCGATCATAGTAATCGAGGCGGGTGTTGAGGGTGAACCGCGAACGCAGCGGTGCGGTGAGCAGGCCGGAGCGGGTGGTTGCGCCAATGAGCGTGAAGCGTGGGATCGAAAGGCGGACGCTGCGGGCGTTTGGGCCCTGGTCGATCATGATATCCAACCGGAAATCCTCCATCGCGCTGTAAAGGTATTCCTCGACCGTTTTGGGAATACGATGGATCTCGTCGATGAATAGAATATCGCCTTCCTCCATGTTGGTGAGCAGCCCTGCGAGATCGCCGGCTTTCTCGATTACGGGACCCGACGTGACGCGAACAGTGCGGCCGAGCTCGTGGCCGAGGATGAAGGCGAGCGTGGTTTTGCCAAGGCCGGGAGGCCCGGAGAGCAGAATATGATTGAGTGCCTCGCCGCGCCGCTTGGCGGCGCCGACCATGACTTTCAGGCGCTCGACGGTTTTGGGTTGGCCGGAGAAATCCGAAAACGAAAGCGGACGGAGCGCCGCTTCGACCGGCGAAACCGGAGTCGCAAGTGCGGACGTGATGAAATTCGTGCCCTTTTCGGGTTTTTCAGGGGAAGGCTTCAAGGCGACGGATTTTTAACCACTAATGTTCACTAACGGACACTAATTATTAGTGATGATGAGTGGAGATTTGTGGTTAAAATAAATTAGGGATGATCGGAGCGAGAGCAGATCCGGCGCTCACTTCCACTCGACCTCGGCGCCGAGGCTGCGCAGATTTTCGACAAAATTGGGATGCGCGCGCTTGATCGTGTCGGCGTTCTTGACGACGCTTTTTCCCGGAATGCTCGCGGCGACCATGTAAAGTGCGACGGCGGCGCGGATGATATACGGCGCTTCCACCACCGATGGCCGCAGCGGTTTGGCGCCAAAGACGGTGATGCGATGCGGATCGCTGACGACCACGTGGGCACCAAACTTCGATAGCTCCGACATCCACGTAAAGCCGCCTTCGTAAACCTTGTTCCAAAACATCATCGCGCCCTGCGCGCGGACGCCGAGGGCGATCATGCACGGCAAGAGGTCGACGGGGAAATATGGCCACGGGGCGGCTTCGATTTTCGCCAGGAGATTGCTCGTGAACGGTTCTTCGACGATGAGCTTTTGTTTTTTCCGGACGATCGCAGTATCGCCTTGGTATTCGATTTTAACCCCGAGTTTGGCGAACGACCGGTTGATGAGGTCGAAGTGTTGTGGCAGGGAATGTTTCACCTTCACCTCGCCGCCGGTAATGGCACCGAGCGCGAGAAACGTGACGACTTCATGATGGTCTGTGTTGATCGTGAATGAGCCACCCTTGAGCTGTTTTACTCCCGTGACGGTGAGCTGGCTCGTGCCGAGACCATCGATTTTTGCGCCCATCTCGACCAATACCGTGCAGAGATCCTGCACGTGTGGTTCGCTGGCGGCGTTGAGCAAGACGGATTCGCCGTCGGCGAGCACCGCTGCCATCACGAAATTTTCCGTGGCGGTCACGGACATGTAATCGGGCCAGTGGCGTCCGCCTTTGAAGCGGTCCTTCAGCGACATCTTCAAATCCGCACCATGCGAGATTTTTGCGCCGAGCTTTTCCAAGATCTCCAAATGCGGATCGAGTTCGCGAATACCCAGTGAGCAACCCTTGGAGTTGGTTGGCAGCGTGATTTTTTTCATGCGCTGCAGCAGCGGCGCGAACAGCAAAACCGACGAGCGCATGCCAGCGGGCAATTCGCCGTTGAGCCGGCCGGCATCGAAGGGCGAATGGTCGATGTCCATGCGCCCGGCGGCGCGGTTCCAGGTGATCGCCGAGCCCTGTTCGGTGCAAAAGCTGACGAGCTTTTCGACATCGGTGATATTTGGCACGTTGAGCAACGTGATCTTCTCATCCGTGAGCAACGTGGCGCAGAGGATCGGCAATACGGAATTCTTGTTGCCGGAGGGAGTAATGGTCCCGCTCAGCGGTTTTCCACCGTGGATAATGAGGTCAGCCATCGAATGAGGTCAGGATAAAAGTGGAGGTGGGTGATCGGAGCGACACCGTTGCCGGCTGCCGTTTCGACAGGCTCAAGGTCCAGAGCTTGTCGAAGGACTGCCGGCCCGGTGTTTGTCCCGGCCGTCGCCGGGCAAAAAAAAGGCGCCTGCGGAAAGCAGACGCCTTGAATGCGATTCGCGCGAGGCGCGTTGGCAAGGATTAAGTGGCTGAGGAGTCGGATGAATCCGAGTTCCGCTCACTGCGTTGGCCGCCGCCGCGGTATTCACCGCCGCGCTGGCCGCGACCACGACCGCCGCGACTGCGACGACGCTGACTGTCGCCGCCCTCGGAGCGGTTGCGATTGCCATTGTAAGGGCGCTCGCCGTTGCGGGTTTCGGACGAGGGAACCTCGACCGGAGCGGGCGCTGCTTCCGAGGCACTGCCGAAGAGCGATTTCAGCCAACCGAAGAAACCGCCGCCGGACGACGTTTCGGTCGCTTTGGCTGCGGGAGTCGCGGCGGCTTGTGGAGCCGGTGCGGCCGGGCGGTTGCCGCGCTCGCGGGGCGCACCACCGTAGTTGGACGGTGTCGGCACGTAGTTGTAGCCCGGACGTATGTAGAGGAATTTTGCAGGAATCGTCGACGGATCGAACGGGGCGCTTTCGGCGCGGGGTTCTTCCCGACGGAACGATTCTTCGCGACGAGGGCGATCGTTCCGGGATTCGCGCGCGGGACGAAAACCTTCGCTTTCCCAAGTCTGGGCTGGCGTGGCTTTCGGTTGCTCGGGTGGAAGAATGTTCAACCCGATTTGCTCGTCGTCGGTAGCAGTCGACGCGACGGAGGAGGGTGAAACGGCAGGAGCAACAGGCTCCTGCTTGACGATGGGGGCAACCGCTTCGGCCTGCTGAACGCGGGCTGGAGGAACGAAGGCGGCGGGCGCGGGAGCGACCACCGGGGCAGATTCCGGGGTTACGGCAGCCGGCTTTTCTTCAACCGGTGCGAATGGGTTCTGATATTCACGCGGGGCAGTGACAACTTCGATGGCGGTCGGCGTGTAGTTGCTGGCAACTGCACTGGAGGCAGCGGGGGTACTGGGGCGTTTTGCTTTACCGCGGGCAAGGCCAGAGCCACGGGTACTGCCGAAGGAGATATCGGCGGTAGGCGCCGGATTGGTCGCGGTGGCTTCGGCAGAAGCTCCGGACGATTCATTGGAGGACATGTCTATGTTGTTGGTTAAAAGCGCCTGCCTGAAAAGGCGGCGCGGGTGGTTGATGCCAGCCGGAGCTCGGGAATCTCGCTCGACGGCGGCAATAGACCTAAAACCTTCGCCAATCGCCCCTGGAGGGCAACTTAATTATTCCCGCGCCCCAAGGGCGGCTTGCCAGCCGGCGCACGGCCAACCATGCTCGCTGCCATGGACAAACTTGAGGAAATCTTTCGCATGCAAGATGGGTTGAACAAGCGTATTGGAGTAAGCCTGCCGCCCCCGACCGATGAGGAAAAGGCCAAGTGGATTCTCAACTACACCCGCGCCATGCAGCAGGAAACGGCGGAATTAATCGACAGCGTGCCGTGGAAATGGTGGGCCAAGTACCAGAAATTTGACGAGCAGAACGCCAAGGTCGAGGTGGTCGACCTGTTCCATTTTCTCGTTTCGCTGGCGCAAACGCTCGGGATGACGCCGGACGACGTCTATCAGGCTTACGTGAAGAAAAACGCGGTCAATCACCAGCGCCAGGAAACCGGATACGTCAAAAAAGACGAAGCGGACTCGCGCCATATCTGATTGGGGCGATGGGCGGTGCGGCCTGTGACCGTGCGACTACTGGCTGGAATCGGCGAGCTGAAGATTGGGTCGGCTGCGATTCGCGCGGACGAGCAGATTGTACTTTTCGACGTCGGTCTGCGCGCCTTCGCCATCGCCGAGGGCGGCCCGGAGATAAGCGCGTTCCTTGTAATAAGCGGCTTCGTCGGGAGCGAGGCGGATGGTCTGATCCAAGTCGGCCAGCGCGTTTTCGCGGTCCTTGAGGATAGCTTTAATTTTGCTCCGCTCGTGGTAGGCAGCGGCACTCTTCGGGAAAAGCTGGATCGCCTCATCGGCGCTCGCGAGCGCAGCGTCGGCCTTGTCCATTGAAAGCAAAGCCTGGCTGCGCAGGAAATACACGTCCATTGCCTTCGGGTTTAATTTGATCGCAGTCTCAAAATCGTTGATCGCACTGGCAAAGTTACCGGCGCCAACCTGTGCCTCTCCGCGTTTTTGGTAGCCGGTATAATCAACCTGACGGAGTGCCACCACGTTGTTAAAATCGGTCACCGCTTCCGGACAGCGGTCGAGACGGGTCAAGAGGCTTCCCCGCGCGAAATAGTAACGCGGCTCGCTGACGTTTAATTTGATCGCGTTCGCGTAGTCGACGAGCGCCCCGATCGAATCACGTTGTTTCTCCCGAACGGTCGCCCGCAAAAAATATCCCTCGGCTAAATCGGGTGCGGTCTGGATCGCGCTGTCCAAAATGCAGACCGCACCGGCGTAGTCGCATTGGTTCAATTTAATTTGCGCCTGCTGCAGCTGATCCGCCGAATTGTCGGCGAACGCGAACAAACTTAGGGAGAAAAATCCAATAATAATTTTTGGGGTAGTTTTCATGCAAATAGCATGAAAAAAATCCCGTAAAACCACGACACATTAAGGGATTTTACGGGACTTTATAGGTAGTTTTACTGTTCCTTGATAATTCATTTTACATTTATGTATGTATATATACATCAATAATAAATAATAGTAATTTATTGATAATAGCCATTAACTCGCGACTGTGAAGGCTCCCGTGCGGAGGTTTTTACGGGGAGACCGACCAACTTCCCCGGATAATTGCGATCCTACCATGCCCAACGCACGCCGCCTCGTGCCAATCGCGGCGGTCCAATGCTGACGATGCCGTTGGTAACCCTCCCGGTTTCCACCTCAACGGAGAAGAGATTTTCCACGCCGATAAAAAATTCGCCACGTTGTCCGACGGCGTGGGAAAGTTCCAAGTCGACCGTGGTGGCGGCGGCGAGTGGCAATGTGTTTTCGTCGTCTTCAAACTGCGCGCTGACCCAACGGAGTCGGGAACTCACTTTAATCGCGGACGGCGCACGCCAGAGGATTCCGGCGCTCAAGGTATTTCGTGGCACTTCAGCGAGACGCTTGCCGATCAGCACGGGTGCGTTTGCGGCGGAGATGACATCGCTGTCGTTTAAGAGATAGGAAACGTCGAGGCGGAACGCGGCCGAAACTTCAAATCGCGCCCCGAACTCGATGCCGCGTACATGGATATTGTCGATATTCTGGCGCTGTCGTCCGAGTCCGCCGGCCGGCACGAAGCCGACAATGGGAAACGTTCCCGGACCTTGAGCGAGCGTGACGCTGCCGACGGCATCGCGCAGATCGTTCCAAAAAAGGTCGGTGGTGAAAGTGAATTTTTCCCGCGTGTAATCGAGGCCGAGATCGAAGCTGGTGGCGTGTTCGGTGCGCAGGTTTGGATTGGCCTCGGTAATGATATTGCCCACGCGGAACGGCCGGTAGAGTTCGTTTAAGGTGGGACGTCGGAACGATTTTTGTCCCGAAGCGCGAATACGCCAGGCGGTCGATGGCTGCCAGATCAGGCCGGCACTTGGGCTGACCGGAACGCCATCGAGGCTTGCATAGTGATCGTCGCGGAGCACCGCACCGGTCGTATGATCGATTTCGTGGCGATGTCCGTCGCGATCCTGCCAGAAATCGAGTCGGGCGCCGACACTCGCACGCCAGGCGGCGCCGAGCTGTTGTTCATGCAACGCGAATATCCCGGCAAAATCCTGCGTGCCGCCCGCGATTCGCTGGCGGGTAAAATCGGAGTTGGTATACGTGTAATATTCGCGCGTCTCGCCAGACACGTCGCGAAAATCCACGCCGGCACTGGTTCGGGATTGATCGCCGTTGACCCACACGCCGCTCCATGCCGCGCCCAAAGCAGTGGCGGGCACGGCATATTGGTTGCTTGCTGGAGTCTCGGCGGTGCGTGTGGCGTTCACGGAACTGAAGGTACTCGAGAAGGCCTCGTCCTGGGCATACACGGTGGCATTCCACGTGAAGTTTTTGTCGGGGCGCACGTTCAACGTCGCGGAGCCGAAATTCTCGCGGGAGCGATTGCCTTGGTAAGGCGTGCCGTTGCCGCGCTGTTCATCGAAGGTGCGGGCGGTGATCGTGAGATCGGCCTGTGAGCCGACAGGTTGCTGCCATCGGGCGGAATACCACTCATGCCGGCTCCATGCGGCGACATCGATCGGTCCGCGATCTTCTGCGGCGACCAAGGAAAAACCGCTCGTGCCAAAATCATCGACTCCCAATTGCAGTGTGCCGCGGCCGACATGCTGCGTCAGGGAAAGCTCCCCGCTGTGCGTGGAAAAATCGCCGCCACTGATTGCGATGCGATTGGGGGCGTCGGCCGGATTTTCCGTGAGGATCTGAATCACACCCCCGAGCGCGGCATTGCCCCAGGCGGTGGCGCCGCCGCCGCGCACGATTTCGACGCCGGCGAGGGATTCGCGGGGAATTTTGCTCCAGAGCACCCAACCGCCGAAAGGATCGTTTAGTGGCACGCCGTCCAACAGCACCAGCGAACGGCTTGCGCCGCTGGGACCGAGCCCGCGCAGCGAAACGCCCTGCGCGGTCGGATTGGCGGTAAGGCTGTCGCTCCGCCGAAAAAGACTGAAGGCAGGAACGCTCTTTAACGCGCCATCGAGCGTGCTCGCTGCTGACGTGTGCAAATCGTCGGCGGTGAATGTGGCGATCGCGAATGGAACTTGGAACAGCGGTTCGGATGCGCGACTGGCACTGACCGTCAACGGATCGAGGGTGACCGTTTGGGCGCTGAGCACCGCCGGCAAAAATAATAATAATCCGAAACGTCGGTTGAGCATGGTTGGCTTCGTCACGTTGCATCGCTTTTAAATCCGGGCAACCCGGATCGCGACAGAAGCGAGGCAAGTTTCGCGGGCAGGGCGTTTATCCTTGAACCGCCGCCTCAGGAATTTCGAATCCGCTATTGCGGGCGCGGCTTCTGAACGACGGTTTAGGGATAAACCGCCACTACCTCCTGCGGGCGAACAGCGGTTACTTGTTTGGTTGAGCGTTAACGGCGGAAGAGCGATTCGTCATCCACGATCCCAGCCGCTGCGTCTTCCGGATTGTCCAGAATTTGAATGTTGGACGCCGGCCCGAGGTCGCTCCCGCCGCGCCACGAGCGGAGAGCCCAGACGATTTTCCTGGTGGGTGTGACTTCCAATACCTGTATCGTGTTTGGCCAGTCGGCCATCTCCTTGTGCCCGGCGCACCAGTTGCAAAGCACGGTGTTGCCGTTGGCGAGTCGATGGGCGGTTTGGAGGTTGAAAAGTTTAATCCCCGGCGCGTCCGCCTGGGTGAACTCCCAGACGGTTTTCCCCGACGGGTCGACTTCGCGGGCGTAACCGGAGTGATCACCTGCGATCAGGGTATTGCCATTTTTAAGCCGGATCGCGGACCACGGTGAATTGGCTTCCACCGACCAGACTGGTTTTCCGTCGAGCGTGTATTCCACCACTTTGTTTTCACTGAGATGAGGTACGAGCAACGTCCCGGCTGGCGTCATGCGGATGTGGCGGAACTGTCCATGGGTTCCTGTGATTGAGGTCGGAATGGGGATTTCCTTCACCACCTTGTTCGTGGCGGTGTTGAAAATCATCGCTTCGGCGGGATTGCCATTGCGCATGATCAGCACCAGATCGGGACCGACGGATTGGGCGGAGTGGACTTCGGTGCCGGGAGGAGCGCGGTATTCCCAGACGAGTTTCTTTTCCGGATTCACCATGCCAGCGCCGGACATGCGGGAGAAAATAATATTCCCGTTCGGCAACAACGTGGCGTCGTCGAACTCTTGGTTCACGCCGGGTGCGGGATGAAGCGGAGTGGTGTAGGACCACACCACTTTGCCCCCACGCACGAGGAACATCGACTGCATCGCCTTACGCGTGTCCCATTCGCCCGCGTACAGGAAATCATGCTGGGCCAGTCCCTTCCCCGGGAGAACATCGGGCGAGAACAAGGTGCTTGGGACAGGAGCGCCGGGAATTGATTCTGCGCCGCAGAGTGAAGCTGCGATGCAGGCAACACCGAGGAGAAGGAGTTTGTTTTTCATCGGGGAAAATTCTGAAACTTGACGAAGTAATCCAGGACACTGATTGGCACCTCGTTGGTTCAGTGTTGAATGTTTTTTACTGCGCCCGCCTCGACGGTATCCGGAATATTTCGGCTGGCGGTGACGGAGAAGCCAGTAACGTTGCGCAAGTCGAAGAGGGGAGCAGCGTCGGTGCCACGCTGGAAATTCACGTGGTAAAAAAAGGCATCCTGAACGTCGTCGAGGACGACGGCGGGGCGGGCTTCCGGTTTGGCATAGTCCAATTTCACATCGTGCATTTCGATTCCGTTCACGTGACGGAAGAAGAAACCGTAGGCAGGCATTTGGCCGAACATGTCTGGTTCCGGATAGGCTTTTTCCCTTTCGGGTGGCACGCGTGCGCCGAGGGCTTTGCTGCCGCCACCTTGCTGTTGGAAGTACAGATTGCTGAGGCGAAGGTCTTCAATCGGGTGACCGGGCAGTCCGCTGATGACGTTGCCCAGACTCCAGTCGGCGTCGGAGGACACAAGATTGTCGATGCTGATGCGGCGAATGGAACCGACGGCGGTGCCGGCGGGCCCGCGCAGTCTGGCCCCGAGGTAGATGAAAATCGGCGAATTTTGCGAATGACGCATCGTGATATTGGAAATGGCCACATCCTCGATGTGGGAACCGTCAACACTTTCGAGCGCGATGCCGCAGGAACCGTCGAACACGCAGTTGGTGATCGTGATATTCTTGAAGTCGCCGTTGGACTCCGTGCCGAGTTTGATCCGGCCGGTGCCGTAGGATTTGTAGCTGGGTTCGCTGCGTTTGAAGGTGCCGTCGATCACCGAGCCTTCGTCAAAGCTGCCGGCGAGAAAACAATCCGAGATCGTTACGTTTTCGCAGGCTTTCAAGTGGCCGAGGCCGTAGGATGCTTTCAGGCAAATGCCGTCGTCCCATGGCGAGTTCACGCTGGTAAGGGTGATGCGCACGTTGGCGCACGCGTCGATGTCCATGCCATCGCGGTTGGTGTCGATCTTGAGATTGTCGATGGTGAGATTATCGACGCCCGTCGCGAGAATGCCGAACCAGCCACCATGCAGAATCGAAAAGTCCCGCAGGACGACGTTGCGGCAGTCGCGCAACGCGATGGCCTTGTTGCCGCTGCCTTCGGGGTTGGCGCGATAGCGTTTTTCTCCCTTTGACTCGTCGGCGAAACGATTGAAGCCAGCATCGAGGCCCTTGCCGTGAATCAGGCCGGGGCCGATGATCGCGACGTTGTGCAACCCGATGCCCCAAATCAGGCTGTTCTGCCAATGGCTGTGGCCGAAATCCTGATAGTGAAATTTATCACCCCATTCATTGGGCTCGGGTTTGTCGAATTTTGCGACGTTCTCCGATGCGGCTTCGATTGTTGCGCCGGCTTCGAGGTACAACGTGATGTTGCTCTTTAGTCGGATGGAACCGGACAGATAAGTGCCGGGTGGGAAATAAACCGTGCCGCCGCCGGCCGCTGCTGCGGCGGAAATGGCGGCGTTGATCGCATCCGTGTCGAGCGTATGGTCGTCGCCCTTGGCCCCTTGTGCTTTTACGTCGTAGGTCGGGATGATGGGTGCCGCGCGACCGGTGGTGGCGAGCCAGCCGAGCAGGCCAACAACGAGAAACAGTCGAATGGATATGGTGGATCGAACCGAAATCATGGGGAAACCGGTTAGCGAAGGAGGGCGCGCCGTTTGGCGACGTCGGCCGCGGTGATCGACGACGTTGCTGGTTGGACCAGTCGCGCACGCGCGTAAGTCAGGATGTCCGCAATCTGCCCGTCGCGCAGCAGGGGAAACGGTGGCATCGAGTTTGCGAATTTGGCGCGATCAGCGGGCAGTACGGCCGTTGGTCCGCGGAGGACGACGTCGATCAGCTGCGTGGCGGAGCCGGCGACCACCGCACTGCCGGCGAGCGGCGGATTCATTTGTCCGGCCCCGGATCCGTCCGCCATGTGGCAGGCCGCACAGTATTGAGCGTACGTTTCCTGCCCGCGTTTCAAGGCCGGATCGAGCGGCACGGTGACGGCCGACGCTGACGGGGTACGGGCGGCAGTAGTCGCCGGAACCGTCGAAGTTTCACCGGTATAAATCACCCGCCAGATGCGGCCCTTGTCCGTTTCACCGAGATAAAGCGAACCGTCCGGACCGATGGCGACACCGCCCATGCGAAACTTCGGCTCGCTGCTGGCGTGGGCAAATTCCTCGTAGGTGTCGAGCGGTGCGCCCTGGTCGTCGAAGGGAACGAAGACCACTTTAAAACCATCCTGGGGTTGCGGTGCGCGATTCCACGAACCGTGGAACGAAATGAACGCGCCATTGTGATAGTGTGCGGGAAATTGCGTTCCACGGTAGAATGCCATTTGCAGCGGAGCCCAGTGCGCGGGGAAAGCGATGACGGGTTCGTCGTATTTTCCCACCTCGGCGCGCTTGCGATTGTCACCGCCAAATTCCGGCGCGATCATCCGGGCTTTCTTGATTGGGTCCCAATAAGTGTAGGGCCAGCCGATGTTCACGCCCCTGGTCAACCGGTGCATTTCCTCGGAAACCCGTTCCGCATTGTCGAGGGCGTCGTAATAGTCGGGCGCCACGATGTTCATGTTGTCGCGCCCCATCATCACCATGAAATATTGTTTCGAAATCGGTTGCCGCGCGAGCGCGAGGGAATGGCGATGCCCGGTGGAAAAACGGGTGCCGTCCGCCTGCGTCTGGTCCAGTTTGTTCGCGTCAAACTCCCAAAAACCGCCGTAGGTTTTCTGGAATTCCGTCGCGTCCATTCCCTTCGCCCCGAACTGACGGTCGGGCTGGCTGTAAACATTGTAGGGCGAGCCAACCTCGACGATCATGTGGCCGCTTTCATCGAAAGCAAAAGCCTTGGCGTCGTGATCCTTTTCGGCGGGCAGATTCTTGACGATCGTCTGGAGTTCGCCCGAAGGCACGAGTTCCCCCGGGATGTATTTATAGCGGTAAACCGCGGTTCGACTCGAGTGATACAGCCAGCCATCATGAAACAGGATGTGCGTGCCGCCGTCGCCGGGACCGAATTCCTTGATCACATCGACGCGGCCGTCGCCGTCAGTGTCGCGCATCGCGAGGATATTCCCGTGCACGAGCTTCGCATAAATATCTCCGTTGGGGGCGACCGCGATGCCGCGAAGACGCTCGGAGTCCCTGCCGGTTTTTTTATCCGCCACCAGATTGTCGGCCACAATCAGTGCGCGAAATCCCGGGGGCAACGCCAAGCCGCCATTGTCCGCGTCGGGTATCGGTTCCGGCGACGCTGCGCGGGAGGACAGGGTGGAGGCGACCGCCAGAGTGGCGGCGGCGCAAATCGAACCAGGGAGAAACCGGTGGAATTTCATGGAATGGATGCGGGAATGGGGCGAAACCAAATGGTCGTTCTGTGAACAGGAGGCGCTGAGTTTATCCCGTGGAAAGCTGGTGGACAAGGGTCCAGTTTACCGGCAGATGGTCGATCTGTGAGTCCCTCCCATCGCTCCGTCAAAACCGCTTTCGAGCAAGCCTTCGCCGCCAGAAAAGATGTTCGTTTCAGTCACATGGCGGAACGGATGGTGACGGCGGGTTGCGAAACGCGCACGATTCCCGCGGAGTACCGGCTGGACGGACTGAAGCGCGGGGAAAGCCGCAAACATCCGCGCATTACTTTTCAGGCGACGCTTTCCGGCTGGGGCGTGATTGAACAGGGTGGGCGCCGCTGGAAAGTCGGACCGGGCCAGGCCTTCTTTGTCGTGATGCCGGCGGCGCACGTTTATTACCTGCCGGCGGAATCGCCCGAGTGGTCGTTCTACTGGTTTCACTTTGGCCATCCCTACATTGTGCAACGGATTCTGGCGCTGGCGGCGAAACATCCGCCGGTGTTGGACGTGACTCGCACCTCGGGATTTCTCCGCCAGAATCTGGCACTGTTCGAGCGGATTTGCCGGCAGCGTTTCGACGACGAATTTGACGAGGAAGAGGCGCTGTTCGACTGGTTGTTCAGTTTTGAGCGACACCTGCATTCGCTGGCTTATCCCCAGGCGGAGCGGCAGGCGCTGCTGGAGGGTTTGCGCGAATATACGCTCGCGAATATCGAAAGCTCCTTTGGCGTCGAAGAGATCGCCCGTCGTGCCGGGATGTCGCGCAGCCACTATTGCCACCGTTTCAAGGACGCCACGGGTTTGACGCCGGCGGCGTACGTCAACGAAGTTCGGCTCGCGGAAGCCTGCCTGCAACTGCGGAAATCGCCGGCCCCGTTGAAGGAGATCGCCGCCGCCACCGGTTTCGCTGACGCGAATCATTTTTGTAAGGTATTTCGCCGCCACTACCACCTGAGCCCCGGTTCCTATCGCGGGCAGTTCAGATGATGGGTCGGGATTGACCTCCGAAGTTTGCTCCGTGGCTCTATATCCGTCGCTTTACACCAAGCGTGCAAAGACCGCCAAGTACTGCGCGGGACTTCATTCTGTTCTCTGCATGCTTTGCTTCCTTGGTGTAAAAGATTGGGTCGTCAGTATTGGTCGCCAAACGAAAACGTCAGCGAGCCGACGTATTTTCCCTGCGCTTTGGCGGGCTGGCTGGATGGGCCGGTTTTGTCGGGAAGGATGAACTTCGAGCCCATGGCGGGAATTGCGTGGAGGAAAGAAATGTCTCCGCTGGGGAAATCCACCGTGGTGTTTTGGTGGCTGATACGTGGCGTGCCGATGCGCAAATAAACGTCGGGCGTGGCACTCGCAACCGTCAGTGGTCCGACTTCGGTGTCGAGTCGCGCCCAGCGCAGACCGCCGAAAATGCCTTGAAACTCCGGGTAATTCCACGCCGTGCCCGGTTGAATGTCATTGCGCGCGATCTCATGCACGCCGAGCCACGTGCCGCGGAGGCGATTCTGCCAGACGCGATACGGTCCCTCGCCGAGCCAGCGCAGGGATTTCATTTTGTCCTCCGGATGATCGAAGGTGATGCCGTGATAAAGAAAATCGCCCTCAAGCGCGTAGTCGTAGTCGAGTTGCAACGAGCCGCTGGCGTGCAAGGTCCAGCGGAAATGATTGAGGCCCTCAGCTCCTTCGCTTTCGAGCCACGCGATGGCTTCGCCAGTTTTGGGATCGGGTCCGCTACCGGTTTTCACGGTGCCACCCGATGCGATGCCGGGGAATCGGGTGGGAGCGTAGCCGAGCCGGATCGTTTTTACCGCGATGGGTTTCCCTACATAATCGAGGAGGTGCGTGATGCGCACCGCGAGGACGTTCTGTGGGGGGAAATTATAACCCGTGCCGTCGCCTGCGCGGCGCGTGCCGTCGTAAATGGTTTTCCAAGATTGTCCGTCCGGCGAAAGCTCCAGCTTGAATCCGGCGTACGCGATGGTCTTGTCGTAGGCCAATTCGATTTCCAACGTGCTGGCCAGCTGCGGCGTCGAAAGGCGGTAAATGCCATTCGACTGATCTTCGCTGCCGAAGGGCAGCCATTTGATTTGCCCCTCGGAAGCGGGCCGGGCAAAGGCAAGTCGCGGGCCATTGGTCAACGCGGCGATTTTGTCGCCTCGTCGCAGGCTTCGCAGCGAACCCGTGGCGGCATCGAATTCCGCGGAGACATCGCCCGCGGTGAGCTTGATTGCGCCCGAGCGACTGCTCACTGTCGGGCTCAACCTCGTGGTGGCTCCGTTATGCTTCACGACGGATAATCGCGATGCCGGCGCGGCGATTGGCCAGGTCCAGGTCCACAATTCCTTTTGATCCGGACCAAAAGCCGCGAGGGAAAGCGCATCCGCATCGCGCCAGTTGGCGGGGAGATTGAGTGAAAGTTTGCCAGTGGAATGAGCACCGATCGCCGGAGAATCAGCATGGCCGTGGCTCAGGATTTTCGGCGTCAATTGTTTTTCCGTTGGGCCGGGAAAAAGCACCATGCTCCATTCAAAACGGCAATCTTGCAGCGGGATGAAATCGTAGCGATTGGTGACGGAGAGCGTGCCGTCGAATTTGTCGTCGAGCGCGGGCGGCGCGATTTGCACGGGGCACCACAGATCGCGCACCGTGAAAAAGCTTCCTTCCTTTTCATGACGCGGGCCGACGATTCCGTCCGGTGCGTACGTGCTGAAAACGTCGATGCGGCCGCCTTCGTCGGTGCGGGCAATGCCCTCGTCGGCAAACACCCAGATAAAACCGCCCGCACCCACGGGCGATTCGCTAATCGCTTTCCAGTAATCCTCAAGGCCCGCGCCTGCGCCGCCATCGTACAACCCGTGCCGGAATTCCGTGGGCATCACCAGGTTTTTGCCGCTCAGCCGCTGGGTGAGATCGGCATAAGTGGGGTAGTGTTTCGTATCGACGTCGTCGTGCAGTGCCCACGGATGGAGCACGTGGCGGTTTTGCGGATCGTAAAGGGCGAATTCGCCGTCGAGCTCGCGGTTGAAACCGCCTTCATTGCCATCGTCCCAAAATAAAATGCTCGGGTGATTCACGTCGCGTTCGACCATCGCGCGTACCAGCAGGCGGCCGATGGTGGTGTCGTGCGCGTGCTGCCAGCCGCTTAGTTCATCGAGCACGTACAAGCCGAGTTCGTCGCACGCCTCGAGAAACGCCTCGTCGGGCGGATAGTGCGACATGCGCACGGCATTCATATTCATTTCCTTGATGAGGCTTGCGTCGTCGTAGCAATCCTGCCGGCTGAGCGTGCGGGCGGTGTCGGGTCGAAAGCTATGACGGTCCACGCCTTTGAGCAGGATGCGCTGGCCGTTGAGAAACAGACCTTGCCCCGCGCGAACCTCAAACGTGCGAAAACCGAACCGCGTGGTCGTCGTGTGCAGCGCTTCGTCGTCGTGGCGCAAGGTAAGCCGCACGGAATACAAGTGGGGCGTTTCC
This sequence comes from Lacunisphaera sp., assembly GCA_036499685.1. Lineage (GTDB taxonomy): Bacteria > Verrucomicrobiota > Verrucomicrobiia > Opitutales > Opitutaceae > Lacunisphaera. Next base: position 10,603 of record DASYDH010000013.1, on the reverse strand, counting down.
GATGTCCAGGGTTTCGGCGAATCGATCTTCGTGGCGATGCGCACGCGACCCGCTCCGCCCGCCGGCACGCGAACCGAGAAAGGCTGGCCCGCTGGCTTTCCGTCTGCATCAAGAATCTGCGCGTCGAGCCGGTTGGCGTTGCTCACAAACGCGAGGGTCACGTCGGCGGCGAACGTGCCATCGGCGCGCGCATCAATGGCGGTGTGTTCTATCGCCTGCACCGGTGCAGCTTCCAGCCAGACGGGGCGGAAAATTCCACCGAACACCCAAAAATCACCGCCGCGCTCCGCGGCCTCGGTGTCCACGTTGGCGGAAACCTTGGCGACGTCGACCTCGAGCAGATTCTCCGCGGTCGCGCTGAATTTGATTAGCGAAGTGATGTCATAGTGAAACCGATAGAAACCACCGGTATGCATCGGGCCGGCGCTGTGGCCGTTCACCGTCACGGTGGTGTCAGTCATCACGCCCTCGAAGACGAGCCGGACACGCCGACCTTTCCACGATTCCGGCACGGCGAACTGAAGGCGATAGAGCCCGTGCTCGGCCGATTTTGGCGTCAAGGATCCTTGGCCATAATTGTAGCTACCGAAACCGTGTTGCTCCCAGTTCGAAGGCACGGGGATGGTGGTCTTCTCACCGGCGCGCCGTCCGGCGGTGACGGTGAAGTCCCAAGCGACGGCATCCTCCGGTCCGTGTCCAGAAAGATACTGGCGTTCGGTGGTGGGATCGGCCGCGCAGAGGAGCGTGGCGACGCGCAGGAAAATCAGACAGAATCGGACACGCATGGGTAAGGAAAAGATTAGAAGTGACGCGGAAAACGTCGGGGAGTTCCGAGCGGAACGAAAAGCGGTGGCCAAGGCAATGCGTTCGTCTTCGGCCCGTCAGATAGGATGTGTGCGTTGCGGCGCCGTCAGACGCCGCGTTTCCAGCCCCGGAGCAGAAGTTTTGAACCACTAATGAATTCTACAGAATGTCCGTCGACTGATCGTCGTCGTGGCTTGGTTCCTTGGGTGCCTGCTGATCACAGGCTGCGAGACCACTGTTTGATTCGAATTTCCCCGTAGGTTCCGCGCTCGCCGGGCAACGCGCACACTCCATCCTCACTGGAGCTGCAGCGACCCCGCTGCAGAGAATTTACACCAAGGGAGCAAAGGTCACAAAGACGCGGAATCAAACCGACAAAATTAAACGCGGAGCAGCTCACGGAGGCCGCAGAGACCACGGATTTCACCGATGAGGATGCATAGTTACCGTAGACGCGTTGCTCCCCGGAGCGTCCGTTATCTGCGCCGCGACCACGGTCGTATCTTTATGGACATCCAGCCCCACATATTTATTTATCGTTTTCATGTGCTTGTTTCCGTTTTTGGTTGTTTCGGTTGTTGTTCGCCCTTCAGCCCTGCGGCTCTGCTCTTCACCGAGTAACCCGCGCTTTGGGGACAAGCACACTTTATTTTTCCGCTGCGTCGGCACGTAGCTATAGTGTCTCGGCGGAAGAAAGATGACGAACGATCCAAGCACTACCGAAGGCCAGCCTTTCAGCTCGCTCTTTCACAAAGCCGGAAGCTTTGCGGTGGGGGCGTTAGTCGCGACGCCCATCCTTCAGTTCATATACATGAAGGCGTTCTTCCTTCAGCTTTCCGACGGCGCATCAGCATTGGTCGGATTCGTGCCGATGATTGTGATGCTCTCCGCCATCCCGGCCGGATTTATAGCTTTGTGCGGCATTCCTAAGTATGGAAGCAAGAAGTTACTCTGGAAGGGGCTGCTCGGTCTTCTGATTCCTTTCATTCTCTTTTGGTTATCAGTCCAAGTGAGGGCACTTCTTGTGGAGACGGTGGTGCATCCCGAAAGATTTCAGCAAGGGACGCAGGAGCCTGCAAAACCGTGAAGCAGCCGATCCAGGAGGGTTCTGTGGAGCGAAGCCGACACAGGACCATTGATGAACAAGCCCTGATTTACGGGTGAGGTGGCGGGCCGTTGTGTGGTTTGTGTTGGTGGCGGCAATGACGCCAGCGATCCCTTCGCTCTCCTTTTGAGCGGAGACAAAAAATAGAGACAGAAAACAGGGCCTTGGGGTTTGGTGTTGAGGGGAGAGCTTTTCGGCGCTGCCGCAAGCTCCCGACCATGTCACCGACGGCAGGCAATTTATTATCGCGCCCGGAGTGGTTCGATCACGGCCGCGATGTCTTTTTCGCCGTGGCCGGCGTTGATCGCGGTTTCAAAAACCTGCAATGCGGCGCTGGCGGTGGCGAGATGCAAGGATTGCCCGATCGCTTCCTGGCGGGCGTACGTCAGATCCTTCGCCATCAGGCGCAAAAGAAAATTGGGGGTGTAATCTGGTGCTGCCATCCGGGCGGCGACGGCTTTTACCAACGGGCTGCCGGGCGCGCCGGCGGTGAGAACTTCGAGGGCTTTGGCGCGATCGAGGCCGCTGCGCTCGATCATCGCCATGCCCTCGGCGAGGGCGGCGATTTGCACGCCGCAGAGAAAATTGTTGATCAACTTGATCATCGCACCGCTGCCGACCGGACCGATTGACGTGACGGATTTCGCCATCGGCGCAAAAACGGCCCGGACCTTTTCCAAGGTGCTTTCCGCGCCGCCCACAAGAAAATTGAGTTCTCCCGCGGCCGCCTGGTTGCGACTGCCAGTGACGGGCGCGTCGAGAAATTCGCCGCCGCGAGCGATGATGGCAGCAGAAAGTTCCCGCACCCAGCCAACGGAAACGGTGCTGCATTCGATGCAAATGGTGCCCGGGCCGACACTGGCGAGGGCTCCGTCCGCACCGAGCCAGACGGCGCGTGCAGCTGCGTCGTCCGCGAGCATGCTGATGATCACGTCAGCGTCGTGCGCGGTTTCGCGTGGTGATGAGGCGACGCGCGCGCCGGCGGCAGCGAGCGGCGCGGCTTTGGCGGAATTTCGATTGTAGACCGTGACTGAAAATTTTGCGTCGAGCAGACGGCGCGCCATCCCTGAGCCCATCAGGCCAAGGCCGAGGAAAGCGATGTGAGGTTGGGAAAGGGAGGAGCTCATGCGAGTGGGTGGACGATGATTGGGCTATGGTTGGAAGGAATCACACGCAGGGGATTCCGCAAAGGCCGGCCGAAACCGGTGAAATGAACGCTCATCACGTCGCCATCGGCGAGCTCCACCCCGGCACCGAAGCTGAGGGCGCACGCACCGTAATAGTGAACGTGGATATCGCCCGGGCGACGGTGGGTTTCGTATTTGAAGTGATGATGTTCGATGTTGGCGAGGCTGTGACACATTTCGCTTTCGCCCGTCGCGATTGCTTTTGTCCAGAAGGGAGCGCCGTGGCGTTCGATGGTGACGGTGCCCGGCACCTGATCGAACGCCGGATCGATTACCAATTCGGGTCCAATGCTGCACATGCGAATCTTGGAACTGGCGAGGTGCAGGTAGTTGCGTTTTTCGTATTTGTGATCCGAGAACTCGTTGCCCAACGCCATGCCGACGCGATGCGGTTGCCCATCGGGTCCGATTACGTAGACGCCGGCAATTTCCGCTTCCTCGCCGCCGTCTTCCGCGTAAGGCGGGACGGTGAGAGCTTCGCCGTGCGCGCGAAGAATCGTCCCGACACCCTTGTAGAACCATTCGGGCGCGATGCCGATTTTGCCCAGTGCGGGACGCCCCCCTTCCATGCCAGAGCGGAACATCTTCATGCTGTCGGTCATTTCAGCTTCGCTTTTGCCGTGCATCGTATTCCGGTTTTGTGCGCTGCCGAGATGGGTGAGGCCCGTGCCGGAAACAAGACAGCGGGACGGTTCCGCGGGATGATCGACCGCCGGCAGAAGTTTCCATTCCGACTGGCCGGAATAGATGGAATCGTAGTCGAGTTTCTCTTCGTGCGCCAATTGTGCAACCAAGTCGACGAGACGTGTGTTCGAGGCAATCGCCCGTGTGGCGACGGCAAGGACTGAATACACTCCGGTGAGGAGCAGAAGATGTGGTTCCTGGACGAGAGCGACGCGGCGGGCGGCGCCACGCTGAAGCTGGACAAGCCGGGTCATGTGAACTGGTCAGCCGGTGACTTCGAATTGTTTGAGTTTTTCCTCATCCACCGTGAGACCGAGGCCGGGAAGGTTTTCATCGATGTCAATGAAGCCATCCTTTGCGACCGGCTCTCCCTTGAAAATATACCAGAACAGTTCGTTGCCGACCTCGACGTCGACCGGCGGGAAATATTCGGCCATGGGGGAATTCAAGCTGGCCATGACGATGTGGTAATTGTGCATCTGCCCGGCGTGCGGGATAACCGGGATCTGGTGCGCCTCGGCGAGCGCGGCGATTTTGCGCGCCTGCGAAATCCCACCGACACGATTGGTGTCGAATTGAATGTAGTCCACGGCGCATGCCTCGATCAGGTCGCGGAAACCGTGGATCGTGTATTCGTGTTCACCGCCGGAAATCGGAATGCGACCGCATTTCTTCAACTCGGCGTAGCCGTGGATGTCGTCGGGAATCACCGGTTCCTCGAGCCAGCGCAGATTATATTTTTCGAGCAGCGGAATCATGCGTTTCGCATAATCGAGATTCCAGCCCATGTAGGCGTCGGCCATGATGTCGATGCCATCGCCGACGGTTTCGCGCACCGTGCGGACGAGCGCGAGATTGCGCTGCATGCCTTCGGCACCGTCGACGGGACCCCAACCAAAACGAAGCTTCATGGCCTTGTAACCTTCAGCCTTGTAGCGGGCGGATTCGCGGGCGAGTTCGTCGAGGGGTGTGCTGTAGAGACGGCTCGCATATACCGGAATGCGCGGCTTCGTGCGACCGCCGAGCAGACGGTAAACGGGTTGCTTGGCGGACTTGCCCAGCAAATCCCAAAGCGCGATGTCGACCGCGCTGATCGCCACCATCGCGATGCCCTTGCGGCCAAACGCCATCGTTTTCCGGTACATGTGTTGCCAGAGAAATTCCGTGTCCCACGGGTCGGCGCCGATTAGCAGTGGCTTTAAATAGAGATCGATGACCTGTTTCGTGATTTGGGGCGAAAGTGCGGCGTTGCCGATGCCGACGAGGCCGGTGTCGGTGAATATTTCCACCAGCACCCAACCATGGAACGTGAATGTGCCCATCGTCGCACGCGTGAGCATCGGGGCGACGACGTCCATCGGATTGGTGCAAAAATGGGGCGGCAGTGGAACGGTTTTGCCACGCCATTCGACGACGCGGGTGCGAATTTCGGTGATTTTCATGAGGAAGTCCGGCTCAATTTGCCGCCGGCAATTCGAGCACGAGCAGTGAGACGCCCTGGCGGGGCAGCGTAAACTTGAGAATAGCCTTTCCGTTTTCGACGCTGACTTTTTCCACGGGCGCGAGCTGCGCGAGTTTGCCGGCTTGCACGAGTTGCTCGTACTGCGCGTCGTTCGGCGCGATGGGCGAGCCGAGGCGTTTCCATGCCGCGTAGGAATTGCTGTGCGCATCGTCGATCCGGTAGTGAGTCAGGGAGGCGGAGGTGGCTTGACCCAAACCGGCGGCGGTCAATTCCACGGCGGCATCCGGTCCGCGCAGATCGTCGTCGTGATAATGCCACACCATGATGGAAAGCCGGCGGCCTTCGAGACTGGCGAACGCGGCGACGTCAGGTTTGTCGCGCACGCCGGCCTTGAGGATCGTCGACAACGGGATTTCGGCGGAGCTATGCGCGACGACGCGCTGTCCACCCATTTTGCTGAACATGCGAAAAACATTCAGCACCGGCAGGTCGATGCCGTTGGTGGCGAGCGCACGGAAGCCGGCGAAGTAGGGTTGGTCTTCGAATTCAAACGCCCACGTCAGCGCCCCCTCGAGATGCACCCCATGCTTCGTGGCGAGATCCTGGTTGCGCATGAATACGGCGGCGGTGTAGCTCGAATACATCGTGCCGTTGCGATAGCCGTTCTGCGGACTCTGGCAGGCGGCGCAGCCTTCCGGATCAGATTCGCCGATGACAATCGGTTTCGATTTTAATTCGGGCACGGCAGCGATCATGGCAAATCCGGTGTCGACGGTGCGGAGCTGGTTGGCGATGCCCATGCGCACGTGGCCGTCGACGAACACCGGTGAGCCCTTCGCATGAAAGGAAATGAAATCGACCGGCGTACCCGTTTCACCCGTGGCGTAATTTTTGCCGCTCACGATGTGTTGCATGAAAGCGTCCATGAATTTTCCCCCGTGACCGGCCACGTCGGGACCGCCCACGCGCGCGGTCGGCAGCGCGCGACGCACGCCGGCAACGGCATAGTCGTGAAGTTTTTGAAAATCCTCGGGCGTTGCGCGCCAGTAAGCCGCACCGTTCGGTTCGTTCCACACCTCGAAATACCATTGCTCGACTTCGGCGCGGCCGTAGCGTTCGACGCAATGTTTCGTCCATTGATAGGCGAGCTCGCCCCATTTGGCGTAGTCCTTCGGTGGAAACGCCCAGCCGGTGCTGATGTCGTCGTATTTCAGGCCGGGACGCCATTCGTGTTGGTAAGGTTCAGGATGGATCGAGAGCGCCTCGGGCATAAAACCGATCTGCAAATAAGGCCGGACGCCACGCGCAAGGTAGGTGTCGAAGATGCGATCTGTGCCGGTCCAATTGTAGATTGGATTACCCTTGGCATCCTCGGTGTAGGTGTTGGTGCTGCCCCATTTCAACGCGGGCGTGCCGTCACCGGTATTGAGCAGATTGTGTGCCCGAAAATAGACCGACTTGGGTTTGAGTTCCCCGAGTTCGCCGATGAGTTTGCGACCGTCCTTCATCGTCGCGTAATTGGGTTCGTCGGCTCCGAAGAACCGCCAGATGGGTTTCAGGTCTCCGAGCGACTGGGTGGCGTCGACTTGAATGGTGACGGGAAAAGCGGGCTGATTGGCCGCGCTTTCCGTCTGGGCTGACAGCGCGAGCGCAGTCGAAAAGAGAATTGAGCCGGTGGAAAGCATTGATGAAACGAAACGCGATTTCATGGGTAGGGGAGTTGGAACGGAATCAAACCGCCGGGGCGCGGAGGGATTTCGACCATTATTGAAACGCGCCAGGTGGATTATCGCAAGAATCCCTAAAATCTCGGAAGGGGTAAGAATGCGCATTTGATCTTTGAATTCGCGCATGGGATTTCCATTTGCATCAGAGGATGACCACGAAAATTCGCCAAGATGCTTTTTTCGGATTACATGTGCGTAGCGCCCATAGGCGCTCGGTGAAATTCCAGTGACAGTCGAAACAACTTTTCGTGGCTTTTTGTGGCTCGCCAACCTTCTTCGCTCCTCTACCGCCCAAGTCCGTAGTTTTTGCGATACTCACTCGGCGCCGCCCCCGTCTCCTGTTTGAAAACGACGCTCAGGTATTCCGGATCGAATCCGGTGCGGTCGGCAATTTGCCAAACGGGGAGTTCGGTGCCGACGAGCAGCTCTTTGACCCGATTCAACTGAACCCGCAGGATTTCCTGTCGCGGCGTGCGGCCCAGCAATTGTTTGAAACGGGTTTCCAGTGCGCGCCGGGCCATCGGGCAATGTTTGAGCACGTCGCTGACGCGCAGACCTTCACAGGCGTGCTCGCGGATGTAGCGTAATGCCGCCGCGATTTTCGGATCGGCGATGGCCAGGATATCGCTGCTTTGCCGTGTCTGCACGCCAATGGGTGGAATGAGGTGCGCGTCCGCCGCCAGCTTTTCTCCTTTCATCATCAACGAAAGAAGTGCGGCGGCTTCCCATCCAGTGCGCCGGCTGTTCAGGATGATGCTGGAAAGCGGCGGAGGCGATAGCACGCAGAGAACTTCGTCGTTATCCACGCCGAGCACGGCGACTTCCTCCGGGACGGCGATTCCCGCACGCCGGCAGGCTTCCAACACTTGCTGCCCGCGATTGTCGTAACAGGCGAAAACTGCCACGGGGCGCGGCAATTTCAGCAGCCATGCAGCAATGTCGTCGACCTGTTCGTCGCCGTGGAGAGTTTGGCGTGCTGGCTCATAGATGTGGCAATCGCGACCGGCCCCACGAATCAGAAGGCCGAATTGATCCGCGCGCCGGTTTGACCAGCTGAAGCGAGGATCGCCGCAAAAAGCGAAATGCCGGAAACCGCGCTCGAGGAAATGCTGCGCGGCGAGCCGGGCGATGGCCCCATCGTCTGATTTCACCCAGGGGGCTTTGGGCAACAATCGCGATGGTGTCAGGTCGATGACGGGCACGCCGAGTTTTATCACGGCCCTGGCGATGCGTGCATTCTCTCCGCGAACAATGACTCCGTCGCCCTCCCACGTCGTGAGCCACGTCGGCGGCCGGTCAGTGGGCCCGGGCTCTGCGAAATGCACGCTCCACGGGCCATGGCTGAGAATATAATCACCGATGCCGATGAGCAATTCCCGCGCGTAGGCGTTTGTCGTCTCGAAGAGCAACGCCACCTTGGGCAGGGTTTTGAGTTTGGGCATGACGGCGGGATCGGTGGTGAAGGAAAACCGGTGGGCGGTGGAGCAAGCGATCCCAAATCGCCCCAGAGGCGCGATGAGTTGCCCGCGAAACACACGAAATTGCACGAAATCCGATCAAAGACCACGACGTGCGAGGAATGAATTCTCCATTCGTGTGATCTCGTGTGTTTCGTGGGCCAACTCCGGGCTGGGTCCTTTCTTTGGACGGTCCGAATTCGAAAATCTTGATCCACCCTGGTGTGTTCGCCAAAGCCTCTCCATGGCCATCCCCGCTGTGATCCAGATTTTCGTGTTTTTTGGTCTCACCGGCCTGGTGGCTTTTCTCACCTGGCGGCACTGCCACAATGCCACGCGGGCGACGAGCGACACCAAGGAATATTTTCTCGCGAACAGCGGGCTGAATTGGGTGCTGATAGCCGGTTCGATCACGCTCACGAATATCAACACCGACACGATGGTTGGTTGGAATGGCAACCAGATGCTGCTCATCACGTGGTGGGAACTCAGCGCCGTCGTCGGTCTTCTGCTGCTCGCGAAGGTGTTCGTGCCGATCTACTACAAATACAAATGCACGACAGTGACCGAGCTGCTGGAGCGCCGTTACAACGACAAAAATATCCGCGTGACGGTCGCGACGATCTTCCTGCTGGGCGACGTGCTGATCTTCCTGCCGATCATGCTCTACACGAGCTCGCTGCTGATCAAAACGATGTTCGGCCTGCCATTTCCGCTCGTGGCGATCGCAACCTTCACTGCAACCGTCGGCGCAACCTACGCCATTCTCGGCGGCCTGCGCGCCGTGGCTTTCTGCGATACCTACAACGGCGTGATCGTGCTCGGCATGGCCATGCTCGTGACGGTCCTCGCGTTGAACGCCGTGCACTGGAATTTCAGTGGAATTCCCCATGAACGTCTCACGATGATTGGCGGGCCGGATTCGCTGCTGCCGTGGCAGACGCTTTTTACCGGGATGATTTTCAGCCAGCTTTATTATTGGAGCACGAATCAGACAATCACGCAGCGCTCGCTCGCAGCCCCGTCCATTCGCGAGGCGCAGAAAGGGGTCTATGCTGCGGCGGTGATCCGGCTGCTCATCATTCCCCCCGTCATCGCGATCCCGGGAGTTTGCGCCTTCAAGTTATACGGACATTTGGGCGATGCCACTTACGGGCATATCGTGCACGAGCTGATGCCGCAGTGGCTGCTCGGGACTTTTGCCGCGGCGATGTTTGGCGCGGTGATTTCAAGTTATACGGCCACGCTCAATTCGTCCGCAACGCTGTTCGTCTGCGACATTTATCAGGCATATTTCAACCCGACGGATCGCGTGAAGCGTCTTAGTGTTTTTCTGCAAATCGGCTTTACGCTGGTCTCAATCGCGCTCGTGCCGGCGTATATGCACGCCGAGAGTATCATTCAACTCATCCAGCAACTCATCGGGTTGTTCAGCATGCCGATTCTCGCGGCGTTCATCACTGGGTTGCTATTTCGCAACGTCGAGGCGCGCGCTGTCATTGCCACGATTATTTTTGGCGCGCTTCTTTATGCCGCACTCACTTTTGGCTGGCCGGTGTTGCGCGCGCATTACCCCGCAATCCCGAAACCGCCGCATTTTCTGCACCTGATGGCGGTCACAGTCTGGGCCTGCATCGGTTTTGCGCTGGCGGTGAACCGCCTCATCTTCGATCGTCACGCCGAGTTCGAACTGAAGACCGCCGATTCCTGGCGCCGGCTGTTAGGGATGATGAAGGTGTGACTAGAGAACATTAAATAATAGTGTAGCCGTTATTTTCTGGTATTTTTGGGATGGCTGGACAATAGTGAGGGCGATGAAAACGCTTTCACTGGATTTGCGGGAACGGATTCTGGGGGCCTACGATGCCGGCAACGCCACGCGCGAGATGGTGGCGGGCCGGTTCCGGGTGTCGGTGGGAATGGTCAAGAAGCTGCTGCAGCAACGGCGCCGGCTCGGTGAGATCGGGCCGCTGCACCACCGGGCCGGACGCAAGCCGAGCATTCTGGCAGTGCACCGCGCGCAACTGCGGCGGCATTTGGCGGCGAAGCCGGATCTGACTTTGGCGGAACTGCGGGTGGCCACTGGTTTGAAATGCACGCTGCCGGCCATTCACTATGTGCTGGCCGACATGGGCCTGACTTTTAAAAAAAGACACTCCGGGCAGCCGAGCAGGACC
>DASYDH010000012.1:0-3087 GCA_036499685.1 Lacunisphaera sp. | reverse complement strand
TACCAAGATCGCACACCGCACTACCTTTTGGAGTATAACGGACTTCCGGATCACGGGTGAGATTTCCGAGGAGAATGACTTTATTAAAACTGGCCATTGCTGGCTTATACCCAAGTCACTTCGCCTTCGCCACCTTTTTCGCCGGCTTTTCCTTCTTTTCCTCGACTCGCTGGTAATTCTGGCGATAGACCTCCGGGTCGAGCTTGAATTTCGAACGCAATTTCGTAATCGACGGCGGCTCCGCGCTGAAAACAATGTTAACGTAATATCCGGCGTTGAGCGGTCCAGCCGCGTACGAAAACTGCCGCTTATCCATTTTTTGCACCTGTTCGATCTGGGCGCCTTCTTGTTGGAACTCGGCTTCCAATCGATCGATGATTTCCTTGATGGTTTCTTCCCGGCCTTGCGCGTTCAGCACAAACAGAGCTTCGTAACGATGCTTCATAGTTGATCAGTCTTGTTGAAGCTGTTCATCGCGGAAATAAGGTCATTGTCAATCACGCATTTCACCGCTTCCACGGCGCGATCGATGGCGGATCGAACAGTCGACTTTTCTTCCTCAAAAAAACGGCTCAATACGTAGTCGACCGACCCCGCGGGCGGGGCCGCTCCAATTCCGACTCGGAGACGCGGAATCTCCTCGGTACCAAATTGCATGATAACGGATTCGAGACCGTTATGGCCGCCCGATCCACCGGCGGGCCGCAATCTCAAGCGGCCGAGTGGAAGTGCCATGTCGTCAAGCACCACAAGAATCTCCGGCGGCGGGATTTTGTAAAAGTGCGCAATTGCCATCAGCGGATATCCACTCCGGTTCATGTAGCTTGTCGGTTTTGCCAGAAACACATCTCCGCATTTGGCCAACAGAGCCTCCCATTTTGACGATTTCTCCCAAGCCGATCCAAACTGCGCGACAAGTTGATCGGCAACCATGAATCCAATGTTGTGCCGTGTAGCGGCGTATTCCGGTCCGGGGTTTCCAAGCCCGGCCACCAAACGAATCGATGATTCTTCCACTTCCGCTCAACCAGCGATCCGGTCCAATCCGGGCTGGCCCTTTTCGCAATCTGCGATCAAGAAGGTTACTTCTTTTGCTCTTTTTCCTTTGGAGCCTTTTCCTTTGCAGTCGGCGCGGCGCCAGTGGCTTCACCCTCTTCCTTCTTCTCGGTGATAACCTCAGGGCCGGCGGCCGCAGCCGCCTCGGCCTCAACAGTAACGGCTTCTTCTTCGACCACCGGGGCCAGAACAGAAAATGCCGTCAAGTCCGCCGGCACCTTTGCCGTAACTCCAGATGGAAGTGGAATGTCGCGGACGTGAATAGAATCGCCGATATTCAATTGCGATACGTCGACGGTAATTCGATCTGGCAAATCCCGGGGCAAGCACTCGATAGCCAGCGCGCGGAGGCTCTGCTCAAGCAATCCACCGAAGGTTTTAACGCCAACGGCAGTGCCTGTCGGTTCGAGAGGAACTTCAGCTTGAATGGTTTCGTCCATCGATATCGCGTGAAAATCCACATGCACGATTTCGCCACCCACCGGTGAATGTTGCACTTCCTGCACCAGCGCCGCCAGGTTCGATTTTTCGCCCGTGATCTCGAGTTCAACCAGGACATTCTCACCCGAGGCGTGCCTCATCATTGAGTTGATATCCCGAGCTGCGACCTGCAATGACTGAGCCTTAACTTTTCCCCCGTAAATGACGGCTGGAATCATTCCGCGGGCTCGTAGCTTCCGCACACCCGATCGACCTATATCGCTTCGCGGGTCTGCTTTTAACTTAACCTGTTTTGCCATTTGTTTCGTTCTCTATTTTAAACAGCGACGACACAGACTCGTCATTATGAATCCGCTTGATGCCTTCCCCGAGAAGCTCGGAAACGCATAGCACCGTGGTCTTAAACCCTTTCACGGCCCGCACTGGCGTGCTGTTGGTCGTTACTAATTCCGCAATTTGAGACTTTTGCAAACGCTCGATTGCGATGTCCACCAGCACCGCATGCGAAACGCCGGCATAAATTTTCTTCGCACCGCGTTTTTTCAAGAGATCGGCCGCTGAGGTTAACGTGCCTGCTGTCTCAGTTAGGTCATCAACCAGAAGAACGTCCCGCCCTTCGACTTCGCCAATCAGATATAACGCCTCGGTGCGCGTGGCGCTCTTGCGTTCTTTTGCCACAATCGCGAGATTCGCATGCAACGCTTCCGCATACGCCGAAGCCATTTTGAGTCCGCCCAAATCCGGGGAAACAACGGTCGTTTTTCCTTTAAGCGCTTTTCGTAAATACTTGATCAAAACCGGGAGCGAATAGAGATGATCCACCGGGATGTCGAAAAATCCCTGCACCTGTTGGGCGTGGAGATCCATGGTGAGGACGCGATTCACCCCCGACGCGTGCAACAAGTTCGCTACCAGCTTGGCTGTAATTGGGACACGGGGCTGATCTTTTCGATCCTGCCGCGCATATCCGAAGAACGGAATCACCGCAGTAATTCGATCTGCGCTGGCCCGACGCGCAGCGTCCACCATGATGAGCAGCTCCATCAAGTGCTGATTCGTGGGAGGACATGTGGGCTGAATGATGAAAACGTCGTGACCCCGAATGTTTTCCTCGATTTTTACGTACGTCTCGCTATCCGGAAATGCGCTGATCATTGCCCGGCCCAGTGGGACACCCACGTATTTGCAGATACGCTTGGCGAGGTCGGGATTCGCGGAGCCGCTGAAGATTTTTAGTTCCGGTTGGAGTGCGAACATCGAGCGGCTAAATTGGCGTGTAGCAATGCCCTTGGCAATCTTCAAAACTTGCCAATCAACTTTTCTGTAGCGAATTTTCCGTACTCCGATTTTCCGAAGTGAATACCGAGATTATTCGAATAGAACGGCCGACAACAAACTCAAGTTGTTCGCGCATACTCGCTGGGACGCTCTCCCGGCCAGGCCGGGATTTTCATCTCGCATATTATTGACGGTTAACGACCGTCTGCGGCGAAAAATGGCTCATTTCCAGTTGGGCGCTGACTTTCTCGATCTTTGAATCCTGCTCCTTAAGGCGTGCGGTGAGCGCTGCAACCTCTTTCGTGAGCTCCT
>DASYDH010000011.1:0-21372 GCA_036499685.1 Lacunisphaera sp. | reverse complement strand
GTTCAGTTTGAGCCGGCTCTTTCATCCGCTTCTTTACCAATTCACGAGCCGCTTTTCGCAAAAGCGCCATCACCGTCGTATTCTCGTGCCGCGCAATGTCAGCCAGTGCCACCAACACCGCTTCATGCTCCGCCAAGCTCTGGCGTTTCTTGGATTTTGAAAGCTGATTGGGCACTAGATTAGCAGGTTGAATCAACCTATTTATCCCATCCTTTGAGACGAGCAATAAAGGCGATCTCCGCTCACGCGTAGAATCATTTCGTGGGCCGTCCGGCTAGTAATCTTAGAGGCAGATCGACTGAAGGCGTATAAATATTCCGCCGCTTGAAGGCCAAAGGAGACTGATCCAAGGCGATTAAACGCAACGTTGGACTATCAGTATCTTCATCAAAGATTGGATCCGCAGCAATACGCTCCGGAGCAAAGGCCCAAGCCGGAGCCGGCTGGTTAATCTTTCCAGACAAGTGTTCAGCGTACGCCCCAAGCCACGCGTCGGCGACATTACCCTCGGGAAATTTATCCTTAAGTTGCGGCGGTTCCTCACTGACTGACGCGACCGCTTGTGGGCGCGAAGAGATGCGCCGCAGTCCGTGTAGCCAATCGCGAAGATTCAGGCCAAACTCCCTGATCGATTCGGACTGCTCGGCAACCTCTTTCAATGTTTTCGGGCGGGTGTCCATGTGCACTACTGCACAGTGCAGAGTATTTCTGCGACTGTACTCGGATTTTTAAAATTCTTCGAACAATGGTTTTTCCAAGGTGCTCGAAACGATGTCGTTGATCGCGAAATTCAAATATCGGCCATGGTTGGCGGGTGGGTGCGCGTTTCCAAGCGGCTCGAACTTGGTCGGAAATCCGCTCACGTCTCCGGCCCGTACTGATCCTTGTCGCGATGCTCCAGCGCACACGTTTCTATCTGGTCGAATTTCCCTCGGCCGGGAATGACTAGTCCCATTCTCGATCAATCCGATTTGTGCTGAAATTTTAAAAAACAAGTAAGACACTGATAATCTGAGGAATAATAAAATTTCTGTCGCTGGCACAGGAGATGCGAAAGAGTCACTAGCGCGGGCGTTCGAGTTTCTAGAACTTCACCTAGCGCTTTCAGTCATACCCATGAAGACCAAGTCCATCATTCCGGCCACCATTCTACTCTTCGGTTTGTTCGGTGTTCGGTCCAACGTCAACGCGGCCGCCCCCCAAGACTCGAAGTCACCTGCGTCCGTTCAGAAAGCTTCGGAAAAACCGGAGTCTTTCCTTAAAAAAGGAATGACTGCGGTTATGGTCGTCAAGATAATGGGAAAGCCGGGGCTGGTTCGCCCTATGAAGGCACCTGACGGAAAAGCCGAAATTTGGGAGTACCATCGCCAGATCGACGAGCATTTTTCCCACGTGCAGGTCGGCTCAAAACCGATCATGGTCGACGTTCAGGAAGGTGACGGTCAGATTCACCACTACCAATCTGGAGAGACTCCGGTTTTTTCGGACGTACGTTATTATACTGAAGAGACTATCCAACTTCTGATGTTCGACGACCGTTTTTTAGTAGCTAAGGTCAGCAGTCAAAAAATGAAGACGATGATTTAGCGCATTCTTGGGTAAAGGTCGTTATAGGCGTTCCCTCCGCACACAGCAGTGGGCTGGAAAAGGCCAATACCGCCAGAAGCAGGCAGTTGAAAGCTTCGCGATAATGCTTCATATTGAGGCGAGCCATTTACTCACACTTTAAGGCCACGATAGGGTTCACTTTCATCGCCCTTCGCACTGGGAACAACGAGGCTAGGAGTGTAACCAGCACCAATAGGCCGGCTACAGCGGCAAAGGTTTCAGGGTCGTACTTCCCGATGTTGAAAAGCATGGATGAAAGGAATTGAGAAAGACCGAGCGCTCCCGCGAGACCGAGAAGGAGTCCGAAGGCCGTGAGTGCCATCGCACTCCGCAGGATCAGGCCCAGGATATTCCTGGGATTCGCACCAAGAGCCGCACGGATGCCAATTTCACGAGTCCGTTGAACGACTGAGTAAGAGATTACTCCATATAGTCCGATGGCAGCGAGAATCAGGGCGATGGCGGCGAATATGCCCATGAGGATTGTGCGGAATTTTTCGCCGGCCACGGATTCGACCTTGATCTGATCAAGCGTCTTCATGCTGTCCACGACTTGATCTTTGTTGACCCCATGAATGGCATTGCGGATGGAACGTTGCAAGAGGGGTGAGTTTGTTTGCCCCCGTACGATCAGAGCTTGGTAGGTCTGCGGGCTCTGATCGATGGTGACATAAATGCCAGGACTGCGCTCATTGTCGGATCCAAGGCCCCCGACTTTTTCATCTGATACCACTCCGACAATCTCCCACGGGATTTCAGGACCGAGTTTGGTTTGAGCAAAGGCTATCTCTTCCACCAAAATCTGCTTTCCAATCGGGTTGTCGTTTGCGAAGTATTTCTTCGCCATTGTTTCATTGATCACGGCAGCAGGCGTGGCGCCGTTTATGTCATGTTCATCCAATAATCTGCCCTTCGTAAGTCGGATGCGCAATGCGTGGAAATACGATGAGCCGACCATCTTAAAAAAGCAGTCTGGCCGGTTGGCGACGTCGATGGGCTTAGCCCCGACAATCTGAAACGGCATGCCATACCCCCATCCCTCCAATGGAAGGGCGGACGTAAGAGCGACATCCCGAACGCCAGGTACAGCGGCGACTGCATCCGTAATTTGTTGGACGTAGAGTCTGAATTCCGTGGCGGATTGAAAGCGGCGGGCAGAAATCGGCAAATTTGCCGTCACGACATTCGTCGAGTCAAATCCGGTTTCCGCCGACTGCATCTGAAAGAAGCTCCGGATAAGCAGGCCTGCGCCAGCAAGCAGGACGAATGCGAGAGCCACCTCGGAAATGACCAATGCTCCCCGCATGCGTTTGCTGGAGTGGCTGGCGCTGGTCCCTATTCCACCTTGCTTGATCGAGTTGGTCAAATTGGGCCTCGTCGCCTTGAGCGCAGGTACGATCCCAAAAAGAACACCTGTTATAATCGACAGTCCAAGGACAAACAGGAGCACCCTTCCGTCCATTCCAACTTGGAGGTTAGGTGGTATCGTCCCTTCCGGCATCGTGGTTTTCATGACTGCCAAGCCGCCGTAGGCCAGAAAAAGTCCAAGCGTTCCCCCGCCAATGGACAGGATCAGGCTTTCGGTAAGGAACTGACGCATCAGTCTCCACCGCCCCGCGCCCAGCGCCGCGCGAAGTGCAACCTCCCGCTCGCGGGAAATCCCCCTTGCCAAGGTCAAGTTGGCAAGATTCGCGCAGGCGATCAGCAGTACCATTCCTACGGCGTCCATGAGCATGTAGAGGGACTTCTTCAGATCCTTACCCACCAAGATAGAGTTGAATGAGTCTATTCCCACCCCCCAGCCTTTATTTGATTTCGGGTAGTCGTGCGCAATTCTCGCGGCGAGCGCGTCCATCTGCGCGCTCGCCTGTTCCAAGGTCACCCCGCGCTTCAAAAGCGCCCAAGCGCCGAACCAGTGAAAATCACGAGTCATGTTTCCCGCCGGAAAAGACATGGGGCGCCATATTTTTGTCGATGTCAGATCGAACCGGCCAGGCGGCATCACGCCGATGATGGTGTATGGTTCTCCGTCGAGGATCATGGTTCGACCCAGCACCCCGACATCAGACCCGAATTCGGACACCCAGAAAGAATTGCTAATGACAGCGACGTGGTCCCGGCCCACCGAGTCTTCGCCCTCAGCAAACAGCCGCCCGATCCTAGCTTTACCTTCAAAGATGTCGAAGAAGTGAACCCTCACCTGTTCACATGGAATTTGCACCGGCTTTTCGACGCCAGTGAGGGACACGGTACCCCACCGCTGCGCGGCAAGGAATTCAAAGACCGTATTTTGCTTTTCCCAATCAAGGTAGTTAAGGGTCGAGATTCCGTTTCTACCGCCGCCGGGAGGCTTCTCAAGGACCTGCACCATCCGGTCGATCTCTTTGAAAGGCGACGGTTTCAGCAGGACGCCGTCCACAATACTGTAAATCGCGGCATTGCCTCCTATTCCAATTCCAATGGTCGCGAGTGCCACAATTGTGAAACCCGGGCTCTTCATCAGAGTCCGGATACCAAACTTAACATCTTGCAGGATTTCGGCCAGATGGGGGTTCATGGGGTTGTACGTGATAACACGACTAGAAGGACTTTGGTTACGAGAAATCTCATAAGTTTTCTTCGAAGGGCTTTCAAAAGACAGCGATCCAAATATTATTTAGTGGCCACGGATTGTGAAGAAAATGCCACGCATGCATCGCTAGAGTCGCAATCAACTATTTAGACGTCACCGATGGAAAACGGAGTCTTCAAAAAATCTAGCGGTCGGAAGTACTGCTCGTGGATGCCCGTTATTCTGAACGGAGGGCGACCATGGGATCGACCTTCGTGGCGCGGCGTGCGGGGAGCCAGCAGGCGAGGACGGCGACGCCAGCGAGCAGGGCAGCGACGCCAGCGAACGCGAGCGGATCGTTGGTGCGCACGTCGAAGAGGAGTGACGACATGAGGTTCGTCAGCAGCAGCGCGGCAATGATTCCACTGGTAAGACCGACGACGATCAATCGCAGGCCCTGCCCTAACACGAGGCGCAGCACGTCAAGACGTTGCGCGCCGAGAGCCATACGAATGCCAAACTCGACCCTGCGCTGCGCCACCGAGTAAGCCATCACACCGTAAAGCCCGATCGTCGCGAGGAGGAGCGCAGCCGCGGCGAAGATGCCGGCGAGCAACGCGGGCGAGCGTCGCGTCGCGAGGCTGTCGTCGATGCGGACTTCCATCGAATGGAGATTCGTAAGCGGCAGCTCCGGATCGATTTCGCGCACGATTTTGGTGAGCGTGTTCGCGAGCGACTCAGGCGGCAGGCTCGTACGGGCGACGAGGAAGAAATCGCGATCCTGAAGACTGTTGTAGCTGAAATAAACGGAGCCCGACGGATTTTTCTCGGTGAGACCGGCCTGCTTCACCGCGCCGACGATGCCGACGATCGTGTAAGGTTTTTCGCCGGGCTCAATGGTGGTGCCGCGATAGAATTGTTTGCCGAGCGCATCGCCGTCGGGCCAGTAGCGGCGGGCGAAGTTTTCGTCGACGACGGAGTTGAAGGCTTCGTGCGAGTCGTCCGCGTGATTCAGAAAACGGCCGGCGTGCAGCGGTATGCCCATCGCCGCGAAATAGTCGCCTGCGACTCCAAACCGGGGGTGCACGACGACGGACTCGCCGGGCTTCGGCGCATGGCCTGGGATGGTCATCGGCGTGCCCTCGCCGGTGCCGTTCAATGGCAGATTTGAAATGGCGCCGGCTGCGACCACGCCGGGGAGGCCGTGAAGTTTTTCGCCCAGAGTGTCGAAGAAGTGCGGATAGCTGCCGTCAATATGATAGCCCGACCACGGCAGCGTGAACTGGCCGGTGATCAGATGATCGGTGCGGAAACCGGGCGAGACCGACATCACGCGTTTTAGGCTCAGGCCGAGCAGGCCGGCGCCGGCGAGCAGCACGAAGGCGAGCGCGATCTCGGCGACTATAAAACCGTGGCGAAGGCGCTGCGTGCTGCGGCTGACGGTGCTGCCGCGCGATTCGCTTTGCAATGCGGCGGCGAGGCGCGTGCGGAGATTGAACCAAACGATGGGCAACCCGAGCGCGAAGCCGGTGATAACGGCGCCGACCAGCGCGACGACCGCGATGCGGAAGTTGAAGGAGATTTCCGAGTCAAGCGGCAGTTGGGTCGCAACGAACGTGGCGACGATTTTTATGCCGATCGCGCCGACGACGAGCCCGAGCAACGCGCCGGTGACGGCGAGCAGGATCGTCTCGGTCATGACTTCGCGCACGACGTGGCGCTGGCTAGCGCCGAGCGCCCGGCGGATGGCGAACTCGCGGGAGCGACCGCTGGCGCGGATGAGGAGGAGATTGGCGAGGTTGACGCCGCCGATTACGAGGAGGAAAAGCGCGCCGGCCTGCAATAAGAGCAGCACGGGACGAACGGGCGCGACGTGGTCGGCGTGCAGTGGAGCAACGAAGGCGCGATAGCCGGCCTCGGCGACGACCTTTGCCTCGGGAAACTCAGCGGCGTGCACGGCGTCGAAGGCGTCGATCTGCGCCTGCGCGTCGGCGAGCGTGGCGTGCGGTGCGAGCCGGGCGATCTGAACCGGGCCGTTGTTGTGGCGGGCGCCGAGGTTATGTTCGGATTCCTCGGAGGACAACGGCACGTAGAGCGGCGCGCGGAACGAGAGGAAATGGAAATCCGGCGGCAGCACGCCGACAATGACGACGCTCAAACCGTCACGCCGGATGGTTTTACCGAGGATGCCAGGATCGGCGTTGAAGCGGCTGTGCCAGTATTCGTAACTCACGATCGCCTCGTGGTCGGTGTTATAGGTCATCTCCGCGTCGGTGAACGCGCGGCCCATGAGCAACGGCACGCCGAGCGTGGAGAAGAATTCGGGCGACACACGGCCGAGATTTTCGAAGGACGTTGCGCCGGTCTCGCCAACGACAGATGTCGCCTCGCTGATTGCAGCGAGCGAGGAAAACGCCGCGATATGGCCGCGGCGCTCGTAATAGGACGTGAGCGATGCATTGCTGCGGGGGATGTTCGCGCGCGGGTAGGTGTGATAAACAGTGACGAGACGGTCCGAGTCGGCATACGGCAGCGGACGGAGGAGAATCGCGTCGATGACGGCGAAGATCGTAAGATTCGCGCCGAGGCAGATCGCGAGCGTGGCGAGGGCGGTGGCGGTGAAGCCGGGCGTCTTAAGGAGCGAACGAAGCGAGCGGCGGATATTGGTGAGCATGGGAGGAAAGCCAGCATGCGTAGCTATTTGGCGCTAAGCGCAAACACCGAGCGCACGGTGACGGGGGCACAGAAAGCAAAGCCGGCAGATTCGGCGAGCCGCCAAAGTGAGAAGCGAATGTCAGCATGCATGGTGGACTATCGGTGCTCACCTGAGTGCAAATTGGGTGCCAAGCCAAAATGCTAAATAAATAACGCTATTGACCAACGAGATATAACAATCTTTCGAAACCACCATGTGCTACCAGCTCCATACGTGGAATCGCCACATCCCACATGCGGGACTAATCTAGAGCCGGCACGGGTTCAGAAGGGCCAGAGTGCCACGATTACTTCATATAACCAAGCGACACCAAGAATGTATCGAGCTTGGAAAACGCCGCAGATTCAATGGCGGGATCGGGCTTAGGGTATCCATCATCTGGGGTTCCAACCGGGGTAAAAAGGTGACCTGCGCCATCGAAAATATAGAGTTCGCATCGATTGCCCGCCGCCTTCATGCGATCAGCGAAGAGCTGAACGCCTTTCAATGGTGTGACCGTATCCTGCCGTCCCTCAACTATGACCGTCGGGGGAAGACCGGAACGCACATGCTCATCCGGTGAAATGTCGCCGATCTTGCCCTTGGTTCCGAGAAGCCGCTTGGCCCAATCATCTGTAACAATCGAGACGGCGGGCGACACAAGCACCAGTGCATTGGGCGCGCAGCTTACCGGGGCGGCGCCTGTGACTTGGTCGAAGACGGCGGCGCAAGCTGCGAGGTGCGCCCCCGCCGACCAGCCGTAGGCTGCAATCCGGTTGGGATCTATCCCCAAATCGCCAGCATGGGCGCGTACCCAGCGGATTGCAGCGCGAGCGTCATCTATTGCGTCAAGTGGTGTGATTTCTTTCTGATCTGACAACCGATATTGGGCAGCGACTGCCACCATGCCTCGTTCTGCAAAGTGCTGGGCTCGGCCGAAAGCCCAAGTAGGATCGCCCATCGCCCAACCACCACCGTAGAATAGCACGATGGCGGCTCGCGGAGGACTCGCTTTCACGCCTTTAGGCGAAAATACGTAGTTCTTAAGCTCTACGCCTCCCGGTTGCGCAAAAACATAGGCCACCGGGCCGGTTACCGCCGGCTCTTTCTGGCTGAATCCTTTCGTCGCGAACGAGAGCAGGAGGAACCCAGCGAGCAGATGGAATAAGCTTTTCTTCATAAACGGCCGTTTTGCGAAGTATCGTTGGTGGATTGCGAATTGGGCTACTACACGCGCCCATCAAAGAAAGTTGCAAATATCTCGTGCGAGATGAGCAAGAGCGCGTGGAGTCCCCAATGGTCGCCACTTGGAAACCGAATCGTGGACCGGCCCAAGGAGGCCGGGATTATGCGCCAAGAGGGTGTTTTCTCAAAAATCTCAACTTAGCTCATCCGGTTTTTGATCCGGAGAGGACGTGGACACTTCAAAAACCGCCGTTGGCAGTCCATTCCGCAACTTAGAATGATCGTTCCCCGCTTCCGAAGGGGAACGGAGTCAGGCCAGTGGCATAGATGCAGGAACATCGATGGTTTTGTGTAACCGTTCACGCTTTCGTCGGTTAGTTATATTTATCAGGCGGGATCTGTTTGAACGCTGACGCTGGCATCCCGTCCTCCCACACTCTTCGCAAACTCAAACATGTATTCCGATCTACGCTTTGCGTTCCGTCAATTTGCCAAGGCTCCGGGCTTCACCGCCGTCGTCATCCTCACGCTCGCCTTGGGGATCGGGGCCAACACGGCCATATTCAGCGTGGTCGATGCCGTGCTCCTCGAACCGCTGCCGTACCCACACGCGGATCGCCTCTACCAGATCTGTGAAATGCCCGACCCCGGTGACAAAAACACGATCGCCTCCGGGGGTGCCTTTGCCGATTGGCAGGACTCGTCAACGCAGTTCGACGCCATCGCGGCCGCCCACGGCGTCGAGGAGAACCTGACTGGAATGGGCGAGCCGGTGCGGTTGAGCGGGTACGAGGTTAGTGCGGCCTATTTCCGCGTGTTCGGGATAGCGCCGGTACTGGGGCGCGACTTCCAGCCCCAGGAAGACTCGCAGGGCGGCAACCACGACGTCGTGGTCCTCTCCAACGAGATCTGGCAGTCGAAGTTTGGAGGCGACGCCTCGATCATTGGCAAACAGATCCACTTCGACCGGCGGAGCCTCGAGGTCATCGGCGTCCTTCCGCCGCATGCCCTCTTCGCAAACAACGCGAGCTTCTTCACGCCGTCTGCGATACGGGGGAGCCAGCACCACATGAACCGCGATTACGCCTATGTTGTGAGTGTCACCGGCCGGTTGAAGGCCGGGGCATCACCTGAGAAGGCAGCCGAGGAATTGACCCGCGCCAAGGAGGGCGTGAGGTCGCTGTATCCAGTGTTCAAGCAGAAATGGACCGTGGGCCTGCTCTCGCTGCACGACGAAATCTTCGGGGACATGCGTCCCTATGTGCTGATTCTCTTCGCGGCGGTGGGCGTCGTGCTGCTGATCGCCTGTGCGAATGTGGCCAACCTGCTCCTGGCCCGGGCCTCCGCCCGGCAGGGCGAAGTCGCGGTGCGCGTCGCCCTCGGCGCGACCTCGGGCAGGATCGTTCGCCAGCTCCTGACCGAGAGCGTCATGCTGGCCCTCGCTGGCGGGGTCACAGGATTATTGTTGGGAGTTCTTGCGATCAACCCGCTGGTGGTCCTCACCGGGATCAGGGAGACGACGGGCGCCACGATCGGCATTAACCTGCGAGTCCTCGGCTTTACGCTGGTGGCGTCCTGCGTCACGGGTCTGGTGTTCGGCATATTCCCGGCCCTCAACGCAGCACGGCAGAGGCCGAACGAGACACTCAAAGAAGGGGTCAGGGGTTCGACCTCCGGGGGCCGGCACCGGGTGCAGTCGCTGCTCCTCATCTCGGAAACCGCATTCACTGTGGTGCTTCTCGTGTGCGCCGGCCTGCTCCTGCGCAGCTTTGTGAGCGCCATTAATGCCAATCCCGGTTTCAGCCCCGACAACGTGCTCGTGTTCGACCTCTCCATCTCAAATTCGAAGGCGCCAAGCATCGCCGACAAGGTGCGGCTCAACCAACGCATCATTGAGCAGCTCGCGCAGGTGCCGGGTGTCGTGAATGTCGGAATCGCCTCCTCGGTCCCTATGAACGGGGGAAACGGCCTGGGCGACTGGGTGAGCAGGGAGGATCGTCCGGAGACGCGAAACGACAACAATGCCGGGTTCGATGCCGTCGGGGGAGACTTCTTCCAAACGCTGAAGATACCCCTCCTGAGCGGCCGCTTTCTCACCAGGCAGGACGACACCGAGAGCGCCCCAAAGGTCATGCTCGTAAACGATGTCCTGGCCCGCACGCTTTTCGGGAAGGAAGATCCGGTCGGCCGGCAGCTCCACTTCAAGGATGCTACATGGGAGGTTGTCGGCGTCGTGGGCAGCGTCCGGCGGTACCAACTTGACTTCGGACCGACGCCCCAAGTCTATTTCGGGCGGACTTACTTTCCCTGGAGGACCACCGTTGTTGTGCGCACTGCGATGCCTCCGACGACCCTGACCGCGAGCATCAGGAAAGCTGTCCAAGAGGTCGATGCCGACCTGCCGATGGCGGAGGTCGGCACGCTGGAACAATCGGTGTCCAGCACGCTTCATGTTCGCCGGATGATGCTCGTGCTCCTGGGGATCTTCGCAGCCACGGCGCTGCTTCTCGCCTGTGTCGGCATCTACGGCGTGATTGCCTATTCAGTATCGCAGCGAACGCGCGAGATGGGGATCCGGATGGCGCTCGGCGCCGATACGCGCCAGGTCTTGGCCCTTGTGCTGCAACAGAGTCTCAGGCTGGTACTGATCGGAATCATCATCGGCATCGGCGGGAGCTTTGGCGCCGGAGCTTTCCTCGCGGCGCAGCTCTTCGCCACACCACGAGTCGACGCGGTCGTTTTTGCTGCAGTCCCATTCGTTCTCCTTTCCGTGGCATTCCTGGCGACATGGCTCCCTGCCCGGCGGGCCAGCCGGGTGAACCCGGCAATCGCCCTGCGGGCAGAATAGGGCCTCGAACACGTCAGCGGTGAACTTGCCGTGAATGGTGTTTGATGACGCATGCCGGGACGTTTTAGCGTGAGCAGTCAGGTGAAACGTGCGCACCTTTTCCTAGTGGCAGGTGCCACAGATTTCAGCTATTCTAAGGTATAACTATTCGGATATCTGGAACAACTGCCCGTAAACAATGGAGACTGAGCTTCGCGCTCGAAGCGACGTACGACTACTTCCGGTTGACTACGATTGCTGAAGTATCGACCCCGATCACGAAATCTTGTCGGGCATCGGGGGTTTCCGTTGAGATCGCCACCTTATCGAAAATAATATTCGTGGCGTGACGGATCCAGAAACCGTAGGCCGGAACACTTTTTCCGAAGCTAAAGGCGTCTGGGTAAACATTGATGAGTTCAGGAACTTCGCGTGTGGCATCTTTTTCGTCGCCTCCGCCGGCGACGGTCAATCGGATGTTTCGGAAGATCACGTCCTCTATTTTTGCGCCGGGAATACCGCTGATAATCGACCCGCGGAGCTCATGACGGCCCCCGTGTATATTTTCGAGGATGATGCGACGGATGGCACCCGGAGGAGGTTTGGGCATGTCGGGCTTAACGCGGCCGCGATCGCCGAGACGGAGACAGAAGGGCGAATGGGTTTCGTCCATCTGAACGTTCGTGATGAGAATGTTCTCCAAGGTGCCCCCATCCACCGATTGCAAAGAAATTCCACTGATAGCTGTGCGAGACTTGTGAAGCGCAGGTACGGGGGTACCAGCGATTTTGACGTTGCGGATGACAAAGTTGCGAAAATTGCCCTGCGAATCGGTTCCGAATTTGATCGGGTTGCACGGCGTGAGAAATTCACAGTTTTCGACGAGGACGTTCTCCATCGTTCGCAATCCCGCGCCCTTGAAGCAGAGGCCATCGTCCACGGAGAGCGATGTGCAGTCCCGAACGATGACATTGCGGCACCCGTCGATGTCGAATGCGTCGTTATTCCAGTTGGACATGTTCTCCACTCGGAGGCCGTGCAGAATGACGTCTTCGCAGTTGAGATAGTTTTGCATCCAAGAGGCGGCGTTCTTGAGAGTGATGCCGTCCATGACCACGTTACGACATTCGACCATGCGGATGAGGAACGGGCGATTCGGCATAGCGCCAATGTCGTTTTTCCCGGGAAAGTTTTCTCTAGAGCCGCGGCCGTCTATAATGCCTTCTCCACGTATACCCACGCGATCGCAGTTTTCGGCATAAATAAGGGACTGCGTCAGCTTCATCCACGTGTCCATCACGGTCTCGTGTCGCGGCACGCGCGGCGGGTAGTCCGCGAAATTTGTACTCCCGAGCAGCCGTGCATTCTTTGCTATCTCGAGCATCACACCGCTCTTCAGATCGAGAGTACCCGTGAGATAGTCACCCGCTTCGATCAGCACGACTCCTCCACCCGCGGCGGCGCAAGCGTCGATAGCTTTCTGAATTGCGGTGGTATTCAGTGTAATCCCATCACCAATTGCATGGTATTTCGCCACGGCGAAGATGCGATCCGGCACAGACCACGGCTTGAGCGTCGCGGTAAGCGTAGCGGCCATTTTATCGAGAGAAGCGCGCAGCGGCGCTTCCCATGTCGGTGCCTCAACCTGAGACGCTAGCGGCAAGACCTGCGTAAGAAACAACACTGTGCATGGAAGGAAAAATTTCGCATTCATAGTTTAGCGGCCGAATTCGAATGCGGGTTGTCTCGAAGATCAAGCAAGAGAGGTTACTATCGAAAGATGTTTTTGGATGTAACAGACCTCCCGTCGAAAATGTTCAAATGAGGATTCAGTTTTCACCTTCCGTGCCTGAGTATGCCGCCCATACTGTTCGGAGGATATGAGACGGCCGACGACGGCAGCAAGGTGGCCACGGCGGAAAAAGCGCTTATCGATCTCCTCTATCTTAGCCCACCCGCCCCCGATTGTTCGTGAGCCTCTCTTAAATGGAACTGCCGCGATCGTTCCGCTGGAGTGAAGTTGCCCGTTGGACAGAAAAAATCGCGGGCAAAAGCCGCCGATTGTTCGTGGCGCAAAACACCACTATCTCACGCCAAGGAATAAAAAATAGACGGACCTAACATAATGCTGGACGATTGGTATCTTTCGCCTCGCCCGCCGATCTGCATAAGTCCGTTTTCCGCCGGGCGATTCGAGTTAAAGGTGAACTGCACGACCGCCAATTAGAGAACACTGAAGAAGTTCGTGATTTTGTGAACGGATCTATGGTTCGGTCTATTCCTTCTCAGTGGCCTTTAGTCGATGGAGCGGTGTTCCCCCGGGGCGCTTTGGTGGGAGTAGGGCATAGCAGTTTCTTCGATCGAGCGAAAGGCGGCCGGGGAGCCGGCAGCCGATTGAGGCGATGGTTTATTCGCTCTGTTCGGTTTTCAGTTCCGCGAGCCGGTCGAAGATGAACGTGTGCGGCTGACCGGCCAGTTTGGCGACGAACGGGCAGTCGGCGCGACCATAGCTGTCGGTGTCGTGGTAGTTCTTGGCGGCGTCCATGTATGCTCTTACTGGAAAGGAGGTGGCGCGTGAACTCCTTCAGAAAATGCCGATTTATCGTCGGGGTTCGTTAAGACTGTCGATGCTTGAATACGTCGAGCCGCGGAAATATCAATTACCGAGAGTTGACCGGCCAGCGCCCGCAAAGTTTTTCCGCGCGTCTCGGGATCGGTAATGCTCGTGGCCCAACTGAGAGCTGTGTCCGGGTAATTGTAAATCAACAATGGCATGGTGGGCAACTGCTGCTGCTGCTTGATCAAGCTCCGGGCCAGCTTCCAGCCGATGCGAAATCGGAGGATGAAAGGCGGGGCTAGGCCTTGGATCCAGATTGAGTGGAAACGGGCTGGCCTGAAACCAGACCAGCCCTCGGGTAAGTGTCCGGGGAACTAGTTTT
This sequence comes from Lacunisphaera sp., assembly GCA_036499685.1. Taxonomy (GTDB): domain Bacteria; phylum Verrucomicrobiota; class Verrucomicrobiia; order Opitutales; family Opitutaceae; genus Lacunisphaera. The sequence continues at coordinate 7,567 of DASYDH010000011.1, read as the reverse complement.
TGGTCAGCGTCCAGTCGTCCACGTTAACCCACTTGTTGGCGGGAGAAACAGAGTAGATGCCGACATCGCACTGGCCGTTGGTGACCACGATGCTGGTGGAGACCGTGTTTTGCAGCCAAGTCGCCTGAGCCGTATTCACATTTGCTTGAATTTCCGTGCCGCCGAAATTTCTCACAAAGAAACGGCAGGTTGATTGGCCTCCACTGCTTTGATACCAAACCTTCAGTGTATAAGTGCCATTCGGCAGCCCGGTCACGGTTTGATGAGTCAACGCCGCGTATGAGGCATTCAATGAGTGATGGAAATTCCACCTGCCCGTGTGCGGACTAGTGTCATTACCATAAGAGCCGGCGGTCGGAGAACCGTCCGTCACCCATCCCGCGAGCGTACTCGTTGCAACCCGGTCAGCTTCGTAAGATGGATTCAGCACGTAATTATTTCCTGCTCCCACGGCCCATGTTCCTGCGGCGGCATTCAAATCCAGTTTGCTCACAGAATGGAATGTTGGAGTAGAACCACTGAACGAAAGTGGACACCATTGATTGTAACCAAGCCCATTACCCGCAAAATCACACCAACGATCCCCCACAAACAACGCGGTGTTTCCAGACGTACCGATAACATTCACGCCAAATCCGGTTTGGCTGACATGACTGAAATCGGAGTCAGTTCCTGCTAAAATATATTCAACCGAGTAAGTGCCGGTAATTGTTGCACAATCAAGCACGTAGGTGTGCGAGGCATTCCATCCGTGCAAATCGGAAGACATAAAGTAGTAGTGCCCCGAAGAACCATTCTTAACCATGAAGTTTCCTTCACGCCCAGTTCCACTGAATATTTGAGTTCCTGCATCCACATTCAAATAGTCCGCAGGATGGAGAGGAAGGACGTATAGGTGGCTCCGACCGCTGGCACTTGAACAAATAAGATAAGCAGCACCGTTGGTATCGAGGAATATGGTTTGATCCCCGGTACCGTTGTTAACTACCGGCACGGTAGTCTGAATATGATCGTACACAAAAGTACCATTCGGGGTACTGCACGTGGCAAAGAGTTCACCCGAACCATTGTCACCGGCAAATTGAGACACCAATACATATTTCTGCGTCGTACTATTGTAAGCAACACCCATGCGACCAACCCATGCAGCGCCACTCAGCCCTGAAGAAGTAGAGGTCATGATGTTTCGCTCGAACGTCCAATTGACCAAGTCTGTCGATGAGTAACAAGTGAAGGCGTTGAAACTCGAATCGCTATTTTTGCCGGCGGAGGGATTTGCGGCGTAAGTCACCGCGCCATTATACTTCACGCCGTACCAATACCACTTAGTGCCAAATTTGAATACGCCTCCGCCTTGCGCGTAAATGAAATTACCGGAGGTATCCTTGGCAAAAGCGTCGTTGGTAATGATCGCGGCGGAAACTTTTGAAACATTGAGCGTCAAGCTCAAGACAGCTGTGAAAGCAGACAGCAGAAATCGTAGTGATTTTTTTGGGGGAAAATTTGTCAACATGACGGAATAGAATTTAAGGTTGGGGTTGTTTTTTGAAAAACCCTATGCGAGGGTCGGAATATAGTAATGTGGGAATGTTTTTTCGGTGTACCTCCTTCGTTTTGTTCAACTGAAAAATCGTTTGATCCGCATCGGCGGGCGGGCTTATCCCGGGGGAAGACCGGAAATCAAGCCGTCCACCTCGGGCAGGCCTTTGATCCAGATGTAGGCAGTCATCGGGTTACTTCTCATCCAACTGCGAGCCACGATGGCGATCGCTGTCGTCCGCATGGCGCCTTCCGGCAATTGATCAACGAGTGAAGCGGCCTGGGCGGGTCTTTGGTCCGCCCACACCTGAATGATGGGCAGCAACGTCTGATTCATCAGGTCGTCCGACTGGACGGATGAAACCACCAATTCAACAGATTTCAGCGGATCCCGGTCCGCGCCGGCCAGCGCGGCAAGGCAGGTCAGTTGGTCCCGATTCGCACCAGCGGGTTTATCACCGAGCCAGGCCATGGCACCAGCAGCGTCGCGACTGAGCCAATCGTCGATGATCTTTTGCAAGACATCCGATTTCATTTCGTCAATGGTCACCAATTGCGCCGCCTGGATGGCAGCAAACGGATCCCTAGTTCCCAGTTCCGTCAAAACTTCGGGCAGGATTTTATCGGCCTTCGAATCGGTGGAAAAATATCTGCAATAATCCAATAGACCCACCTGGTTTCTCAGCAAATTTTGCCGGACCAATAACAACTGACCGGCCGTGACTTCTGCCCGGGATGCAACCCAGTGGGCTGCCCGGGCCGTGTCGACTGCCAGCCAACGATTGATCGCCGAAGAACCCAGGTCGGAATTTAATTCGTCGGCGGACAGTCGGGGAATTATGTCAGGGGCACCGCTCGCGGTAATCCGCTTCAATAATTCACCGCTGATATTGCGACGGGCGTCCGGATCGTCGGTTTCCCGCCATTGACGGAATTCACGCTGAATTTCCCTCCAACTAAAATCAGCGGTCGAATCTTGCTGTGGGGAAACCCTGTCGTCGACCGATCCGAAACGGAAAGAGCTAACTGCGAAACCAAAGATCCCGGCGGGGCGTTGCACTTGTTTGGAAACAATTATTCCTACGACCGCCCCTACTCCTCCGAGCCAAAGGCCTAATCGCATTTTAAGAGCGTTGTTCACGGGAGAAAAAACATTCGGAAGAGCTTCTATTGAATCAGCCCCGAAAAGATCTTCTGCGGATCCGGCACAAAAACTTCGCGCTGCCCAAGGAGATAATCTTTGAGCGAATTCTCCTGATCAATTTTCACCACCTGGGCGTAACCTCCCAACGCTCCCTCCAACGACTCTCTCGTCGCGTCGTCCAACGACTGTTTGAATATCATGGCCGGCGAACCCTGGCCGGTGCTGCGACCCTCATGAACAAAGTTCGCCACCCAATCGTGTTTTCGCGTATCCCGGATCTGCAAAAGCAGGCGGGTATGAATTTGGAATCCACTGTCGGTCCGGGTATCCATTGCGACCTGCTGAACGATCATGTTCACCACCCAATCAGCGCCGGTTCGGCGGCCCAGTTCGTCCAGATTATCGGTCCTGCGGGCGGAAAGTTCGACCAGATCGATACGCGGATTTTGAGCTGCCATTTTCACCGCGATGACTTCGCCTGCCACTTTAAATTGACGCGCAATAAATTCCACCTGCTGCCGGTGCCGTATCACCGACCTTCGTGGAGCGAGCATATTGCGTGCGTCCGGCGTTTCATCGAGCACGGGCAACAGCAACACGCAGATCGTCCTGGCTTCGCCGGTGGCCGCCGCTGTGGGTGGTTGGGCCCGCCCGCTGGCGACAAAGGGCAGCGCCAAAACAAACCATCGGAAAAGAAATGCTCCGGGCGTTCTGTTGCGAAATATTCTGACGGAAAAATTGTCCATCGAAATAATTTGAATGGGGAATGCCGACGTGGGGATGAAGGCTAAGTGCCAGGAATTTGAAAACACCTGCCGGGCTTTTGAGGGATGAAAGCCGGTCAGCGGCACTGAACCAACGTGACGCCATAATAGCTTATCCGCGCCAAATTGAAATGGACGGTCCGCGCAAAAAGATAGACTATTTTCTCAGCGGCTGAATGCCCGGAGTTCAGCGTGTGATTTCCGATCCCAAACTCGCTGCGCTTACTAATTGGGAACGATCTCCACCCCGTTGAGGCGCACAACACTATCGCGACCGGCAAAATTCGGCTGCGCTACCGTTGGGATGAAAATCAGCGGCTTGCTGCCGGTGATTGCGTCGCGGCGAAGAGGCAAAATGGCAATGGTGAGCTCGGCATTTTTTAACTCTGCGGCGTAACGCCGGAGACCAATCTCCAGTGGCGCACCGTTATAGAAATCGTCGTTGATCAACCGGCCTCCGATATAGACGCGGGCAACGTCGCCGACATAGTGGATGCGCAATAACGTATCCGCCGCCGCCGGATCAAATCCGGCGGGTAACTTGATTTTCCAGACGGCGGCATGTTCGAAATCCGCGTCCGTGGGTTCCATTGCGACGGGCTCGCTGATCTTGCCCAAGGGAATCTCCCGCGCGGGACCGGCGGCGCGCACCGGGAGGAATTCCACCGGACGCGGAGCAATCTGATGAAATGGAGCGTCAAAATGGATCGCGCCCGTGTCGGCGTCCTGCGAAAGCGCTAGTGAATCAGCCTCGTTCAGCACGATGATTTTCACGTTGCGCCCGTCGTCGCCGGCCGGGGTTTCGATCGGAGCACGGTTGGCGTCAGGTCGATCGACGACGAGAGTCCGCGCGCCTTTCGTCGAGAGGATTGCAAACTGTGCCGGGACGGTTCCGGTTTGCGCGAAATAGTAAGTGCTTCCGCTCGCGTCAGCTGTCACGCAAAGCGGCTGCGCGGTCGCCCAGACAAGTTTCAAGCCGTGGCCGAGGTCCAGATTGAAGGGCCAGATGAATCGCGCATCGGCGGCCACGGTGACTGGTTTTTCTGGAAAGGTCACTGCGCTGCCGTCGGCCAGTTTAATCCCGAACTGAACGTCCTTCTTTGCCGGCAACGGTTCACTTCGTTCGTAATTATTCACGAAGACAAAACCTGCGCTTCCATTGGAGCGCACTGCCCAGCGCAATGTCACATGATCATTCTTTCCCGTCGGGCGAACCTCGGGAAGAAAGGTGTCCATCCCTGTCAGCGCAGAACCGAAATCATGCAGGAAAAGGTGAAGCCGCCGGAGCATTTGGTATTGCGGACGGATCTGGCCATACTGCCCCAGCGGCGCTTGAAAGTCGTAGTTCTTAACCGGCATGTCATTCCAGTTCGTCGCGGGCGTGCCTTGATTTTCCATCAAGGTGCTGAGCTTCCCCTCGGGATTGGTGCCGCCGTGGTACATATAGTAGCCCGGTGAAACCGAGCCGGAACCGATCTTGACCAGCGTAGTAGCTTCAATATCGCGGGCATCGATCCGGATGCGCCGATGATAACTACTCACCATGCCGCCGCCGATTTCGCAGGTAAGGTATGGATAACGCGCGATATCGGGTGCATCTTTCACATCGCGACGGCCCAGGGCTTCGTTGGCGATATTGGCATCAGAGCGTAGCGTGGAAAAGTGGAACACCGACCAGTAGTTGCCCGGCATCGAAGTGGTTTCGCGGTCCCAAAAACCCTCGGCATACGCGCCGAAAAGCGGAAGGATTTCGCCAAACGGCATAGGCGTCGACAACGCAGGCCAACCCGTGCGGGTGTAAATCGGCACATCAAGCCCGGCGTCACGCGCGATTTGTTTCAGACGCAGCAAATGCTCGGCCGGACCATCGTATTCGTTCTCCAACTGGATGCCGATCACCGGGCCTCCGTCCTTCCACAGCAGGCCCGCCAACTGCCCCGCGATCTGGCCGTAGATGATTTTAACATGCTCAAGGTAGGGCGGATCATCCGTGCGGATCTTCCAGCCTTTCGCGATGGCCCAATCGGGTACGCCGCCGTTGCGCACTTCCCCGTGACACCACGGACCGCAGCGCACAATGACTTTCAGGCCGGCTTCGCTGGCGAGTGAGACAAAGCGCCGAAGGCTGTGGTTGCCCGACCAGTTCCACTGTCCCTCGATTTCCTCGTGGTGAATCCAAAAAACGTAGGTGGCCACGATGTCGATCCCGCCGGCTTTCATCTTGAGCAATTCGGCGCGCCATTCGTTTTCCGGATAACGGGTATAATGGAATTCACCCATCACCGGAGTCCACGGATGTCCGTTAAGCCGCAGACTGCGACTATCCACCGTCAGTGTGTCGCCCGCGGGGTTTTGTGCCGTGCCCAAATGAAACCCACCCGTTTCAGCGGGAGGCACCGCAGAAACCGACAGAGCAAGCGGCGAGCTGGCAGTGCCCATCAGCGGGAAGATAAGACCAAGGGTGAAAAGAAATATTTTGGACGGCATAGGACAAATACAGTGATCAGGAAAGAAGGCTGAACGAACGCGGGGTAGCCCGCGGTCAACGGGAAGAACTGCGGAATCAACGAAACTATTCCAAGCACGGGGGAGTCGCGATAGCATAGAGGTTTTCATTCATCTGGGAATGGACGTTGTTATCATAAAACTAGACGAATCGCTTGCGCAGGGTTCACTTCCCCCCGGAGCGAAGACGGTAAAGGCATAAGCCATTACTGCGTCCGGACTGGCGGTTCGTCCCATGCAATGCGCCACACAACGAACTGTATCGAAATCAAGAATCCCCTCGCCGCTCGCGCCGTAATTGGCGACGCCATCGATCCGGCGACAGCCGGTAAACCTGTTTGAATGCGGCCGAGAAGTGAAAGGCCGAGCTAAAGCCAAGTCGTGAAGCGATGTCGTCGAGCGTGGCATCGCCGGATGCGAGGAGGCGTCGTGCATGGGTTAGCCGCAAATGCATCACATATTTCCAAGGAGCGAATCCCGTATGTTCACGAAATTCTCGTCGAAAATGAGAATAGGCCACGCCCAGCCGGCGGGACAGCGCCTCGACATTGACCGCAGTGGTGTGGTTTTCGGCGAGATGACGTTCCGCGGCCACAACGGCCTTCCGGATGGAGGACAGCCCGCCGTGCCGGTTGCCGCAGCGGTTCCACGCCGCCAAGACGCTGAATGCCCGCGCGGATAGTTCAGGGTCGAAGCCAGGACCCGCCAGACGGGCAAGCGCATGGACGGACTCAAGCGCCACATCCAGACCAGCCGCCAGTGCATTGAGCCTTATGACCGTTTCGGTTTTAAAAACTCCCTTGAGCAGTAACTGCTCGACCGTCGGACCCTGAATCTCAATCCAACTTTCCGTCCAGCCCCGGCTGGGATCGGGTTGGTAGCGATGCCAGACATTCGGGAGCACCGCAAATGCTGTGCCTCCTTCCACCCGTTGTGAATCGCAAGCATCCATCTCCATCTGTCCACCCCCGGCGGTAACCAAGACAATCTGAAGGGCCTCAAGCACTCGTCCCTTCGCCCAGTCGAGATGATGGTCGGAGGGGTGCCGCGCCGGTGGATAACGTTCGCCGGCCGCAATCTTCGTAAATCCTGAAGCGGTGATCGCCAAGCCCCACGCGGGCATTTCCACCGAAGGGGTGAAATAACGAAAATAGTTCGCGACGGGTTTGGGCATTTTCTGTATGGAAAAGATCAATAGCCCAATTCTCCGCTGCATGGCGATGTGTTATTCTCTCCGCCGTCATGGCTTCTCCACCCCTTCGGCTTGGACTGTTCGGCATCGGACTTGATGCGTATTGGCCTCAATTCCCCGGTTTGAAACCACGGCTCGAAAGTTACGTTGCCGGCGTGGCGGAAAAACTGGCCCGGCCCGACGTGGAAATCGTCAACCTTGGATTGGTGGACAATCCAGATCGCGCCTATGCGGCCGGCCGCGAGTTTCGCCGGCAGGATGTCGATTTAATTTTTCTGCACGTTACCACCTATGCGTTATCCTCAAGCGTGCTCCCGGTAGTCCGCCACGCCCGGGTGCCCGTGGTGATCCTCAATCTGGCACCGGCGGCATCGATCAATTATTCCTCATTCAACGCTCTCGGCGACCGCACAAAAATGACGG
>DASYDH010000010.1:0-34981 GCA_036499685.1 Lacunisphaera sp. | reverse complement strand
CCGCAAGGTCGCGAACTCCACTATAAAGGTAAGCGGCAAAAAGACGGACGCGAGGTCGCGATTTATCGCCATGCTCCGGCCTGCAAGGATTGCCCGGTTCGTGCCCAATGCACCAGCGACCGGCAGGGCCGCACCATTTATATCGCTGCGGAGCACGCCGTGGTCGTGGCCACCCATCATCGCTGGCAGCAACCCGCCACGAAGGAACTTTACGGCCTGCGCGCTCCGACCGTCGAACCGGTGTTTGCCCACATGAAACAACAAATGGGTTTCCGGCGCTGGACGTTTCGCGGTTTGGAAAATGTCAGCACGCAATGGAGTTTTATTGCCACCACGTGCAATCTGCGCGTGCTCATGCGCCACTGGCGCGGCGGCTCCGACGGCAGCGCACCCGCCGCTCCCCGCCCGAGCGGACCCCGCGCTCCGTTTCCGCAGTGGGACTTCGCGAACTTCATTTCCCGTCTGCGTCGCGCGATTGCACCCGCTTGGCCTTCCCCCTCGCTCATCTCAGGACTCACTCGCACTTTTTCCGCCGCAGCCTGATCCAGCACGAGGTTGCGAGACAGCCTCAGGATAATCCGCCCTACCGAGCCCTCCTCATTCGCACAGATTTAGCCGATGGCCGCGGCTACTTGCGATCTTCGTAGCCTTTCGTCCGGGTCTTGTGCCAGCGCCAGGCGGTTTCGACGATCGATTCGATGGTTTTGAATTTAGGCGTCCAACCGAGTTCCTTTTGGGCCTTCATCGAATCGGCATAGAGCGCGGGCGGATCGCCCTCTCGGCGTGGACTGTATTTTGCCGGCACTTTCAGTCCGGTGACTTTTTCGACGGCATCAATCACCTGTTTCACCGAGGTCGGGTTGCCCGTGCCCAAATTATAAAACAATGCGGTGCCGGGCTCGCTGAGTTTCTCGAAGGCGGCGATATGCGCCCGGCTCAAGTCGTCGACGTGAACATAGTCGCGCTGGCAGGTGCCGTCCGGCGTGGGATAATCGGTGCCGAAAACTTGTAGCGCCGGACGCAGACCTTGAGCGGCGCCGATTGCGAGGGGAATAAGGTGCGTTTCGGGATCATGATCTTCACCGATGACACCGTCTTCCGAAGCGCCGGCCGCGTTGAAGTAGCGGAATGCCGCAAAACTCAGGTTCTTTGCGTGCGCGAGCGCCTTGAGAGCTCCTTCCACGTCGAGCTTGGTCTGGCCGTATGGATTGATCGGGGCCTGCGGCATGCCCTCAACTATCGGCAGGCTGCTCGGCACGCCGTAGGTGGCGCAGGTTGATGAAAAGACAAATTTCTTTACGCCGTGGCGCAACATCACGTCGATCAGATTGTAGGTCGCGCTGACGTTGTTGAGATAGTATTTCAGGGGAGTGGTGACCGATTCCCCGACGTAACAATACGCGGCAAAATGCATTACGAGGTCGACGCGTTCAGCGGCGAAGATGCGTTCCAGCGCGGCGGTGTCGGCGAGGTTAGCCTCACAGAGTTTTACACCGGCGGGCACTGCACGCCGGTGGCCATACACGAAATTATCGAGCACTACGGGCTCATGCCCCGCAGCAAGCAGTTGGCGAACGCAGTGACTGCCAATATAACCGGCTCCCCCGGCCACGAGTACTTTCATATCCCGTCATTTATTGCTTTTGAAATTCCGATGGCTAGGCAAATCTGCTCCTTTCCGAACGCGAATGAATCAAATCCGCATTGTCATTACTGGTATTGGGCTCACCGCCCCTAATGGAAACTCCCTCACGGAGTTCCGGCAAAACCTGATCGCCGGTATTTCGGGCATTACGACCATCGATGTGCGCTACATGGGCCGCCATCCTGCGGGCATGTGCACCTTCGATCCTTTAAAGTATCAGAAGAAAAAAGAAGTCCGGATTGGAACGCGCGCAGGCGGGATCAGTATCTACTGTGCACGCGAGGCGCTGACCGATAGCGGCATCGATTTTGCACAGCGCGACAAGAGCCGGATTGGGATTTACCTGGGCATCACGGAGCATGGCAACGTGGAGACCGAAAATGAGGTCTTTAATATTTCGCAGTTCAAGTACGACACCAAGTTCTGGACGCATCACCACAATCCCCGCACGGTGGCCAACAACCCCGCCGGCGAGGTCTCGCTGAATCTCGGCATCACCGGTCCGGCTTACACCATCGGTGCCGCCTGTGCGGCCGGAAACATGGGCCTGATCCACGCGGCGCAGATGCTGCGGCTCGGAGAAGTCGACCTGGCGTTTGCCGGCGGGGTCAGCGAAAGCCCGCAGACCTTTGGGATTTTCGCAGGGTTCAAGAGTCAAAACGCGCTCGCCGCCCACGAGGATCCAAAGAAGGCCAGCCGGCCATTCGACAAGGCGCGCAACGGCATCGTCATTTCCGAGGGCGGCTGCATTTACACCATCGAGCGACTGGAGGATGCGCAGGCGAGGGGAGCGAAGATCTATGGCGAAATCGCCGGCTATTGCGTGAATTCCGATGCCACGGATTACGTTTTACCCAATCCCGAGCGACAAGCCGAGTGTGTCCGCAAAGCCATCGTCAACGCGGGCATGACAGTGGAGGATATCGATCTCGTTAACACTCATGCGACTTCGACGCCCCAAGGCGACATTCAAGAATGTCTGGCAATTGCCGAAGTATTCAGAGGCCGCAGCACGCCGCCGCACATCAACAATACCAAAAGCTTTATCGGACACACCATGGGAGCCGCCGGCGCCCTCGAACTCGCAGGCAACCTTCCCAGCTTCGATGATCGCGTCATCCATCCCACCATTAACATCGATAATCTTGACCCACAGTGCGATATCCCGGGACTGGTCATCAACCAACCGACGACCGCAAAACGGGTTTGCTCTATCCTCAATAATTCATTTGGTATGTTGGGTATCAACTCGACCCTGATCATCAAGCGTTTCTCTGCCTAAATATACCGCCTCCTCCATGACGAAAGATAATTGCAAGAAGTTGGTCATCGATATCATTTCCGATATTGCGCCCGACGAAGATTTGACGGCGATCAAGCCGGAGATTCGCCTCCGCGACCAGCTTCAGCTCGATTCGATGGACTTCCTCGATATCGTGATGGAACTCCGCAAGCGTCATGGCATTGAGGTCCCCGAGGCCGATTACGGCCAGCTCGCGTCGCTCGAAAGTTGCGCGGAATACCTGACTCCGAAGTTCGTCGCGAAAGCTTGAACTGAGTTTATCCCGGCGACAGGGAGTTCGCCGGAAATCGTCGCATGAAAGACTCCCATTACGATGTAGCCATTATTGGCGCGGGCATGTCCGGCTTGGCCGCCGGTATTCGTCTGGCCCATTTTGGCCGGAAGGTCTGCATTTTCGAACGACATAACGCGCCCGGCGGCCTGAACAGCTTTTATAGCATTGCCGGCCGCAAATACGACGTGGGGCTGCACGCGTTGACCAATTACGTAGCCCCGGGAGTGAAGGGAACGCCACTCGGCAAACTTCTCCGGCAATTGCGGATTGATCGCGAGGAATTTGCCCTGCGTCCGCAAAAACAATCCCGCATCGCCTTTCGCGACTGCTCGCTGAAGTTTACCAACGACTTTGCCGTCCTCGAAGCGGAAATTGCGGAAAAATTCCCGGCGCAGGCTGATGGCTGGCGGTCGCTTGTGCTGGCGGTGAAAGCGTACGACGATGTTTCATTGGATGCGAAACCGCTGTCCGCCCGAAAAGTTATCTCGCACCACCTCACCGATCCGCTGTTGATCGACATGATTTTCTGCCCTTTGATGTACTATGGCAGCGCCCAGGAACGGGACATGGAATTCGGGCAATTCGTCATCATGTTCAAGGCGCTCCTGCTCGAGGGATTTGCGCGGCCTTTGGACGGCGTGCGGGTGATCATTCGCGTTTTGCTGGAGAAATTCCGCCACGCCGGTGGTGAGCGCCGGATGAAATGTGGCGTCGCCCACATCATCGAGGAGCACGCCCGGGCTTCACGACTCGTGCTCGACGACGGCAGCGAAATTACCGCCGGGCAGGTGATTTCATCGATCGGCTTTGCCGAGACGATGAAGCTTTGCGCACCGCCGCAGACTTCCGCTGCGGAGCAAAATACCGGCAAATTGTCCTATGCGGAAACCATCAGTGTATACAATCGTCAGCCAGCGGAATGGGGCTGGGGCGACGACACGATTATTTTCTTCAATGATTCGGACCGCTTTGATTATTCGCAGGCGCGGCAACCGGTCGACTTGCGCAGTGGTGTGATTTGCCTGCCCAATAATTTTGATTACGGCAGCGAACAATTGCCGGAGGGAATTTTTCGCGTGACCAGTCTGGCCAACTACGATTTGTGGGCGCATTTGCCCGAGGAAATCTATCAGGCCGAGAAGCGGCGCTGGTTTGGTGAAATCACCCGCAGTGCCCGCCGGTTTCTGCCGCCGGTCGACGATGCGGTGCTTACGACTTCGCAATTGGCGACAGACATGTTTACGCCGCGCACCATCCGCAAATTTACCGGACACCTCAATGGTGCGATTTATGGCGCGCCGCAGAAAATTCGCAACGGACGCACGCACTTGGAAAACCTTTACCTGTGCGGAACCGACCAGGGATTTTTGGGGATTATCGGTGCGATGCTCAGTGGAATCTCAATGGCAAATTTCCATGTTTTGCAGGGCAGTGCGGGACGCAGTTGAAACAAGCCTTCTTTTTCCAAGGCCTTTAACCTTGCTGGGATTTTCGCGTCGCGTATTCCAGATGCCCTATGAACCCAGCCAAACTCGTCGGTATCGGTCTCGTCATCTTTGTGTTGGTGATCGCCGCATCGCAATCGACCTATGTGGTTGAGCCGGGATTCCGCGGCGTCGAAGTCACCCTCGGCAAAGTCGATCCGCAATTCAAACCGCAGGGCTTCGGCAGCAAGACCCCATTCATTACCAACATCGTTTCAATTCCCGTCCGACAGCTAACCAACGCCATTTCAACCGACTGTTATTCGTCCGATTTGCAGCAGGTCTCGGTGGCGTTGCGCGTGCTTTATCGCATTCCCGAATCGTCGGTGGTGCGGATTTACAGCGAATACTCGGGCGATCCCTTCGAGAGTTTGATCGCGCCTCGCGTGCAGGAAGCGTTGAAGGAAGTGACGGCATTGCAGAGCGCGGAACTAATCGTGAAGAAACGCGAGGATGTTAAAGTGAAATCACTCGCCGCCGCCAGGGAGAAGATCGGGCCTATCCTGATTCTGGAGGATCTAGTGATTGAAAACATTGTCCTCTCCAAGGAACTGGAAACCGCCATTGAATCCAAGATGGTGCAGGAGCAGGAGGCCGCCAAGGCACGCTTTACGCAGCAGAAAGCGCAGATCGAGGCCGACACCGCGATCATCAAGGCCAAAGGTGAAGCCGAGGCGATTCGCGTTCGGGCTGAAGCGATCAAGAACAATCCCGGTTTGATCCAACTGCAAATCGTGGAAAAATGGGACGGGCGTGCGCCGTTGGTGATTGGCGGAGGAGCCGCGGAAGGCGGCGGAGCAAATATTCTGTTGCCAATCAATTTACCGACGCCCGTATCCGGGGCGGCGCCTGGCAAGTAAAGAAATGAGAGGGCCGCGACTGATCGCCTTCCTGATCGCATTTCTAATGCTGATTGGATTATGCCTGCTTTTCCCGCGGGTGCTGGCGTTTGTCGAGGTGGCGTCGCGGGAATTGCGCTATTTGTGGTGGCTGGTCCTGATCACCGCGTTCGGAGTCTGGCTGATTTTCTCGGTGAAGCCGAAGAAGTAGGAGCGGCGAGCGCGGGAACGCCATGCACGTGCTCGTCGTCGTGGCACGCAATCAGGCGACAAAATTCCCCATTGCGCTTTCCAACGTGCCAAACTTACCTCGGTCGATCAATGGCTTACGATTGGCTCAAAGGAATTTCAGATCACTATGATGTCGTGGTGATTGGCAGCGGACTGGCCGGGCTCACCGGGGCCAACACGCTGGCCAAATGCGGTCACAAGGTACTTCTGCTCGAGCATCACTATCAGCTGGGTGGTCTGGCCACGTGGTTTACGCGCAAAGGCGGGCATATATTCGACATCTCGCTGCACGGTTTTCCGATCGGGATGATCAAGTCGGTGCGAAAATACTGGAGCCAGGATATCGCCGACTCGATTGTGCAGTTGAAAGGCATTCGCTTCATCAATCCGCAGTTTCAGATTGATACCACCTTCGACCGCGAGGACTTCACACGACTGTTGATCGAGTACTTCAAGGTGCCGGCGGAAACGGTCGAACGGTTCTTCACCGATTTGCGGGCGATGAATTTCTACGACAACAATCCGGAAACCACCGGCCAGATGTTTGATCGTTACTTCCCGGGCCGCGATGACGTGAAGCGCTTCCTGATGGAGCCGATTGCGTACGCCAACGGTTCCACGCTCGACGATCCCGCAATTACGTTCGGCATCGTGTTCTCGAATTTCATGAGCAAGGGCGTCTACACGTTCCGCGGTGGCTCCGATGTGCTCATTAAGAAAATGACCCGGGAGCTCAAGAAAAACGGCGTGGAAATTCGCAAGCACGTGGTCGTTGAAAGAATCCTGACGGAAGAGCACGATGGCAAGAAACACGTCACGGGTGTCGTCGCGAATGGTCGCACGATTCGCTGTGACACGATCCTGTCGAATTCGAATATTAAAAACACAATTCTCCGGATCGCGGGAGAGGAAAATTTCACGCCCGCGTTCATCGAGGAAACCAAGGCGGTGCGGACCAACACGAGCTCCTGCCAGGTTTATCTCGGCATCCGGAAAGGCGAATCGATTCCGCACATCGGCGATCTGGTTTTTACGTCCGAAGAGCCGGCGTTTTCCAGCACGAAACTGGTCGATCTCCACACGACGAGTCGCACGTTTTCCGTTTATTATCCCGATACACGGCCCGGCTCTGATCGGTACACGGTCGTGTGCTCGCTGAATTCGACTTACGACGCCTGGAACAATCTCACCGATGAAGAGTACGCGAAGCAAAAGGCCCGGTTGATTGAGGAATCGATTACGGCTCTCGAAAAATATATCCCGGATGTCCGCGCGAAGCTCGACTGGACCGAGGCCGCGACGCCTTGCACCATCGAACATTACACGCGGCATTGGGCCGGCACGTCGTTCGGCACCAAGTTCGAAGGCCTGAAAGTCTCGATGGAGCTGCCGAATCAGTTGCCCGGATTGTATCATGCGGGGTCGGTTGGCATCATCATGTCGGGCTGGCTCGGCACGATTAACTATGGCGTGATCGTCTCGAACCAGATGGATAAATTCCTCGCACAGAAGAAAAGAACGACCGAAGCCCTCAGCGCCTGATTATTTCCCGTGAATCAAGTCACCCAACTCATCCCGCATCGTCCGCCGTTTCTATTTGTGGACGAAATCGTTTCCCAAACCGGCGATTTGCTCATCGCCAAGCGTACGTGGCGCGCCGAGGAGGATTTCTACAAGGGCCATTATCCCGGCGCACCGATTACGCCCGGCGTTTTGTTGTGCGAATCAGTTTTTCAAACTGGAGCGCTATTGCTCGCGGGGAAATTTGCCGGTTCCGGCAAACCCGACGGTGTGCCCTTGTTGGCCAAGGTGGAAAATGTCCGTTTCCGCAGTCCGGTTTATCCCGGCGACACAACTCACATCGAGGTGAAGATCAACGAGACGGCCGGCGGCTTTTATATGATGACGGGCAATGTGAAGAACGGTGACAAGCGCGTGCTCAGCGTTGATTTTTCGGTGGCGTGGAAAACCCCGGAAAAACCGGCATGAGCGATTTCCTCAACGTCAGTGGGAAAACCTTTCTCGTGATGGGCGTAGCCAATCGCAAAAGCGTGGCATGGCATATCGCAAAATCGCTGGAAGAGCAAGGTGCCCGGGTGATTTACAGTGTTCGTTCCGAGGTCCGAAAAAAATCGCTTGAGACGTTGCTGGCTCGAAAGCCGGTCTTCGTGTGTGACGTCGAGGACGAAGGTGCCGCGGCGAAATTGGCGTCGGATGTGGCTGCCGCCGGGCTCGGGCCGCTGCACGGCTTCGTGCATTCGATCGCCTTCGCGAATTACAGCGAAGGCTTCAAGGCGTTCCACGAGACGAAACGGAAGGATTTCCTCCAGGCCAACGCCGTTTCAGCGTTCTCATTTGTCGAACTGGCCAACGCGTTAAAACCGCACCTGGCGCGCAACGCATCCTGCGTGACAATCGGCATTTCATCGCTGACCGTGACGCCGGACAATTACGGTTATATGGGGCCGATCAAAGCGGCCCTCGAATCCGCCGCGCGCTTTCTCGCGAAATCCTTCAGCGCGGACAGCGAGGTACGATTTAATGTGGTGGGTTCCGGACCATTGAAAACAAGCGCGTCAGCGGGAATTCCGGGATACATTGAAAGTTATCTGTACACCGAAAAACTGACTTTCCGAAAACGCAATCTCGAGACGCAGGAAGTCGCAAATGTCGCGTTGTTCCTGTTGAGTGAATGCAGCAGTGGCATCAACGGCGGCACCCTCGTCGTCGACGCCGGGCTCGGCAGTAATTTTTTTGACAAGGATATCATCAGGCTCGCGATGCGGCCGGAAAAGTAACCGACCATGCGTTTTCGCCATGCCTGTATCGAATCGTTGACGACGGTTTTGCCGGAGGAGATTTGGACCTCGGCGCAAATCGAGGAGAAATTACGCCCGGTGTACGAACGTCTGAAGCTTCCCGAAGGACGCTTGGAACTTATGACTGGCATCAAGGCGCGCCGCATGTGGGCAAGCGGCACGCGACCTTCGGACGCCAGCGCAGCCGCCGGACGCGCCGTGCTGCGGCGTTCGATTTTCAAACCGGAGCAAATCGAGGCGTTCATCCATTGCGCAGTCTCGCGCGACATGCTCGAACCGGCGACGGCGTCGTTTGCGCATCACAAAATCGGACTGGGACCACGAGCGCAGGTATTCGATTTGTCAAATGCATGCCTTGGTTTTCTGAACGGATTGGTGATGTTGGGCGCAATGATCGATGCCGGACAAATCCGCTGCGGCATGGTGGTGGCAGGGGAAAATGGGCGTCCGCTGGTCGAGCAAACGTTGCAGCAACTGCTGAATCCCGCACTCAGCCGCAACGACATCAAGCCGTTCTTTGCCAATCTCACGATCGGTTCCGGCGCGGTAGCGGCGATCATGTGCCACGAGGATTTATTGCCGGCCGGACCGAAACATCGACTCGTCGCTGGCGCGGCGTTGGCGGCGACCCGGCACAGCGAACTCTGTCAGGGCGACACCGCCGGCGGCGGATTGCAGATGCAAACCGATTCCGAGCAGCTGTTGCTCGCGGGCGTCCAAGTCGCGCTCGATACGTGGAAACTTTTTGAACAGGAGACCGGCTGGACGCGTGAAACGCCGAACCGATTTATTTGCCATCAAGTCGGGAGCACGCATCGGCGAAAGTTGTACGAAACAGTCGGCCTCGATTTGAACCGCGACTTCTCGACGTTTGAAACGCTTGGGAACACGGGTTCGGCCGCGTTGCCGACCGCGTTGGCTTTGGCCGTTGAACAAGGGGCCGTGAAAAGCGGCGACAAAGTGGCGCTGCTCGGGATTGGCAGTGGCATAAACAGCCTGATGCTTGCGGTTGAATGGTGAGGGATCGGACCGAGCGTTTGAACCACTAATGGCCACTCATATACACTTATTCGGACAGATGATCGGTGCGTGGGTGGATTTTGTGCGCAGATATTAATTATATGCTGACATCGATTCCAGACTGGCTGCACGCGCTATATCCGTTCGAACCGAAACAATTCGATACGGGGCGCGGGATAATGAGTTATTTGGACGAAGGTCAGGGCGACGAAGCAGTCGTGATGGTTCACGGCAATCCGACGTGGTCGTTTTATTATCGGAATCTGGTCCTGGGGTTGCGCGATCGCATCCGCTGCATCGTGCCGGACCATTTGGGATGTGGATTGTCGGATAAACCGCAGGATTTTAATTATACCCTGGGTGAGCACATCAGAAACCTCCGGGGATTGCTCGATCGCTTGGCGTTAAGGAAGATCCATCTCATCGTTCACGATTGGGGTGGCCCGATCGGGTTGGGGACCGCGCTGCAGCGGCCTGAGCAGCTCGGGCGTGTGGTGATTCTCAATACGGCGGCCTTTGCCGACACGGTGGTTCCGCTGCGAATAAGGGTCTGCCGGGCACCGGTAGTTGGAGAGTTGCTCGTACGCGGTTTCAACGGTTTCGCGGGACCGGCGACGTGGATGTCAGTGACCAAGCCATTGGCACCCGACGTCAAACGCGGCTACGTGTATCCGTACGACAATTGGGCTAATCGCATCGCGACGCATCGATTCGTAGTGGATATTCCAAGCGGGCGGGGGTCGACCAGCGATCGAGAGTTGGCGGAAATCGAACCCAAGTTGGTTGTCTTGAAAGATCATCCCGTGCGTATTCTGTGGGGCGGACGGGACTTCTGTTTCAATCGCCACTATTATGACCGCTGGCGAAAGTTGTTGCCCGATGCCAAGGCCGATTATTTTG
The DNA here is from genome assembly GCA_036499685.1 of Lacunisphaera sp. Taxonomy (GTDB): domain Bacteria; phylum Verrucomicrobiota; class Verrucomicrobiia; order Opitutales; family Opitutaceae; genus Lacunisphaera. The sequence continues at coordinate 24,466 of DASYDH010000010.1, read as the reverse complement.
AATCAGCAGGGCATTATGTTCTCGAAGACGAACGGGGCGCGTGCCTCCAGCAAATCCAGTCATTCCTTGGCCTCCCATAGCGAGTTTTGGGGGACGATCCTATATTAGACATAATATATATTGTGCGTTAAACCTTACTATGCTTTTGGCTTTAACTAATTCATTTCCAGTCGCATGAACGCCTACGATCCGTTCCGGACTCAACGTTGTCGCATCGAGATTAACTTCTGTTTGGAGATTATTGCGCAGCATGAATTGGCGGCAGCGAATCCACCTGAATCAACTGAGCAGCCGGAATTTTTTACGTCACAACAGCTGCAAATGGCCGAGCAGTGCCGGCAACATCTTGCGCGGCTTCGCGACGAATTGGGGAAACTCGAAGGTCAGTTCGATTTCTTTAAGGATCTGCAATCCTGATGCAGCCGATCCGGCCCCGACACGCTGCTACTACTTCGCCGGACCCCAGCGGCTGGTCAGCGGATAATAGATGAACAGCGGCCGCCCGACTACATCCTTCTCCGGGACAAAGCCCCAAAAGCGACTGTCTTCGCTATTCGGCGAATTATCGCCCATTGCAAAATACGAATGTCCCGGAACCTTCACGACGACCCCAAAATCGAGCAAGCCGGCCGCACGATAGCCCGGATAAAGACCTTCCTTGCGCGCATTTTCCGCAAACGCGGCCGCTCCATCGATCGGTTTTCCGTTTCGGAATAGTTCCCCTTCCTGTCCGGGGCCGCTCAGTTGTTCGCCGTCAGTGACTGTCTTGCCGGGCTTCCGAACTTCCAGGAGATCGCCCGGAGTTCCGACCAACCGCTTGATATAATACTGGTCGATTTGTTCATGCGTATTTCGATCAAGCATGTTCGGGCTGTGAATATTCACGGTTTTAAAAACGAACCCGGAACCGACCTTCGGTGGAAAGAAATTATACGAGAATCGATCCACGAAGAGCAGATCGCCCGTCAAAATATCGAATGACAGGATTTTCTCGCCTTTCTTCACGCTTTTTCCAATGGGAATCCAGTAGACCCGCGCTTCCATTGTGCTGTTTCCCTGATGAATCAATAACGTCGATTGTTCGAGTGGTTGCGCTTCTCGGCCGGCTTTGGCCAACGCGCCCTCAAGGTTCGGCGCGTTTTTGAAAAACGCGTCCCTGAGCAGTTTGTTGAAATCAAATTCCTCGGGAACCTTTACCGTGGTGGTCTGCCCGTCGACGGAAAAAGTGAATTCCTTCTGGGCAGAGGGAAAAATCAACAAGCTTCGTCCCGTGGTTTCGGAGGGAACCGGCAGCATGAATTGGGGATTGCCATAGGCCGCAATGTACACCTGTCCGTCCGCCGGCGCGCTTACCGAATAATTCGATGCCCCAAGTCTGACCAAACGTGACACTGTGCCCAGTACGCCGGGCTCTTCGCCCGACTTGAATATCTCCGCCGTCATCCCGTAATAAGTCGGCCACATCGAATTCGTGGGAATCTTGAACGGCTGCACAAAATACGCGCGCAAACCGAGAATAACAATGGCCGCGACCAGGAAAAACTCGACGTTTTCGACGATCGAGGAAACAGGATAAATTCGTCCGCCGGTGTCGCGCAGAACCCCTTCCAGCGATTCGACCGACATCTTTAGTTTACTGGCGTCAGCCTTTTCCTTCAGACGCAACTTTAGTTCGCCAGTGGCACCGAGGAGTTTTTTGGCCTGGCTTTCGTTGAGCTGGTCGCGGCGATATTTGAAGACCCGGTCGGCCACTTCGAGCCAGTTTTCCGCGGTCTGGCGCATCTTTTTCTGTTCGGAGTAAAGAAAGCTGAACACGGGTTTGTCGGTGGGTTAGCTGTTGGTTTTTAAAACCTGAATGAAGGCATCTGGTGGGATCGAAACTTTGCCGATAAGTTTCATCTTCTTTTTGCCCTCCTTCTGTTTGTCGAGCAACTTCCGTTTGCGGGAAATATCGCCACCGTAGCACTTCGAGGTAACGTCCTTGCGCATTTCCCGGACGTTGTCGCGCGCGATGATCTTGCCGCCGATGGCCGCTTGCACGGCGACTTTGAACATCTGCGGCGGGATGATATCGGCCAGTTTTTCGCAGAGCGCCCTGCCCTGCCCCTCGGCTTTCGACCGATGCACAATGCTGGCAAAAGCATCGACCGGGTCGGCGTTGACGAGAATCTCCATCTTGACGAGATCCGACGCGCGGTATTCGCCCAGCTCGTAATCCATCGAGCCGTAACCGCGGGTGATGCTCTTCAAGCGATCGTTGAAATCGACCAGAATTTCGTTGAGCGGCAATGAGCAGGTCAGCATGACGCGCGCACCATCGAGCGTATCGGTGTGATCGCAGGTGCCGCGTTTTTCCATCACCAGTCCGAGCAAGTCGCCCATGAACTCATTGGGAATGTGGATTGCAGCCTTGATGGTCGGCTCGGCGATTTCCTCGATGCTGGCGGGATCGGGCAGATTGACGGGATTGTCGATTTCGAGCACCTCGCCGTCGTGTTTCTTCACTTTGTACACTACGCTTGGATACGTGGAAATGATTTCGACGTCGTACTCGCGGCGGATGCGTTCCTGCACGACTTCCATGTGCAACAGCCCAAGGAATCCGCAGCGAAAGCCAAACCCGAGCGCGACCGAACTTTCGCTTTGGTAAACCAACGACGAGTCGTTCAGGCGAAGCTTGCTGAGTGCGACCTTTAACTTTTCGTAGTCGTCTGACTCCAGCGGATATAGTCCGCAATACACCATCGGGCGCACTTCCTTGTAACCGGGAAGCATCTCCGCCGCGGGTTTGTTTGCATGCGTGACCGTGTCGCCCACCTTGATTTCGTCGACGCTCTTGATGTTGCTGACGATATAGCCGACATCGCCCGGTCCGAGCTCGGGACATTTGATCATGCCCGGGTGAAACATGCCGACTTCCTTGATTTCGGATTTCTGACCCGAACTCATCAGCATCATCATTTCACCGGACTTGAACCGGCCGGAAAAGACGCGCACGTGGGAAATCACGCCACGATACGCGTCGTATTTCGAATCAAACACGAGCATGCGCGTCGTCGGATAGTCCGTCCAACGCGGCGGCGGCACGCGTTTCACCACCGCTTCCAAAATATCCTCGATGCCGATGCCCGACTTGCCGCTGGCGAGAATCGCTTCCTCCGCGGGAATCGTCAGGATGTCCTCGAGCTGCCGCATGCAGAGTTCGAGATTCGCGCTCGGCAAATCGATTTTGTTGATGACGGGAATTACCTTCAGTCCTTGCGCAAACGCGAGGTGCGCGTTGGCCACGGTCTGGGCTTCCACGCCTTGCGAGGCATCGATCAACAGCAGCGCACCTTCGCAGGCTGCGAGCGAGCGTGACACCTCGTACGCGAAATCCACGTGGCCCGGCGTATCCATCAAGTTGAGTTTGTAGATCAGGCCGTCCTTGGCCGGATAATTCATCGTCACCGGATGCATCTTGATCGTGATGCCGCGTTCCTTCTCGAGGTCCATCGAGTCGAGATGCTGGTCCGTCATCACACGTTTCGTGATCGTACTGGTGAACTCCAGCAAACGGTCGGACAAGGTCGTCTTCCCGTGGTCGACATGGGCAATGATGCAGAAATTACGGGTTAATGGAGCGTCTTTCACTTAGGCAGGGAGGTCGGCGAGTTCGGCAAAGCTTTTGACAATCCATGATTTTTCCGTGCGCCGTGCCATGCCGGCAAGCACGCCGCCCGGGCCGCATTCCCAGAATTCCGTGGCGCCGGCTGCGGCGCAGTTGCGCATGCAGTCTTCCCACAACACCGACGACACGACCTGTTTGACGAGTGCTTCTCGGATCCGGTCGGGCTCGCTGACGGTTTGTCCGGTGGTATTGGTGAAAACAGTGAACTTCGGCCGGTTAAAGGATACGCCGGCCAGATAAGCCTCAAATTCCGCGCGCGCCGGTTCCATCAACCGGCTGTGGTACGCGCCTGCGACATTGAGCGACATCACTTTCTTCACGCCGCGATCTTTGGCGGCTGCAACGGCTGCGGCGACCTTGTCCTTGTCACCGGAAACGATGATCTGGCCCGGCGCGTTGAAATTGGCGGCCTCGATGTCGAATTCCTTGCACAACTCGTAAACCTTTGCGCGCTCCTCGCCGATGATCGCGGCCATTCCGCCAGTCGTTCTTTCGCAGGCTTGCTGCATGAGCCGGCCGCGTTCCGCGACGACTTTCAAGCCGGTCACAAAGTCGAAAACTCCCGCCGCCGTCAGTGCGGTGACTTCCCCGAGGCTTAGGCCCAGGACAAATTTCACCTCAACCAACTTTCCTTTCTCTTGCAACGCAGCGAGAATCGCCAATCCGTGGACGAACAGTGCCGGCTGGCACACCCTGGTTTGGGTCAACTCGGTTTCCGGTCCTTCAAAGCTGATTTTCTGCAAATCCCAACCCAACACCTGACCGGCTTGGTCATACAAATCCCTGGCCGCAGCCGAACCTTCGTATAACGATTTGCCCATGCCTACTTTCTGGGCGCCCTGTCCTGAAAAAATAAGTGCCAATGCCATCGGATTAAAGGGTCGGTTAAACCGACCCGACGCCTAAAAACCAAGCCCTAAAATTTCTTATCTTGGCGTGACACGGACGAGGTCGCCCACTCTCCAGTCTCTGGAAATGGAGCCACAGCGACCCCGCTGTGGGAAATCCACGACTCATGGCTTTCGTTTCAATACGTCACCTGAAACTCCGGCGGCAACGGTGCGCTGGCCTTGAACGGGTTGGCCTGTCCGGCAAATTCGTACGTGAAGCTGGTTTCGAGCGAATGAAGGAAAAGACGTTTGCTCTTAATCGCCTTCGCAAACGTCCGGTTGCGCCCGAAATCACCGTAAGTCTGGTCGCCGATGATCGGCAGATGCCGCTTGGCGCATTGCACCCGAAGTTGGTGACTGCGTCCCGTGCGCGGTTCGAGCCGGACGAGTGACGTGGAAAAATTCTTCTGTGTGTGCCGGACCAGCTGAAATTGGGTCTCGGACGGGACATTCCCAATCATCGAGGTGCGAATCTGCCCCTGGGTTTTTTTGACGGACAACAAATCCCGCCACAAATCCGCCTTTAACTGCGGCTTCCCAAACACTATTGCATTGTAAATTTTCCGCACCTGTTTGTTGGCAAAATGCGAGCGGACGGCGGCCGCGAGTTTTTCGCTGGCGGCGGTTAATATCACGCCGGACGTCGCGGAGTCTAGGCGGTTGAGCAACCAGAGGCGACGTTCGCCGCCGTCGGCTGATTTCCAGATAAAACACTGGGCTTCCTTGTCGTAACGGCAGGTCAACAATGCGCGCGCTTCATCCTCCGAACCGTTGGGATGCGAGAGCACTCCGGCCGTTTTGTCGAACGCCGCCAGTCCATTCGCGTCGCGCGCGAGCAACGCGATTCCTTCGTGCAACGGCAACGTCTCCCAGAAATCTTCCGGCAAGGCGCTCACTGATAATAAAAAGTCAGCGTCAACTGCTGCTCATCGCCGAGCACGGCGATCATCTGGTCAGTCCACTTGCGATAAGGTTGTGGGTAGGTGATTGCGTTCTGGCAGGAAAACACACCCTGCTTGCCCGCGTCGGAATCCTCGACCTTCACGATCTCGGTTTCGCCCTTGGAATTGATCTTGAAAGTGATGTCCACGTGCGAGCCCCGCGGCGGGGAAACGCGGCTTTCCGCGAGAATTTTGTACCACTGAACCTGAATGATCTCGAGTACCTCCTGCAAATATTCGCCGTACTCGCTCCACCGTGCGTCCTGGCCGAGAATGCCAATGTTCGTCGTGCCCGTGGCGCGATTCGTGAGAATGGTGGAACGAGCCGCCGTGAGACGAGGCCGCGCCTTGGGTTGTGCTTTACTGGTTTGTTGCACCGCGACCAAACCACCATCCGGACTCTTGGCGTCCCGTGCTCCCTCGACCAGTTTGTCAGCATGCGTGCTGGGCGAATCCGCCTTGGAAATATTGGTGGCGATGCCGTCTTCGGATTTGCCTTCCGTCTTCTCGAAACCGGAAAGCGGCGTTTGTTCGGCGCGCGCCTTCATTTCCTTTTCCTGCTGCTTGTCGTTGTCGGTTTTCGTCATTTCAGGCGCGGCCGCTGCGCCCTGCTGGGGTTTCGACAAATCGCCGGTCACGATCGCGGTGTCGTTTTTGATTTTATCCTGGGCATTGGTAACGCTCGGGCGGTTCTCCGGATCCTTTTCTTTCGCGGCTTCTTTTTGGGCGGATTGCTGGTTCCGGTTGCTATAGTTGCTGGTCTTATCCGGCGTATTTTCAGGGGCATCCGGATTGGTTTCCACAAACTTCATTGGATCCTGCTTCGGCTCGGGCGGCGGAGTCAGATCGAAGTCGAATGACTTGGCGGTGTTTGGCCTCGCTACCGAAATCCCGCTGTGCACCCCGGAAAACCGGTTCATGCCAAATCGCGGTGAGAGCCAGAGGAGCAACACGTGAAACAAAAGTGTGCACGCAATACCGATGCCGATCGAACGACCTGAGTAATCTTCACTGTCCGTGACTTCGGACGACGGCTTTTGGGGCTCTGGAGGTTGTGTCACCACTGGTAAAATCAACCGATCAGACCCGCCTGAGTCAAAATTTGTTTCATCTCATCGAGCGGTAATCCGACAATATTTGTCAGGGACCCGGAATATTTTTCAACAATCAGCTCATTTTTTTCCTGAATCGCGTAACCTCCGGCTTTGTCCAGCGTATGGACGCGGCTCAAATAGAGTTCGATGGTCGCTTCATCGAGTCGCTTGAACTGTACTTCGCTGAAGACACCTTGGTCGATTTTCAGGCCGTCGCGCTTTCGACGAAGTGCCATACCGGTAAAAACCGTGTGGCTGCGCCCACTGAGCAATCGTAACATCGCCCGCGCCTCGGCAGCATCGCGGGGTTTGTTAAGGACCGTGCGATCCACAAAAACCGTGGTATCGGCCCCGATCACGGTCGCGTCCGGATGGCGGGCAGACACCCAGTCCGCTTTTAACGCAGCATTGTGCCGGACCATTTCCCGCGGATCGGCGTCGGCCACTTCATACTCTGTGACCTCGGCCGGAATGACTTCAAAAGGAACTCCCAGTTCGGCCAATAGCTCACGGCGACGGGGCGAAGCGGACGCGAGAATCAGGTGGGGAACGACAAGGGAGGTCATGAGCGGCGAGAGCTAGGCGGAATTTATTCGCTGCGGCTAGCAGAAATCCGGGCAAAAACACCCGTCACGGCCTTTCCTTGTGGTTGCAGTTCGACGCAATGCCTTCAAGTTGCCCGGCAGCATCATGCGCATCGGACTGGCTCAAATTAACACCATCGTCGGCGATCTCGCCGGTAACAGCAGGCGGATTCTCGACGCCTATCGCGTCCTTGTCGATCAAGGCGCCGAACTCGTGCTTTTTCCCGAGCTCGTGGTCTGCGGCTACCCACCGCGCGATTTGCTGTTTAAGAAACGTTTCATTTCAGACGTGGCGAAAGCCACCAGCGCCATCGCCGCTCAAATCGGTGTCGTGCCAGCTTTACTGGGATACACGGAGGCCAATCCGACCGCGAAAGGCCGTTCCGCATACAACTCCGCAGCGTTCTGCCATCAGGGGAAAATTGTTTCAGCGGCGCGCAAATGTCTGCTTCCGACCTATGACGTGTTTGACGAAGACCGCTATTTTGAACCTGCGATCGAGCCGTCCATTATAGAAGTGGCCGGGCATCGCATCGGCCTCACCATTTGCGAAGATATCTGGACTCACCCGCTCGTCCCGACACGACGGTTTTACAGCCTCGACCCCGTGAAGTGGTTGCGTGTGCAAAACGTCGATCTCGTGCTCAATCTCTCGGCGAGTCCGTGGCATCTTTCTAAAAATTCGCTGCGACGAACGTTGGTGTCCGATGCCGCCAGGGCCTGCCACTGTCCCGTGGCTTATTGCAATGCCATCGGCGGCAATGACGAATTGATTTTCGAGGGCCGCAGCGTGGTTTGCGATGCCGATGGAAAATTACTCAGTGGCATGGCGGCGTTTCGTGAAGATTTGCAGGTGATCGAAGTGTCGCTCGCGGGCGATCCAGTGCCGACGCCCAATGCGGTTTGCCTTCATCCGACCTATGAACAGGAGGACCTCGCCGATGTTTACGATGCGCTTGTGCTCGGCGTTCGCGATTATGCGCAAAAGACCGGTTTCAAAAAGGCGCTGCTCGGTCTGTCGGGCGGCATCGATTCGGCGCTAACCGCCGTAATCGCCGCCGAAGCGCTCGGTCCCAAAAACGTCATTGGCGTCAGTTTGCCGTCGGTGATCTCCAGCCAGCACAGCAGGGACGACGCCCGCATTCTCGCGGAGAACCTCGGGATCGAGTTTCATACCATTTCCATCGGTGACACCGTTGCGGCGGCCGAACAGACCCTGTCGCCAATCTTCGCGAACCGGCCCCGTGACATCGCCGAGGAAAACATTCAAGCGCGCGCGCGCGGACTATTGCTCATGGCGATTTCCAATAAGTTTGGCGCGTTGTTGCTGACCACCGGTAACAAGAGCGAACTCGCGGTTGGCTATTGCACGCTTTACGGCGATATGTGCGGCGGATTGGCGGTCATCAGCGACGTTTTCAAAATGCAGGTGTACGCGCTTTCCCGCTGGATCAATCGCACCAAGATAATCATCCCGGCATCGAGTATTGAGAAGCCACCGAGCGCGGAGCTCCGGCCCAACCAGACCGATCAGGACAGTTTGCCCGCGTATGATATTCTCGACGGAATTCTTAAAGGTTACGTGGAGGAAGGATTGTCGCGGGCTGATATCGTCGCTCAGGGTTATGATCAGGCGGTCGTCGACGACATTGTGCGCAAGGTGGATCTCAACGAATACAAGCGCAAGCAAGCCGCCCCCGGCTTGAAAATCACCCCCCTCGCCTTCGGCGTCGGCCGCCGCATCCCCATCGTCCAAAAATACGTCAGCTGAATTTTTTTAACCACTGATGCACACCTATGAACACTGATATTACCCCGCAGATCGACCACGACGTAGAAGGTTATTCGATGATCGGAGCCTGCTTCGAAGTTTACAATGAAATGGGCAACGGCTACCTCGAAGACGTCTACCAGGAGAGTCTCGAATTAGAACTCCATGATCGAAAAATTCCTTTTGTCACCAAACCCAAACTTCCGATTTTCTACAAAGGACGACCGCTCAGAAAACAGTACGAAGCCGATTTGATCGTATTTGATCGGATCATCATTGAACTAAAATCGGTCAAGGCACTCCTGCCCGAGCATGAAGCTCAATTATTGAACTACCTTAAAGCCACCGGACGTCGGGTCGGTTATCTGGTGAATTTCGGCGCTTTCCCAAAATTGGATTGGAGACGCCGAGTGCGATGATCAAGCGGGTCCTATCATAAGTGACCATAAGTGCGCATCAGTGGTTAAAAAAATGTCTTCCTCCGAATCTCTTTTCGCCCGCGCCCTGCAGCTCATACCGGGCGGCGTCAACTCCCCCGTTCGCGCGTTTCGCTCGGTCGGCGGCGCGCCGTTTTTCACGAAGGCGGCGTACGGCGCGATGCTCGTCACCGCGGATGATCGCGAGCTGATTGACTTCGTCTGCACGTGGGGACCGGCGATTCACGGACACAACCACCCGCGCATCAAAGCCGCCATCGCGAGCGCACTGGAAAATGGCACGTCGTTCGGCACGCCCAACCCGTATGAAGTCGAGATGGCCGAATTGATCGTGAAGTTTTTTCCGTCGATCCAAAAAGTCCGCCTGTGCAACAGCGGCACGGAAGCGACGATGTCCGCCATCCGCCTCGCGCGCGGTTTCACGAAGCGCGACAAGATCATCAAATTTGCCGGCTGTTATCACGGCCACAGCGATTCGCTCTTGATTAAAGCCGGTTCCGGCGCTCTCACGCACGGGCATCCGGACAGCGCGGGAATTCCCGCCGCTTTCGCGCAAGAGACGGTTGTCCTGCCATTCAATAATCCTGCGGCCCTCGACGCCGCCTTCGCCGCCAATCCCGGTAAAATCGCCTGTGTCATTCTCGAGCCCTATATCGGCAACGTCGGCTTCATCAAACCGGACCCCGGTTATCTCCAGCATGTTCGCAAAGCTTGCACGGCCGCAGGCTCGTTGTTGATTTTCGACGAAGTCATGACGGGCTTTCGGCTCGCCCGCGGCGGCGTGCAGGAATTGGAAAACATCGTCCCTGACCTCACCTGCCTCGGCAAAATCATCGGTGGCGGCCTGCCGGTCGGCGCTTTTGGCGGCCGGGCGGAAATCATGGACCTGCTCGCCCCGCTCGGCCCGGTTTATCAGGCGGGCACCCTCAGCGGAAATCCTCTCGCGATGGCTGCTGGCATTGAGGCTCTTAAGTTGTTGGAGCAACTGAATCCATACGCGAAACTCGATGCAATGAGTCGCCAGATTTGCTCTGCCGCGATGGCTGCGGCCCGCGACAAGGGTCTTGCACTCCAAGCACCGCAGGTCGGTTCCATGTTCAGTCTTTTCTTCACCGCCAGGCCGGTTCGTGACTACGAGTCCGCCCTCACTTCGGACGCGAAACTTTTCGCCCGTTTCTTCCGTCATTGTTTGGACGGCGGCGTTTATTTACCTCCAAGTGCTTACGAATCATGGTTCCTAAGTACGGCGCACGAGGGCGCAGCTGTTGACCGCGCTTGCGAAGTCGTCGTTTCGGGCATTAAATCCCTCTAAGAAAACAGCCGGTCGAGCCGTTATTCCCAATACGCAACCAGAGATGAATACCAAGCAGCCTAGTCGTTCCGCTTCCTCCTTCCCAATCGTCCTTCTCGCTTCGTTCCTTAGCTTATTTTCGCTTTCGTCAGCGCTCGTTGCCCAGCCGGTCAATGCGCCGTTGATTTCGATCAACGAATTGCAGCCCGGAATGAAGGGCGAGGTCTGGACCGTTTTCAAAGGCAGTACGCCCGAGTCATTCGCCGTTCAGGTAACCGGAATTCTTCGCAACGCCCTCGGGCCCGGTAAAAGTTTGATCCTCTGCGAACTCACCGACTCGCGCGTTCAGATAATGGGCGCGGTCGCTGGCATGAGTGGCAGTCCGCTTTACGTCGATGGCAAACTCGCGGGCGTGCTGTCGTATCAAATTCAGCGCTTCGAAACCGTGCGCTACGCTGGTTTCACTCCGATCAGCGACATGATGGAGGTCAGCTCGCTGCCGACGATCAAAGGCGGAACCGCCCCCGAACCCATTCCGGTCAAGACCGTCCGCGACACCCGCGCTTCGGAAATGAGCGTTGGTCAATTCACCCCGATGACGCCCGCATTTTCCCTCGGCGGACTTTCGCCGAATGTGGCTGCGGCGATGGAACCCCGCTTCAGTGCCCTCGGTCTCAACATCAGCGGCCTCAGTGGCAATATGGGCAATGGAGACGGCGACAATCCGCCGGTCGCATTGCCCAAGGAACTTCATCCGGGCGGCGTGGTGGCAGTCGCGCTTGCAATCGGTGACATCACAATTGCCGGCACGGGCACGGTTTCCCACGTCGATGGCAATCGCATCCTCGCCTTCGGTCATCCGATGCTTTCGCTCGGCGCGACCGAATTACCGATGGCGTCCGCCGAGATCGTTACGATTCTCCCGAGCCAGTTCAATTCCATCAAAGTGAGCAACACCGGAGGCATCATCGGCTCTTTCAGTCAGGACCGCCTTTCCGGCATCTACGGCGAGATCGGCCGCAAACCGGAAATGGTTCCGGTCGAGGTTGATTTTCCCGGCCGCATGAATCGCAAGGCCCTCCATTTTCAAGTTGTGCGTCACGAGCAGGTGCTGCCCATGATTTGCGCCACGGGTCTCGCGCAGGCGGTCATGGGGTCGAACGAGTCGGGGTTCGCGCGTGGCTTCAAGGTCACGACCACGGTCGATTTTCCCGGCATCAAACCGGTTGAGCTGACCCAGATTTATTCCGGTCCCCAGGGTTTCAACCAGGGCTTGGGCGACTTTGTCGGCATGCTTTCCATGTGGCTGTTCAATCCCTACGAACGGATTTTCCCCGAGCATATTCGGTTCAGCATCGAAGACACGCCGGAGACACCGCAGGGCGTGGTTGAGCAAATGCAACTATCGCGTTCGGCAGCCGCGCCCGGCGAGCATGTTGATTTCACCGTGGGTTGGAGGGGATTCCAGGTGCCGGCGGAGTCGGACACTGTCGGCCTCGATATTCCGCGCGAGTGGGCCGGCAAGGATCTCGAGGTCATTCTCACCACCGGACCGGCGTTGGATGAACTCACCGGCAAATCGCACACGGTCCATGTCACCGAGCTTCGCAGCTTCGAGGAATACCTCACCGCATTGCGCAGTTTCCGCGAGACCGATGGATTGTATCTGGCGGTGGTGGAAAAATCCCGGATGTTCAGTGACCAACGGGAGTCCACCCAGGACATGCCCGGTTCGCTCGAACGGATCGCGCACAACGCGGACGAGACCCGTTTCCAGCGTCACGATGTGCTCACTCCACTCTGGGAAAAGCAATTGTTACCCGGACGACTCTTCAACGTACGGCTCCAAAAGCCGCTCGCGATCACGGATTGATTTAGATGGCGCAAACCGGGAAATCCCAAAATGAAACCCGGCGACCAACCGGTGGTTTTGTTTTGGCGCTGGCGACTGGCTGAACATTCTTCTCAATCCACGGTCGGTGTCCGATGCCGCCTCCTTCATTTCCATTTCATGAAATCCCCCGCGATCCGCCTTTTCGCATTGCTTGCCTCAACCTTGACCGTCTTCGCGTCGCTGCAGGCCGATCCGCTCACCAAGCAACTCGACATCGACTTCGGGCGCGACGTCGCCAGCCGCAATCTGAAGGGCCTGGCCACCCGTTCCGATGGTCGCGTGCTGCCCGGGCCGGTCTTCACCGATCTCGACGGACCGAAGCTGGGGGAAATTCTCTGGACGATGAAATCAGCCGGGGCAAACCGCTTCATTGTTGGCACTGGCCCCGAGGGCAAGGTGCAGCAGGTTACTTTCAATCCCAAGGACAACTCGTACAGCGTGAAGGAAATCGCCGACGTGAAGGAGCCGCAGGCCATTTCTGTTCTGCCGCTCCCCGGGGGGGATCTTCTTGTCGGCACGTCCCCGACCGCGGCGGTTTATCTGGTGAGAGACGGGAAAAATATCGCGCGTGTCCCGCTGCCGGCTGATTCCGTTTTCGATTTTCTACCGATGCCAGACGGTGCCGTTCTCGCCGCAACCGGTAACCCCGGTAAAATATACCGCCTCGATTTGAAGAAGCTCACCAAGGCAGGTGTGATCGAAGGGAAAATTTCCGACGATCGTGCCATCGCCGACAAGGGTGTGACGGTGTTTGGCGAGATTCGCGACAGCAACGTCCGGAAACTCGCGTGCCTCGCGGATGGGCGCATTATCGCCGGCTCATCGCCCAAGGGGAACGTCTACTCGTTCGGTGCGACCGGTGGTGCTCCCGTGATTCTGCAGGAAAATCACGATTCGGAGGTCGTCGATTTGATGCCTATGAACGACGGCACATTCTACGCGGGCATCGTACTGACGGCGGGCGACAGCATTCGGATCGGCAAAGTTGCTCCGCCCAAGGACGACGCCAAGGAGGAGCGCGAACCAAAACCTGCATTCAGCGGTCGGACGAGCGTCGTTCATTTTCCCGTCGATGGATTTCCAGAAACCGTCGTGACCAAAACCGGCATCGCGCTCTATCGGCTCGGGCAATATAAGGATTGGCTCCTGCTCACGGCGGGAGAACAAGGCGACGCCTTTGCATACGATCCCGTGAGCCGGCGTTCGCTGACCTTTGCCGGCAGCTCATCCTCGCAACTCAACGACATCGCCGCGCTTGGCGACGGACGTTATCTGCTTTTGCGCAACAACGCTCCCGGCCTGGCGTTGATGTCATTCGTCCCGGCGAAAACCCGTGAGCTTGAGACCAAACGCCTCGATCTCGGAGTGTCGGCTGAGCTGGGCGCTTTTCGCTTCTCCCGTTTGCGCGGCATCGAACTCTCGGCCCTGAAGCTGGAAGTGCGCACGAATTTCGGCAGCGACGAAATCGAGGGCTGGTCGCCGTGGACCGCGATGAAACTGCGCGACGGCGGCTTTTACGCCGACGATTTGCGGGGACGCTATGTGCGTTTCCGGTTGCAGGTCAGCGGCGAGGTCCCGGATTTGCAGATCGATAAAGCCACCCTCTTCAATCTTCCGCAAAATCGCCGCCCCACCCTGATCGATTTCCGGATATTCTCGCCGAATCTTGCGCTGATTCCCGCCGCCGATCAACCGCCGAGCGCCACCACCACTCTCAGTCAGTTGATTTATCCCAGCTCCCGTGACGATGGTTCCGACAAACGCAAAGGATCGTTCATGAGCAGCCAGATTGTTCCACAGACCGGATCGCAGCTTGTTTATTGGACGGTCAGCGATGCGGACGGCGACAATCTCGCCTACACCTTTTCGATCCGGGCGGAAAACTCCGATACGTGGGTCGATCTCGCGGTCAATTCCCCAGACAACTACCTTCAATTCGATACCGGTGGTCTCGCTGAGGGCATCTATCTCACCCGACTGACCGCATCGGAACAGTCACCACGACCGGTTAAAAACCGCCTCACCTACTTCTTCGAAACCGACAATCTGCTGGTCGACCGTACGCCACCGGTGATTACGGCAAATTCGATCAAGCGATCCGATGGATCGCTGCTTATCTCCATCGATGGCCGGGATGAGCTTTCATTGCTGGAAGGAGTTGAATATACATTGAACAATGGAGTCCACGAAACGGTGGTCCATCCCGCCGATGGCATCCTCGACGGGAAACAGGAAACGTTTGTCGCCGAAATCCCCGAGGCACGCGCCGCCGGGGCGACGTCGGTGGAAGTTGTACTCTACGATCAAGCTGGAAACAGCTCGTCCATCCGCCTTCCGCTCAAGTAATACCAACGTCCTGTAATTTCTGGATTTGTTCTCGATTGAAACGGCAGGCCCCGGTGGTTCGGCGGGTCGCATTCGCAGACGTGCGTCCACCGTTGGCAAATAATGCTTTGAAGCGAGCTGTTCGCGCTGTAAGTGGAACTGGTGGTACGATTGGGCGTGCCCCACGTTTGCACGCCGGACGTATGCTCGACCGGCGTGCCGCCTGACAGAAAATAACTTTTGCTGGCAGTCTCCACTAAAATTAGCCTTCGGGCAACAGACCCTCAAGACCTGACGTGTTTGGCCTGCCGTCGGGATCAATGACTCCGATGATCTACTGCATCAACTAGCTGTGCGTATCGGAGATCTTTACTCCTGAACAATCGCTTTCCGGACATCTTCTTCACCATTTTGAAATATTTTCGGGCAGTCTCGATATCTCCACGTGCAAAAGCGACTTGCCCGGCTAAAAATTCGCTCTCTCCCATCAAATTGAAATTGCCACTATAAGCTAATCCGCGTTTCGCCCATTCCCAAGCTGTATCCAGATTCTGTGTCTCAAGGCTAATCACGGCACCATATGAAACAATCAAATAGGAATTCAGGACACTTTCTTTGGGAGAAGGTATTTTTTCCCATAGGGCTTCCAATTGAATTTGAGCGACCGCATTCTCGCCTGCGACTGACAAATCCCCAATCACCTTCAGACTGTTCAAAATATTAATGGTTACCATATCACATTAACTCTTCATTGGCACAACCAAAAACACGTCAGGTCTTGACTTTTGACAGGAGTGACTTCGTGGCCTTCTGTCCCGCCGGAGTGAGCAGCCAGCGACGGGCGAATTGGCTGGCCGAGGCCGGCGGGCCCATGTCGAGCCGCGCGCTCAGCCAGCCATTGGAAACCGAACAACTTCCCTTGAGTGCGGCGGCCAGAAGCGACTTGTCGGGATGCGATTTCTTCCCCGGAAGATTTGCCAGATCGATCTTCGCCGCCTTGGCCAGCGCTTGGAGCCTTTCCTCCCACGCCTGCGTGCGTTCCGCCCGCAATTCTTCCGGTTCCAGGCCTCCAAATCTTACTCCGTCCAAATCCGCGCCCCGTTCGGCCGCCTTCCCGCGCATTTCCTTTTTAAACTCCCGGCCTCCCAGGCACCACCCGCGGCTGAGCTTCGCCGCCACGAGTTCCTTTTTCTTTCCCGGATCGGTGGCCAGAAACTCCAGATAATCCCCGTACTTCTTCCAACCAACCTGGGTGTCAGGCAAGCCGCCCGCTTCATCCAGCACCACCGTTGCCTCCAGCCATTGCGGACGTGCCTTATCCGTCCAACAGGGCAGGCTGCTCCAGGGATAGTCGATCGCCCGGTCCGGCGTGACCAGCCCGGCCCTCACCGGATTGAGGTGGATATAGTGACAGACCTGTCCGAGGGCCGCACCCGGCTCCAGCAGGATGGCCTTATAACGACCTTGAAAAGGCCGGCCAATCAGACGGCGCAGCCCATTGTACCGCCGAATCCACGTTCCTTGCAGCCATTTCATCCCCTCGCTCAAATTCGGCTCGGTCAACTCCACCGCCAGGTGAAAATGATTGCTCATCACCACATACGCGTGAATCCGCCAGCCATACTGTGTCGCCGCCTCGCCCAAGGTCCGCACAAACGCCTCCGCCGCACCCGCCCCAGTGAACAGATTCCGCCGGTAGTTCCCCCGGTTGATCACATGGTGACAGGCTCCAGGGTATTCGATGCGCAGCGGTCGGGGCATCCCCCGACTCCAACCACCCAACCGGTTTTGTCAAGAGTCAAGACCTGACGTGTTTGGCTCGTTTTCAGTTCTGGTCGGGCACATCGTTGATGAAAGAGGCAGCGGGTGCTTTTCCGGTTGACCGAGGACAAGCGCCACGAGGCGGGCAAGGCGTTGGGGTGTTCAGTCAGACGTAGGTAAAAGTTTCTTCGATTAATGAAAGTTCGATAACCGAGAAGCTGCCCAGTGACGATCCTCCCCCTTGGCACGCTGGTCTTCACCGTGCTTTGGTTGGCTTGTGCGGTTCACCTATTGGCTTGTGCGGTTCACTCTAGATTAAAAACATTTTGATTAAGTTTATCCGATATTTCCCAAAATTTTTGCCGCTGTTCAGCGGCTAAATATTCACCAACCGTTCCGAGGAATTTATATCCATCGTCGTGCTTGGCTTTTTGACTAAGCGACTCTTGCCCAGAAATAAAGTCAGAGGGAGAATCGTCTTCTCTTCGATCGAGCACGCATCCGTGACAAAAATTGATTGGTTTATCGATGACACACTGTTTTCGCGCACAGTAAGCCAAACAGTTCTTTAGGTCGTCCTCTGTTAAGTATGGATAAAGATAGAAAAACTCCTTCGTACTCATTCGTCTAAAAAAAAGCATTGCTGCAACGGAAGAACAACTGAGGCGCGTCTTATCGATCCTCGGTTCGCCATTGCATACGTCTTGGCTGAAAACAATCGGCTTCACGGTGAAATTATGGAGGATTAAGCGTCCCTTTGTTCAAACCTGATGCCGGAATCTGGTTCATTCGAGTCCATATTTCTGGGTTAATCTCAGCAGCATTAAGACTGTTTAGCGTAAGCCTAAACTGCTCCGATAGAGATTGCCCACCAACGCGGATAACGCCATTCAAACCTTTGAAATCTTTGTAGTTTCTAGTTATAAGAATTCCATCCGTTTCTTCAACCAGTGATCGTAATGCAGCGTCGGGAGTTCCTGGAATCGGCTGCACAACATTAAATCCTTGCTCGGATAATGGTCGAGCCATGAATGAAACGTTCTCGTCAACAACGACGAGCGTTTGCGAACTGGTCGTCAACGGCGCTGCACCGCTACCTGCGGCCGACATGCTTCCGATGAACTTACTAAACCCGATAGACAAGACCATCTGGGAGATTTGTCCCCATCGAGCTCCAACTTGCTGCGGATTGGCGAACTTGATATCTCCGCTCGGATTTATACGTCCGGTCCCATATAGCATATCGTGAGAGTATGGGCTCCACAGCCCATAAGTGCTTAGGCGAGCTGCGGTATCCACATATGACTGTCGAAATCCCTCCAATCCGTAGTAAAAATCCGAATGTCCCTGAGTCAGCTCTGCGTTATCAGGCACCGATTCCCCTGAATCGGATTTTGGACTCGATACACTCTTAACGACGAAGGTGCGAACAACGACGTACCTGCTTTTCCCCTTGTTGAACATCCCATCGGGCGACTCTTTTACCTCCGTGCCAATGACGCCATTGAAGCCAAATGGGTTTATTGTGTAGAATATAATGCTGCCATGTAATTGAGATGCACCAGTGGTGGTTTGGCTCGAATTTCCTGAACCTGTACCGTCATCACCCTGCCCCGTAGGCGTGGCAAGAAATTGCCCGTAAGTTTTGATCGCATTCCAGAATTTTTCCCACCACGAGCCACCTTGTGCCGTGAATCCCGTGGGATCGGTTTTGTTGAGGGGATTGTTTGAACAATACGAATACCGGTTGTAGGTCTGGCTATCGCTTACACTTTGTACGGTGGGATCGCTCGACAGGAAGCGGCCCAGCATGGGATCGTAAACCCGTCCGTTCATGTGCACTAACCCCAAGTCATCGAGTTGCTCGTGGTCGGTGTAGCCCCGGGTGACGCCGGCGCTCGTCGAGGAAGTGATGACCTGATTGGTGGCGGGATCGAGCCGTCGGCCCCAGACGTCGAAGGCGAACCGCTTCACGACCGCACCGGTCTCGCTCGTCACCACCGTGATGGAACCCAGTCCATCCGTGTGGAAATATTTTGTATCCACGGTATTGTCACTCCGCTCGGTGCGCACCGCCACCCGGCCCGTGGGCGTAAAGATATAGTGCTTGTTTTCAACGAGGGGATTGGCCCCGAGGCCGGTTACTTTCTCAAAGAGGGTACCCACATAAATCGTCGTCCCCGTGTGGGAGACTTCCTTGACGCGCTCATGCGCAGCCCCAAATGAAAATTCGCTAAATTTACCGCCCGTCATGTCGATCCGCTTCACCTGGTTGAAGCTTGTCCATGAAAGGGTGCGTCCGTTTCCGTCCAGCATGTTACCGTCAGCATCATAGGTATAACTATTCGCCCCGGCGCTGCTGACCGCATGAGGCAGCGCGGTTGTCCGTCCACTGGGTACATAATTATACGTGTAGGCGCCCAAATCGGATTTGGAGGTAATGTTGCCCATCTGATCGTAGGCAACAGTGAGGGAACTGCTCACAGTTCCAGTGAGCGTGTTGGTCAAGATTCGTTCGAGTCCGTCGTACGTAAAACTTTCACTCCGGTTTGTAGGCACATCGCTCCGGGTGAGGACATTGCCCATCGGGTCGTATTCGTAATGCAAATCCTGAATGCTATAGGGTGCCGCAATTTCAGTCCCACGCCCAATCGCGGCCGACCCCAGTCGGCCGGTGACAGGCGAATAGGTCCGGTCGTTGACGAGACCGTTACCCAAAATTTCCCCGTTCACCTGCCCGGTGACGGCAAAACTATCAGCCATCCAATAGAGATCGTTGCGATTGGAATCGGAACGGCGGACTTCCTTCAATACGCCGAGGCCATTGTAAACATTTTGGGTTTGGAAGCCGGTCGGATAGGTCGTTCTGTCCGGTCGACCGACCGAATCGTAGGTCTGGGAAACATCGTATTGGGTGCCATCGATAGTCCGCGACACCGTCGCGGGCCGACCAAAAGAGTCATAGGAATAAGTTTCGCTGTAGCTGCCCGGCGAAGCGACACTGCTAAGTTTGCCCTTCCACGTGCCGGTACCGTCGGCGGCGGTGTCGTAGGTCCAAATGGTCGTGCCTTCGGTCTCAACGCGGGATGTCTGCCGACCAAGTGCATCGTAAGCGAGAGTCGTGATCTGGCCCTTCGCGTCCTTCTGCCAGATAAGTTCACCAAAGACATTATAGCGATATTTCCAATCACCCATATCGGGATCGGACATGGCAATTTTTCGGCCGCGAATATCGTAGTCCACAATGGTACTTACCCCGGCAGCATTTGTACCGACCAAATTCCCGACCGCATCGTAAACATAGAGCACCTTCGTGTAGTCCAACGCGGTGGTATCGGCTTTATCATCGCGAATACTTTGCACGACTTGGCCTAGCTCGTTTTTGACCGTCGTTAAAACATGGCTGTTAGGATTGGTGGCCTTTACCGTTAGTCCATTGTAACTAAAGGTCGTCGAAACATAACCGCCGGCGGCTTCCTCGTCTGGAGTGTAGACCGAAAGCGGGCGGTTGAGAGCGTCGAACTGCCCAGCGGCAGTACCCGACCAATAGATGTTGGGACTGCCATTAAAATACGGCTGCGACGTCGCGGTCACCCGGCCCAGATTGTCATAGGTAGTACTTTGACAAACAATCTTTCCGTCGCCGTTGATGGACAAAGCATTTCGAATGCGCCCGAAGGTATCAAAGAAAGCGAGCGACGGGGCTGCGCCATCGGGTATGGTTTCGATAAAGTAACTCGAACCAGCGGGCGCGTTTGTTGCGGCCCACCGATAGTGGATATCAGTTTTCGTGGCTCCAGTCGTACCAACGTTATGATTCTCCTGAGTTTTGCGACCAAAACCATCGTAAGTCCACGATGTCGCGAGGCCGTTAGCGTCGGATGCCTGAGTAAGAACGCCGAGAGTCTGATCGTAACTGTCGAAGGTTTCCTGATGGCCGAGCGCGTTTTTCTGCCATATTGGAAACCGTCCGTTGTCGTCGAACTTGGCCGTGGAGGTACGGGTGGTGTCCGCGCCGACGACGTAATTGCCGTCGTTGTCGACAGTCAGCGCCTTGCCTTTCAGCTCCTCCGAAGTTTTGTTGCCGAACTGGTCGTACCCATAGGTTGTCGTCAGCGCCAAGGCTGTATTATCCGGCTCCACGACCACTGTTTTTTGGAGACCAGTGTCAGTCTCATACGTGAATGAGAATGTCTGCACCACATCGGCAGTGCCAGGTGCCTTGGAAGTGGATACAACTTGGTCGGTCTGAGAAATGAACCAGTTGGTGGTGTCCGCCGCAAAGTAAGAGGAGACTATTTCCTTGGAAAAACCTCCAGTTGTAGCGGTGGTTGATTTTGTGACGTTGCCGTAGTCGTCGATGTCGGCCGGCGCGACACTTGTGGTGACTGCCTTGACGAAATCTCCGTTCAAATCGTGGGTGGTCGTGGTGGAATCCTTGGCAAAGGCGAAGCGAGTAAGACCGCCATTGAGGGATTTATTATCGTAATTAGTTACAGTCTCGGTAAGTGTTTGGCCACCGCTAGCGACCGTTTCCAAGGTCGGCATGCCAATATACGGATAGAGCTGGGAGTAGGTGGTTTCAGATACAATTCCCGTGCTATTGTCGGTAACGCGCATCCATTTGAAACCGAGGTTACCTTGGAGGAAGTCAGAGCGCAGCTCGCCGTAATGGTAATCTTTTTCTTTCTGCCCTCCTACCCCATCGCTTTCCTGAATAGCCTTAACGACGTAAATTGGAGCGATGACGTTGGGCGTACCCGGAGTGGAATCGGTACCCTTGGTGTAAACAGTGGGATTACCCTGACCATCACGTTCGGTCAGGGGCGCGTAAGTTATGGTCGAAGAATCGCCAAAGCCATTGGTAACCTTGGTCAGACGATCGGGGTTAACCCTTTGATTCACGTATGCACCTTTGGCTTCAACCGCGCTCGTATGGTTCGATGTATAATCTTGGTGCCAATACCAGACCTGATCCACGGCACCGTCAGCGTTCAAATCGATCATGTCGCTACCTGCGCCTTTGCACGTGATGCCTTGCACGTTTGTACTGATGTCCGCGTTGGATAAAAAGATGGCGCGGAGCAAATGCAGCCCCACGGTATCCTCCGCAGCCCAACCCAAAGGCGTTCCCAGATGCACTGCGCTCTGGCCTTCGAACGCACGGACAAAATCTATTTTGCCGTCATTGTTGAGGTCGAGGAACACCGATCCGGTGGTCACACTTTCACCACCGGTAACCAATGGATTCGGAGCTTGGAATGCTGCTGGCGCGGCCGTCCATGCCTTCCCGGTATTAAACCAAACAGAATTAGTATTACCGATATCAGAGAGCCCTTCATTGCGAGAAATGATATCAACCAATCCATCGCCGTTCAGATCGACGAGTTCCGTCGGATATGCAGCCTTAAATGGTCCGTCGTTGATCACGAACGGTGTCGGAGGAGTAAATTGGTATCCTGGGTCCGGATTGGTCCAAATAAAGCCGTTGCCGGAATTTCGATAGGCTATGCCACCTGGGACAATTGTAATGGGAGTCGTGGTTCGGTCGATAGTCTTGTACGACCACACTCCATCCGGGAGTTTATCTCCGTTGAGATCCAAAAACTGGAAGCCCGCTGCGCTTGTCCCGGATGCGGCTCCTGCGTATTGTGGGGCATATTCCCACCCACTACCTAACGTGGTAGACGCTAAAGGCCCGCAGTTAAGCCAGACTGCAGTGGGCGTTTCGATAATGTCATTTCCGTTCTCATCGGTGCCAGCAACAATTTGGTAGGTCGCCAAATAATCCAGCCAGCCATCACCATTGAGATCAACAAATCTGCCGCCGACCCACCCACCAAAGGGATAGGGATTGCCGGGGGGACCGTCAGGCAACGACCAGGTCTCGTTTGCGATAAAACCGCTGCCAGTATTCAAATATGCCCTACCTCGACTGCAATCCATAACATCGACCAAGCCATCGCCGTTAATATCCGTGAATCGCACCGCACTAATGTCCGTCGGCAAAGATCCCGGGATGCGAAAATCGGGTCGGCCACCCGTTCCGTCGGCTAACACCCAGCCACTTGGTTTGTTCAGCCAGACATCAAGGTCCAAACCTGCATCGGATTGGCGGACCTTCGGCCGAACACAATCCGGCCAGCCATCGCCGTCGATATCAATGAAAGTAGCATCCACTCCTCCTTGAGTCAGCGCAGTGTTATAAATTGCATGCCCATTGTTGTCGTACGCAATGTTCGCTGACAACAATGGTACCGGAGGGCTCCAAGTGTTAGCGTCAAGTGCAACCCAGCCGTTCGAAGGATTGGAATACTCGAAGCCCAAAGGCGGATATTCCGTCCCGTTGCCATCTTTTTCATGCAGAGTTTTAAGAATTGACCGGCCAAGGCCATCTCCACTCGCGATATCGCGATTGATATAGTCGAAAGTGAATTGCCTAGCCAACGTCTCCCCATAATAACTGGAAATGCTTTTCAGCCGCTTCGTCAGCGCAGTCTTTGAACCCGCAAAATAGCCTTCGAATGTGTCTGGACGAGTTTCATATTGAAATCTCACCGAAGCATAGGGTGCCACGATAGCATTACCGGTATAGTCGATTTGGGTGAGCAAGTGCTCGCCCGTAGTTGAATCCTCGGAATAGGTGAAGTTCATGAAGTTCCCCGCATGATCTGAAACCTTGTTTGCGGACCAACTTAGGACCTCAGTCTGCCCTTGCGCCTCAGCAGCGGAATCCTCCGTGTTCCCAAATTCGATGATTTGCCCCGCCTTCGTCCAAGCTATGAAGTGATGCGGGCCAGTGCCGCGCACACCATAGGCAACTATCTTGGTGAATGTATCAATTTCGGTCCGGTATTCACTGGGAGCCTCACCGTAGATTCCGCTGATCAGGATCAAGCGCTGGCCATCGAGGTAAAACCTATCGTCAACGGTCAAATCTACTCCGTGGATCCGACCATCAGTTTTTAGCGTCTGAGGTCCGCGGGTAATGGCCGACGCTCCGCTAAAGGACCAGCCAAAGCCCGCAATGCCATCGCTGCTCCCACTTGAGTAGTTCAACGATATGTCGGGCTGCAGACCACCGGTGCCGGGAGTTGTCCAGATGGGAATCGAATAATTTGCAGCACCGGATTTATCAACATGCAGCGATCCTATGGTTGCCCCAACCGCAGCGGTTGAAGTTCCCTCTGAATTCGGCCACGCGGTCGGAACAGTTCCACCTATCGCGCTCGTGCCAGCGTCAGAAAATTTCGGATTTGTCCCAAGGTTGTACTCGGCGATATTGGTGAGGCCGTCACCATCAGAATCCGCATTCGGATCGCCTGCAGTGGTGCTCCCAAAGTAAGTCTGCTCCCAACCGTTTGGCAGGCCATCGCCGTCGGCATCGGCCAGTGGATCCAGCGAGATCGTAAATATCGCGTCCACTGACGCGGAATTGTAATTTTCATTTCCCTGGTACGTCGCCCGGATGGTGTAGGTTTGCGCCGACGCTAGCGAAGTACCGGCATTCACCACCGTGCCCGATCCGACTATCGTGTAAACAATCGTTCCCGTAGGCTGACTGACTTGCGACGAATACGGGTTAACGAAGGTCGCATCCAAGTCGGAGGTCTTGATCGTATAACCGCTCCCGGTCGGGATGAGAGTGCGGTCGCTAAAGGATTTATTCGGCGTGGCCTTGTTGACAGTGAGTGAATAGGTCGGTTGTACGTTCGGCCATGCTCCTGCCGCATCCGATCCGGTGCCGAGAAACACGTAGGCTTTTCCTCCGCTCTGAGCGGTGAAGGTCGCGGACATGCTGTTGGTGC
>DASYDH010000009.1:0-28385 GCA_036499685.1 Lacunisphaera sp. | reverse complement strand
GCGCCCTACCTCATGCAGTTTTTCAGGCGGTGACTCAGCCTGAAATCAGGCGGTTCATTCGGCGTTTTAGATTGATGGCGTAGCGGCTCCAAGGACGGGCGATCCGTTTGGCGTCGATGAGCGTTATGTGGCCGCAAGCGGATAGGGTGTGAAGTCCGTCGGAATGAGTGGCCGAGACGAGATCGCCCGTAAGTTTTGAATCCAGAGGTTCGGTGATGACGTGATCGGGGGTGAGCAGGGTGAATTTCACGAAACGAATGGCACCTCCGTAAGTTCGGCTGCAATCTTGCACGGGCAGGATCAGTTTGCCGTCGTGTCCGATGAACGGCGTTCCACCGGGGCGTGCGCCGGAGCGGTCGTCGATGATTGGGTTCAGCCGGTGCGGATGCCAGGGTCCGGTCAAATTTTCCGCATGGGCGAGATGGAGTTCGCGTTGATCGCGGGCTTGCGGGCCGACGATGGTGAAAAACATCCACCACTTTCCTTCATGCCAGATGACCGACGACTCGGCGCCCGCGGTGTTGGCCAGCAGCGTGGTTTCACGCTCCCATTGGTTCGGAAATTTTTTCGCCCGGTACAAAACAATCTCTCCGGCCCGGTGGCTTTCGGGGATCATGAAGATCTCGCCGTGGGCTTCGATCAGGTACGGATAGGACAGATGAAAGGGTTGTTGAAGCGCGGTGTTTTTGTCCCGCCAAACAAATCCCGGGCCAAATTCGTGATGTTCAATCGCGGCATGCTTTGTCCGATAGTCGAAGGCTTCGACAAAAACGTGCGTGGCGTCTCCGCGTTGTATGGCGAAAGGATCGGCGAGGTAGCGCCATGGGCCCGCATCGGGCAGCCAGACAATTCGATCCCGGAACGCGGCGAGCGCCGCGGGGTTCACGAGTGTGGTAATCGGGGCCGGCACGATGCCGACCTGCCAGAAATCGGTGCGTGGCGGGACGCTCATGTCGTGGCGGCGACTTGACGGCGCTGTTTGGCCGTTCTGCGCTGGCGCGACTCGATTACCTGAGAGTAGAAGTCCATGATGTTGGCGAGGCGGGCGGCGGGATCGAAGAGACTCAGATCGTAGCCCACCCGGGGAAGCTCGTCAGTGCAAAAACGCCGGTGGGCAGCGGCTAACGCCTCCGCCATCGCCTCGACTGCGCCGGGAGCAACCAATACGGCAGGCTGGTCGCGCAGAAATTCAGCGGGACCTTCGGCGGACGTGGCAATGATCGGTACGCCGGTGCTCATCGCCTCGACGATCGCGAGGCCGAAAGATTCCTCGCGTGACGGAGAGACGAACAGATCAAGATCGTGCAGGCAGCCGTAGACGTTGGCGCGATAACCGGGAAGATGGATGCGTGGATCGCCTGCGCACAAGCGTTCCAATTCGGCGCGTTGCGGACCTTCGCCGAGAATCACGAGCGCAGCCGTGGCGGGCGCACTCGCTCGAAATGCAGAGATGAGTACGTCCATGCCTTTGCTCGGGTGCAGGCGGCCCACTGCGCCGATCAGAAAGATGGCGTCACCGAGGCCGAGTTCCTCGCGGATTCCAGTCGTCGTGGGCGCGACCGGCGCGAGCGGCATCCAATTTGGAATCGTGCGGACGAGGCCGCGATAGTCGCCGAGCCGTCTGGCTTGGGCGCGGTTGACGCAAATCAGTCCGTCGAGCGAGGCGTGTTGATGCGGCTTGTAGCCGACGTGGAGCGAACCGACGGTTTGTTGAGTGGACGGAAGGCCTTTGAGGGCCTTGCACGCCGGGCTCAGATGTCCGTGACAGATGTCGGGGGCGATTCGATTGATCAACCGCCTGACTCGCAGGCGGCGGAAAATCCAATTCAGGCCGTGAAAGCAGACGTTGGGTGCCAGAGCGGTGGCGAGAGGTGAACCGCGGCTTCCAATTATGTGTACTTCGTGACCGAGGTCAGCCTGACGGTTGGCTAGGTCAATGCAGTAGCGTTCAGAACCAGCAATACGGGGGGAAAAAAGAACATGCAGAACACGCATTTTGGGGTGCAGTCAAAACGTTATGCCACCGATGAAGGTGGCGGTTAGGTGGGGCGTCGGTGGGGGCGACGACGAAGACTACCCGTTTCCGCCCTGCCTTTCTGCTAGGCCGCACCAAATTCGCGTGTAGGGTTTCATCCTACACCACGTTTCCGTTATGGCGTGGGCGAATGATGCGGGTGGGATGCAATCACTCCGAGGCAGAGGATTACACAAAGATAGCAAACGTCACAAAGACGTGGAATCGAGACGACGGAATTAAACGCGGAGAGCGCGGAGCCCGCAGAGGAAGTGAAGGCAATTGACAAAACTGGCCAAGGCACGCCGTTTATCCCAAAGCGCCGTCAAGGGTAGCGTCCCAATTGCTGCATGCGAGCACCCTGAAGCGACAGGTTGCGGAAACCCGCCCGACCTCACATTGCAATTGCTGGATCAGCTGTCGCCCGATGACTCTCTCCGCGTCCCGGAGACGATCAGTCGAAGGGTACTTTTACGCTTCGCGTCTGCCATCGAGCGAATCCTATCGTGAAGACCGGCCCTTTCGATGCCGCACGCACGTTCGACGGGCGGCGTCCCTGCGTTAGCGATCATGGGCTGGATCGCCAACACCCCAATAAAAAGGGGCATTCGAATGAATGCCCCGGAATTATACGCGAGTGGATGAAGAATGTTATCCGCGTGAGCGTTTCTTGCTCTTGGGACTGTCGTCTTCCTCGCTGTCCTCGTCATCGTCATCTTTGTCTTCCTTGTCCTTGTCCTCATCTTCATCCTCGTCGTCGTCATCCCCGTCTTTGCCGGGTTTGCCGTCTTCGTCTTTGTCGCCTTCTCCCTCTTCATCCTCATCCCATTTCAGGGAGGCGTCATTCTTGAGCTTTTCCTCTTCGCCCGCCTCGATTTCGGGCAAGTCGTCATCATCGTCCTCGACTGATCGTTTTTCGTTCTCGTCGTCATCATCGCCGTAACCGTCCGGCATGAAGTCGAGGATCGCGGTCATTTCCTGAAAGAGGTGGACCGCCTTGCCTTCGATGAAGTCGTTGTTTTGCGCCTCGCGCAGCTGGTCTTCCACTTCGTCGACCGTGAGCTTCTCCTCGAAGTCGAGCAGGTCGTTGAGAAGTTTGACGCGCAGGCGCGTGATGTGATCGAGGAAGTCGGCGTAGGGCCCGTTTTCCTCGTCGATGATGTCCGGCAGGGCGAAAAGTTTTTCCTCGGACTCGAGCAGGGGCTGCTTGGTCTTGGCGAGGCGGACTTTGCCATTGCCCATGTCCTTGCCGATGCGGAACGGAATGAACGCGCGCTCGAAAACGTCGGAGTTGAAGCCGTATTCGCGCAGCGGCTCGATCAACTCGATGAGGTGATCCACCTGTCGCGGGTCGATGATACTCAAGCCATCGACGTCCCAGTGCACGGGATCGCTAACCTCGTCGACCCACCAGTTATGGTCTTCGCCGAGCCTTACTACACACCATTCAAGTTGAGGAGTACCTTTCGCCATGTATGTTGCTGATTTCGCTGCACGAAAAGGGTTCGTGTAAGCCCTTGTCAAATCCCTAAACGCAAAAGTTAAAAAAACTTTCCGAAAGCCTTTACAGCTTTGAAATTTCGGGGGCAGGGTGGGCTCGAAAAACCAAATAACAAGGCCAAAAATATCCGTGGTTTTTGACGCGGCCGGGGCTTGTGTCCCGCCGGGTGATCACCACAGTGCGCTTTTTATGGGCCGGCTCTACCAAAACGTCGTGAAACCACTCCTTTTCCGCCTCGATGCGGAGCATGCCCACGAGCTGGGAGTGGACGCTTTGGCCTGCTTGAGCCACCTGCGGCCGCTCTGTGCGTTGATGGAGCGATGGAACCGTTTGTCGCCGGAGATTTACCGTCCGGTGGAGTGTTTTGGGCTGAAATTCCCGAATGCGGTCGGGCTGGCCGCTGGTTTCGACAAGAACGGCCGGGCATGGCCCGCCGCCGCTGCGTTGGGCTTCGGACACGTGGAAATCGGGACGGTCACCCTGCATGCCCAACCCGGTAATCCCCGGCCACGGGCATTTCGTTACCCCGAGGAACAAGCGGTGATCAATCGGATGGGTTTTAACAATGCGGGCGCAGCGGTGCTGGCGGCGCGGCTGGCGAAACTCTCGGCCCCGGGCCGGCGGCAAATTCCACTCGGGATCAATCTCGGGAAAAGCAAAGTGACGTCGCTCGACCGCGCGATGGACGATTATCTCGGGAGTTTCCGACTGCTCGCCGACCATGCCGATTACGTGGTGGTCAACGTCAGCAGTCCCAACACCCCGGGTTTGCGCGAGCTGCAGGACGCCGCGTGGTTGAAGCCGCTGTTGGTTGCGCTTGTGGGCGAAAACCGCGCCCGGCTCGCTGACGGCAAAACGCAGCGGCCGCTGCTGCTCAAGATCGCACCCGACCTTTCATTTCCGCAAATCGACGCGGCGCTCGCGGTGATCGAGGAACTCAAGCTGGGCGGTATCATCGCAACGAACACTACCCTTGTGCGGCCCGGGAGCCTGGCGACGGCGAACGAGGCGGGCGGATTGAGCGGATTGCCCGTGCGCCGTCGATCGACACAGATCATCAATTATATTTCGCGCACGACGAATGGCCGGCTGCCGATCATCGGCGTCGGCGGGATCATGGACGAAGAATCAGCGGGGGAAAAAATCGACGCGGGCGCGACCTTGGTTCAACTTTACACTGGGATGATCTATCGCGGCCCATTTTTCGCCGCCGAAGTGGCGCGCGCCGTGGCGCACCGGCAGCGGAGATAGTTTTTCCCGGGCGACGGCGTGCCGGGATTTTTGAAGTATGGGACGGGTGCCCTCACCCGGCATAAGACGCAGCCGATGCAGGGTGAGGGCACCCGCCTACAGGCTGGATTACGGATACGGTTGTCGTCCCGGTTACGGCGGGTTGCCGGGGCCGGGCGCGGGCGGATTTTTCAGGTCGTTATAGTCGTTGAGCAGGGCGGCGTTGTGGTCGTTGATCGCACCGGAATTTTTTTGCGCGTACTTGAATGCCTCCGTGTCGCTTTCGCTGGCTTCGTCAATTAAGTCCAGCAGGTCGGCGTAGTCGGTGTCGTACTCCGCGCGGAGCTCTTTGATGCGGTCTTCGATTTCCGCCCGCTCCGTCGCCGTTGGATTGGCTTTCAGGGACTGGATTTCATTCCACAATTGGTCGTTGTACATCGGAAGACCCTGCATGAGGTAGAGAATTTTTTTCCGTAGCGGCGTTGATTCGTCCAGTTGCTTGTACTCGTCCGGGTCGTCGTTGTCCGCAGGTGGTACATTCTGCGGGGATGGTGCCGCCGGTTTGGGCTCTGGCTGCGGTTCTTTCGTCGTGGCGGATTTTGGCGGCGACACGTCACGGCGGACAATGTTGCCGTTGGGATGAACCCATAGCTCGACGGTATAGGCGGCATTGCCCATGTGCTCCTCGCCGGCGGGACGATAGCCTCGTTGTCGCAATTGCTCCGGTTTGGGCCCTGTGCCCGGTTGATAGTAAATAAGATCGTCGTGAAATTTCCCCGTTTCCGCGATCGCGATGAATTCCTGCGCGAACGATGCGCCGTAGCGCCGGGCCATTTCGGAAAGCACTTCCGCCTTTTCGTCCGATTTCAGGTGTTTCCACGCGCGGTGGGCCTCGACCGGTTCGGCGGCGAGGTGGTCCAGTTTCGATTTCCGGGCGAGTTCGGCCTTGGTGAGTTGCGGGTCGGATTTTCGATGAATCGTGTGTCCATCGTTGAGTTGCATCACGTGGCCGAGTTCGTGAAACAACAAACGCCGTCCGCTGAGCGTGTGTGGTGAATATTGGCCGGTTCCAAAGAAGATGTCACGACCCGCGGTGTAGGCCAGCGCGCCAATCGCCGCGGCGGACTCCGCGGCGGTTGCGCCGGTATGGACGCGGACGCGGCTCAAATCGGGAGACGAGTGGGGCGGCGCCCCACTTTCGGTTGAAGCGAGATCGGCGATCTGGTCGGCTTCTCTTTCGCTGGCGCTGTCTGGCGCGGCGATGGCCAGGGAGGTGCCGCGCGAGGCGGCGGACGCTTGTGCGGGAATCGTCGCGAAGTCCCGCCGAAAGCGATTTTCAAACGAAGCGCGGATTCCAGCATCGAGTGGTGAACCAGCGGAATTCAGTGCCGCGGACACAACGGGAGGCGAGACCAGGTTTAACGAGTCGGAAACACTGTTGCGCCGGTGGGGAGCGCCGTTGGAAAGTCCCGTTGGGGGCTCTTTGCGAGTATCCGATTTGGCGGCAAAGTGTGACATGGTAGGCGGCAGCAGCGCGCGATTTCGCTCTTCGGAATGGGCGCAAACAGGACTGATTACAACTTCCGATGATCGGCTCTTTCCCTGATTCATCTCACTAGACGAAACGGAAACTGCGGTCGCTCCGTGACGAATTCAGTCCGCGACCTGCAGAAGGTTAACCACTGATGGTTTAGCCCAATTGCAGAAGCGAAACCTACATTGTCATTTTCGACTGATCGTCTCCGGGTTTGGATCCCGGGCATCCGCTCATCGCGGATGGGATGCGGACATCTTCTGAACATTTCCCGTGCTCTGTGTTCTCCGCGTTTGTGACCTTTGTGGCCTTGGTGTAAATCCTCCGGCTCGGCGCAGTGGCCCGATGGCTGCCGGATCACAGGCGGAGTGGATTGGATAAAAACCGGAGTTGAATATTTGGCGCAGCTGTTTTCCTTTCTGCCTTGTTATGCAAAACGGTTCCAAGGTGGTCTGTGTCGACGACATTTTTCCCGCGTGGGCGCGGGCGACATACACCGCGCTGCCCGTCAAGGGCGTGACGTACACCGTGCGGTCGATGTCGCCTGGTCGGGGCAAACCGTTGCATATCGTCGATGGAAAACCGGTGAAAAACGGCGCGGGCGACGCTCATCCGGAAATTTATCTGCTGGTCGAGGAATTGCGCAATCCGCCGGATCCGTATTGTGCGGGGGCCGAGTTGGGGTTTAAAGCGGAGAGGTTTGCCCCGATGGAAGAGGCGGAGAACGAGGAAGTGTACGAAGAGGCGGAGGCGAAAGGCGCGTTTATGCCGCAGCCGGCATTTAATTAATGCCGGTGAGTTGGTGTTCGTGCATGCGATTGAATGCGTTCGGCTTGATGAGTGAACACGCAACGGACAAACTCGTTTGCGAACTTGCTTCGAATTTTGCTGTTCAACACAGTTTGCGCCCTATTTTTTGAGCCATGGCCGCAAATCAATCCCGCGACAATGTTCCCATGGCCACCGGCCAAATCACCGAATGGAATCCTGACCGCGGGTTTGGTTTCCTTGAAAGCGACGGGCGACGAATTTTCCTGCACGCGAAGGATTTTGCCCAACATTACAAGGTGCCTGAGGTGGGTGATCGCGTGAGTTTTAAAATGGGCGTGGACAAGCAGGGGCGTCCGTGCGCACAAAAGGCGGTTCATATCAACGAGGGCGGACGGATCACGAGCGAGGCACTTTTCCTGCTCGCGTTTCTGGTCGGCGCCCCGATCTGCGCCTTGGTCCGGCTTGCTGGAATCATTCCGGGCAGCGTCCTGGCAATTTATGCGGTGACGCTGCCGGCGCTGACGTATCTGGCTTATGCTTGGGACAAACACCGGGCGCGGAAGAAAGGGCAGCGGGAACCCGAGGCATTGTTGCATCTGCTTGAATTTCTGGGCGGCTGGCCGGGCGCATTTATCGCACACCGCCGCATCCGGCACAAGTGTTCGAAGGCGTCGTATCAGCTCGTTTTCTGGCTGATCGTCGCCGCGCATGAATTGATCGCGATTGATTATCTGCGCGGTTGGGCGTGGATCAAGGGAGCGGCGCACGCCTTGAAAATGGCGCTGATCCGCTGAGTGCGCTTTCGGCGTGTCGCGTAATTAGATGGATACCCAAAAAATTAAAAAATATCCGCGCCTTGTGGCGGCGCTCATCGAAACCTTTGGGTTCGGTCCGGCGCTCGCTTCCGCGATAGCGCTCTTCCTGGTGCTCGTCGCGATCGCCGCGGCCATTTGGGTGGTGCGATCCGCGCCGCCGCGGACGCTTGTGCTGACGTCCGGGCCCGAGGGCAGCACTTTCCAACGATTCGCCGCTTCTTATCAAAAACAGCTGGCGACCCATGGCGTGACGCTTGAGGTGAGGGCGTCCGACGGTTCGCTCGACAATCTCAAACGTCTCCAAACATCCGCGTCCGATGTCGACGTCGGTTTTGTTCAGGGGGGACTGGGAAAGGACGCAGATTTGTCGGGTCTCGTTTCGCTCGGAAGCATCGCATATCAGCCGCTGTGGGTGTTCTATCGCAGTGCGACACCGCATACGCGGCTCTCGGAGCTATCGGGGCTGAGAATTGCCGTCGGCGCGACGGGAAGCGGCACGCGGTCGCTGGCGCTCGCGTTGTTGGCGGCCAATGGAATTACAGGGCCACCCACGACGTTTCTCGAACTCGACGCGGACGCAGCCGCGACAGCGCTGATCGACGGGAAGATCGACGCGGTGTTTTCGATGGGCGACTCCGCTTCATTACAAACCCTGCGCAGCCTCGTTCGTGCGTCCGGGGTGCAGATCTTCAACTTTTCCCAAGCCGACGCGTACGTGCGGCATTTTTCCTATCTGAACAAAATGGTTTTGCCCGAAGGATCGATCGATTTGGGCAAAAATCTTCCGGCGCAGGATGTGCAATTGATCGGACCGACGGTGGAACTGGTTGCCAGGAAGGGCCTGAACCCGGCCTTATCGGATTTGCTGCTGGAAGCCGCGCAGGAGGTTCACGGCAAGGCGGGGCTGCTGCAACGGCGCGGCGAATTTCCGGCACCGCTGGAGCATGAGTTTAAGATCAGTGAAGATGCCCAGCGTTACTACAAATCCGGTCGGAGTTTTCTCTACCGGATGATTCCCTCTTTCTGGATCGCCAATCTCCTCAATCGCGTCCTGGTCGCGATCGTGCCCCTGATCCTGGTGTTTATTCCGGCGCTCCGGCTATTTCCCGTGCTGTATCGCTGGAGTGTGCAATCGAGAATTTACCGGCACTACCGGCCATTGCTGCGGCTGGAGCGGGAAGCTTATGGTCCGCTGACCCGCGCCCGCGTGCAGGAACTCTTGCAGCAGGTGGATGAAATCGAACGGATGACCAACCGGGTGAAAGTCCCGGCGGCCTACGCGAACCAGTTTTATGAACTGCGCGGACATCTCGCGTTTGTGCGCCGGCGGTTGGAGGCGGCGGTTCCGGTGGAAGAGGTGAAAGGAGCGGAGGAAAAGCCCGAAGGCGGCGCCGGGAGATAGAGTGCCGTCGCCCGCGATGGCTAAACGCGCAAGCGTCTGAACTCAGGAAGCAAACACCCGCCGGGAGGAACGATTGCGCGGCCGTTTCCGGTGGGGCATGGGCGGCGCCGACAGCCGGCGTTTCTGCTCGTGGTAATGATAAATCATCAACTTGTTCCGAAGATCGTGATCGATTTTGTGGGCGAGAGTGCGGTCGTCGGTCTGTTCGGCGTCGCTGCCCAGACGGGATTGCACAGCCTGTAATTTCAGGTGCAAATCATGCACGGTCGCATCGATTTCACGACCGGGTCCCCAAGGCGAGTGGGACGCGGTTTCGAGGAGCCGGCGCATCTCAGCGGCAAACGGTTCTTCGGAAGAAAAAAGACAATCGGTACTCATGGCGGAACGCTCTGTTCCTGTTGTCGTCGCGCCCCGTCCTAACTTGAGCGCGCAGCCGCATTTTCCGGGATGATTTTCCGCGACCCGGGGAAAAAATAACGGGCGGGTCGGGAGTAAACCCTAGAGCGAATTTGCCCTCGTCCGTTAAAATCCGAATCTGTGATCAAGGGAATATTTTCCGGCACCGGCGAGAAAAAGGAGGAGAAAGCCGAAGCCGTAAGCGAAGGCGACTTCGCCCGAGTTCGGGCCGCTAAACTGCATGTGATGATGAAAGTACCACGCCACCATCAGGGTAACAAACATTCCGAGGGCATTGAACCGCGTGCAAAGCCCGGCGATGATCATCATGCAGCCAAAGGTCTCGAACCAAGTGACCAGAATATAACTAAGCTCAGAGCTGATGCCGATGTAGTTGGGAAACGTGTGAAACTCCTTTCTCCAGCCTGCAAGGGCGAAGAGATTTGGCAGATGGGCCGGTTCGTCTTTCCAGCCCGCAAGTTTACCCCAGCCATGGAATCGCAATACCAACGACGCGAGCACGACGCGAAAGAACAACAATCCGAGATCCACGTTGAGCGGAACGAGGCTGAGCCCGAAGATTTTCTTCATGGAAAGACCGTTTGTGCCTCGGAGATGAGAATCGCAACTGCGACAATAGTCTTGCGGTAGACCGACGACGAAGAAGAGGCAAAACGAGGATTCATTACTGCAAGTTAATAGCAAATTGACGTGCTCCCGGCTGGAAAAGGCCGTGTCAGGAAATCCCTTACATTTGCAGAATCCCAATCCCGATACGGCGATGCGGGTCGCGCCCGATTTATCTAGTAGTTGCCTGCTGGTACATTACCTAACTTTAGAGTGCCGCGCCTCCATCGGAATTTTCTATAAAACACGTGATCCCTTCGTTGAAAAACGACCAGCTGTGCGATTTGCACCGGAATCGTGTGCATGCATTTTCGAATTTTACATCCGGTCCGGCCGTTCGTGGCGAAACCGAGGGGGCAAAATTGATCCTTTTCCCGATGAAAAACCAAAACCAAACCGGTCCCATTCATCCGACTACCCGGGCCTTGATTCATGAAACCATCGCCGCCCGGGCATATGAGCTATGGGAGAAATTTGGAAAACCCGAGAACCAAGCGCTTGATAATTGGCTGCAGGCTGAGCGCGAGCTGCTAAGTGGACGGCGAGTGCGTCGATCAAGTTCAAATCCACCGCACGTCACATTTGAACCGGAGTCCGCCTGACGTCTGGATCGATGGTTGCAAACGGGATGCGGCGAGTGCGTTAGTTGTCCCCGTAGGCCGTGTTTCGATTGCGTTGACTGGCTTGGAACAGGATAAGATGGCGGCACGATGCCTTTTCCTGCTGCTTCCAGCTTTGTTTTCGTGGACTTCGAAAATGTGCCATCCGTCGATCTCGATTTGATGAAAGGAAAAGCAGCACACGTCACGTTGATGATCGGAAAGAACCAGACGAAAATCGATTTCGCGCTGGTGGCGCAGATTCAGCGTCTGGCCGAGCAGGTGGAGTTGGTGAAACTCGATGCTTCCGGGCGCAACGCGCTCGACCTCACTCTGGCGAACTACCTCGGACGCGCGATTGAACGCCGCCCCGACGCCCAATTTTGCATCGTTTCCAAGGACAAGGATTTCGAGCCGATGATCAGCCATCTGGTGGCAAAAGGGATTAAGGTGGTTCGTTGCGACAGTTTTGGCGCATTGCCATTTTTGCCGAAGACGCGGAAAAGCGGCGCGGGCAAAGCGAACGCGTCGGCCCGGGCCGCGTTGATCGCGAAAGCACCGGCTCCGCAAATCGGCGGGGTGTCTGATGTGCGGCTGGAGAAATTAATTTCAAGACTGACGAACAGTCTGGGTCCGCGGCCAAAGAAAAAATCCGGCTTGCTCGCCCACATCAACACGGCGTTCGGTAACAAACTCGAACCGGCCGAGCAGGCCACGAAGCTGGACGAGTTGGTCCAGCGGGGGATCCTCTCCATCGACGAAGCGGGCCGCGTCACCTATGCGTCCATGTCGTGACCCGGGGGCAATGCACTCGCAGCCTGAACATGAAAGTGGAATACCGTAACATTTGCGCAGCGGCGTTGTAGCCGCGTGGGCGTCCGCTGTGACGGATGCTTTATGTAACCGGGGGCGACGTGTGGTCAAAGCTGTACCCGCCGACCGCACGATCAGACATTTCGATCCATCGCGGATGTTGTTGGTTGGAGGAAAATTGCCGCGTCACTGGCCGAGCTTTCCTGTCAATAAAATCATGGCATTGTAACTGACATGGCAGATGACACTGGGCAAGAGGTGCCGCGTACGGCGAAAGAGCCACGCAGTGCAGAGGCCAAGGCAAGCCACCGGAACCCACGCCATGGGTGGATGAAAGATGGCAAAAACTGCAGCGCTTAATACGAGCGCCCGCCAGTCGCCGAGTTCACGATCAAGCGCACGAAAGAGCAGACCGCGGAAGAAATATTCCTCGGCGACCGGAGCAAAGACCACTGCCAGCAGAAAAATCCAGAACTGTTGACCTTGATAGGTTGCTGCGATTCGCGTTGCTTCATCGAGAGATTCCCGCATCGCCGGAATCAAGTGCAGCAACGCAAGGTAGCCGGCGGCAAGCACCGCTAGCGCAACGCCGGTGACGGCACCGAGGGCCAGGCTTGCGGGTAGATTGTAGCGCGGCGTTTGACCTGGCCAACGGACGATGTCGCCCAGACTGACGCCCCGGGCGCTGAGGAATTGGTGCATGATTACGCAACCCACCGCGCCGGCCAGACCGTATCCGACCGCGCGGGCGAGCCAAAGTGACGACGGCCCTCCGACGGTCGAGGCGATGGCAACGGTCACACCGATGAATTCAACCTGGAGCGCAATGCCGACCGTGGCGTGCAGCAGGCTGGGCGCGGGGATCGGCGGTTCGGACCATCGGTCGAACAAGAAGGGTAGTCGCGTGCGCAAACCCTGCCACATGGCTACTGCAATCAGTGACGAAAAAACGATGCCCAGAATCGCGATGTGCCACAAACCGGTGACAACGCCCGTGCCGAACGCCAGGGTTCCGATCATCGCGATCCACTGTGCAGCCCGATTCGGTGGCTCGGGTTCGCCCGACGACGAGGGTGCCGTTACCAACGAAACCGCCTTGAGTGCCAGGGTGCTGCTAAACACGAGCCAACCGCAGCCGACCAATGCGATCTTCCACCATTCAGATGGATACAATAGGCAGGTCACCGCCAACACACCTCCAACGACAAAATTTGCCACCCGGCTCCACAATCTTGCCTTGGCCTTGAGCAAATCCTCGAGCCCGCGCGGCCACGTGAGAGAAAGCCATAAGGCCGCACCTTCGGAGGCGAGTGAGCGCGGTCCCAGCACCAGTAAAAAATAGGTGCCGCATATGATCCCCAGTCCGCAAAGAGAGGTCCAGCTTCCTGAAGTCATTCGATAGAGGCCGCGAAAATTAAACATTTGGGTCGCCGCGATCGTAAGAGGAACGAGGAAGACCTGAACGACGGCCCCTTTGTCGCGAAGAAGCCAAAGCAGTTCCTTGCGTCGGAGTGGATTGGCCCCGAGGCGGCTTCGCACCGACAGCAGTGACGCTCCTGCCGGCCCGGTTCCGTCGGTTGGCGCCTGCAGTCCATGGGCGGTGGCGCGATGAGTCACCACGAGTGCCAGCGTGCCAAGCCCGACAATGACGACCCACCACGAGGCGACGACTTCGGCGAGATTTGGGGGACCAGCCCAGCCCAAAACAAGCGTGCGCACCGGCCACGCGGGAAACCACGGTGCGAACCATGCGCCGAGCTGGCCGAGTGGGCGGCTGATCGCATCCGATTGCAAAATCAGGAGGGGCAGTAGCATCGCCACATAACCAAACCATGAAACCACGCCGAGTAGAGCGCCGCGCGAACGCACGCTAATCCGGAGGAGAGCGGTGGTTTCGATGGCTTTGTTCACACTGGAGCTTACCACGGCAATGGGCAGCCCAATCAGCAGCGCTGCCAGCAGGCCCAACCCGGCGCCGAACACAGGTCCGAGTAACACCCACAAGAAGAGCGGTGCCGCCAAGTAAACGGGATTGGCCATCAATGGGGTGAGTAGCTCGACGTAGAAGGCATGCGCCGGTCGAACGGGGTGCGAAAGCAACCACTCCCACATGGGGTATCGACGGCGCTGCACGTCGAGTTCGAGCCCCTCGCCCTGACAGATGAGCATTCCCACCCAGCACAACAATAGGAAGCTGAGCACGGGAATGATCACCATGGGATGTTCACGTGAATTCGCGAGTTGGCCGGCCAGTGAATCGTTCAACCGGGCGAATCCTGCCTCGCCGTGCTGGAAGAACTGGCGTTCCACCGCCGCCCGGTGTTCAGCGGCGGTGACAGCCGGGTGACGACCCGCTGGCTCGGTGGCGTTGACCAGTCGTGTCATCGCTTCGTCGCGGGCCTTCTCAGCATTTCTCGCGCGCTTTTTCTCCTCAAACTTCGGCCGCGCCGCCAGCTCACCCCTTCCAAGCAGCACATCGCCTTGCCGCGAGGTGAGCTCTTCCAAGCGATGCCATTCGGAAGACGAAAGAGGGATCCGACCGCTGCGTTCGACCTCGATTTCGGCGGAGGTCCGCGCGAAATTTCCCGCAAACCAACCGAGCGAAATATGGACGAAGCAAACCAGCAGCAACGCAATGAGCCACGAGAGGGACGCAATCCCATCCGATCCGCTTTTCTGCCGCCGGCGGCCCATGATCTCTTTCTGGCGTTTGGCTCTTCCAGTGGCGCGGCGGCGGGATGCCGTCCACAGGAGACGAATCACAGTCCAGACCGGCGTGGGAGGTGGCAGGTCCCCGGCCATCAGCGAACGCTGGTGAGTTCGACAAATACATCCTCTAACGCCCGTCCCGCCCGGACTTCGTCCAGGGAGCCCGCGGTCAGCAGCTGGCCTTGATGGACGATGGCAGCATGGGTGCACAAGCGCTCCACCTGATCCATGAGGTGGGTCGAGAACACGATGGTCGTCCCGATTTTTGCCAACTCACGCATGAGATCGAAGAACATCCTGGTGGACTCGACATCAAGACCGTTGGTCGGTTCGTCCAGTACGAGGAGCGGCGGTTGGTGCAACAGCGCCAGCAGAAGCCCGAGTTTCTTCTTCATGCCGCGCGAGTAGTCGTCGGCATATTGGCCCATGGCCTCTTGCATCCCGAGGCGTCCAATCAGTGGATACAACCGTTTCACGGCGGCAACGGGATCGAGGTCGTGCATACCGGCGCTCAGTTCAAGAATTTCCTGTCCGCTCAGGTAGGAATAGAAAACCGGTTCATCCGGCAGAAAGCCGACCAGTCGTTTAACCGTCACCCGGTCAATGAAACAGTCGCGCCCATCGACGCGCAATGTGCCGGAATCAGCCTTGAGCAGTCCCATGAGCAAGCGGAACAGCGTGGTCTTGCCGGCTCCGTTTGGTCCGAGCAGTCCGCTGATCTGACCGCGTGGGATTTGCCAGGTGATGTCCTTGAGGACGGATTTCTGCCCGAAGCTTTTGTGCAGATTTTCGATCACTACCAGTGGCGTGGTGTTAACCGGGATCAACTCGGGAAGAGGCATGGGGAATGGGGCGGTCGCGCGCGGATCTCAGCATGAAGCTTTCGCAGATGCCATTCGGTGGAAAGGTTAAAAACCTCCCATCGCGCGCCGCAGGCGCAAGCGCTCCCCAGCGGGAGGGTTTGCCGGGCCGGCAATTGGATTGGCGCAAGGGTGGTAAAAGTGGCACGACGGTCGACCGGCAAACCGGGGCGAGTCAGTGCCGGTTAACGCAGTAATATGAAATGCACCTGGTCACACTTACGAAACTCAAATTTTGCGTTTTGTGGAAGGAGCGACGCGTCGGCTATGAAGAAAATGGCAGCTCCGTTTTCATGAAAAGTGGCAGTCGGCTACGCGCCGAAAGTGGAACCTGGCAGAAATGGTTGAGTTCCGGATTGTCTTGAAGGAACGCAGGGAGCACAAACGTGATTGAAGATCAGCCATGGCCAACGATGAACCGTTAGAAAAACCCCTTAGCACCGGTGAATGGTTCGTGACCTTGTTGGTGCTGGCGATTCCGGTGATTGGCTTGATCATGCATTTCGTGTGGGCATTTGGCGGCGGCACGAATCTCGGGCGGCGCAATTTCTGCCGCGCATTTTTGCTGATGGTGGCGATCCTGTTTTGCCTCGGTGTGCTCACCGTTGTAGGCTTCCTGCTTCTCGGCGGCACGATGGCGGCGTTGCTCAACAACGTACACCGATAGAGCGGTTTCAATTTTGTTGGACAGTATGCCACGATTTTCCTGCGGGCTATGTGGAGCTCGGGCGACCTCGCCCACAAAAGCACGGCAGCGGGGCGCTGCCGCTCCAGCCCGGATCGCTCCGTCAATCTATCGACCAAGCCAGCTTGGCGGTCGAATTCGCTCAATAGTACGGCGTGAGCAGCTCCAGCATTTTCGCGTAAAGCTCCTGCGGATCGAGGATGCCGGTTTTTCGGTAAACAATTTTCCCGCCCGGGGCGATGATCACCGTGTGCGGAAGCGGCCCTGCCCAGACCGGATCGAGCGCTTTGATCAGGACATCATTGCTCGGGTCGGTGAAGACGTAGTTGTTGGTGGTACGACCCTCTTCCTTGAGCGATTTGACGAGACGACCGGGAACGCCGGCGTGGTTTTTTTGCAGGAATTTTTGTGCCGCGGCCGTCTGTTTTGGATTGTCCATGCTGATGGTCACCAACTCGACGGGGCGCATCGAGAGCCGCCAGCCCACGGAGACGAGGCTCGGGAATTCTTCGACGCACGGGGCGCACCACGTGGCCCAGACATTTACGATGCGGTATTTATCGGTGTTGTTGCGCGCGAGTTTTTCGACAGCGGCCGGGTCGATGAGCTCAAGCGTGACGGGGGTGTTTTCCCACTTGGCGTTGAACTCCTTCACCGCGGCATTTTTCTCGATCCATTTGATCGAGCAGCCGTGCGGTTTGGTGAGTTCAACCGGAACCGGGGTTCCCGCCAAAAGCGCGCGGATCGCATTCGGGCCATCGGTTCTCTTGACGGTGGCGGGATCGGGGAAACGCGAATCATCGAACTGACCTTGATAGCGGAGCTTCCGGTCGCGATCGAAAACGAACACGTGCGGGGTGGCGAGTGCGCCATATGCCTTGGCGGTCTTCTGCGTGTCGCCGTCGTTCAGATAGGGAAACGGAAAGCCGCGTTCCTTCGCGTACAGTTTCATCTCGTCGAAGCTGTCGCTATACTTGCTGTAACCGAGTTCGTCGATGGTGAGGCCTTTGGGATTGTTGGGATTGATCGCTACCACGGAAAAACTTTTGCCCTTCATTTCCGCGATGAACTTGAATAAGCGGGACTCGACCGCATGGGAATCGGGGCAGTGATTTGAAAGAAAAATCACCATCAGGATGTCGGATTTGAATTCCGCGAGGGAGTGGGTTTTCCCGTCAACGCCCGGCAGGGAGAAGTCGGGCGCGCTGTCGCCGATCTTGAGCACGCGTGCGTCGGGCGGGTTGTAATCGTTAGCCAGCGCACTGGTGCCACTGGCGAATAGGACGAGCGAAACGAACGCGAGTTTGAGGGTATTCATGGGGAAAACAACCGGGGTGAAACAGAAGCGACTGCTTGAATCTTTTGTCCATCGATGGAGTTTTCGCAACGGCGAATCGGAATGAAAATGTGCTAACCGTATACCAAACGGGAATCACCACGGGTCCTCGGAAAGAGGCCGCCGCAAGCAGCGGCCCTCCGAGTGGGGACCGGACTTTGTGGAACGCGCGCTTTATAATTTCGCCGCCGGGACCTCGCGGCCTTTTTCGGACAGATCTGAATCCAAGGGCGCATTTGGAAGGGCGCGCAATCCGCTTGTGACCATCTCGGCGTTGAGTTCGGCACCGGCTTTCGTGGTGTGCGTGTTTTTGTCGGCGAACATCGTTTCAACTGCGGCTTCGCCCATGGCATCGTAACGGCGCGCGATGAGTTCGTTCAGATCAACGAAGCCGACGTTTTCCTGCTGGGCCACCTGTTTGGCCCAACCGCCGTAGCTTTGCGTGGAACGCACGATTTTCCCGTTTTCCCACGTCTTGCGCGGAATGGGTGAGCAGACGATAGGCGTCGCACCGGCGGCTTTGGCTTCGCGAATGAATTTACGCAGGTACCAGCCATAGCTGTGTACGATCTCGTGTTTCTTGGTCAGGATATTGTCGATGGTCTCGGTTTCCTCGCCCGTTCCCTTGATCGTGCCGCGGGCTCGGGAATTGTCGTTGATCGCGCTGGCATCGTTGTGGCCGAATTGCATGATCACAAAATCGCCGGGTTTGATGAGTCCCAGAGCGCGCTCCCAATAACCCTGGGTGACAAAAGTGCGGCTGCTGAGTCCGCCGACGGCGCGATTGACGACATTTATTTTGCTGGGATCGAAGAAATCCCCGAGCGAATCACCCCAACCCCATTGGCCACCCTGACCGTCGCCGCGGCCATTGCGCACGGTGGAATCGCCGATGAGTACGATTGAAGGAAGGGAGGGATTGACGGGTTCCGGAAGATTCAACCAGCCCACGCGATCCGCTTCGACGGCTTCGCCTTTCGGGGAGAGAAACACGATGAAGGGACTTTTGCGCAGACCCTTGAGTCCGGCGACGACACACGATGCCTGGAAATCCGCGCCGGGCGTATTCATGTGCGTATGGTCGGGGCTGAAGAGTGCCTTGGTCTTTTCGGCGCCCATCGGCTGGTATTCGT
This sequence comes from Lacunisphaera sp., assembly GCA_036499685.1. Taxonomy (GTDB): domain Bacteria; phylum Verrucomicrobiota; class Verrucomicrobiia; order Opitutales; family Opitutaceae; genus Lacunisphaera. The sequence continues at coordinate 9,960 of DASYDH010000009.1, read as the reverse complement.
CGGCGACGATACGCGACAGATCGACGAATTCAACGCCCGCGGCCGTCGCGATTTCCCGGTCCCATTCGCGATAGTGGCCCGAACCACGCTCGATCTTTCCATCCTTCCAAATATCGCGGGCGGTGAGCGAAAGCACGATAGGCGTGGCGCCCTTCGCTTTCGTATCGGCGATCATTTTGCGAATGTACCACCCAAACGTGTGAACCGTTTCGTGTTTTTTCGTGATGACGTTGTCGATCTCCTGCGATTCCTCGCCGATGCCCGGCAGCGAGCCGCGCGCGCGCAAGGGCCGCTTTGATCCCGGCGGTTCCGCATTGATGGCGCCGCCATCGTTATGTCCGAATTGAATGAGGACATAATCGCCGGCCTTCACCTCCGCGAGGAGTTGATCCCACAACCCTTCGGTGACGAAAGTGCGGCTGCTGCGGCCGCCACGGGCGCGATTGGCCACGTTCACCTTGGCGGCGTTGAAATAATCCGCGAACGGTACGCCCCAGCCCTGGATTGGCTTCCCGTTGTTCTTCGCCGCCGTGGAATCGCTCGCGACGAAAATCGTGGGCAGCGCGGGATTCAGTGAATTGACGGTGGCCGCCGGATTCACGGCGAGATCCGGCGCGGGCGGCGGCGTCTGCGCGAAAAGGGAAAGCGGCAGCAACAGGGCGAGAATTTTGGGGAGGAGGCGCATGGGGAAAGGGTTATTTTGCCTTCGCAATCTCGACGGCATAGACGTGCGTGGTGGCTTTTTTGCCGCCGCCCGGATTGGAATCGAAGTTTCCGCTGAAAATAATCCATTTTCCATCCGGCGTAACGGTGAGGTTGGGTTCGACGCCGGTTTCCTTGCTGTAGCTGTGATGCGCGAGGTTTACGAGGCGTTCGGATTTGAAGTAGCCGGCGTCAATCAGGTCCTTGTGGTCGCGAAAGGAATTCCCCCGCACGGCGGTCGGATGGAAAAGATAGATCCACTGTCCATTGCCCGGAGGGTTGAGAACCTCGCCGTCCGGAGAGCGGCTCGCCACGCTACCCGCGCCACCGCCGTCACCCGCGAAAAGTTTTCCGTCGGGCGAAATGTTATAGTGCACGGACCATTCATCACGCTGGAGATTGTACCAAATGCGGTGCCCGGTCGCGAGGTTCACGCCCGCCAGCCAGAAAACCGTGCTGCGCGGGGTTTGCAGATCGTACCAGACGGATTTTCCGTCGGCGCTGAAGAATTCGTGGCCCTCGATTTCCATGTTCATCGTGCGCTCGTGCAGCAGCCGGGCTGGGCCGCCGTCGGCGCGAATGGTCCAGGTGCGGTCGTTGAAATGCCAGGGACCCTCGTGACAAAACAGAATCTGCTGTGGATCGGTGGGCGAACACTGGAGATGGTTGGTCCAGTCGTTCTCCCGGTGGATGACCTTGAATTCGCCGGTCTTGATATTCACCGTATAAATCATCTTGGGTGTGCCGGCCGCCCAGTTTTTTTCGAGCGTGCCGCCACCGCCGTCGGGCGGCGGGGTGCGCGGAATGGTTTTTCCGTCCGGATCGGCCGCGATGCCCACGAGCAGCGATTCGTCGCAGTTCAACGCGAACTGCCCGCCGCGGCCCTGGGCCTGAACCGGAAGCTTCGTAACTTCCCGGATGGCCTTCGTGTCGAGATTGACCGCCATCAGTGCGGTGCGCTCGCGATTGAGGTAATACGCCTCACGGGTCCGCCACGCCGTGGCGATCGGATATGCGTCCGGCAATACCATGGTGAATTTCGGCGGTGAAACTCCGAGGGTGGAGAGGTCGACGGTCGCGATGCCGCCAGTGCCGCGAATGACCAGCTTGTCTCCTTCCGGAGTGTAGCTGTGTTGGTGGAAGTAGAGACTGGAGCCGCCACTGTCGGGTGAGAGCCGGATGATGCGGTGACCTGTATCGGGATCGATCCAATCGGAACGCAATTCGGCTGCGGCAAAGGGCACGGAAATAAGCGACAGCGCGAGGCAAAAAAGACTGGGAGAAATACGCATGGCAGAAAACACGGAAAGTCGATGGGGCAACATCACGTCGGACACGACGCGAGTGATGCGGAGAGGTTACGCGAGGCCCGTAAAATGTTAAGAGTCCGAAAAACTGACAGTTGGAGTCACGTGTGCGAACGCTCCACTCAAGGCTTCACGTCGATACAATCCTTCGTCAGTGAACCGGCGTGGGGGCCGGCGCGAGATGGCCGCCAGCGACGGCGTCGTTGATCATTTTCACTGCGTATTCCCAAATGGCTTGCGAACCGTCGGCGACATGGGCGTTGCGCGCGAGCACGCGATCTTGCGTGATGCCGTGCTTTTGCCACGCATGGCCGTCCGTCAGGCAATTAAGCAGCATTGGGTGGAAACGATCGCAGGCGGTGGCGAACTTTGCCTCGGGAGTTTTCTTGTCCTCGAATTCATCCCACAATGCGCGGAACTCGGCGGTTTGGTCCGGTGGCAACAACCCGAAAATCCGGTCTGCCGCCTTGGCTTCCCGCGCGTGTTGGTCGACCATGTTTTTCGTGTCGTAGGCAAAGGTGTCGCCGGCATCGATCTCCACGAGATCGTGAATCAGGACCATTTTGAGAATACGCAGCACATCGAGTGGCTGATGGTTGGAATGCTCGGCGAGCACGATGATCATCAGCGCGAAGTGCCACGAATGCTCGGCACTGTTCTCGTCGCGACGGCTTTGGGTGAGAATCGTCTGACGGAAAATTTCCTTCAGTTTGTCGACTTCAACGATGAAGGCGATCTGGCGGCGAAGACGTTCGGCGGGGGAAAGGATCGAAGATGCGTTCACGAGCGGAACGGAATACTTCGGGGACACAAAGCGCAATACCGCTGAGATGGTGCACAGCCAAGATTCGCGCTAGATTGGAGGCGCAGCACCTCGCTGCGGTTGATCGACCGACCATGACGGGGTCGCCGTGCCTTCACCAATCGCCCGGGCTTCGGCAACCGACGCGGCTGAATTACCAGGGAAGACTGAGCAAATCGATGGTGTGCGTGTCGGCTTTATAGATGAATTTTGTCACCACTCTTTTGTTGGCGCTTTCATGGACAATGCCGCCCTTGTCCCAGGAAAACGACTCTTCCGCGTGGATGCGGGCTTGGTCGGCGAAAAGCTTTTCCAGGATGCGCGCGCCGTTGTGCTGGGTGACAACCAGTTTTTCGAGTGTCAGGATTTCCGCGCCGTCGTCCGGTGAGTGATAGCCACTCGCACTGGGCGGTGGATTGATCGTGTAATGAAAATCCTCGGTAATTTTCCACGGTGAGCGACCGTCCGAAGCAGTTGAACTTGCCGCTTCGCCGCCTTTCGCACTGCCACACACCCAAAGGAGAATGCCGGTTGAAACCGCCGCCCGCCGGAAAACCCGTTTGAGGAAATGACGAAACGTTTTCATTTTCGGCGCATCAGAGAACCGGTGTTACGGTTTGAGGAGCGGCGCCAACATATGAACCCAAATGGCGTAACCCACGGGTTTCATATGCAGCATGTCATCACGAAACAGTTCGGGGCGTGGCTTGCCGTCGTTGCCGAGCATCGCGGGATAAATGTTCAGGAACGTCAGGAGCGGATCGTGCGCGCATGCCTCGGCAATGAGCGCGTTGGCACGCTGCGCTTTTTCGCGATCATCCCAACGAGACGGACTCGGTTTCAGTGCAATGAAGATCAGGCGGCATTTGGGCAGGGCGGCGTGCAGTTTGAGCCGAAAATCATTAAAGTCCGCCGCCACTTTTTCCGGGGTAACACCGGCATGTATGTCGTTTTCGCCGGCGTAGAGCACCACCGTGTCCGGCTCGTAGGCACCCACGATGCGGTCGAAATAGAAAACACTGTCGGCCAGTTCCGAGCCACCGAAGCCACGGCGGATCACCGGAAGTCCGGGAAAGTCCTGCTGAAGGCTGGTCCAGAATCGAATCGAGGAGCTGCCGACGAAAACGATGCCGTGTTTTACCGGCGGGTGCTCCGCGTCGGATTGGGTTAGTGCGTCGATCGCTGATTTCCAATAAGCAGGATTGGCGTGGACGCCGGAAATGAAGAGACCAAGCAGAAGGCCCAGCAAAAGGGCCCGGGGGCGGGGTAGGAAATTCATTGCGGTTTAGAAAAACGGGCGGACGAAAAAGAGCAATCCGTGAGACTGGTCATTGGTGGGAGCACGACCCATTTCCGTGGCATACGAATGAATCATAGGTTTGCGAACCTTGCGGAGATGACTATCGAAAAAGGCGATGCCCAAGCTGCAAGATCCCCTTCGTGTCGGTGTGCTCACGCTGCCGAATCGTATTATCATGGCTCCATTGACGCGTTGCCGCGCCGGTGCTGGTCGCGTGCCGACGGACTTGATGGTCGAGTATTATGTGCAGCGCGCATCGGCGGGGCTGATTCTCACCGAAGCAACTTCGGTCGATCCAATGGGGGTGGGGTATCCCAATACGCCGGGAATTTGGTCCGACGAACAAGTGGCCGGTTGGGAAAAAATAACGACTGCGGTGCATGCTGCCGGTGGGCGGATTTTTCTACAGCTTTGGCACGTCGGTCGCGTTTCGGACCCGGTTTATCTGAACGGGGCGCTGCCGGTGGCACCGAGCGCGATCGCACCGACGGGACATGTGAGTTTGATCCGGCCGCAAAAACCGTTCGTCACGCCCCGTGCGTTGGAACGCAGCGAGATTCCCGGGATCGTCGCCGCCTATCGCAAAGGCGCGGAAAACGCGCTGCGCGCCGGTTTTGACGGCGTGGAAGTGCACGGGGCCAACGGCTATCTGCTCGACCAATTTCTCCAGGATAAATCCAATTTGCGCACCGATGATTATGGCGGCCCGATTGAGAATCGGGCGCGGCTTGCGCTCGAGGTGACTGATGCGGTGATCTCGGTCTGGGGTGCGGATCGGGTCGGCTATCACATGGCTCCGCGCGGCGATTCCCATGGCATGGGCGACAGCAATCTGCGGGCGACCTTTGGTTATTTGGCGAGGGAACTCGGCCGGAGAAAAATCGCGTTTGTATGTGCACGGGAGTCGCTGGCGGTGCCACGTCTGGGGCCGGAATTAAAACGGGCGTTTGGCGGTGTTTATATCGCGAACGACAGTTTTACGGCGGAAACTGCACAGGCGGCGCTTGATCGGGGTGAAGCCGACGCGATCGCCTGGGGAAAATTGTTTATCGCGAATCCCGATTTGCCGCGACGCCTGACATCCGGTGCCGCATTGAATCCTCCGGTCCCGACCACTTTTTACGGCGGCGATTCGCGAGGCTATACGGATTACCCTGCGCTGTTGGCCTGAGCGATTTCGAGTGGGACGGTCGGGACACGGCGCAGTGTCATAAATCTGCACGTGCGAGGTTGCCTTTTGCGGGCAAGGTCTGCTTTTTTGCCAACCCCTCATGAAAATTCTCGTCGCCGATAAGATCTCACCCAAGGGAGTCGCCTACCTGCGCCAGCAGCCGGGCTTTGAAGTGGTGGAGGCGTATGGTTCCTCGCCGGCGAAGGTGCTCGAACTCGTCAAGGATGTGCACGCGATCGCCGTGCGTTCCGAAACGAAAATCACCGCCGAGGTGCTCGCCGCCGCGCCATTGTTGAAGGTGGTGGGCCGCGCCGGCGTCGGTGTGGATAATGTCGATGTCGATGCCGCGACGGAGCGGGGTGTGATCGTGATGAATACGCCGCTCGGCAACACGGTCGCCACGGCGGAACTCACTTTTACGCATATCCTCTGCGGCGCACGTCCTGTGCCCCAAGCCGCCGGGTCGATGAAAGCCGGCCAGTGGGATCGCAAGAGCTTTTCCGGCATCGAGCTTTTCCGCAAGACCCTGGGCGTCGTTGGACTCGGCCGCATTGGCACGGAAGTCGCAAAACGTGCTCAGGCTTTCGGCATGCGCGTGCTCGCGTATGACCCGTATCTTTCGCCGGCCCGCGCCAAGGCCATTCAAGTCGAGGCGGTCACGCTCGACGAATTGCTGGCCCAAGCGGATTACATCACGGTGCACATGCCGTTGACCGATCAGACGAGGTACATGATCGACGAGGCGGCGATCGCGAAGTGCAAGAAAGGGGTGCGCCTTTTCAATTGCGCGCGGGGCGGCATCATCAAAGAAGCGGCATTGATTGCTGGATTGAAGTCCGGGCAGGTCGCGGCGGCCGGTTTGGACGTTTACGAAGACGAGCCGCTCGCGGTGGATAGCGACCTCCGCAAATTGCCCAATGTCACCCTTACGCCACACTTGGGCGCTTCGACGGCTGAGGCGCAGGACGCGGTGGGGATCGAAATCGCCGAGCAGATCGCCGATGTGCTTAACGGCGGCGTAATCAGCAATGCGGTTAACATGCCGTCGCTTGACGCGGCGACATTGAAGATCATCGGGCCATACCTCGAACTCGGCGGCAAGTTGGGCGCATTGGTGCAGCAACTCGCAACGAGTCGCGTGGAACGGTTGCGGATTACCTTCTGGGGTAAGCTGGTCGAGCTTGACGCTAATCCCGTGACGCGCGCCATCCAGCGCGGCTTCCTTCGCCGGATCAGCGGCGACGGGCTCAATTTCATCAATGCTCCGACGATCATGCAACGACTCGGTGTTGAAGTGGAGACGATCAAGTCGAATACCGATGCGAATTTCACCGATCTCATATTGGTGGAGGCGATCCAAGCGGATGGCGTGACGAGGTCGGCCGCCGGAACCTTGCTCGGCAAAGCGGCTGATGCGCGTTTGGTGGCGTTGAACGGACGCGGGGTTGAGGTCGATCCTTCCGGCACGCTGCTGATTTACGAAAATCACGACGAACCCGGTATCATCGGCATGGTTGGCACCTTGCTCGGACGCGAACAGATCAACATCGCTGCGATGTCACTCAGTCGTAACAACGCTGGTGGAATTGCACTTTGCATTTTGAATTTGGATAGCCAGCCGTCGGAGAAAGCGCTTAAGGAGTTGACCGGTCATCGCGCCATCAAGCAGGCTGTGGTGGTCAACCTCTGATGCCCAACGTCTGGATACTGAGCTCGGCAATTATCGGATACCTGCTCGGGTCGCTACCCTTTGGCTACCTCGTCGCACGGGCGCATGGCGTCGACATTTTCAAAGTCGGCAGTGGCAATCCCGGTGCGACGAACGTCAAGCGCGTGCTCGGGGCCAAGGCCGGCAACACGGTTTTTGCCCTCGACGCGCTGAAAGGCGCCATCGCGGCGGCTTGGCCGTTGTTGCCCTTTCTGACGGTTCCGGACACCCGGATCATGGGACTCGTCGGAGTGATTTGTGCCGTGTTGGGGCATTCGTTTTCAATGTTCACAAAATTCAAGGGCGGCAAAGGCGTGGCCACGGCGGCCGGGGGATTGGTGATTTTGATTCCTCTTGCTTCACTCGTTGGGGCAGTCGTTTGGGTGGTGACGTTCTTCATTACTCGCTACGTCTCGTTGGGCTCGGTTTTGGCGGCAGTGTCGGTCCCCGTCGCCAGCTGGTTGTTTAAGAACCCGTTGCCTTTGAATCTGGTGGCTGCGGCGCTGGGGCTTTTTGTGATCATCCGGCATCGGGCGAATATCAAGCGGTTGCTGAACGGCACCGAAACCAGGTTTGTGAAAAAAGCACGGACGTAACCCCGACTGGCGCAAGTTGTTCAAAGGTTGGGTTATGACGCAAGGTGCGCACTCCCGCCTTGCCAAGAAGCGTCCTGACGCGCCATTAAAACGGGCTCCAATCATGGCTCTTATCGTCCAAAAATATGGCGGCACCTCGGTGGGTGACGTCGACCGCATTAAAAATGTGGCCAAACGCATCCAAAAATCGCGCGAGGAGGGTCACAGTTTGGTGGTCGTGGTTTCCGCCCGTTCGGGCGTGACCAACGAGCTGATTGCCCGCGCGAAAGCCGTCAACGACCGGCCCGATACGCGGGAGATGGATATGTTGCTGGCCATCGGCGAACAGGAGACGATCGCGCTCACGGCGATGGCCCTGCACGCGATTGGCATTCCAGCCGTTTCTTATACGGGCGCGCAGGCGGGAATTTCCACCGATCGCGTTTTTACGAAGGCACGGATCAAGCAGATCAAGCCCACTCCGATTCTGGCCGACTTGAAGGCGGGGAAAGTGGTGATCGTGGCCGGCTTTCAAGGCATCAACGAAGAAGGCCAGATCACGACGCTCGGCCGCGGTGGCTCCGATCTCACCGCCATCGCGCTTGCGGCGGCGTGCAAGGCGGACAAGTGCGAGATTTTTACGGACGTGGATGGCGTCTACACGGCCGATCCCCGCGTCGTTAAGAATGCCAAGAAAATCGAAGAAATCAGCTACGACGAAATGCTGGAGCTCGCGAGCCTCGGCTCGAAGGTCATGCAGTCGCGCTCGGTTGAATTCGCCAAGAAATACGGCGTCATTTTTGAGGTCCGCAGCAGTTTTAATCACAACCCAGGAACCATCGTGAAAGAGGAAGTCGCCTACATGGAAAAAGTTGTCGTGCGCGGAGTCGCGCTCGACAAGGACCAGGCCAAGGTCGTCATCAGTAATTTGCCCGACAAACCCGCTGCTGCCGCGACGATTTTTACCGCGTTGGCGGACGCCAGCATCAACGTGGACATGATCGTGCAAAACGTCGCGCACACCGGTGGCGTCGACCTGACGTTTACCGTACAACGCGATGATGCGGCCAATGCGGTGAAGGTTCTCCCGTCCGTGCTCAAAAAACTCGGGGGCGGCGAGGTCAAGGCCTTCGACAATATCGCCAAACTTTCGGTGGTCGGTGTCGGCATGCGGACGCACGCCGGCGTCGCGGCCACCTTGTTCACGGCGTTGGGCGAGGCCGGGATCAATATCCAGCTGATCGGCACCTCGGAAATCAAGATCACGGTGGCGGTCGACCGGGCCCGCGCGGACGAAGCCCAGCGCGCGGCCCACGACGTTTTCGGACTGGGGAAGTAATGCGGGTCTATCCGTCCGGGGTAAATGATTGGCGGAATGGTTCCGACGCCGGTTTGGAGGTTGCGCTTTTCGATTGGCTTGGGGGCTGATTCTGCCTTTCGCTTCCACTCGATCCGGTAACCATGAAATATATTTCGACCCGCGGCCAGACTGAGCCCCATACTTTTTCGCAGGCGGTGGCGGTCGGCCTTGCGCCTGATGGCGGACTTTTTCTGCCCGAGCAACTGCCGGATATCACGCCGCGTCTCACGTCGTGGAAGAACCTGAGTTACGCCCAGCTTTGCACGGAGTTCATGGCCATCTTTGCCACCGATATTCCCGACGACGTTTTGGAAAAGTTGGTGCATAATTCCTATGCGCATTTCACGCACCCAGGCATCGCACCTTTGGTGAAACTCGACGAGCAAACGTACGTGCTGGAACTGTTTCACGGACCGACGCTGGCTTTCAAGGACTTTGCCCTGCAGCTGCTCGGCAATCTTTACGAAAACCAATGCAAGTTGAGCGGGCAGGGGATCAACGTGCTGGGTGCGACCTCGGGCGACACAGGTGCGGCCGCGATTCACGGGTTACTTGGAAAACCGAACACAGCGGTGTTCATTCTTTATCCTGAAGGACGGGTTTCTCCCTTACAGGAACGGCAGATGACCTGCACAGGCGCAGCCAATGTCCATGCGATCGCGATTGATGGAAGTTTCGATGACGCACAACGGGTGTTGAAATCCATTTTCGGCGACCGCGACTTCAGCCAGAAACATCATCTCTCCGCCGTGAACTCGATCAATCTGGCGCGGGTTCTCGCCCAGTGCGTTTACTATCTGTACGCGTGGCTCCAGCTGCCTGCGGCCAAACGGAGTCTGGTGGAATTCGTTGTCCCGACGGGCAATTTCGGCAACGTGTTCGCCGGTTGGCTACTCGGCGAAATGGGCGTCCCAATCCGCGGCTTTAAGATCGCCACCAATCGCAACGATATTCTCCATCGTTTGCTGACCACGGGCGAATACCGCATTGGCGAAGTGCAGCCGAGCCTCGCGCCATCGATGGACATTCAAGTCG
>DASYDH010000008.1:0-5526 GCA_036499685.1 Lacunisphaera sp. | reverse complement strand
CGCCGGCTCGGGATACTACAGCCAGTCGGCTCCGGCTTGTTTCTTTGGCTACCTCGACGCCAATCCCCCACAAAAACTGACGGTCCGGTGGCCGTCCGGCAAAACCTCCGCACACTCCGTTCCTCCTCAATCCACCAACCTGATTCTGTTCGCACCTTGATTAATCGGATGAATTAATTCCTGGGACCGGCTATCGCGCACGCCCTTCAAAGGTGAAACGTGTCCCGGCAAAAGCGGGGGCCGGCCGGTTTTAAAATTGCAACGATTTTTTCAGGGCGTTTTTTCCTCTTCCATTCGTTGAGTGTATCGCAGCGTCACCGGGCCAATAAGTCCTGACTCTTGCAGTGGATCTTCCTTTTTCCACAGACGCCAGCTGCTGAAGGTGAATCGACCCGAAGGGCTGGGTTTTTCGTCCAATAGCCACTGGGGCCATTTTTTTAATGTGCCGTTGGCATTACGGTCGCTATCTTCGGGTAGTTGTTCGTCACCGATAAGACGATTGACCCAGAGATTGACGACTTCGATTTCCAAGGCGTTTCCGCCGGCTTTGACGGCATCGGTGATCTCGAGGCGGTAGGGCGGCTTCCAGAGAATGCCCAGCGCTTTGCCGTTTAGTCGAACTTTCGCCATAATCTGCACTTTGCCCAAATCGAGAAAGAGGCGCTGGGCCGGGGCCAGCGAGGTAATCGTCAAGGTTTTGAAATAAGTTGCCGTACCCGAAAAATATTTCACTCCATCGACGGAGTGATGACTCCATGAAATGAGCGTTGGAATTTCGATTTCCGACGGCGCACCTGAGTTCGCCGGAAAACGAATCACCCACGGCCCCGCAACGTTCACGGGTTCGGGCAACGTCGAGACCGTCGTTTGACGGGCGGTGCCGTCGGCGGCATGAAAAACATAAGAGCCGCGCTCGAGGAGATCGCCTGTGATCAGATTGAAAACGGGTTTGGTCCCGGGTTGTAACGGAAGATAATTTCCATTTTCCACGACATCCACGCCGTTCCATGTGACAGAGGTTAATTGTTGCGCTGGCGCACCGGCGTTTTGGAAAACGATAAACCCTGATCCATTGGCTTCGAATGGCAGGGAGACGGTCGTGCCCTCGCGGTCAGAGGAAGAATACGTCTGTAGCGGGGTGATTGTTCCGGTCCTGGGGTTCCACCATTCGGGTTGTTTTCCAGTCACGCGGAATCTACAATTGGCCGTAATGGCGTCGCTCCCCGCGTGACTCAAAAAGTACAATTCCACGTCGCCCGTCGTACGATGAATATACTTGAGGCCCGCATTGTTCGTGAAATCAGGAGAGACCTTGAGGGCTGCGAGCGCTTGCTCCGGTGTGATCCCGCGAAATACGCGGCCAAGGCCAAGGGAGTGATCGGTCCGCGATTGATTTGGCACCCAGATTTCATCGGTCAATTTTTTTAAGGCCACGTCGGATTCGGGGTAATTCGTCAGGCCGGGCGTTTTTTGCGGTGGCTCACCGAGGATGGCCGCCCCTTGTCGGACGAGATCACGGATGTGAGTCAAAAGACCGACGGTCATCGCAGTCGTATGGGGGAGGATGATCAGGCGGTAGTGGGCCCCGCTGGGAAAAAAGAGTTGATGGTCGCTGACGGCGCCATGAAGAAAGGTGTCCGCGCCGCACGCGTCGTAATCATAACCGGTGAGCGTAATGGCTTGAAAGCGATGCAGCGGTTCCTCCGGCTCGAGTTTCAAGACATCGGCGACAAACTTTCCCTGACGCAACATATACTGGCAGCGGGTGAGATATTCATGCCAGGGGCCCGAAAATTCCCACCAGGTATTGGTGCGTTCATAGTGCAGTCCCCACGGCCCCATTTGCATCCCAGGTTTTACGCCCGGGGAAAACGGTTGAGCAGCGTAGCGATGAAAAACAAATCGATTGATGCCTCCGCAAAAGGCGTCGTCGCCGATGCTTTTGATCATGGCAGGATGCCACAGAAATTTTTCGCGACTACCGGAAGTGAATGATTCTGCGCCGACGACCATGCGACCGTTGAGGTGGGCAGCCGACGACATCGATTTTACGGTTGGATAAAAATCTGCACCCTGACCATTCGGCGTCCAGAATTCCGCCATGGGCTCGTCGACGAATTGGGCGTTGTCCAGATCGTTGCCGATAGTGGTGTAGGATTCGAAAGTGTTGCGCAGTCCGGCACCGTGAGCCAGACGCTGGAATTCGGCGGTATAGTTTTCGATCATGAGTTCAGAAACCGTTTTACGAAGATCGTAGAGGAATCGTTCCGTGACCTGAAGATCACTCAGGACACGGCCGGTGAGAATGGGCAGATAGCCGACGGGATCGTAGCCGCGACGCTTGGTGAATTCTTCGCGCATGGCCGCGGTCCAGTTTTGTCCGCCCCCTTCCCATGAATCGATATGCGTGGCGACGAGGGTGTTTTTCGCTTCGGGGCCAATTAGATCGTTGAGGCGTTTGACGAAGGCATTGAAATGGAGAGCGGTCGCGGATTTGTCGAGTTTGTCGGTTTCGGGCCCACCGTCACCGGGGCGGCTCGGACCAATAACATGGCCGTTCCACGCATGACCAAAGCGGATGATGGTCCACTCGCCCACGGGTGCGTCCCAAGTAAGCGAACCATCGGCAACCATGCAGCCGGTGAGGTCCACAACGTGATTAAGTGGAATTGTGTCACTGGTCGGGATGTGGACCTCAGACGGTTCACTTAGAATTCCGGTGTAGGCGATCCAGGATTTCCATTGGAGCGCTTTCATGATGAAATCCGGGATTTGATAATTGGATTTCACGGTCTCGCGAATCGCGAGGACCGCGATGTCGCGATACTCTTCATTTTCGTTTGGCCGGGCTAGCGTCCCGGACCATTTCATACCACCCGTAATGTGGGTTTCGCTCTGAACCACCGTTTGCATGGCTTTATCGTGGGGAACCCATGAGCCGCCGCTTCCGTAGTAACCGGCCCCGTCATTCATGTTTATCTCAAGACCGAGGCGCTTGGCCTCGGTCACGGCATGCTTGAATAGAGTCTGCCAACGGGCGCCAAAAAATCCCACCGGACCTGCGGGCGTACTCTGGGAAACATCGAGAATGATCGCTCCTCCAATACCCACTCGTTGCATGGCTTCCAGATCGGCGGTGATGCCCTCCTTGTTGATATTGCCATCAATCCAAGTCCAATAGACCCACGGCCGGGCTGAATCGGGCGGATGGGCAAATGACGTTCGTAGGTTCTCGGCACTGTGGCCAGTCGTTGCCGCGCAACTGAAAAAACTGAGCGCTAGAATTAGTAGACCGATTTCAGGACGGTATTTCATGGCGGCTTGTGGCAATACAGGATCGAATTGAGTCCGGCGAAAGTCCTATTGGCTCGCTGGAGTCGGCGGCAATGTCGCGAGGTAATTTCCGTAGCCGATTACGAGCGTCGAGATGACCAAAACAAGGAGTCCCGCGACGATCAATCGGTGGGTGCGTTTGCTCGTGCCTCGCCATTCTTTTAGCGCGAGGCCCCAAATCGTGCTGAAAAGAATGATGCTCGCCATGTGAAGAGTCCACGAGGAGAAGCCTAATTTTCCCATTTGAGTCTCGCCCATCGTATAAAAGAAAAACTGCAGATACCAGGTCAGCCCGGCGACGGCACAGAGGGCAAAATTTGCCAATCGCGGCACGGTTGTTCCCAATTGCGTCTGGGCGATGAAATATTCCCGGCCGGTGCGGTTGCGAATATTGAGCACGATGCACCAGACGGCGTTGCTGGTAAATCCGCCAAGCAAAACGATGACCAACTTTGGCAACCCGGTCCACAATTCCGGGGTGCCTGCGGCGGCGGAGAGTTCCGACAACGGTCTGGCGGCGTCGAGTCCGAATGCGAAGCAAGCGCTCATCACTCCACAAAACAGCGCAACGCCTAAACCTTGCATGAAATTGAACTCCTTGATCGTTTGTTTTTTTGCAGCCTCCGGCAGCTCGCGTTCCTTGCTCAGGCCGGCGAGCGCGGACAACGCGATGCCACCAGTACAGATGCCGATGCCCACCAGTGTCATCCGGCCGGCCGAACTGCTCAACAGCCCCGCTATCTGGCCCTTGAAGATCGGCGGGATCAGGGTGCCGCAAACCGCACAGATGCCGAGCGCAACCCCATAACCAAGGGACACGCCAAGGTAACGCATCGTGAGTCCAAACGTCAGTCCGCCCAGTCCCCACAGTAAACCGAAGAACCAAGCCCAGAATAAAGCGTGAGCCGGAGCGTGGACAATTACCTGCAGGAGGTCGTGCGTGAGCAGGAGACCAAAGACCAGCGGCGCCACAATCCAGCTGAAAAATCCGCCGACCAACCAATATGTTTCCCAAGACCACTTTCGCACGCCGCGATAGGGCAGATAGAAACTGGCGGCGGCGAGCCCGCCGACCCAATGAAATGCGACGCCAAGAAAAGGATTCATGTGCGGATGGTTTTAGCAAACTTGCACAGTTTCGATTCCCAGCAACTGGCCGAGTTTTTTGATTTTATCCGAAATATGGCCAATCCCAACCGCGCAGTGATGAGCGGGGCCATGAGAATTCCAACGGTTGACGAATTCGCGCGCGCCACAGGCGAAACGATAGCGGCTGTTGGTATTGCCAATTTCAAGGATCGGTCCCGCGACCGACTCGGTTTCCGCGCAGAGGAACATTAATTTTCCCGATGCCGTTTCGACGATGGAGAGCAGCGTTGCCGGACCGTGCTTCACGGCCATTTCCACCGAGACGCCGTGGCCGACTTTGCCATGATAAACCTGCAAGGGGCGTACTTTGATTTTTCCCTGCGCGATGGCGAGATGACCCGGACCATCGTGGCCCATGAGGACAACGTCGTCATTGAAGTCCATGGCATAGTATTCGGTGAACGAGCCGCCGGCGCCAAAGAGATCCATGATCTTCATTGCCTGGGCATTTTTCACCTCATACTCGCCTGCCATTGGTACTCCCCACGCGGTCAGCAAGGAAGTGCCCAGGATAATCGAGGCCATGGTTTGCTCGTTTTCGCTTACTCCTGTGCCCTTGTAGAAGTAGGCGAGGGAACCGAGCCGGTGTTCGGCGACCAACGCGTCGAGGGCGAGTGAAGTGCGTGCTGCCTCCAGCAGGTCGTCCGGAACGCAATCAGATTGAATATCGAACGCTTCGTGAAACAGACCCACGCGCGATTCGATCATTGTTGGAGCAATGGACCGTCGTCTCGCGGAAAGCTCATCCACCTCCAGATGTTCGATGTGCGTGCCGAAGGTCACGCATTGCAGCGTCAGGTCGGATTGGATATCGAGCATGCCGCTGTAATAATGGCCCATGAGGCCAAGGCGGTTGCCGTTCATTCCCGCGGCGACTCGGGCCGCCTCAACCCAGGCGCCAATTTCGGCCCAAGCTGAGGGATCGTTTTCCAGCAGGCCGGTAATTTGATGGACACAAATGCCAGCTCTTTTGAAGACGTTCGCAATTTCCGGCACCGGGCATGGGGAACAATGGGCGAGCCATTCGCCCGTCATTTTTGTGCG
>DASYDH010000007.1:0-505532 GCA_036499685.1 Lacunisphaera sp. | reverse complement strand
GCGATCCAGCGCACTGATTCGCCGCCCACACCCATCGCGCTTCTCTCCAGTCTCCACCAACAATGCTTGCGTTGTTCCCATCCCGCCACTCTACCAGCCCCCATCGCCCACGCCTAGGTGGTCCTCGCTCGGACGCTTACGAATATGTCACTGCGCCCACTATTGAAAAGTTGAGAACAGCCAAGTGGGCTCTGGCTTCGACTGTTCGAGTCCGGACCTCCGACTTGGAAACCTGCATACAGGCCGTTGTGCGCGTGCCTTCAGTCGGACGAGGGAGCGCAGCGCAATTTATCCCGGTTCGCTTTGCCTGCTTTAACAAACTCAGCCGGAACGATAAGTTGCTCTTCGCGTTCGACGCCCTTTCGCTGTCCGGTGTTCTTGGGCGCGACATCTCTGTCGGCAATATCATCCACGGTGACGATCATGCGATAGTGAAAGTGAAGACTTCGGCTTTGGCGGGAGAGCTCAGAAAACACTTGGAGCAGGTTGCGGCTTTACTCTCAAGTGCATCACCGCCTGATCTTGTTCTCAATCGTCATTGCGCGGAATGTGAATTTCAGGCCCGCTGCCGAAAGATCGCCATCGAAAAGGATGACCTCAGCCTGCTGAGTGGGATGAGCGTTAAGGAGCGACAGAAACTCCGCAGCAAAGGCATCTTCACTGTCACCCAACTGTCTTATATGTTTCGACCTCGTCGTCGGCCACGCAGGCAGCGCGACAAACGGGAGAAGTATCAGCACGCGTTGAAGGCGCTGGCGATTCGGGAGAAGAAAATCCACATCGTCGGCAGCCCGGAACTGAAGATCGAAGGAACGCCGGTCTATTTGGACGTTGAGGGCCTACCGGACCGTGATTTCTACTACCTGATCGGCATACGCATTGGGAACGGCGAGAAGGCCGTCCAGCATAGTTTGTGGGCGGATACGTTCGATGGCGAACGAACCATATGGAATCGATTTATCGAAATTCTGGCCACGCTTGAGCACCCAGTTTTGTTCCACTACGGCAGTTACGAGACGACTTTTCTTAAACGCATGAAGGAACGCTACGGAATTTCTTTAGCAAGACCTGCCGACGAAAAAACCTTGGAATCGGCAATCAATCTATTGTCTGTCACATACAGCCGGATCTATTTCCCTTGTTGTTCCAACGGATTGAAGGGTGTTGCGGGCTGGTTGGGATTCAGATGGGCAGATATCGGTGCATCAGGCATTGGGTCTGTGTGCTTGCGTAATCAATGGGAACGAAGCCGGACTTCCGAAATGAAGCAGCGGCTTGTCCACTATAACACGGAGGATTGCATCGCCTTGGAGCTGGTTTTGACCAGCGTGATCAATTTGATTCAAGAATCAGCGACTCGGCCTGACGTGGCTTTCGCAGATCGATATGGCAGTAAACCGATTTCTACAGCCCTTGGCATCGAATTGCACAAGAGCCTGCAAGACGCTCTTAGATCGGCCCATGCGAGTTACAGGCATCACCGAATCAGTTTTAGTGGCATGTCCGACGACTGCGAAATCGATTCGGCTGAAGTACCCCCTGCGGTTCGAAGGCCACGACGTAGCATGCCGGCCAGTGGCGGGCGGATAATATATGTGCCGCGTAAAAGAATATGCCTGAACCATCCGGATAATCCAACCCGACTGCATCCGACTAAACGCGAGGTGCGACGGACCTTGCTCGATGTCGCATTCACAAAATCCGGCTGCAAAAAGGTGTTTGTCACATATATTGGCAGAAAGGCGCACTGTCCCTTCTGTGATGCACGATGTTTGCCGCCGGTAATCCAACGGATGGGCGGTAGGCGACTTTTCGGCGACGGAATCTGTGCTTGGGTAATCTATCTGCGAGTAGCACTACGTTTGTCTTACCGGTTGATCGCAAATGCTGCTCGCGCGCTTCTGCACGAGGAAATTTCAATACAGACAATCATGGGACTGATCGAACAGACTTCCCTAAACTATATTAGCACCGAGAAATCGCTGCTTTGCGAAATACTGCGAAGCCCCGTCATTCATATCGATGAGACAAAACTGAATATCCGTGGTATTCAGCAATATGTTTGGGTGATGACCGATGGTCAGCGCGTGGTATTCCGACTGACCGTAGGACGAGAAACCGATTTCCTGCACCGACTCTTGAAAGGATACTCTGGGACAATTGTGTCGGATTTCTATGGAGGATACGATGCTTTGCCTTGTCGGCAGCAGAAATGTTTGGCGCATTTGATTCGGGATTTAAACGAAGATCTGTGGGGAGCCCCGTTCGACGAGCAATACGAGCAATTTGTCGTCATTGTGCGCGACCTCCTTTTCCCAATATTCAAAGATATCCAAAGATTTGGATTGAAGACATTCCATCTCAATAAACATCGCGCCCGAGTGGCACGATTCTATAGGGATGTTATCGACTGCCCTCCGTCTTGTAACGCACTCATCGCGAAATATCAGAAACGATTCATTCGCTACCGAGACTCAATATTAACCTTCTTGGAGTACGATGGCATTCCCTGGAATAATAATGCAGCTGAGCGGGCAATTCGGCATCTGGCCGTCCAACGAAAAATATCAAACGCTTTCTCAGAAAAAGGTGCGAATGACTACCTGCGTTTCTTGGCAATTTCGCAAACATGTCGGTTTCAGGGGAAGTCCTTTCTCGATTTCCTTATTTCGGGAAAGCGAAACGTGGGGGCTTACAAGGAGACGCACCGCCGAAAGTCGGTCAGACCGGCGACGTAAACGGTTACGATTGATGGCGAGGCAGTGAATGCGTCCGGGTAGATCCCAGCGAATCATCGTAATGGCCTTCCGACGTTCAAAGCAGGTGGCTGAGTAGTGGGCATCGGGGATCGCCTGTGATCAAACCTTCGCGAAAACACTCCCGCGCACTTGCAGGATTCAATTGCGTTTGGCCATCAGCATGAGCATTGCTCGACTTTGCGGGTGGTGACTTATAAAAATGCAGGGGTATTTTCTTTCAGGGGCACGCTGCACTCCTTATGCTAAAGCGTAACGTTTCAAACTACGTAAGTATCGTTCGAAGGCACGTGCCGGTAAGTGGTCGGGTACAGCGTCGCTGCGTCTCGCCGTTTCTATTTGCACGTAGCTGCATCGTAAAACGAAACGCCATGTCGTTTTTTTACCGCGCAAATAAAAATGCCGCGCTGGTGGTGAGCCAGTGTGGCGTTGAAACGGACCGAATCGATGCCCCCGCATTTATGCCGCAAAATGAACGAGCGACAGGGCATTGTCGCATTTCTTTTCCGGGACTGCCGCGGCGTGGCTGGGCAGGATTCCGAAAAA
Organism: Lacunisphaera sp.; assembly: GCA_036499685.1. GTDB lineage: Bacteria > Verrucomicrobiota > Verrucomicrobiia > Opitutales > Opitutaceae > Lacunisphaera. The sequence goes on along the minus strand of DASYDH010000007.1, from coordinate 502,230 downwards.
CTGTTCGGCCTCTTCCGGGCTCTTCAAATCGAGGTAGTGTCGGCGGATGATGCCCTCGGAATTGCCCGCCTGTAACGCCGCTTCGCCCATCGACCGGAATTTGGCGACGAACATCGAGATGAACGTGTGTCGCATCACGTCGTGAGTAAGGGGGAATTCTACCGCGACCTTTTCGCGCATGTGCTGAAGGTTCGCTGGGATGATCGGGAATTTGGCCAGCGGGTACGCCTTGAGCCAAGCGGCAAAATTCGGTTGAATCGTCACCATGCGCGGTTCGCGCACTTTGGAAACCTCGCCATTGATGCGGATGATTCCCTCTGCGGTCTTCACGTGCTCCGGCTTGAGCCGGAGGATTTCACCCGTGCGCAGGCAGGGCCGGATGCCGGCGAACAGGCACAGGGCAAAGAACGGTATGGCGCTGGGGTGGTGTTGCTCGACGAAGGCCATCAGGGCTTTGGCTTGCGCGGCGTTGAAGGTGACTGCGCAACCGCGCCGACGGCGGATGCGCCGCGGTGGGAGCTTCGCCAGCGGATTGTCGGTGATCCAATCGCGCTGGTGCGCGAACTTGAAAAAGGTTGAGAGAATACCGCGCCGGTTATTGTAGGTTTTTAGGACGGCCCTCTGGCCTCCAAATAGCCCACCAGCCGAGCCCCTGTCAGCTCGGCAACCGTGGCACCGGGAAAATGTTTCTCCAGTCGGTTAAGGTCCCATTTCATCCGCGTCAGGTGTGGCTCGGACAACAGGTCCTGTTCGTGCTCGTGCTGTTTGGTCGCCACGTATTCGGCGACCGCTTCGGTGAGAAGTTTTTGGGTGACCGGCTCCCGGTAGTTTGCCAGCGCGAAATCCACATAAAACGAAAGCGGGTGTGATCGCCCCGCCAGCCGGCGAAATACTGCTTCAGCTTCACGCAATTGATCGGCGACAAGAAACGTGGTGGCCGATTGCAGTCCAGAGGCGGATTGCATGGCCTTTATCGTTAGTGCGGCCTTCTCGGCGCCTGCTTCCTCCGGGGTCTTGAAGTTGCGGCGGATGCGGACGCCGTGGAGGCGGCCATCGACCCGGAACGAGAACACGCCATTCCGGTTCTTAAACCGGCTGACGGTAAACATAGATTCGTGATTCATGCTTAGGTTGCCGCGTCAACTGGGCAACCTAGCTTCGGGTTTTCTCTCCTCAGGAGAAAAATGGCGGAGAGGGAGGGATTCGAACCCCCGGAACCTTGCGGTTCACCGCATTTCGAGTGCGGCGCGATCGACCACTCTGCCACCTCTCCGTGTCACTGAAGGCCGAAACGTAGGCTGCGCTCCTGAAAACGGAAGCCGAATTTTAAACGTTTTCGTCTTCCAAGCCGTCCAATTTCCGTCGGTTCGCCGGCAGGTGCTGCGGCAGCATGCTGTAATAAAGCATCAGCTGCCAGCTGCGTGATGACCGGTACATCGCCACCGGCGCACCCAAGGCCAGAATGACGGCCAATACGCTTGCGGTCCGGTTGCCGAAAACCCCGGAGTACCAAAGGATCGCCACGGGGCTCAACAAACAGATGCAGGTGACTCCATAGTTGATCGCCATCGCCCCAAGGAAAAACCCCTCGTCCTTTTCCAGCCGCAATCCGCACTCCGGGCATTCGCTGTTCAATTGAAACAAGGTTCCTTCCTTGAAAAGCGCCTTGGCTCCGCAGTTGGGACAGCAGTTGGTGAGACCACGGGTGATGATCTGGCCATGGGTGACTTTCATGACAGAAGTTTTCACCACTAATACACACTAATGGAGACTAATAAAGACGCGTCGACCGGTTGCGACCGAATGAGTGCTTTATTAGAGGAGATCACTGCCTAATAAAAAAGGCGCTCCGTTGCGGGAGCGCCTCGAAATAATTTCCAACCACGAAACTTAAGCGCCGAGCTGGTAGCGGACGAAGCGGCGGATCTGCATGTTTTCGCCAAGCTTGGCCACTTTCTCCGTCAGGAGATCCTTGATCGCCTTCTCCGGATTTTTCACGAAGGGCTGATCAAGCAGGCAAACCTGCGAGTAATACTTGTCGAGTTTGCCTTCCACGATCTTCTGCACGGCCGCGGCCGGCTTGCCGGCCACTTGGGCGGCGGCGATATCGCGCTCCTTTGTGACGTCGGCCTCGGGGACTTCCTCGCGGCGGACGCAGGTCGGGTTGGCAGCGGCAATCTGCAGGCAGAGGTCGCGGGCGAACGCCTTGAAGTCATCGGTCTTGGCGACGAAATCGGTTTCGCAGTTGAGCTCGAGCAACACGCCGACTTTGCCGCCGACGTGAATGTAGGACTCAATGAGACCTTCCTTCGTCGCGCGGCTGGCAAGTTTGTCGATTTTGCTGCCCAATTTCTTGCGCAGAATCGTCTCGGCTTGCTCCAGGTTACCCTGGGCTTCGTCGAGCGCCTTCTTGCAATCGAGCAAGCCGGCGCCGGTTTTTGCGCGGAGTTCTGCAACCAAACTAGCTGAAACAACGGCCATGGTGATGGTAAGTTTAAGAGTTAGACGTCCTCGGTGCTGACGGCGGATTTCTTCGCGCCGGTGCGGCTCGGACGGCGGGCAGCGACGGGTTTGCGCTCCTCGACGAAGTCCTTGATGTCATTCGGAATCGCCACCTTGCTCAAGTCGACTTCACCTTCGGCATTCACGCCACTCGCGGCAGCCTTCGCCTCGGCGTGGGCCGTGCGGCGGGCTTCGCGATGCGCGAGGCCGTTGGTGATCGCGGCGACAATTGTCTCGACGATGATACGGACGGACTTCGTCGCGTCGTCATTGCCGGGAATCGGATAGGTGAGCTGGGTCGGGTCCGAGTTCGTGTCGACGAGACCGATCGAGGGAATGTTCATGCGCTTCGCCTCGGCGACCGCGATTTCCTCGTAGCTGGTATCGATGACAAACATCGCGCCGGGCAAACCGGTGATGTTGGCGATACCATCGAAGTTGCGAGTCATGCGGGCCATTTCGCGACGGATGGCGGATTCTTCCTTTGAGGAGAACTTCGAGAGTTCGCCCGCCGCGTCCTGGGTCTGATACTTCTTAAACTTGGTGAGAGACTTTTTGATGGTCTCGAAATTGGTGAGTGTGCCGCCCATCCAACGCGTCGTCACGTACGGCATGTTCGTCGCGGCTGCGGCCTCACGAATGAGTTCCTGCGCCTGACGCTTGGTGCCGACCAGCAATACATCGCCGCCGCCCGCGACGAGCTTCTCGATGAAGTCACACGCCTTCTGCAGATTGGCATGGGTTTTCTCAAGGTCGATGATGGTGATGCCCTGGCGATGATCGAAAACGTAGGGCTTCGAGCGCGGATTCCAACGCTTGGTCTGGTGACCGAGGTGAACGCCGGCATCGAGGAGGTCTTTAGGTGTGATATTCATGATCTATGTCGAAACGAGACACAGGTCGGCAATTCAGGGCCGCCTTGCGATCGTAACTGCTGTTTTGATTGTTGTATTTAAGGAACGGGAAAGGCTGAAAAGAGAGACCCGCCGTACCCTTGGCAAGACCGATTCTGTGGATTTTCACGGGCGGCGGAAATCATGGGGGAAAGGATTTCGTTCTCCAATGCTACTTCCTACGCAAGAAAAAGCGTTGCAACAAGATAAAGACCAAAAGCAATCCACCCACCACGATTCGCATCCACCACGAACTCAGTCGTCCATCGAAGAGAATCGCGGACTGAATCGTCCCGAAAATCAGGATTCCGAGCAAAGTCCCGAAAATATGCCCCCGTCCACCGGTCAGCAGCGTGCCGCCAATGACGACGATCGCGATGGCGTCCAACTCAAGTCCGACGCCCATGCTCGGGTTGCCTGAGCCGGTATAAAACGTCGCCACGATCCCGGCCAGCGCCGCGCAAAAACCGTTCACCGCATAGACGCTGACCTTGGCCACGCCGATGGGCAGTCCCATCAACAATGCCGAATGTTCATTGCCACCGATCGCCAGCAGCGTGCGCCCAAAACGTGTATGATGCGCCAGCACGTATCCGAGCAGGATCACCGCGATCAACATCAGCGCGTTGGAGGGAAATACAACCGAACCGACCGCCAGCTCGTAGCCGGAAATTTTCGTGTAGAGTGGATGGTCCACGCCGACCGATTCAGTGCTGATCCAGAAGCCGGCGCCCCGCGCCAAAAACATTCCCGCGAGCGTGATCAAAAATGCCGGCAACCGATAAAAATGGATCAACACCCCCATGCCCGCGCCCAAGGCCGAACCTGCGGCCAGCGCGAGAAACCAAGCCAACCCCGGGGCGATATGATGTTGTTCGATCAACGTGGCGGTGAAAATCGAAGTGAAACCGATCACCGCGCCAACCGAGAGATCAATGCCGCCGGAGAAAATCACCAGCGTGGTGCCAACTGCCGAAATGCCGAGAAACGCATTATCCGACAACAGGCCGACGAATACGCGCGACGAGAAAAAACCATCATACATCCGCGATGCTGCGCCAAAAAGCGCGATGAAAATCAGCGCCGTCGTCACCAACGCCAGATTACGGCTGAGAAATTTGCGGATAGCGCTCACGTCGTTTTCCTCCGCCAGAGTCCACCGATCCATCGACCAACTTTTTCGGACTGCAACAACGTGACGCCGATGATGAGCAGCGCTTTCGGCACGGGTGCGATCGCCGGCGGCACACCGAGATTATACATCGTCGTCGTGAGCGTCTGAATCAAGAGCGCGCCAATCGCAGTCCCCAGGATCACGAAACGTCCGCCGGTCAGCGCGGTGCCGCCCACGACCACGGCAAAAATGGCGTCGAGCTCCATGTTTTCACCGGCGCGGTAGGCATCGGCCGCCATGATGTTGGCCGCCGCGAGCACGCCCGTAAGACCGGCGCATGCGCCACAGAAAATATAGGCGCAGGTTTTGATGCGCGTCGCGGCCAGCCCGGCAAAGCGGGCCGCGGTCTCGTTGTCGCCCACCGCCTCAATAAACAATCCCAGCGCGGTGCGACGCAAAACGAAATGAGTCGCCAGATAAAGCGCCGCGACCAGCAACGGCGCGACCGGCAGACCGAGAAAAAAACCGTTGGCGAGATATTCAAACGCCGCGCCTTTGATTATGATCACCTGTCCGCCAACGATGAGTTGAGCGAGACCACGGCCGGCCACCATCAGAATCAGCGTTGCCACAATCGGCTGTATGCCGAACCGCGCCACGAGCACGCCATTGGCTGTTCCCGCCAGTAAACCCGCACCGAGTGCGGCCGCAATCGTCAGCGCGAACGAGTGTCCGTCCTGCAACAACACCGCACAGACTCCGCCGGTAATCGCGACGACCGAACCGACCGACAAATCGACCCCACCCGTCGCGATGACGAGCGTCATGCCAAGGGCAACCAACAGGGTTCGCGAACCCTGCGAGAGAATGTCCATCGGCACACCGTAAAGATGACCGCCGAGCACCGTGATCTTCAGGAAAGCCGGATTAAAAACCGCATTGAGCAACACCAGCGCAACCAAGCCGGCGAGCGGCCAGAGGATGGGGGATTTGGCGCGCAATTTCATGCCGCGGCCCGGAGGTGTCTCAGGGTAGGGCGGATTATCCCTAATCCGCCGATCGTTACGCCGGCGCGAACCTGCGGCGGATTAGGGATAATCCGCCCTACCCTTGGGAAAAAAATCACCTCATTCATGGGCGCCGGCCATCAACCGCATTAAATGTTCCGTGGACAATTCCGCGCCGGTCACCTCGCCTGCCAGCCGGCGTTCCCGCAGCACCAACACGCGCGAACAATTGCGCACCACCTCGTCGATCTCGGAGGAAATGAACAAAACCGCGAGACCGTCATCGCGAAGCTTCGCGATCAGCTGCTCGATCTCCTGCTTCGCTCCGATGTCGATGCCGCGCGTAGGTTCATCGAGGATAATCAACGCCGGCTTGGTCGCGAGCCAGCGGGCCAGCAAAACCTTCTGCTGGTTGCCGCCGGAAAGATTCTTAATTGGCGTCTCGGCGTCGGCAGTTTTGATGTGCAGTACCTTGATGTAGTGATCGCACAATTCCGTTTGCTCGGCCCGGGTGAGCATGCGGAAAACACCGCGCTTTCCTTGCAATGCGAAGATAAGGTTTTCGCGAACAGAAAGATTGGGGAGAATGCCTTCGGATTTCCGATCCTCCGAACAAAAAGCCAATCCGTACCGCACGGCGTCGCGCGGCGAATCGATGGCCACTGGAGCACCGTTGACGCTCAGTTTGCCACTGTCCGCCGTGTCGATGCCGAAAAGGAGTCGCGCCGTTTCCGTGCGGCCCGCACCAAGCAAGCCCCCGAGTCCGACCACCTCGCCGGCGTGAAGTGTCAAATCCACCGGGGCAATCGCGCCACGCCGGCCAATCTGGTTCGCCGCCAGCACGGTTTTGGCAGAGTCCTTCCTTACCGCCGCCGCGCCCGGCGAAAAATCCGCGGCAATCACTTCGCGACCGAGCATTTTCCCGACCAGCCCTAGACGTGTGAGATCCGCGGTCGGATATTCGCCCACCAGCTGGCCGTTGCGCAACACCGTCAGCCGGTCGGTGACAGCATAAACCTGATCGAGGAAATGAGTGACAAAAACAACCCCGAGTCCATCGCTGCGGAGTTTGCGCATGATCGCGAAGAGTTCGGCGACTTCCCGTTCGTCCAGACTTGCGGTCGGCTCGTCGAGCACGAGCAGCTTCGCCTGCGTATCGAGGGCGCGCGCGATCGCGACCATTTGCTGCAACGCGACCGACAGTGAACCGAGTTCCGCGTCAACGTCACACTCGACTTCGAGTCGGGCCAAGGCCACCCGCGCACGGCGACGGATCGCTTTCCAGTTCAAAAATCCGGCCCGGCCCGGCTGGCGGCCGAGTGTGATATTTTCCGCGATCGATAGCGACGGAACGAGATTCACTTCCTGATAAACCGTGCTGATGCCGCAGCGCTCGGCATCCTTGGGCGCGCCGGGCCGGATCAGCCGACCGTCAAAATGAATCGTGCCCGTGTCCGCCGGATGCACTCCGGTCAGGACTTTAATGAGGGTGGATTTGCCGGCACCGTTCTCCCCGAGCAACGCGTGGATCTCGCCGGCACGGACGGTGAAGTCCACGTCTTGGAGCGCCTTGACGCCAGGAAAGCTTTTCCCGACACCGCGCATTTCGAGAAGAGCGGACGCATTCACAAATTGTAGCCACAGGCCTCCGTGCCTGCGGGATCGGGGGACGCCGAAATCCATGCCGACAGGCAGGGGCGCCTGTCGCTACGTTTCATGAAAGCCTCCATTGCAGAAACTCAATACTTCCGGCTCGCAATGACCGCAGCGGCGTTGGTCGAGTCGAACAGCTCATCCTTGTTAAAGGATTTGCGCGGGACTTTTTCGCCAGCGAGTACGCGATCGATGGTGTCGTAAACCTTGGGACCGAAGAGCGGATTGCATTCGACGACGCAATTGATCTTCCCGTCGATCACCGCCTGGATGCCTTCGCGGATTGCGTCGATGGAAACGATGATGATGTCCTTGCCGGGTTTCAGGCCCGCCTCCTCGATGGCTTGGACGGCACCCAGCGCCATGTCGTCATTGTGGGCATAGACAATGTTGATGTCCTTGCCGTGTTTCTTGATGAAAGCCTCCATGACTTCCTTGCCCCCGGTGCGGCGGAAATCGCCGCTTTGGGAATCGATGATCTTCAAATCGGGATATTTCGCGATGGCCTCGGCGAAGGACTTGCGCCGGTCGTTGGCGGGAGCGGATCCGGGTGTGCCCTGAATCTCCACAATGTTGCCCTTGCCGTTGACCTTCTTCGCCAGCCATTCGGCGGCCATGTGCCCCTCGGCGGAAAAATCGGAACCGATGAAGCACGTGTAGAGCGATTCGTCGGCGGTCTGGATCGTACGGTCGGTAATGATGACCGGAATGTGCGCGCGTTTGGCTTCGCGCAAAACCGGATCCCAACCGGTCTCCACAAGCGGCGCGAGGACGATGGTGTCCACACGTTGCGTTACAAAAGAGCGGATCGCGCGGATCTGGTTCTCCTGCTTGCCCTGGCCATCGGAAAATTTCAGGTCGATGCCGCGTTTGGCGGCCTCGGATTTCATCGATTCGGAATTGGCCGTGCGCCATGCGCTCTCGGCGCCAGTCTGCGCGAAGCCGATTTTCAATGGCTTTTTGTCCGCCGCGAACGCCAGGGTAGTCGCGGTGGCGACAGCGCCGACCACGAAAGATTTGAGCAAGGAAGGAAGTTTCATGAGGGTATGACGCGAAGTGCGCCGGGGAATGTTTAAACGAAAAGCTAAAGTGAAGGAATTTTATGAGACACCGCAAACTCGCAATTGTCTCTCAACGGGACCGTCAAGTGCAGGCGCGGCGAAGAAGTCCAATTTGTATGAACTACACCCACAACTCAGCCTCCGGAAACGGGACGGGGGGTTGCGGGATTTTGCAGCGTCGGCCAGCCAGCGTCACCCCAGAATAAATCGCTGATGCGCAAGGTCGGGCGTCCGTTGTTCTGTGCATCGTAGGAATGTCGCGTCAGCACCCACGCATCGCCGTTGTGGAAAACATCCTGCCCGCCGGGGCCTTTCCACCGCTCGCCGCCAATCTCGAGCAACGTACCACCACCGTCGAGCAGCGGCACGCCGGCTTCGTCAACATAGGGGCCGGTGATTTTCGCCGAACGGCCAAAAGCGATTTTATAAGTGCTCTTCACGCCCTGGCAGCATTTGTCGATCGAGACAAAAAGATAGTACCAGCCGTTCGCGTAGACGAGATTGGGTGCTTCGATGCCGTTTTCCCGCCACGCGATGCGTTCAATGGGACCGTTCGGCTTCATCGTAGCCGGATCGACCGTCACGAGTTGGATGCCATCGAACCACGACCCAAATACGAGCCAAGGTTTGCCAGCCGCGTCGGTGGTCAGAAAAGGGTCGATCGTGTTATATGCCTCTTTTCCGGCACGCGAACCGATCACGAATCCGTCGTCGCGCCAATCACCGGCGGCGAGATTCGAGCAGGATTTCAAACCAATCGCTGAATTGTTTCGGCCAAATTCGGAAACCGCATAATAACACCACGTCCTTCCGCCGTATTCCTGTACGTCCGGCGCCCACACGTCGAGATGCCGCATTTTAGGCGCGTAATTTCGCCACCACGGAAGTTCGTCGGTGAAAAGCGGTGCCGCTTGCGTCCAACCCAACCCATCGGCCGACGTCTTTACGCGCAGGCCCGGGCCCGTGGTGAAACACCACCAGCCCGTCCCTTCCTTGATCAGGCTCGGATCGTGAGCGTAGAGTGCACCGGTCAGCGGCCAATCGGCGGCAACCGCACGCCCAGCAAAGAGGCCGAATGACAGAATAAAAATGACGAACGTACGAGCCAACATGGGAGTTGATTTCAACGTGTCATGAATCTGCGGTAGGGGCGATTGCCCTGAATCGCCCGTGCGCGGAGGTCCGTTGAGGGCAACGGACCTACCTTGCGATCCCGACCCGCAGGACCGTGAAGGAATTCGCCGGCAGCGTAAGATCGAATTTGGAACCAGCGGGCGTGAACGCGCTTTCCTGTGGGACGACGTGGTCGACCTGCTCGAAGGTGTTCATCGCGTCCCCGTGATCGGATTGCAGCACGGTGCGCTTACCGGCGGAAACGTGCTTCGCCCCGGCCAAATCCACCGTCGTGGTTACGGCGGCTGGCGTGGCATTCACCAACTTCAGGATTACCTGACCGGAAGCCGCGTCGAACGACGACGATGCATAAAAGCGTTTCTGCTCGGCCGGTGAAAGCTGGCTCAGCGCAACCGGCAAAATCCGATCGCCGCGATTCAAGGAGAAGAGCGACTGCACATAATAGTTTACCGTCCGCAGCGTGTGGAGGTTGTCGGTCCAGATGAGATTCGGCGTCCATTGCCAGGCGTCGACGTGGGCGAAGAGCGGCGCGTACGACGCCATGCGTACGACGTCGGCGTTGCGTTCGAGTCCGGTCAGGAAAGCCGCCTCCGACAATGCGCACTCAAAATTATTTCGATTCTTCACGTTGACCACCCCGACACTTTGCGCGGCATATTCGCCCATGAATACCTTCGGGCCGTTGCGATCGTAGGAATCATAACGGTGGGCGTTGTCGAAGAACCATTCCGGCAGCGCGTAGGAATGTTCGTCGATGATGTCGGCGTTCAGCTGGCGCAATTTATCCCAGGCGAACTTGAACCGCGTATCATCGGGCGAAGGACCGGCCGCGGAGACGAGCGCGATCTCGGGGTGCTTTTCCTTCAACACGTGGGCAAACTTGGTGTAACGATCGATATATTCCTGGCCCCATTGCTCATTGCCAACGCCGAGCAGTTTCATGTTAAACGGAGCGGGATGACCCATCGCCGCACGTTTCGCACCCCACGTGCTCGTCACCGGCCCATTGGCAAACTCGATCAGGTCGAGGGCGTCCTGAATGTACGGCCCGAGTTCGTCGATCGGGCAAAGCTCACCGGAATTAAACTGGCAGGCCATGCCGCAATTCAAAATCGGCAGCGGCTGCGCCCCGATATCCTCACACAATTGGAAATATTCAAAAAATCCGAGCCCGAACGATTGGAAGTAATCCGGCGTCGGACGATGGAGGAATTCATAATTCCAGCGATTGATCAGCAGCTTCCGGTCCTCGACCGGCCCAAGCGTATTTTTCCACTGGTAGCGTCGCGCGAGCACGCTGCCCTCGACGATGCAGCCGCCCGGGAAACGCAGGAATCCTGGATGCATGTCCGCCAGCGCCTGCACCATGTCGGCGCGCAATCCGCCGGCGCGATTTTTCCAAGTCGTGCCGGGAAATAGTGAAATGAAATCGACATCGAGTGTGCCTTTGCCGTCGACGAGGATTGCGATCCATCCTTTCGGGTCGGTCGCATTCGGATGCAGCGTGGCGGTATATTTTGCCCAGTCCTTCGTGAAATCCTTGAGCTCAACCGTGTCGAGCAGCGCGCCATCGCCTCCGTAAAGTTGAATGGTAAGTTTTGGCGTACCCGAAACTCCGCGAACGCGCGCGGCGAAGACATAATTTTCACCCTGCTTCACGCCGATGCCGCGAAACCCGCCATTGGACAAACCGAACGGCGCGGTTCCCTCGGACTGCAAGCGCACGTAATGCGGATTGTTCGGATTGAACGGCGCATCATCGCGTACAGTCAGTTCCCCCTTCGCCTTGGACGGACTGAGTCTATTCCAGCCCATCAGCGCGTCGGGAAATTCGAATCCGCGGTTCTTGATCAATTCGGCATAAAGGCCACCGTCGGCACCAAAGTTAATGTCTTCAAAAAATATTCCCCACATCGCCGGGTTGATCGCGGTGCCGGGATGAGCGACATCAACGGTGACAATCGCGGCGGACAGCGACATCCACGAACCGATGGCGACTGAGATTAACACAGCAATGAGTGATCTGGATTTCATGGACAATTTTTTTTAGCGGAGGGAATTGCGGCAGCTTGGCCGAACAGAATAGGAGATAAACATTAAGCGGAAGTTGATTTTGGAGGAAACATCGTCCGCCGCCGGCGGGATGGCCAGCTAGCAGCACCGAGTAGAATCAGGCTGCCAAAAAACCATGACGGCATTGCACCACCTCCACCGCCACCGGAACTGACTGGCGTGCTCGGGCTGTTCGGAGTGGTGGGTGTCGTCGGCGTAGTGGGTGTGGTTGGTGTGGTGGGAGTCGAGGTTCCCTGCACGACAACCCAGGTGGAAACCGCCCCACCCGTCGTGACGCGCCGGATCGCCGCGTTGCCGTTGTCGGCGACGTAAAGATTGCCCGAGCCGTCAAAGCGGAGGCCCATCGGGCGATTAAACCACGCGTCCGTCCCGGTTCCGTCCTTCAATCCGGAAACGCCTGGCAATCCGGCAAACGTCGTCACCGCACCGGCCGAGCTGATGCGGCGAATCGTCGAATTTCCGGAGTCGGAAACGTAAACGTTGCCCGTGCTGTCGACGGTAATGCCGAGCGGATTATTGAAAAGCGCCCCGCTCCCCGTGCCGTCGGAAATTCCCGCAATCCCCGCCACCCCCACCCACGTGGTCGTTGCGCCGGTTGAACTGATCTTGCGAATCGTGTGATTCAGCGAATCGGCGACAAAAACGGTTCCACTCGCATCGACGGCGATCGCTCCGGGTTGATTGAATTGCGCCGCGCCGCCGGAGCCATCCGCACTGCCGCGCGTACCAGCGGTGCCAGCCAAAGTGGTCACGACGCCAGCGGTGGAAATTTTCCGAATGACCGAATTGCCCGTGTCCGCGACGTAGAGCGTACCGGTACTGTCGATGGCGATGCCGGCGGGCAGGTTGAACCACGCGTTGGTGCCGGTGCCGTCCTGATAAGCCTGATGACTCGTCGAGCCGGCCACCGTGGAAACGGTGCCGTCGGTGGCGATTTTTCGGATCAGCGAATTGGCCGTGTCCGCCACATACAAGTTTCCCGACGAATCAATCGCGACGCCTTGCGGCTGGCGGAACGACGACGCGCTGCCCGCGCCATCGGCGGAGCCTTGTTGACCAGCCATTCCAGCCAGCAATGTGGCCGAACCCGCCGAATTCACGGATTGAACCGTGTTTTTCGAGTTATCGCTGATGAGGAGATTGCCACCGGAATTTATCGCGAGGTCGACGGGGCTCGGGAAAACAGCTGTGACCACACTCAGAGTCGCGGCGCTGCTCGTCGTCGTGCCCGAAGTGTTAGTAACGAGCGCACGATAACGATTGCCGTCCATCGAGGTGCTGGCGTTGGAAATTGTCAGGGTGTTGGTCGTCGTCCCCGCGTAAGTCGTATTGTCGGAGAGCGTGGTCCAACTCGTACCGGCATTCGTCGATTCCTGCCATTGATAGGAAGTGCCGCCCGACGCCGTCACTTGAAAACTAACGCTGTGGCCCGACGAAGCGGTCTGGCTCGACGGCGAACTTGCAATCGTGGGTGACGGGCCGGTCGCCGCTACTGCGGCCGATTTTGTGCCCCACATGGCGACGCCATCCGTGGAAATCGCGGTGAAGGTCATCGTCCAAATCTGATTGTCGTCATCCCACAGCCGCACGAACACCCCGCGATAACTCGTACCTGCGAGGGTGAGCGATGCAAAGTGATCGCCCGAAAGCTGCCACGTGCCGCTCGTGGTGCCCGACACGGATTGGTCGGCGTTGAGCGTGATGAGCGTGGAGGTTTTGACCGTGGCGGTGATATCCTTGCCGTGGTTTATCAATTTATACGTGCCGGGAATTTGCGCGGCATCCGTCGTGGCCATCGTTTCCTGGGCGTAACGCTGCGGCGCCACAACCGGCCAGCCGTCGGCGTTGAGAAAAAGTTGGTGAACGCGCACCTCGTGTTGTTCGCCGCGTCCGACGAAACGCGTGTGGAAAACCATCAAGTATTTTCCGGTGGCGCTGTCGTAAGTGACAGAAGTGCCGCCGGGCGAAACGTAGCCGCGACTCGTGCTCTGCGGATCGCCGTCGGCGTGCAAAAACTGGTAGTTGCCCATCAACTTCACGCCGTATGGCGCGATGGACGCGTTGTCGAAAACGGTGTTGGGCGCACCTTTCACGTTGGTGAGATCGTTGCCCGCTGCGTCGAGGTACGGACCGTCGGGATTGTGCGAGCGACCGACCCGGATATTATATCCGCCGGTGGAATCGAGGCCGCCAAAAGTGAAGAACAAATAATAATAGGCCGACTCGGGACTGTAGATGATATACGGGCCTTCGATGGTGCTGTTATTGCCGCCGATTAGTTTTTTCCCGTAGGCCTGTCCGGCAACGGGTTGTCCGGTGGATGGATCGAGCGAGAGAATGAAAATGCCGCCCGAATAAGATCCGTACACCATCCAAAGCTTGCCGGTGTGATCAAAGAAAACGGAGGGATCGACGACGTTCGGATGGACGGCGTTGTTGTACGTCGTTCCATCGGGGCTGAGCCCGGTCATGCCGGATTCGAGCATAATGCCGACATTTGAATACGGTCCGGTGATGGCGTTGGCGGTCGCGAGGCCGAGCGCGGCGCGCGAGGTGCCGTTGCAAACGCAGTAATAAAAATAGTAATGCCCGTCGCCGAGCTTGATCACGTCGGGAGCCCAGAAATCGGGTGGAGTCGTGTAACTGAGCGCAGTGGCAAACTCGGTCTGCGGACTGCCGTTGAGGATGAGGGAATTCGTGGGATTGGTCGTCGCGTTCCAATCGGTCGTGAGTTGCGTCCAATGCATCAGGTCGGTCGTGCTGGCCGACGCGAGGTGCGAACCGAAAACGTAATAAGTCGCACCGTCCCGGACCACGGAAGGGTCGTGCACCGTCACGTTCGAAAACGTCGGCGTGGTCTGCGCGCAGGCGAATGCGACGGAAATCACCGTTGCGATCAGTGCGACGAGGAGGGTACGCAAGGCACGGCCCGAATTTGACCATGGGGCCGTGACGAACGCGAAGGTGTGAATGGTCTTCACAAAAAATCTTTCCGAAAAAAGGGCGACGGCCGTGCGAACACGGCCGTCGCCGAGGAGAAAAACACTTGATTACTGAACAACAAACCGGGCGAAACGCTTGGAGCCGTAGCGACAGGCGTTCCCGCTTGTCGGCCCGTCGCGCCCCGCTCCACAGGCACGGAGGCCTGTGGCTACGATAATTGCGATTTGAGGCTCAACGCTTCGCATCGGTCGGTTGTTCGCTGTTCAATAATTTAACTCAGAAGCGGAAACGCGCACCGACCGAGTACGTGGTATCGTAATTGCGGACGTCGCGGTTGAACATCGCGGTAGGCCCGAACCTATCCTTGTACTCGCTGCCGAGCAGATTGGTCGCATCGAACGTGAGCGTAATTGACTTCGTGAAGTCGTAGCTCGCGGAGAAATCAAGCGTGCGCGTCGGTTGCACGTAGACGGTAGTGGTCAGGGCTGAATTGGGCAGGAATCCTGGTTGATTATAGGAGTCGATATATTCGCCGCGCCATGTGTAGGCCAACCGGCTGGAGAAAGGTCCCTTTTCATAGATCAGGATCAGGTTGTAATTATTCTTGGCCACCTGCGTGATTTGCTGCTGTTGGCCGGGATTATTAGGATCATCGGTCTTGCCATCGATGTGGGTGTAATTCGCCTGAACACCCAGCCCCTTGAAGGCATCGGGCAGGAAATCGAAGAACTGCTGATAGGTGACTTCAAAACCCTTTAGCGTACCCTTGCCGGTGTTTTGCGGACGCGTGATGTAGTACTGGGTACCGCCAACGTCTTCCAACTTCGCAAAGCTTTGCACGTAGCCACGAAGATCGCGATAGAACCCGGTCACCGTGAACTGACTCGTCTTCGAAAGATAATATTCCAAGCCAAGATCGTAGTTGGTGGATTTGACCGGATCGAGTTTTGTGTTTCCGCCCGTACCCGTACCCGTCTGCGAGGTCGGCCCAGAGTGGAACAATGCGAGCGCCGGATTGAGATCGGCGAAGTTTGGCCGCGTAAGCGTCTTTGTCGCTGAGAAGCGGAGCTGCAAGGTATCGTTCAGGTGCAACCGACCATTCAAGGTGGGCAGCGTATCCCAACTCTGATTCGTGTTGGAACTTTTCTCAAAAGCTGCGAGATCGCTGTTTCCAGTCGAGTCAACAGGATGCTCGTAACCGCCGAGAATTTGTCGGTTGTTGGCCAGGCGGACGCCGACGGAACCGTCCAGCGGAAGACTGCCGATGTTCGCGCGATAATTGGCGAGTGCATAGATCGCAAAATTTCTTTCGGTGTCCAACAGGGTACTCGCCGGATCCGTCGGTGGCAGTCCATTCGGCCGGCCCACGGCCGCGCGGAGCGTGTCGGTATTGTTCAGGAGAAAGCTCGGGCTCGGCGACCACCAGCTGCGAATACCCATCTGGCTGGCGGGGACAAAAAGATCATTGGTGTAAATGCCGCCCAAACCGGGAATGGTTGAAGCAGGCGTCGCGAAGAAACCAGCCAGGACTTGTGTCGGACCAGGATTGGCTTGATGGAAGTTGGCCACGCGGTCCGAGTAACGTATGCCCGTGGAAATCGATTGAAAGAACGGACTCGCCAGGGTGAATTTTGCATCAAGCTTGCCGGCAATTTGTCCGCTGTAAGCACGCGACCATTGATCGAAGAGCTGATTGACGTAGAAATTATTGCCGTCGGCAAAGTTCAAACCGGTGGATTGAACGGTGGGATTCGTCCCGTCGTTGTACGTAATGTTCAGCGCTTCCGTCGGGGAATTCGTGCCCGTGTCGAGAATGACGCCGCGGGTCTTGACGGTACTGATGTTGTAGCTTACCTCGGCGTTGAGCTGAACGTTGTCACGATTCCATTTTGCGCCAAACGCACCTTGGATCGTATTCGTGGAGTCCTTGAATGACTGCATGCTGCTGAGCGTGTTGGTATCCGTGGCCGTGAAGCTCTTGACGAAAAGCGCATTGCCAGCGCCGTTCAGGGCGAGCGGATCGGGAATCGAGACACCCGCGTAGCCAGTGGGATAAAGCGTGACGTTGCTCGTTGCGCCGCCCCAGCTCGGAATGCCGATGAAGAAATCAACCTGGTGCGTGTTCCGATAACCGGTGAAAAGCGTCTCGGAATAAAGTTCGATGCCGGTTTTCGTCTTCCATTGAAAAGCGAGGTCGGCAGCCGGACGCGTACGGTTCCCGGGAATGACTTGATAACCAAAATTATCGCCAAAATAGCCTCTCTTGCCCGAAGCGTCGGTAGCTACGTCGAAAAGTTGCGGATAATGCACATAATTATCGAAGATTTGATCTTCGTACTGACGTTTTTGGTAGGAAATATCCAACATAACGCCAAAGTCACCATTGTCCGTCTTCCAGCGATTGTTCACGAGACCACTGGCGAAGTAGCTGTATTTGTCCGCCTGATCGCTGTACATGCCGCGAACATTCGCCGCCGCAGTCAGGCCTTCTTTGAAATCCAACGGACGACGGAGTCGGACGTCGATCAGGCCGGCAACGCCGCCCTCGATCTGATCCGCGTTGATCGATTTGTAGGTATCAATGCCCGCGATCATTTCGGCGGGAATATCCTGGAACGCCACGCCGCGACCGGTGCCGGTGTAGACTTCGTAACCATTGATGGTGCTCTCGATGGCCGGCAGACCGCGAATGACGGGCGTGTTGGCTTCACCCGCGCCGCGCGCGACTTGCACGCCGGCAATACGCTGAAGGGCGTCAGCCACCGTGTTGTCGGGCAACTTGCCGATGTCCTCGGCGACGATGGAATCCACGAAAGTGGGGGCATTGGCCTTGATTTCCTGCGCTGAAATCAAACTGGCGCGAACGCCGGTCACCACAAAAGTGTCGAGGTTTACCGCGGCATCGGCGGTTGCCGGCGCGGGAGTTTGCGTTTTATCGGCGGGTTTTTCCTGCGCACGGGCCGGAATGATTCCGAGACACAGCATGAGCATCGATGCAGAGCAAAGCGCACCGGTTTTTCTGCTGGCAGAAAACGGTTTGCGCGACTGACGGTGTAGCGTTGGGGTCATAGGAGTAGGACTTGAGGACAGTAGACGAAGCTCCACCGCGGAGCAGTGGTTCATTGCTAAATGCGCCGTGGGGCGACCGAACCCGACAGCTTGCTTAAAAATTTATCGGGAATTTATCGGAATCCCGGGTCACCGGAATCCACGGCGGCCTCAAGTCTCCCCTCGCCTTCGCGGAGGAGGATGCGCGCAAATACCCAGTCGAACCAGAAACCTTGTACTGGCGTGCCCACGCGGCTCTTGAATTTACTCTCCACGATTTCCCGGCCAGCCAGTAATTCAGCCTGTGCGTCCTTCAATTTGCCTTCGCGCTGCAAGGACATCGCCATGATGATATGGGCGGTCGCGGTTCGCGGCGCATTTGCCTCCGGGTAAGCCAGGCAACGCCGGCACCAGTCCACTGCCTTGGGATAGTTGCCCGAGCGGTATTCCCACAACGCGAGCGAGACCGACAGCCACGCGGCTTGAAACACGTCCCCGCCCGCGTCCGCTTCCGTGAAATATTTCGCGGTCGCCGTCGCGAGCGTCCCGAGCGACGCGATGAGTTTTTTGTCCGCCGGCAGGAGCAGGCTGATTTTCAAAATACGATCGGTTGCCGGGCAGGCGGTGCCGGAAAAACGTGCAATGCCTTCCGCGCGGAAACGCTCGTACGCCTGCGGGTCGCCCAGTTCGATAAACACCGGGCCCGCGCGCAAATAGTCCAGCGTCGTGGTATCCCAGCCGTCGAGCGAATGAACCTGCAGCAACAACGCGAATCGATCCGCCGCCTGCTTCCACCGGTTGTGGACCGCGTGCCATTCCGCCAGGGACCGCAAAACCGCCGCGCCTTCCACGGTCGGTTGCGTGAAGGAAATTTCATCGATCAACGTGTCCGCCGCCTCGAATTTTTCCTGGTTCACCAACAACGCAGCCTGCGTGAGGCGTTCGCGCAGTTCGGCCCCATGACGCAACTTCGCCTGCTGCTGCTCGGCTGCCACCGCCCGTTGCCGCGCCTCACGTTCCTTCAAGAAGAGCCACGTCGACGTGCTCGTGCCAATCACCAGCGCCACCGCCACCGCCCCGCCCGCCGCAAAAACCACGCGGTTCCGCCGGACCAGTTTCTGGAAACGATAACGCCAGCTGGGCGGACGCGCGGCGACGGGCTCATTATTCAGATGGTGCTGAATATCCATCGCGAGGCCGTTGGCGGTCTCGTAACGACGGCTCCGATCCTTCTCCAGGGCCTTCATCACAATCCAGTCCAGATCGCCGCGCAGGGCGGAAACCAACCGGCTTGGATCGGTCCGGCGCACGCTCGCGGTTTTAGCCAGATCAATTTCCGAAAGCGTGCCGAGGCGAATCGACGGCCGGGGCGGTTCTTTTTCCCGCAGCACCCGGCGCATCTCGTCGAGGCCGACCTTTGTGAGCTCCTTGGGATCGAAGGGAGTTTTCCCCGTCAACAATTCGTAGAGCAACACGCCGAGGCTGTAGATGTCGCTGCGCGTATCGATGTCGACGCCGCCCATTTCCGCCTGCTCGGGACTCATGTAGGCAGGCGTGCCGATCAGCGCCGCGAACGTCGCAAACAGGCTCCGGTCGGTGAGCCGTGCCTCGGTCGCCTTCGAGATTCCGAAGTCGATCACCTTTGGCACCGGCACACCGTCATGCAACGCGACCATGATGTTCGACGGCTTGATGTCGCCGTGGATGATTCCCTTCTGATGCGCGTGCTGGATCGCGTGGCAACTTTGGACAAAAAGATCGAGCCGTTGCTGCGTGTTGAGGCGGTTTTTGTCGCAGTACTCCGTGATCTTCATGCCGCGCACCAGCTCCATGATGAAGTAAGGCGGCCCGCGATCCGTCGCGCCCGCATCGAACACCCGGGCGATGTTCGGGTGATCCATCATTGCCAGCGCCTGCCGCTCCGCCTCGAAGCGCGCAATGACGCTTTTTGTTTCCATGCCGAGCTTGATAATCTTGAGCGCCACGCGCCGACGCACGGGCTCCTCCTGCTCCGCCATATAAACCACGCCACAACCGCCCTCGCCGATTTTTTCCAGCAATTTGTACCGGCCAATTTTCGTTCCAATCGGTTCCTCGCCCGGCGGACTTGGACGCGGACCTTCGACCGACGCCAGCGCCCCGGCGGAAAATTGCAACGCCGCTCCCGGACGCGTGAGAACCGTGCTGCCTTCCGCAAAAAAATCATCGGCCTCTTCCACCGCCCGCAGCAACGCCTCGATCCGCCCGCGCAATGCCCCGTCGCCACCGCATTTCTGGTCCAAAAAAGACGTTCGCACCCGCGCCTCGGTCAATTTCCGGGCGGCATCAAACAATTCCTCTTCACGCTGGGTATCGGCGTTCATCGTTCTGGGGTCACTTCCATCATGCGCGATCCAACACAAAAACCCGACAAAAAAATTCCGGTTGTCTCCCAATTCGGTCCTCCATTTCCGGACTGGAGCTACGGCGACCCCGCCGTAGTTGATCGAATCACCGTCATCCGCCCGCGCCTTCACGCCCGATTCAATTTCCGCCCGACCCGACCCGTCATTGCTGCGCCCGGATACTCTGAAACAACCAAGCCTTGGCGTAAGCCCAGTGCCGCTCGATCGTGCGCTCGGTCACCGCCATGCTTTCCGCGACCTGCTGGTTGGTCAGGCCCCCGAAAAATTTCAGGACCACAACCTGGGCCTTTTCCGGATCCTGCATCTGGAGTTTTTCCAACGCGTCGTCGATCAAGAGCACCTTCTCGTCCGGCGTGGTTGCGGCCAGTTCAACCTGTTCCACGTCGACCCGCACTTGATCTCCACCGCGCTTGAGCCGGGATTTGCGCCGGGCGTTTTCAATCAGAATCCGCCGCATCGCCTGCGCGGCCGCCCCGAAAAAGTGCGCCCGGTTCTGCCAGCGGCGCTCGCCATCCCCAAACATCCGCAACCACGCCTCGTGGACCAATGCGGTCGGTTGCAACGTCTGCCCGCTTACCTCCTGCGCCATCCGCGCCGACGCGTGGCGCCGCAATTCCGCGTAAACCAGCGGCAGCAATTCCTCCGAGGCACACTCCTCGCCCCGCCCGACGGCTTCCAGCACGAGGGTGATTTCGCTCATGAAATTGGCCGGAGGTTGAGTTGCACAGATAAGAGACGGAGGCTTTCCAAGGGCTGGAAAGCCCCGCGCGGCAAAGTTAGGGTATTCTACAGTGACAAGCGTGGGATCCGAAAGTTTCGAGTCAAGCGGGTGAAGTTGGCGTAAGGCGACCGGGGTGGTGCTGAAGGAAACGAGCGGACACTTGTCCGGTAACCCTCCCGGCACAATGGCGTCTTGAAATTACCGTCAAGTCCGCTTGCCCATTCGCCGTCGAACTTGCCAAACGTTCCCGCCGCGTCTAACTCTCCCTTCGAATCCCGAACACGTTATTCGCTTTAACCCATGAAGAAACGCCTCCTGCCACTGGCCCTCGCCGCAACGTTATTCTTTCCGACCGCCGCATTATTGCGTGCCGACGATACTCCACCGCCTCCACCACCCAGTGACGGCCATATGGGGAAACACGACGAGCCCGACACCGAGCTCGGCAAGGTGATGGAGAAGCTGAATCATGCCTGGCGCCAATTGCGCAAGCAGTCCGCCGATCCGGCGAAAAACGCTTCGTCGCTTGAACTCGTTGCGACCATCAAGGAGCAAACCGAAAAAGCCCTCACGCTCCAGCCTGATACGACCAAGGATCAGCCCGAAGCCGAACGCGCCAAATACGTCGAAGGCTACCAGGCCAAGATGAAGGAATTCCAGGGAAAACTCGCCAAGCTCAACGATGCCTTCAAGGCCAACGACAATCCCGGCGCCGTCGCCTTGATCAAGGAACTCGGCAGCATCCAGCGCTCCGGCCACAAGGAATACAAACGCCCCGACAAGTAAAAGCCGTTTGGATTAATTCTATTTTCACCCAGCGGGACCCAGTGGTCCCGCTTTTTTTGCGCCACAACCGGGAAACCGCCCGGCTACAGTTTCTCCGCAATAACTTCACCGGCTCTGCCCTCGATTTTGACGATTTCGATGGGAGCGGTCGGCGACACTTTTTTCCAGTAGACAGTCAGCTGTTCCGATCGTTCGCTGCCTTCAACATCATAACGAAATTGGCCACTGGCAGAATCAGGATGCCCAACTGATTTAAAGCCGTTCTCAAACGTCGAGCTAGGGTCCCAGACAGGTTTAACCTCGGTGATCAGACCAAGCCGGGCAGTCATCGCCAGGGATTTTTTGATCAGGTCGCCGATATAAGTTACCCTTTCGCGAAAAGCCACCGCTCGGAGGGGAATGGATCCTTTCATCATCCCTGCAACGGGCCTTTGGGGTGCATCGTCGTAGATTTTTCGCTGCACCGGGGTCAACAAAGCGAGAACTTTAGCCCGCGCACTCTGGTCGTTGACGACCTTTTCCTCCGACCGAGCCTTGAGTGAAGAGAATGCTTTCGGCATCAGGTTTTCGCCAGCCATGATCTTCGCCACCTCCGCGTTCTGCTCGGGGGTGAGTTCAACCGATTCGTTGAGTCGTCCGAGGAGTTGTTCGACGCCCCGAACGGCCGAACCGTCGTCGTCATAGAGTTTTTGTTGTTCCGGTGACAGCAAAAGGTAAATTTTCATCCTGAGCTTTTCCATTTGATCCCCGGAGGAGGCAATTGCCGGCGGATTTTCGTCGAGATAGATTTTCGTGACCTCCGCCTTTTGTTCATCGGTCAAGCCGACAAAGGTATCGAGCTGGGCGACGGCCGGATTCATTGAATTTCTGGACGCATGAAATCTCGCCGTTGCAGGCGGGACATAGATTTCTCCAGAGCCAGGCATATGGGGGCGTCTTTGGAACGAGCCATGGCTGGCGGAATTGCTGACGGAAAAATTCAGGCTGCTTTCCTTCCGTCCTTTGATCCAAAGCTCTGCCGTGTAATTTCCAGATACCAATCCCGGAAATTCCATTTTCTCTTCCGGTTCAAAGTGAGTGGGATGGTCAATCTCAAGCCCGTTGTCTGGAAAATCATCGAAGTCGGAAACTCTTGCGTATTGGCGCCACACAGTGATCCCGGCAGGTTGCATGAGCACTTTAATGGCGACACCTGAAACTTGCGTTTCCGGGAGGCTGTAACGAATGGTCGGAATTTCTTGTTGGGAAAAAACGGCGGGGGATTTTCCGTTCGCGGCTGATGAATCGATGTAAAGGCCCGGCCCGGATGAAACGCAACCCGCCAACATTAAAGCGGATGCGACCAGGGCGATGCGAATTCTTGTCAGGGCACTCATGGTGGTAATTCCTCGCGGAGGAGAGGAGCTGAGCAGTGCCGTGAAGCACGAAGCATGATCTGCTCCTTACCTATAGCAGCCGGTGGATGTCAAAAGCGAACAGCTATTTGGTGAAGAAGCATCGAACGCTCGGGTCAAAAGGAAATTCAGACGACCCGACAAGTAAGATGGGGCCGACTAATTCAGCTTTTCCAATCCGCACGGCAGGGTCCCACGGCCGCGCCGATTTTATTGGTCTGATCACATCAGCCGCATCGTCACCCGAAGATCGAAAGGCCTGCCGCTCCTCTCTTCTTTCCGTCGTTTTAAGCGACCCCGACGCCGCCAAACCAAAACCCCGAACAATCCGCCCGCGACCGCATCGACGGTCTGCTCGCCGCTTCGGGTTGGGTCGTGCAGGACAAAAAGGAAATCAACTTCTCCGTCGGCCCCGGCATCGCCATTCGCGAATATCCCACCGACACCGGCCCCGCCGATTACGTCCTCTTCGTCGATCAACACACTCCTCGCCCTCCTCCACACTGGGAGCGCGCAATGCTCGCCTCGACAAAACCGATGACGCACAGAAAAACATCAAAGCGAAAAACCGACTCGTAAACCTGCGGTCGTGAGCATTTCCTTTTCACGTAGGATTTTTTTGAGTCCACCACCCAACCCATACCTTCCCATGAGCGCTTCGTCTAAAATCGAATGGACCGACTCCACTTGGAATCCTGTGCGAGGCTGCACCAAGGTCAGCCCCGGCTGCAAACATTGCTACGCGGAAACTCTCGCGGAACGATTTCGCGGCGTAAAGGGACATCCATTCGAATTTGGTTTCAATCTTCGACTCGTGCCCGAAAAACTCGGTGATCCAATCCGCTGGAGTACGCCACGCCGCATCTTCGTGAACTCAATGAGCGATCTGTTCCATGAGGACGTGTCAGATGATTACATTGAAAAAATATGCCGGGTGATGCTCGCCGCCAACTGGCACACCTACCAAATCCTCACCAAGCGGGCCAACCGGATGAGCCGCCTCCTGCGCACGAAGCTTAAAAAAGCGGCAGCCGCATCTCATATTTGGTGGGGCGTTAGCGTGGAGAATCGCCAGCACGGCTTGCCCCGAATTGACCTGCTGCGACGAGCCAAAGCAGCGGTGGCCTTTCTTTCGATCGAGCCCTTGCTGGAAAATTTGGGGCAGTTCGATCTCAGCGGCATCCGTTGGGTGATCGTAGGCGGCGAGAGCGGAGCAGGGGCCCGACCTATCGACGGCGTCTGGGTGCGATCCATCCGCGAACAGTGCAGCCGAACTCAAGTCCCCTTCTTTTTCAAGCAGTGGGGCGGCGTCCGCAAGGCCGAGACCGGCCGCACTCTCGACGGTCAGACCTACGACGAATTCCCGCAAACCGAGACCAATCCAGTCGCTTCGCCCCGGGCACGCACGTTGTTGCTTGATGAAATGGCCGCCTGCTGACCATGTCCGGCGACGATTTCCACGAGAAGGCCTTCGACGAGGGAACGCTCACCAAGCTGGAAATCTTCCAACTCTACACCCGGGAATGGTTGCCGGTTTTCCTGGCGCGCGAGTGGGACCAGCTCCACTCGGTCCATCTCTACGATTTCTTCGCCGGCCCCGGCGCGGATACGAACGGGGCGACGGGCAGCCCGTTGCGGACGCTGCAGGTACTGCGCGAGTATTCCAAACTCGATCTCGCAGCCTGGGGCAAGGTAAGCATCACCGCCCATTTTTCGGACGCATCGGCTCGCAAGGTTGCCACGCTTAAGGAGACGCTGAAGACAGGTGAGTGGACAATACCAGGAGTCGAAGTTGAGATTGCGCAAGCTGAGTTTGCAGAAGCTTTCGCAGCTCACGAGTCCACCCTCCAAGCCCGCGATGCGGCCAAGCTGCTCCTGATCGACCAATTTGGTGTATCGCACGTGACGCCCGAGGTCTTCCGGAAACTGGTTGCGTTCCCCTACGCCGATTTTCTTTTCTTCATTTCGTCAGCCACCTTGCAACGTTTTCGCGAACACCCGGCGATCAAGCAGAAGATTACGCCGGCCGACGACTTCAACCAGGTTCATCATGCAGTGCTGGATTACTACCGGCAGTTTCTCCCGGTCGGCCGACGATACTATTTGGCTCCTTTTTCGATCAAAAAGGGCTCGAACCATCTATGGTCTGATCTTCGGGTCGGCACATCCACGCGGCATCGATAAGTTTCTGACCGTGGCTTGGGACAAGGACCGGCTCAACGGTAACGCCAACTTCGACATCAATCGGGATGCGATTGCGCGTAACGAAATACTGCTAGACCTCGGAGCAGCCACACAGCCGTTGAAGTTGAACGTGTTCGAAGAGGATCTGGAAATGCGTCTCCGTCAAAAAAACCTGCACGACGAAGTCGACGTGATGGAGGTATGCTTCAAGCATGGCGTGATGCGCAAACATGCGAGCGCGGTCCTGAAGCGACTGAAACAGGAAAGGGTTGTCGATTTGGATTTTACCACGCCATCGGTGGAAAACTTGAAGCAGCCGAGACCGGTTCGCTATCTATGAACAAGCTCTCCGGAAACGCAGAAGCCGCTATATACAGGCCGGCCTGAATAATTTTCGCACCGTGCTTTCCGCGCTCGGAAAGTGAGTCGCAGCAACGCGCTTTCAATTTTCACCATGGTTTCACTCAACCGCAAATTCGCCGTGCCGCAGGCCAAGATCTCCGGCCCGAAAGCAAAATTCGCCGGGCCTTCCCACACCGAGGTGCTGCTGGAAATCTCCCTGCTGCACACGAAGCCGCGTATCTGGCGGGAGTTTTCCGTCCCCGGTAACATCCGGTTGGACCGGCTGCACGACGTCATGCAAGTCGTCATGGGATGGACGAATTCCCATCTCCACGCCTTCCGCGTTGGAAGCAACGAGTACGGTCAAGCCGATCCAAACGATGCCGGCTGGCAGCAGTCGATGGGTGATGCGATCACCCGCGACGAATCGAAGTTCACGCTGCGCGATTTGATCACGACCGCGGGCGATAAATTTCACTATAACTACGATTTTGGCGACGACTGGGAACACGAGGTGACGGTGAAGGCAATTCTACCGGTGACCAAACGCCTGAAATCCGCCCGTTGCATCCGCGGCGAGCGCGCATGTCCGCCGGAAGATTGCGGGAGCATTCCCGGTTACGAAGAGCTCTGCGAGGCCTTGCCCAATCCCAAGCATCCCGAACATGACCATTGGAAAGAGTGGATTGGGAGCTACGATCCCGCCCGCTTCGACCTCGACGAAGTCAACCTGCGACTGAGCGTTGTTCGGGTGTAGAGCATTACCGATTCAGTAGAACATGAGCGTCTCGATTTCGCGCTGCGGGCCATCTGGAGCGTGGGCAGCCTCGCCCACGTTAGAACGGCAGCGGGGTCGCTGCCGTTCCAGTCAGGAAGACGCACCAACCCAAACAGAAATTGAGCTGACGCAACGCAGACGTTTGAGGATAAGGCTGCGATCAGCAGCGCCCAACTTTTGCCCCGGAGCCGATCAGGCGGAGGTGACTTCAAAAAATTTCGCCCTTTGGCGAAATCAATCAGCGGTTCAATTTCCCTTCCTCTGGTTTTTCCGCTCCCCCTCGCCTCAACGCTGAAGCCCGGCGGAGATTTTCCGGGTGGCGTTGCTTCCGGATGACTGTAAAGTAGCGGCGTTATTTCCCCAGAGTCTTAGCCCTCTAACCTCTTCAACTGTGTATACCCTCGGAATTGATTACGGCACCAACTCGGTGCGCGCCCTCGTGGTTCGCTGCGCCGACGGCGCGGAACTGGGCAGCAGCACCGTCAACTACCCATCCGGCTCGCAGGGCATTCTGCTCGACGCCCGCGATCACCATCTCGCCCGGCAACATCCGGCGGATTATCTCTTCGGCTTGGAGAAAAGCGTGCGCCTCGCCCTCGCCGCCGCCAAGAAAACGCGCGGGTTCGACACCAAAAAAATCGTCGGCCTCGGCGTCGATACGACCGGCTCCAGCCCCATCCCCGTCGACGCACACAATATTCCCCTCGCGTCCTCGAAAAAGTGGGCAAAAAATCTCGATGCCCAGTGCTGGCTTTGGAAGGACCATACAAGCTGGCGCGAGGCCGCCAAAATCACTGAAACCGCCGCAAAGCATCGACCGCAATTTATCGCGAAGTGCGGTAACACTTACTCTTCGGAATGGTTTTGGTCCAAACTCTGGCATTGCCACAACATCGCGCCCAAGGTTTTTGCGGCCGCTTACTCGTGGGTCGAATTATGCGACTGGGTGCCGTCGGTCCTCGCCGGGATCACCGACCCGAAAAAGATCAAGCGCGGCATCTGCGCCGCCGGCCACAAGGCGCTTTATTCCGACAGCTGGGGCGGTTTGCCAGACAAGGAATTTCTCGCGCTGCTCGATCCAGCGCTCGCGGAACTGCGCGAACGGCTTTACGTCAAAGCTCACGATGCTACCGAACCCGCCGGCGCGCTGAGCGCGGAATGGGCGAAAAAACTCGGCCTGCCCGCCGGCATTCCCATTGCGATCGGCGAGTTCGACGTGCACTACGGCGCGATCGGTTGCGGTGTCGCCGAGGGCACGCTCGTCAAGGTCATCGGCACATCCACCTGCGACTGCGGCGTCGTTTCGCTGGGCAAATCGGTCGCCGATATTCCCGGGATCTGCGGCATCGTCCCGGGTGCCATTCTTCCCGGATTTTACGGCATCGAAGCCGGCCAATCCGCCGTCGGTGACATTTTCAAGTGGTGGGTCGAGGTCGTTTGCGAAGGCAACGCCGCCCGCCATGTGCGACTCACGGAAGAAGTCGCTAAACACAAGCCCGGTGCCAGCGGCTTGCTCGCACTCGATTGGCAGAACGGCAACCGCACCATTCTCGTCGATCCGCTCCTCACCGGCGCGATCATCGGCTTCACGCTGCACACGACGCAGGCGGAAATTTATCGCGCATTGATCGAAGCCACGGCGTTTGGCGCCCGCGCCATCATCGAACGCATCCGGGAATACGGCGTGCCGATCGATCGCGTGGTTTGCGCCGGCGGCATCGCGGAGAAGAATCCGTTGCTCATGCAGATCTACGCAGACGTCACCGGTTGCACGATGCTGGTGTCCGGCTCCAGCCAGGCTTGCGCGCTGGGCTCGGCCGTTTCCGCCGCCGTGCTCGCGGGTGCGCATCCGGATTTCCCCACGGCGCAGCGCAAGATGACTTCGCTGAAGAAAATCGCCTACAAACCAAAAGCTGAGGCGCAGAAAACCTACAATCAGCTCTACGCGTTGTATCGCCAACTCCACGATTCCCTCGGCGGCCTCAGCAAATCCGCCGATCTCTCGCGGGTCATGAAGGACCTGCTACTTCTGAAAAGGTAGGGCGCGTTATCCCTAATGCGCCGCGCGGCGGATCAAGGATAATCCGCACTACCCATTCAACTCTGCCTTCTTCAATCACTCCATGAAACTCCCCGCCCCAACCTCCCTCCTCGCCCGCAGCCTCGGCCTGCTCGCCCTCTGCTTCGCGTCCGCGTCAGTCACCCGCGCCATCGAGCCGTCCGCCACCGCCACGCTCAGCATTCGCGCCGACCAGCCGGGCCCGGTCATCAATCCCAACATCTACGGCCAATTCGCCGAACATCTCGGCACCTGCATTTACGGCGGAATCTGGGTCGGCCAGGACTCGCCGATTCCCAACACGCGAGGCATGCGCAACGATGTGATCGCCGCGCTTAAAAATCTGCACGTTCCCGTCGTGCGCTGGCCGGGCGGTTGCTTCGCCGACGAATATCATTGGAAGGACGGCATCGGGCCGCAGGAAAAACGACCGTCCATGATCAACACGCATTGGGGTGGCGTCGTCGAAAACAATCATTTCGGCACGCATGAGTTTCTTGATTTCTGCGAACTCATCGGCACCGAGCCGTATGTCTGCCTCAATGTCGGCAGCGGCACCGTGCAGGAGGCGATGGAGTGGGTCGAATACATGACGTCCGACGCCAACTCGCCGATGGCCAATCTCCGCCGCGCCAATGGTCGCGACAAGCCGTGGAAAATCAAATACGTCGCCGTCGGCAATGAGAGCTGGGGCTGCGGCGGCAACATGCGCCCCGAGTACTACGCGGACGAATTCCGCCGCTATAATACCTTCGTCAAAAATTATCCGGGCAACAAAATCTACCGTGTCGCCGGTGGCTCGAACGGCGACGACTATTCCTGGACCGAGGCGCTCATGGCCAACGCCAGCAAACAAATGGACGGCCTTTCGCTGCACTATTACACGCTGCCCACGGGCAACTGGAGAGGCAGCAAGGGCTCCGCGACGGATTTCGATGAAGCCGGCTGGTTCGTGACCCTCCAGCACACCCTCCACATCGAGGATCTCCTCGAGAAACATTCCGCCATCATGGATAAATACGACCCGAGCAAACGGGTCGGCCTCGTGGTCGACGAATGGGGCACTTGGTACGATGCGACTCCGGGCAGTAATCCCGGTTTTCTCCAGCAGCAAAACACGCTGCGCGACGCCATCGTCGCCGGTTTGAATCTCGATCTTTTTCAGCATCACGCCGATCGCATCAGCATGGCGAACATCGCCCAGATGATCAACGTGCTGCAAGCGATGATTCTCACCGACAAGGACAAGATGGTCCTGACGCCGACCTACCACGTGTTCGAAATGTACAAGGTTCATCAAGGCGCAACCTCGCTTCCGGTCGCCCTTTCGACGCCTGATTATGTTTTCGGTCAGGAAAAGATTCCCGCTGTGAGTGCTGCCGCTTCCCGCGACCAAACCGGCAAGGTTCATCTCTCGCTCGTCAATGCCAACCCAAACTCCGCGATCACCGTCACGTGCACGCTCGCCGGCCTCACCGCAAAATCGGCCACGGGACGCATCCTCACTTCCCCGGCGATGCAGGATCACAACACCTTCGCCGCACCGGACGTCGTGAAACCCGAGCCCTTCAACGGCGCAAAACTCGACGCCAACGGCCAGCTCACGGTCACGCTACCGTCGAAATCCGTCGTCGTGCTCACGCTCGAATAATTTTCAAAGGTAGCAGCAGGCGTCCCTGCCTGCTGGGTCCGCCGCGCCCGCGGACAGGCACTGAGGCCTGTCCCTACCCCACTACAATACGCTCTTAAAAAATTTCCTCCCCCCCCTTTTCCCATGAAACTCGCTCCCTCTGAAATCTGGTTCGTCTGCGGTTCGCAACACCTCTATGGCCCCGGCCCGCTCAAGCAGGTCGCCAACAATGCCCGCGAAGTCGCCGCTGCACTCGATAAATCCAAACACGTTCCCGTCCGCATCGTCTTCAAGGCGCTGCTCACGACGCCCGACGAAATCACGCAGCTCTGCCTCGACGCCAACTCCGATCCGAAGTGCGCGGGTCTCATCCTGTGGATGCACACCTTCTCCCCGTCGAAGATGTGGATTCGCGGCCTGACGTCGTTGAAGAAACCGTTCTGTCACTTGCACACGCAGTTCAATCGCGACCTGCCGTGGAACACGATCGACATGGATTTCATGAACCTGAATCAGGCCGCCCACGGCGACCGCGAGGCCGGTTTCATCCACACGCGCCTCCGTCTCGAACGCAAGGTGGTCGTCGGTCACTGGAGCGACGACGAAGTCCAGCAGCGGGTCGGTGCCTGGACCCGCGTCGCTCGTGCGTGGCACGACTGGCAGGGCGCACGGTTCGCCCGCTTCGGCGATAATATGCGCCAAGTCGCCGTGACCGAAGGCGACAAGGTTGCCACGGAAATTCGCTTTGGTTTTGCCACAAATGGCTACGGCATGGGCGATCTCACCGCACGCGTGAAAGCCGTCAACGCCAAGGCCATCGACGCACTTTGTGCCGAATACGAAAACTCCTACGCCGTCGCGAAGGAACTGCGCAAAGGCGGCGCGCGCCATGAATCGCTGCGCGAAGGCGCCCAAGCGGAACTTGGCATCCGCGCGTTCTTGGAGGAAGGCGATTTCAAGGGTTTCACGACCACGTTCGAGGATTTGCACGGTCTCACCCAATTACCCGGACTTGCCTGCCAGCGTCTCATGGCCGACGGCTACGGTTTCGGCGCGGAAGGCGATTGGAAAACCGCGGCCTTGCTGCGCGCAATGAAAGTGATCGGCGACGGACTGCCCGGCGGCACGTCGTTCATGGAGGATTACACTTATCACCTGTCGCCGAAAGGTCATCAGGTGCTCGGTTCGCACATGTTGGAAATTTGCCCGACCATCGCTGCGACGACGCCGTCGATTCAGATTCATCCGCTCGGCATCGGCGGCAAAGCCGATCCGGTGCGCCTCGTATTCGATGCTCCCGCCGGTCCGGCGCTCAACGCCTCGCTCGTCGACATGGGTAGTCGTTTCCGCCTGATCGTCAACGAGGTCAAAGCCGTCAAAACGCCCAAGTTGCCCAAGCTGCCGGTCGCCCGCGCCGTCTGGGAATGCAAACCGGACTTCAAAACTGCGTGCGCCGCGTGGATCTACGCTGGCGGCGCGCATCACACCGGTTACAGCTATTCCGTCACCACGGAACATCTGGAGGACTTCGCGGCGATCGCCGGGATCGAACTCGCGGTTATCGACGCCGGTACAAATCTGCGGGAATTCAAGACCCAGTTACGGCAGAACGACCTTTACTACGCTCTCGCGCAAGGCTTGCGCGTCTGATTCATGTAAGGATCATTATTACTCCATGAAATCCTCCACCCTGCTCGGACTTTGCCTCGCCGCCTCGATCATCCTTGTCTCCGCCTGCAGCAAACAAGCCGCACCTGCCACTGGTAGCGCGACGGCGGCGGCTCCGACACCGGACAAGATCAAAATCGGTTATCTCGTCAAACAACCCGAGGAGCCATGGTTTCAATACGAATGGAAAGGCGCGGACAAGGCCGCCGCGCAATATGGTTTCGAGCTGATCAAGCAGGGGGTGCAGGACGGTGAAAAGGTCATGGCCATGATCGACAACCTCGCTGTCGCCGGCGCGCAGGGATTTGTCATCTGCACGCCCGACGTCCGCCTCGGACCAGCCATCATGGCGCGCGCCAAGCAGCACAATCTGAAAGTCGTGATCGTGGACGATCAATTCTTGAAGGAAGGCAAATTCATGACCGAGGTCCCGTATGTCGGGATGTCGGCCACGCGCATCGGCACCAAGCAGGGCGAAACCCTCGCGGCCGAAATGAAGAAACGCGGTTGGACGCCCGCCGACACCGCCGTGTGCGCGATCACATTTGAAGAGCTCGACACCGCTCGCGAGCGCACCGACAGCTCCATCGCCGCCTTGGAAAAGGCCGGTGTGCCGGCCGATCGCATTTTCAAGGGGCCGCAGAAATCCACTGACATCCCGGGAAGTTTCGACGCGGCCAATGTTTTGCTCACGCAGCATCCCGATGTTAAGCACTGGCTCATCCTTGGCATGAATGACAGTGCGGTGCTCGGCGCTGTTCGCGCCGTCGAAGCGCGCGGCTTCACCGCCGACACCGCGGTCGGTGTGGGCATCAACGGAACGGATTGCATCGATGAACTGAGCAAAGCAAAACCAACGCCCTTCTTCGGCTCGATGCTCGCTTCCGCGCCGGCCGAGGGTTTCCAATCCAGCGAGATGCTTTACAAATGGATCAAGGATGGCACGCCACCGCCGCCCGACACGCGTTCTGAAGGAATGCTAATCACCCGGGAAAATTTCAAACAGGTGCTCAAGCACGAAGGAATTCTCTAAGGGTCTCATGGGTTCGGCCGCGCCCTATCTTCAATTCGAGCAAGTCACCAAGGTTTATCCGGGCGTCACGGCCCTTGGTGGCGTCAGTTTTGGCGTAAACGCCGGCTCGATCCACGCGTTGATGGGCGAAAATGGCGCGGGCAAATCCACGTTGTTGAAAGCGCTCAGCGGCTCGCACGCGCCCACGACCGGCCAGTTTCTCATCGACGGCAAGGCGCAGGTTTTTAACTCCACCGCCGAAGCCATGGCGGCGGGCGTGGCAGTCATTTACCAGGAATTGCACCTGATTCCCGAGATGACCGTCGCGGAAAACATTTACCTCGGCCATCTGCCCACCAATCGCGGGATCGTGAATCGCAAGGCGCTGCGCGAACAAACCGCCGCGCAATTGCGACGGCTCGGCGAATCCGTCGACCCGGATATGAAGCTCGCGCATCTGCCCATCGGCCAGCGCCAGATGGTCGAGATCGCCAAGGCGCTCACTCGCGGCGCCAAAGTCATCGCGTTCGACGAGCCCACGAGCAGTCTTTCCGCGCGCGAAATCGACAAGCTGTTCAACGTCATCCGCGAGCTGCGCGCGCAGGGTTGCGTGATCCTCTATGTGACGCACCGCATGGAGGAAATTTTCAAACTCTGCGACGCCTGCACGGTGTTGCGCGATGGCCGCCACGTCCGCACGCATGAGACTTTGGCAAAAGTCACGCCCGGGCTGCTCGTGCAGGACATGGTCGGCCGCGACATCGCCGACGTCTTCGGTTATTCGAGCCGTCCGCATGGTGCGGTGGCACTGGAAGTCACCGGCGTGGAAGGCCGCGGCGTGACCGAGCCGGTGTCGCTGGAGGTCGCGCAAGGGGAAATCCTCGGTTTGTTCGGTCTCGTCGGCGCCGGGCGGACGGAATTGCTCAAACTTCTTTTCGGCGCCGAGCCCATGACCGCAGGCGGCGTGAAAGTCCATGGCGAGACCGTGACGCTGCGCAGCCCGCGCGATGCGATTGCCGCGGGTCTCGTCTATTGCACCGAGGATCGGAAGAAGGAAGGTATCGTGCCAATTCTTTCCGTGATGGAAAATTGCAACCTGAGCGCGCGCAAGGCGCACGTCCGTTTCGGTGGCATCATCAACGAGCGCTGGGAAAACGCAAACGCGCGCAAACAAATCGAGTCGCTCAACGTTAAGACGCCCACGCCACAGCAGTTGATCAAGCATCTCTCGGGCGGCAACCAGCAGAAAGTCATTCTCGGCCGCTGGCTCTCGACGAAAATCCGTGTGTTGCTGCTCGATGAGCCCACCCGCGGCATCGACATCGGCGCCAAAAGTGAAATTTACCAGATCATCTTCCGCCTCGCCCGTGAAGGCACCGGCATCATCGTCGTTTCCAGCGATCTCCCGGAAGTGCTCGGCCTCGCCGATCGCATAGCCGTGATGCGCGAGGGCGCGATTTCCGCCGTCTTGAACCGCGCCGAAGCCACGCCGGAGCGTGTGCTCGCCCAAGCGCTGCCACTCGAAAAAAACTCCGCCGCCTGACTCATGAGTTCGCCCTCCGGAAAACCCACCCACCCTTTTATTGCGCTGCTCGACCGCGCCGGCATGCAGCTCATTCTCGGAGTGTTGATCATCGTCTGCTGGTTTACCGTCCAAAACTTTGGGTCGCCCGAAAACATCATGAACCTGCTGCTGCAGGTCACGACCGTGGGCATCGTTGCAACCACGATGCTCTTCTGTCTCGCCTCGGGTAACTTCGATCTTTCGGTCGGCACGCTCATTCCTGCCGGTGGCGTCCTTTGCGCGCTGGTGCTGCGTCACGGCGGCAACCTCGTACTCGCGACGACCACGGCTCTGGCGTTCGGCGCGGTGGTCGGATTGCTCAACGGCGTGGTGGTCGCCCGCTTTAAGATCAACGCGCTCATCACGACCCTTTCGACCATGATGATGGTAAAGGGACTGGCCTTTGTTTTCGCCGACGGCAAATCGATCGGCATCGACAACGACACCCTGCTCCATCTCGCCAACTGGGCGTACCCGGTGATTCACAACCGCTCCGGCGGAATTCTTTTTCAAATCACGCTGCCGGTCTGGGTGTGCCTGGGATTGTTCGCGTTCTTCGGATTCGTCCTGCAACGCACCACGTTCGGTCGCAATACGCTCGCCATCGGCGGCAACGAGGAGGCCGCACGCCTCGCGGGCGTAAACGTCAATTTCGTGAAGATCACCATCTTCACCATTCAAGGCGTCGTCGCGGCGCTCGCGGGCGTGCTCCTCGCCGCGCGCCTCGGCATCGGCGACCCGAAAACCGCCCAAGGCAGCGAACTCTCCATCATCTCGGCGTGCGTCCTCGGCGGCGTGTCCTTGAGCGGCGGCATCGGTCGGATGAGCTACGTCATCGCCGGCGTGTTCATCATGGGGATCGTCG
Source organism: Lacunisphaera sp. (assembly GCA_036499685.1). Classification (GTDB taxonomy): domain Bacteria; phylum Verrucomicrobiota; class Verrucomicrobiia; order Opitutales; family Opitutaceae; genus Lacunisphaera. The sequence goes on along the minus strand of DASYDH010000007.1, from coordinate 467,394 downwards.
AAAATGCGATGAACCTCCTCAACATCGACTCCTTCTACCAATACGTCGTGCGCGGCGCTATTCTGCTCGGCGCCGTCATGCTCGACCAGCTCAAGCAGCGCCGCTGAATCCGGATCGGCAGATGGGCCCGCGAAACACACGAATGGACACGAAACCCATCCATCTTCCCTTTCTCCGAACACCCTATCCAGTAAGTGACCTATCTTTTCCCGTTTCATTTCGTGCCCTTTCGTGAATTTCGTGGTCAACGCCTCATTCAAAATTTCCCGCCATGCTGACTGAACTCAAACGCGAAGCCTTTGAAGCCAACCTGCTCCTGCCGAAGCACGGCCTGATCAATCTCACCTTCGGCAACGCCAGTGCCGTTGACCGTGCGCGCGGCATTTTTGCGATCAAGCCCAGCGGCGTGGATTATTCGGTGTTGAAAGCCACTGACATGGTGCTCGTCGACCTCGAAGGAAAAAAGGTCGAGGGAAAGCTCAATCCGTCCTCCGACACGCCCACGCACCGCCGCCTGTACCTCGGCTTCGCGTCGATCGGCGGTATCGTGCACACGCATTCGTCGTGCGCCACTGCCTTTGCCCAAGCCGGCCGCGCAGTACCGATCTTCGGGACGACGCATGCCGATTACTTTTACGGCAATATTCCGGTGACCCGGAAAATGACCGCCAAGGAAATCGCCAGCGCCTACGAATGGGAAACCGGCAACGTGATCCTCGAACGTTTCAAGAAGATCGACCCGCTCGACTGCCCCGCCGTGCTGGTGAACCGTCACGCGCCGTTTACGTGGGGTCCAACGGTCGCGAAAGCCGTGGAGGTCGCCGTCGCCGCCGAATGCTGCGCCCACATGGCATTAATGTCGCTGCAACTGGAACCGAAGTTGCGCCCAATCGAACCCGAGCTGCTCAACAAGCATTTTAAACGCAAACACGGGCCCGGCGCCTACTACGGCCAGAAGAAGTGAAAAGCCCGGGGTTTGGCTGCCTGAGAGGCAAAACCCTGAGTTGAGTCGTTTGCCACAGGGTAATAGTTGACGAATAGCGTCCGGATCGGTGCAGTCTCGAGCGGTTTCCTTTCGAATCGCCCCTCCATGTCGTCCCCCTTGCGCTCACTTTTCCGATTTCAAGAAAGCGGTCTTTTACTCGTCATCCTCGCCTTGGGCTTGCTGCTCACCGCATTCAGCGGCTCCGTGCGAATCCCGCTGTTCGAACGGACTGCCGATGGCACGAGGAAACGGGCGTTCAATACCAATGAGGCTGGGGAGCGGACCCCCGCGTTCGTGGTAAAGAATAAATTTCTCAATTCGCAGAATCTCGCGCAACTCGCCAAGGACACCAGTTTCACTGCGATCATGGCCGTGGGCATGGCGGTCGTCATCATCTCGGGCGGCATCGATCTTTCCGTCGGTTCGATCTATGCGCTCGCGTCGGTGCTTGGCGCCATGGTGCTTCACCATTACGGGCCGGAGGGCGTCGGTGCCGACTCCACTTCCTGGTTCGGCGTGATTCTCGGGATCGGCGTTTGCGTGGGCGCAGGAGTGCTCTGCGGCTTGTTCAACGGCGGTCTCACGGTCGCCTTGGGCGTTCATCCTTTCATCATCACGCTCGGCGCCATGGCGATTTTGCGGGGCATCGCGTTTGTGATTACAAAAGGCCAGTCCGTGGGCGGATTTCCCGCGGTCTTTCGTGACATCGTACGCTACGAGGTCGGCGATGGTCTCAGCGTGGTGCCGATGCTGGTCATGGTGGTCGCCTTGATCGTGGGCTGGATTTATCTTTCGCGCCTCGCCGCTGGGCGGCGGGTTTATGCGATCGGTGGCAATGAACTCGCCGCGCGTTTCAGCGGCATCAGGGTGGAACGCGTGAAGCTGAGCGTTTACGTAATCTCCGGCCTCACCGCCGGAATCGCAGCCCTCCTTTCCATCGGTTACTATGGCGCCGCCACCTCGGGCGACGGCCAAGGCTACGAACTCAACGTCATCGCCGCCGCCGTCGTCGGTGGAGCGAGCTTGATCGGCGGCCGCGGCTCGGCGCTCGGCGTCGTGCTGGGTGCGCTGATCATCCAAATGATCAGCAGCGGCATTGTCATTCTGGGTATCGACCAGAATTATAGCCAGATCATCATCGGCACCGTGGTCATCGCCGCCGTGGTGCTCGACAACTTTAACACCTGGCTCGCCCGTCGCCGTTTGACCGCAAAGGTCGGCTGAATTATTTTACGTCCTCCATTACTCCATGAAAAAAATCCTATCCCTCCTCGTCGCCGGTCTCGCTGGTGCCGTGCTCGCGCAAGCTGCACCACGCACCATTACCATCGGTCTTGTCGCCAAATCCCAAGGTAATCCCGTGTTCCAAGCCGCCCGCGTCGGCGCGCAGGATGCCGCCAAGGAGTTGAGCGCGAAATACAAGATGAACATCAAGATCGACTGGCGCACGCCCAACGAAGAGGACGCGCAGAAACAGGCCGAGGCGATCGAACAGCTCGTCCTCTCCGGAGCCGAGGGCATTTCCGTGAGCTGCTCCGACGCCAACAAGTTGACCGACGCAATCAACTCCGCCGTCGATAACGGCGTACCCGTTGCCACTTTCGATTCCGACGCGCCGGCCTCCAAACGGTTCGTCACCTATGGGGTCGATGATATCGATTGCGGTAAACAGACCATGGCCGAACTGGCCAAGGTAATGCACGGCAAAGGCGTCGTCGCCATCCTCGCCGGCAACCCAAATGCGCCAAACCTCCAGAAACGTGTGCAAGGGGCGAAGGAGGAAGCTGCCAAATATCCCGGCATCACGATTCGTGACGTCTATTACCATAAAGAAACCCCGCAGGATGCCGCTGCCAAGGTCGAGCAGGTTATGCAGGCCAATCCCGACATCACCGGCTGGGCCATGATCGGCGGCTGGCCGCTGTTCACGGAAAACGCCCTCAAGTGGCAACCCGGCACCGTGCAATGCGTCGCCGTCGACGCTCTTCCCGCTGAACTCGCCTACATCCGCAGCGGTCACGTGCCGGTGCTGCTCGCCCAGCAGTGCTACGAATGGGGTCATCGCACCGTCGAGCTGCTCATCCAAAAAATCGTCGATAAGAAAAATCCCCCCGCGGTGAAGGAAGTGAGCGCACTCATCCCCGTTACCAAGGCGAACGTCGACGAGTTCGCGAAGAACTGGGACAAGTGGCTTCCCCACTAAGTTGCCTCCCGCGAAACACGCTAAATACGCGAAAATAAAGCCTATGATCGTTCACGAGAAAGAAAGCTATGCAGTGATGGGCGCCTGCTTCACAGTTTATAAAGACAAAGGGTGCGGACTTACGGAATCTATCTACCAGGAGTGTGTGGAGATCGAATTTGAATACTTAAATTTACCGATGTCGGCCCAGCCACAATTGCCGGTCATCTACCGAGGACGGACACTAAAACATCGATTTATCCCTGATTTCATTTGTTACGGCAAAGTGATTTTAGAAATCAAAGCCGTTAGCAAATTGACGGATGAACACCGTGCGCAAGTGCTCAATTACGTCCACGCAACCGGCTATGAATTAGGATTACTGGTAAACTTCGGGCATCATCCGAAGATAGAATATGAACGGATTGCCAACACCCGGGGTAAAGTTTCGTAGATTTCTATTTTGGCGCATTTCGCGATTTTCGCCGGCATTCCATGTCTTTCCTCGAATTCAACGGCATTACCAAGCGTTTCCCCGGCGTGCTCGCGCTCGCCGGGGTGAGTTTTGCCATTGAACGGGGCACGTGCCACGCGCTAATCGGCGAAAATGGGGCGGGCAAGAGCACCCTCGGTAAAATTCTCGCCGGCGTGCAAACGGCTGACGGCGGTGAATTGAAAATGGACGGTCACACGATCGCTCCCGCCAATCCGCTCGCCGCCCGCGAACTCGGCATCGCAATGGTGCACCAGGAGCTCGCGTTTTGTCCTAACCTGAGCGTCGCGGAAAATCTCTGCCTCGGCGATCTGCCGCGCCGCGCCGGTTTCGTCGATCGCGGCGCCTTGCGGGCAAAAGCCCGGGCGATGCTGGCCACGATCGGGTCAACCATCGATCCGGATGCGATCATCGGTACCCTTTCCACCGGACAGGAACAACTCGTTCAAATCGCGGCTGCTGTCGGCACCGGCGCAAAAGTGTTGGTGATGGACGAACCCTCCAGTTCGCTTTCCGCCGCGGAAACGCACGAGCTCTTCCGGCTCGTGCGCGAACTCAAGAGTCGCGGCATTACGCTCATTTACGTCTCCCACCGCCTTGAGGAGTTGTTCGCCCTCTGCGACAATATCACCGTGCTGCGCGATGGCCGGCATGTCGCCACCGAACGCATCGCGGATACCACGCCGCATCGCGTGGTCACGCAAATGATCGGCCGGGAATTGCTCTTCCAAAAGCCCGTCCACCTCGACCGCACTCCGGGGGAATGCTATCTTTCCGTGGATCGCCTTTCGTCCAATGGAAAATTTCACGACATCACTCTCGAGTTGCACGCCGGTGAAATCGTCGGCGTCGCGGGAATTGTTGGCGCGGGTCGGAGTGAGGTTCTCCAGGCGATCTTCGGTCTCGATCCCGACGCCTCGGGTCAGGTCGCGGTAAACGGCAAACCGCTTCCACTGCGCTCAATTGACGCCGCCTTGGCCGCCGGGCTTGGCCTTTTGCCGGAAGACCGCAAACGCCAGGGCCTCGTGCTCGGCCTGAACTGTCGCGAAAACACCGCGCTCGCCATGTTGCCTTCGCTCTCCCGTCTCGGCTGGGTTCGACGCGACGCCGAGAAATCCCTCGCGCAGAAGTTCGTCAGCCGGCTGCGCGTGAAAACGCCCTCGCTCGAAACACTCACCGCCGGCCTCAGCGGCGGCAACCAGCAGAAAATCGCCCTCGCCAAGTGGCTGGCCCGTTCGTGCGACGTGCTCCTGATTGATGAACCCACCCGCGGGGTCGATGTCGGGGCGAAAGCGGAAATTTATCAGCTCCTTGACGAACTCGCCTGCGAAGGAAAAGCGTTGCTGGTCGTTTCCTCCGAGTTGCCCGAGTTGATCGGACTCTGCCGTCGCATCCTCGTGATGCGCGAAGGCCGGCTCGCCGGCGAAGTCGCCCGCGCCGACTTTAGCGAGGCCGCCTTGATGCAACTGATGGCGGGCGTAGCCGCTGCCTGAACCGGTCGCGGCGGTTAGATTCGCTACAAAACCGCAAAGCCCATGCGGGTTAACCGGTCAAACCGCGCCGAAGCACCAGAAAGCCGATAAAAAAAACCAGCAGAAATATCCCCACGAGGAGCATTTGCCCATCAATGCCAATCGGGCATTCCCGGTCAAACGAAGAATCGGCGGTTGCGTCAGCTATGTCGCCTCAATCGGTTCCAGCCAGCGCCTACTTGACGGTTAGGTGGAACTGGCTGCATTACTGTCATCCTAATGCGACCGGTTACCCTCAGTGTGATTGCCGCCCAGGTTGGCTGCTCGAAAAATACCGTGTCGCTGGCGTTGCGCGGAGACTCTCAGATTCCGGAAAAAACGCGCGACGTGATCAGGAAAGCCGCGGACAAACTGGGCTATCGGCCCAACGCGGTCGTCTCACACTTGATGGCGCAATTGCGCTCCAGCCAGACCGCGCACTTTCAGGCCAAACTCGCCCTCGTCAACGCCCACCGCGACCCGAAGGCGTTTCGCACGCACGCGACGATTCCGGCTTATGTGCACGGCTGCGAACGACGGGCGACCAAGCTCGGTTACGATTTCGATCACTTCTGGTTGCATGATCCCAAATTAAAAGCGGAAAGCTGGATTCGCATTCTTCGCACGCGCGGCATCAAGGGAATCATCATCGTCGGCATGATGGACCAAAATCACCTGCCCCCGCATTTGCGCCCGGTGTGGGAAACTTTTCCCTGCGTGGTCACCGGCGTTCGCACCCGCGATCCGGCGCTTTCGTTCAGTTGCGTCGATCATCATGACCTCACTGTGCGCGCTTTCGAACAGGCGCTGGCCCTCGGTTACCACCGGCCGGCGCTGGTCATTGACGAACGCATCGACCGCCTCGTGGAAGGACGCTTCTCCGGCGCAATGCTCAGCGCACAACAAAGTCTTCCCGCTGCGCGGCGCGTGCCGGCCTTTCTCCGGATTGATCGCGCCCGCACGGATCGGAAATTATTCGATCGTTGGTTCGATCGCCATCGGCCGGATGTTTTGCTCTCCCTCTATAATATCGTTTTCCCCTGGTTGAAGGAGCGCGGCCTGCGGGTGCCGAAGAACGTCGGCGTGATTCAACTCGAATGGCGCGAAAGCCACGCGGAGATTTCCGGCATGAACCAGCACAACGACGCGGTGGGTGAAGCCGCCGTGGACATGGTAGTCGGGCAGATTCATCGTAGCGAAACCGGCATCCCCCTCTTTCCGCGAGCCACCTTGATCGGCGCGAGTTGGATCGATGGTCAGTCGGTGGAAAAACAAGTGGCGAAAAAAGCCGCACGGTAGGGCACGTTATCCCTAAAGCACCTAGTTCGCACGCTCGTTGCGCAGCAACTGTGGCGGACCACCCCGTCACCTCGCATTCCAAGAATTTACACCAAGGAAGCAAAGGCCACAAAGACCAACCTGTCCGCGATGAGCGGACGCCTCCGAACAAAAACCGGAGACGATTAGTCGAAGGGGACTTTAAAGGTTTCGCGTCCCCATTAAGCGAAACCATTAGCGGTTAAAATCTCCGTGGATCGCTCCCTTACGCCTTTCGATTGCGCAATCGCCGATGGGCACCAAACTGCGCTCCCAAGGCGCGCGCGGTTCCATCATGCAGCTCCTGCAGCGCCAGATAGCGCGCGTGCGTCTTGCGATCGGGTTTGCAACGGGTGCTTTCGTCGAGTGTGACTGCCTTCGCGCACAAACTTGCGAGTGTGACGCGCGCGCCGTTTTCATTTTGCCATGTCCACGCCGCCTGCAATGCCGCACCGAGCGCCGCGCCTTCGTCCGCCGCAATGCCCACCACCGGCACGCCGAAGATATCGGTCATGATCTGCCGCCAGACCGGCGATTTCGCACCACCGCCGGTGAGACGAATTTCCGATGGGGAAACGCCGAGTTTTTTCAACCGCATCAATCCGTAATTCATGCCGAGCGTCACGCCTTCCATCGCCGCCCGCGCCACATGCCCCTGGTTGAGCGTGCTGCCATTGAGTCCAAATAAAACGCCCGACGCATCCGGGAGCGATGGCGTGCGTTCGCCTTCCAAATAAGGGAGCAGGAAAAGTCCGCCCGCGCCGGCGGGAGCCGAAGCGACCGCTGCGTCCATCGCCGCGTGATCCAGGCCGAACATCGTGCGCACCTGCTCGGTTACCGTTGTCACGTTCATCGTGCACAACAGCGGCAGCCATGAACCAGTAGAATCGCAGAACGCCGCGATTTCACCATTCGGGTCGACCACCGGTTTCTTCGCATGCGCGTAAATCGTCCCGCTTGTTCCGAAACTCGCGGTGACCACGCCCGGACGCACATTGCCCGTGCCAATCGCTCCCATCATGTTGTCACCGCCGCCCGCACTTACGAGTACGTCGTGCGACAAACCCAGTTTATCCGCGATTTCCGGGCGCAACGTTCCGACCGGTTCGGACGAGGCGGACAATTTTGGAAGATAGTCCGCAAGTTCCGCACCGATCGCCTTGATCGCGGCAGCGGACCATTTGCGCTTGCGCACATCCATTAACGCGGTGCCGGACGCATCGCCATGCTCCATGAAATATTTCCCGGTCAGGTGGAAATTAAGATAATCGTGCGGCAGCAATACGTGGCGCAACTTGCGGTAGTTGGCAGGCTCGTGACGCTTCAGCCACAGAATCTTTGGCGCGGTAAATCCCGGCAAAAACGAAACGCCCAACTGGCGAATAACCGCCTTCGCCCCACCTAACTTCTTGGTGAGAATCGCGCATTCCTCGGTGGTCGATGTGTCACACCAAAGTTTGGCCGGACGAATGACTTTCCCGTCAGCGTCGAGCGGCACGAAACCATGTTGCTGCCCGGAAACACCGATGCCGCGCACGGCGCCCCGATCGACGCCTTGCAACGCCTGCTCGATCGCCCGTTCCATCGCGTCGATCCACTCGTGCGGATGTTGCTCCATATGACCGGCCGGGAGTCCGGCAATGAGTTGATGGGGCGCACGGCCGATGCCGATAATGCGACCGGTCGTTAAATCGAGCACGATGGCTTTCGTGCTTTGGGTTCCGCTGTCGATGCCGAGATAAAGAGACATAGGTGGAGGGATTTCAGGAGGAAAGCAATCGGGCGCCATCAGCGATCTGCAAGGGCAGAATTTCCGGGGCGCGGCCAAATTTAGTGGCGTAGGCATTCGCGACCTGCCGCGCTTGCTTCTCGCTGAAATCCGCGCCGGTGAGAGCGAGGACCGCGCCGCCGAAACCACCGCCCGTCAGCCGGGCACCAAACACGCCAGATTGCGCCGTCATCTGGTCCACGAGGAAATCGAGTTCGGGCGTACTGTTTTCAAAAAGATGCTGCGAACTACGGTGCGACGCAGTGAGCAGTTTACCCACTTCAGCAATATTGCCGTTCGCCAGTGCGGCCACGACTTTTCCGACGCGCGCGTGTTCCTCGACAATATGTTCAGCGCGCTTGGCGAGGACCGGCGACAAACTCGACCGGCGGGCGCGGAACTCGTCGGGACTGAGAGTTGCGAGCAAAGCCACGCCCAACGCTTTCGCGGCCTCCTGGCACTCCGCGTGCCGTTGCGCATACATGCCGTCGATCAATGCGTGCTTCGTCAGGGAATTGAACACCCACAGCCGCAGGCCGTGCGGCATCGGGATCGCTGAAAATTTCGGGCCGCTGCAATCTATATATACCAAGTGATCCCGCTGCGCGAACGCACTCGTGCCCTGATCGAGCACACCACACGGGACGCCTACAAAATTATTTTCCGCATCGCGCCCGATTTCCGCGAGACGCTGCGAGGATAACGCCGGCGCATCAGCCAATTTGAGGAAAGCCAATGCCGTCGCCAGCTCCAGGGCGGCGCTGCTGCTCAGACCCGCGCCCGGCGGCAGATCGGAGTGAACGAGGAAATCAAAATCCGCCGGACGCGCCAGACCGGCGTTGCCAAGGCTGTTCCAGACGCCGAGTGGATAGTTTAACCACGCCAACGTCCCGGTTTGTTTCCGGGACGCGCCCGAAGGCAGCGTTTCCGCCGTCAATTTCTGATCGCTGGAAAAACGAAATTTGTCCGGAAGTCCGCGACTCACCGCGACCCAGACATGCCGGTCGATGCCGGCACCGAGCACCGCGCCGCCATTGTAGTCGGTGTGGTTTCCGATGAACTCCACCCGGCCGGGAGCCCGGGCGATAGCCGTCGGCGCGTGGCCGTAAAGCTGCTGAAATTGCAAGGCGAGTTTCGATTCCTGCGTCATGAAAGGGAAAAACTAGAGACGGGTGGCGCTCCTTTTGCCGACGCCGATCGCCGCGCTCAACGGCGATAACCAGGTCAGAAAAGAAACAAGGTGCACAAAGCGAACGGATGCGAACGCCAGCGCTGTCGGTTCCACCTCAACCATGCAGATAAGTATTCAGGAGATTCTCCAAATATTCCTGCTTGCCGGAACGCGGGGTCGGTTCGCCGAGTTTACGGAGCGCGAGTTTGCTGAGTTCCCTGAAACCGACACGACCTTTCTCGATGTCCTTGCCGTAACCGGTGTCGAAACTCGAATATCGATCGGCGACGAATTGGTCGAACTTGCCGTCGGCGAGGATGTGCCGGGCCAGCTTGAACGCGAGGGCGTAGGCATCCATGCCACCGATGTGAGCGTGGAACAGGTCGTCCGGATCGATCGAGGGACGACGGAGCTTGGCGTCGAAGTTAAATCCACCGGTGCCGAGTCCGCCGGCCTTGAGGATGGAAACCATCGCCAGCGTGAGCTCCTTGACGTCGGTGTTGAATTGATCGGTGTCCCAGCCGAGCAGGAGGTCGCCCGAGTTGGCGTCGATCGACCCGAGCATTTTCTGGGAAGCGGCCACTTCGATTTCATGCTGGAAAGTATGGCCGGCGAGCGTCGCGTGGTTCGTCTCGATGTTGAACTTGAAATAGCTTTCAAGGCCGTAGGTACGAAGGAACGCGATGCCCGAGGCGACATCGAAATCGTATTGGTGCTTGGTCGGCTCCTTCGGCTTGGGCTCGATGAGAAACTGCCCTTTGAAGCCAATGCTCTTCGCATAATCGACCGCCATGTGCAGGAAGGTGGCAAGGTGGTCCTGCTCGCGCTTGAGGTTGGTGTTAAGCAATGTCTCATAGCCTTCGCGGCCGCCCCAGAAAACGTAGTTTTCGCCGCCGAGCAGCTTGGTGACGTCGAGGGCGTGTTTTACCTGCGCCGCCGCATAGGCGAAGACGTGCGCATCGGGGTTGGTCGATGCACCGCACATGTAGCGCGGATTTGAAAAGAGATTGGCGGTACCCCACAGCAGCTTGACGCCGGTGGCTTTCTGCAGCGTTTTCGCATGGGCGACGATCTGGTCGAGATTGCGGTTGGACTCGGCGAGCGTGCGGCCCTCCGGCGCGATGTCACGATCGTGGAAGCACCAGAACGGAGCGCGGATTTTTTGAAAAAATTCAAAGGCGGCATCCATGCGCGCCTTCGCAATCGAAACGGCATCGGTACCTTTTTCCCAAGGACGCTGGATCGTTCCCGGACCGAACGGATCGGCACCGACGCCGCGGAAAGAATGCCAGTAGGCGATCGAAAAGCGCATGTGTTCGCTCATCGTCCGGCCATCGACCACCTCATCGGGATTATAGTGCCGGAAGGCCAGTGCATTGCCCGTACCCAGACCTTCGTATGCGACGGTTTTGGTTTTGAAAAAGTTCTTAGCCATAGAGGGCAAAAGAGAACGAAAGTTGCACGATAGGCCATCCCGATTTGGCAAAAACACTTCGTTCAACGGACGCGGGCCTACAAGATGCGCTGCACAATGAAAAGGAAACCACACGACATCCGTAGTTCTGCCTTTAGAAACTACGCGCAAACTACGCACTACGGTCCCCAAAATTGGCATTCGTTGCCCAACGCCTCTTTCTTGCGTTTACTCTTAGACAGGAGACATCAATCGCTCAACAAAAAGCCCTCCCGAGCAGTGGGGAGGGCTTTAGAATTGGGTGCAGGGGCTGGATTTGAAAGCCAAACCCTGACAGAAGCTAAGTCACAACAGAGACGCAGACTTAGGTTGAGGTTGTTGTTGAGGAACGAGAAATAACATGCACCTGAGTGCCGAAAAGTGAAGTAGAAAACGTCTAAAAACATAAGCATTGGACAACATTTGGGCAACTTTTTCCGCGATCCAATCGCCACGGGGCACGGATTCCCCGTTTCTATCTGTTCCAACTCGGGCAACCTTGGACAACCTGTTCCCTTGCGTTTCTCGGATCACATAAAAGTTTTTCGGCGACGGAATGCTGATACGTCGTTGGCACTCAGAGCAAACCACTCTCCATCGGAGCGGACACGTTTATCGGCGAAGCGTCGGAGCCAGTATGCCTCAATACCGCTCGGGTCGTCGGTGCGAATTGAGTGAACCCTCACGTTCTTGTCTACCGTCTGGTAGGACAATTCACGTTCTCTCCGATCAGGGTCATTGGTTCTTCCGATCTTATAATGCCGTCCCGACTTAATCAGATAAACAAACCCGTCCCCGTCGGAAGATGCTACGGCATCTTCGCTCACTTTAGGCAATGAAGCCAAAGCGCTCTCAGAAAACACCACTACTTCTTCGAATCCCGAACGATTGCGGCAATATTCTAGGAGGTGAGCGATTCGCTCGGGCTTGCTCCCCAACCGCGCAAAAGTTTTCCCGGTAGGGAATCCGGATTCTTTGCGGGCTCTCATCCGAATATCTGCCTCCGTCGGGATGTGGCCAATTTCTTTTGCCAGCTGCCCGAGTGCTTCAAGAAGTTGCTCCTTAGAATACGCAGTAACCATCTTGTTGGGCTCAAGGCCGGCCTCCTTGACCGCTTCGTTCCACTTTACCCAATAAACTCCTTTCCAAGCAGACTCCCGGATTCCGGTTTCGGTCTCCAACGCAAGGCGTCCAGGCGCTACTCCCCCGTTAGTCGCTGCAAGTCGCCGAATTTCTTTCAAAATTGTTTCTTTGTTCACGGGGTTGGTCTCCGCCGACTATAAACTTTTCCCGGCTTAACCGGCAAGTGCATTGACCGCACCCGGGGGCTGGGGCGGACTCGCCCCAGTTAGGCGCGGCGGCGTTCGGGGCCGCGCGCGCCGTGGCAAAGCGTCGCAGGGACCGACGCGCGGAGCTCCGGCGACTCCCACCGATGCTCGATCTGAAAACCACTGCGCCCCTTCACAGCAATCAAACCGCTCGCGACGACTCACCGGGCAGTCTTGTTGAAACGATTCTCGAACTCGCCGACCGCGCCTAAAATCTCCGCGAACGAAGGCACCGGCCCAAAAAACATCGCGGCCTGCATCGCTTCGTAATCCTGTTCCCACGCCGCCCGCCGATCTTCACGCGGCAAAATCGCCATCGTGCCGGGTTGAAGCGAATCCTGCGCCTCCTTTTTCTTGCGGAAGAAAATCGCCCGATGGTGTGCAACGGTTTCGAAAAGTCCGGGAGAGGCCACCGCTCTCTCGCCCACGCCCGCGCCGAGCAAGCACCACACGTCGTAATAATGGCGGGCCATGCGGGGATTTGGTTTCGGCTTGGTGCTGTAGTTCTCTTCGTGAAGCAGCATCGCCTTCTCCCAAAACGTTCGCTCCGGCGCCACGGTGTGGATCGGAAATGATGCGTCCTTCAATTCACCTGGCAGGGCCTCGGCAAGGTAGGGCTGGATGATTGGTCTCGCGGAGGGCTCCGTATCCGAGCGAGCACCAAATTCCAATTTCACTTGGGGATTGAGATAGGCCCCGCGCGAGAAGGCGCTGGGATACACGAAGAGCAAACTTTGCTGGTCCGGATCATTCGGGTCGTTTTCGAGACGCCATTCGATGTGTTTAGGAAGCCGAGATTGGAGTCGTTCTCGCAACTCTCCGGTGAGGACGTTTTGAACGTAAACGCGGCATGCGTCGCGCAACTCTTCCAATCTCAACTCGCGTTGTTTTCTACTGTCCGCTGCTTCTGGCTCCTTGTCCCCACCGAATCCGAGAAATTCGCGGGCGATCACCACGTCGATGTCTTCCGAAAAGCGCTGGATTAGTTTCCATCCCTTGGAGAGCGAAGTGCCACCCTTGAAGGTCAGATGTGATCCAGTCTTCGGCAGGAGAAACGTTTCACGCAGAATCCAGCACACCCAGAAATCCTTCTCGATGCTGGGTGCGTCGAGTTTGATTTGGGCGGACGCCAGCTCACAATACCCACGCTGCTCATCCGGAGACAATGCAAAGTAATCGTCCATGGTCAGGTTGCTGCCGGCTCCGCGACTTGTCGCATGATGTCACCGATCCAAGCCGGTGCGTAGCGAAGGTCCTGCAAAAGCTGCTTCTTGTCTTGGTCGGACAACCGGCGGCGCAACGTGGTGATTGTCGCCGGATCAACCTGATTTCGACCAAGCCATCGAAGGGCTTGGATCACTGTGCCGCTTATACGCCCCGCCGTCGCCATCTGTCGGGTCGCGGCATGTTTGAAAACAATCTGCTGCTGTCCCAACGGCACCTTGCGCGCGCGACCGTCGGTGAGATAGACCGCGCGAACCGGAACTTGCGTGGAAAGTCCCAGCAAATTGGCGGCGTGAGCGCCGGACGGAAGAACGCGGGAATGATCGCGAGCCTGCATGGCCTGAACGACGTTTTCCGAAAGTGGCGGGAGCGTGCGACCCAACCGGGCCAATTGGCGAGGCCGGTCATAAAGCCCACGACCAACTTTGCGGATGCCGCCTTTCTTGGCGTGGCGCATCAGGGCGAGACGAACAGCGATAGGGCTACCCAAGTCGCGGAAATCGGCTGCTGAAAAAACCCAACCCGCAGACTGCTGTTTGATGCGGTCTGTAACCTTGGCGTCCGTGGACTGTGCGTGTCTGCCCATTTTTGAAACAAAAGTGAGCATGTTTGTGTTTCAAATGCAAAGCTTCATTCGTGCCCGGCAAACCCTCAAGCCCAGTCAATCAAGGCTCCGGAATGCCGCTGGGGATGTGAATCCATCCTTCGCGTTTGGCAGCATCGATTTGGGACGAACCAGGCTGGATGGTGCGACCTTGCCATGCAGCGCGAGCCGTTAAGGCCGCAACGAGCGAATCGAGCGCATCCGCATCTTCGGCGTAGTCATCAGGTGCCACAAGCCACGGCATCGCGACGCGAAGTGAGGCCAGCATCCGACGCCGAGCATCGATGCACTCCGGTTTTTTTGCCTCCTTGTAGCCACGGCTGGTCATGTTCCAGGCGCGAAGACTAGCCGCAGGATAAACCTCGAAAAACTTCCCATCTCCGCTTCGGTCGGTCACGCCGCACTTCTTCAGCAATGACATCGCCCGCATTGCGGGAAGTGCGATCGTGTCGGTGGACACGCTGAGCGGCCAAACCGATTGTGTGGCGCGGACAAATCGATCCGTTTCACGGAAGCGCAACCGGTCTCTGCCCTCTTGGGACCATGTATCATGCGGCCAGTCGTTAATTGCGGCGACGAATTCTATTGGCCAACCGAACGGCGCATCGAGGCCGGTCGCGTCGGCCTCATCGATGAGCCGCAACAAGTATTCATCGGTGCAGTGCAAACACGGGGGCCATGCGATGGCGCGACCATCCATCCAATCGATCATCGAGGCAGCGGTATTCGCTGGCTGAGATGAAAGATCGATTCCGAGCGTTATCATCGCTCGACAATCTGGTCTTCGATGTAGGCGCTGCCGCTCATTTCTTGGACGCGGTGTAGCTAATCGGCGTCAGACTAAACAAGCGATCAAGTTCACTACCGCTGAATTCAGTGAATCCCGGTTTTTTTGCCAACGGACGATTGACTACGAACAATCTAAAGAATGGGTCGATTCGGGCAGTGGCGACTTCGCTTTGTGTTATGATGAAATTCAGCGCATCGCCTGAAACTCCCTTAACCTCTGCGTGCAGAATTTCTTTGCCTCTCTGCGCGTCTAGGTCGTAACCAATTTTTTCCGCTTCGCGCGACTTCACCCCGTATTTTTTCCGTGTTAGATATTCGGTCACGAATTTGATCGCCGCCTGTTCGACGAGCTTGTTTTGCTCGGAGTTTCCGAATCCGCCGCCGGCTCTTTTTTTCGTTTTATATTCTACCGTTTGCTGGGGCTCGGGAGCAGGTTCTGATTCTCCCGCTTTGTGGATGACCGACCAAAGCCGCTGCGCAATGCCCGCTGGAACCGTCGTGTAGTTGCGGGTGTAACGCGCCCACCCCCATTTCGGGAACACGCGCCGGGTCAGGGAAATCGGCACAGGTGAGCGCAGGAGACGAATTCCTCCCACAATGGTGCGATATGGATAGTCGGACTTATCGTTGGTCGGCTCGGCGTCCCTCTGCACCCAACCCGACGCCATGAAGGCATGACGTTCCGCAACAGTGTAGAACAGCACCCTATCTCCTGCGCGAGCGCAACTGGCTCCGGACCAACTAGTCCTTCCCCCAGTTTCTGCCAAGTTGCTCAGTATCGCGTAGTCTTCGTTTTCACTGGGTGCTCCACAAAAAAATACATGCAGTTGAGGCCGCCGAGGCGCGGCGGTTGTCCTCACGCGCAGACGACGAATAACCAACTTACCATCCCGGCCACTAAAAATCTCCCAGAAGCCGTGCTTGCGAGGGACGTAAGTTACTAACCGTCCGTCAGCTTGTTGAAATACAAAATCGTATTGGTTGCGAGTGGTCCGAGGTTTGGCGTTCTGCGCAAACTGAACGCGAACTGGATTGTTTACCGTGCAGATGGTTGTCTGGCATGCGATGGTGATCGGCTTGGCATTCGGGTATTTTCTCCGAACCCATCGCTGAATGTCGCTGCGCGAAGCGTTTCCGCGCAGAGCCTTCATGGCTTCTTTCACCATCACCCAAACCGGCGGGGCACCGTTATTTTTCATTGCGAGAATGACTAACCAAACGCTCGGATTTGTTGCGCATGCCCAGGGTGTGGCCGGGGTGGATGCACGGCAAGGTGCCGAGCCGGCGTGTTTATGGCTTCGCGAGCATCGTCACCTCAACACTACCATCAGGGAAGCCGCGCTCATCCGGTAGCACCAATCGTTCTATCAATTCCTTCAACCGCCGCACTTTCTCTGGAGTGCTAGACTGGGGACAAAAATACAGGTTTGTGCCCGGCACTGGGAGGGAACTAAACGGTTGCCCTGTCTTAGGGTTTAGGAAAGCGACAGCCGGGTCTTTCGACAGAGGATAGCGAACAACCGGGAGTTCTTGAAGCTGAGTCGAAAGCGAATCGCCGAACACCTTGATCAGTTCGGCGAGCAATCGTATTACCGTCTGGGATGCCAGCGACTCCTCAATGACCAGCTTTCCCCGATCAACGTCCAGCGCCGGCCAATCAATCACGATCCGCAAGCGATTTGTCGCATTCTCGTCAGATTCAACCACGGGTGCTTCCGCAGGAAGTAGCTGGCGCTGTCCCGGTGGACGTGGAGCATAGATGCGAGTCAGATAAGCTTTGAAGTGACCTTCGAGCTTTTGCATCTCGAAGCGATTCCCGTGGCATTGCGGGCAAACCAGCACGCCGTTTTCTAAGACCGTTTGCCCTCCGACACTATGCTCCACCACGTGATGCACCGTGGCCTCCGCGAACGAAACCATTTTATCTGGACGCTCGCAACTTGGACACTGGCACATTCCTCGGTCTCGGTTCCAGATAACCTCTTTCTCCAAGGGATCAAAGAGCCGATGCGGGTCTAGTGGCCGCAGTTGCATCGTCTGATAGACCTCACCTAACAAGAAAGCGTGGCGTATCCGTATTATGTCGGCGGTGTCCGAACCCGACCCGGAAAGGAGGCGACCAAACCGTTCGTGGTGAGGCAACGATTCGCGGTGCTCCCTGTAATGCAGTTGGGCCTCGGCCACCTTCACTTTGAAGTCCAAGAATGTCTTCACGACTTCCCCGCGCCAACCGGGAGCAAAGTTCCCCTGAACGAGAGCATCAACCAATAGCGCGAAGTGGAAAGCCCACTGGTAAGAGAGCGCTCTGCCCGTCTTCAATCGTTCCCAGTCCGGGAGTTGGGCCGCACTGTCGAGCACTTGCACGACCCGCGCTGCCGCCGGGTCCGTGTCGTCCAGCACGAGATTGGCGATATAGAAATCATTGATCGTTGTGCCCTTCAAATCGACGAAATCAACCCCGGCGCGTGCCCTCACTATGATCGTCATCGCGAGTCCGGCGAAGAACTTGCGGGTCTCCGCCAGACCGTCCACGTAGTGCGCACCATCATCGACCGACAAAACTCGATTCTTTTGGCAGATGGTAAAGAATAGTTTGGGACGTGATAGAGTGTGGCCTGCTTTCCCGGCGTGCCGGATAACAAAGTTGGTAAAATCTCCCGGCCATGCGTCTCGCTTTTCTTGCGCAGTGAGCGGCGTGCCGGCTTGAAGCCTGATAAAGAGGTCCCGAACTTCGTTTGGATCATCGGCGGTCATCTCGATCACCAGTAGTTCGCGACCCTGTAACCGCTGACGGTCGGCATCATCCATCTCGTCAAATTTCTTTCCAGCCCAGCTTGGCACGACCGCCATTGAAGGTGGAAGCACGGAGCTGGGCTTTGCCTTCTGCGGATCAGGCAAGGCAAACTCACCCTCCAGAAAGCCGAAGATGGCCGCGAGCCGCTGTTGCCCGTCCACCAGCCACGCCGTCGTCTCTACTCCCCCAGTGTAATTGTTGGGTCGCTGTTCCAAGTGCACATAAAAAAGTGGGATCTGATAACCTCGCAGCAGCGAGTCAATGAGCCCCTGTTTCTGAGGCAGCTTCCAGACCGTGCCACGTTGATACTCGGGCTTCACGCGAAGCTCATGGCTCCCATAGGCAGCGGCTAACGCGTTCAACAACCTGCTCCTTTGTTCAGACTTCATAAATCAATTCTCCTTGAGGCAGAAAAATGGACCTCGGCGAAACGTAGGAGATGAGGCCAAGAACAGGCGCTGAATATTCCTGGGATGCAGTCCGGGATTGGCGCGGGACTGGTCGGCGGCATCCCAGAGCCGCTTTTTCGAGTGCAGCGCTGTCGGTGTGTTTTTCAGATGGGGCGATCCAAAGCATAACGTGTTGATCATGCGAACCGGCTGCTGCCGCGCGAGGGTTTTCGTGCCAGTCCGCCTGCGCGTTGAGGTTAGGAGGCCGCGTGGCCTGACTACCGTATTCATGGGAGAATGACTACCTGGAAGCCGGTAGGGGCGTGCCGTTGAGCCCAGGTGATCGCGCGCGGCAAACTAGCCGCATGAAACCCGAATCAGACTCCTTTTTCGCCGAGCCAGTCAGTGCGCGGCAGGAAGCAATGACCCTGGCCTCCTACGCCATTTGCCGCCTGCTCATCTGGATCGCCGATGGCCGAACCCTTGAGGATCGCGGCCTGCGCGCGTGCGTCGCGCTCTTTTGCGTCCGTCCCGACCTGATCGACGGGGCGACTCTCGATCAAATCGGCCACCTGGCCGACTGTTCCCGGCAGTCGGTGCACAAGCTGGCCACCGAATTTCGCGAGACCACCGGACTGGAATCATGACCCCGGAAACCCCATTCCCGGTATCGGGCGCAGCGGGCGCGGAAGAGATCAACCGGCTGCACGCTGAGGTCGGCAAATTGAGTGCCGATTCCCGCGGCGCGCTTCACGCGGCCCTGATCGCGGCATGGAAAGCAGGGCAACTGCTGGCGCTAGAAAAGCGCCGCGTGCGTCGATCTATGGGACCGGGCGCGTGGCTTCTTTGGCTGGAACGGTATTTTTCCGGCACCCCGCGCTCGGCGCAACGCTACATGCGGCTGGCCAAAAGCGTTTCCGATCCTTCGTTTCTGGGCGGCCTGAGCCTGCGGCAGACCTATTTCCGGCTGGGCATTGCCACCGAACCGAAGTCGCCCGGACGCAGCGTCGTGCTCCGTCCGGTGGCCCGCCACGCAGTCTTGGCGGCCCGCTTGGTGGGCCTCCTCAAGGCCCGTCCGAACCAACTTCCGGCCGACTTGCAGCGGGCCTATGAACAGGACTTGCGGCCACTTTACGAGCGCCTGCGCGCCCTTTTTGAGCCCGGTCTCCGATAAGATCGGAACACTGGGTTGAGGTGCGACTGCACCTATTCCGGGGGGCGCAGCGTGTGCCCACAACCGGCGGCCGGCGCGGAGTCTTGGGGCCGTGACGAACGAAGCTGAGCCGGGAGCCGAAGCGTGCTCGCCAGGTGGCGGCCAGCGGAGGCGGCCGGCGGGCGAAGTGAGGAGCGGCCCCAAGTCTCCGCGCGCGTGCCGCATGCTCCGCAGGCCCCACGAGGGCACGCCGAAACAGCGCAGCGCGGCGTGCCTTCGTGGAGGTCGGAAACCGGCGTCCCCGCCCTACGGGCGACTGCCCCGGTTCCCTCCGGTGCGCAGGTCTGCGCCGGTTCGCGCGTAGCGCCATGCGACAGATCGCGTGTCGCATTTGCGAAAGCCCTTTCGTTGCGGTTCACCGCAAGGGGTAGGGTGTCTCATCAGAACGAAACGAGACTTCGTTTCGTAAGTTCGCGCGGTTGACGCGGGCGTTTGGATGATGATCCAAACGAAAATTCAATTTAACCTGAAAAATGCGAAGCAGTATTTCCGCGAGCACTTGGGTGCTGGCGACTACTATTCGGAGGGGCAGAAAGTCACGGGTGAATGGCTTGGCCAAGGTGCCGAAAAGCTGGGTCTAAAAGGGCCAGTTGGTGAGGATGCCTTCATCGCCTTATGCGAAGGAAAGCATCCTGAAACGGGACTCCGCTTGGGCCAGCGGTTGAACTCGGTTCGGCATGAGGGTGACGATGTGAAGGCCAACCGACGTATCTTTTTCGACTTCACGATTGCTCCGCCGAAGAGCGTTTCAGTCGTCGCCCTGTTTCAAGATGATCGTATTTTGGCGCTGCATGAGCGGGCAGTCCGGCAGGCCATGTTGGAGTTGGAAAGACGCGCCGAGTCGCGGGTCCGGAAATCGGGTCAGAACAGCGAACGGGTGACCGGGAATCTGGTGACGGCGTGCTTCCGGCACGAGACCAGCCGGGAACTCGATCCGCATCTCCACACACATTGCGTCGTGATGAACGCCACATTCGATCCGGTGGAAAATCGCTGGAAGGCGCTTCATCCGGCCGGCATGTATCGGGCGCACCGGTTTGCCACCAATTTTTACCGGCATGAGCTGTGCAAGGGCCTTCGTGCTCTCGGCTACGAAATCGAAAATCACGCCCGTGGCTTCGAAATCAAAGGCGTGCCGCAAAGCGTCATCGAACGGTTCTCAAAGCGGCATCAGCAAATCGACCGGGAGACAGCCGAGCGCCTCAAAAAAGGTGAAGTCGTCGGAAACCTCAACGATCTGCGCGAACGGGTGGCGCACGGAAACCGGCGTCGCAAGTTGAAGGATTCGACCGCCGACCGATTGCGCGAGACGTGGCGGCGTGAATTGCCTCCGGCCGAACTCTCGGCCCTGCGCGCATTGCAGGCGGTCAAACCGCAGGTAGCGCAGAAAGCCGACGTGGCCGGCATGGTCGTCTGGGCGGAACAGCATCTTTTCGAACGCCGCTCAGTCGTGCACGATCATGAACTCATGGCCGCCGCGTTGGAGCGCGGGCGCGGGATGGATTTCAGCCTTGATGACCTACGCCAAGCCATCGAGCAGCGGGGCCTTCTGCGGGAAAAGGATACGGACAAACTTACCTCGCGCGAAGTATTGGGCTGGGAACTCGAGGTCGTGGTCGCGGCGCATGACGGCCGCAACCGGCACTCTGCGCTAAACCCGAATCATCATATGTCACTCGCGCTGTCGCCCGAACAAGCGACGGCGGTGGAGAAGATTCTGCGCAGCCGGGATTTTATCACGCTGTTTCGCGGTGGCGCGGGCACCGGGAAAAGTTTCGCTTTGAATGAGGTGGCGCGGGGTTTAGCGGCGGCCGACCGGCCCGTCGTGGTGCTCGCGCCACAACGCCAGCAGGTGCAGGACTTGCAGGCCGATGGTTTGGGTGCCGAGACGCTCGCCCACTTCTTGCAGCAAAAGCAGCTCGCCCGTGACTCAGTGGTCATCGTCGATGAGGCAGGCCAGATTGGGGCACGTCAGCTTGCCGAACTAATCCGCACGGTGCGGGCCAGCCAAGGTCGGCTAATTCTCTCGGGCGATACTCGCCAGCATGGCGCGGTCGCCGCTTCGGATGCGCTGCGCGCCATCGAGAAACACTCCGGTCTCAAGCCTGCGGTGATTCACTCCATCCGGCGGCAAGATCCCAATCTCGGCGAGACAGCGCAGCAGCGCACGTTTATCCGCGCTTACCGTAGCGCAGTCAAAGAAGCCGCCGATGGCAAAGTGGCCGCGTCATTCGACTCCCTTGATCGGCTCGGCTGCATCCGCGAGGTGCCCGGCGAAAATCGACGCGACGTGCTCGTGGCGGAATACCTGGCCGCGCTGGAGCGGAAAGAAAAGGCCTTGGTTGTGGCCCAAACGCGCGAGGAGGTGCGCAACGTCAATGACGCGATTCGCGCCAAATTGCAGGAGGCCGGAAGGCTCGGCCCCAGCCGGACGCTCACGACTTATCAGCCGGTGGATTTAGACGAAGCGCAGAAAAAGGACGCCCGCTTTTACCAAGCTGGGCACTTCGCTTCTTTCGTCCGTGGCTACGGTCGCTTCGCGAAAGGCGACCTCTGCGCCATCGTCGGTGCCAATGAACGCGGCGTCGTGATCGAAAAGAACGGCGTTCAATCAACCATGAGCTATCGCTATGCTGACCGCCTCGCAGTCGCGACGGTGAAAGAAACGGAAATCGCGGCAGGTGACCGGCTCCAACTCAAATTCAACGGCAAGTCCGCGGAAGGGACACGGCTGAACAATGGCGAGCTGGTTACTGTGCGCGAGGTCGCGCGCGACGGATCGCTCGTAGTCGAGGCCGCAGGTGTGCGCAAAACCCTCGGCCCGGCGCAACGCCTCCTGGTGCGTGGTTACGCGGTCACCTCCTACGGGTCACAAGGCAAAACCGTGGATACGGTTATGCTGGCGGATGCCGGCAAACGCGCGGCGACCGACGCGCATCAGTGGTATGTGTCTATTTCGCGAGGTCGGAAGCGGGTCCTTGTTTTCACGGACGATAAGGAAACGCTGCGTGCGCAAGTGCAGCAGGCCGGCAACCGGGAACTCGCACTCGATTTGAAGCTGGCAGGTGCTCCAACGGTTGACGTGCGCCAATCAGAGTGGACGCGGCGCTCAATGGCCGCCGTGGAGCGCACCCGCCAACACGACATCTTCATGCGCATGAGGGAGGTCCAAAATAATCATCAACGCATTCGTGTATGAGCACTCTCAAAGAATACCTGGCTGAAAAGAAAGCCCAGCGTCCTCTTCGCTGCGTGGAATTGGATCACCGCCCGGTCTCCGTGGTCACGTTTTGCCAATGGCGGGGCAAGGAATGGACTTTGCCTTGGTCTCGCATCGATGCCTTGGAATTTTCCAACGAAGAGGAATCGGAGCGGGTGGAACTCTTTTTTCCCAATCACCACGTTGTCATCATCGGCGAAAGATTCCGGTTCGTAATCGACGAACTCCGCAATTTTCAGGTGTCGTGCCTTCGGAACCTGCCGGACTCGCATCGCGCTACGCTGGGGCCGGCGGAGACGTTCATAGCGCAATTGGATGTGAACGTGCTGGCTCATACCAAGCCGCATCCTTCGTCAGACCGCTTGTCGTAACCCGTGTCGCCGCCTGATGCGACACACGCGTGTCGCATTTCAAACGCCAAGTGGCGTCCGCGATTTTTTCAGCCCCGCGCCGGCACCTTTAATTTGGTGCGGATGTGGTCCGAAACTTCGCTCGGGTCGTAGTAAACGAAATGGCCGACCCGATGGTGGGGAATGCGGCGGAGCTTCGTCCAATCGCGAAGGGTGCGGATCGACGGCTCTTTGCCTTGGGGAAAAATGCCGCTGAGGCGCAGACCGATAATGTCTGTCAGCGAGTGCTGACCGGGAGGAAGGATAGATGTGGTTTCCATACCCCTGCCTGCCGGTCAACCGCCGCCGGCAGGGGTTGGCTGCATCTAAGCGGCCTTTGCCGCCTGCGACACATTGTCGTTTTTCTCCTCCAGGGCGTGGGCCGACGCATGGCGCGGCAGGATTCCGAAAAACTGCTCCGCCTCGTCCTTGGATTTCAGGTCGAGGTAGTGCTTGCGGATGATCGTCTCTGAGTTTCCCGCCTGCAACGCCGCCTCGCCCAGCGAGCGGGTTTTGGCCACGAACATCGAAATGAACGTGTGCCGGAGCACGTCATGCGTGAGCCCGAATTTCTTGCTGATTTCGGCGCGCGTGTTGCGGATGTGCTTCGACGGAATGATCGGGTGCTTTTCGAGCGGGTAGGCGCGCAGCCACGCCGCAAGATTCGGCTGAATCGTGACGATGCGCTTTTCGTGGACCTTGGAGACCTCCGGTGGGATGAGAATCGTGCCGTCATCGAGTCGGATGTGTTCGGGCTTGAGCTTGGCGATTTCACCGTTGCGGAGGCACGGGCGAATCCCGGCGAAGAGACAGAGCGAGTAAAACGTCGCCAGTTCGCCGCCCCGGTAGGTTTCGACGAAGGCCATCAGCTCGCGGACCTTCGCGACCGGCAGCGTGTCAGCGGAGGCACGCCGTCGGGGCATCCGCGTGCGCGGGATTTTGTCCACGGGGTTCGCCGCGATCCAGTCATGCTGGTAGGCGAACTTGAAGAACGTGCCGAGAATGCCCCGGCGCGTGGCGACGGTTTTCAAGGCGGGCGAACCGCGCCCGCAGTAGTCCGCGAGTCGCTGCGACGTGAGTTGTGCGAGCCGTTCGCCCTTAAACGCGCCTACGACGTGCTTCATGTCCTTCTGGATGTTGCGCAGGTGAGCGTAGCTCAGCGCGTGCTGGTCGTGCTCCCGCTGCTTCATGGCGAGGTATTCCTTGGCCGCGTCGGCCAGCAACATTTCGCGCGCCGGCTTCGAGTAGTTCGCCAGCGTGAAGTCGGCCGAGAAGAGCAGCGAGAGGCCGGCTGGTTCCAGCCGGCGAAACGCCGCCTCCGCGTCGCGGACCTGTTCGAGCGTGAGAAAAGTCGCGATCTGGTTCGGGCGGCCCGACTCCATTTGCGAGACCTTGATTTCGAGCATCGCCTTTTCGGCGGAGGCTTCTTCCTGGGTCTTGAAGTTGCGGCGAATTCGCAGGCCGTTGAGGCGACCATCGACGCGCCACGAGAACGAGCCATTCCGGTTTTCGAACCGGCTGACGAGGAATGTGGATTGATTCATGACTAGGTTGCCCACGTCAACTGGGCAACCTAGCTTCTTCCTAAAACTAACCCGCGAGCAGTATGCGGGTTAAATTGGGTGCAGGGGCTGGATTTGAACCAGCGACCTTCAGGTTATGAGGGCGATTTGCAAATGGCCTTGCCTGAAAGGGTTATTGGTGGTCTAGCCCCTACTCAGTCGGGTACTTCGACTACCCCATTTAGAGGAGGCGCTGTCTGTTGCTCCACGTTCCCTTAGGTCTCAAAAACCTAAACAAAACGGAGAAACATTATGGGACTGGAAATTCATCGGGACAGAAGCAAGTGGTGGTACAGCCGTATCGAAGTGAATGGTCGTAAGATCAACAGAAACCTCGGCGTGGAAATCCAAGGTCAGATTCCGCCGCGACTCTCGCAGGTGGGTGACATTGTATTCGAACGCTCGCGGGCGAAGGCGCAAGCGGCCCTCGAACGATTCCAGCTTGACGCAAAAAAACGCACGACCGCCGAGGAACTCATTCAGACGATTCACGAAATTCGAACCGGCTCGCGAGTGAGTTCCGTGCCTCTCACGGAAATCGTCAAACGGTGGAAAGACCTGCCGCGTCGTCGTCCGCTCAGCGAGCGCTACGTGGATGAGGCGGAAAGCCGCGTGAAGCGGTTTCTAGATTTTGTCCGCAAGTCCAACCCGTCGATTCATGAGATGGCGCAGATCCGGGCACCGCTGGCACGCGCGTTCGTAAAGAAGATCGAAGAGCGCGGCGTATCTGCGAAGACCTACAACAACGTGGTGATCTTTCTGCGCTCAGTATTTCACACCCTGCGGAAAGAAGCCGGACTTGCGGAGAACCCGTTCGACGGAATCCCCACACGCGACGGTGAAGCGATTTTCCGCACTCCCTATAAGGTCGACGAACTCGAACTGATTCTGCAGCACGCGAAGAACGATCCGTTCATCTATCCGCTCATCGTGACCGGCATGTGCACCGCGATGCGGCGAGGTGATTGCTGCACGCTGCTGCGGGAGTCGGTGGATTTGGAGGGCGGTTTCATTACGGTGAAGACCTCAAAAACGGGCGAAACTATTCAAATTCCGATCTTCCCACTCCTCGGCGAAACATTGAAAAAGGCGCTCGCGAAGCCGTCCCCTCGTCCACCCCATTTTGTGTTCCCGGAGCTTAAGGCACACTACGTGATCAACCCGGATCATCTCACGGATCGGGTGAAACGCGTTCTGCGTGCGGCCGGATTCTCCGACGAACTGCCGTCCAGCGGAGAAAGCTCGGAATCGCGCGGCGTGCTTCAGCGTCAGCGGAAGGAAGGTGTCCGAAAAGCATCCGTGCGGGATTTTCACTCATTCCGCGTCACTTGGGTGACGCTCGCACTAAGTGCCGGCGTGCCGCTGGAAATCGTGCAGAAGGTCACCGGGCATCGCACGGCCAGTATCGTGATGAAGCACTATTTCCAGCCGGGCCGTGATGAGTTTCGCAGGACATTGGCAAGCAAGATGCCTGCGTTGCTCGTCGGTGGGGAGGCCAAGCCAAAAACTGCGCCCGAAGCGCTCGATCCGACGAGTCTTCGCGCGCGCTTGGCAGGAATGAGTGACGAGAATTGGCCGAAGATTCGGGATGAACTGCTCGCCCGACTTTCGGTCAACGGCGAGGTGGTCGTGGTGGACACCGAAGTAATTCCGATGTGAGCCACTTCGCAGCAACTCTGCATTAACTGCTATCCTTCAATGGTATGAATTGAACTACGTGTCACTTTCACTTCACCTAACAAAGATAAAAGCCTGAAATGTTTGGAAAAACAAGAGTAGTTGTAATTTGGCTTTAACTTTGTCATGGATTCTAATCAACACTGCTTAGAAATTCAGACATAGATCAAACTTGGTTACATCTAATTCAAATAATCCAATCAAGTCACTCGCATCTCTCCCTCGGGGGCGACCGGTGGACGCGCGCGCGCTGAAAGCCTTGGGAGCTTCATCCTCCCTGGCTTCTCACTACGTGCGCTCCGGCTGGCTAACTCGTTTGGGCCGGGGCGTGTTCATGTTTCCGGGCGATCAACTGGAGGCAGCGGCGGTGGTGAAGTTTCTCGGTAGTCACCTGCCGAGTCTTCACGTCGGAGGTAAGACGGCTTTGGCATGGCGCGGCGTTCGCCATAACGTTGGACCTCGTGAACGGTTGGTGCTTTGGGGAAATGCGCAGTGGGTTCTTCCTTCGTGGTTCACTGAAAGATTCCCGTCACGATACGTTTCACGACGACTTTTCAGTGAGTCGCTGCCCGCGGACTTTGGCCTACAACCACTCCCCGAAACGCCCGACGGTCCTGCGGTCTCCGTGCCGGAGCGTGCGTTGCTCGAACTGCTCGACGACGTTGGCGTCAATCAAGGTTTGGAGGAGGCGCGTAACATCATGGAGGGTGTTCGCTCGGTCCACCTGGATGTTCTTGGAACGTTGCTCAAACACTGCCCGCGCGTGAAGGCGGTGCGTCTCTGTCTGAATTTGGCGGATGAACTGAATCTCAGTTGGGCCGCTGAAGCCCGAAAGCTGGCTGGCCCCCGTGGTCATGGTCGCTGGGTCAGCAAGCTGCCAGACGGCACAACTCTCATCCTCAAACCGTGATGGACAAATCATACGTCGATACCGTTCGCCTGATGCTGGAGGTCGCGCCCGATGTCTTTCGGTCGAGCCGCTTCGCGATGAAAGGAGGCACGGCGCTGAACTTTTTCGTGCAGGACATGCCGCGCCTCTCAGTCGATATCGATGTTGTCTATGTCGCGCATGAGATCGGACGCGAAAAGGCGCTCGCAGAAATCGCAGCAGAACTGACGGCAATCCAGCGTCGTCTCCTCAACCGTGGCATCGCGGCTGAAATCACCAACACCAAAACGGGGGACGAAACCAAGATCCTTGCCCGTCGCGGACGCGAGGAAGTGAAGATCGAAATTAACTACGTCTTTCGTGGCACGCTGCTTCCCGTCGAAAACCGGCCGTTGGTGAAAACTGCCAGTGATTTGTTCACGACCTCGCTCTCTGTGCCGACGCTTGCCGTAGCGGAACTCTACGGCAGTAAACTCGTGGCGGCGATGGATCGCCAGCACCCGCGCGATCTCTTCGACGTGCATGGCATGTTTCTCCGCTTCGGGCTCACGCCGGAAATCGTAGAGTGTTTTGTTGGCTACCTGGCCGGTCACAATCGTCCCGTGCACGAGGTGCTTTGCTCTCGCGATATTGATTTGGCGCGTCCCTTCGAGGCTGAATTCGACGGTATGGAGCGCGAGCCGGTCAGCCTCCAAGAATTGGAGTCCGCTCGAAAACGGCTACGGGGTGAACTTCTCGCTTCACTAACGGGCGATCACAAGCGGTTCCTGCTCGGACTGGTGGCCGGTGTGCCTCCGTGGGAGGCGATGACATGCGGTCACTTGGCAGAACTCCCGGCAGTTCAGTGGAAGCTTCAGAATCTTGAGCGCCTCAAAAAGTCGAACGCCATCAAGTTCCAAGCGCAGACGGACGAACTCCGCCGGTGTTTTGAGGGGTAATCGTCTGAAGCCGTTCGCAGCGTCACGAAACGTGGTGCTGGTTTATTTTCCGCTGAAAAACACAGCATGCCTGGCTTTGGCTGATTCAAAATAAACCGGAATAGCGGAAGACAACCGCCCCTACCGTTTCAACCAAGGACAAAATCTAAAAATCACGGGAGATTGGTATTAATCCTGTTGTTTGAACGTTCAGGCTTATGTTCACACGTCGCCTAGTGTGTAGCGTGGCGCCTGAGGCGGTCGTGGGAAATTGTGGCTGCTAACAGTGCTCCCGTTGGCCAGCACGATGGGAATGCCTGGCGATGCGAGCCCGATCGGTTCCACCCACTGCAACGTCAGCTTGTGTCGCGACGACGGCATCAGCGAGATGACCGGCCATTCGCTACGGTCCCGCTGATGTCGAGCGGCGCTGTAGCGAAGGATGGAGTCGGCACCGCTCGCCATGAATTCGCCGCTGTTCGCGATAAATATCTCACGGGAAAATATCTGGTCAGCCCCATACAGTTGGCCAGAGAACATTTCTGATGGCACAGACGTATAGTCGGCAGAAAACAGCCGACCGGTGAGAAACAGTAGGTAAGTGCGCGCAGACGGAGAATCTCGGCGCACCTTGGTTTCTATGAAACAGGTTTCCTCGTCCTCACTCGTATGGCTGCCCTCAGTGCCGGCAGGAAAATCGCGACGGTCATCGGCAATGCTCATCCAGTTCAGATTGATTACCGTGCCGACCTCTTTCAGCAGCCAGTAAAGCTCGACGTTTCGGTCTCGGTAGCCAATGCCGGCGGGTATGCTCATGGGGTTGCGCTAAATGTGTAGTAGAATTCATGGCTCAGCAACTGATCCTTGGTCGATGGGACCGTGGCGCACCAAGATTCATGGTACAACGAAACGCCGGAGATCGAATTCTCCAGCCTCCCAAACCAACAGCACTAATGTCTCCCACCACGGAAATGACCCCCATAATCGGGTAAGCTTCTCGCCATGCCGCAAACTATCGTATTTCAGTCTCCTTATATGTTATATGGTCTGATAGCGACGGGACATTGCTAGGAGCTCTACTGAAAAAAATCATCTTCAAGGGAAGATACGTTGGGTATTGTATCACCCATTTTTCATTGTATCTCTTGTCTAAACCGATTGGGCCAAAAGCCATAAATCTGTCCCCCAATTATGACTACGCCTGTGAGCACCGTCGAATCTAATAAGCGCATGATTCGATTCGCTCCCTTTGCACTCGCGCTGATTTGTTTCTTATTACCTTTTATTGAAGTTTCCTGCCAAGGCCGCCCCACCGCATCCTTCACTGGAGTCCAACTTGCCACCGGGACGGAACTGGAACGCGCCGATCCAATAACCGGTCAGATAACCAGGCAAAAGATCGCCAAGGACGCCCGTATTTTAGTCGCACTTTTTTGTACCGGCATCGCGGCAGCATACGCGTTTGTTTCTAAGAAGCGGGCAAAGATTATATCAGCCATTGCTGGGGGCACTGGGTTCATTTTCATGCTAATTGCGAAAGGTAATCTTGACGCTCAAGTGATTCAAAATGGCCAAGGCTTTTTGCAAATCGACTATCGGATGGGGTTTATCGGTGCGTGCCTTTTGCTGCTTGCCGGGACGGCAATTTCCTTCGTCCAGGCGATTCAGACGCGTTCGGAGTTCTCCGTTCCGCCAACCTAGATATTGCATTTTGTTCGCCCGGGTTCGGGGGCTGTCTCGTTTTATCCTTGAACTGGTGCAGTGGTTTTTCCCGAAGGGGGCGGAAGAATAAAAACACCTCCTGGCGCAACCTCCCATCTCGGGTCAGGGGGTGTTAAGACCTGAATGAGGTCCAATGGACCGAATTCGCCGCCGCCACCTGGAACCAGCCCCGAACCGAAATCCAATATACTCAGATTGTCCCTCAGAGTGATCTCCGTTTTTTCCAACGGCGTTAGCTGATCATCAGTCTTAATCTGTCTGGCCTGATAAACAAATCCGTTGACCGAAAAAGTCTGCCAAGGTCCGGGCATCGTAATTGAAGTTGATGGCCCGGACGTCGTTTTGGCTGCCGTCGAGGTATCTGGAGGAGACATGCCCGAAGAAGCCGTGGTAAACCAGGTATTCTTTTGTTCAACTTCCGGATCAGGTTTTGCCGGAGTCGAAGTGGAGTTGAGGGCTGTGTAGCCGTTGCTATAGGTTTTGACACCATTGACGACAGTTTCAGTCACCGGCGCCTGCGCGGAATATCCGTTTGTCACGGCTATGGTATATCCGTTGGAGTACGTTTTAATCCCGTTGACCACCGTTTCAGAAACGGGGGCGGGCAAGGTTGCCCCATTCGTTAGCGGCATCGTATAGCCGTTGCTGTAGGTCTTCACTCCATTGACGACAGTTTCAGTCACCGGCGCCTGCGCGGAATATCCGTTTGTCGCGGCCATGGAATATCCGTTGGAGTACGTTTTAATCCCGTTGACCACCGTTTCAGAAACGGGGGCGGGCAAGGTTGCCCCATTCGTTAGCGGCATCGTATAGCCGTTGCTGGATGTGTTCACACCGTTGATCGCAGGTGTAAACTGTGGCGACTCTCGTTCTGCTCCTGAGCGGTGCGAATGGGCTCCATTCCTTCCCAGTAAAACCCGAGATTCAATAGAGTTTCCCTTCGGGTTACGGGCTGTTGTTTGGTTCGACGTGTGAGTCGGGTCAGGAATAGATTGAGCACAAGCAAACTGAAAAAAGACGAAACAAATGACTGGAAGTAAAAAATTCCGTACGGTGCGCGTTTTTTCTAGGTTAACTTGAAACGGGCTCATTGTAATTCTAGCGGTTTAGTCCTAACTGAAAAATGCTAACTTGAGGAAGCGTACTCGTTTAATTTTGAGGCTGATCTTGAGCGATCACTGAGAAATTATTCTCCCGTCGGTGGTTTGTACTTGTTCCGCCCCCCCTTCTTTGAAAACGAGATGGGTATAGTCCTCCCCGGCTATAACATGAATCCATCTCACATATTTCCCTGGTCCCACCAAGTCGTTGAAAGTGGCCGATTTTTTTGAGGATTCTAAAAAGAACTGATCTGCCGCTGCGCTCAATTGACGCAATTGATTTTTGATATACCGAACTTGTTTTTCCGGAGACATATTTTGGGGCAGATCGGGCGGTCCTGACCCAAAAAAACCATCAAGACCACCCGATATCGGACGACCGTCAGGAAATCGGACGACAAGAGGCAGTCCCATTTTAAAGACTAGCGCCGAATAGTTTTCACCCGCTACCGGAATGATTTCCGCGATCGCTTTGCCTGGACCAACCAGTTCTTCGAATTTCACAACCTCACGGCCGGGATTCTCCAGCAAAAAACCGCTTGTGGCCATATTCAAGCGATTTAAATTACCTGCGATTTTCCTATGTATTTCTGTCTCTTCTGTACGCCTCCTCGCGCGTTCACGAGCGTCAATCTCCGACGTGAATTGCCGACCATCTGGTGATTTAATTACGATTGGCTCGCCCTGAACGAACTGCAAAGTGGCATAGTTTTCGCCCGCAACCGGGTCGATCTTTTTGATTTCTTTAGTGGGTCCGACAAGATCTTCATACTGCGCTTTCCATTTTCTGGTTAAGATATAGAATTCGTTTGCTGAGTTTTCCAGTCGGAAGAGATCGGCCTTGATTATCCGTGCGACTGTGTCCGCGGGCGGATTCAAACCTGATTGATCTGAAATAGGTTCTACCGTACCGAGTCGGGGTGTCTTGGATGGCGGCTCATACTTGGCCTGGGGTGCCAATGGTCTAAGATTCGGTCCAGTTAGGGACCACCCATTTTCAGTTTTGATGAACACGAGCGTCGAAGACACCTGTTCCCGTTGTCCCTTGGCTCCTTTTTTGTAGTGAACTGACATATCCATCAGCATTGCCATCTGGCTACTACCAGAAGATCGGTCAGCTGAAAAGCCACCTTGCCACCCGACGAGAGCGCTACCATCACCCCAAGCGCAACTGTCGGTAAATTCGATCTCGGCGGTGTACTGTAATTGGTAGGTCTTCACACCCATCACTTCCTGAGCAAGGCCATCCGTTTTTTGGAACGAGATAAGATGTATCAATCCATTGGATTCGCGTTGAATTTTCCTTTCTAGCGCCGATTGGCCGTCTGATTGTGTCGGCATTCGGGAACAACCCGAAAAGACCGCGACAGCAAAAGCCGCGATGAACACGAATTCAATTTTCATTGATTGATGAGCGATCGGGTTGGCTCTCATAATGTGAATGCTGTGGGTAATATACTCATTCTACATTGTATTTTTGTTCGACAATTGGTCTCCGAAAACCTTTTGCCCTCGGTACGAGAACAGCCTCCCACTGGCTTTCGTTCTTTCCTAATGCGTGACATCTTTTACGAAAAGGGCTTTGCGACCTTGCCCGGAAGATTCTTGTTCGATCTGTTTGTTGTAATCAATTGCGAGTTGGTTGTACCGTTCGCGTTCAACGCTAATGCGATTTGCTCCTCCTTCCAGTTGCGCGTCAATCATCTGGAAGTTTGCGTTGCTCTTTAAACGGGCGTTGTCTGATGCGATGGTGAGCAGGTGCGTAAGCGCATCACCAAGCTGATCCTGAGCGCTGGCGAATTCATTCAATTTCGATTGATCAATCGGAGCGGTTTTATCGGAAAAACCAGAACTGCTAATTTTCTCCACAAGTCCTATCGCCGATTTTACAGCGCCAGTGTCTGCGGAGGATCCTGCAACTGTTTGCAGAAGGTCTGGCAATAAATCGGAACGCCTTTTATAAGAAAGTGCGACTTGCTGCCATTGTTCATTCGCCGAGTTTTCCATGGCCAGCAATTTGGCCGATGCAGGTTTTAATAATTGTCCTGACGATGAGGGCTCTACTGGGTTTACAATACGAAGTTCAAGGGTTTCGGGGCTCCATCCGTTTTCCTTTTTCTCGAAGTGCAGGATTCCACTCAGCCCAAATCGCTGACCTTTCTTAACAAATGTACCGGGTTCACTGATACTCTCCAGAAGCTGTGCTGGCTGACCTCCCCGAGGTCCTGTTTGTGGGCTGGTTGCTAGCGTGGGGTTCCTCACTCCAATTCCGCTAGCGAGCCACTTGCAATCGTCAGTAAACTCGATCTGGAAAGACAATTCCATCGCATAAAATTTTACTCCCGCGAGTTCTCCTTCTGTTGCATTTGTTTTCTGAAAACTCAGCAGAGTGATCCGCCCTCCGGCATTTTGTCTGATATTTTCTTGGATATATTTCTCTGCATCTGAAACCTTCGGAATTCGTGAGCATCCAACTAGCATAACAAAGCCAAGAGATAAGCTTATGAGAGACCATAATCTCGACCAGTTCCCACCAAGACGCATTTTTGAGGGGTCGGCATTCATCTCTCGTTACACTGTTTAATCCGACAATTGACATCAAGACTAGACCGGCACGGGACACATTTCGAAATCGATCGATGAATCCCGGCAGCCCTCCGTTTCCGTTTTGTCCCGTCTCCCATTCGCCTCCCACTCTTCTAAAAAAGATCGAGGCAGTTATACGGATGGGCTTAAGGTGGAGGATGACTGAATAGCTCGTTCCTACTGGAGTCCCTGACAAAATTTGAAAACGGAGTTAGCGAATGCATACAGTGACGAAAATATATGCGACTTTGAGGCGGTCTCGTGCAGCGCAAATGTTTCATCGCGAGACGGTAGGGCTCTCGTGAAGTTTCATTCCGTTTTGGTCGATACGCCAAAATGCAAGGAAGTCATTCTGTCGATCGAGGGCAGTAGCAAGGAATCTTCCATCAGGGCTGAAAGCCATAGCGACAACACTTTCTCTCGGGCCTTCGCGGAAGCGGGCTTCAATTTCCCCCGAAATGGTATCAACAATACGGATGTACGGGTCTTGGGAGGAACGCACTGCAACTCGCTTTCCTGTTGTGTCAAACGCAACTACAAATGCGTCCCCGGGAGGTAGCGCTACACCTTCGGAAGTACTGTTGCTCACCCAGTCCCACGAACGGATCCGCTCCTGATCGAAAATAATCAAATGCTTATCGTCGGGAGCAATGGTCCAAATAGGACGACGTCCATCATTTACCTCACCCCGATTGTGCGAAGCCTCTACATATCGCAGGGAAATTAATTTGCTCGTCGCGACATTCCACGCAGAAAGTCTGTCTGGTTCTCCCCAATTTCCTGCCTCGTACAATATAATTGTGCTGCCGTCATGTGTAAGCATTGCGTCAGTTGGTGTTCTCTTCGTGTCTTTTGGAAATCCAATGATCGAAACAACTGCGGAAGTTTGAAGGTCCCAGACAAGCGCACATGGATACATCCCTTGCGCGAAAAGCTCTCGATTCCGAAAGCCAAGGCGTTCAGCGATTCCAGTGACTCCCATTTCCTCAAGATCCTTATTGGTCGTAGAAGCAGGTAAGACGAGGGTCCAAATATATCGGTCGTTTCCGAAACATCCAAATGCGAGGTTTTGATAGAACCGCATTGGAATTGTGTACCTAATATTGCCGTTTCGAAGGCTTGCCACAACCAGATCGCGTTTCCACGGAAGGACAATTTCGTCGCCATTGTCGCGTACCCTCCTCGGAAATATTTCATTTCTCCAATTTTCAAAATGTCCGGCTGAAAAATCTATTTGCGAACGATCAGCAACATTCCAACCGGACGTCGCACTGGTATAGTAAGCTCCCCCGCTTTTTTCCCAGTGAATCGATGCAACTAACCGTTTGGAGTCCGATGAGAAACGAAGATCCAGCACTTTATGCGAGAGCCATTCCAGCCCAATTTCTTTTGGACGTGGTATGAGGATTTTTGGGCACTCCGCTATTAGCGCGATTGCTTTGGGGTCGGAGGTTTTGAGAGCAAGGGCCTTCCCGGCGGATTGCATCATAGCGTCCCAATCCTCGGATTTTGCTGCGTCAGATGCAGTCTTCATTGCTACCTCAAAAGGAATAGAGACAGAAAGCAGCTGATTGATGTCGGTTAAATATTTCGACGGTGGAGAAAGCATTTTCGCTTTGCTGGCGAAGGCCTCAGCAAGTTGAAAGTTCCCTCTTTCAAGAGCTTGATTTGCCCCCTTGACGAGAGAGCCGTCTTTGATGTCGTTCATTTCTTCGGTCACTTCAGGGCTGGAGACGCCAGCTGCCAAAGCTATCCTTGCGAAGCGAGAGGCATTCTCCCATTGGCTGCCGCCCATCGCCTGTCGCGCAGACGATTCGGTCGACATTTGGAAATCCCTGCGATTTACCCAAAACCTGCACGTTCCGGCGAACTGATAGAGCCCGGGAACGAGTGGCTGAGATGGCACATATAAAGACATTTCAGGTTGTTTGGGTACTGGTTTTATCAGTGTGCCAATAGGGGTCGCGCCTGTCGGGATGCCAGTCAGGATTGCCTTATTTTCGTTGGCAGACCTTTCGTTCTGGGTGAGAAAGTTTGACCAAGTGGTGAATTCCGGAGGGGGAACACCGATAGTGTCAGTAGCGAACGGTATGCTATAAAATTTTGCATTGCCCGCTAAGGCCACACCTCGATCAAACAGAAGGAATTCAACGCGAGGTCCGAATTTATATTCCGTTTCGTTCGAAATCGGAGTCAGTGAGCCATTATCAATTGCGAATAGCCCGTAGAATTTGGGCACCGCGACGCCATCAACGCGTTGAGGGCCGCAACCAGCCAAAAAGGCACCTACCATACATACGCCCAATGTTACAACGTACGAACAAAAATTAGTGGTACGTCTTTCAGATTTCATTGCTGGGGGAGTTGAGGTAAATATTTGCCGTGCGTTAGATACGCCGAAATGCTCGACGTTCTATAAATAAGACGTGTAAGACTAGATCGCCGTGTTCACTGGGGTGGCTGCTAGAGTTGAAGGTTTAATCTAATAATTGGGCTTCCCGTCAGCCTTAAAAAACTGCACCACAAGTTCGGCGCTTACGTGCGCGTTCTCAAGATACAACCGACAGTTATAATCGGTTACATCCTTAAGCTGCACTCTGTAGACAACGCCATTTGCTTCCACGTTTAACCAATTTCCCTCCGCACATGGACGCATTTTGTAGAGCACCATTTTATGCCCGACTGGCCTCAAGCTCATAGTCTTCGCAAGTTGCGCCAGAATTTCGTTATTGTTGCCCGTCAAGCCCCGGCCGCGAGCCTTGGATTCGACAGATGCCGACTGAGGGGACTTGGCGCATCCGTTTGACAGCAGGAAAATCGCCGCGACGGCGAAACCTACACAGAAACCTCTAAATATCCGCAGGAGGGCTGAAAGGGTATTATGCACGAGAGTCCTTTGTGTCTACCGGCCCGTCGGGCTTGTATAGCAAGTGGCGATACAATCTTCAGTCAACGACAATTGATTCCATCGGGCGGCAGTCCTAAAGACATATTTTTGCGGTAAATTCGGGTTGGCCACGTTGCTAGAGATTTCAAAACCGGCGCGTCGGACCTGCACGCGACCCGCCGCGGATCATCCGGCGGCCTCGATGGCGGCCGCTGTCTTTGTTGTAGGGTGCGACTCCAGTCAGGACGCTGATTTCCTGATCGTTGAGCCGACGCATTTCGGGCAGCTCGGCCGCAGTCACCGAACCGACGCCCCTGACTTCGCATAGCCGGGCGTTTTGCGTATTTAGTTCCGCATCTTCGGCGACTTGCCTGGCGATCAGTTCGTCGAGCTGCTCGATCTGTTTTTCCACCGTCTTGATTAGCTTGGTTCCGAGCTTGCGCAAGATGGCCTCCCGGCTCTGAGCATGGCGTTGTTGTTCCATGACGAGGAGCCCGAGCAGTTGCTCCCGACGCTGCACCAGCGCGCCGAGGCGTTCCGGTGAGGGTGATGGAGCCGCCAGTGGTTCGAGCTGGAGCAGTTCGCCGTATTCGCGCAGCACGCCCGCATCGATCGCGTCCGTTTTGGCCCACAAGCCACGTGATTGGGCGAACGCACGCACGCAGGCGGGCGGTATTCACCAGGCTGACCGGAACGGGGGCGGACCAGAGCGCCTTGAGTAACGAATGTTCGTAACCGCCACTGGGCTCACAAGCCACGTGCGCAGGCACCGGGAGTTTGGCGAGAATCCGGACCGCTTGCAGAGAGGAACCGCTTCAAACCACTGCAGCCCTAAGAAACCTTCGACCGTCTCCCAGCTCCACAGCGGAACACCTAAAAAAGAAATCCATTTGATCTAAAGACAATCTTCCCCACAACGCACACTTGACTTCTTTTCCCCATAACAGGTTGGTCAAGCCGGTCACGGCTCCAATTTCCACTCAGCTTCGCGAGGCCCTAATTGGTATCAGAGTTGACGCAAACGCAGTTTCCCCTCAGGTACTGGAATGCCGATTCACAAAGGCCAGCGGTTCGCGACACTTCGAGTGTTCGTTTCGTTATTTGGATGCCTCGTGGTGGCCCTTTTTTTCTCGGGCTGCGCCAAGAGCCAGAAAGACAAACTGATCGGCGTGTGGAAATTAACCAGTGGAGATCGCTCCCTTCTCTTCGGTTTTCGTGCCGACAAATCAGCCACTATATCGTCCTCGGGTGCAGGTTGGGTGGATCGGTACGGCTCATGGAGAATGTCGTCGCCGACCACGGTTGCGATTGACTTCGATGCCGGGAATGGACCGCTAGAGCTAACAGTGATCGCCGTGGGGCCCACGGAACTCGATGTCCGGCTGCCCGCAGGAATGGATCAATCGAAAAACGGCGAGATCGCGACCTTCCTGCGGATTAGCGACGCACCGATGCCGCCCAATATCGACGAAAAATACGCTCGTAGTCCAGAAGGCCGGGCGAAGGCCGCGGCTATTCTGAACTCACGAAAAATCGATTTAGCGGTCCTCAATAACGCCCGTCAGCTCTCGGCCGCGGCGGATCTATTTTATCTGGGGAACGGAAAAACAACCGCGGATTTTAGCGACCTCGTCGGCTCCGACAAAAACGTCAAAAGCATCCAGGATGTCGGAGGCGAAAGTTACCCGGAGCACTTTACGCAGGGAATCACCATTACTATCTCAGGGGTCGAAGGGGCACGAACCATCACTTACGCGCCCTGAACGGCGATCTACATCAGCGCTTGGGAAACCGCTCTGATTACATGCGGACAAGCTCATGCGGCAACGCTTGGAGTTTAGGAGTCGTGGCAACATTGGCCGTAACAGCCGCATTTACTCATCTCGTTTTCAGGCCGTGAGTGAAGGTACAAGTACGAACGACCGACGAGAGGCCCTAGCGGATAGTTTGGCGTGGCAGTGGAGCTGGTCGCTTGGTTTGAAGCGGCAACAGCTGGCTGCGAGTATCCGTTTTTACTGGAATCGAATAACCATTACTGTGTCTCTTTACTCCTATGATGACAGTGTCGTCATACTCGAAAGAACGATATCCGTTCCTCTAAATTATGCGGTGGGTGCCAGAAGTAGGAAGTAAATATTAGAGCCAATTTGTGGGGTCGATTGTGGGGCACTGTCCAAAACCGTTTCCCTCTGTACGCCTCTGTTAACCAAATCGGTCGATTTGCGACATTTTAAAACCAGAACTCCCTCGCAACCTTTCGGCTGGGAGGGAGTTAGATTGGGTGCAGGGGCTGGATTTGAACCAGCGACCTTCAGGTTATGAGCCTGACGAGCTACCAGGCTGCTCCACCCTGCAATAAGGTGAAGGGCATAAGTGGGTCACGAAGTTTTGGGTGTCAACGGCTTTTTATTACCGGCGTGCCTCGAATCGAAACCGGTTACACCGATGGGAATCCAACGACCCAAGCCGATCGAAAGAAGTCCCCAATGTGACCTTCGCATGGGACCTGCATTGGCGACGCGGGGAACCTCCACGACACCGATTACTTTGCTCGGAATAACTTGCCACTCGTTGCCGCGCTCGTCGCTTAGGCTCACAAGTTCATCTTGGCGTGCCCCCGCGCATCCCCAACATTCTGGAGCAGCAGCGACTGCGTTGCGGCTTCTGCGCCGGAATTTCCAGCCGCCTCTCTTGTGTGCTTCGCCACCGAACCATAAAGATCCGCGGAATAAGCTCCGAAGCATTTGATCGAGCCACCCAGGCTCCAGAATCCAGCCACTTCCCTTTTCCCAGCAGGAGTCACTATAACAATGTCCCGTAATTTTTAGACTTTATGCTTGGTCGAAACGGTAGGGCGGTTGCCCTCAACCGCCCTCGTTGGGCCCGGGCCTACCATAGGTCCATTTCTCTCGGACGATGATATTACTCAGTGTCAGCGATGTCGCCACCACTGCTGCGACCAAGCCCCGAGGAAGCTTCGAATTGAACAATGCGAACTAACGTCACAAGCGTCTATCCATAAATATATTATGGAGCCCCTAAAATTTCACAAAAAAACGTTAATTTCTTTAATAAAAAGATAGTAAAATCCCCCAGAACATGCACGCTCGGCTTTATGCATACCGTATGCGATAAGCCCCTCTTCACCGATTCCATTACCGCAATTTCCCCGCGCCTTCCTCTTTGGAAGCGTGCCATCGATCTGGCCTGTTGCGTGGCGGCTCTCCCCATTCTCGCCCTGTGCACGCTGATGATGACGATCATCACCAAAATCGTGTCTCCCGGCCCGGTATTTTTCCGCCAGGAACGCGTTGGCTACAAAGGTCGCCGCTTTAAGATCTACAAATTCCGCTCGATGACGCTCGGAGCCGACACGGCCGGGCACCAATCCTATTACAAGGAACTCATCGGCACCAATGCGCCGATGATGAAACTCGATGCCCGCGGCGATTCCCGGCTTCTGCCCGGCGCGTGGCTGTTGCGCGCCTCCGGTTTGGACGAACTGCCGCAATTGATCAATGTGCTGCGCGGCGAAATGACGCTCGTCGGCCCGCGTCCCTGCATTCCAAACGAGTTCGAGCAATACCTGCCTTGGCAGCATCAGCGTTTTGACGCCATGCCCGGCCTCACGGGCCTGTGGCAGGTTTCAGGAAAAAACCGCACCACTTTTGAAGAGATGATCCGACTTGATATTAAATATTCCCAAACCGTTTCCCCTTTCCTCGATTTGAAGATCATGCTGCTCACCGCCCCTTCGCTCCTGTTGCAAATTCGCGACACCAAAGTCGGTCGGAAAGCCGCTTCTTCCTCTAAAAAAGTGCCGGCCGTGACGCTCACCCGTCTTCGTCCTTCGTCCCATAGCCAGTCGCCTTTTTAAGCTCGTCTAAGGAATTGCGGCGTTGATAAACAATCGTATGAAAAAACACCTCTGTGTAGGCGTTGTGGGATGCGGTTATTGGGGCCCGAATCTGGTGCGTAATTTTCGCGGCTTGCCAGACTGCACGATGAAGACGATCTGCGACGTGAGCGAGGAGCGTCTTCGCCATCTCCAAGGACTTTATCCCGGGATCCAGGCGGAAACAAAATATGATGAGATGCTCGCGGATGCGCAGATCGATGCGATCGTCATCGCGACCTCCGTCAAATATCATTTCCCGATGGCGAAGGCCAGTCTCTCAGCGGGCAAACACACCTTCATTGAAAAGCCTCTCGCCTCCTCCGTGGAGCAATGTGAGGAACTCGTCGCCCTCGCCAAAAAACAAGGCCTAATCCTCATGGTCGGCCACACCTTTTTGTACTCTCCCGCGGTTAAAAAAATCAAGGAGATCGTCGACAAGAACGACATCGGTGAAATCCGCTACATTTCCGCCCGCCGCTTGAATCTCGGTCTTTTCCAGAAGGACATCAATGTCGCGTGGGATCTCGCGCCGCACGACATCTCGATCATTCTCCATATCATGGGGGAAACGCCGAACAGCATCAATTGCCGCGGTGCCGCGCACATCACTCCCGGCATCGAGGACGTTACTTCGATGAATTTGTATTTTTCGAACGAGCGGTCGGCCACGATTCAAAGCAGCTGGCTCGATCCGAAGAAGGTCCGCGAGATGACGATCGTCGGGAGCGAGCGAATGATCGTCTATGACGACGTCCAGCAGCAGGAAAAAATCAAAATCTACGACGTGAATGTAAAGCGCCCGCCGCATTACGATACCTTCGCCGAATTTCATTACGCCTATCACTACGGAGACACCTACAGCCCGTACGTCAAGGGCGAGGAGCCGTTGAAAACCGAGTGCCAGCATTTTCTGGACTGCATCCGCAATGGCCGCAGTCCGATCACTTCCGGGGTCAAGGGGCTCGAGGTGGTCCGGATTTTGGAGGCGTCGTCAGCTTCCATTAAGCTTCAAGGTGCACCGATCGATCTTTCGCCGGGTACGAAATACGGTCGTTCGGCCGGTTCGACCGCACCGATGAAGTCGGGCGCTTCGATGCCGCCGTTTGGGTCGACTTCAAAATCGGGCGGGAAAAGTTGAACCGCGTCTGCGGCTCGTTTCTCCACTCTCGACACTACGAATGAATCCAAGCGATGCCCGGCCATTTGGAAACAACCCGGAGAAGGTAGGGCGGGCCGACGGCAACGAATTGGGGCTGCAATCTCCGGAACTAAACGCGGAGGGCGCAGAGGTCGCGGAGGTACAAGCAGGAAATTTATTGTGGGTAGGGCGCCCTTACCCCACTTCCGGAGATGTAACCACAGATCGACACCGATCGAAGAGCAGCCTGATGGCAGGGCGCGTTATCCCTAACGCGCCGGGCCGCGCCGACGGCATACGCGAACGCGGCGGATTAGGGATAATCCGCCCAACCCCGGCACTAGCATAATGATGAGATCGCACTTCGCTTGGCCGGTTGCTCTTCCTAAATTTTAAGCATGAATTCCTCTCCCACCCTGCACCAACAAATCACTCCGGACGTCGTCCTTGGTCAAGGCGTTCGGGTTTTCGGTTTCGTCAACCTCTATGGTTGCGAGATCGGCGATGAATCGAAGATTGGCACCTTCGTCGAAATTCAGCGCGGGGCAAAAATCGGGCGGCGCTGCAAAATCTCCAGCCATACCTTCATTTGCGAAGGCGTGACCATTGAGGACGGTGTATTTGTCGGCCATGGCGTGATGTTTACCAACGATCTTTTTCCGCGCGCGACCAATGCCGACGGAAGCCTGCAAACCGCCGACGATTGGAAATGTCTTAAAACCCTTGTCAAAAAAGGTGCTGCCATCGGATCAAATGCGACGATTCTCTGCGGTATCACCATCGGTGAGAATGCTGTGGTCGGTGCAGGCTCGGTGGTTACAAAAGATGTTCCGGCCGGAATGGTCGTGGTTGGCAATCCCGCCAAAATCCTGCGCAAGGCGTGATCCCTGCTTCCCTGTTGCCGTGCGTTTCGATTGTCCCTGAAATAGCTAACTTCCTGTCACTCATCCAACCCCGAACTTAATACCGTCTAGTTTATGTCCTCAAACAAGGTTCCCTTTCTCGATCTAAAAGCCCACCACGATCCCATCCGCCAGGAAGTCATGACGGCCATGAACGCGGTAATCGACGAAAACGCCTTCGCGGGTGGCAAGTTCGTCACGAAATTTGAGGAGGAGTACGCGAAATTCTGCGAGAC
Source organism: Lacunisphaera sp. (assembly GCA_036499685.1). Classification (GTDB taxonomy): domain Bacteria; phylum Verrucomicrobiota; class Verrucomicrobiia; order Opitutales; family Opitutaceae; genus Lacunisphaera. The sequence goes on along the minus strand of DASYDH010000007.1, from coordinate 425,050 downwards.
CAAGTTCAGCGTAGGTGTGGCCAACGGCACCGACTCACTGTGGTTTTCGTTGCTCGCACTCGGCGTCGGTGCCGGAGATGAAGTCATCACCGCGCCCATGACCTTCATGGCCACGGCCGAAGCCATTACCTATGCGGGGGCGAAACCCGTGTTCGCCGACATCGATCCAGGCACCTACACGATCGACGTCACTAAGATCGAAGCCGCGATCACTCCGCGCACGAAAGCCATCATGCCCGTGCACCTTTTCGGTCAAAGCGCCGACATGGACCCGATCATGGCGATCGCGAAGAAGCACAATCTCTTCGTCGTCGAGGACGCCGCCCAGGCCCAAGGTACACTCTACAAAGGCCGCAAGGCTGGTTCCATCGGCCACGCCGGATCATTCAGTTTTTATCCCGGCAAAAATCTCGGCGCGTGGGGCGAGGCCGGCGGCATCACGACCAACGACGCAGCGCTCCGCGACCGCATGGTCATGTTCCGCGAACATGGCCAAAAGAAAAAATATTACCATGACGTCGTGGGTTGGAACGGTCGCATGGACGGCCTGCAGGCCGCCGTGTTGAGCGTGAAGTTGAAATACCTCGACCAAGCCAACAACGGGCGCCGTCGCGCTGCCGCCTTGTACAACAAATTGCTCGCCGGCACCTCTGGCGTAACCCTGCCCATTGAAGCGGAATACGGTCGCTCCATCTATCACGTCTACGCAATCCGAGTCGCCCGGCGCGATGTCATCATGCAGCGCATGACGGAGCGCGGCATCGGCACCGGCATCCATTATCCCGTTCCGGTTCATCTGCAAAACGCCTACGCCAACCTTGGTAAGAAAAAAGGTGACTTTCCGATCAGCGAAGCGTGTGGCGACAGTTTCCTGTCTCTCCCGATGTTTCCGGAACTGACCGATCAGCAAATCGAAATCGTGGTCAGGGAACTCAAGGCCAGCCTGAATTAAGGAACATCCCACTTGTCCAACCGCGTACATCACGTGCCAAGACCAACCGTCGATCAACCAGCCGCCGCCCAACCGGAAGATCTCCGGCTCGTCGATCCGTTGGCTGCCCCGGACTGGGACGAGTGTCTCGCAAATTTCCCGGAGGCGACGTTTTTCCACACCGTTGCGTGGGCCCGCGTGTTGAATGGCAGTTACGGTTATCGTCCCTTTTATATCACGATGAATCGCGGAAACCGGATGACCTCTGCGCTCCCGCTGATGGAGATCGACAGCTGGCTGACGGGGAAAAGGGGCGTTTCCCTTCCCTTCACCGACGAATGCGGTCCACTCGGCGTCTATGACGATCAAAATTCGTTCTCGCAGCTCTTTCAAAGCGCGAAGATTCACGGGAAAAAGCGTCAATGGAAGTATTTGGAATGTCGCGGTGGGCGGGAGCTGCTGGGAAAAACGCCAGCTTCAACCTCCTACTTTGCCCACCGGCTGTCGTTGCAGAAAGACGAGAAGGCACTTTTCTCAGGTGTAGACAGCTCCGTGCGGCGAGCCGTACGGAAAGCCGAACAAAACAAACTGGTCATCGAGTTTTCGCGCAGTCTGGACTCCATGCGGACCTTCTATGGCCTTTTCTGCAAAACGCGCCAACGGCATGGAGTTCCGCCCCAGCCGTTTTCCTTCTTCGCCAATATTCAACGCCACGTCTTGGAAAAAAATCTGGGGTGGGTGGTGCTGGCCCGCCACGAAGGCAATCCCGTGGCCGGAGCCGTATTCTTCCATTTTGGCAAATCAGTGCTCTATAAATTCGGCGCATCGGACGAGAAACACCAAAATCTACGAGCCAATAATCTCGTGATGTGGGAAGCCATCCGCCGTTACGCGCAGGAAGGATTTACCAGTTTGGATTTTGGTCGCACCAGCAAGTCCAACGAAGGTTTGCGGCGCTTTAAACTCAGCTGGGGCGCGGAAGAGCGTGTAATCGAATATTTCCGGCACGATCTTCGCAAGAATCGTTTTGTGCAGAATCCGGATAACAACGGCGGTGGTCTGCATTCAGCGTATAAATTTATGCCGATCTTATTTTCACGCGTCATTGGGTTCCTCCTGTACAAGCACATTGCTGCACTCACCTTAATGTTGGATTGGGGCCAAATTTCCGATTTCGCCTGATTTCTGTGGAAACTCTTTGTTCATCCTTTGAAGTTTTCCCACTCTTCGCCAAAGCAACCGGCGAAACGCCCGCCTACTGTCCAGTAACCCGCCACCTATGAATCTACCGAATCAGGCTCAACCCGCTTCCCAAGCCCCGAGCTTCACTGTGGGCGACATCTATTATGTTCTTTTCCGCCATAAATGGAAAATCATCCTCTGTTCGATTACTGGAATTCTTGCGGCTGCGGCCTACTATAAATATTTCCCGCCTCCTTTCCAATCGGAAGCTAGATTGTTAATCAAGTACGTGGTCGAATCACAATCTGTAGCGTCTGGCGGCAGGGAAACTTCACCTGATCGGGGCGGTGACACGATCATCAGCACTGAAGTGGAAATTCTCACGAGCCTCGATCTGGCTGAGGAAGTCGCGAAGAACATTGGACCTGAAAAAATTATCGGGCGACCTGGCGGCCCTAACGCAATCAATTATGCGGCCTCAATCATCGCGTCTAATCTCACTGTCGACGTTCCTATACACAGCAGCGTGCTTCATGTGGTTTTTGCCCATAAAAACCAGGAATTGGTCCAACCGATCCTGAATGAAATCATCAGCCAGTATTTTAAACGGCATGTGGAAATCCACCGCGCCAGCGGTAGCGGTTTTTTGACTTCAGAAACCGATCAATTGCGCTCCCGCCTGGCGCAGACCGAGGAGGAATTGCGGAAAGCGCGCAACAAGGCCGGGGTGATCGACCTCGATGAGGCCAAGAAGAATTACGGCGAACAGATCGCCCGGTTGCGCCAGCAGATTTCAGAAGCTCAAGCGGATTTCTCAGAGCGTTCGACTGTGCTCCAAGAGATGAGCCATCAATCCCCCAACGCACCCACGCCGGACAATGCTACTCCGCCCGACCCCAGCCCTGATCCCACTCCCGATCAAATCAATCAGTATCGCACGCTTATTTCCCGGGAAGACGCGCTCAACAAGAGGGAACAGGAGTTACTCACCTACTTCCGGGAGGACAGTACCCGCGTGAAGGACTTGAACGCGCAAATCGCCGAGGTGGAAGCTCAGAAAAAAATCCTGGAAGATGCGGCCCCAAAACTTGTCCGCTCTTTTGTTCCCGTCGTCGCAGTGCACGCAAATGGCAACCCAAACGAAGGTCCCACCGATGTCGCAACCGAAGCGATCCGCGTCAATGCGCTTAAGGCAAAAATCAAGGTCCTCACCGCACAGTTGGAATCCGTGCGTACTGAAGCAGCCAAAACCGATGATATGGAGGTGACGATTCTGCAATTGACCCGCCAAAAGAATATCGAGGAGGCGAACTACCAAAAATATGCGCAAAGTCTGGAGCAAACCCGCATCAATGAGGCGCTGGGGTCGGGAGGTGTTTCCAATATCAGCCAGATTCAAAGCCCGTCACCACCCAAAGCCGATATGAAGAAATCCTTTAAGATCATCGGCGGATTGGCCGGAGCAGGGATCGCCCTGGGCTTTGGCTGGGCATTTCTCATCGAGTTCTATCTGGACCGTTCCGTCCGTCGTCCGATCGACGTCGAGCGCATGCTGCGACTGCCGTTGTTTCTTTCCATCCCCAAGCTCAGCCATAAGGAACTGCGGCTGGGTGCGGGTAAAAACAATCTGGCGTTGCCTGCGCCAAAAGAGGGAAAGCCGGCCGGCGGCGAGTTGACCCTCAAAAACTCAAGCGAACTGGCCCCGTGGGACAGTGAACACCCGCTGCATCCTTTTCATGAAACGCTCCGGGACCGCCTCATCAGTTATTTTGAAAGCAAAGGTTTAACGCACAAACCAAAACTGGTCGCCGTAACCGGACTCGGACACGACGGGGGCGTCACTACGATCGCTGCCGGCCTTGCCTCCAGTCTTTCGGAAACAGGCGATGGCAATGTTCTTCTCGTGGACATGACGCAGGGACAGGGCTCGGCCCAACAATTCTACCAGGGGAAGGCCGTGTGTGGACTCGAGGAAATCCTGGACGCACGTGCCAGCGCCCAGATCGAGAGCAACCTCTATGTTGTCGGCCAGGAACCAGGCGGGGAAAAATTGTCCCGGATTTTGCCCGGCCGTTTCAACAAATTGGTACCAAAGCTAAAGGCCAGCAACTTCGACTACATCATCTTCGATATGCCTCCCGTCAGCCAAATCAGCATTACCCCGCGCCTTGCCGGCTTCATGGACATGGTGCTGCTGGTGCTAGAATCCGAAAAAACAGACCGGGATCTTGTTCAACGAGCCACCGCGCTCCTCGCAGAATCCAAGGCCCACGTTGGTGCCGTTTTGAACAAAACCAACACTTACGTGCCCCCTAAATTGCATCAGGATAATCTTGGTAACGCTTGATCTCCACCAAGCGGATTAACCGATTTTATTCGGATTATCTTCTTTTTGTCCTTTCGGTCCCGCCCGAACAGACCTCGCATCATGACTGAACTCTCACGGCGATTCTACTACGAAATCAAACCGTTTGTTCCCAGGCGCATCCGTTGGAGAATGCGTCGGTTTTGGGCTTTGAGAAAGCGCGAGGCTTCAAAAAACGTCTGGCCTATCGACAGAGCAGCCGGCGAAACTCCACCCAACTGGCCGGGTTGGCCGGAAAAAAAACAATTTGCGCTGGTTCTCACCCACGATGTTGAAGGACCGGAGGGAGAGAGCAAATGCCGACAACTCGCTGAATTGGAAATGGAGCTAGGTTTTCGTTCGTCCTTCAATTTCGTGCCAGAAGGAACTTATCAAGTGCCGCGGGCACTGCGAGACTGGCTTACGGAAAATGGTTTTGAGGTCGGGGTTCATGATTTGAATCACGACGGCAAACTGTTTCGTGATCGCAAGAATTTCGCCGTCAAAGCAATACGGATAAATAAATATATCAAGGATTGGGGTGCATCTGGTTTTCGCGCAGGATTCATGCATAACAATCTCGATTGGCAGCATGACATCAAATGCGGCTACGACGCCTCGACGTTTGATACCGATCCTTTCGAACCACATCCCACCGGAGCGGGGACAATATTCCCCTATTGGGTCCAAGGACGTGGAAATGAAGGCTACGTGGAATTACCTTACACCTTGGCGCAGGATTCCACGCTTTTCCTTATTTTGCGGGAGGAATCTAACGCTATATGGAGGACGAAAGTCGACTGGGTCGCAACTCACGGCGGCATGGCGCTGATGAACACCCATCCCGACTACATGAATTTTAATAACGCACATACCCACTCTGCATTCCCAATTGGTTTCTACCGGGATTTCTTACAGTATGTGAAATCGCATTATGAAGGCCAATATTGGCACGCGCTCCCTCGGGAAGTCTCAGCATATGCGTCACAACATCGCAATTCCCTCATGCAAAAACGGACTTCATCTTCATCAACGATTTCTGGCACCTCCGGGGTCAAGATCTGGATCGATTTGGAGAACACTCCCCACATCCCATTCTTTAATCCCATAATCAAAGAATTGAAAAAGCGGGGACACACCGTCGTCCTCACCGCCCGAGATGCTTATCAGACGTGCGAAATGGCGGATTTGTATGGTTTCCAATATGAGAAAATCGGTCACCACTACGGCAAAAAAATGTTTATGAAGGCATTCGGATTGGGTATCCGGGTTTTGCAGTTGATTTCCTTCGTTCGTCGCGAAAAGCCTGCGCTGGGACTGAATCACGGCGCACGAGCCCAGACCATTATCTGCAACTTGTTCAAAATCCCCAGCGTCCTCATCATGGACTATGAATACTCCAGTGGCTCGAGCTTGGTGACCTCGCCCTGGAAAATTTTCCCCGAAGTCGTTGCAAAGGGCAGAAGTGGTCACGCCAAAGAAGGAGAACCGCTCTCCTACTCCGGAATCAAGGAGGACGTTTATGTGGCCGAGTTGATCCCTGACTCTGCAATCCTTACGCAACTCCATCTTGAGGACAGCAAAATCATCATCACCGTGCGTCCCCCCGCCACGGAAGCCCATTATCATAATCCGGAGGCGGAGATTTTGTTCACAGAGTTCATGAACCGTGCGATAAATTTCGAAGGGACCAAGGTTGTGCTGCTCCCACGCAATAAACGCCAGGAAGCGGCAATCCGGGCTCAGTCGCCCCAGTGGTTTCAGAACTCAAAGGTCATCATCCCCGACACCGTGGTCGATGGCATGAATCTGCTCTGGCATTCGGATCTCGTGGTGAGCGGCGGCGGCACAATGAACCGCGAGGCTGCGGCCTTGGGTGTGCCGGTTTACAGCATATTCCGCGGCACCATCGGCGCCGTTGATCATTATCTGCAGGAGAACGGTCGGCTGATCCTCGTTGAGAGCGTCGAAGATGTGCATAAGAAAATCCTTATAGCCTCCAGACCCAAAACCGCTGCGGTAAAAATCGCGCCACGCAAGGCATTGAGTGACATCGTGAATCACATCGAAGATATTATTAAACGCGAACATTGCTCCTGAGAATCGAGAATCGAGAATCGAACACAGACAACTATGACCAAGAACGTAAAACTGCTGATCGTTGCCGGAGCGCGGCCTAATTTTATGAAGGTGGCTCCCATCATCCAGGCTATCGCCGGATTCAACCAGCAACTGCGAGGCAATGACACGGTGATGGAGTATCGCCTCGTTCATACCGGCCAACACTACGACGCCAAAATGTCGGACGTTTTTTTCCGCGAGCTCGGCATCCCTGCTCCGGACGTGAGCTTGGAAGTCGGGTCAGGGTCGCACGCACAACAGACGGCCAACGTGATGACCCGTTTCGAACCGGTTTGCGAACGTGAAAAGCCCGACTGGATTTTGGTCGTCGGGGACGTCAATCCGTCGATGGCCTGTACGCTCGTCGGCGTAAAGATGGGGATAAAGGTCGCGCACGTGGAGGCAGGATTGCGAAGTTTCGACCGCACCATGCCGGAAGAAATCAACCGCCTGGTCACGGATTCGATTGCAGACCTGTTGCTCACTCCTTCGGTCGACGGAGACGAACACCTGAAAAGCGAAGGCGTATCCCAAGATCGGATTCGCCTGGTGGGAAATATCATGATCGACTCGCTCGTCGCCAATCTGGCCAAGGCCCGTGAAAGCAAATTGATCAGTGAGCTCAATCTTAAACCGGGCGGTTTCGTCTACGTGACCCTCCACCGGCCTTCGAACGTCGATCATCGCGAATCTTTGAGGACCATCATGTCGAAATTTGAATCACTCGGCGTCCACTTTCCGGTCGTGTTCCCGATGCATCCACGTACCCGCAAGATGCTGGCTGAATTTGGCATTACCCACCACGAAAAAGGCAATGTGCGAATCATAGAGCCAGTGGGATATCATGACTCGTTATCCCTCACGGAAAACGCTCGATTTGTCCTGACCGATTCCGGTGGCTTACAGGAAGAAACGACTTATTTTCGCACGCCCTGCCTGACGCTACGGCCGAATACCGAGCGACCTGTCACCATCACTTTAGGCAGCAATAAGCTGACGTCCGTGGAACGTCTGGATGCCGACATCGCAAACGTGCTGGCGCGGGAACCGAAGTTTGGAACCATCCCGCCACTGTGGGACGGAAAAACCGCCGGCAGGGTTCTGCAAAGCATTCTGGAAAAGAGCTGATACCACGCCCACCGGATTCAACTTGGCCGCCCTCGACCGTGCTTAAACCAATCTTCACGCTCGACTATGAAATCCATGGTAACGGTGACGGCTGTCCGTATCGCCTGATGGTGGAACCCACACGGCGTATGATGGACCAGTTTGATCGCTACGGCGCGAAGCTAACGATCCTGGCGGACATGGGAGAAATTCTTCGCTTCAAACAATATTGGGAAGAGAAGGGACGCGACGATTACCACTATTGCAAAATCCGGGACCAACTTCAGGACGCCATTCGTCGCGGACATGACGTGCAGCTTCATCTCCACTCCTCTTATTTTAACGCACGACACGAAGGTGGCCACTGGATTCAAGACTGGTCAGAATATAATTTTGCCGGACTCCCGCCGGAACGGGCCCGCGAGATGATTCGTTTGGGGAAGGAGTATCTTGAAAAACTTTTGCAACCCGTCGACCCCGCATACCGCTGTGTGGTGTTTCGCGCGGCAAACTGGTCCATGAGCCCATCGCGCACTGCCAGCCGTGCACTAATTGAACATGGATTCACCATCGACACTTCAGTGTTTAAATACGGCCGTCGCTCAGGTCTGGTTAATTTTGACTACACCCACGCCCCAAGCAACGTGGTGCCTTGGCGCGCGAGCGAGGACGACGTTTGCAAGCCCGATCCAAGCGGCAATTTGTACGAATTCCCAATCTACTCGGAGAATCGATGGATTGGGGCATTTTTCTCGATAAATCGGATCTATCGCGCGGCGTTGAGTAAATTACATCGAACCGCCCCGACCAACCTGCGGGAGTATCCGTCCGAATCCGCCGCGAACAAGACAGCTCGACCGTCGCAGCGCGCCCCACTATTTGCACGAAAATCAGCGTGGAAGGCAGACTTCAATCAATGTAGCGGCAGACAGTTGATCCACGCATTGAAACGGGCAGAAGCCGCTCATGGCAGGAATACCGGTGATAGTCTGCCTTTCGTTCTAATCGGGCACTCGAAAATCTACACTCGATTCAATGAATGGAGTCTACGCCCATTTCTCGCATTCGTAGCCAACCACCGGGATCGGTTCGCGTTCGCCAAATTTTCTGATTTCAGCCCGCTGCCCGCCGCCACTGTCGCCGCGCCACTGCGCACGGTTTGATTCATACGAACAAACGCCTAAGATTGTGACTATCTCGGTAATAATCGTCAGCTGGAACGCCAAAGATTTTCTGAATGAGTGCTTGGAATCGCTCAATCCAGCAGCTTCAGATTTCCCCCTTGAAATCATAGTGGTGGACAACGCTTCGGCCGATGGTTCTCCAGAACTTGTAACAAATAAGTTCCCGCATGTGCGACTGATCCAAAGCGGATCTAATCTCGGTTTTTCAAAAGCCAACAATCTCGGGATAAAACAATGCAAAGGTGATTATGTCTGCCTCATTAATTCGGACGTAAACGTTTTACCGGGCAGTATCACGAAGCTGGTTGAATACTTGGAAAACAACCCCGATGTGGGCATAGCGGGACCGAGCATGCTTGATGCCCAGGGGAAAATCGGACGTTCGTGTCGCGGCTTTCCAAGCGTTTGGAATATGTTTTGCCATGCGCTTGCGCTGGACTCGCTCTTTCCAAAATCAAAATTATTCGGCGGTTATATCCTGAGATACTGGCCCCAGAATTCCACCCGTGAAGTCGGCATCCTTGGCGGATGGTTCTGGATTGTTCGCCGCGAGGCCCTGGATCGGGTCGGATTGCTCGACGAGAATTTCTTTTTCTATGCCGAGGATATGGACTGGTGTAAACGGTTCCACCTGGGCAAATGGAAGGTGATGTTTGTATCCAGTGCATCGTCGATCCATTATGGCGGTGGCAGTTCGAAGCAGGCTCCGCTCAAATATTACATCCAACAGCAGCGGGCCGATCTTCAATACTGGAGAAAGCATCACACCGTCGCGGGTCGGGTGGCTTATTTTGGGATTTGTCTGTTATATCATGCCACTCGCCTGGTCGGAAACGGCATGCGGGCCCTGTTCTCAGGGCAAAATTCCCCTCATCGTGCGAAAGCCGCTTTGAACTGGCAATGCCTTCTCTGGTATTTGGGCGGAGCAAAATAAAAGACCTATCGCGAACTGCCGTGAAAAGCAGTTACCAGATCATGCACAACGCAAACATCATTCGCATCTTGACCTTCCACGGATTGGGTAGTCCCAAACGCCCCCTTCCCACGGGAGAGGACAACTACTGGCTTGATCCGGTTTTCTACGAAGAAATTTTAGACACGGTAAAGGGACGCTCCAACGTTATGATCACTTTCGATGATTCGAATGTTTCAGACTTTGAGATAGCCGTGCCTGCGTTGATCAAACGACAACTCAAAGCCTCTTTTTTCATCGTTTCTGAAAGAATCGATCAGCCGGGATCCCTGACGAGGGATCAAATTGTAGAGATGGCACGCTGCGGCATGACGATTGGTTCACATGGCACGCAACATCGTCGTTGGGCAATCTTAACCCCGAAGGAATTGCGTGATGAACTGACCGATTCCCGCATCGCCCTCGAAAAAATCGTCGGCACCGATGTACGCGAAGCCGCCTGTCCGTATGGCAGCTATAATCGCAGGGTTTTGAAGGCGCTCAAACGTGCGGGCTACAGCCGCGTTTACACCAGCGATGGAGGTGTTGCCCACTCGGAAGAATGGCTTTCTGCGCGAAACACCATCACCCGGAACCATACCATGCGCGACGTGGAAAGAATGCTTGAGTCGAAGAAAACGGGAATACCTTCAGTACTCCGTTCACTGAAACTGACCTTGAAAAGATGGCGCTAGTCCCGTCCGCGGCCATTTTCAAGCGTGACATGCAATCGCCCGCAAAATCGAAAGCCAGAGGATTGGTGATCATTGGATTTGCCGAGTCTTTCTCCAGCCCGGAAGTTGCATGGAGTTTAGTCGAAGCCGGCTTCGCGGTGGTCGCATTTGCCCGGAAAAACTCCAAACCCGCCCTGGCTTCGAGCCAATATGCGACGATCTTTGAAGTTACCGCACCGGAAGAAGACGTTGCAGCCGCGCTCCGCGATGTTGAAAACGGTATAACGCGAATCCTGGAAACCACGCATTCACCGGTGAGTCTTTTGGTGTTGGACGACGCCGCGCTTTGGATTCGAGCCCGGCTGAAAGTTGACTCCCGGCTTACCGTTGTCGGGCCGTCCAACGTGGAAATCGCGTTGGATAAAAGCCACCAAATCGAAGCGGCACGCAGTGCCGGCTTCAAAGTTCCCGCTACATTCACGCCCGCTATCGGAGAGGCGTGGCGTGAACCTCCCTTTGGTTTTCCGCTGATTTTAAAACCGGTCAAAGCAATCACGGAAAAGGAGGGCCGACTGGACAAGGGCCGGTTTTATATTTGCCGCACCAGGGTGGACTACGAAGCGGCTTTAAAGAAAATCCCAACCGACGGATCCATGATGGCCCAGCAGTATGTCTCCGGCGTGGGCGAAGGCTTGTTCGGACTGGCAACTCCAAAGGGAATTCTGGCTTGGAGCGCACATCAAAGAATCCGAATGATGAATCCTTCCGGATCCGGAGCCAGTGCGTGCATCAGCATCGCTCCGGATGGGAAGGACGTTTCCGCAGGAGAGAAATTTATCGAGTGCGTGTCATGGCGGGGGCCCTTCATGATCGAGCTGCTGCGCGCTGAAAACGGTGAAATCTGGTTTATGGAATTTAATGGCCGTATTTGGGGAAGCACCGCGTTGGCGCGGCGATGCCGCCTCGAGTATCCCGCGTGGGCAGTTTGCGATGCCCTAAATCAAAACGAAGCCATTCCAAACAATGCCCAAGCACCAGTCGGCGTGGTCTGCCGGCACGCCGGCCGCGAAATCGTCCATGGTCTGTTCGTAATGCGGGGCCCGCGTTCACAAACCCCGGGCAAATGGCCATCCCGGTGGACCACAGTGAAGCATTTACTTAATTTCCGCCGCTCTGATTTCTGGTATAATTGGCGTCGTGACGATTGGCGCGTTTTCTTCAAAGATGTCAGAAGCACCATCGCCGGCAACGTGTTCAAAAAAAAGCAGCCGAAACGACCATGACAATCAAGGTGGCAATGCACGTCCATTCGACGTGGTCCTATGATGGGAAGTGGCCGCTCGAAAGACTCGCGAGCGAATTTGCCGGCCGCGGCTATCAGGTCTTATTGATGACCGAGCATGATCAAGGATTCAGCGAAGAACGCCGGCTCGCGTATTGGGAGGCATGTCGGAAAGCCAGCACGGAGCGGCTGCTGATCATACCTGGAATTGAATACAGCGATCCTTCCAACACCATTCACATCCTAGTTTGGGGGAACATTCCTTTTTTAGGAACCGGACGGGAAACAATGGAAATTCTGGAGCAAGCGACAAACCAAGGAGGAATTTGCGTATTTGCCCACCCCAGCCGGCGAAAAGCCTGGCAGATGTTCCGACCAGAATGGTTGAGGCATCTTGCGGGTATCGAGATTTGGAATCGCAAAACTGACGGTTGGTCTGCCAGTCCGGATGCAATCAAGCTAATCGCGCACACCAAAGCATCTGCACTGGTTGGACTTGATTTCCACAGTCCCAAACAGTTTCACCCATTGGCCTTGCTGCTCGACCTCGACGGTTCTCCCGATGAAAGCAAAGTGCTGGATGCACTGCGATCCGGCAGATACCGTTGCCACGCCTTCGGGGTAAACGTCAGCCTGTTTACCCACCCTGCCATCAACTCGATGACCAACGTTGTAGAAGGCGCAAGGCGCCTGGCCGCACGCAGCTTTCGATTTGCGATCGCAAACTCTTCCTCCCTCCGGTCTTCCTTTTCGTCGCGCTCCAAACGCAACGAGACTAATCGACCACCACCGGAAAGGGTGGCAAAGTAAACGCCGGGCGCCGCCAAGCCGCCCTCGAAGACGTTAATTCATGCAAAACAACTCCTACGTTTTAATCAGTGCCTGCCGCAACGAAAGTGCCTATGTCGAGAAACTGATTGACGCGATCGCAGCTCAAAAAGTGCGGCCTTTACGCTGGGTGATTGTCGACGATGGTTCGACCGACGACACCTATGAGCGAGCCATTGCGAGGAGTGCCCAGTTTCCGTTTATCGAGGTAGCCAAAATGCCGGGTGGACGGGCCCGAAGTTTCTCGTCCCAGGTTTACGCCGCCATGTATGGAAGCGAACGGGTCAAGGATCTCCCCTATGGGTTTTTGGGCTTTCTCGATGCCGACATTCTTGTCGAGCCCGACTACTATGAACGTCTCCTGGGGCTTATGGCGTCTGACCCCCAACTCGGCATTTGCGGTGGCGCGGTAATCGACCAATTCAAAGACCGGGTCGTAGACACGCGAAAAGGGAGCGAAGACTATCACGTGGCCGGCGGCGTTCAGTTTTTCCGGCGCCAGTGTTTTGAGCAAATTGGCGGGCATCATCCGATCCAGGGTGGCGGACAGGATACGATCGCGGACATCATGGCGATGATGCATGGCTGGAAAATACGCGTTTTCCCGGAACTACCCGCACTTCACTTACGGCCTGATGGATTCGCCAATGACAGCGTCATTAAACGAGGCCGCAATTGGGGCAGAAAATTTTATCTTATCGGCTACCACCCTCTCTATTATTGTGCCCAGTGCGTCCGGCGCATAGGACAACGGCCGTTTTTGGTCGCCAGTTTCTGCCAGCTGATCGGATTTATCATGGCAAACTTGAAGGGCGAAAGTCGGCCGGTCTCACCGGAATTTGTGCAATTTCTCCGTAACCTCCAAATGCAGCGTTTGAAGAAAGCGTGCTTTGGGAGGCAGAAGGCATGAAAATCAGTCAAACTTGAAATTGTCCTTCGGTTTCAGTGGAAGAAATCGCTTCATAAGAGGTCATCCAAACATCTTTTTTCTTTAAGGAATTCTCGAAACCTAAGAGTGTTTACCTATGCCGCGAAAAATGATCAAGGCCGCTATTCTCACGGCACAGGTATCGTTCCCGGGCTTAACTGATTTCAAAGCTTCTTGCATGGCAGTGTATCGCGGAGCCCTAAAGAAACCGCTCCAGCCGGAAATCACTGCGCTAAAATTTCTTTCCATTTCGGGCACCCGTCCTCTTTTAGATGTAGGAGGCGCATTGGGGCAAAGCGTCGCGGGCATGCGTTTTTTTTGTAAGGATGCACCCGTCGTTTCATTTGAGCCGAACCCTTTTTTTTCTTCGAGAATTAAGCAGCGTTTCCAGACTGATTTAGCAGTGAAAGTTGAGACGCTTGCCTTAAGTAATACCGATGGTCAGTTTCCTCTTTATATCCCCATTTATAAATACTGCACATTTCCTGAGCTCGGAACCCTTGATCGCACGGAAGCTGAAAATTGGCTTTCTAGCCGCTTGTATGGATACAATAAAAACTACCTGACGATCGCAGAATTTCCGTGCAAATGTGTTCGTCTGGATTCCCTCCATCTCGATCCAGAAGCCATTAAGATTGATACTCGCTGCAGCTCTTCCATGGTTATAGAAGGCGGAGCGAAGACTGTGGCTCGCAGCAAGCCGGCAATTCTGCTGGAAGCCACGAAACTCTCACAGCCCTGCATACAGTTTTTGCACGGCTTGGGATATAAAATGTTCAAATGCCGAGATGGTTTGTTGCGTAGAGCCAGCATCACTGACCCAGTCGATTTACTTCTTACCGATGCTCATTTCAGAGGCGCGCCACTTAATGAATGGCTCGAAAGCTCTGAGCAAATTTGCCCGGTCAATTAAACATTCAACCAACCATATTCATCTCAGGCGCGCAGTGTGGGAATATCTGGATGAAACCGGGTAGGCAGTATTTGCGAAACTTTCCGAACGTCACTTCAAACGAAGCGCACTACGTTGTACCGGGCCAATTATTCATAAGGTAGCTGTGAAACACTTCCGGCGATAGTAGCTGTTCACTTTTCAATGAACGAACTTAATCAGGGCGACGGCGGGGCGACACCACTCGGCTTCATTTTGCTAGCTGTTATGATCTCGCTGACTTGGTTTCTTCCTCGGCGGACCGCATTGTTACCGCTATTGATTACCACCTGTTATATCCCGCTCGGGCAATCTGTGGTGATCGCGGGTGCAAACTTTCCTTTTTTCCGTTTTTTATTGCTGGTCGGATGGTGTCGGGCTTTTACGCGTGGGGAAACCCAAGGATTTGTCTTCACAAAGATGGATAAGGTTTTCGTATTTTGGCTGGCCGTAACATTTTTTATTGGCTTATTCACGCAGCCCTCGGATTTCTTTGATCGTTTTATCAGCCGGTGTGGTGAGATCTATACTGCCGGTGGCACCTATTTTCTATGCCGTTTCTGGCTGCGCAGTGTCGCGGAACTGGTCGGGTTGGTACGCTCGTTTGCGCTGATAATCGTGCCTTTCACTGCTGCAATGATACATGAGCGGACCACTGGCCACAATCTCTTTGCGATCCTTGGGGGTGTTCCGGAAATCGCGTTCCTACGTGATTCTACTTATCGCGCAAGCGGCGCCTTCCGCAATCCCCTGCTCGCAGGTGCATTTGGCGCTGCACTGTTTCCCCTCTTTGTTGGACTTTACCTTCAAGGTCCAAGCTTCAGGCGTCGAGCCCTGATTGGAATGACATGCACAATAATCATAGCGTACACTACGGCCTCGAGTGGTACAGTGTTGGCCTTAATGGGGGGGATTATCAGCCTACTTGTCTGGCGTTATCGCTTCTCCATGATGATATTTCGAAGAGGAATTGTTTTAGTAATCATAGTCTTGGCAATTGTAATGAAAGCCCCCGTTTGGTACATATTTTCACGGGTGAGTGAAATTGCGGGCGGTTCTGGATGGTATCGCTCTTTCCTAATTGAGCAGGCAGTGAATCATTTTACTCAGTGGTGTTACACGGGCTCGCTTTACACTGCAAATTGGGCCCCGGGAGGTGAGACTCCCGCCGGAAATCCCAACAATACGGATATTATCAACATGTTTGTGCTAGAAGGCCTGCAAGGAGGGCTACTGAAGGTGATACTATTTACCGCACTGATAGTCATCGGATTTAAGAACGTCGGACGCTTCACCCGATTACAGACGGATCTGCCCTTCTCCTACCGATTTATGATTTGGTCACTTGGCGCCTGCCTGTTGACCCATTGTCTTTCATTTTTCTCGGTGACCTATTTTGATCAGATCATTATTATGTGGTATTGGCTGCTCGCCGCTCTGGCGATGTTGCAAAGTGAATACCTTTTGATTGTACATATTGAGCCCGAACGCGAGGCCGACTCTTAAAGAACACGGTCGACACCCCGCGTTTTGATAAAAAACGCGTAAACCGCAAAAGGTAAGAGGAACAGAAACGGGGTACTGATTACTGAGCTAGCCCTAGTCTTATACAAAAATTCACGGAACCATTAGGTTCATGCCTCGTGTAAATTCGCCCTCAAGAATGCAGTCGAGTCATCCGAAGCCTTGTCAGCAGTATCTTTTTCTATAACCAATTCATCCTACAGCTAGCGCGAATCACGCTCAATTCTCCTATGAAAATCTGGATTCTCAGTATTATTCTTCTGACAGTGAATGCCTCTGCGACCACTTACTACATCGACTTCGCCTCGGGATCCGACACCAACAACGGTATCTCTAAATCCACCCCTTGGAAACATCACCCCGACATGGCGGGTTCGACAGTCAAGGGGTTTGCCCATTCCGCGGGTGATCAATATATTTTCAAAGGCGGAGTTACATGGGATCCGACCTGTTGGCCTATGACCCTGTCGGCGGGAGGCAGCTCAAGCGCAAACGATTATTATGGGGTGGATCAAACTTGGTATACGGGAGGTTCGTGGAGAAGGCCTGTTTTCGACCGGTCATACACAGCAGCTTCCACTGACCTGCTTTCTTTTGGCAGTGCCAATTACATCACTGTAGACAGTATCGAACTCGAACACCTCAACACCACAAACGCCTACGGCGTATGGCTGATCAATGGAGCTGGCGGAGGAGTTAAATCGACAATCAAGAACTGCTATATTCATGGATGGCGAACGACCGCAGCCAATGACGATGCTCACGGCGGCGTAGGCGGCATGCCATACGCTCCTTTTTCGACAACACTCACCTTAGATAATACAGAAATTGAGAATTCAGAAAATGGGGGATCCAACGCAAACGGAGTGTGCGTCCGTGCGGTGGGGATCATTCAGAACGGCTGCAAAATTCACGACAACTCGTCGGCAGTTCTCTTCTGTTTAGATTTTAACGGATCATACCTTTACAATATATCTGGCGCCGGTTTTGACAGCACCTACCATTTTAATGGCATTTATATCGACCCAGTTTCGATGGGGCAGAAACAGGGTTATATTCGTAACTCCTTTCTTCATGATACCGCTGGCGGGGCAAACATGGCGTATATCAACGTCCGGGGCGGCGCTACGATTACGATGTATGATAATGTATTGTATGGAACAATGTCAGCGCAAGGAGGTGTTGAAATTGAACCGTTCCAATATGGCGGAGAAGGCGTCGGCAATCTGTTAGCCTACAATAATACCATCTGCAATTACAGCAGCTCGGCCGCAGCGTTTCACGTCGTAACTAGAACCGGGCAGCCCGTAGGAGTACTGAGCCTGTATAACAACCACGTGATTAACGCGGGATCGGTGACAGATGCCAAGGCCGGGGTTAACGCCAATACGTTTAACAGCGCGAGCAATCTTTTGCAAAGTGCGTCCACCGCGACCTCTCAAGGTTACACCCTGAGCAATCTCTACGCCCCCACTTCCACGAGCTCCAGCACCTATAATGCGGGTACGAACATCGCCGGATTGATCAACCTCGATATTTTAGGGCTAACCCGCACCCAATGGGACATCGGAGCGTACACCTTTAATTCAGGTTCGGTCGCGGCGACTCCTCCAAGTAATGCGAAAATTTCAATCGCCGTTCCTTAATAGTGATTCGTTTGGCATCGATCTGCCAAGCTAGAGATTTTCACTGATGCGCGATTAGTCACGAGGGGAGACATTAGTCCCGAGCTACTACCAATCGCCCATGACTTTTACGCATTGCCGTAGCGAGGAGCGTGCGACGGGCGGCTGGCGGCGACGTTCTCTCTGGATTGCTTCGTCGTCCCGCTCTGCGGGGCCTCTCGCAATGATAGAGCAAAAGCAATGGGCCATTGGTATAATTCAATAAACGATTCCGAGAACCTTGACACGTGAAAGCCGTTCTCTCAAATTTATTGCAATATGAAGCTGCACCCGCTCCGCTTACTCGTTCTAATGATGGGCTTGGTGGGACTGTCTCGCGCTAACGTTATCTGGAATGCTGACACAACCAGTAGCTTCGATGTAACTTTTAATGGTGTGGGAGTGGATCTGGGCAACGGTGAATATAAATTTGGACCGAGCAGTGCCCTCCTTTCCCCGACGGGTCTGTGGCAAATTTATTCCGGAGAATCCGCCTATTTTTACTCCGCCGGAATGGGTGGTTCGACAGAATGGGAAATGCAGGGTGGCTCGCAGGTGTCTTACCTTCCCTCTACCTTGCCGTCCGATTATCCGGATTATGCGGGACCAGCAATTTTGCGATCAAACGCATATGACGTCTTCCTATCTGGCACCACTCCTTCGCCCCATGACGGAAACAGGAGTGATTACGTCGGCTTATCCTTTTTTGGCTGGCAGGGCCAGTCAACCATTGCGATCTCCATGCCCAACCCAAGTGATATGTCTACGTGGACTTGGACCGCCCATTATTGGGCCAGTGGATCCGACCTTAACGTCAACGTTACAGATTCAGGGCAAACTTTTTCGATGGTGGGCAGCGCTGTCATCATTCTCGTGTGGTTTCGCCGCCGTTTTTTAGGAGTCGGGTGTACGAAATTCTGACAATATTAGTTTAGTGCCTCGCAAATAAGTGCCGGTAAACGGAAGATGGATAGATTGGCGGGAAGGTGCCCCAATCTCTTACGTATCCGACCATTCAAAAATGCTCTAGAAACCTTGCCATCGTCTCGCAAGGTTTCTTGAATGGGATAATACTTTATTCCTCAGAGCGTGCGATGAAGGAAATTATATTAAACAAGTTGCCGAGCAACAATAACACGCAAAGCGAGACTGGAATATACGGGTTTTTATGAGAATTCTTATCACCGGGGGAGCCGGCTTTATTGGCAGTCATCTTGCAGAACTTTTTCAAGGACGAGCATCCGTCAGAATCATCGATAACTTTAGAACCGGTCGCAGAGAAAATCTCCAGGGCTTGGATACCGAGTTCATTCAAGGATCGATTTTAGACCGGTCGCTGATTCATGAGGCCGTAAAAGACGTCGACTATGTATATCATCTCGCGGCCATGGTGAGCGTACCGGAATCACTCAGTCAGCCGCAGGAATGCGTTGATATCAATGTGATCGGGCTCCTGAACGTATTGGAAGAATCGGCCAAGGCTAGAGTGCGCAAACTTTGCTTTTGCAGTTCGGCCGCCGTGTACGGGAATAACCCTTCCTCGCCGAAAAGGGAGGATATGCTGCCGGAGCCGAGGAGTCCCTATGCCGTGACTAAGCTCGACGGCGAATACTACTGTAACCAGTTCGCGGAGACCGGACGCCTAGAGACAGTGGCGCTGCGTTTCTTCAATGTTTTTGGCCCACGTCAGGATCCCAATGGGGCGTATGCGGCGGCCGTCGCGATTTTTTTCCAGCGCGCTCTGGCCGGCAAGCCGATCACGATTTTCGGCGATGGTGGGCAAACCCGAGATTTCATCTCGGTGAAGGACATTGTGGCCGCTCTTGAATTTGGGGCGACCAAGACCGGCCTCACCGGTGTTTACAATGTCGGCTATGGCGAACAATTGACGGTGCTGGATCTGGCGCAACGCATCATCGCGCTTACCGAATCCAAATCCCACATTCAATATGCCTCCGAAAGAGCCGGCGATGTACGCCACTCCCGCGCGAACATCGAGCGATTGCGTGCCGCAGGATTTCAGCCAAAAGGCTGCCTTCAATCCGGGCTTCAAGCTATGCTCGATTTTTATCGTTCGGTTTGAGGTTTCCGTTGATCTTGCCTTACGCAATTATAAGCTTCTGATTGCGCTAAGCTTTAGGTCGAGCCATTCGACCAACTCACGATGACCGAGCCGATCGATCAAATTAAATCCACCCCCTGCACGCAATGCATCCTTTGCGGCAGCCAAGGTGCACCGCTCTATCATGATTTACGCGATCGGCTATTTGACGCGCCCGGCTCTTGGAACCTTAAAACTTGTTCAAATCCCGAGTGTGGATTGCTGTGGCTTGATCCACTGCCGTTCGCTTCAGAAATATGGAAAGCCTACAAAAACTATTATACTCATAGCAGTGCTGCGACCGAATCGGTTTCGCGTTTAAAACAGCATTATCTGCATATTAAGTCTCGCTGGTTGAGCAGAGACTTCGGCTATCCCTTAGACCCATCTGACCAATCAAGCGGTTTCATGAAACAAATCAGCCTGTTCATCCCAATGCTGCGGCAGCTGGCCTACGAACAAGTGAGGTTTCTGCCGTTCGTCGCTGGGGGAAAGCTGCTCGATGTGGGTTGCGGCTCCGGTGACTGGATGGAACAAATGAGAGCCTTGGGTTGGACCGTGGAAGGAGTAGATTTTGATCCCAAAGCAGTGCAGGCCGCCTGCGACCTCGGTATGAAGGTTAGAGTTGGCAGCGTGGAAGAGCAGAGCTACCCGAACGCGTCTTTCGACGCCGTCACCCTTAATCATGTAATCGAGCACGTTCCTGACCCGATCCGCACGATCCAGGAATGCGCTCGCATCCTGAAACCAGGTGGCAAGCTAGTGATGTTTACCCCCAATGCGGCCAGCCTCAGCCACCGTTATTTCAAGCAAGATTGGCGTGGCTTGGAGCCACCCCGGCATCTCCACATCTTTTCTTTCGAATCGATGCGCCAATTGTTCAACAAGGCCGACTTCGCCCATGTTTCCATCAAACCTGACGTTGGAACTTCGGCGAGTTTCGAAAGTGTGCTCATTCGAAAAAGCCGGAAAAAAAGCACTAAGGTTACCCTCGAAGCTTGGCGCAAAAGGCCTTTTTGGAGAATGGTATCACTTTTCCAGCATTTAACTGTATGGCTCGTCCCTACGGTAGCTGAATGCCAAATGGTTATAGCTGTTAAGTCATAATTGACGAGCAGGTGTAGAGTGCCGGCGAATCGCCCTATTAACATTGTCGGCCAAATGTCCTTAACTACGATTCCCTGATTGCCTTATGCATCAATCATTTGGGGATTCTCTTTAATCATATTCGAAGTTATCCTCGTTTCGCTGGAAAATAAATAACCCCTTTGCCTCAAATCGCTATTTTAGCCTCAGTTTTTTCGACCGCTGATAAAACCCACTTCAACAAAAAATCCTCGATCGTGAAACCCTCCTCCATCAATTCGGAACCACCCTCAGCATCCGTTCGACTGTTAGTTGGTATCACGAGTTTTGGTGACAAAAATATCGGATTGCTGAAACACGTCATTAACACCTATGAGGCCATGCCATTGAAAGTGGATGTGGTTGTTTTCTCGAATGCCCCCAAAGATCTCGGACCAACGGTAAAAGTAGAGATCGGTCTGCCCTCAAAGGATCCATGGTCGTTGCCTTTTGCCCATAAAGCTTATTTTACCACCCATTCTAAGGAGTACGATATCTTTATCTATACTGAAGATGACATCATCGTCACCTTCGAAAATATACAGGCGTTCCTAAAGATTACCCCTGCGTTGGCTGAAAACGAGATTGCCGGATTTATCCGTTATGAAGTCGGCCCAGATGGCAACCGCTCCATGCCGGAGATTCATGCCGGGTTTCATTGGAAGGCAGATTCCGTTAAGATGCGTGCAACTTATGGCGTGGCAGAACACACCAATGAACACGCTGGCTTTTACCTCCTCACGCAAGGCCAACTCGTGAAAGCGATTGAATCCGGTGGCTTCTTGCGGGCACCATATACTGACCAATATGACTTGGCCTGCACGGCGGCAACAGATCCGTATCTTCGTTGCGGATTTACACGGGTCGTCTGTTTTTCCGAGCTGGAGGCTTTTTTGATCCATCATGCCTCCAATCGCTATGTGGGAGAGATGGGAATAACCTACTCCGAGTTTCAGCGCGAGATCGACGCTCTCAAAAAGCTTGCCGCGGGATCGTGGCCAAACGTCACTCTGTGCGAGACGGAGACCAAGATCTACAACAGACGTTGGTCGAAGAGCTGCTACGAAAAGCCGACCGCGCAAATCGTAGACCGGGTCCCCGATTCGGCGAAGGAAATCCTATCGTTCGGCAGCGGATGGGGTGCGACCGAAATCGCTTTGCGAAACAAATGTGCCAACCTCACTCTGATCCCGATTGACGCGGTGATGGGATACCTAGCGGAGAGCTTGGACTTTACCGTTATCTCCGGAACACTGAGCGATTGGCTGCAGAACGTTGGCACCCGGCGCTTTGATTGCGTCGTGATGACCAATCTCATTCACTTGGTATCCGATCAAGATAGGTTGATCCGGCAATTGTGCTCCGTCTTGAAATCCGGTGGCACCTTGCTGATGAGCGGGCCAAACCTCTATGCTCTACCCATTTGCGTCGGGCGCATGAGGGATCGGAGCCGGTTCCGCGACCTAGCCGATTTCGAGCGCAGCGGAATCCGCCTGCGTACCGTCCGCGCACTAGCTGGCCAAGTCAAAAGCGCGGGCCTGAACATTCTCGCGATACACTGGTACAGCGCTCCGCCATCCAAAAAGAACTCTTTCTGGCGCCGCCAGTTCCGCTCTGAATTTTCAAGTCATTGGATCATTCAAGCGCGGCGGCCATGACGTGGGCGCGTGACTGCCACCGAGAACGATATTTCGGAAATCCAATCGCATCGGCCGCGGGCGTCAAACTCGTACCTACATCGGGAATTTATCGACATCACGAACCCGCGTAACACCTTTTCCCACCGAACGTGAAGCCGAATCGATCATTTCTCAATGCACTCAAGTGGGCTTATCTGGGAAACTGGGGTGACAAGGCCTTTGCCGCCCTGTTCACCTTCATTCTGGCCGGGGTGCTGGGACCGAAAGAGTTCGGCATCGTCTCGATCAGTATCATATATATAAACTTTCTGCAGCTGTTCTTGGATCAAGGCTTGGCGACTGCGTTGATCCAGCGCAAGAATCTCGAGCCGGAACACTTGGACGCCGTTTTTTGGTCCAACTTAGGATTCAGCCTCTTTTTGGTGGTGCTCAGCCTCGGGCTGGCACACAGCTGGGCCGAAGCCAATCACGCACCGAAAGCGGTTTTGATCATTCCGATCCTCTCCATCTCAATCGTGCTGGAGTCGCTGTCGCTGGTCCAAGTCTCGATTCTCAATCGGGAAATGGACTTTCGCAGCCTCACCATTCGCTCGAATACGTCGACCATCGTCAGTGGAATTGTTGGTATCACCATGGCTTTTGCCGGCTTCGGCATTTGGGCGCTGGTCACACAACAGCTTTTGCGGGATGCCGTAGCATTGGTCCTTCTCTGGAAAATGAGCTCTTGGCGACCGCGTATTTCCTTCTCTTGGCCGCATCTCAAGGAATTGCTCGGATTTTCCATCCCAAATTTTGTGGCGAAATTGGGTATTTTCGTGGACGGGCAGGCTACCTCAGTCGCTTTTGGAATATACTTCGGCCCCAAAGCCGTTGGTCTTTACCGTCTCGCGGAAAAAGTATCCGGGAGCGTAATCACCATGGCAATGTCAGCGGCACAATCTGTCTCGCTTCCTGAATTCGCCCGCCATCAAAACGATCGGCTAAAACTGCGAGATGCAGCCCTAACCTGTATTCGCCTGGCAGCAACTGTCACGGTTCCCGCTCTGGCAGGTTTAGCGGTGGTAAGTAGCCAGCTCATGGCGGTCGTCGGACCCGAGTGGCTGGCCGCAACTAATGTTCTCAAAGTGTTGTGCGTTTTTGGCGCCATCATGATCTTTACTTTTTTCACAGGACCCCTACTTCAGGCCCTAGGAAGAACCACGGCACTCGCAATCCTTGAATGGAGCAGGACACTGGTTGGGCTGCTCTTTCTGGTAATTGCCGCCCATCTTGTCCGCGATTCGTCCGAGGCTTGGCAAATCCTGGGAATCCCGTTGGCCAGACTGGCCAACGGGGTGTGCGTCATTGCTCCGCTCTATCTCTACTTTTTCGTGAGGCTGTGCCGCCTACAGGTTCGTGATTTGGTTCGGGCCATCATGCCTTCGGCTATTACCGCCGGTGCTATTATTGCTGCCGTCATGCTATTTCAAGCGACCGGACTGCTGGAGGGAAACAGACCAATGATTCGCCTCACGGTACAGGTATTGATTGGTGGGATCTCAGGACTGCCTGTTCTGCTCAGTCTCGACCAGCACCTTCGGGAGGTCGTATACAACATGCTCAGGAAGGTTAGCCCACAATGGCAAAAGAAATTCGGGCCGCCGTGGGATTCCAACGTCATTCCCATCCCCTTACTAGACCCTGTTGGCAGCTCGCCAAAAATCAAAGCAACGAGCGGCCTGAAAAATTTATCCTCATTGGTGGAAAGTCCCGGACGTTTGAAAAGCGTTTTTGTCCCGGTCTGGCATCTTAATCCCTATCACGCTAATTTGAGCTACGCCCTGTCCGTCGCAAACGTGGACGTATGGTGTCCGCCATCATTAAAAACGGCGTATGAAGACGTGAAAGTGGGCGTTAAATCCATGGACCTGCTTCATCTTCACTCCCTGCCTTATCTGGGCTTAAGGCCGGGTGATCTGATGCGTTATCTGCGGTTTTTCTGGCGGGTAAACCGCATACTGGATCGCAATATTCCAGTGATTTGGACGGTTCATGAAATCGACAACCACGATTCAAACTATCGACGAACCGAGAGCCTTTTGATGCGATTTCTTTCCCGCCGGGTTGACGCCATCATCGTCCATGGGAACACCGCGAAGCAGTTGGTCGCGGCCAGCTTGGGCGCCCCCGAATCACGCATTAGTGTGATCATGCACGGCAATTATATTAATACCTATAAAAAGGATATAGCTCGAGAAACTGCTAGAGCCACATTGAATCTTGAGTCGGGCAATCTGGTCCTTCTTTTCTTTGGACATCTCAGGCCCTACAAAGGAATTCCAGAAATGGTGAAGGCGTTTCGAAATATTGATGACGCAAATGCCCGGCTGGTGATTGCAGGGATGCCAATAGACAAGGCAATGAAAACCGAAATAGCCAATTCGGTCGCTGGAGATTATCGCATCAAATTTCTGCCCGGACGCGTCGACGAAGACCAAGTGCAGGTGTATATGAACGCCTGTGACTTGGTCGTACTTCCCTACCGGCGCATTCTCACTTCGGGTGCCGCAGTGCTGGCCATGTCTTTTGGGAAAGCCTGCATAGCACCGCGCGCGGGATGTGTCACCGACGTGATGGACGACAACGGCACGATTTTTTTCGATCCACTGAAAGACGGCGATTTGGATCGGGCATTGCGAGAGGCAATATACTCGCAGTCGAAACTGGCCGAGATGGGAGCCTATAACCTGAACAAGGCCCGCCAGTGGGATTGGGAGACCATCGGCCGGCAAACGGCTGCCGTCTACCAACAATGCATCGCGGCCCGCAAAACCAGTCGTGAGTCGAAGCTTACAAGGTAAGCCCGATCTGCGCGAATTGGGCCGTGGCACGTTTGCGTGATGAAAAATGGGGAGCGGGCGACTCCGCCCGCAGGAAACCTACAGTTCTTGTCAGATGGAAACAATGCTCGTGAATCTGTTGCAGCATTTATTTCCCCATGCCCTGGTTTTATCGAGGATGGCAGAAACTAAGCCGACAAGGTTGCGTCTTATCCGTGACTCCAAAGCCCGTGTAATAGCATGACGAGTCTTGCAGTTGGTCATGTTCCTCCAATATCGCGGGCTTCAAGTTTCCGAGGACCGAATCCGTTACCTTCTGCACTAAGAACCACAGCGCATCGCTGATCGAAACTCTGACGGTGATCGGTTTGCATCTGATTCCCGATAGTTTGACAGTTGGACTCATCGTCGTGGATCATGGTTCGGTCGACTGGACGCCTGAAGCGATCCGAGCAGCCCGATGGCCAAACTTTAAAGTCATACGAACGTCCACAATTTCTAGGCTTTGTATTTGATTAGAACGCTAAGGGCCGTCGCCTTCAACCACCCTTGTCCCAACGAGGGGGTTGATACCAGGTATGTTTTGGAACATGTCACCGGTCAGGTCATGGCCCAACCTACCGGAATAAAAGCAGCGGTTGGCGATGTCCTCATTTTCATTGATCCGACGCTGTGCTCTTGGCCGCTCTCCACGACGCCTTAAACGCCGCTGGGCGAGCGTCCCCCACCTTCGCGAGAGGCAAATGCGAGACCACATTCCCCGACTGTTTCACGATTTTGCCCGGTTCTGCCGTCCATTGTCGCCGCGCTATTTCGCAAATGATTTCGGCCGTGGCGGCAACCACGGGCTTCGTCCGCGTTTTCCAGCAGACGGTCACCGGGATCGAGTCGAAATGGTTCAACGGAATGGCGCGAATTCTCGGGTTCAGCGGAGCTTCCGGCAACGCTAGACCAACGCCCACGCCTTGGCCACCTGCCACGATTTCCCTCATGATCGCCTGCGAATTAACCCAGCTCGACGGCTGCCATTTCACATGCAGTCCCCCGAGCCCCCGCTCGAAGGTGTGGTGCAGAAGTCCAGTCTCCACCGGATAGATCAACCGTTCGGAGATCGGGAGCTGCCCCCAAAAGTGCCCCGGTGCCTCGATCCCGGTCTTTTGTGACACCAGCAGCGTCGGCTTCACCCGGGCCAAAAGGGCCGATCGCATCCCGGGCATCGTGCGGTCCGATGCCGTAATGACGACGTCGGCCTCTCCACCGGCCAGCGCCGCTTCCACTTTTGCCGGGGAACCAGCGCGGATATCGAGGATCAGCGATGGATATCGCCGCGCAATCTCCGCCGCCATCGTGGAAAGAAATCCAACCCCGATCAGGTCATCGACCACCAGGCAGAGCCGCTCCACCAGACCATACCTGAGCTCCCGCTCCAACTCGGGCAGGCCGTCAAAGAAGCGCCGGACGTGCGCATAAAGCCTCGCCCCTTTCTCCGTCAGCTTGAATGGTCTTCGCTCGAAGAGAAGCGCCCCGTAGTAAGCCTCCAGCAGGCTGATCTGTTCACTAATCGCCGGCTGGCTAATCCGGCAGGGCATGTGCCGCGCAGCCGCGCAGATCCCTCGGTGGAGGACTACGTAGTAAAAAAGGTGGAGTTGATGTGGGGTGGACATCGTGACCGGGGCGCTGCTCCGGTTGGGGGTGTCGCCTGACCCGTGAGACGACAAGTATTGAGCCTAAAAAAAATATTTGTCGGGAATCAATCCCCGATCGATTCGAGGAGTTTTTAGGCCCTGATCGCCCGGTTTAAACGGTGGATCACCGGGTAAAGCAGGGTTGTAGTGGGGCGTACGATACGAATGAGAACACGAAATTTGGGAGTGCGGTCCCGCGAGACCGCTTTGAAAGCGGCGACGCGCCGCCGCACTCCATGACCGCAAATTCGATCCAACCCCAGATTACACAGAGGACACGGATACAGAAAAATCGGACTAATCCGCAGAATTTTTTAACCACTAATGGTTTCGCTTAAAGCTGACGCGAAACCTTCTTCGTCTCCTTCGACTAATCGTCTTCGGTTATGGGATACAGGGGCGTCCGCTAATCGCGGACGGGAAATATCTTGTTTGAATTCCCTGCGTGCTCCGCGACCTCCGCGTTTTAAATCCGGTTGTTTGATTCTCGGTCTTTATAGTCTTTGCGTCCTTAGTGTAAAATCAGATCGTCCTCCGAAAAGGAGTGCGGCGCACCGTTGTGCCAATGCTATGGCCCCCGGTGTTCCCCGTTGAAGCGTGCTCGCTTCTCAGGGATCGTCCGCCAGCCTGCGCTGGGGCGTTTGTCCCCTCACCTTCGTGAGAGGCAAACGAGACCGCACTCCAGTCTAGGTTATGGCACCGTCAGCGGGGGCAGCGTCAGCCGACCCGAATTGCCGGCATGGTCCTTCGCCGTGGCTTCGATCGTGACGGAGCTTCCTCCAGCCACAACCTGAGTCACGACATAGGTCCAGCGCCCGCCGACCAACGTCGCCGGGCCTTCCTCGAGGACCACGTCCGCCGCGTCCCGAAGAACAACATCCACGGAAACGACTTCGAAGTCGTCCACGGCACCGACAATCAGGTTGTCGCCGACCTGACCGCGATAGCCGCTGGTATCGATCGAGCGAACCTCGGGCACATTGAGGAAATCGCCCATCACGAACGAGAACGTCTGCACGCCCCGGGATTTGGCCGCGGCCTGGTAGAGGGCTTGCGTAACCGGATCAGCCAGGGCACCCCGCGCATACGCGGCCGCCGTGCGGAATTTTTCCCGCACCGCAATCTGCCCGGGGGTCGGCTCGCCGCGGAATTCGGGCCGTCGGGCGATGACCATACGGTCGCCGAACCGGCGGTAAACCCAGTTGTCGATTTTGCCCCGGATGCCTTGCAGGGCGCTGTTGAGCGTTACCTTAGCCATGGTTCACTCCTCCTTTCCCGGTGAGGTTGGTTGCCGATTCGGACGATGGACGGGGTGCCCCGGCCGGCGTTGCGGTCATCCTTCGGTCTCCCTTGCTGGATCCTTGCTGCATCCTTGCTGGGCGGCCCCTCCCCCGCTTGGGGAACGACGGCTGGGGCGCGGGGAGACCCGCAATGCCCGGCCGGTTTTCGCGCGAGCGGAACAGCCGCAGCACAAAGCCGGCAAGGCCGGCGATGGCCGCGGTTTTGCCCGCCGGCACGGTGGGCGAAGTGGCGGCGGCGGCGGCCTTCATGACCGCCCCGATCAGCAGCTTTGAACGGGTTTTTTGATTTTGTGACATACTTGATTGACTCCTTATTTTTGGTTTTCACCCGGCCCTGAAACGCGTGGTGCACTTCAATTGCGGGTGTGGAGTCACGGTAGCCGATTTGCGGACCGGAACGTTAATCGGGAATCCCGATGGCCACCATCGGCCCAGCCGATGATCGGATTTCCCAACCGCGCAGGGTGAGTAGCGACTGATTGTAGCCGGCGTTTAGATACTCAACAAACGCCAATCCATTTGACCTCAGATTGCACGGATAAATACAGGATATAATACCCGGGCCATTGCCGCGCCGGAGCCTTGCGCGAAAGCGAGTCCCTTGCCTTTTTATCCAGATCGTATCTGTGTCATCTGTGGTTAAACTCCGAACCCTGATTCCCTGAATTTTTAACCACAGATTTCACGGATAAATACTGGATATAATGCCCGAGCCATCGCCCGCGCCGAAGCCTTGCGCGAAGACGGGCCTGTAGTCTTTTATCCGGCTGGTATCTGTGTCATCTGTGGTCAAAAATCTGAATTATGAACGCCAACCACGCCGCTCTCACTGAAACCATCATCGGTGCCGCCATGCTGGTCCTCAACACACTCAAACCCGGCCTCGACGAAAAACTCTATGAGCGCGCGCTCGTGATCGAACTTCGCAAGCAAGACCTCCGCTGCGAACAGCAAAAGTCCCACGAGGTCTTCTATCACGCGCAACACATTGACTCCCTCGTTCCCGACCTCATCGTCGAAGAGACCGTAATCGTAGACCCGAAAGTTGTCTCTGATTTCAACGAGAGCCATGTCGCGCAAATGCTCGGCTACCTGAATATCACCGGACTTCGCACCGCGCTCTTGCTCAACTTCAAACACGCGAAGCTCGGCATCAAACGGGTGTCGAACTAATCCCTGAATTTTCAACCACAGATTGCACGGATAAATACAGGATATAACACCCGAGCCATTGCCGCGGGAAGCCTTGCGCGAAGGCAGGTCCGTCGTCTTTTATCCGGATCGTATCTGTGTCATCTGTGGTTAAAAATCCGAATCCTGACCCGATCCCTTTTCACCACAGATTGCACGGATAAATACAGGATATAACACCCGAGCCATTGCCGCGCGGAGGCCTTGCGCGAAGCCGGGTCAGTCGGCGTGCACTTTGTAGAATTTATGAGAATGAATTCATCAGCGGTTAATCGTCCGGTTCGATCGGGCCAGGCCACGGAGTTTTTAAGTATTTATCCTTTCCCCTGTCATCGAACCCCGTAGAAATCGGAATTGCCCACTCCATGATCGTTTCGATAGTCATATGCAGCCGGAATCGCTGCGCAGCCCTTAAAGAAACGCTCAACTGTCTACAGTCAGTGTCAGTTCCAGACGGATTGAACGTCGAGCTGATCATTGTGGACAATGGATCGACCGACGGAACGGCTTCAATGGTCCGCGAAATGCGCATTCCCCGGATTAAAGTGAGATATATTCTGGAACAGAAAACCGGAAAATCTTCAGCCCAAAACACGGGCATTGGGGCGGCGGTAGGCGATGTCATTGTTTTTACTGATGACGACGTTCGTCCTCAGCTCGATTGGATTAGAAACGTGAGCGATCCGATTTTTGAGGGCCGCTATGACGCTATCGCTGGGAATGTTCGCATCGCGCCCCATTTGTTGCGGCCGTGGATGACTGAAAAACATCAGTCATGGCTTGCCTCGACGAGCTATTTGAATCCCACCGAGCCGGAAGCTGCGGTCAGTGCAAATATGGCAGTGGCACGGGGGGTCTTTGATCGGATTCCGCGCTTCGATACCGAATTGGGCCCGGGGCGTCTGGGCTTCTGGGATGACACCCTTTTTTCCCTTCAGCTAAAACACGCCGGTTTCCGTCTGGGCTCAGCCCCCAACGCGCTGGTCGAACATCATTTTGACATTTCCCGACTGACCAGAAGCTCATTTCTAGCCCGGGCGACGGGCGAAGGCCAGAGCTTGGCGTATGTTGCCTGGCATTGGAAGCACGAGGACCGCGTTTGGCCGTCTTTACGTGCCACTAGGCGGGAAATTGAACTGGCACTAAAACGCCGGCTTTATGCCAAAGCGTGGCAGCACCCGGAAGGCATGCCAACCTGGGAAATGGAACTCGTGACTGGCATAGCTTTTCTCCGCCATTTTGAAAAAATGAGCCAGCAACCACGCGCCTACGAGAAACACGGCTTCAGCAAATTGGCCCCCCGTTAATAAACAGCATAATTTGGCCCAGACCGGATTTGTCGCGGTGCATTTTCGTGTCAGCCTTTGAAAACGACACGCGTATTGACAGTCCCCGCAGGCACCGTGAAAACAAAGCCATGCGGGACGCTTTTTTGAAACATTGTGCCAGTCACCCATGGATGAGCTGATCATCGAGGCCGGCCGCACCGAACGCCAATATTGGCGCGACCTCTGGCGTTACCGCGAATTATTTTATTTCCTGGCGTGGCGCGACTTGCTCATCCGCTACAAACAGACTGTGGTGGGAGTCGCTTGGTCGCTGATCCGACCGTTGCTGACGATGATCGTGCTAACGGTCGTATTCGGGAAATTGGGCAAGATGCCTTCCGGCGGCATTCCCTACCCGTTGCTGGTCTTCAGCGGCATGCTCCCCTGGCAATTTTTTGCCGCCGCCCTAACGGAAAGTGGAAATAGTCTGGTGACCAACTCTAATTTAATTTCCAAGGTCTATTTTCCCCGGCTAGTCATTACGATCAGTAGCGTCATCACCAGTTTCGCCGATTTTGTAATTTCATCTGTTTTCCTGACAATCTTGATGATTTGGTACCGGCAGGTCCCCCCAGCTGCCGTGGTATTTTTGCCGTTGTTTGTTCTGCTGTCATTTGGGGCCTCGCTCGGGGTTGGTTTATGGATCAGTGCACTGATGGTGGAGTACCGCGATTTCCGTTTTATCGTCCCCTTCATGGTACAATTTGGCCTTTATATTTCGCCGGTCGGCTTCCTGACCAGCGTGGTTCCGGAACAATATCGGCTACTGTACGCGCTCAATCCGATGGTCGGGGTAATTGACGGCTTCCGCTGGTGTCTGCTGGGCGGCCAGCAAAGTGTCTACTGGCCAGGATTGGCCGTTTCCACCGTCGGAGTCGTCATTCTAGTCGTAACGGGGCTGTGGTATTTCAGAAGAACGGAGCAGACATTTGCCGACGTGATCTGAGCCGGAACCAATCGACTTCTGCCATGCCCGCTCCCGTCATCACGATCGAGAACCTGAGTAAACGTTATATCCTCGGCCAGCAGCGGTCCAAAAAAGATGGCATGAGGCATGCCATTGAAGATGCGATGCGGGCTCCACTGGCCTGGTTCCGCTCTGATCGCGGCACAAAGAAGCAGAAGTCGGAATTCTGGGCCTTGAAAGATGTCTCTTTTCAAATAAAACAAGGCGAGGTAGTGGGGCTCATCGGTCGCAATGGCGCCGGCAAAAGCACACTCCTAAAAATCCTGAGCCGGATTACGGTCCCCACAAAAGGACGGATCCGCATCAATGGTCGCGTCGCAAGCCTCCTTGAGGTCGGCACTGGCTTTCATCAAGAGCTGACGGGGCGCGAAAATATTTTTCTCAATGGGGCCATTCTCGGAATGACCCGAGTTGAAATCATTCGGAAATTTGACGAGATCGTCGCTTTCTCCGAGATCGAGGAATTTCTCGACACGCCGGTCAAACGCTACTCTTCGGGCATGTACGTTCGATTGGCGTTTGCAGTCGCTGCCCACCTTGAACCGGAAATTCTAATAGTGGATGAAGTGCTCGCGGTCGGAGATGCGGCTTTTCAAAAAAAATGCCTTGGGAAAATGGGCAGTTTCGCCCAAAGCGGAAAAACGGTGCTATTCGTCAGTCACAATATGGAAGCGGTTAGAAGCCTATGCCAGCGAGGAATCTGGCTAAAGGATGGACAGCTGCATGCAGACGGAAGTGCAGACACCATTATCCAGTCCTATTTCAACAGTATTTCCACCGATCTTTCCTTTTCGGATTCGAGCGTGGTCCACGGGCTCGAAATTCAAAAGGTCTCGTTAAAAAACAACCGCGGAGAAGAAGCCAGTCAGTACCGGCCAGGAGACAGCTTAACAGTGGAGATATCTTACCAGGCGAATGATCGCTTGGAAAAACCGTACATCACACTCGGCGTACAGGGAATCAATGGCTCCTGTTTTACCGCCAACATGTTGCTCGATGGCCACCAACCGGGATTCCTGGAAGGCATCGGAAAAATTGCCTGCCGTTTCGAGTCCATCCCATTGTTGCCTCAAAATTATACCGTGAAAATGGCTATCCGGGAAAAAAGCGGCCAGACCATGATAGTGAACTATCAGGATGTCGCGTATTTTAGTGTCGTCGGCGATCTGGCCGAATTCGGTTTCAAAGGAGATTATCTGGCCCGGGCAATCCGTTCCACCGCAGTCGTGGTGCCTTATGAATGGCGTCTGCCCGACGGAACAACCGCGCGCGTCGCGATGAGACCATTGGCTGACTAGTTTTTGCTCCAGCATCTGCCATGGAAACGCAAGTCAAGACCCTAGCCGTTTATACTACGATCTATCCGGGGGTGGAAAGTTTTCTCGGCGATTGGTATCGCACGCTCAGCGCGCAAACAGATCGGGACTATGAATTGTGGATTGGTCTGGATGCGATCAACAGCGAAACCGTCAAAGGAATAATCGGCGTGAATTTTCACGCGAACTGGATCGTCGGCGCGCCCGAAACCACTCCTGCATCCATTCGAGAGCAAGTCCTGGCCCAGATCGTGGACAACTATGATGGGATTGTGTTAGTGGACAGTGACGACCTATTACATCCAACACGAGTGGCTGCGGCCCGATCAGCTTTGCAAACAAGCGATTTAACCGGCTGTGCTCTACGCTTGGTTGATCAGCTGGGCCAAGATCTGGGATTGATCTTTGGGTTACCACCTCAGGCCGAATCCGAACACATTCTCCCACGGAATAATGTCTTTGGATTTTCCAATTCTGCCATCCGTACGAACTTGCTTCGGCGATGTTTGCCCATCCCGACCAGCACAACCCTGGTGGATTGGTTCCTGGCGACCCAGGCCTGGCTGCTCGGCGCAAAACTGAGCTTCGATGCCGTGCCCCGAATGGACTACCGGCAGCATTCCGCCAATACCGCCCGGGTCAGATTTCCGTTCAGCCGGGATCAGGTCGTCTCCGATACCGCGCTTGTGCGAAAACATTTTAAACTCATGCTTGCCGCAACGAGGAAGGATTTCGTACCTGACCGCGTTGTCGCACTCAAGAAGGTGATCGCCGACGTCGAGGAATTTCACCAGCACGTAGTCCTTTCTCCGTCGCAGCTGGAACGCTACGTTCACGATCTCAATGCATTGGAACCGCTGCCTCTTTGGTGGTCTTGCGTTGCTTATGACCCTTTGGGGTCTATGTGGAGAGGGGCGCGAATTTAAACATGAAAACCATTAAATTTGGAGAGATGGAAATTGGGCCCGACAAGCCCCCCTATATCATCGCTGAGGTAGGGTCCAACCACAACGGCGACATGGATCTGTGTCGCCGGCTCATCGACGAAGCTGCGAAAGCGGGCGCTCATGCCGTAAAGTTCCAGTCGTGGACGGACACTTCACTCATTGCCGAGGAGGAATATGACCGCAATACCGAGTATTCAGACAAGAAAAAGCACTTTGGCTCGTTGCGGGAAATGGTGAGCGCCTACCAGCTCACCACTCAACAGCATTTCGAGGCCCATGCCCATTGTCAGGCAAGAGGCATTGCTTTTTGTTCGACCCCTTTTTCGACGGAAGAAGTCGATCTGCTTGAAAAGCTCGACGTGCCATTCTTCAAAATCGCATCAATGGATGCGGTGAATTTACCGTTGCTAAGGTATGTGGCGCGCAAACAGCGGCCGGTGGTCATCTCAACCGGCATGGCAACCTTGGCGGAGATCGAACAATCCGTGGACGCAGTTCGCAGCGAAGGGAATGACCGGGTTGTCCTTTTGCATTGCATTGCAATCTATCCACCGGATTACGACACGATTCATCTCCGCAACATGTCGATGCTGCAACAAGCGTTCGATGTGCCGGTGGGGTTCAGCGATCATAGCTTGGGCACTGCCATTCCGCTCGCCGCAATTGCGCTCGGAGCCTGCGTAATCGAAAAGCATTTTACCCTCGACCAGGAAATGGCTGGCTGGGATCACGCGATTTCAGCCAATCCCCAACAACTTCGCACCATCGTCACGGAAGGGAAAAATATTTTCACTGCGCTGGGTAATTCAAACCGAACGGTAAGCGCAGCCGAGATTGAAAAGCGCAAGAAATTCCGCCGCAGCCTCGTGGCTCGAACCAAACTTGCGCGAGGCCATATTCTCTCCGAGACAGATCTCACCGCGAAAAGGCCGGGAACCGGGATCGAACCGAATGAACTGCCCTATGTCTTGGGCCGCAAGTTGGCTTCCGACGTCGACGCTGACCAGGTACTCAGCTGGAAGCATCTGCAATAATGGGCGAGCCGTATCATATAAAACCGCCGGTGATAGTAATTGGCGGAGGCGGCCATGCCAAGGTATTGATCAGTACGCTTATTCTCTTGGGGCGAAAGGTGCTCGGTTTCGTTGATCCCAAAACCAGTCTACCGCCGATCTTGGGAATTTCCACCTTGGGTGACGACCAGGCAATAAGTCTCCATGATCCCGATAAAGTTCATCTGGTGAATGGAGTTGGTACGACCGGCATTTCGGTTCTGCGACGTCAGATTTATCAAAAATTCCGGAAAACTTATTATAATTTCGAAACTGTGATTCATCCTTCAGCGATCATCGCGCTTGATGTTGAAATTGCTGACGGAGTACAAATTATGGCTGGAGCCATCGTGCAGCCAGGAAGCCGGCTGGGAGCCAACGCAATCATCAACACGGGCGTACGAGTCGATCACGACTGTTCGATTGAAGCTCACGCTCACCTTGCACCGGGCGTTACTCTCTCAGGTGGAGTATTAATTGCAGAAGGAAGTTTCGTTGGCACCGGAGCGAGTATTATTCACGGCATCAGTGTAGGTCCAAACAGCATTGTGGGTGCCGGCGCCGTGGTAATACGCAATGTGCCGGCCGGAGTTACCGTCGCCGGCGTACCGGCCAGAGTGATGGCAGCAAAAAACAAAACAAAATGACACAGGTTCCCATGCAAAATGCAGTCTACGTTGTACACTGCATCGATACTGAAGGTCCCCTTTACGAGTCGGTCGAAGCCACGTTCGAACGCCTGCGCGTTATCTTCCATCTCAACTTGGAGCCGAGTGTGGAACTGCTCCGCCGACTACAGGCCGGCCAAGTCAATCTAGGAGGGTTGGAAGCCGCAGTACAAAAAGTCATCGATCCTCGCTTGCTGGCCTACAATGACACATGGGACAAGGTGGACACCATGCTCACGGACGCCATGTCCGAGCAATTTCGAACCCGAGTCCGTGATTCAAGCGGCGGTGGCTGGATCTACAACTGGTTCTGCGTCGATCATGTCGACTATGACGTCAATCCCCGCCGAAAAGACATGGGATATCATAACGTCTTTGACCATTATCGAGGGGCCACTCGTGACACTCATTCTCCACAGGATGGCATCCACTTCCATTATCACCCTCATCCTTTTGGTCGGGAATCGCATCGCAGTGCCACTCACTGGTCGGCGGCTTCAAACAGCCTGTCCCAGGTAATTTCCCGACGTCTTATCGACCGACATTGGTTTCCCGCCGCAAATCGCCCAGGCTATCATGTCATCAGGCCAGACAGCCATTGGTTCCTGGAGCAACATATTCCCTTTGATTACTCCAGTCAGGCCATGAGTCAAAGCGAAGAGGACAAAGCGCAATTCGGAGGCTTGGGTGGCCGCTTGGGAGATTGGCGAAGAGCTCCCTCCAATTGGGCCCCCTATCATCCTTCTCACGACGATTACCAAGTGCCGGGAGAGTGCCGACGCTGGATTGGTCGATGCCTTAATGTTGGTACGCGATTTCGCCTGCTGACAGAAAAAGACGTCAGGCAAGCGTTCGAAGAGGCGCGGGCGGGAAAACCTGCAATACTGTCCGTTACCAATCACGACTATCGCGACCTGCGACCCGACGTTGAAGGTGTGCGGGATTTGTTGGTCAGAGTGGCCGTCGATTTTCCCGATGTGCCATTCAAATTTTCCGAAGCAATTCAGGCCATGCGCCAATCGCTCCAGCTGACCGCAGAAGCACCTTGTGAACTCGATTTGACGGTAAGAACATTAGGGGCGTCTGCTCATGTAATCGAGGTAACCTCGAAAATCCCGACCTTCGGACCCCAGCCTTGGCTCGCCATCAAGACCCTGTCGGGAACTTATCATTACGACAATTTCGACATTGAGACGCCATTTCACAAATGGCAGTATGTCTTTGACGAGGAAAATTTCCCGTTAAATTCACTCAGCACGGTCGGGGTGGCGGCCAACAATTCTTTTGGCATCACCACCGTGTCCTTGCTAAATCCAGCAACCGGGAAGGTCACGAAGCAGCATTGGAATAAATAAGCGGAACCGCGATCTACGACGTTGCATTCACCGCTGGAATATCTCCAACTAACACGGCAATCAGTGAAAAAACTTCGGGTTCTTTTTTTGGGATTAGGCTCAATCGGCCGACGCCATGCGCGCTTGATCCAGAGTAATTTTCCTCACGAACTCGTTGCCTTGAGAAGCCATCACGGCCAGGAGCCGAATGATCTAGGTGTCGCGGAAATCTCTTCATGGGATGAGGTGGATGCACGGGCGTTTGATGTCGCGTTCATTACCAATCCAACATTCCTACACGTGGAAAATGCCCAACGTTGCGCAGAACGCGGCCTTCATCTTTTCATGGAGAAGCCGGTCGATTGCGCGCTTTCCGGATTGGAAAAACTGCTTGAAACGATCCGGCTGCAACGGCTGACAACGTATGTTGCCTACCCCTTGCGCTTCCATCCGGTTGTCCGTGCCCTAAAAAAGAAATTAGAGGGCAAAACATGCCTGCACGCCAATATGGTCTGCGCTTCATATCTACCGCACTGGCGACCAAAACAGGATCACCGGAAGAGCTACGCATCCATGAGAGACAAAGGGGGCGGTGTCTTTCTCGAAATGTCACATGAGTTGGATTTGGCTCAATACCTGTTCGGTCCAGTCTTGGAAATCACCGGAAAGCTAAATCGGTCAAGCGATCTCACGGTCGATTCCGACGATTGCGCAGATCTGATCCTACGGCATCACCACACTAGCACCAATGTGCATCTAAATTTATTCAGCCGGCAGAGACGGCGATTTATAGAAGTGGACTTACCTGATGGCTATCTGCGGGCGGACCTGTGCCAGCCCAAAGTTACCGGGTTATCTGGCGATGAGGCGATTCACGAGGATTTCACGATCGAAAGTGACAGCATGTATGTCAGCCAATTGAAATATTTCTTCGCAAATATCGGTCTTGGAGAAATGGAGAACAGTTTGCCGGAAGCCAGTCCGCTGTTTAGAACAATGATCGAATTTCGCGAATCACAAAACTATGGAAACACTCATCACCATCTGCGCCCGGGGCGGGTCACAGGGAGTTAAAAAGAAAAACATCCGATCCCTCCTCGGCAAGCCATTGATTGCGCATACGATCGAATGCGCTTTGAAATGGGGCAAAGCCAGCCGCGTGATCGTTTCAACCGACTCCGAGGAAATTGCCCGGGTCGCAAAGCAATATGGTGCAGAGGCACCTTTTTTACGCCCACCCCATTTGGCAGAAGGAAGTGTGCCTAAACTTGCAGTAATCCGGCACGCCCTGCTTGCTCTCGAGCAAAATGGGCAGCCGCAATTCGACGTAGTCGTCGATCTTGATGCCACGGCTCCTTTACGCCACGTTTCCGATGTTGAGAATGCCTACCAGCTATTTCAGGAACGTCGTGCGCTCACCTTGCTGTCAGTGGTGAATGCGAGGAAAAACCCATACTACAATGTCGTCGAAGCCGGTGCCGAGGGATTTGTGCACCTTTCAAAGGAGCCCGATGCGTCCATCACCTGCCGTCAGATGGCGCCCGTCGTATACGACATGAATGCCTCGATTCACATTTATCGTCGCGAATATGTGCTGGAGGAATCCAACAAACACGTGATTTCCAAACGGGCCGTGCCCTATGTCATGGATGATCTGTGTGCCGTGGACATTGATCATGAGCTGGACTTTCTCTTCATTGAATTTCTTCTGAAAAACAAAATCTACATCCCATGAAAGACCTTTTTCGCCTCGACGGAAAAATTGCCTTGGTTACCGGGGGGGCGGGCCTGATCGGTCGAGCGTTGGTTGAGGGCCTGGCATCCTTCGGTGCCCACGTGTATATCGCAGACTTCAATCTCGAGATCGCGGAGAAATACGCCACGGAATTGCGCGGACGCGGCCTCTCCGTTGCGGCAATTCTTTTGGATATTCGCGACCCTGCGTCGATTTCCGCGTGTGTCGCGAAGGTCGTGGCGCTCTCCGGAACCATCGATGTCTGGGTCAACAGCGCTTATCCGAAGACGCCCGACTGGGGATTGCCCTTTGAAAAGGTTTCCCCGGAGGCTTGGCGAGGGGCCGTCGATGGTCAGCTGAACGGCTATTGCTTTTGTTGTCGCGAAGCCGCCATCGCGATGCGGCCGTTCCGGAAAGGGTCAGTCATCAACCTTGGCTCCACTTACGGAATAGTGGGCCCTGATTTTTCAATTTATGATGGCACTGCCCTGACAATGCCCGCTGCCTATGCAGCCATCAAAGGGGGTATCATTAATTTCACCCGCTACCTGGCGTCATATTATGGGAAGGACGGCATCCGCTTTAACTGTATATCACCCGGAGGCATTGAAAACAATCAGCCTGAAACCTTTATCCGGAACTACGTCAACCGGACGCTGCTGGGCCGGATGGCAAGTCCGCAAGATATCGTAGGCGCGACCGTCTTTCTAGCGTCCGACGCTTCAGCTTACGTCACGGGACACAATCTTGCGGTCGACGGTGGATGGACCGCGATCTAAACCGCGTGTCGGTCAACTCCAGCCCACAGGCGATAGCAAAATATAATGAACAACGTCGAGCAAACCAATCGCTTTCAGGAGTTGATCGTCTCACCAGATCTTTCCATTGCCGAGGCTGTCGCTCGCCTGGACAAAGCAGGCCTTGGAGCGCTCTTGCTGTGCGATTCCGGAGGACGCTTGAAGGGATTGCTTGCGGATGGCGACGTTCGGCGGGCCATCCTGCAAAAAAAATCGTTCGACAGCCCCTGCGAGACGATCGCGTGTTTACATCCCATTACCGTCAAATTTCCCGTATTGTCAGCCGATGCACTCCGGGTGATGGATCGCCATGAAATCGATCATTTGCCAGTGCTCGACGGTGACGGGTGCCTCCACGATTTCATCCTGCGCCGCGATTTCGGGACCGAACGCGATCAGACAGCCAACACCCAGCAACGGCTCGAAAGTGTCGTCATTCTTCCGTCGGCTTCAATCGCCGAGGCAATCGTACGCTTGAACAAAGCAGGAACCGGTGCGCTGGTGCTGTGCAACGACAATCGATTCGTAGCGGGCTTGCTGACCGATGGCGATATCCGCCGAGCCATTCTAAAGGGCACGTCCATGGACACCGCCTGTTCTACTATCGCCAGCACAAAGCCGGTGGTCGTGCCGCCATCCTTCTCAAGGGACGAAACGCTGAAGCTCATGAATCAGCACGACATCAATCACGTGCCGGTGGTGGACAGTGAAAATCGCCTCCTTGAGTTTTTGTTGCGCCGTGATCTGGCGGTGAATGTGACCGTGGAACTTTCCGCCGTGATCATGGCGGGAGGCTTCGGCAAACGGTTGCTTCCGTTGACGGAGCGCGTACCCAAACCCATGTTGCCCGTGGGAGATCGCCCACTACTGGAACTGACCATCCAACAGCTACGCCGCTCAGGCATTCGCGACGTAAGCCTCACGACCCATTATCTTCCGGAATCCATCGTGGATCATTTTGGCGACGGCCAGGAATTTGGAGTCCGCTTGAATTATCTCAAGGAAGATAATCCCATGGGCACCGCCGGCGGGCTCAAGCGGATGAAAAGGCCCGCAAACCCCTTTCTCGTAATCAACGGGGACATTCTGACCGGGGTGCCTTTCCGGGAGATGCTCGCGTACCATCGAAAGCACGGCGCCATCCTGACGGTAGGGGTTCGCAAATACGACGTGCAGGTTCCCTTCGGCGTAGTGGAATGCGAAGACATATACATTACCAGACTCCAAGAAAAGCCGTCACTCGGATTTTTTATCAACGCGGGAACCTATCTGCTTGAGCCTTCCGCCTGTGATTACATTCCGGACGGTCGGCCGTTCGATATGACCGATCTTATCCAAAAATTGCTTGAAGCCGGCCGGCCAGTGGTGAGTTTTCCCATCATGGAATACTGGCTCGATGTCGGCCGGCACGAAGATTACCAAAAAGCACAGGATGACGTTCTAAAAGGACGAATTTAATATGAAGATACTGATTACAGGCGGTGCCGGTTACGTGGGTTCCACGCTGACCCCCTTATTACTTGCCGCAGGGCATCAAGTTCGCGTGCTGGATCATCTGGCCTATGGCGGTGAATCACTGCTTGGCGTCTGGTGCCATCCTGGATTCGAGTTCATTCGCGGCGACATTCTTGATCGTGCGACCGTGAAGTCCGCCGTTGCTGGCATGGAAGCGGTCGTTCACTTGGCCGCCATAGTTGGCGACCCCGCCTGCTCGCGTCAGCCTGATCTCGCTCGCGCGACCAACCTCACAGCTCCCCTTGCACTTATCGAGGAAAGTCAACACGCCGGAGTGGGACGATTTATTTTTGCCTCAACGTGTAGCAACTACGGAAAAATGAAAAATGCCGATAGTTACGTGAATGAAGAGTCAGAACTGAGCCCTGTCTCGCTCTATGCGGAAACAAAAGTGGCGATAGAAAAAACGCTGCTGGAAAGCGCACCCCGGGCAGGATGGTGCCCCACCCCGTTGCGATTCTCCACAGTGTACGGAGTATCACCCCGAATGCGTTTCGATCTAACCGTAAACGAATTCACCTTGGAGATGCTGACCAAGAAACACCTCAAGGTCTTCGGTGAGCAATTTTGGCGCCCCTACATTCACGTCCGCGATGCGGCCCGTGGCATCCTCACCGTCCTTGAGTCGCCGGAAGCCAAGGTGGCCCACCGGGTTTTCAATGTCGGGGCCACGACGCAGAATTTTCAAAAGAAGCAGCTCGTGGAACTTATCCGCAAACATGTACCGGACGCGATCGTGGAGTACGTGAGTAAAACCGAAGATCCGCGGGATTACCGGGTCTCGTTTACCCGGATCCAAAATGAATTAGGTTTTAATATTACGCTGACTGTGCCGGATGGAATCGCGGAAATCGCTCAATTAGTGAAAGAAAATGTAATTGGAAACTTTGGCGAAGGGAAATACCGTAACTGACAAGTACTACTGATGATCAGTAGCCCAAACGTAAATGTGCTTTGACCGCAAATCAGGATTATGAGCAGACTCAGCATTGTAGTTCCGGTTTATTTTAACGAACCAAACTTGCCCGAGACGGTTCCGGCGCTGTTGGCATTACAAGAGAAACTGGGCGACATGGAACTCGAACTGGTATTTGTTGATGATGGTTCGCGAGATCGTTCGTTCGTCATCTTGAAGGAACTGCAAAAAGCACATCCCTCCCGCATAAAGGTGGTCAAGCTTACGCGTAATTTCGGCAGCATGGCTGCACTCATGGCCGGGCTGGCGAACGCGACGGGGGATTGCGTCGGCGCTATTGCTGCCGACCTGCAGGATCCGCCCGAACTTTTTATCGAAATGGTGGATTATTGGAAGAAAGGGACCAAATCGATCTTCGCGGTCCGCGCCCGCCGCGAAGAAAGCTGGACCCAAAAGGCCCTGGCTAGTGCGTTTTATTGGTTGATGCGGCGTTTTGCGATTCCCGATTATCCGAAAGGTGGATTCGACTTTTTCATTGCCGACCGGCAAGTCATTGCGCAGCTGCTAACAATTCGGGAGAAAAACACCAATCTCATGTCGTTAGTCTACTGGTTGGGTTTCCCTTCCGTCTTGATTCCGTATACACGGCGTGAGCGCACCAAGGGCCGTTCACGTTGGACGCTATCAAAGAAGATCAAGCTTTGGATTGATTCATTTGTGGCGTTTTCGTACGTTCCCATCCGTCTCTTGTCCTTGGTCGGCGTTTC
Organism: Lacunisphaera sp.; assembly: GCA_036499685.1. Classification (GTDB taxonomy): domain Bacteria; phylum Verrucomicrobiota; class Verrucomicrobiia; order Opitutales; family Opitutaceae; genus Lacunisphaera. The sequence goes on along the minus strand of DASYDH010000007.1, from coordinate 382,194 downwards.
GCTCAGCCTTCTAGCGGCCGCCTATCTTTGGGTGGTCGTATTCGCATACTTTGCCAATAAGATCCCAGTGTCCGGTTGGGCCAGCCTTGCCATCCTGATGACATTCACCTCTGGCCTACAAATGCTGATGCTTGGAATTCTTGGGGAATATTTGTGGCGAAATCTAGATGAATCCCGCCGCCGGCCCTCCTATGTGGTTGAGTCAATTCACGGTTCATGAGCCCTCTCCTTCTTAAAGGGGTGTTTGTTCACCCCGCAGCGATCAATGAATCTCCCGAGGTTGGCCCAGGAACCAGCGTCAGTGCCTTTTCTCATTTGTTAGCTGGGGCACGGATTGGCGAGAATTGTTGCATCGGCCAACACGTGGTCGTCGAACGAGGAGCAATCATCGGCAATCGGGTGCAGATAAAATTTGGTGTATACCTGGGGGACGGGGTCACGCTCGAGGATGACGTCTTTATCGGAGCCAATGTCACTTTCGCCAATAATTCACTGACACTCCATCCACCATCACCAACGCCCCAAAATCGCATCGTGGTGCAGCGTGGCGCGTCGATTGGAGCCAACGCCACGATTCTCCCCGGCCTACACATCGGATCGCACGCGAGGATCGAGGCCGGTGCCGTTGTCACACGGGACGTGCCACCTCATGCGATTGTATCCGGTAATCCAGCCATCATCAGGTCGTACGTCCACGCGAGCAAGGAAGTCTCGACGGATCCGGACAAGCGGCCCAACTCTTTTCACCCGGAACCCGGACCGGTTCCAAGCCTCAGGGGACTGGCCATCGTTCCAATACCGCTAATCTCGGACCTCCGAGGATCCTTGAGCTTTGCCGAAATTGACAAAGGCCTCCCTTTTGTCCCGAAACGCTATTTCACCATCTTTGACGTGCCCACACCCGAGGTTCGTGGCGAACACGCCCACAGACAACTCCACCAGTTTCTAGTGGTGTTGCATGGACAATGCCGCGTCGCCGCTGACGATGGAACTCACCGCTGGGAAACGGTGCTTGATTCACCGCGAACTGGCCTCCACGTGAGTCCATACATCTGGCTTAACCTCTTCGGATTTTCCCGCGATTGCGTACTTCTCGTCCTCGCTTCAGATGTGTATCAGGAAAATGATTACATCCGTGACTACAACGAATTTGAGCGCCTAGTCGCCGCTCGGTCGCGAGGGTAGACCCTCTTCGAATCCCGCGCCAAGCTCCATCGCGCAGCCGGCGGCACAGAACTAATCGTCGATTCCGCGGCCCACCTATCCAAATGCATTCGTCCCTTTCCGCTACCAAAGTCCCTTCAGCTCGGATTTTCTATGTCGCTGTGGCTGTCGTACTGTCGGGCTATTTTCTCCCTTTTTTAATCCTGGGCCGCAATTCATACATTACCATCCACGATAATCTCGATGGCGATTTCGTGCTCAAATCACTCCTAAGCCAGACCGGTCAAACTGTTACCTTCGACCCAGCGGCAACCATCCCAAACGTTTTGAATGGGGTTCCCCGGTCTACCATACCCTCGGGTTTGAATTTCATTTTCCTGCCCTTTGCCCTGTTCCAACCGCACTGGGCCTATGTTGCCAACCACATCATCGTCCACCTGATTGCCTTCGTGGGCATGCTTATTCTTCTGCGCCGGCATTTTCTCACTGCGGACAATGACCAACCCACCGCCCTATTGGTCGCCTTGTGTTTTGCCATCATCCCATTCTACACTGCATACGGAATCTCCGTCGCCGGGCAACCGCTGCTATTATATGCGTTCTTGAATCTGCACCGGGCACATCGCTGGACAGACTACGCGCTTATTTGCTTTTTCCCTGTCTATTCGTCTCTCGCATTAGTTGGACCTTTCATAATTTCAGCTCTCGGACTTTTTTGGCTGATCAATTTTATCACCACACAGAAGGGACAACGCCCGTTCTTGCTCGGCATAGTCATGCTGATTATTACTTACGGCGTCGTGGAATCGCCCATGATCCGGGCAATGTTCGTTGAGAAGTCTTTTGTCTCTCATCGAATGACATGGAACCGCTGGAACGATCTCAGCTTCATTTCAGATCTGCGACTTTCGGCCGAGTTTTTTTTTCACACCCAATACCATACAGGCGCTTTCCCCACCTACTTGGTATTGCTGGCGACAATTGTGGGATCGCTGGTTTCTGGTTGGCGGCAGGCTTTGGATAAAACGAAGGCGGTGATTGTTTTGAGCATTGTGACCATCTGCCTGTTCGCCGGTTTTTACGGCTGGGTCGTGCACATCCTTAGCCCCGTACTCCCAACGCTTAAATACTTCAACGCGAGCCGCTATTATTTTCTTTTGCCTCCACTCTGGCTATTGCTTTTTGCGCTAAGCCTCAAGGCTATGGGCGGAAGCAAGGCCACGCGGCCTTTGATCTGGCTTTTTCTGGTCGGGCAGCTCGCTCTGACCTTGAATTCAGATGCCGAATATAAAAACAACATTAAATTGCTCGTTCATAGGCCTGTGGCAGAACCCACCTACAGCCAGTTTTTCTCCGAACCGCTGTTCGCCCAGGTTGATCGGTATATTGGGAAACCCAAGGCCTCTTACAAAATCGTCAGTATTGGCATGCATCCCAGCGTCTCGCAGTTCAATGGTTTTTATACACTGGATGGCTATCAAAGCAGCTATCCGGAAACCTACAAACTAGCTTTTCGAAAGATCATTGCCGGGGAGCTCGCCAAAAACGCCGACCTTCGCGATTATTTCGACGGTTGGGGCAATCGTTGCTACATTTTTGTGGATGAACTGGGTAAAAATTTCCTTTATGGCCGGACACAGAATAAAAAAGTCACCAACCTGCAGCTGGACGCAAGGCAGCTTGCGGCCTTGGGCGGAAGTTATATTTTTTCCTCCGTGGAGATCGTGAATCATGCGGCCGACGGTTTAACCTTTGAAGCTCATTTTGCCGACGAGAATTCGTTCTGGGAGATCTATCTGTATAGGATAAATTAATTCATGCAGTTACCTGGTTCCACTTCTATTTTGGACGAGCGTTTCCCGAATGAATATCTTGGTTGGCTCCCTCCACGCCCTAGGCTTAAATCATGAAAGTCCCTTTTGCTTGTTTTGACCGAGCGAACGTTTCCTCCCGCCCCGCATTGGACGCGGCTTATCAGCGGGTCATCGATTCCCAATGGTTTATTCTCGGCCGGGAAGTAGAAGGTTTTGAGCGCGATTTCGCGGCGTTTTGTGGCGCCAAATATTGCGTCGGCGTGGCAAACGGGCTGGATGCAATCCAGCTTCTTCTGGTTGCGAGCGAAGTCGGCCCAGGCGCTGAGGTCATAGTTGCGGCGAATACCTACATTGCCACTTGGCTCGGTGTATCTCACGCCGGCGCTCGTCCGATACCGGTCGAGCCGGATGCAGCCACATTTAATCTCGATCCCGGACGGATCGCCGACAAAATTACGTCCCGAACCCGCGCAATTTTCGGCACGCATCTTTACGGCCGCGCCGGGGCATGCGTTGAAATCGATGCGATAGGACACGAACACAATCTCCCGGTTTTTTGGGACGCAGCGCATGCTCACGGTGCGACCGTCGAAGGGCAACCGATCTGCCGTTTTGGCAATGCCTCAGCCTTCAGCTTCTATCCCACCAAAAATCTGGGCTGCCTCGGCGATGGTGGCGCAGTAGTCACCAACGACAGCGCCCTAGCCGACAAGGTACGCCGCCTGCGAAACTATGGATGTCATCGTCGTTACGAAAACGAATGTCTCGGCTATAATTCCCGATTGGACGAACTCCAAGCCTCATTTCTGCGCGTTAAGCTTCCCGAACTCGTTAATTTGAATGCCAAGCGCGCTACTGCCGCCGGCGCCTACAAAGATGGACTTTCAGCCGTGCCCGGCATCGTTTTACCCGAAGTAGTTGACGGCCACGTCTGGCATCTTTTCGTCATTCGTCATCCCGAAAGAGATGATTTGCGCCAGCACCTTTTAAAACATGGCATACAAACCGACATTCATTATCCGACCCCACCACACCTGCAGCCGGCTTATAGCGGTCTCGGTTTCCGGATAGGCGATTTCCCGATTTCAGAAAAGATCCATCGCGAGGTATTGAGCCTGCCGATGCATCCATTCTTAAGCCAGGACGAAATAGCCCATGTATGTGCCACGGTAAAGACGTTCTGCATTTGAATTAGGGCCATCCTGCGCGTTACTCGCCAAGATTGTTTGCTAAAGTACGCCAAAGACAGTTGTCCATTTTGCTATCTAACGTGAAACACAATCTGCAACTAGATGGGTTCGGCGTCCGCCTCCGCCCGGTAAAAATGGAAGATTCGGCTTTTATCGTATGGATTCGAAATCTTGAACGCACCAAAGGCAAAGTTGGCGATTCGGCCAGCAATGTTGCAGCCCAAGAATCATGGCTGGCGGCCTATTTTGAACGCACAGGAGACTATTATTTCATTATAGAGACTCTTCACGGCATACCAGCCGGAACGCTAGGCATCTATGATGTCGCAGGTACTAGCGCGGAGTTGGGAAGGCTTATCTTACGACCCGACGTAATCGCTGCACTTTCTGGCACTTTGCTGGGGTATGATCTCGCATACAACAAACTGGGATTGACGGAAGTGCGTGGCACTGTCGTAGCGAGCAATGTGGCGATGCGCAACTTTGTCCGTAATTTTGGACTGCGTGAAATTAAAGTTCCGCAAGACGTTCAAATCATCGGCGGCAAACCTGCGGAAATTATACATTATCGGCAGACTGCGAATGATTGGGCTAAAGCCCGCGAAAGCCTGCTTCCTCTGGCTCACGCTGCCGAGGCAAAATTATTGCAGTGGGATCACCGGGAAATCGCCAAAGCCATCCGACCGCCTTGGCTGCCACCCCCGTGATTGCAAACAAATGCAGATCGCAAGAAGGCTCGGAGTGTGGTTAAGAAACACTCGATACCCCTGCATCAAGCGTTTTGAGTCGTACCAATTATAACTACGCCGGTCGGGAGACTACGTGTGTGAAACGTTCCTTAAGTCGCAGAAAAGGTCGTTCAAGTAACTGGTAACTGATCGCGGCGATTGCCACGGTTCCCAATAGCGCGATCAAGATTGCAATCAGACGGGAATCGGGCGCAATTTTTTGGGCAAGTCCAAACATAAGCATATGAAACACGTACAATCCGTAAGAAATCTTACCGAGGTAGACCAGAGGCCCGGCACGCAGCCAAGTCGAGGGTGAATCGGTAAGTACTGCGACCAAAACCATCCCCGCTCCAGCGGTGACCAACGGACCCGTGGCAAGGATACCCCATCCTGTAAGACCAAAGTAGAATAGCGCAGTCATTGGCAGGGCCATGCCCACGAAAAGCAGAAGCATTCTCAAGGAGAATGGAAAAGAAGGAGGACTATTGCGAAACAACCAAGCAAGGAGAGCCCCAATCGCGATGGGATCGAGTTCTACGAAGGTATTTGGCCAGATGGAAGAATTCGGCAGATGAAACGGTATTAGCGCTAGCCGCGTCAACGTAGCGATAGCTAAAAGAATGTATGCCAGCCTGCGGAGTTGGTTGCAGCCGAATACAACCAGCACGAGGGGCCAAAATATATAAAACTGCTCTTCCACCGAAACACTCCAAAGGACTATAGCCGGAGTGTGAGGGGGACCAAAAAATACTATCGACCAATTCGCAACGAACAGCGCGAAACTTACTTTGTGGACATTGGAAATTTGCGGCCATCCAAGCGTGACGGCTGGCATAACCCAAAAACATAACGCGATAAAGAAGAAATACAGAGGCCAGATTCGAAGGGCCCTGCGGATATAAAATGATCTAAGATCAAGCCGCCCTCTCACTGCGTGCTCTCGCAGCAGGAGCGCCGTAATCAAATAGGAACTCAGAAGGAAAAAAAGCATGACGCCAAATCGGCCGGAACTAACGGCGTTCACGATGAACGCTGCGACGAAATGCGGTATTCCATGCGATACATACAAATCCGGTGTCTGCGGAATCACATGATCAATAAAGACGGCCAAAAAAGCTCCAAACCGTAAAACATCGAGTTCCGGGTGGTAAAACCCCCGCGGTAGTTTCTGGGTCTGCTCCGGTGAAGCGGCTTGAAGATTGATAGCAACAGACATCCGATGGAATGCATTAGAGTATCCGCAGCAGGTAAAACAACTTCAATATTTACCCACATCGTTGCGACTACGCTCCACTCACAATTGACAACCGCGCCTGTAACAGCCGTGCTCAAATGATAACATCCTACTTTGGAGCGAACATACAGTGATCGTCCAACCACGAAGTCCCCGCATCAAAAATACCCCATGACAGACCCGTCGGAAATCGAGCAATCCATCAAAAAATACATATCGAGGGAGTTTCTTGCCGGGGAAGATCCAGCACAGCTCACCAATAGCACTCCGCTGATCTCCACGGGCATTCTTGATTCGATCGCCACTCTCCGGTTGGTAGCATTCCTGGAAAAGACCTTTTCGATCGAGATGGCCCCCCAAGAGACGGACGCCGAGCACTTGGACACCATCGAACAAATCACCCAACTGGTAAAGGCAAAGAACCGGCCGGCCAAGACCTAGCCCAAAGCGACAAGTTTCTTTTCTGCAATGTCTCTGCATCAAATCATTGAAGACGCGGTGCACAATCGCAGCTCGCATCCTGCCGTCGTCGAGTGCGACGCTCCACTGCAGCTGGATTACGCCGGATTAGGTGAATTATCGGACAGACTGCGTAATCGGCTAGCCGCCTTGAAAGTGGGCCGTGGGGATCGCGTGGGCCTTTACTTGAGGAAAAGTGCTGAAAGCGTTACGGCGATTTTTGGCGTCCTGAAAACCGGAGCAGCCTATGTACCGGTCGATCCGACCGCCCCGGCCTCACGCAACGCCTACATTCACCACGATTGCGGCGCTAAGGTCATAATCATTGAGCAGCGCTTCGAATCAGCGTACCGGGAGGAGCTAGCCACGCTCGGAGGCACGATCCCGCCGATGATCATCCTGGACGCGGTGGGCGGCGGCGCCCATCTCTCCGCCGCTCTGAGCCGGCTGGACGCGTCGACGCCAGTGCCGGTGGTCCCCACCGTGGAATCGGATGCGGACGATCTCGCCTATATTCTCTACACCTCGGGTTCGACAGGAAAGCCTAAGGGAGTCATGCTCTCGCACCGCAATGCAGTTTCATTTGTCGATTGGTGCTCAGTGGTATTTCAACCCCGGCCAAGCGATGTATTTGCCTCGCACGCACCATTCCATTTCGATCTGTCCATTCTGGACATCTATGTCCCGCTCAAACACGGAGCCACACTGGTGTTGATCGGAGAAAGCGTTAGCAAGGACCCTCTCGCTCTATCCCGGATCATAAGCAACCGGCTCATCACCGTCTGGTATTCGGCACCGTCCATCCTCAGCCTTCTCGCTCAGTTTGGCAAAATCGCCGAGCACGATTTTGCCAACCTGAGGATGGTGATTTTTGCCGGCGAAGTATTTCCGATTGTGCACCTGCGATCCTTCAAGCATCAGGTCCCACACCCGCGTTATTTCAATCTGTACGGTCCCACTGAAACGAACGTCTGCACTTACTATGAAATTCCCGCAGTCATTCCCGATGATCGAGTCGATCCCTATCCGATCGGAAGGGTATGCGAAAATCTGGAAGCCAAGGTAGTCGATCTGGAAAACCGTATTGTGCAAGTTGGCGCGGAAGGCGAGCTCTGCATCGCCGGCCCCAACGTTATGCAGGGGTATTGCAACCTGCCGGATCAAACCATCCGCGGATTCCTACCGGACGATGGCACGGGAAAACGCTGGTATAAGACGGGGGATATCGTGGTGGACGAGTCGCAGGGTATCTATCGCTATCTCGGTCGGAGAGATCGCATGGTGAAAAAACGTGGCTACCGAATTGAACTGGGCGAGATTGAGGCAAGCCTCTATCGACACGCTTCCATCCGAGAGGCGGCCATCATCGCGTTGCCTGACAACGTAGTTGGCATGAAAATTGTAGCTCACCTGAGTCTTCGGGATGAGAAGCGCCCCTCCCTCATAGCGCTCAAAACCTTCTGCTCGCAGCATCTACCGCTTTACATGATCCCAGACGCGTTTGTGTTCCACCATATACTGCCCAAAACCTCCACCGACAAGATTGACTACCAGACACTCAAAGGTCTGGCTTAGGATCCGAATTTATCATGGATTTCTCCTGGACACCGAAGCAGCAGGAACTTTTCGATTCCATCGAAAAGTTCAGCTCAGCGGAACTGAATCATAACCTCATCGAAAACGACCGCGCCGGCATCTTTAACCATGAAGGCTGGAAGAAATGTGGCGCGATGGGCATACAAGGGTTGGCAGTACCGACCGAGTACGGTGGGAGTGGGCTAGATCCCTTGGCCACTGTTGGAGTGTTGGAACGACTGGGCTATGCCTGCCGCGACAACGGATTGGTTTTCTCACTGAACGCCCACATGTGGACGGCATGCGCGCCATTGGTTTCCTTTGGCACCGAAGAACAGAAAAAGAAATACCTTCCCGGCCTGTGCAATGGTGAACTGATTGGAGGCAATGCGATGAGCGAACCAAGCAGTGGATCGGATGCTTACAGCATGCGCACGACCGCCATAAAAAAGGAGGACCATTACATCCTCAATGGGCGCAAGATTTTTATCACGAACGGTCCTGTAGCCGATGTTTTGGTGGCCCTGGCCGTCACTGATCCAGCCAAGGGCGCTGCTGGAATTTCCGCATTTCTCATTGAAAAATCTTTTCCGGGATTTTCCATCGTGCGTTCACTGGACAAGATGGGGTTGCGCACTAGTCCCATGGCGGAATTGGTTTTCGAGAATTGTGCTGTCCCTGAGAGTAATCGCTTAGGCAAGGAAGGCGCGGGCTCCAGCCTTTTCACGCTCTCCATGACTTGGGAACGCGGCTGCATTCTTGCTAGCGCTGTTGGCTCGATGCAACGTTTGCTGGAAACTTGTATCCGTTATGCCCGGCAACGCAAACAGTTTGGCCAAACGATCGGCAAGTTCCAATTAGTCGGCAGCAGGATCGTTGACATGAAGCTCCGCTTGGAAACAGCTCGGGGACTCCTGTATCAAAGCGCGTACCAGCGGTCTGTCGGCCGGACTGCGGTCATGGAATCGGCCTTGGCCAAATTGCACATTAGCGAATGCTGGGTTAAATGCTGTGAGGACGCGATGCAGATCCATGGTGGATATGGCTATATGACGGACTATGAAATCGAACGGGAGATGCGTGATGCGATGGCCAGTCGCATTTACTCAGGCACTAGCGAAATCCAGCGAAACCTAATCGCGTCCCTGCTTGGATTGTGATCACGCTCCCGGTTCAAACCTTGGTAAATTTCGCTGGCTTCGCCTGAAAAATGAAATCAACCGAAAAACTCGCGCCGGGAGCCCCACCGCCTTCCGGTTTCATACCCCTCATCGTTCCTGAAATTCGCGGCAACGAATGGCAGTATGTGAAGGACTGTCTTGATACCACCTGGGTTTCTTCAGTGGGTTCCTACGTGGATCGATTTGAGCAAATGGTGGCGCAAAAAGCAGGTACCAAGTATGCGGTGGCCACAGTAAATGGTACGTCAGCGCTGCATATTGCCTTGCTGATCGCTGGAATAAAACCCGAAGACGAAGTACTTGTTTCCACCCTCACTTTTATTGCCCCCGTCAACGCCATTCGTTACGCGGGGGCCTGGCCGGTGTTCATAGACGCGGAACCGAAATATTGGCAGATGGATACCACGAAGGTGGTGGATTTCCTGGAGCAAGGCTGTCGGTGGAGTGAGGGGGCTCTGTACAACCGGAGCACCGGACGAAAGGTTGTCGCAGTGATGCCCGTTCATGTCCTTGGTCATCCCGTCGATTTGGATCCCATCCTGGCGTTAGCGAAAAAATTCGGGCTGGTGGTGATTGAGGACGCCACAGAGGGCTTGGGAGCGGAGTATAAAAATCGCGGGTTGGGTGGTCTGGCCCATATCGGCTGCTTCAGTTTTAACGGCAACAAGATCATTACCACTGGCGGTGGCGGCATGCTGGTTACCAACAATTCGGAATGGGCCACCCGCGCGAAGTACCTGACTACGCAGGCCAAGGATGATCCGGTGGAATATATTCACGGAGAAATCGGATACAACTACCGCCTGACCAATTTGCTGGCCGCAGTAGGTTGCGCCCAAATGGAGCAGTTGGATTCCTATGTCGCAGCCAAGCGTACAATTGCCGCCCGCTACATGAAGAAACTACAGCACATACGGGGTATCACGCCGATGGGAAATGCCCCATGGGCTGAGAGCACTTTCTGGATGTATACGGTTCTGGTGAACAACGAGCTGTTCGGCATGGATTCGCGTCAATTAATGCGAGCGCTCGGCACGCTTAAGATCCAATGCCGTCCGCTCTGGCAGCCAATACATCAATCGCCCGCCCATGCCACGAACCAGCCTGTGTCGATGCCCGTCGCTGAACAATTGACTCGGCAGGGCTTGAGTCTTCCCTGTTCGGTGGGCCTCACCGAGATTGAGCAAGACAAGGTAATTGCCGCAATTCTGGAGTCGAGCAAACAGTCTGGGGGCTAAATCAGGACGATTGCGAACGTTTCACTTGGATTGTGAAATGTTGTCGGATCGAGCACGTCGGTGACGGATAGATAGATGGCAATGGTAAGGCACCAATTCTTCTCTGTATGATTGGCACCGGCCCAACACAGGGACAAAATAAACGAATCAAACTTCCATGTCTTCCTCCGAAACGAACTACACTCGACTCGATCTCGTTAATGGTTTGAAGCAGACTGGGCTCCAACTTGGAGACACTGTTTTTTTTCAAGTGTCCTTCCACTCCCTCGGCCAGTTTGAAGGCCGAGCTGCAGGAATTGAATCCTGCGAATCTTTGTGTTCCGCCCTCCGCGAGGTGATCGGACCGGGGGGAACCATGTTATTCCCGGCTTATTCTTTTTCTTTTTTGCGGCATGAGATTTTTGACGTTCAGAATTCGCCTGCCTTATCGGGGACCTGGAGTGCCTCATCGGAATTCCTGGAATACTTTCTTCACCTTCCGGGAGTCATCCGATCCGCTGATCCAATCCATTCGGTAATGGGCCTCGGACCCAATGCAAATGAACTTCTCACGGAATTGCCCAACACCAGCTTCGGCAAAGATTGCCTTCATGAACGTTTGATGAACAAGGGAGGGAAAATATGCGGCATCGGCGTCAGTCTGGCCGAGGCTTCATTTTTAAACTATGTCGAGGAGACGGCGGCAGTGCCTTTTAGATATAAAAAAATATTCACCGGCAAAATCCACCAGCACGGCCGGTTGATCAAACAAGGGTGGCTTTCCAGTGTGCCCATCCAGGCGGACAATGGCCTTCCCGATGGAACGCGCTTGGAAAAACGGGTGCGGGCCAGCGGAAAGATGCGTACGGCCCATGTGGGCTTGGGGGAAATAGCATCCGCCGGTTGCAAGGATTTCCTCGAACTCGCCAGTCAGGAAATTGCTCGCGATCCGTGGACCACCGCCCGAGGCCCGGCCGGTGACCCCGTTGAACTGGAAAATCTCCGGACAGGCGGCGGTAAAAACCCCGGCATCCAACTTCCGAAAGATGCATCCATGGAAGAATTGATTTCGGCGATTTGGAGACTTCCACGCGACATCATTTCCGACGGCTACGATGTCGCTTTACAGCTGTTGGCTACCCAGGTGCCGATGACGGTTCACCAATTCCCTTCCGGCACCGAATGCTGGTCATGGATTATACCGGAGAAATGGACCTGTCATGAAGCATATCTCGAGACACTCGATGGTCGACGGATTTTTTCCTACTCAGACCATCCCCTGCATGTCGTTTCCTATTCCCTCCCTTTCAGTGGCGAAGTGTCCCGCGAGATTCTTTTTGAACATCTGCACGTGCATCAGGCCCTGCCCGACGCCATTCCCTTCAACTTCAAATATTATGAGCGGGACTGGGGCCTGTGTTGCAGTCAGAACCTGAAGAGTACGCTGAAGGACGATCGCTATCGGGTCGTGATCAAATCCAACTTCAGCTATGGAACGTTGAAGGTGGGAGAAGTAATCGCGCCCGGGAAAAGCGACGATACTTTTGTCCTTTGCGCCCACCTTTGTCACCCGGCCATGGTTAACGATGATCTATCGGGAGTCGTCGTTGGTTTGAAGGTAATGCAGGAACTCTCAAAGAGACCAAACCTGCGCTACACCTATCGTTTTATTATCTTACCTGAAACGATCGGTTCAGTGGCCTATTTGAGCCGTCACGAGAACCTGATTCCGAAAATGAAAGGCGGGCTCTTTCTCGAAATGCTCGGCTTGGAAAATCCCCACGCCCTACAGCTCTCTTTTGCGGGCGATACCGAAATGGACCAATGCCTCACCCAAATTCTTAAGGAATCCGATCCGCAGGGATGGACTGGCCCCTTCCGAACAGTCGTGGGCAACGACGAGCGACAATTCAATGCGCCCGGTGTGCGCGTGCCGATGCTTTCGTTGTCCCGGGTTCTCCCCCAGCGCGATCCAAAGGACTGGCCTTTTTATCCCCAGTATCATTCAAGTCACGATACGCCGGAGCTCGCTTCCGCGCAGCGGTTGACAAACTCGCGCGATCTTGTGCTCAAAATGATCGATGGCGTGGAGGCTAGTGTTGTACCGGTGAACCGCTATCCGGGTGAAGTATTCTGCTCCCGGTTCGGCATCAACATTGATCCAGCCGAAAATCCAGAGGGCTATCGATCGCTCTTCGACATTATGTTTCTGATCGATGGCACCCGGTCGGTCACGCAGATTGCGCAAATCTGTGGAATCTCAGTGCAGGCAACTCTATCAACGATCAATTTGCTCGAAGGCCGTGGTTTGGTCGATTATCAGCGTAGTCAGAGCCAACATCGATGACTAACTAACAGCCGGCCACGGGTCTCCTTCCAACAAGAGATATCACCGCAACCCTTCGTTTCCCATCCAATGCTCGCTGCCGTGGATTCAGGTGTTCTGAATGGGACTAAGAGAATCCGTTTAAGAGTTAATTTTCATTAACGCATTTCGATATGTTGTGGCATCCGTTTGCAGTCATCATTGACGTAATGTTGCGAGAGGCATAGAGTGTGCTGCACCGCCTACATGTACAACGATGTTAAGCAAGAACGCATCTAGTGGAGTTCCGTTTGCAATCTATGGTGATCTCAACTCGATAAAGCGGGGAATTGCAAAACAGTCGGCGTTTTATCGCCCCGAACTCGACGCGCTTAGATTCTTCGCTTTTTTGGCGGTATTCATCACACACGTTTTGCCAACTGCGCGGGATTACTATTCGAGCAGGATGCATCTGCCTCGTGCGTGGGCTACGCTTGCCGTCGACATTGTCCGCTCGGGTGGCACGGGCGTGGTGCTTTTTTTCATGTTGAGCTCATACCTCATCACCTCATTGCTGATCCGTGAACACAATCAGACTGGCACAATCAAAATTGTGCCGTTTTATATCCGGCGGGCGCTCCGCATCTGGCCCCTCTATTTTGCATTTCTGCTAGTTTGTTTTTTTGTGTTTCCAATGTTTGGATTGCCGCACACGCCAGTTGCTCATATCGTCGGATTTGTTACGTTTACAGAGAATTGGGTTCTCATCTTCGACGGCCACATTAAGAGCACAGCCCTTCACCTTTGGAGCGTTTCTGTTGAAGAGCAGTTCTATCTCATCTGGCCGGTTCTGATCGTCACGGTGGGAATTTCGAGGATCAGGTGGTTGGCCATGGCGTGCATCATCATCGCGTTTTGCTCAAGGGAACTCATGGCCGCAAGAGGCAGTGAAGCTTTATGGTTTGCGACGACGTCACATATTGACTCAATCGCGGTAGGCGCGTTGATTGCCAGCGTCCGGTGGGATGATCTCGGCCGACTCTCAAGACTGTCGCGGTTGCTAATGTTTATTGCCGGTGTTTCGATTCCGGTGGTTGGTGGAATCTTCAGCGCAGATGACGGCCGCTGGTATTATGCCCTCGTGCGCTATCCAGCCGATACTTTGGGTTGCGCACTAATCCTGCTCTCGATCCTTGGGTGGGGCTGTGGTGGATCATTGCTGATACGAACGCTCGTCTACCTCGGGAAAATATCGTATGGTCTATATGTTTTTCACATCGTGTTTTTCTGGCTTTTGAATGCCCACGGGTTCCCTGTTACCTTTGTCGTAACGATGTCATTTTTGTGCACTGTGTTCACGGCAGCAATTAGCTACCACTGCCTTGAACTCCCATTCCTTAAGTTAAAAAGTAAATTTTCGGTCGTGGAATCACGAACATGCAGTTCTAACAAGGCTGTGTGACGCTAGGATAATTATGAGGATTCGATGTCTGATCTCCATTGTCATGTCAGGCTCGAGCGTACCGGCGAGTTCCTGAAAACTTTGAATAAACCGGAAAACACAGCATGCAACTTTTACCGACAGGAGGAGTTCCACCGTGGATTTGCAAATAAGAAGCGCCGTTAGAGGTGCTAAACAAAATCAGTGTTCATGGAAGTTTATGCCTAGTGGACTATCCATCCCCAGTAGATTTCTCATATTTTCGTCCTGCTGATGAATATCCTCATCATGAGTGGCTTGGGCCCAAACATTCTTAGCTTTGGCAATATGGGCGACGTGTCCATGCTCCAGGCAAGTGTCTCACGTCTGGCAAAGCTTTGGCCGAACGCGACCATAAGCGTGCTCACCGATTCACCTGAAAGACTTCTACAATTCTGTCCCGGAGTTATTCCGTGTCAGGCAATCGGTCGCAACCTTTGGGTCGGCGAAGAACTTCTTCTCGGTCGCTTCGCGAGCTTTGCAACTGAACGAATGAGGCGCTCAGCAGTCACAGCGAAAAAAAAGGCCGCCTTGCATTTTCCGAAAATATTAAAGTGGAGCCTCACTGCACGACTCCGCCTGCAAAACCGATGCGCTGAGATTGAGGCCTTATCGACATTTTCTCAAGCAATAGCTACAACTGATCTTGTAGTTGTATGCGGAGCGGGCGGTTTTTTCGATGGTTGTCGCGATTGGAACATGCAGACGCTCGATACCGTCGAAGCAGCGATAGCTAGGCGTATTCCTGTCGCCATGTTTGGACAACACTTTGGACCGTTGAGCGACCCGGATGTATTGGTCCGAGCAAAACGTATCCTACCCCAAGTAAACTTCATTACGCTTCGCGGGAATCCCGGAGCACAGGTTTTGCTCGAATCTCTTGGAGTACCTGCTTCTCAGATTCAAGTTACCGGCGACGAGTCCATAGAATTGGCTTATGATGAACGCCCGGAAAAAATGGGGGCCCATCTTGGAATCAATTTCCGATTTGCGGGTTCAGCCGGAACCGGAGCCAGGGAGATCGAACTGATCAGGCCAATTCTCCATCAGTTCGCCAAAAAACAGCAAGTATCTCTCGTGCCAGCGCCTATCGCAGTGGATTCAAGCACCCGCGACTATTTCTCCATAAGACAGCTGCTGCAAGGTTTCGATGACCTATCGGACGGGGGCGCTCAGCTCACATCACCACTTCAAGTGATAAAACAAATCGGTCGCTGCAAGGTATTGATAACTTGCGCCTATCACGCTGCTGTATTCGCCTTAGCGCAGGGCATTCCGGTTGTCGCTCTTGCCAAATCACACTACTTTACGGAAAAATTTCGCGGCCTTGAGCAGCAATTCGGACTGGGGTGCGAGATCGTAGTTCTGACCGAATCTGAACTGCCACAAAGGCTTTTAAGTGCAATTGAAAGAGCATGGCAATCAGCCGACAGTATGCGGGCATCACTGCAAAAGGCTGCTCTTCGTCAGAACGAGGCAACCTGGGGTGCTTATCATCAGATCAAAAATATCGTCGACGCGTGCACTTGAATAACCGGGCGGTTGCCGATCGAATTCTCCAAATCAGGCCAAAGCGTTTACCGAAATAGGTGAAGAGGCTCGGAAGGATTATCCAATCCTTACGCGACTCCGACGAAATCCCCTATTCTGCGCCATGACCAGAAACCTTGGTTTACTTTACATGCTTCCCAAAATAATCAGCCTGCTTCTTCACTAATGGACCTTACAGAGTTGTTCCGTTTACCAGAAAGAAGCCAGATTGCGGCGTTCGCGGAAGCGCAGGTTCAGCTTTACCGTCACGACCCCAGGCTCCAGGATTATTTTTTACCACTTCAACTGAGCTTTGGCTTACCCTCAGCGTCCAAAATCGCATCCCTGTCGCTCGCGGATCGAATTAGAAACCTCGGGATGAAACAAGCGAATCGGATCATCCCGTCCGGGCTCCGCCGGAAATACAAAGTGGACGTACTCTATTGCCCAACTCCGTATTATTCACGGCGGTCTGAAAATCACCTGACGATACAAACGCTATTGGGTCTGGCTCAAACAGGTGCGACCGTACTCTGCCTCCTGCCTCAGAATTCTCCCTGTCGAACTGAAATTAAAATCCAACTTGAGGCGCAAGTCCAGTCCGGGCAGATCGCGTTGCTCGATCCTTTGGCCCCAACGAATGCTCTCGCCGCGCGCGTCATTCCCCGTCTCGCGCGGCATCGCGGTCGATCCGCATTCGCCGAGATCATGGATGTGCTTCAACCCTTGGGTATTGTTCCTCCTGAGAATTCGCGATCCGCCGTCGAACACATCGCACAGTTCGTGGAAGCATGGTCTTTGATAGAGCAATCTGTGGAATTTGATGCAGTCGTTTCTCGCTGCCATTGGCTCGCCCTTTGCAGTCCTGTTGGTCGCACTGCGATTCAGCGGGGAAAACCGGTTATCACATTCCAACAAGGAGTAATCGATCACACTTTGGACGTCCCGGTGAGCGCGTCCCGCTACATATCATTTGGCGACTGCTCTGCCAGATTTTTGGCGTCCATGAACCGCGAATTCTTTCGCGCTGTGGGAAAAACTGAACCAGCGGTGGATTTTGTGCCCGGCGGTTGCTTGTTTGATAAACTTTTAAATCTGCCGGACCAGTTTGAAAATCGCACCCTTCTAGTGATGGACGATCCCGACCCTAATGATTTCTACGGCCTTGATATTCACCGTCGAGGGGTCCTGCGTTTGACCGAAAAAATCCTGCAGGCGGGTTCGTCCCCACAGCGGGTCATCATCCGGCCTCATCCTTACTGGGCGAACTTGGATTTGAATCCTTGGAAACAACTTGTCCGTGACCATCCGGACTGCTGCGAACTTTCCCATCCGGCTTGGACGCTGGAAGAGGATCTGAAACGGGTATCGGCGGTAGTTGGCAACTTTAGTGGAGCACTGACGGTGGCGGCCGCGTCCGGTTTGCCCACTTTCTTTTTAGAAACCGACTGTTATGCCACTGAAGACTTGGCTTGTTTTCGTCCTGGGCAGATGTTTCCCCCCGATGAAGCTTTTCGCGAGATCAGGCGGGTATTGACCGACTCCTCGGCCTATGCCGAAGCGCATTCCATCGCGCGACGAAACGCGTCAGATTATTATACCGATGGAGTGAACTTGAAACTTGATGGGTTTTTCTTCGAACGCATGCTGCGTTTTGATTCAAAAATGTCACAGGCTTCCACCAAATGAGATTTGTTTTTGTCAGCACGATGTATGGCGTGCCATGGGGCGGGAGTGAAGAGCTGTGGAGCCAGGCCGCATCGCGTTTGAACAAAGACGGCCATGAAGTGATGGCTTCGGTGATATTCTGGCCCAAGCTTTCCCCTAAAGTGGTCGCTCTCAAGAAATGCGGCGTCAAGATTTCCACCCACTCCTCGCGTAATTGCGGTACCATTCAGAGATTTTTCCACAAAATCGCCGGAGGACCAAAAAGAGATTTCGAAAGAATATCGAAATTCCGCCCTGATCTGGTAATCATTTCCCAAGGCGACAACCATGATGGATTGGATTGCATGAATTTTTGCTGCAAGTCCGGTTTACCATTCGTTGCAATTCTTCAGTGTAACTCAGAGCTATGGTGGCCAGGAGATGATATAACCGAAGATTTGACCAAGGCCTACCGCGCAGCCCGGAAAGTGTTTTGTGTTTCGCGCAATAACTTGGAGCTGCTTGAACGTCAGATTGCCGAAGATTTGACCAAGGGTATGGTCGCTTGGAATCCATTTAATGTTCCGTCAGGCCCGCCACCAGCTTGGCCAGAAGATACCGGGATCTGGCGATTGGCCTGCGTGGCCAGGCTGGATCCTACCGCCAAAGGACAGGATTTGCTTTTTCGGATACTGGCTCTTCCGAAATGGCGGGATCGGGCGATCGAGGTAAATCTATATGGAGGTGGGTTGTGCGAATTAAACCTCCGCAAGCTAGCCGAGCATATGCAGCTAAACATGGTGCACTTTCGCGGACACGTAGACAACGTCGCTGCGATCTGGGCGCAAAACCACCTGCTGATTCTCCCTTCGCGTTTCGAGGGACTTCCACTTGCCCTAGTGGAAGCGATGTGGTGCGGGCGTCCCGCAATCGTGACGGACATTGCAGGCAATGCGGAGATGTGTATCGATGGGGAAACTGGTTTTGTTGCTGCAGCTCCGGCGTTCGGGCTTTTGGAGGAAACCTTGGAAAGAGCATGGGTGCAGCGCCATGAATGGCAAGAAATGGGGAATGCAGCCCGCGCACGCGCGGAGAAACTCATCCCCAAGGATCCCATTAACGAATTTTGCCAGCAGCTGCTGGCCAGCGCTTCCAACGCCAAACTCGAATAGCCAGAAGTTGGTACATTCAGAAGCGGGCTAATTTCTCCCGGAAGACTCGTTCGAGTACACGCGAAATTCGGCGCCGACAACCACGTGAAGTTCATTGTGCTTAAAGAGCCCGGCCTGATCGATGATATGCTGTTCGCGGGGAACACTGTAGATTAACCAGATGGTCCGCGGGCTCCGCTCCACGGATACGCGGATATTTTGTAATACCTGGGTTAAAACCGGCGCATTGAATGGATCGAGCATAAAAAAAACGGTTTCATCATCATGAAACGCGTACTTGGTTACGTCGGACTCGATCACTTCGACGTGCGAACGCGAGGGACATTTATGCAGGAATTTTTGCAGATTTTCGCGAGCGGCGGTGCAAAGGGCGCCGGAAAATTCAACGCCGATCACCTTTCGAAATCCATATTTCGCCGCCAGCATCAGCGCCCGCCCCTTGCCCGAACCCAGATCCACAAACACGCCGTCCTTCGGCAGGTTTAGCCGGCTCATCAACTTCCGAAATGGCATTTCCTTGCTCGCGCCATAATTCACGCAGTGGACGATATTCTCGGAGTTGGTTTCAATCTCGCTCCGCGGAATGCGCCGCGCCGTATCCGTGCCATACCGGTAGTCAAATCCCGCGTCAACCATCACACTCCACATGATGGCGATCGTCTGGCCCAAGCCATACCGGCGGAGGCTCGCGTAAAACCATTGGACAGGATTTTTGCCGAGGATGCGGATGGCGCTCATTAGGTTCTTGATCGAACCCCGCCAGCTTTGGGCACGGCGTGGGTTTTCCAAGCGTATTGCGGCGCGTTGCCGAACTTTGCGTGTCATCACACGGCCGGTGCGCCGCGACATTCAATTCCCTTGACGAGGCCATCGACATTTCGTGCCATCGCCGCGCCTGACCCCATCGGGCTGACTCGTTCCACCGCGGAAATTTACCGTGAACATCGCTTATCGGGAAGCCCTCCAATCGCAGCACGACCACTGCTGTCCGCGACAGAGTATTATTCCCCCCAACCGACTGGAAACGGGAAACTGGGATCTGCTGGCGACTTTCCTGCAATTCCCAGGCGAAAAATCCCGATCCCTCTTGCAGGCGGATTTGCGCAAATTACTCAAGCGCGACCACGTTTTCCTCGCTCCCTCCGCGCGCTGCGCCATCGCCCACCTCCTTTCACTGTTGCCTCAAAACGAGGTGGTGATGCCCGCCTTCAATTGCGGCGTCGTCAAATCCGCCGTGGAAGCCGCGGGAAAGAAAATCGTGTATGTCGATGTCGCGAAAAACAGCGTCAACGCTACTTCCGTCGAATTTTCCCGGGAAGCCAAGCCCGGGCGCATTCTCCTGATCACCCATCAATTTGGCGTGCCGACTGACGTCGAAGCCATCTGCCAGCTCGCGCGGGACCGCGGTTGCATTACCATCGAAGACGCCGCGTGCTGTTTCGGCGCCATGCACCGGGGCAAACCACTTGGCACTTTCGCCGACTTCGGCGTTTTCAGTTTCGAAAGCTGGAAAAGACTCCCGGCCTTCCGCGGCGGCGCGATTGTTATCAACAACGCGAGCTTGTTCGACCCCGGCAAAATTACCGATGCTCCCTTTGTCAAAACCTACTCGAAGGCACCGATGCGCGAAATGATTTTGGCCGCCGGTCGCAATCTCGCCACCATTCCGTGGATCTACGGGCACCTGACGTTGCCCGTTTTATTGCGCAATTACTTCAAACCCTTGCCGCCACCCGCGCCTCCGGGCCATCAGCCGTGGAACGTGACCAGCGGTGCGCCGTTTACGCGTGAATTTCATCCCTACCAAGCACAACTCGTGAGCCGGCTGCTGCGCCGGTTCGATTCCGTTCGCGGCCATATCGCGCGATTGGTTTCAATCTACGATTGCGCCTTCAAAAACGAATTCGTCACGACTTTTCTACCTACCGAACGGGATGACGCCGGGATCCTGCGCTATCCGGTCGCATTTTCCAAACGATCCCGTGCTGAGGCCTTGCGCGACGCCCTCAAGCGCGGACTTTATCTCGAAACTGAGTTCGAACAACCCTTGCCCGACGAAGCGGATCTATCGCGATTTCCCCATGCGGTGCAGGCCGGACACGAGGTTGTCCTGCTCCCGCTCTATACGTCACTTTCTGAAAACAGAGCCGCGTGGCTGGCCGGTCAGGTTAACGAAATCGCCCGGGCTGGTTCAGAGTAAGGTTGGTAGTTGTCGCCGGCATGACTCCCGCTTGAATCGCGCAAAAGCATTCCCATGGCCCTGTCTTCCCTTCCTTCCGGTTTGATTCGCGCGATCTGCTCCAGTGTTCCGGTGCGCCGGTTCGACAATCTATCGGAAACCACCGCGTTCGATCCGGCCGAGGTCGACAAAGTCGTGAAAATGGCCGGCGTGCGCACCCGTCATATCGCACCCGGAAATATTTGCAGCAGCGACTTGTGCGTCGCCGCTGCCAGACGCGTATTGGAGAAATTGCAGTGGGCGCCGAATTCGATCGATGCCCTGATTTTCGTCACGCAAAGCCCCGATTATTTACTGCCCTCCACCTCCTGTCTCGCTCATCGCGATCTCGAGCTGTCCGATCATTGCGCGGCGTTCGATGTCGGCCTCGGTTGCTCGGGTTATCCCTACGCGCTCTGGCTGGCGACGATGATGCTTTCGGGCGGCGGGCTCAAACGGGTGCTGGTGCTCCATGGCGAAACGCCCTCGCGTTTTGCGGACCGGTCCGACCGGGCAGTGGCGTTGCTATTCGGCGACGCCGGATCGGCCACGGCCCTGGAAGCGAATCCCGCGAAAGAGGCTTCGACTTGGGGATTTAATCTGCACACGGACGGCAACGGCTGGAAGGATTTGATCATCGAAGGCGGTGGTTTTCGCGACCGCATGCCCGAAGATACGCGCAAGCTATGCGTGGCGATGAATGGCGCCAACGTCTTCAACTTCACCATCAAGCGCGTTCCATCCCTGGTGGAGGAAACCCTCCGGTCGTTCGCCACGCCGCAAGAATCGATCGATTACTTTGTGCTGCACCAATCGAATCTTTTTATCATGAAGCATCTGGCCAAAAAGATGCAGATTCCAGAGGTGAAACTGCCTTATACCATCCAGCGTTTTGGCAGTACTGGCGGGCCTTCGATTCCGCTTACGATCACCCAAGGTGGACTGACCCGCCCCGCGAACCGTCCCCTGAAAATGATGTTAGTTGGCTATGGTGTGGGACTTTCGTGGGGATCAGCACTTGTCGATCTGGGGCCGGAGGCGATCCTGGATCACGTCGAAGTAGGATAAGGCGTCGTTTCGCCCCTTGCCAGTGGGGCGCAGTCTTCGTCATAAAAGGCGATCCATGACTGAAGCAGAAGCGATCAAATGGTTTGCCGATCTTTTCGGCCTGCCCGCCTCCAGTTTGTCCGCCAAGACGACGCGGACCGAGATTCCCACGTGGGATTCGTTGGGCGTCCTGACCCTCATGGCGGCACTCGATGAGACCTTCAATCTCGTGGTGGATGACGCCACCATGCGCTCGCTGCAAGGGGTAGGCGATGTGCTCGAGTTATTGCGCAAAAACGGCAAACTGGCCTGACCGATCCCATGCGCTTCATCCTCGTCGACGAAATTCTTGAAATGCGACCGGGGCAGGACGTCCGGGCATCCAAGTTTATTTCACCCGAGGAGGATTACTTCCGCGACCACTTTCCGGGGTTTCCAGTCGTGCCGGGAGTTCTTCTCACCGAAATGATGGCGCAAACCGCCGGCAAATGTCTCGATGCCGAAAATCCCGCGCGCGGAAAGTCGATGCTCGCACGCATCAACACCGCGAATTTTCGCGACTGGGTGCGTCCCGGGCAAACCGCGATTATTCATGGCAAGGTTAAGACCAGCCGGCCGCAATTTGCCACGGTCGACTGCCATATCGAGGTCAACGACCGCATGGTGTGCTCGGCGGATTTATTCTTCTCGTTCGTCATCATGGAAAAATTCTCGCCAGGCTATCGCGATGAAGTCCTTGAACGCTATCTGGCAGGACAAAAATTCCCCCTGACAAAAACCGGAGGTCTCGCGTGAGTGACTCATTTTCATTGGCAGGAAAACGCGCACTGGTCACCGGTGGCACCCGCGGCATCGGCCGGGCGATCGCATTGCGTCTGGCGAGAGCGGGAACCCGCGTACTCGCAAACTACGTGCGCGATAGTGCATCCGCCGAAAGCCTGAAACAGGAAGCGATCGCCGGGAATTTGCCGCTGGAAATCGTGCGGGCGGACATCACCAGCGAAAAAGGCCTCGAACGCCTGCAACTGGCCATGGATCCCGCTTATTTTCCCCTCTCGATTCTTGTGCATTGCGCAGCCACGGGAGTGCACCGGCCCGTGGAGGAATTGACGCTGCGCCAATACGACTGGACCTTCGCGCTGAATGTCCGGGCGTTCTTTGAATTGGTGCATCGATTGCTTCCCAAATTTGAAACCGGTGCAAGTATCGTCGCTCTCTCCTCGGAGGGAGCGGTCCATGCGGTGCCTCAATACACCTTGGTGGGGGCATCGAAAGGCGCACTTGAATCGATGGTGCGGCATCTCGCGGTGGAACTGGCTCCGCGCGGCATCAGAGTAAACGCACTCTCACCCGGCTCGATCATGACCGATGCGTGGAAAGCGCTGCCGGACAGCGAACGTCGTCTGGCCGAGGCCAGCCGACACTCTCCCTCCGGCCGGTTGACCACCGTGGACGAAGTCGCGAGCGCGGCCCATTTTCTCTGCTCCGACGCTGCGTCTGGCATCGCCGGGCACACGCTCGTCGTGGACGGCGGCTCCCGCATCCGCTCATGAATTCCCTCCGTAAATTCGCCGCCGGAGAAAGGCGTCGTTTCGCATCATGCTGACCTCGAAACCGCGCCTGCCGATCAGGGAAATCGCCTTGGTGGGATTTCTCCCTTCGCCGATTAAGAAACTGTACTATCGGCTCAAGGGTTACCGGATCGGTCGCGATGTCTCCATCGGCCTCGGCAGCGTTGTCTCCGGCGAGGACGTCACGATCGAGGACGGCACCCACATCGGTTTCCTCACGATCATCCGCGGGCGTTCGATCAGGATTGGCCGGCATGTCCAGATCGGAACCATGTCCTTCCTCGATGTCCCACACATCGAAATCGGCGAAGGCTCAAAAATCAACGAACAGGTTTTTGTCGGTGGCCTGCAATTTCCCGATTCGAAATTCATCATGGGAAGGAATTGCCAGATCATGCAGATGAGTTTTATCAATCCCACCCGCTCGATCACCATCGGGGATGACTCGGGCATCGGCGGTCACTGCCTGCTCTTTGGCCATACTTCCTGGCTCAGCAAATTCGAAGGCTACCCGGTCGAGTTCGACACGATTGAGATCGGTCGGAGCGTGTCAGTCGCGTGGCGGGTATTCGTTCTGCCTGGCTCAAAAATCGGTGACGGTGCGGTGATTGGCGCAAACTCGCTGGTGCGCGGCACCATCCCCGATCAATGCCTGGCCGTGGGATTTCCCGCCCGCGTGGTCAGCCGCCCGCCAGATTTTCCCCGGGTCGTAAGTGACGAGGAAAAAGTGCGGTACCTCGGCGAAATCGTAGACGAAATGATCGGGTATTTTCGCGGATCAGACCTCGAATGCCGCCAGGAATCACCAGACTGGCAGGTGACGCGAAAAAAGCGCGGATGGTTCGGCTCGGGAGTCCAGAGCTGGCGCGTCCGCATCCTATCTTCGCACGGCAATGCATTGGCCGAAGCATTGGGAAATACGCCCACGGACGTGGTTTTGAGTCTCCATTGTATTCCCTGGGAGCTCCGCCGGAGTTTGGATTCCAAAAAGTGCGTTTGGATCGATATCGAGAGCAAGGAACGCTCGGATTACGGCAACGACCTGGGTGAGGAAGTGGCGATGTATTTGCGCCGATACGGCGTCCGACTGCTTCGCCAGAAAACAATTTGAAAAAACCGTCTCATTCCGCCGCTTCAACCGAAGCCGGTTTGGACCGGATGGATGGCAAGCAGGTCGTCATAACCGGTGCGACCTCCGGGATCGGAAGAGCCACCGCGCTCGCGCTCGCCTCCCTTGGCGCAAACATCCTCATGCTCTCCCGCAATCAGAAAGCGGGCATCAACCTCACCCGGCAGATCGCCGCCAGCTCTCCGGGCGTCCAAAGTGAATTTATCGAAATGGATCTGTCTTCCTTGACGCAAGTGAGAGAGACAGTCGCAAAAATCCGCCGCCGGCTGACCAGCGTCGACATCCTGATCAACAACACCGGGGCACGTTTCGACCGATATTCAGTCACGGCGGATGGTTGCGAACGCACCTTCGCCACGAACCATCTGGGGCATTTTCTTCTCACCGGAAAGTTGTTGGAGCAGCTTCAAGCCGCACCGCACGCGCGGGTGATCACGGTTTCCTCGAGCGCGTCCGCCCAGGCGGATAACAACGACCGCTGGCAATTTGGTGCGGCGGACTTTGATCGCAAACAGGCTTACGCAAAATCGAAACTCGCCAACTTGGTCTTCGCCTTCGAACTCGCCCGGCGATGCAGCGGAACATCCATTTCCTCCCTCGCAGTGGATCCGGGCATTGTCGCCACGCGTTTTGCCCGCAACAACGGCGTGCTGCCCTGGCTGAAGCATCTGATCTACCATGGAAGAAAAGGCGAACTCCTGAATTCCGCCCGAGGCGCGGACACCTTGATTTATCTGGCGTCGACGGCAGTCATTCCTGGCGATTCGCCCGAACAATATTTTCGCGAACGCCAGCTGATCCGTGCCTGCCCGGCCGCGTATGATCCGGCGGCGGCGGCCAATCTATGGGCACTAAGCGCTTCCCTCTGCGGCGAAGATCCGTTTCGTGATCGCGTAAAAAATTAACTTCCTTTTGAAAGGCAAAAAACGTGCTGCGCGATCACGTCCATTGAAATAAAACAGCAGCGATCAATTGGATTGTCCCCCGCCCCTCGCCCGGTACCTTAAACGCCGTGCATCCTGAAAAGACTGCTTCCGACTTGCTGGCGTTCGATTGTGCGGCCGAAACCGACCGCATCGCCGCCTCGCTCCGGGCCTATCTCCAGAAAAACCGCCGCCGCGGCCTGGTGTTGGGCTTGTCCGGTGGCATCGACAGCACCGTCACCGCAGCACTCGCCGTCCGCGCGGTGGGAGCAGAACGGGTCTTCGGTTTGCACATGCCCGAGTGCCAGTCGGAAGACGCCACGCTCGTCCTTAGTCGAAGCGTCGCCCGCTGGCTCGCCATTCCCGATGCATTGGAAGACATCACCCCGCTGCTCGAAGCGGCCGGATTCTTCCGGCGTTATGTCGAAGCCGCCCGCAAGGTCATTCCTGAATTCGAAAACTCCTGGAAATCCAAAGTCGTCATTCATGCGACCGGCGGATCGCAAACGTTCAGCTATTTCAGCCTCGTCGGACAAAGTCCCGACGGGCGCAATGTAACGGCCAGATTGTCGCTCGAAGCGTATCTGGAAATTGTCGCGGCGACGAATTTCAAACAGCGCACCCGCAAGATGCTCGAGTACTATCATGCGGATCGGTTGAATTTCGCCGTCGCCGGCACCCCGAATCGTCTCGAATACGACCAGGGGTTTTTCGTCAAGAACGGCGACGGTGCGGCGGATATCAAGCCGATCGCGCATCTCTATAAAACGCAGGTTTACCGGCTCGCGGAATACCTCGGCGTACCCGCGGAAATCCGCCAGCGTCCCCCGACCACCGACACGTACTCGCTACCACAGGGTCAGGATGAATTTTATTTCGCCCTGCCTTATCAGCAGATGGATCTCTGTCTTTTCGGGAAAAACCGCGGGCTGCCGGCGGACACCATTGCCAAAGCCGCCGGGCTTGACGTCCCCATGGTGGAACGTGTCTGGGCTGACATCGACCGCAAACGGGCCACGACGCACTATCTTCACTTGAAACCAGCCCTCGTGGAAAGCGTTCCCGAAGTTTCCTCCTGAATTTTTTGCCTCCCCTCCAATTCCGCAATCGAACATGAGCGACACCAAACGTGAAATCCGTCACTTTATCGTTGAAACTTTTCTCTTCGGGCAGGACTCGGGCCTGACCGACGAGACTTCCTTCCTTGAGCAGGGGATCGTCGACTCCACCGGGGTGCTGGAACTCGTCGCACACCTGGAGAAAACGTACGCGATCAAGGTGAAGGATGAGGAGCTCACTCCCGACAATCTCGATTCGATCAATTCCATTGCCGATTTTCTGGCGAAGAAACGCGCCTGAGGGGCGCAATTGATCATTTCGCACACCATGGGTTGCCCGGTTTACACCGCCTGTCACCACGCCCTGCTCGTCCGTGATTTCCTCGAGCAAAGCGCCGACCGGCTTCCGGAAAAGATTGCATTGGTCTGCGACGGCAAGCGGCTGACCTATCGCGAAGTCGATACTCTGGCCGACAGGGTGGCGCATGCTTTGATCGACTTGGGCGTGAAGCGCGGCGATCGCGTCGCGATTTTTCTCCAGAACTCGGTTGAGACCGTCGCGGGAATTTTCGGCATCATGAAAGCAGGCGCCACCTTCGTCGTCGTCAATCCCACGACCAAGCGGGAAAAGCTGCTCTACATCCTGGCCAATTGCCGCGCTACCGCCCTGATCGCCGATGCTCGCAGCGATCTCACCGGACTGATCGGCATTGCCGAACCGGTGGTTCCGTCCCTGCGCGGCTGCATTCTTGGCGGATCCACTTCCTCCGCTCCGGCGGAAGGAGCGGTGCATTGCATCAGTTTTCAAACCGTAGTCGAAAAATATCCGGCGCAACGACCCGCCCGCGCCAATATCGATCTCGATCTGGCGTGCTTGATATATACCTCGGGCACCACCGGCGATCCCAAGGGAGTGATGAGCGACCACAGCAACGTAGCCTTCGCCGCGGCCTCGATCATCGAATATCTCAACAACAACGAAAGCGATGTCGTCATCAATGTTTTGCCGCTCTCGTTTGATTATGGTCTCTATCAACTGCTGATGACCTTCAAGTTTGGGGGGACCTTGGTCTTGGAAAGATCCTTCGCCTATCCCGCAGCAATTTTAAAACGAATCGAACAGGAACGCGTCACCGGATTTCCCGGCGTGCCCACGCTCTACGCCTTGTTGCTCCCGATGGATTTGTCGGCCTTCGATCTTTCGAGCCTGCGCTACCTCACGAATACGGCCGCCGCGTTGCCGGTCAGCCACATTGAAGCGCTGCGGAAAAAATTCCCTCACGTCACGATGTTTTCGATGTACGGGCTCACCGAGACCAAGCGCACGCTTTATCTTCCGCCCGAGGAACTGGATCGCCGGCCCGGTTCGGTCGGCCGGCCGATTCCCGGCACGGAAGCGTGGATCGAAGACGACGCCGGGCGCCGGCTTGGGCCGGGCGAAGTGGGCGAATTGGTGGTGCGCGGACGACATGTGATGCGCGGTTATTGGGAAGCCGCGGAAATGACCGCCAAACGCTATCGAACGGATCCCGTCACAGGTGATCGCCTGTGTTACACCAACGATCTTTTCCGCACAGATGAAGACGGCTTTTTCTATTTCGTCAGCCGCAAGGACGACATCATCAAAAGCCGCGGCGAAAAAGTCGCACCCAAGGAAGTGGAAAGCATCATCCACGGCATCGCGAGTGTGAGCGAGGTCGCCGTGATTGGTGTCGCCGATCCCGTCCTCGGCCAGGCGATCAAAGCCTTTGTCGTGACAACGGACAGTACCCTGACAGAGAAGGCAATTCTGGCCCATTGCCGCGCACGAATGGAAGATTACATGGTGCCAAAGGTGATTGAATTTCGAGTCGAGCTGCCGAAAAGCTCCAACGGTAAAATCAGAAAGTCGGAACTTTCCTGAAGCGGACTTGTGCGATGACCGCCACCTCAACCGATATGAGAAAAAAGCGGCGGTACAGTTATTGGATCGTCGGACTTGGCATCGTCGTGGTTGCCTTGGTTTGTTTTGTTATGTTCGTGCATCCTTTTCTTGCGGTCACGGCGCGCGTCGACGCCGATGTCCTGGTGGTTGAAGGATGGATTCCCGGATACATGCTGCCGGCAGCGGCGAAGGAATTCCGCGAGGGGCACTATTCGTTGTTGCTGGTTTCCGGGTTGCAAAACGATCCCTCCAGCGAAGAGAAAAACGAGCCGACCGACGCCGTGCTAACCAGTGGACAGCTTGAACAACTCGGCATTCCTCACGACGCCGTAATGCCGTGCCCGGCCCCCTTCGCCCGCTGGCTGCGAACATCAAGAACGGCTGGGGCCGTTAAGGAAAAAACCGCGACCCTGCAATTCAAGCCGAGAGGAATCAATGTGATCACGGCGGGGCCACACGCGCGGGAAACCTGGGTGGCGTACCAACACATTTTCGGCGCCTCCCCGCCGGTCGGAATCATCTCGATTCCAAAAAACAACTATCCCGCGAATCGCTGGTGGTTGAGCCGTCAGGGATTGATCTGGGTGCCCAAGGACTTTCTGGCGTGGATGAAGGAAGTGATCTTCGGATTGCGCTCCTAAACGCGATTTCCCCATTCTCCCGAATACCTAAAGACCATGTGTGGAATTGCCGGATGCTTGAATTTACGCGAAGCCCCGCCGCCCGGCGAAGAACTTCTGCGTGCCATGCTCGGGCAGATTCGCCACCGCGGCCCGGATGAGTTCGGCATTTACCTTGGTGATCAGGTCGGACTCGGAAATGCCCGCCTTTGCATTGTTGATCTGGCTGGCGGACAGCAACCGATCTCGAACGAAACTGGCGACGTCTGGATTGTTTATAACGGGGAAATTTTCAACTATCCCGAATTACGGCAGGATCTCGAGACTCGCGGTCATCGTTTTTCAACGCACACCGACACCGAGGTAATTGTTCACCTATACGAGGAATTCGGCACTGCCTGCCTCGCAAAACTGAACGGGCAGTTTGCCTTTGCGATCTGGGACGCACGCCGGCGATCCCTTTTTATCGCGCGTGATCGTCTCGGTGTGCGACCGTTGTTTTATACGGTGGTGGATGACTCTTTGATTTTCGGATCGGAGATCAAGGTGCTCTTCGCCGATTCCCGCGTAACGCGTGCGCTCGCGCCCCGGGGCATCGCCCAGGTTTTCAGTTACTGGAGCACTCTTTCACCCGTCACTTGTTTTGAAGGAATTCAGGAACTCCCGCCGGGCCACTTTCTGATCATCGAAGGTGGAAAAATGGCGCTCACACGATACTGGTCGCTGGAATTTCAATCGGAAAAGACTGCGCTCCCTAGCACCAAAATCAGCACCGCCCGGCGCACCGTGGCAAGTCTCGCGGACGAATTTGCCGAACTGCTCGTCGATGCCACGCGCATTCGTTTACGGGCAGATGTGCCGGTGGGAGCATATCTCAGCGGCGGACTCGATTCATCCGTCATTGCCGCCATCATTCGCCGTATCGGGACGAGCCGTCTCGATACGTTCTCGATCGCATTCAGCGATCCCGAATTCGACGAGAGCCAGCCGCAACAACGAATGGCCTCGTTGCTCGGCACGGATCACCAGGTCGTCCGCGCCGCCGACGCCGATATCGCCCGCGTCTTTCCGGATATCGTGTGGCACACCGAAACGGCTCTCACGCGAACTGCGCCGGCACCGATGTTTCTTTTGTCGCAATTGGTGCGAAGCCGCAACTACAAGGTCGTCCTGACCGGCGAGGGCGCAGATGAGTTTCTAGCCGGTTATGATATTTTCAAAGAGGCAAAAATCCGGCGTTTTTGGGCCCGTGAACCCGACTCAAAACGGCGCCCGCAATTACTCCGGCGTCTCTACCCGGAGATTGTCCGGCTCGGCGCGTCCGCGCCCGCATTTTTGAAAGCGTTTTTTGGGAATGGGCTCGGCGATACCGGTGCATCCGACTATTCGCATCACATCAGATGGCGGAACAATCAACGCACGCACCGTTTTTTTTCAGAAGGTTTCACCGGACACCTAGGCGAAGCGCATGCAAGAGCGAAGTCGGAGATCGTCTTTCCAGCGCGTTTCGCCGATTGGGATCATCTGCAGCAAGCGCAGTATATTGAGGCTTCGACTTTCCTGCCTGGATATCTGCTGTCGTCCCAAGGGGATCGCGTCGCGATGGCGCACGCGGTGGAAGGGCGGTATCCATTTCTTGACGTCCGCGTGGTCGAATTCTGCGCGTCGCTTCCCCCGGGTGTAAAAATGCCGGCATTGCGCGACAAAACCCTGCTGCGAGTGGCCGCACAACGCTGGCTTCCACCGGAAATCACCCGTCGGCGCAAGCAACCTTACCGCGCGCCCATTCATCGCTGTTTTGGTGCCGCTGATGCACCCGGATACATTGCAGAATTGTTTTCAGACTCTGCGCTGCGCAACTCCGGAATTTTTAATCCAATCTCTGCCGGCCGGCTTTATCAGGCGGTTCGCCAAGGACGGGCTCTCGGCGAAACCGACGAAATGGCGCTCATTGGTATCCTTTCCACGCAATTGCTTCACCAGCTTTTTGTTAAAGAGCGCTCTGTCCGCCCAAAATTGAACGCGATCGACCGGATCAAAATCGTTGATGAACGAGGACGTATAAAGAAATAACGCCTGCATTTTAGGTTGCCAGTTGGCTCGTTCGCAGGCTCCAATCAGGCTCCTCTTTCACTTCGAAATGTTCACATTTCCTGATCTATGAAAATCGCCATTGTTGGCTTGGGTTACGTCGGTCTGCCACTCTCACTTCAATTTGCCCGTTGCGGCGCCACCGTCTTGGGCCTAGACGTTGATCAAACCAAAGTGGAGGCACTCAACGGAGGCCGCAGCTATATAAAGCACATCACTGCTGCCGACATCAAGGCGATGGTAGACAAGAAGAGCTTTTCCGCGTCGATCGATTTCAGCCTGATCAAGGAAGTGGCCGCGGTGATCATTTGTGTGCCGACCCCGCTTAACAAAAACCGTGAGCCTGACATTTCGTACATCACCGAAACCGGCAAGGCGATGGCTCCGTATTTGAAAAAGGGTACGCTGGTTGTATTGGAGTCCACCACCTATCCGGGAACTACGGATGAAGATTTGCGTGAGGTTTTGGAAGATGGTTCGGGATTGAAGGCTGGAACCGATTTTCATCTGGCGTTCTCCCCCGAACGCGAGGACCCAGGCAATCCGCAAAGTGTCGTCGCGACCATTCCGAAAGTCGTGGGCGGCTACTCGCCCGCCTGCTTGGAAAAAGCCGTGGCCTTGTATTCGATCGCAATTAAAACACTCGTTCCGGTTTCTTCCTGCCGCATTGCCGAGGCGACCAAGCTGCTCGAAAACACTTTCCGCGGGGTCAATATTGCCCTGGTCAACGAATTGAAAATCGTCTACGCGGCCATGGGCATAGACGTTTGGGAAGTAATTAATGCGGCCAAAACCAAGCCATTTGGCTTCATGGCATTTTATCCCGGCCCGGGATTGGGCGGACACTGCATTCCGATCGATCCATTCTACCTGACATGGAAAGCCCGCGAGTATGGTCAGCACACGCGATTCATCGAGCTGGCCGGCGAGATCAACACCTCGATGCCCCAGCACGTGGTTAATCGGGTGGCGGAAGCGCTCAATCACCATCGAAAACCAGTGAATGGCAGCAAAGTCCTCATCCTCGGTTTAGCTTACAAACCAAACGTGGATGACGACCGCGAATCGCCCAGCTATGTTCTACTTGATTTGCTCAAGGAGCGCGGTGCGTCCCTGGGTTACTACGATCCCTATGTGCCCGTAATTCGCCCCACACGCGAACATCCGCACTGGGCCGGAACCAAATCGGTCGAATGGAATCGCGAGACAATCCAAAGGTATGATGCGGTCCTTCTCGCCACCAACCATGCCTCGGTAAATTACCAGGAATTGGCCGACTGGGCGCCTTGCATCGTCGATTCCCGCAACGCGATGGTCTCCATCAAAACGAAACCGGATCAGGTCTGGAAAGCATAAGGCCGCCGGTTCCCATAGTTTAAGAAAGGGTGAAACCACTTATTCGCACGCAACGATCCAATCGAGGGTCGTCGGTCGTTGCGCTTTGAGATGGCTTTCCAACTCGCCCGCCGCCGCACAATATGGTGGCCGACCTTCTTCGGGTGGATCGCTCTCCTGCTAGCCGCAGGAATTCCTTGCATGTGGTGGTGTATGAGGGCCGAAAATTTTTTCAGCCTCAACGAACGACAGGCCCCTGAAATTCTCGTGGTGGAAGGATGGATTGGTCATCAAGGAATGGATGCCGCAAAAGCCGAATTTGAGCGGGGTAATTATCAGTGCATCGTTACATCGGGCGGTCCGATGAACAATCGCTGGGCGTCGCAACGTTGGAACTACGCCACCGAATCGTACGAACTCTTGATCCGATTGGGCGTACCGCCGGATCGGGTCATCGCAGCACCCGCGCCAGATGTTGAAAACCATCGCACCTTTGAATCGGCCGTCGTGGTTCGTGACACATTGCAAAAACACAACTTTCAACCCAAATTCGTAAATATTTTTACGTTTGGTGTGCATGCGCGGCGCAGCCGGCTGGTTTTTGCCAAAGTACTTGCCCCAGCGACGACCGTAGGGGTCATTTCCTGGATTCCTAATGGCTATTCCGACGGTCCATGGTGGAAATCAAGCGAACGGTCCTTGAATTTGATCAAGGAAACCGTCGGATACATGTTTGAACTTCTGCTGAACTCTGGCCGCCGTTCAAATCACCCGACCCAAATGTCAAATCGGGGAACGAAAGCCGCTTTTCTGACAAGCCGACGAATATCCGTGCTGAACGGCGCTACCAGCGACTTGAGGAAGTCGAAAATGGTTGTGAGCACATGACTCCAACAATAGAAAATCCCTCTCTAACCGGAACCTACTACACCATGAAATCTCTCGTTTGGACCTCATCGCGTCATCTGCTCCGCCACAGCAGAAAATTGTCAGCCGGCTTAATCCTTCTCGGTTTGGTGACCGTCACAACGAACCTCGCCGCCCAATCGGTGATTTCCACACCTTCCGGGCCATCCTATACTCCACCCGCACTCCCTCAAGGACCAGCCACCGATAGCATTCTTCCCGGATTTCTGGAAACGTCACTTTTTCAGTGGGGACCGGTGACGATTCATCCGCATCTTTCATATCGGTTTCTCTATGGCGACGGAGTTCAGGCCAACCCCGGCCAGCAAAAGAAAACGTCAGTTAACACGATCTCGCTGGGTCTTTTGGGAACACTCGGCACCCACTGGTCTCTGGACTACACTCCGAGTAAAACGTTCTATTCAAACTCTGCGTTCAGTGATTCATTCAACCAATCATTGAGTCTGTTAGGTGGAACGACTTTCGAAAAATGGACCTTTCAGGTGGGTCAGACTTACCTGTCTTCGACTACTCCGCTGATCGAGACTGGCCGTCAAACGAAGGAGGACAGTTATGGAACGAATGCCAGCGCTGACTATCGATTTACCGACCGGATTCAGCTCGATACGGCCCTTGGCTATCAGGTGCGATCGACCGAGGATTTCAACAACTCAAAGGACTCCACCATCACAGAACGGCTGCATTACCAATTTTCCGACAGGGTCGATACATCGGTCAACTTGGGTTACGGTTACTCCAAGGTTAGTTTAGGACCGGACATGACTTTCACCCGACCGGCGGCGACGGCGACTTGGAAACCAACCGAGAAAGTTTCCCTAGCCGCAAATATCGGTTACGAAGTTCGGAGATTTCGCACAGGAGGAGCCGGGGATTTGAAGACTCCCACGTTTGACGCCTCGATGAATTACCGGCCTTTTTCAACGACATCCATCAGTTTTTCCACTACTCGCGGCGTATCCACCTCCTACTTTAGCAATCAAGTCACGCGGGATACGTCTTGGACCGTGGGCTTCAACCAACGCCTGCTTCAACATTACTATCTGAGCGCAGATTATTCGGGCCAGAAATCAAGTTACATCAGCACCGATCCATCATTGACCGTGGGACGTGATGATCGGAATTACAATTTTAACGTGAGTCTAAGCACCGCTCTTTTCCAACGCGCCACGGTCTCGGTGCTATACCAAAACACCCACAACACCTCAAACGACCTCGGTTTTGGGTTTACGAGTAAAATGATCGGGTTCGATTTGGGTTATCAGTTCTAAATCGGCCAAAGCGATGAAAATCATGGAATCGAGCCCACGGCATGTTTTCTGAGCTCAGTCGGATTTTCCCACAACCGCTTTCTCCGCACTGATGAATCGGCCTTTAGAAGCAAAAAACGCGCGATCCTCAACAGCCCAAAGAAGATCCTCGCGCCCGGAAAGGTTACGGTGGTTGTGGCTGGTTGCGCTGGGGTTGTCGGTTGGTTTCATCCAGCCACTTTATCAGCTGCTCAGACTCGCGCTCAGCGACGATTTGTATTCCCACATTCCGCTGATCCCGCTGGTCAGCATTTATCTCATCTGGAACAAACGTCGGGAATTGCCAGCTCCGTCGGCTCCGAACCGCGTCCTCGCGGTCGGGTTCGCCCTTTTGGGTGCCGTCGCGCTGGTGGTTTCCCTCGCGGCACTTCGCGGCAATTACAATCTGACGGCGGAGGACGTTCTCGCCCTGCGCGTCCTATCGTTGCTCGGTTTTATCGGCAGCGCAGCAGCCTCACTCCTTGGCCGGGAAACGCTGCGCGCGCTGGCTTTCCCCTTCTTTTTTCTGATTTTCATGGTGCCGTTTCCGACCGTCATGCGCAGCGGTTTGGAGACGTTTCTCCAATACGGGTCCGCGGCGGTTGCACACGTCCTCTTCAACTTGGGCGGCACCAGTGTTTTTTATCATAACCTGATTTTCCGCCTTCCCGGCATTAATCTCCAGGTTGCACCCGAGTGCAGCGGTATCCGGTCGAGTCTCGCGCTTTTTATCACCAGCGTCGTCGCCGGACATTTCTTTCTGCGCAGTCGATGGAAGTGCGCAGTGCTCTCGTTGGCCGTCATTCCATTGGCCCTTTTGCGCAACGGATTCCGAATCTTCACCATTGGCGAATTGTGCGTTCATATCAGTCCGGACATGATCAACTCATACATTCACCGCCACGGCGGACCGGTGTTTTTTGCCCTTTCTCTCATCCCTTTCTTTCTACTGCTGTGGCTGCTTCTCCGATCCGAACGGCACCCGCGTCCCCTGAATCCAACCAGCCGTCCTCAATAATATGCGAAAGCTCGCTCAATCTTTCCCCGCCTTCGCCATCCTGTCCGCGCTGGTCGTTTTCTGCTGCGGCTGTTCGCCGCAAGCCAAGAAGGCAAGCCACTTGAAAAAAGCCGGCGGCTACTTTGCCGGCGGTCACTATGATTCGGCGGAAATCGAGTACATGAACGTGCTCCAGATCGAACCGCTCAATCCCTCCGCGATCAGCCACCTCGCGCTGATTTATGCCGATCAAGGGCGCATGGGGCAGGTCGCTCCTTATCTTTTGAAAGCCCGGGAACTTCAACCCGACAATCTCGATGTCCGGCTCAAATTGGGCATGATGTTCCTTTCCTCGGGCAACGTGAAGGACGCGCAGGAAGAAGCGGAGTTCGTGTTAGGCAAAAGACCGGCGGACGAAACCGCCCCGCTGTTGCTGGCGGAAGCGGCCAACAAACCCGAATTGATCGCCGCCGCCAGACAGCGCCTGCTCGGTTTGCCGGCGGACATCGTTGCCGCCGCGCCCGTGCAAGTCGCCCTCGGCACACTCGAAATGCGGGAGCGCCATCTACCTGAAGCGGAAGCAGCGTTTCGTCGCGCATTAGCACAGAACCCAAAATCCGCCTCAGCCGAAGCCGCAATTGGCGTCTGGAACCAAGGTCAGAATAAACTTTCCGAGGCGGAAGAGGCGTTCAAACGCGCCTCCGAATTCGCCGCACCGTATTCAGTCCAACAACTCGCGTATGCGCGTTTCAAAGTGCAAACCGGCGACACCGATTCGGCCCAACGCGCACTCTTGGAAATTACCGCCAAGACCCCCGACTTTCTTCCTCCTTGGATCCTGCTCTCGGAGCTTTACGCGGCGAAGAAAAAATTTCCCGAGAGCGACGCGGCGCTCGCCAAAGTGCTCGCACGCGATCCCGCACACCCGGAAGCCATGCTGCTGAACGCACGCCTGAAACTTGCTCAGGGCGAAACAGCCCAAGCCGTCGCCGGGTTGGAAAAGATGATCAAAGTCTATCCCAAGGCCCCCCAAGCCCACTTTCAACTCGCGCTCGCCCAAGCCGCCGCCGGCGATCTGCAAAAGGCCATCGCGACCCTGAACCAGACCCTCGTGCTGGCCCCTGGATTTGCCGAGGCCACGGCACTGCTGGGCGAGCTTTCCCTGCGCAAGGGTGACGCCAGCGGAGCGATCGCTCTCCTGAAACCATTGGTGCAACAACGCCCCGATCTCATCCAAGCCCGTTTTCTTCTGGCCGACGCCTATCGCCGGCAGGGAGATCTTCCGGCCGCCATCGCCGTCTATCAGAAGATTGAGGAACAGTTCCCGCGAAATCCACAGGCGACTTACTGGCGGGGCATCACACTGCTTCAGGAAAAAAAGCTCCCCGAAGCCCGCGCAGCCTTCAACCACGCCCTCGAACTTGCGCCGGACCTCCTCCCGGCCCTCGATCAGCTCATCAATCTCGACCTGCAGGAAAAAAATCTCGCGGCCGCCGAACAGCGGGTACAGGCACAGATCGCCCGCGACCCGAAACAATCCGGTCCTTACGTACTCGAGGCAAAGATCCAGCTCGCGCAAAACAACCTGACGCAGGCAGAAAGCTCCCTGCATCACGCCATCGAACTCCAACCCGATGCGTCCCTCGCCTATCTCCTGCTCGCCCGCGTTTATGCGAGCTCAAATCAACTGGAGAAAGCACTCGCCAACTATCGCGCGGTCACCGCCAAGAATCCCAAGGATATCGAGGCGCTCATGATGAGCGGGATCCTGAGCGAGAAGAAAAAGGATTTTGCCGCCGCACGTGACGCCTATGAAAAAGTCCTGGCACTCAATCCGCGTTCCAGTCCGGCACTCAACAATCTCGCCTACCTTTATTCGGAGCATCTCAACCAATTGGACAAGGCGCAGGAACTGGCCCAGAAAGCCAAGGAACTTCTGCCACACGAACCGCACACCGGCGATACCCTGGGATGGATTTTATATAAGCGTCACGAGTATCCATGGGCGTTGACGCTTTTGTTGGAAAGCGCGGCCAAATTACCGGATTCCGGCGAAGTGCAATATCATCTGGGCATGACCCACTACATGATGGGCGAAGAAGATGATGCCCGCCTCGCGCTCCAACGCGCCCTGCAGCTCGAAAAGGATTTCCCCGGCCACGAGGAAGCCGCGCGCGCGCTTTCGGTCCTGAACCTCGATTCGAAATCCGCCGATCCGGCCGCAGTTGCCCGGCTTGAAAAAATGACCGCCCAACAGCCGGATGATCCTGTCGCCCTCACGCGACTCGCCGCCGCCTATGACGCCGCCGGATCCGGCGACAAGGCCATCGCCACTTACCAGAAGGTACTGGAAAAAAATTCCGCCAATGTCACCGCGACGATCGCGCTGATCCGCGCTTATGTTTCGAACAAGCAAACTGCCAAGGCATTCGAGCTCGCCAAAAACGCGCGAAAGCTCGCACCCGACAATGCGACGGTCGCCGCATTGCTCGGGAGACTCGCCTACCAGACCGGCGATTATCCGTGGGCCGCGAGCCTGTTGCAGGAAGCCGCCCGTAAAAATCCGGACGATGTCGAGACGCTTTTCGATCTCGGCGAAGCCGCGTACGCTGTCGGGCAAGTCGAAAATGCAACCACCGCGATGAAGGGCGTGTTGGAAAACAAACCTGAATCCCCGCGCCAAAACGAAGCGCAGCGGTTCCTGTCCATGATTGCATTAAGCGGAAACCCCGCTGCCGAGACCGCGGCCCAAATTGATCAGATTTTGAAGGTATCCCCAAACTATGTGCCCGCCCTGATGGCAAAAGCGGCGTTGAGTAATCAACAGGATGATCTCGCGGCCGTGAAAGCGATCTACGAAAAAGTGCTCACTATTTTCCCAACATTTATACCTGCGAAAAAAGGCCTCGTTGTGTTCTACGCGGAAAATCCGGATGACGACAAGAAAGCCTATGATCTGGCGGTGGTGGTGCGGGATGCATTGCCCGATGACGCAGACGTGGCAAAAGCCTTTGGCATCATCGTCTATCGCAAAGGTGACTTCACGCGTGCCGCGGGTCTGTTGCAGGAAAGCACGGGAAAGCATCCGGAAGACGCCGAGGCGTGGTATTACCTGGGCGCGGCTCAGGCCAAGCTCAAACAGGGAGCCGACAGCCATAAATCGCTCCAGCGTGCACTTGATTTGAAACTGAAGCCAGCACTGGCCACGGAAGCCGCAGAGTTGTTGAAGGCACCTTATTAAAACTCACACGATGGACTGACCCGAAGGATCGCGCGCTGGCAAGCGACCGACGACCTGATCGGACGTCAGGCACACTATCGTATTGCGCAGTCAGCAATAAGTCTCCGCACCTTAAAGCCAGTCCGCATGGGGCAGCCTTGCGGCAGTGAACCATTCCTTTAGCGACCTCGCCAAAGGCGCACTTGAATTTTCGATTGGTGGGAGGCTCGGTTAGTGTATTCGTCGTTGGCCATGTCGGCCCTTGCCCTCGGCATCATTGTTATTGCTGCGTTTACCCATGCGAGTTGGAACTACGCCGCGAAACGTGCGGGCGGAGGACTGCCGTTTGTCTGGCTGAGTTGTGCAATCGGGTTCGTGCTCTACATTCCTATCATCACTGGATATTGGCTTTGGCGCCATCCCGTGCTTCCACGCGGTGTAGTGCTCGTAGTTATCGGAAGCGGACTGATTAAAGCCGCCTATTCGCTTTTGCTCCAACGAGGCTATCGAACCGGCGACTTTTCCTTGATTTATCCGCTGGCACGAGGGACCGGACCGCTTCTTTCCACAACGGCCGCGATCCTGTTTTTCGGCGAGCGCCCCACCCCGCTGGCGATTACCGGCGGATTGATCATCGTCGGTTCGGTTTTCTATCTCACAGGTGGCGCATCGTTGATGCATCAAGGCCGGCTTCATTTACGGAACGCCGCCTTCCACGGTTTAGCCACCGGAACATGCATTGCCGGATATACCCTGTGGGACCAGCGGGCCATGTCCCATATGCGTCTTTCACCCCTGCTCTACGACTTCGGGACATGCGTCACCATGCTTCTGCTGCTCACCTCATTCGCGATCATCAGGCGAAACGAGGTGCGTCATGAATGGCGGGAACATCGCCGGCATGCAGCTATCATCGCCGTGCTCGGGCCCGTCGGTTACGTCCTCATTCTTACCGCCATGAGTTTCACGCCGGTGAGCTACATCGCACCCGCACGCGAAATCAGCATCGTGATCGGCGCATTCTTCGGGGTAAAACTGCTCGGGGAAAAAGACGCCAAACGCCGGCTGATCGCAGCCGGCGGAATGCTCATCGGAATTATTTCACTGGCGCTCGGATAACCGATGTGGAAATCGGGGAAGTCAGGAAGATCGCACGACGATGGTGTATTTGCGCGCCAGTTTGTTGTCTGCGGTAAAGCGGACGACCTCCGTCGCTTCGTCGCCCAAGGTCAGCGTTTGCCACGCGGTTTCATCACCGAGCGCAAAACCATTGGCATCCTTAAATACACATCTTACCCGAACTTGAATGCTGCCGGACGTCCGGTTTTTGATGTTGGCCACCACCTCGAGCTGACCGACGACGTCGAAATGCTCCTGCAAGCCGGTGCAAATGATCGCGGCCTGCGTCGCCGCGTCCAGTCGCGCGAACTTCTCGGTATTTTCAATCGTGTACTTGGTGGAGTCCGCCGACCCAAACAACGCATTCCTGCTTTGGCAGCCGGACAACAATACGACCCAAGCAACGCAGAGGAGGAAAAGAGGCGGTTGTTTCATGGTGCTTGGCGAACAAGCTTTTGACACCACGCTTTGGAAAAGTTCTCGGATTCGATTACTTTCCCCTGAAATACCCGGAAACGGCCACCGGTCACTTACCCGCGGGCAATGCATGGGCGACCGAGGCCGGGACGTTGCGCAGCTTCCTGGATAGGAATCGATGGGTGAAACGATCCATGTAGATGTAGATAACTGGCGTGATAAAGAGAGTGAGCATTTGGGAAACCACGAGGCCACCCACCACTGCCAGACCGAGTGGCCGACGGGATTCAGCTCCCGCGCCCAAGCCCAGTGCGATCGGGATCGCACCCGCCAGCGCCGCGAAGGTTGTCATCATGATCGGACGGAAACGAACGACGCAGGCTTCGATAATCGCCTGCCCCGCATCAAACGCCGCGCCCTGTTCCCGTTCCCGCGCAATCGCAAAGTCGATCATCATGATCGCGTTTTTCTTCACGATACCCACCAATAGAATGATTCCCACATAACCCATGATGTTCAGCTCTTCATTGAACAGCCAGAGCGTGAACAGTGCGCCAAAGGCCGCCGCCGGCAGTCCGGATAGGATGGTGAGCGGATGGATGAAATCCTCATAGAGCACGCCGAGCACGATATAAATTACGATCACCGCGAGGATCAGCAGAAGCCAAAGCCCTTGTAGTGAGGACGCAAAAGCCTGCGCCGACCCTTGGAAACCGTAACTGACCGTGGCCGGCAACACCTCCCGCGCGATCTTGGAAACAATCGCCGCCGCCTCACCCAGCGAAAATCCCGGACGCGGATTGAACGAAATCGTCACCGCCGGGAGCTGGCCCAGATGGTTGATCGTCAGCGGGCCAACTTCGCGGTGCAACGTCGCGACCGATTCCAACGGCACGCTGCCGCCAAGACTGCTCCGCAGATAAATCAACGAAAGCGCCTCGGGCGTTTTCTGGAAATCCGGCGCCATTTCCATGATCACGTAATACTGGTTGGTCGGCGTGTAGATCGTGGAAACCTGGCGCGAGCCGTAAGCGCTGTAGAGCGCGTCCTCGATCTGCGCCGGGGAGATGCCAAGCGCTGCCGCGCGATCCCGCTTGATGTCGACGCGCAGCTGTGGATTGGAAATCAGGAGATCCGTATTCACATCCTGCAGAGCGGGAATCGTCCGTAATTTCGATTCCATCTTTTGCGCCGCCGCATACAGTTCCTTCAAGTCGCTGCCAAAAAGGGTGAACTGGTATTGCGCTTTTGTGAGCGATCCGCCGATGCGGATCGGCGGCAGCAACTGCGGATAAGCCTTCAATCCCGGCACCACCGACAGTTCCTTGCGCAATTGTTGCACGACTTCCATGGCCGACACACGCTCGTTGCGCGGCTTCAACCGCATGAAGATGCGCCCTTGGTTGCTCGTCGACGAAGAGCCGCCGGCGCCAATCGCCGACATGAATGAGTCGACGGCCGGGTTTTTCGCCACGATCTCCGCCGCGACGATTTGGTGGCGCATCATTTCATTGAACGAGACGTCCTGCGCCGCCTCGGTGAAGGCGAAAATCTGGCCGGTGTCATCGGTCGGGATAAATCCCTGCGGCAACCGCATTCCGACCACCACGCTCAGGATAACCATCAACAACGCGACGAGCACCGTGGCAACCTTGTGCCGCATGCAACGGCGCAGGGTCCGTTCATAAACCGAACTCATGCCGTCGAATACCCGTTCGAAAAATTGATAAAGCCGCCCGTGGTGTTGCGCAGCCTCCTTGCCGTGCGGTTGCAAAAACCGGCTGCACAACATCGGCGTGAGCGTGAGCGAGACGACACCTGACACGAGAATCGCTGAAGTGATGGTCACCGCGAACTCGTGCAGCAACCGCCCGAGAATGCCGCCCATGAACAACACCGGAATAAACACCGCGACGAGCGAAAGCGTCATCGACATGATCGTGAAACCGATCTCGCGCGAACCCTTGAATGCGGCGTCGCGCACCGGCATGCCATCCTCGATGTGACGGACAATATTTTCCAACATGACAATGGCGTCATCGACCACGAAACCGACCGAAAGCGTGAGCGCGAGCAGCGAAAGATTGTCGAGGGTGTACCCGAAAAAATACATCGCGATGAACGTGCCGAGCAGCGCCATCGGAATCGCGACTGCCGGAATCACGGTGGCACGCAAAGAGCGCAGGAACATGAAAATCACCAGCACAACGAGGCCAATCGCGAGCGTCAGCGTGAATTGCACATCGTTCACCGATTCCCGCACGGTAACGGACCGGTCGAACAACACTTCCAAATTAACCGACGCCGGAAGTTGCGACCGAAACGAAGGCAGGATGTCGCGCACGCCCTTCACCACCTCGACCGTGTTGGTTCCTGGCTGACGCTGCACCGCAAGCACGACGGCGCGGGCACCGTGACCGCCGGTGTAGAACCAACTGGCCACGCGATTGGATTGCACACTGTCGATCACGCGCGCCAGTTCGCCCAGCCGCACCGGTGCGCCGTTGCGATAGGCCACGACCAAATTGGAGAACTCCGAGGCGGAGTCCAACTGTCCCGTCGCGACGACCGTCACGGCCTGGTGATTGCCGTCGAGCACGCCCGTCGGGAGATTCACGTTATGCTCCGACAGTGCGGTCTGGACCTCGCTTAACGTAATGCCGCGACTGGCCAGCGCGCGTGGATCAAGCTGCACGCGAAGCGCATATTTTTGCGAACCGAACACCTGCACCTGCGCCACGCCGTCGATGGTCGAGATGCGTTGCGCGAGAATCGTCTCCGCGTACTCGTCGACGACGGAAAGCGGCAGCGTCGGCGAACTCAGCGCGAGATAGATGATGGGCGAATCGGCCGGGTTTGTCTTGCGGTAGGAAGGCGGTGCCGGCATATCGCTCGGCAGGCGGCGTTGCACCGCGGCGATGGCCGCCTGCACGTCCTGCGCCGCCGCATCGATGTTGCGCTCAAGCGCAAACTGCAGAGTGATCGAAGTGGTCCCGATGCTGCTGCTCGAGACCATTGAATCGATGCCGGCGATGGTGGATAACTGTTGTTCGAGCGGAGTCGCGACTGCCGACGCCATCGTCTCGGGTGTGGCGCCGGGCAATGCCGCGGTGATGACGATGGTGGGAAAATCGACGTTGGGCAGATCGCTGACGGGCAGAAGGCGGTACGCCATCACACCAAAGACGCACAGTGCCGCGGTCATGAGCGTCGTCAT
Organism: Lacunisphaera sp.; assembly: GCA_036499685.1. Classification (GTDB taxonomy): domain Bacteria; phylum Verrucomicrobiota; class Verrucomicrobiia; order Opitutales; family Opitutaceae; genus Lacunisphaera. Next base: position 338,396 of record DASYDH010000007.1, on the reverse strand, counting down.
CACCGGACGACGGATGCAGAGTTCGGGTAAATTCATGGCGCTGGGAATTATTTTTTAACCGCCGGGTTTACCTGATCCAGCGTTTTGGCTTCCACCTTCACTCCTGGAAGCAGCCGCAACTGTCCATCGGTGACGACCGTTTCGCCCGCTTTAACGCCGGAGGAGAGCAGAGTGATATCGTCCACGGTCCGCAGCACCTCCACGGTGCGCAAGTCCACCGTATGATCCGGTTTCACGACGTAAATCTGGGCGTTGTCCTGACCGGTTTGAACAGCGGAGGTGGGCACGACAATAACGCCGCGATCCACGCCCATCTCGGTGTGCACCTGTACAAACTGCCCCGGCCAGAGCGCGTGATCGATGTTCTCATAGATCGCCTTCAGTACAATGGTGCCCGTGGTGGGATCGACGCTGTTGTCCATGAAGGTGAGGCGTCCATTGGTAAGGTTGAGGTTCGCCGCGCGATCGACGACGGTCACACGAACCTGGGCCGCAGCGAGAGCAGCGCGGATTTGCGAAAGGCTGTCCTCCGGCACTGAATAGGCGACGGCGATCGGGGTGAGCTGGTTCAGATTCACAATGGTGAAACTATTATCGTTGGCCTTTACCAACGCGCCTTCGTGCAGTTGCAATTGCCCGGTGCGACCGGCGATGGGCGCCTTGATTTCGGTGTAGCCCAGTTGCAGTTCCGCATTCGCGAGCGCCGCGTCCTTGGACTGCACATCGGCCTTGGTCGTTTCCGCCTTCGTCTGGTATTGCGCGTAGGCTTCCTTCGAAATCGCCGACTGCTGATCGAGGTGCGAATAACGTTCGGCGTCCACCGTCGCCTGTTTTGCCTCTGCTTGCGCGGTCGCCACCGCTGCCCGGGCCTGCTGTACGGCATTTTCAAAGGGCCGGCGATCGAGTGTTACGAGCGGATCGCCCGCCTTCACTTCCTGACCCTCTTGAAAATGAACTTGGGCAATGATGCCGTCCACCTGCGACTTCACGCTGACGCTGCGTAACGCCTGCACACTGCCGATCGAATCGATGCGTCGCGGCACATCCTGCTGCAATGCAACCGCGACCTGCACGGGCACAGCTGGAGCGGCCGCGGTTTTCGGGACGACCGGACCGTGATCGCAGCCAGCCAACAGGCCAAGCAACGCGAGTGCGGTAATAAATGAAATCAAATGCGAACAACGTGGATTCATGAGGAAATTATCGAGCCAGACCGGTCAGCCGGAGGAGATTTTTCTTAATGACGTCAATTCCGTCAAAAGTATCCGGCGATTCTGCGAGGAAACCCCTCAAGATATTCGTCCCGAAGGCAGTCCGCCCGCAGGTCCAAATCCCAAATGGTTCGCTGCGCGCGGGTCAGTCCAAGATCGCGGACCCGCCGGTCGAATTCGAGCCGGGCAAGCCGGCTGATGTCGGCAAAGAGAAAGCCGGGGTTGCGTTCGGCGCGAGGGCGGGCAGCGGACATTGGGGGATAAATTGGTAAGCTAGCTTACCATTTATGCAAGAGCGCCCTCGAAGCGCGCACGCATTTGGATTGGCGCCCGCACCGTCCACCGCTAGACGAACTACGCCATGACCTTCGTTCTCGCCCTCGACCAAGGCACCACTTCCTCCCGCGCGATCGTGTTCGACCGGCGCGGACGGGCCATCGCGAGTTCACAGCAGGAATTTGCGCAACATTACCCGCGACCGGGCTGGGTGGAACACAAGCCCGCCGATCTTTGGGCGAGCACGCGCCGCACCGCGCTTGGAGCATTGGCCAAGGCCAACCTGACGGGGAAAAATATTTGCGCGCTCGGGATCACCAACCAGCGCGAGACCACCCTGCTCTGGGAGCGGGCCACCGGCCGGCCATTGCACCCGGCGATCGTCTGGCAGGATCGCCGCACGGCGGACTTTTGCGCCCGGCTGAAACGGCGGGGCCTTGAGCCGTTTTTCACTAAAAAAACCGGGCTGGTACTCGATCCCTATTTTTCCGGGACAAAACTTCGGTGGCTGTTGGACAACATTCCCGGAGCGCGGCGGCGCGCCGAAAAAGGCGAACTCGCGTTTGGCACCGTGGACAGCTGGCTGCTCTGGCAACTCACGGAAGGGCGCATTCACGCCACCGACGTTTCCAATGCTTCGCGCACCTTGCTGTTAAACCTGCACAACGGCGAGTGGGATGAGGAACTGCTGAAAATCCTGCGCATCCCGCGCGAAGTGTTGCCAACGGTGCGCCCGAGCAGTGGTGTTTTCGGGGAAGTGGCGGCCTTGCGCGGATTGCGCGGCGTGCCGATCAGCGGCATCGCCGGCGACCAACAGGCGGCGCTTTTTGGGCAGGCGTGCTGGTCGTCCGGCATGGCAAAAAATACGTATGGCACAGGCTGCTTTTTATTGATGCACACGGGCGACAAACCTGTGGTCTCGAAAAACAAACTGCTCTCGACGATCGCGTGGAAAATCGACGGCCGGCTGGAGTACGCGTTGGAAGGTGGCGTTTTTATCGGCGGGGCGGTCGTGCAATGGCTGCGCGACGGACTCGGGCTTATTGCGCAGAGCGTGGAAGTCGAGAAACTCGCAGCCAAGGTGCCGGACAACGGCGGGGTTTATCTCGTGCCTGCCTTCGCGGGATTGGGTGCGCCGCATTGGGACGCGAACGCGCGCGGTGTCATCGTCGGTCTGACCCGCGGGAGCAATGCCGGGCACGTGGCGCGGGCGGCGCTTGAAAGCATCGCCTACCAAAGTGCGGATCTGCTGCGGGCGATGGAAGCGGATTGCAAACGCAAGTTGCGCGGCCTGCGCGTCGATGGCGGTGCCGTCGTGAACAATGCGCTCATGCAATTTCAAGCCGATCTCCTGCGTGTGCCCGTGGTGCGCCCGCGCACCACCGAAACGACCGCGCTTGGTGCCGCCTACCTCGCGGGACTGGCGGTTGGTTTCTGGAAAAACCGCGGCGAAATCGCGCGGTTGTGGTCGGCCGACCACACCTTTCGCGCCCAAAAGCCGGTCGCCTGGTCCAGACGCTTGCTGGGCGAATGGCATCAGGCGGTCAATCGAGCCAAATCCCACGAGGCGACGTCCCTGTAGGATTTGGCCGGTGAGACATCGTTTTGAGTGCCAAAACATGCGAGGGAAAGACCTCATCACGATTTTATTTTTGCATGTCCGGTACGAGGCGGGCTTGCAGCCGGGCGTTTAGACCGGCAAGTGTATCGGTCACACAACCATGTCTGTTGCATGAAAAATTTTCGTTCGTTAGCCGCTTTCTTGATTGTCGTCGTCGTCATCACGCTCGCTCCGGCCCAGCAAAGCGACGAAATCACCGCCCTTCGCAGCAAGGCCGAGAAAGGAAATGGTCTGGCTCAATACAATTTGGGCCTCGCGTATGCCGAGGGGCACGGCGTGGCGACCGACAAAATTGAGGCCTTCGTCTGGCTCTCACTCGCCCGCGAAAGTGGCACCCGTGGCCGCACCCTCGACAATCTGATCGCGTCGTTGGACAAGGATTCGCTGGCCGCTGCCCGGCAAAGATTGGCCGATCAGAAGGCGCTTATTTCGGGCAATATCCCGATCGTGACCACCGCAAAGTCCGAACCGGAGGTCGTCGCGACCGTGAAAACCACCGGTACCGCCTACCTCAATCCTGACACCGTCGCCATCGGCAAGGATACTCCGGATATTTCCACGCAGATCACCACACTCACCGCCGACAAGAAACAGTTGAGCGAAGAGTTGGCCAAAGCCTGGAAAGAAATCGAAGGATTAACCACCGCGCTTAAAAAGGCCAAAATCGAAGCGAAGACCGCGAAGACCTCGGCGACGCCCACGGCCGACCAGGAAAACGCCGCGAGATTCAGCCGCGAACTTGAGGCGAGCCTGAATCACGTGAACGACGAGAAAGCCCAGTTGGAACAAAGTCTTTCCGCGACGCAAGTTCAGCTCGCCAGCACGAAGGCCGAGCTCGTGGCCCAGACGGAAAAGAATGAAAAGTTGGCCGCAGCAACCGCCGCAAGTCTCACCCCGTCGGCGGAAATGGCGGCGTTGAGGAGCAACCTCGGCGATTCTCAAGCTCAAATAAGCAAGCTCACCATCGATCTGGCCTCCGTGCGTGCATCCGAAACAAACCTGCACGATACCATCGCCCAACTCGAACAGGAAAAGGCCCAGCTCGCCGCCAAGCCCGACCTTTCCGCCAAAGTCTCCGATCTCGAGGCGCAGGTGGCTCGCGCGAATCAAAGCGTTGAGTCCGCCACTCACGCAGCGGAAGCTGCAAGCAAGCAAAGCGCCACCGACGCAAGCGCGTCCGCCGCCGAAATCCAGCGTTTGCAAACCGCGCTCGCCGCCAAACCTGACGCACCTGCCTATCCCGACCTATCCGGCAAGGTCCGCGAACTCGAAGCAACCGTCGCCGATTCAACCCGGAAACTGGATGCAGCCACCACTGCGCAATCAGAGTTACAGCTGAAATTGACCGCAGCCAATGCGGTCGCGAAGAGCGCCATGAAATCGTCGTCGGAGACCGCTCAGCTGCAACATGAGCGAGACGAGTTGAACAGCCGTGCCAGCAGCCTCGCCGCCGAAAATGCGCAGCTGCGGGCCGATGGCGAGCACACGCAAAAGCTTTTGGCGGATTCCGGAAAACAACTGCAGGAATCGGCTGTGACCGCCAAGCGGGTCAAGGAACTCGAGGGGCAAACCACCGAATTGAAGTCTTCGCTGGAGAGCGCCACCGCCCAAGTGGCTTCATTACAGCAATCGCTCGCCGCGAAAAGCGCCGCGCCCGCCTATCCCGATCTCTCCGACAAAGTGCGCGAACTTGAGACCAAGTTGACCGCGGTGAATCAACAGGCGGACGCCGCCGTGCAAACGGCCGTAAATGCCAGCAAACAAAACGCGACCGACCTCAACAACGCCGCCGCGAGAATCTCGCAACTGGAAGCGCAACTCGCGGCTAAAAACACCGCCCCGGTGCCGCCCGACCTTTCCGGGCGCGTGCAGGAATTGGAAAAACAGCTGGCCGATGCCTCCGCCGAAAACGAACGTGCCAAACAGGAAGCGGTCGCCTTGGGCAAGGCGCGTGACGAAGCGTTGAAGAATCGCGGTCCAGCTTATCCCAACCTCGCCGGACGCGTGGTCGAGCTCCAGACCGCCCTCGCCGATGCCAAGCGTGATCTTGCTGACTCGCAAACCGCGCTTCAAGCCGCCCAACAGGCGCGGGAAACCGCCCCTGCGTCCGCTCCAGTCGCGCCGATTGCGCCTGTCGCGTCGGTTGATCTGACGCAGGCGAATACCGAGACCGGCGACCTGCAAAAGCAGCTTGCTGAAACGGAAAACAAGCTGACCACGGCATTGCGCGGTTACGCCCTCTTGCAAGCCGACCGCGACGCCCAAGTCGAAAAGGCGGCCAAGGACGCCGAAGCGGTCACCAACGAACGCAACACGCTGTCCACGCAGGTCGCGACCCTCACCGACGAAGTGGAAAAACTGAAGGCGCAGGGCTCGACTGACGTCGCCGCCGCGAAGGCTGACGCCACTCAAGCCAGTGAATCGCTCGGCGCGCTGCAGCGCTCCACCGCGAAAAACTCGAACGAACTCGCCGCGGCGCGCGCCCTCATCCAGCAGTTGCAAGGCTCAAACACGGTTCTCGCCAACGAAAATTACCTGCTCAAGACGAAGCTCAGCCCCGGACCCGTGGCGGTGCCGACATCCGCCGGCGTCACGCCAGCTCCCGTGGCCGCAAATGCAACCCACACGCATGTCGTGGTCTCGGGCGACACCCTTTTTCGCATCAGCCAGCATTATTACGGCACGACCAATCGCTGGCAGGAAATCTACAAGGCCAACGCGGCAAAACTCGGCACCAACGGCGTCCTGAGAATCGGCATGGAGCTGACCATTCCGTAGTCAAAAAAGACGGGATCACAGCATCCCGATGATGAGCGCGAGGGAAAAGATGGAAGTAAGAACGCTGAACACGATCGCGCCCGAGGCGAGGGTTTCATCACCCTTTAGTTCCAAAACCATCGTGTAGGAAATAATCGCAGTCGGACACGCGAGCAGGACGAGCAGCAGCTTTAGTTCCACCCCGGCCAGACCGAACCAGCGCCCGACAAGCCAGCCCAAGGCAGGGGCCGCGATTGTTTTCAAGATCGCGGCAGTGAGCGGCCAGCGCCAGTTGCCACGGAGTTTAACGGTGACCAGCGATCCGCCCACCCCGAGCAATCCCAGCGGCAGGGCCATCTCGCCCAATGCCGTGAAAGTTTTCTCCAACGGGGACGGAACCGGCCAGCCCATCAGTGCAACCGAAATGCCCGCGATCGTCGCAAGGAGCGGGGGAGTGGTGGCCAGTTGTTTCAAAAACGGTTTCACCATGGACCAGCCCAATTTATGCTGGCTGAGAAGCAGCACCACCACGCCGGCGATGTTATATACTACCATCATGGGTGCGATGGTGAGAAGCGCCGCCGTCCGCACGGATACGCCCCACCCGAGCGTCTCATCCGGGAAGGAAAAAATGATCGGCAATCCGACAAAAGCGAGATTCCCACGAAACGAAGCCTGGACAAAAGTGCCTACGGAAATTCCGGGAACGCGCGCCAGCCACGCGATTCCATAACCAAGCAGGATGATGGCAACTGTGACCAGGAGCATCGCCTCACCCATCATGCGGGCACCACTGCCATTGTGAACCGAGGTGGCGAGTTGGGAAAACAGGAGTGCCGGCAAACCCAACCAGTACGTCAGGCGGTTGGCTTCCTTGAGGAAATTCGGCGAAACAAATCCGCTCGCCTGCAGCGCGACTCCGATCCCGATCATCAGAAATACCGGGGCGAGAATGGTGAGGATCTGCATTGCCAGCTCAAGTTGCGACGAGTGGGGTCAGTGGTCTAGATCGAAAACCCAGCAAGGGCTCCCCGGCAGGACAGATTTCGTTTCGCCTTTGCCAGCCACCTGTGTTCCCGATTGGAGCATGACAGCACATTCAATTGCATTCATCGGCACCGGAGTCATGGGCCGCAGCATGGCCGCTCACCTGCTCAAAGGCGGGCATACTCTTCATGTCTTCAACCGTACCAGGGCAAAAGCGCAGCCGTTGCTCGACGCCGGCGCGCAGTGGCACGCAACGGCCGCCGCGGCCGCCGCGGAGGCCGATTTTGTGATCACGATCGTGGGTTTCCCAACGGACGTCGAAGAAACCTATTTTGGAAAAGAGGGCGTGCTGGCCCATGCCCGCAAAAATTCGGTTTTAATCGACATGACAACGTCGAGCCCGTCGTTGGCGCAACGCATCGCCCTTGCCGCGAACGAGCGAGGGTTGAGTTCACTCGACGCGCCCGTGTCCGGTGGCGACATCGGCGCAAAGGAAGGCCGGCTGGTAATCATGGTCGGCGGCGATGCCGCCGCGTTTGAACACGCCAAGCCGCTGTTCGAACTCATGGGAAAAAACATCGTGCTGCAAGGCGGGCCAGGGTCGGGCCAGCACTGCAAAATGGCCAACCAGATCTCGATCGCCTCGATCATGATGTCGTGGTGCGAAGCCCTGACCTACGCCCAAAAAGCCGGCCTCGATCCGCGGCGCGTGATTGAAAGCATCGGCGGTGGGGCCGCCGCCAGCTGGTCGCTCAACCATCTGGCACCGCGCGCACTCAACGGGGATTTCGCCCCGGGATTTTATGTGAAACATTTCATCAAGGACCTGCGAATCGCCTTGGAATCCGCCGGGACGATGAAGCTTAAACTTCCGGGACTCGAGCTGGCAAAAAAGCTCTACGACGAAGTCGCCCGGCACGGCTGGGAAGACCGCGGAACCCAAATCCTGTTGCAATGGTATCAAGCTCAAAGCTGAACATCGGCCGGGATCCCATTTAAAATCGGTTCTCCGCTCATCGCCAGATTGACTCGCGTGAGTGATTCGCCACCACTTTCCCCACCATGTCCCTTCCAACTGAGTTCGCCGGAGTCACCGTCCACACCAAAGCCAATGTCTATTTCGACGGCCGCGTCATCAGCCACACCGTGATGATGTCGGACGGAGCCAAAAAGACCCTCGGTCTTATTTATCCAGGCAGCTATCATTTCGGGACCGGCGCACCGGAACGGATGGAAGTCGTGGCCGGGGCATGCCGGGTGACCCTTGACGGCCAGACCAAAGTGCAAGACTACGCAGGCGGAACGTATTTCGACGTGCCCGGGAAGAGTGGATTCACGATTGAGGTGGCGGCTGGGATTTGCGAATATATCTGTTCGTTTCTCTAGCCGCGAAAGGCGGCGGGCCGGGGAGATGGCTGCCCCGCACCGGAGGCCCGTCACGTAAGCGAAAACCCTGACGGCGATAACGCCGGTGAATACCCGGCAAATCCCCTTTCCTTTCCGTGCGATCTAGATGAAATTTCCTTCCCGGCATATGCGTACCTACGGAATTTTGGTCATCCTCGGACTGGTGCTCGCGTTAATCGCGTTTCAAGCGCGTACGGGGATATTTCGTGTGAAAACGGTCGGCGAACAACCCGCTAATAAATACATGCGGGAGATCATGCAAAATTCGCAGCTGAACGAAGCCGATGCGACGATCCTGCGTCAGAAATACGACAACGCACATATCAACCCGTCGGGTTTGAGGTACATCGAGCGCCTTCCCGGCGCAGGTGATCCGCCCGTTCCCGGCAGCGAGGTGGTCGTGCAATATGATGCGTATCTGTTGACCGGAAAAAAGGTCGGGAGCACCCGCGACCGCGGCACACCCGCCGTATTCAGGGTCGGCACCGGCCGAGTCATCAAGGGTCTGGATGAAGCGGTGGGAGCGATGAAGCGGGGTGAAAAGCGCACCTTGATCATCCCGTGGTGGCTGGCTTATGGCGAAAAGGGCCAGGATTCGATCCCGCCGCGCGCCACGTTGGTGTACGAAGTCGAACTGGTCGATATTCGCTGAGTCAGCCGATGCTTGTCTTTGGGGGGAAAGTGGGAAATAACCTCGCGTGCCCCCGCCCCGGTTGAGCCAGCTACCGCCTTGCACTTGCGTGCCCACGCAGGCTTTTGCTGCCAGCTGACCGGCGCCCCTGCATGCGAAATCCCCGCACTATTTTTTCGCAATTGCTGCGGATGGCGCTCCTGCTGGTGCTCCCGTTGGTCGCCTTTATCGGCTACGGAATCCTCCAGCAGTTTCAGGACGACCAGCACGATTCCCTCGCCAATCTGGACCTGCTTCGGAAATTTGCCGACCGGCAGATTCACCTCTGCCTCGACGATGCCCGGCTCCGAATGGAGCGACTCTCACGCCAGCTTTCCGATCCAAAGAAAAGCCGAGAGAGCATCCAACTGCTGCTGAACGAATTTGCCGCACTCAATCCGGATTACACTGCCGTGGTCTTAATCGGTGAGCACGGGGTCATCAGCTCTTCCGTCGCCGCGTTACCGGCGACCGCAACCCTGTCAAAAGGCACCCTCGATCCATTTCGCGATGCAGTCGAAGCGAAGACATTTTATGTGAGCAGACCGTTCAAAGGCCCGGTGACCGGACGGTGGGTTGCACTTGTCGCGTATCCGGTCTTTGATGACAGCAACCGAAGAACCAGCACCCTGCTCCTCTCGCTCGATTTGGTCGAGACCTCACGGCTGCTGGCGTATGACTTGTCCGAGAGCCGTACATTGCTCGAAGTTTTCGACGACCAAGGAGCCGTGGTAATGCGATCCTTCGAGTCGGAAAAGTATCTCGGGAAAAGTTCTCCGCTGCTGACCAGGGAGCTGACGTCTGCCGCCCGCTCCGGCAGCGGGGGTGGAGAAATCGTGGGATTTGCCGGGGTCAAACGCACGTTCACGGCCGCACCGCTCGCGGGCACGCCTTGGATTGTGGCTGCATCGATGCCAAGCAGCGAAGTCTATCAGGACGCCCGGCGCAATTTGTGGCGCGCCCTGGGTCTGGTCGCGATCGCACTGGCCTTGGTCGTCGGCTTGCTCCTGCGCCGGGCCGCCGTTCTCTCCCGTCCACTAACCGCGCTGGCCGCCGCGGCCCGCGCACAATCCGCCGGACGCGACCACGCTCCCGCTCCGGAAACCGGGTCGGCGGAAATCGCCGAAACCGCACATGCATTCAATGAGATGGTTGCACTCAGCCGGCGCGCCGCCGAATCGCTCAAGGACAGCGAGAGCCGATATCGCATGGTCATCGATCAAACCGGCCAGATGATTTACGATCTTGATATCCCCAGCGGCCGGGTCTCGTGGTTCGGAGCCACGGCCATCGCCGAGATCATCGGCTGCACGCCAGCCGAAATGAATGAGGGCGGAATTTCCGCGTGGGTGGAAAAGCTCCATCCCGATGACCGGTCCACCGCCGAGACGAGGCTGAAACACTGCATTACGACCGGCGGGCCGTGTCATGCCGAATATCGAATGCGCCATCGCGACGGTTCTTATCGGACAATTGAGGAACAGGGCGTGGTGCTGCGGGATGACCGCGGGGGGTTAACGCGAATGCTTGGGTGCATGAACGACGTTACCGCGAGGGAAAAGACGCGGGCCGCGCTCAGCCGCGAGCGCGCTCTTCTCCGACAAATCATCGACCTCGTGCCCCATTTTATTTTTGCGAAGGACATTTCGGGAAAATTCATTCTTGCGAATCAGCCGGTGGCGACCGCCTACGGCACCACTCTGGAAAATCTGATTGGGAAAACGGACGCGGATTTTTCCCCGGACAAACACGAGGTGAATCATTTTCTCGCGGATGACCTTGAAGTCATCCGTCTCGGCAAGCCAAAAACCATCCGCGAGGAAACGATCACCGACCCGGCCGGCAATATCCGCCATCTCTCCACCATAAAGATCCCGTTTCGTTTCAGCGATTCCGAAATACCGGCTGTGCTCGGCGTATCGGTGGACATCACCGACCTGAAAAAAGCCGACCATGACCGGCAACAGATCGAGCGAAAATTACAGGAAACCCAGAAACTCGAAAGTCTCGGCGTTCTCGCAGGTGGCATCGCCCACGACTTCAACAATCTGCTGACCGGCATCCTCGGAAACGCGAGCCTCGCCCGAATGGATTTGTCGGATACTTCCCCGCTGGTGCCGGTCATCGAGCAAATCGAATCCGCCACTCATCGCGCCGCCGACCTGTGCAAGCAAATGCTCGCCTACTCGGGCAAAGGCCGGTTTGTCGTCCAACACCTGAACCTCAACCAACTGGTCGAGGACACCACGCATCTGTTGAACATCTCGATCAACAAAAATTGCGTCCTTCACTTCAATCTCGCCCAAACGCTGCCGGCGATCGCTGTCGATGCCACGCAAATCCGGCAGATCATCATGAATCTGGTCATCAACGCGTCGGAAGCCATCGGCGCACGCAGCGGAGTGATTGCAATTTCCACCGGGGTCGCGCGGGTCGACCACGACTACATCGCCACGCTCCTGCATCCAAACGGAATCACGCCGGGTGACTATGTATTCCTGGAAGTCAGTGACAACGGCTCCGGCATGAATCCGGCCACGCTGGCGAAAATATTCGACCCGTTTTTCACCACGAAATTCACCGGTCGCGGGCTCGGTCTGGCGGCGGTGCTCGGCATCATCCGCGGACACAAAGGTGCGTTGAAAGTTTACAGCGAGCTGGGTCGTGGCACGACTTTCAAAATCCTGCTTCCCTGCAGCGACGCGACGGCAGAGAGAATGCTCTCAACTCCGCCGATGGCGGAACCGGCCTGGCGCGGCCAAGGCACGGTGTTGGTCGTCGATGACGAGGAAACGGTCAGGGCCGTTACCGCCCGCATTCTCGAAACCCTCGGCTTCACCGCAGTGCTGGCCTCGGATGGTCGGGAAGCGCTCGAAACTTATCGCCGTGAGCCCTCGCGATTCACGATTGTCCTGCTTGACCTGACCATGCCGCACATGGATGGAGAGGAAACCTTCCGTCAACTGCGGCATCTTAATCCCGGCGTGCGAGTGGTGTTGATGAGCGGCTTCAATCAGCAGGAGGCCGTCAGTCGGTTCACCGGAAAGGGGCTCGCTGGATTCGTGCAAAAACCGTTCGAAGTGGGGAGTATCATGACGGCGGTCCGGGAAGCCTTTTTCCAATCGTGACACGTGGCTTGCCCCTTTCAGACAAGTCGATTCGCGCGGGGAAAAGCTAGAGACCAAGCAGACTGCCATTCCGCTTGAGCCAACGCTCCGCCTCTGACCACCACGGGCAGACCTTAGCAACCTGCGCCCAAAATCGGTCCGAATGGTTCATTTCCCGCAGATGCATCAGCTCGTGATAGATGATGTAATCGCGAACAGAGTCGGGGGTTTGCACCAGACGCCAGTTCAGGGAGATCGTTCCACCCGCCGAGCAGGAACCCCACCGTGAGCGCTGATTGCGCACGGTGACCTGCTTCACGCTGGCGTTGGTCTCGGAAGCCAGTTCCCAAGTGCGCGCCGGCAACTCCACTTTTCCCCGCCGGAGAAAGTGCGCCTCAAGCGTGGGACGTAAATCGCCCTGCAAAGCCGGGACGCGAAACACATCCGAAGCCAGACAAACCATGGGCCGTGCGCCGTCGCCGGCCGGCCGAATCTCGGTCATTTCCCCGCGCCATAAAACATGCGTTCCGAGCGTCCAGATCACCGCTCCCCGAGGTTTGGAAGCCTGGCGATTGCGCGCCCGTTCCAGCCAATCCAGATGTTCGTCCACGAAACGCCGGGCTTCTCGCTCGGAACCGCGGCCCGGAATCGTGGCAACGCCAACGCCGTCCTTGCGAAGTGTCAGGCGGTAATTGGAAGCGCGAATGCTTCGAACAAAGACCACCCCGGGCTTCGCCGCCGGGGTTTTCGTTTCGAAAAATTCGTGTTGTACACCGCTCATATAAATTGGCTAAACGGACTGATCCAACGAAGCCAGCCGCGAAAATTTTTTTCGGCAAATCTCATCGGGAAAATCACGATGAACGCAGCCCAAGCGGAACTTTGCGCCGTGAATTGGTGACTCTTTATTTTGCTCCGTGAAGTTGCGGCGAGCCCCTTCCTCTCCTTTCGCATAAATTCTGCAAGAGTTCGCCCTGCTTGTTTCAATCTCAATGCTTGTACTGTCATTCAAACTTTATACGTTCCGCGCATAAATGATGCAAAGGTTGCACATTGCTTCTGCTCGCCGAGCCGCCCGAGTCCGCGCCTTCACCATGGTGGAAATCATGGTCGTCGTGGTTATAATCGGGTTGCTGGTGGCCATGGCATTACCGGCGTATCGACGAATCACCATGCGGTCGAAAACGGCGGCGCTGGTCAGTGATCTTCGGTCGTATTCGACGGCGTTCATTACGTACAATCTTCAAAACGGCAAATGGCCGCCGGACGATGCCCCACAGAAAGTTCCCGCCGGGATGACCGGTGCGCTGGCGGAAGGTTTTACCCGGAAGAGTCCCATCGGCGGGGTTTATAAATGGAACTACGATGTGTCGGCCGATGGCATCACCGCCAAAGCGGCGATCATTATAGAAACAGTCGGCAGCGATGCAGTAAGCGATGACGCCGACCTGAGGGAAATGATCGATCGGGAAATGGACGATGGCGATCTTTCAACCGGCAATGTGGTCGTAGGCAGCACCAATTCACTGGTGTTCATCATCGAAAAATGACGCCTCCATTTAAAGTTACCTTGGTCAACCTGACTGCCGGAGCGACGGCAGTGGCTCCCACCGTGGACAAACTGGAAATTGGCCACCTGATGGCGGAGGAAGTTTACCGGCTCGCGGCGAATTTGTTGAAACTCGATCTTTCCGCCCATCCCACCGCGGAACCTGGAATCATCGTCCAGCGCGGGGAAAAAGGCTGGCGAATCGCCGCACATGCGGGCCGTCTCCGGATGTACAAGAGCACGTCACTGTTCGACGAATACTGGACTGTTGAATCCGCGCAGGGTCTCGCACAGCTGGCACCGTTCAGCTCACTATCCAATTCCGCCGGCGGCAGCCGATCCACGCGCAGTCACGCGCCGCACCCCAACCGTCTGCAAACGGTCCGGAGTATTGCGGAAGTAATCGGACTGTTCGCCTTGGGCGTTGTGCTGATTATCGTCGGCTTCTGGTATGGGTTACCCCATCACAAACTCAGCGATTTGCCGCCGGACGTGGCAATTGTCACCAGTGACAGCGAGCGAACCTCGGTGTTTTCGACCGTGGCGGGCAGCTACGTCGCTGGCCGCGTGAAAGAGGGCGAGAGCATCGTGGTCATTAGCCCCGAAGGTCACGTCTCGCTCGGAACCATCGGGAAAGATGGCAAACCGGCACAGTTGCGCATCGAGGAACAGGCTCAAGCCGCCCGCAAAGGTAATCTGGCCGCGGTCGTTACGACGTTCGGCGTCATCGCGGAATATCCACCGGATGCGGTAAACGTTGGCAACGGTCACTGGCGCAAATTGGTCGCCAACTAAACGCATCCGGTGGGCTGAAGAAGACGCCGAAATGTGCGGACCTCAGTAGATTCAACGGGAATCGGTCGAAACAGGCTTCAGAGTATTTCCAATTCCCACTTCAGCGGTTTTCCAGGCAAAAGTGTCAACCATGCGAAGCTAGCGCGCGCCCCGCGGTTGGGTCGGGTGATACAGCCGGGATTAAGCCAGCGAACTTTTTTCGCGTCGGTTTCGTCGCGCGGCACGTGCGTGTGTCCGTGCAACACCACATTGACTCCAGACGGCACGCGCGAGGGCGGAATATGGATCAGGAAAAAAACCACACCCAGCCGTTCCAAGCGCAGTTCACGCGGCCAAAGATTATGGCATTCGTTATTTCCCAACACCACGTGCAACGGCTTTCCCAGAGCTTCGAATTCCAGCAACGTGGCCGGCTCGCACACGTCACCTAAATGCCAGATCTCGTCCGCCGACGCCAGCCGTGCCGGAAGGTCGGGTGGATAGCGATCATGAGTGTCGGAAATGACGGCAATGCGCATGGCTCGTGGGAATTATTATGATTCGACCGCGTCACCCTGGCGGATCAATTCCAGGCAGGAAAAACGGCCGAGGCATTCATCCCTAAAACTGTGCGCCCCCGTTTCGCATTCGCAACTCCGCAAACAGCCTGAAATCTCAGGCCTGTTTTCCCGCAGGTGCAGTGATCAACGGAACGTAAGGCGCTTCCTGCAAATTCCCCGCCCCCCGCCCGGAAAGCAATCGCCACCACCCGACGGCGCTCGCGCCCACGACGGTCAGGACCAAAAGGAGAAACCCACCGGTCACTCCGGCATCGATGTAGTTGTTCAAGATCTGAGTGTGCCACACCGTCAACTCGGCCGGTGTTCCGCCAGCGTCGAATTTCGCTTTCAATCCCCGCGCAATGGCCAAAAAACCCACGGGAGCCGCACTGAAAATCTTCATCCATCCCGCCGTCATTGTCACCGCCAGCAGCCACGCGAGCGGCGCCAGCGTGACCCAGACGTAACGCTTCCGACCCATCTTGATCAGCACCGTGGTGCCAAGGGCAAACGCGATCACTCCGAGCAGTTGGTTCGCCACGCCGAAAATCGGCCACAGCGAATTGATCCCTCCAAGTGGATCAATTACGCCCTGATAAAGAAACCAGCCCCACGCCCCAACGAAAAGAAGCGTGGCCACCAAACCGCCGGAAAATGCAGGCCGCTCGCGAGGGCTGGCCGAAAAGAGTCCTAGAAAATCCTGGAGAAGATATTTCCCGACGCGGGTGCCGGCATCAATCGTGGTCAGGATAAACAGCGCCTCGAACATAATCGCGAAATGATACCAGAGCGCGAGCGCCCGGCCACGACCGAAAACCCCCGCAAACATCTGTGCCATCCCCACAGCAAACGTCGGCGCGCCGCCTGTGCGCCCCACCATGGTTTTTTCGCCGACGCTCGCCGCCAGCGCCGTCATTTGATCGGTAGTCACTGGATACCCGAGCGCGCTGACTTTCGCCACCACCGCCGCGGGCTCGCCTTTCATATTGATCGCAAAATATTGCCCCGGCTCCATCGCGCAGGCTGCGATCAATGCCATGATGCCCACGACCATTTCCGTGATCATCGCCCCGTAACCGACCACGCGAATGTGGCTTTCGCGCATCAGCATTTTGGGCGTGGTACCCGAGGAGATCAGCGCGTGAAAGCCCGACACGGCCGCGCAGGCGATCGTGATGAAACAAAAGGGAAACACCGAGCCCGCCACCACCGGACCGGTGCCGTCGATGAATTTCGTGAGCGCCGGCATCTTCAGCATCGGTCCGATCACCACGATGGCAATTCCGAGCGCGGCAACCGTACCAATCTTCATGAACGTGCTGAGGTAATCGCGCGGTGCCAGCAGCAGCCACACCGGAAAAATCGAAGCCACCACGCCGTAGCCCATGATCCACCACGCGAGCGTCGTGCCCCGCAACGTCAGCCAACCTTCCAGCGCTGTGCCATGGATAAATTGCCCGCCCCATACCGCGGCGAGCAGGGCCACCACGCCAAAAACGCTCGCAGCCGCCAGCCATTTTCCAGCCCCTTTCCCGAACCGCATCGCACAACCCATCACGACCGCAATCGGCATCGTGGCCGCAATCGTGAACAATCCCCACGGACTTTCCGCGAGTGCGTTAACCACCACCAAGCCGAGCACCGCCAGCAGGATCACCATGATGGCGATGATGCTCACCAACGCCGCGAGTCCCGCAAATGGTCCAACTTCCTCGCGAACCATTTGCGCAAGCGATTTTCCGCTTCTTCGCACCGAGCAAAACATGATCACGCAATCGTGGACCGCACCGCCCAGTGTCGCACCGATCAGCATCCACAACATGCCGGGCAAAAAACCGAATTGGGCCGCAAGCACCGGTCCGACGAGCGGTCCGGGCCCGGCGATGGCGGCAAAATGATGTCCAAATACCACCCATTTGTTGGTGCGGACAAAATCGTGCCCGTCTTCTTGCACGACCGCGGGTGTCGCCCGCATTTCGTCGAGCGTCAGCACCTTCGCCATCAACCACGCTGAATGGAAGCGATATGATACTGCAAAAACACAAACCGCCGCGACCACCATCCACAGCGCGCTGACCGGTTCACCGCGCGACCACGCGAGAACCGCGATTGAGCCGACTCCGGTCGCGACAACCGCGACCCACACAACGACACGAAGCCAGGAAGAGGATTTCATCGAATTGGCCAAGGACGTTCTGCCATTACGACGCGTGGGGACAGTTGGGAATCAGTTCAAAGCTTGGGAAATTTCACCCACTTCGCGCCCTGCCGTGAACTCTTTACCGTGGTTTCAATAAACACCATGCCTTCCACGCCGTCCGCGATGGTCGGTAAATCCACGTCCTTCGGGATTGGTTTCCCACCGACCTCCGCCTCAATCGCACGAAAAGCTTCACGGTAGATATTCCCAAACGCCTCGAGATAACCTTCGGGATGACCCGCTGGAATCCGGGTGAAGCGAGCAGCTTCCGCGCCGACGTATCCGTTGCCGCGACCCCAAATCTGCCGCGGTTGATCCGGAAATTTAACGATCAGCTGATTGGGATGCTCCTGATGCCATTCGATTGCCGCCTTGGTGCCGTACACGCGAATGTTCAAATCGTTCTCATCGCCCACGCTGATTTGCGACGAATGAATGATGCCTTTCGCGCCGCCTTTGAAACGAACGAGAATATTGCCATCATCGTCCAGCGCCCGTCCTTTCACGAAAGTGGTCAGGTCCGCGCAAAGCGAGTCGATGTGCAGGCCGGTGACGTAGCGCACAAGGTTTTCCGCGTGCGTTCCGATGTCGCCAATGCAACCTGCCGCTCCGCTGCGTTTCGGATCGGTGCGCCAGCCTGCCTGCTTCTGACCGGTTTTCTCCAGCAGGGTGCTAAGCCAGCCTTGGGGATATTCAGCCACGACCTTGCGGATGTCGCCAAGGAACCCCGACCGCACAAGTTCGCGTGCCTGCTTCACCATGACATTGCCCGTGTAGTTATGCGTCAGCGCAAAAACCTTGCCGGTCTTCTTCACGACCTTCTGCAGGGCTTTCGCCTCGGCGAGATTGAACGTCACCGGTTTGTCGCAGACGACATTGAAGCCGCTCTCCAAAAACAATTTCGCCGGCGGAAAATGCTGATGATTCGGCGTGACGATGACGATGAAGTCCAGCCGCTGATCCGTCGGACGCGCGGACTCGGCTTTCGCCATTTCCTGATAGCTGCCATAGACGCGTGACGGATCGAGAAAGAGATCCGCGCCGGAAAGTTTCGAGCGCTCGGCATCCGAAGAAAACGCCCCCGCGACCAGCTCGGCCTGTCCGTCCATTTGCGCGGCGATGCGGTGCACACCGCCAATAAATGCACCCCGTCCGCCGCCAATCATGCCAAAACGTAATTTCCGATTCATGGGAGAAATTCCTTACTGGTTTTTCTTGTCGAACGCGGCGTCAAACGAAACGGCGTTGGTCGGGAAATCGAGTTTGCGCACGAAAGCCGACGCCTCGGTTGCCCCGTGAATGCGATCCATGCGGATGTCCTCCCATTCGACACTGAGCGGACCGCGGTAACCAATGTCATTCAAAGCGACGATGATATCCTCGAACTTGATATCGCCGTGACCGAGCGAGCGGAAATCCCAGAAGCGGCGCGCATCGCCAAAGCCCACGTGACCGCCGAAAACGCCCACGCTGCCGTCGCCGTGTCCCCACCAAACGTCCTTCATGTGCGCGTGAAAAATGCGATCAGCGAAGATGCGAATGAACTTCACGTAATCGACCCCCTGATAGCCGAAGTGCGACGGATCGTAATTGAAACCAAAACGCTTGTGTCCCTTCACGGCGGCAATTGCCTGCTGCGCGCTCGCAATATCGAATGCGATTTCGGTCGGATGAACTTCCAAGGCAAAGTTCACGTTGTATTTTTCGAAGGTTTCGAGAATCGGCCCGAAACGTTTGCCGAAATCGGCGAAACCCGCGTCCCAGAATGCCTGCGAAGTTGGCGGGAAGCCATACAGCGAATGCCAGATGCTCGAACCGGTAAACCCATTCACGACGGCGGGCGATTTATCACCCGTCGCGCGGCCGGGTTGCGCATCGAAAAACGTCCGTGCGGCCTTCGCCGTCAGCGCCATTTTTTTCGCCGCCCGTTTGCGTACGCCCTCGGGATCGCCATTGCCCCAGACATCCGCGGGTAGAATGGATTTGTGCCGCTCGTCAATGCGATCACAGATCGCCTGGCCGAGAAGATGGTTGGAAACCGCAAAACAGCTGAGGCCATGGTCAGCGAGCAGCGCCCATTTTTCCTGAACGTATTTCTTATTTGATGCCGCGGCATCGACATCGAAATGGTCGCCCCAACAGGCGAGCTCGACGCCATCATAGCCCATCTGCTTGACGAGCGGGGCGAGTTTTTCGAGAGGCAAGTCGGCCCATTGGCCGGTGAAGAGCGTGACTGGACGGGGCATGATTGAACAGGGCTGAGTTACAGTGAAAGAAGCCAAAGCGTTTAACGACCATGCGATTTAGCCAAGCCTGTTCTCATCTGTCCCGGGCCTCGTTTTGCCCATGAGCCAACAGCGGGGAGTAACGGCTTGCTTCAAAGGCAGGCGCTTTCTATGCACCAACCCACGTGTTAATCCCCGTCCACGCGTTCGTCTCACCAACCCCAAAACCGGCTCATTCCGGAAAATAAACCGTGATTCAAGAAACAAAATTCACCGGCATGTCGCCGGATGTCGTGGTGATCGGCGGAGGACCGGGTGGTTCGACCACGGCTGCCCTGCTGGCCGACAAAGGTTACGACGTCGTGATCTTCGAAAAGGCACGCCATCCGCGTTTTCACATCGGCGAATCGCTGCTGCCGATGAACATGCCGCTCTTCGACCGCCTCGGTGTGCGTCAGGCCGTCGAACGCATCGGCATTAAGAAGTACGGCGCCGAGTTCGTTTCGCCGCACCACGAACACACCAGCGACTTCCTTTTTGCCGACGCGATGGACAAGAGTTTCCCGTACGCCGTCCACGTTCGCCGCTCCGAACTCGACGAACTGCTGTTTCGCCACGCTGCGGAACGCGGTGCGCGCGCATTCGAAGGCTGTCGCGTGACCGGGGTTGATTTTGAGGCGGATAAGAGCCCGGAACGCCGGCCGGTCGTTAAAGTGAAGGGCGAAGATGGCGTGGAACAGGAATGGCGCCCGCGTTTCGTGATCGATGGCAGCGGTCGCGATACATTGCTCTCGAGTCAACTCGCCGCCAAAAAGCGGCATCCCCGCCATACGAGTGCGGCGCTTTACGGCCACTTTAGCGGCGCGCGCCGGGCACCCGGACGACGCGAGGGAAATATTTCCCTGTTCTGGTTCGAGCACGGCTGGTTTTGGTTCATCCCGCTGCAGGATGGCACGACCAGCGTCGGCGCGGTGGCCTCGCCCGCTTATTTCAAGACCCGCAATTCGGACCCATCCACGTTCCTGATGGAGACCATCGCCCTTGCGCCCAAATTGGCGGAACGTCTCGCAGGTGCAACGATGCTCGGGCCGGCGACCGCGACGGGAAATTACGCCTACGATTCCGATTTCTGCCGCGGCGACCGTTTCATGATGGTCGGCGATGCCTATGCCTTCGTTGATCCGATGTTCTCGTCGGGGGTATATCTCGCGATGAACAGCGCGTTCGAAAGCAGCAAGGCGGTGGACTTTTGGCTCAAGGGCGATCTCGCGATGGCCAACAAGTGCTTTAAGCATTATGATAACGTCATGAAGCGCGGCCCGCAGGTTTTCTCATGGTTTATCTTTCGCATCACTTCGCCAGCCATCCGCAATATTTTCATGTACCCGCGAAACCTCTGGCGCATGCAGGAGGCGTTGCTGTCCATTCTAGCCGGCGATATTTTCCGCAATACGCCGTGGTGGCCGCGCTTGATGGGCTTCAAGTTCATCTATTACATGTCATGCCTCGGCATCTTTCCGCAAGCCCTCCAGACGTGGAAATGGCGCCGCAACGTAATTCAGGATTCGCTGCACGACCCGCTGAAGGTAGAGGAAAAATTCTGAGAGGAATCCTTCGAATAATGGTGGGCCGACAGGTACGGCAAACGCTGCTGCCGTGCCGTTCCTGCTATCCGACCTCCGGCCCGATTCGTTTCGCGGCGGCTTGGGCTTTGAGACACAGTTCGGCGGCTTTGAAGACGTGCTCCTGGCTCATCGCGCGCTCGGTGCGGTTCAGGCAATCGAGAATCAGTTCGCCGAAAAACGGAAACCCCACCTGCCCCGTGACATTGAGGTGCTGTTCGCCCTTGTCATCGACGAGGTAAAGATTGTCACCCTGCTTGTCGCGAGCGACATCGACATATTTGCGCAGCTCAATGTAGCCCTTCGTTCCGAGGATGACCAGCCGGCCATCGCCCCATGTACTGAGGCCGGGCGGGGTAAACCAGTCGACCCGGACGTAGTTGCTCGTCCCGTTGTTGCCCATGAGCGACGCTTCGCCGAAATCCTCGAACTCTGGCGTGTCGTGATTGGCAAAATTTCCCACTGACGCCTGCGTCACCGTCGCATCGGTCGCTCCGCTGTAAAAGAGGAACTGCTCAAACTGGTGGCTGCCGATGTCGCAAAGAATGCCACCGTATTTTTCGCGCTCAAAAAACCACGCGGGGCGCGCCGGTTTGCCGAGGCGATGCGGTCCCAGCCCGAGCACCTGAACCACGCGGCCAATCGCTCCGCCGTGGACAAGTTCGCCGGCCTTCACCGCGCATTCCACGTGAAGGCGTTCGCTAAAATAGACCATGTATTTCCGGTCGCTCGCCTCCGACACGCGCTTCGCCTCGGCGAGTTGTTCCGGGGCGGTGAATGGAGTCTTATCGGTGAAATAATCCTTGCCCGCCTGCATGACGCGGCAGCCGATGCCGCCGCGCTCGTTCGGGATCGCGGCTGCCGCCACCAGTTTCACCTTTGGATCGGAGAGAATTTCATCGAACGATCGCGCCACCTGGACTTGAGGATATTTGGCGCGGAAGGCCTCCACTTTTTTCGGGTCCGCGTCGTAAACCCATTTCAGCTCCGCGCCGGCTTCGAGCAGGCCGTTGCATTGTCCATAGATATGTCCGTGCTCGAGAAACGCCGCGGCAAAGGCAAATTCCCCGGGTTGCACCACGGCGTTCGTCTTGCCCTGTGGTGCGTAATTCATGCCGTCCGATTTTTGTGCCATGCAGGCAAAAACGTCCCGCTCGCACGGCAAGTCAATCTCTTAGCGGGCGCGGCCACGCTCCATCGCTATCTGTCATTTCCGCGCGAACTCTCCGGGGCTGCCTGTCGCGCTCAACGACGAAGCGCTCGACATCCCGCGCCAGCGCGCAAAGCATTTGACCCGGTTTCGCTTTCGTTCCCCTTTTTACTCCATGGCAGCTGCAACACCTCTCGGCTTTGGGATTATTGGCCTCGGTATGATCGCCGATTTTCACGCGCAGGCGATTGCGCAGATCGCCGGCGCAAAACTCGTCGGGGTTGCGACCCGCAATGCCACCAAAGCCCGGGTCTTTGCGGAAAAGCACCATGTGCCGTTCGTCACGACCAATATCGCCGAACTCGTCGCACGGCCCGATATCCAGGTCATCTGCATCACCACACCCAGCGCCGCCCACCTCGCGGTCTCGCTCGCGGCGATCAGCGCAGGCAAACATGTGGTGATCGAGAAACCCATTGAGATCGACACCGCCCGCACCGACGAAATCATCCGCGCCGCCAACGCTGCCGGGGTGCGCATCGCCCCGATTTTTCAGGGACGCTTCGGGGATGGCGCCCGTACCGTCAAGGCGGCGATCGATGCCGGACGGCTCGGACGGCTCGTGCTGGCGAGCAACTATGTGAAGTGGCACCGCACGGCGCAGTATTACACGCCGCCACGCGGGCTGTTCGCGAATGACGGCGGCGGCGCGGTCATCAATCAGGCCATCCACGGCTTGGACCTGCTGTTGTGGTTCGCGGGGTTGCCCGCCGAGGTTTTCGCCTGGCAGACGCGCCGGGTTCATACGGGCATCGAAGTTGAAGACACCGCCTGCGCCGCGCTCAAATTCCATAGCGGTGCGCTCGGCGCCTTTGAGGCGAGCACGGCACTCTGGCCCGGTTGGTCGAGACGGCACGAGCTTTGCGGCGAACATGGATCCATCGTACTTGAAGACGACCGTATCGTGCGCTGGGAATTCCGCGAATCACGCCCCGAGGACGACGGGATTCGTGCCGCCGGACAAAACAACACTCTCGGTTCCGGTGCCGCCAATCCGAGTTCCATTTCCGTCGAGGGACACCGCCGTCAACTCCAGGATTTCGTCGACGCCATTCGCGAGGATCGTCCGCATGCGCTCGACGGGCACGAAGGTCGAAAGGCCGTCGCGTTCGTCAACGCCATCTATTCGTCCGCCCAATCCGGCAAACCGGTAAAGATCCCCTCCTAAAAAATTTACCGTCATTCCGACGTCGCCAGCCGCGATCGCTTCAAATTCTTCCCGGCAGCACAAACCCACCAAATTACCCATGACTGTTACCCCGACCGAAAAATCCTGGTGGCGCTTGTTTACCCGCGAGCATTGGTACGTGTTCAGTATCGCATCGCTCGCGTGGCTTTTCGACTGCCTCGACCAGCAGCTTTTCAATCTCGCCCGCGATGGCGCGATGGACACCCTCGTCATCGACAAGTCGAGAGCGGCCGAGTTCGGCTCGTATACCACGTCGTTTTTCCTGATCGGCTGGGCGACCGGCGGCCTGATCTTCGGTGCGCTGGGCGACCGCTTCGGTCGCGCGCGCATGCTCAGCATCTGCGTGCTGATTTATTCGCTCTGTACGGGACTCAGCTCGTTTGCCACCAGCTATGAAGGATTTTGCCTGTTTCGCATCATGACCGGTCTCGGAGTTGGCGGAGTATTTGGACTTTCCGTGGCGCTCGTCGCGGATTCGGTACCCGACCGCACGAGAGCACCGGCGCTGGGGCTGCTGCAATCGCTTTCCACCCTCGGTAACATCATTGCCGGATTGCTCGGAATCGGCATCAGTGTGCTCGCCGCACAACACCTGCTGCCGTTCGCGTTCAAACCGTGGCAGGTCATGTTTCTCATCGGTGCAGTGCCCGCTTTCCTTTGTGTGTTTATTATCGGTCGATTGAAGGAACCGGTTAAATGGTCGACTGCACGCGCTGAGGGCGTGAAACGCGGCATCAAATTCGGTTCGTACGCCACGTTGTTGCGTCATCCCAAATGGTCGAAACACGCCTGGCTGGGCCTCATCATGTGCGGCGCCGGTATTGTCGGATTATGGGGCATTGGTAATTTCCATCCGACGATCGTGCGCTCCATCGTGGGACAGCATCTCGCTTCGGCCCATCTTTCACCCGAGGCACTCGCGGGCGAAAAAGCGCATTGGAGTTCGATCGGGTTGCTCCTGCAAAACATCGGCGGCTTCATTGGCATGATGACACTCGCCAAGGTCGCGCAAGTAAAAGGCCGGCGGTTCGCGTTCGGACTCGCCATCATCGTTTCGTTTCTTTCGACCGTGCTCGTTTTTAAATACCTGCGGGAAATCGACCAGATCTATTGGATGATCCCGCTGATGGGTTTCGGCCAGCTTTCAGTTTTCGCCGTCTATGCCATTTATCTGCCCGAACTTTTCCCGACGAGCCTGCGCAGCACCGGTACGAGCTTTTGTTATAACGTCGGTCGGTTTATCGCCGCGAGCGCGCCGTTCACCGTGGGGAAAATTACCCGAAGCCTCGGGGGCAATCTTGAGGCGTTTCGCTCGGCGGGATTGTGGGTCAGCTTGGTGCTATTGCTCGGTCTAGTAGTGCTGCCTTTCCTGCCCGAAACCAAGGATCAACCGCTGCCCGAAGAATAATCACCACGGTAACCTGTTTAACCCCCGACCGTCCCAGTTCTCATCCCATGCGTCTTTCGATTCTTTTCCTTCCCCTCGTGTTGACTGGTCCGTTGCTGGCGCAAAACGGCGACAAAGCCGGCGAAGTGCAGCAAGCCGTACCCGCCCACATCACAGTTCCGCCCGCGCCGATCCTGACAGCGGAACAAGAGATGAAGACGTTCAAAATCGCGCCGGGCTTCCATGTCGAACTCGTCGCTTCCGATCCGCTGGTCCATAATCCGGTCGCGATGACGTTTGGTCCGGATGGGCGCATTTGGGTCGTGGAAATGAGCGGCTTCATGCCGAATCCGGACGGCGTCGGCGAGGACGCAAAAGTGGGATCGATCGTCGTGCTGGAGGACACCGATGGCGATGGCCGCATGGACAAACGCACCGTGTTTCTTGCCGGCCTCGTGATGCCACGCGCGCTCGCGCTCGTCGCCGACGGCGTGTTGGTCGGCGAACCGACGCATCTCTGGTTTTGCCGCGACACCAACGGCGACGGAGTAGCCGATGAGAAAACCGAGGTTGCTTCCGATTACGGCGTCACGACGAATCCCGAACACACCGCCAACGGCCTCTATCACGCACTCGACAACTGGATCTACAGCGCCAACCACACGACCCGGTTTCAGTATGCTGGCAAAGGCCGGTTCACTCGCGAGCCCACCGCTCCTCGCGGACAATGGGGCATCACGCAGGACGACACCGGGCGGCTCTTTTATAACGACAACAGTTACCCGCTGCGGGGTGACCTCGTCCCGACGGAATATTTCATACGCAACCCTTACCTTGCGTCGCCCGAGGGAGCGAACCTCGGCATCGGTCCCGCCGATTTGCGGATCTGGCCGGGCCGCGTGACCCCGGGCGTCAATCGCGGCTATAAATCCCTCGACGCCGAGGGAAAAATCACGGCGGTCACCGCAGCTTGTGGGCCGATCATCTATCGTGATGCGCTTTTCCCCGCTGGTTTTTCCGGCAATGCGTTTGTCTGTGAGCCATCGGGAAATTTGGTGAAACGGATGTTGCTCATTGAAAAGGACGGCACGCTCGACGGACGCAACGCGTACGAAGGAACCGAGTTTCTCACGTCGACCGACGAACGTTTCCGTCCGGTCAACCTGAGCAACGGACCGGACGGTGCGCTTTATCTTGTCGATATGTATCATGGGATTCTGCAGCACCGGATCTACATGACGACCTACCTCCGCAAGCAGGTGGAGGAACGCGATCTCGCCGCCGGCAATGGCATGGGACGGATTTATCGCATCGTACCCGACGGCACGCCGGTGATGAAAGCGCGCTTCGACCTCGCTCATGAAACTCCCAGTCAGCTCGTCCGGCATCTCCTCGCCGTCAACAGCTGGTGGCGCGATACCGCACAGCGGCTGCTCGTTGAAGGCGGTGAGGTTTCCGCGGCGCCGGCACTTCGCGTGCTCGCCCGCTCTGAGGATTCGCCGGCGCTCGCCCGGATGCATGCATTGTGGACACTCAATGGCCTCCACCAGCTGGATCGCGAAACCGTCCTCGCCGCGTTGGCGTGTACGGATGTACGCGTGACCACGGCCGCGATCCGGCTCTCGGAAAAATGGCTGGCGGACCCCAAGGACACCGAAATGTTTCAACGCGTTCTGGCCACCGGGCAGGTCGGTGCCTCGCCGCGCGTGATTTTGCAAAAAGCGTTTTCACTCGGCGCGGCTGATTCACCCGCCGCCCTCGCGGCGCTGGCGAACCTCGCGGTGGAACATGGCGGGCAGCCCTACGTCGCGGACGCCATTGTCAGCGGGCTCGCAGGGCGTGAAGTCGATTTCATCCAAGCTACATTCACGATGCCCCACGCAGAAAACGCCGGTCACGCTGTAACTCTGGCAGCAAGTTCGCTGTTAAAATCGCAGGATGCAAAACGCAGTGGTGAAATGTTCGCGTTACTCGCGCCCGGCACATCGGCTCCCGCTTGGGCACAAACGGCGATGCTGGCCGGCGTCGAACGGTTTCTGCCCAAAACGCCGGAAGGCAAACCGGTCCCAGGAATGCTTTCGGCGGAGCCCACGGCCTTGATCAAACTGGCCGCACAAACCGATTCAGCCGCGGGGAAGAAAGCGGCAAAATTGGTTGGCTTGTTAAAATGGCCGGGAAAGCCGGGAATGGAAAACGAAACCGCTGCAATCGCCGCCCGGCTGACACCCGGGCAAAAAGCGTTGTTTGCGAAAGGCGAAAAGCAATTCGCCGCCATCTGCGCAGCCTGTCACCAACCTCACGGCGAAGGGCTGAGCGGGCTCGCGCCGCAGCTGCTCTATTCGCATTACGTGCTTGGCGTCGACCGCGCATTGATCCGGATCGTGCTCAACGGAAAGGAAAACGAGGGCCGTGCAATGCCGCCGTTGCGCAGCCTGGATGACGAGGCCATCGCGGGTGTACTGACTTACATCCGCCAATCGTGGGGCCACGATGCGCCGCCCGTTTCACCGTCGACCGTCACCGAAGTGCGCCGCCAAACCGCCGGGCGCGAAGAACCGTGGACCGACGAGGAATTGCAGAAGTTTGAAAACTGAACTCCAGAGCAGCTGCACTCAGCCGTTGGGATGACGCCCGGAATTTCGTCGGACGGGCGCGCGATTTCCTCCGGATTCCCGGACGTTGGTTGAACAGCCAGGGGTGGGAGCAACACCGTCAACGAGCGCCCCGGTCGACGGCCACGATGCAGACATCGTCTTCGAAGCCCTTCGTCCCCACGGCTTGAAAAGCTGCGATATCCGTCAAAACGACATCAATCAACGCAGGCGTGGGCAAAGCGAGCCGTGAGGCCAACGCTGCGCCCAGCCGTTTGCGACCAAATTCATCACCCGCAGCATTGGCCGCTTCAAACAAGCCGTCGGTGAAAAGCAGCAACGCATCGCCTTGATCGAGTGTTGCCAGTGTCTCATGGTAAATCGTGTCTCCCAGCAACCCGAGCGCCGGTCCGGGTTCTTCGGCCTCGGCCAACGGAACCACCGTTTCGGCGCGACGCCTCAAGTGAAGCGGCGCGGGATGACCGGCGTTGGCCATGCGCATTGCTCCGGTAGTCGCGTCAATCACCACGTAAATCGCGGTGACAAAGACCAGGTCTCCCGTCTGGCCAAGCAAGGTGAGCAAGCTCCGATTAATCTGTTCCAACAACTTTCCCGGACGATCCGCCAGTTGCATTTCCTCATGGACCAATCCCCGCAACAATGCCGTGACAAGGGCCGCCCGGACACCGTGACCCATGACATCAAAGAGGAAAATGCCGGCCGCGTTTTCGCCCACGGGAAACACATCGAATAGATCACCGGCCACCTTCTCACTAGGAATCCATCGGTGGCAAAATCGCAGTGCACTTCCCTCCATCGTCGCGCCAGCGGGGAAAACCGGGTAACTTTGCGGGAGCAACGCCTGCTGGACGCCCCGCGCGAGTACGAGATCGGAATCCATTTCCAGGTTTTTGCGCCGGAGTTCCTCGGTCGAGTGCGCCAGTTTTTCCTCCAAACGATAATGCTCGAGCGCGGAAATGATGCTCCGTCGCAATGCCGGAAAATCGACCACGGGTTTCGCAATATAGTCCCTCACCCCCATTTTCATGGCAGCCACGGCCACCTGCTCGTTGCCTGCACCCGTCAGCATAATGACAACCGGGCGCTCACTGGCTGGCAGCGCATTGATGGCGGTGAGCACCGTCAACCCGTCCTCGTCAGGCAACATGTAATCGAGCAACACCAACTGGAACCGTTTCTTCTTCAGCTGCGCCCGCGCCAAAACGCCTTTATCCGCCCAGACTGGTTCACAAACCAATCCGTACCCCAACTGCCGGACGATCTGTTGCAACATCGCCGCGATGGTTGGATCGTCGTCGACAATCAACACGGACATGGAACTCGTGGACATGAGGAGTTTTAGAAAAGCAAACCAAACGAAGCGTGACCTTCCTCCTCCCGCAGGCGAGAGGATTTTCTCCCGATGGACAAGCGATCCGTTCCATCAAGTTAACATTCAGTTTTGTTCCAAAAAGCCGATGAATAAAGTGGACTGTTTCAACCCCGGACAGACAGCTGGCTGGCGTTCAAGCGGCCTTCACCCCCATGGCCTATATTCTCCTAGTTGATCCCGATGAAGTGGCGCGCAAAGCCATGAAAGGGATTCTCGTGCGCGGCAACCATCGGTTCGTCGCGGTCGAGACGGCGAGCGAGGCGTGGGACTTCATTCAACGCAATGTCAAGGTGGACCTCGTCTTCGTGGAAGTAGCCTTGGAAGGAGATGGCGGCATCGGCTTCATCCAACGGCTTAAAAGCGATGCGTGCCTGAAGCTTTTGCCGGTGGTTGTCTATACCGGAAAAGGCGATCGCGATACCGTGAAACGGGTGCTCAGCCTGCATGTCCAAAATTTTCTGATCAAGCCGTATCACGACGACTCGATTTTTGCGGAAATCAACAAGTCGGTCGTCAATCCGTGGCGACAACGGCATTTCGAGGAAGAGAAATCGTTCTGCCAGATGATGGGCCTTACGCCGGATGCGTTGCACAAGGTACTCGAAGCGCTAAACGCGGCGCTGACAGTCGCCCAAACCAGTTTGAAAAAGTGGGCCGGCATGCAGGCGATTCAGCTGGCATGCGATGAACTCGCGGTATTATCCACGAAAGCCGAGGAAGCCGGAGCGTGGGGCGTGGTCGAGTATCTGAAACAGCTAACGGAAAATGCGCATTCCGCCAACTGGACGGAATTCGAACAAAACCTGGATCGGCTGGAATTTGCCGGTCGATTGATTTTCCGGCATCTCAACGCGTCGCTCATACCCGACGGTTTTCTTAGCAGCCAGGAGTTGAACGCCGAAACCGAAGCCAAGAACCGCGCGGTTTGGTCCAACGCCGCCGCGGAAAAGCGCTGTCCCGTCATCGGCTGGCCGCAGCTTGAGCGCGAAATCGAAGCCCTCGCCGGTTGCCCTGTGATCGACTCCGCCGCGGCCACCTATCAAATGACCGCCAACGGTCACCCGGCCTCGCTCAATCCATTGATGGATTTGGTGGATCGCGATCCGGGGCTGGCTGCGCAAATGTTGCTCGCAAGCAACAAACTCAAACGCGCCGGAAACGACCAACTGTCGTCCGCCATCGAGGATCCACGCATGGCTGTGGGACTGTTGGGCGAAATCCGGCTGGCGGCGCAAGCGCGGGCGTTGGTCACCGCGGAAGAGCGCATGATGCTCGCACCTCCGCTGTGCAGCTGGTCTCACTTTTGGATGTTCCAAGTCGGCACGGCCCGCATCGCCCGCTACACCTGCCATTACCTTGAACTGACCGATCTCGAATCCCCCAGCTACACTGCCGGCCTGCTTCATGATCTCGGGAAGCTCCTGTTGCTCCGGCTCCATCCGTTTGCCTTTCAGGCGATTTTGACGCACGCACGCCAGAATGAAATGGCACTGTCAGCGGCTGAACGACTTTTCCTGGGAGTCACCACGCACGAGATGGCGGCCCATTTTGCCGAAAAGCACGGATTGCCGCGACGCTTCGCCAATGTGATGCGCTGGGTCGAAAACCCGGAACAGGCGACCGAGGATGCCGAGCTCGTGGCCATCGTGTCGCTCGCCCATTCACTTTGCCGGAACAATCACGTAGGATTCTGCGGCGACGCACCTCAGAGCCAAGCCAGACCCTTGGAGGAAACCCCGGAGTGGCGCGTATTGCGGGGAAGCGTGTTTCCCAGCTTCGATTTAAAGAAATTCGAAATCAAAGTGCAGGCCGAATGCCGTCAGCTCAAACACGAGCTCCACGGCCGGATGGCGAAATACGCCGTGGCCTGAACTCAAATTCACCCCGCGTCTTTTCGAGTAACCCCCAGTTACGAATGAAGACCAAGGTTCGCAATCTTCCGCTCGCGCCGCCGCACCGAAAAAATGTGAGCAACCGGGAAAACGTGTGAGTAACTTAACCCCATTATTAGGCCTTCGGCTAGTGTGAGAAAAGTGCCGTAACTGCTACTGTAGCGACGCGTCATTTCACTTATATCGCCGATGACAACTCCCGCCATTTATGTTGGCTTGCAAGCTGGCTTCCGCCAGCAACCACCGATTGAACTTTATAATCTGGTGGCTCCGGTCGGAGAACACCCGGCCGGCTCCACCGTATCGCGCCAGACGTTGGAAAAACACGGAGTGAACTTTAAGCCAGCACCCGGTGGACGGAAAGGTCGCCGCAGCGGCGGATCGAAAGCAACCTCGTAAGCGAGACACCGAAGGCGGGGACATTCAATTTTGACCATTTTTAAACGGAATTAAGACCGAAAGCCTGATTCCGTTTTTTTTGGGGAATCACCCG
The DNA here is from genome assembly GCA_036499685.1 of Lacunisphaera sp. Taxonomy (GTDB): domain Bacteria; phylum Verrucomicrobiota; class Verrucomicrobiia; order Opitutales; family Opitutaceae; genus Lacunisphaera. The sequence goes on along the minus strand of DASYDH010000007.1, from coordinate 307,275 downwards.
GAGGTTGGCCGTCAAGAATGGACGGATTATGTCGATGTAGAAAGCACCTCGGGCGATGGCATGTCACGCCATTGCCGCGCAGGGATCCAATCCATGCCACTCGATCCATCCGCCATCGTCCGCGCCTTTCTCGCTTCCGGCTCACTTCCGCTTTCCCGCTCGATCAGCCAGGTGCAAACGATGCTGAGCAGCGCCGACTACAATGCCTGCGATCTTGCCGAGCATCTCCGCATGGACCCCAATCTGGCCGCCCGGGTAATGTCCGTGGCCAATTCCGCTTTTTTTGCCCGTTCGCCTTGCGCGGCGATCGACGACGCCGTCAACCGTCTCGGCACCGTGCAATTGACCCGCATTTTCGCGCAAGTTCTGGCGAGTGCTTCGATGGCCGCGCCCTATCTCGCCTACGATCTGCCGCCGCAAGCCATCTGGCGCCATTCCATCTTCGCGGCCGTGGGCGCGGAAATGGCAGCGCGGAAAAAATCGGAGGACCGCTCCATCGCTTACATGATCGGTCTGCTTCACTTGATCGGCATGTTGGTCATCGAAAACATCTGGGTGAAACGAGGCGGCCAGCCGAAATTCACCATCTCAAACTTTGAGCAGGAGTGGTCAGCCGACGAAAAGAAATTGTGCAGTTTCGACCATCCGACCCTCGGCGCCGAATTACTCCGCCAGCTTTCTTTTCCCGAGACGGTGGTGAACACCATCGCCCGCCAATATCGGACGCCTTTGGAACCCTTGACGTCGGCCCTCCACATCGGACGACTCGCGCGCGCATTCCGCGGCGTTACGTTCAAGATGGAACCCAACCAGGACGTGTTGAACAACTACGGGCTGGAATCCGACAGCAAATTGCAGTCGTTCCTGCTGGACGTGCGCGAAGAAGGGCAACGCGCAATGCAGGCGGGCTGAGCCGGACGCCAGTCACCGCAACGTCACTGGAGAATTTCGTCCGTGGCCTTGGCGAGGTTCTTGTCGTGTTTGGCGGCATTCTCCTTCGCCTTCTCCACCGCCCTGCCATAACTGGTCGTGGCTTGTCGCGGCGGCACCGGATCGGATTTCTTGGCAGTTTCAGCCGCTGACCCGGTTTCAGTGATACTCGTCGCCGGAATCGTTCCCGTGATTTTTCCATAGCGAACCGTTAACGTCTTTTCGTCGCGCGCGAGCAGCTCAACCACGGTGCCGGCCTTTAGTGAAACGATGGTGCGTTCGCCTTTGAGGATTGCCGATTTGGTCAGCGCGACTTCCCCGGCGAAGCAAACCGAACTCGAAAGCAGAAGCAACAGGGCGAATAATTTCATCCGATCAGCATCGCGGTTGGCGACTGGCGAGACAAGCCACGCATCGCACAAACAGGGCCGTTTTTCGTCAACTTATTGTGAGAATCGTGCGATCCAAATAACTTCGCGGAATAACCGTATTCCACGTCCCCAAAACATTGTGGACCGGTGTTGCACCAACCCGCGCCGAACGGTTCGTAAAACCGCTCGTCTCTGGCGGTACGCACAATCCGCCGAACTTCGGACAACCAAAGCGTACCAACTAACTGCAACCATGAACAAGTCGTCAGAAAGCACATTACTACCGCCCAGCGATCCATCGGATAAGTCGGTTCCTCCCCCAGCGCCTTCCTCCACCGTCGGGTCACCGTCTCCAGCGGAGGCCGCCCCGGCGGTGGACAACTCCGTGCTTGGGCAGCCTTACGAACCGGGGAAACCGTTTCCCCAAGGCGCCACTTGGGATGGCAATGGTGTAAATTTCGCTTTGTATTCCGCAGCATCCGAATTCGTCGAACTATGTCTCTTCGACCGGGTCGATCAATCCAAGGAATCACATCGCATTCGTTTGCGGGAACGCACCAACGGCGTCTGGCATATTTATCTGCCGGGGATCAAGCCAGGCCAACTCTACGGCTATCGCGTTCACGGCCGGTATTCCCCGAAAGAGGGACTTCGCTTCAATGCAAATAAACTGCTGCTCGACCCTTATGCGAAGGCGATCGGACGTGAGTTAAAGTGGGCCGACGAATTATTCGGCTACCAGATCGGCCACGCCGACGAGGATTTGTCATTCGACGAACGGGACAGCGCACCGTTTGCACCCCTCGGTGTGGTGATCGACGGCTCGTTTGATTGGAGCGACGAACAACGTCCGAATATCACCTGGCCGCAAACGGTCATTTACGAAGCCCACGTCCGCGGCATGACCAAACTCCACCCGGATATTCCAGACGAAATTCGTGGCACCTATGCCGGAATGGCTTCCGATCCCATTTTGGCTCATTTAAAATCCCTCGGCGTTACGACAATTGAGCTGATGCCGGTGCACCACGCGGTGCAAGACAGGCATCTTTTGGAAAAAGGCCTGAGAAATTATTGGGGCTACAACACCCTCGGATTTTTCGCCCCGGAGCCGTCCTACGCCTCAACGAAAAAACCTGCTGCCATCGTCCGCGAATTCAAGGAAATGGTGAAACGCTTTCACAACGCCGGTTTTGAAGTCGTCTTGGACGTTGTCTATAATCACACCGCCGAGGGCAACCACGCCGGACCCACCCTCTCCTTCCGCGGGATCGACAACCAGGCGTACTACCGCACGGTCGCGGAGGATCCGCGCTACTATATGGACTACACTGGCTGCGGCAACACGCTGAACATGGTGAGCCCGCATTCACTGCAAATGCTGATGGACAGTCTGAGATATTGGGTCCTCGAAATGCACGTCGACGGATTCCGTTTCGATCTTGCCGCCGCGCTCGCGCGCGAACTCAAGGATGTCAACCAGCTCAGTTCGTTCTTCGACACCCTCTATCAAGATCCCACCCTGGCGGACGTGAAGCTGATCGCCGAGCCATGGGACCTCGGCGAGGGCGGTTATCAAGTGGGCAATTTCCCCGTGGGCTGGGCGGAATGGAACGGAAAATTTCGCGACACCGTGCGAAAATTCTGGAAAGGCGAAATGGGGCTGCATTCCGAAATCGCCACGCGCCTCGGCGGCAGTGCCGATTTGTACGAACGCACCGGCCGGCTGCCGTCAGCGAGCATCAACTTCATCACCGCCCACGATGGCTTTACGCTCAACGATCTCGTCAGCTACGACCACAAGCACAACGAGGCGAACAAGGACGGAAATCGCGACGGCGCTGACGACAATCATTCATGGAATTGCGGACACGAGGGTCCGACCGAAGATGCGGCCATTGTCGCGATTCGCGAACGCCAGGTGCGCAACTTCTGGGCCTCGCTCCTGCTATCCCAGGGTGTCCCGATGATCTGTTCGGGTGACGAAGTGGGACGCACCCAAAACGGAAACAACAACTGCTACTGCCAGGACAACGAACTTTCGTGGTTCAATTGGAAATGGAACGAAAAGCAAAAGACCTTGCTCGCGTTCGCACAAAGCGTCGTCGCTTTACGGCGCGATCACCCGAATTTCCGCCGCCGCAGTTTTTATGAAAAAGCCCCGGCGGCGGCTTCCCGGGACGGCGGGGTGAAATGGTTCCGCGCCGATGGCCGGGAAATGCAGCAGGACGATTGGGAAAACGGTGGCTGGATGCGGACGCTCGGAATGTTTCTCCCGGGAAATGCCGCGGAAATTCGCGACGACGCCGGACGCAACGTACCGGACGACGATTTTCTAATCGTACTCAACGCCCACCAGGAAAAAGTCGAATTTCAACTGCCCGAATGCGAGGATGCGGCGGCGTGGACCATCGCCTTGAATACCGTGGACGCCAGAGCAGATGGCCAGGCGTCGGCAATTGCCGGCGAAAAACTAACGCTGGAAGGATCATCCTTCGTGGTGCTCAGCCGGTCGCGCAAAACGAAGAATCAATGAACCTGGCCGATTCACTTCCTGGCGTCAGCCGGCCAAGCGTAGGCGCGCAAGTGTCGCCCGAGGGCGTGAATTATCGGGTGTGGGCCCCCGGTCAAAGCGAACTGAGTGTCCTCATCGAAAGCAGCATTCCGCAACGGTTGCTCTCAATGGCCGCCGAACCCAACGGCTATTGGTCGGTGACTGATCCCGCAGGCCGCGCTGGAGACCGTTATCGTTTCTTTTTCCCCAACCGGCGCCTGAGGCCGGATCCCGCGTCGCGCTTTCAGCCCGAGGGAGTCCACGGACCTTCCGCTTGCATTGATCCATCGAATTTCCAGTGGCGCTGCGGGTCGTGGACCCGCCCGGCGTGGAGAGGTCAATCGATCTATGAAATCCACGTCGGGACCTTCACCAACGCCGGCACCTATTTTGCCGCGATCGAAAAACTAAACCACGTCCAGGAACTGGGCGTCGAAGCGATCGAGCTTATGCCGCTCGCTGATTTCGCCGGTGATCGGAACTGGGGCTATGATGGCGTCGCGCTTTACGCGCCGGCACGCTGCTACGGCCAACCCGACGATCTTCGGGCGCTGGTCGACGCCGCGCATGACCGCGGGCTGGCTGTGATTCTCGACGTGGTCTACAACCACCTCGGTCCAGCGGGCAATTATCTCGCCGACTTTTCGTCCGGTTATTTTCGGACGGAAGAATCCACGCCTTGGGGACAGGGCTTTGCGGTTGACCGCAAGAACAGCCGTCCCGTGCGGGATTTCATCGTGGCAAATGCGGGTTACTGGCTGGACGAATTTCGTTTCGATGGAGTGCGCCTGGACGCGACGCACGCGATCTCCGATCAATCGTCGCCCCATCTCATTGAAGAAATTACCGCGGCCGTCCATGAGCGGGGCGGATTCGTCATCGCGGAGGACGAACGCAATCTCGCCCAACTGGCTGAACCGGTGGAACGCGGCGGCACCGGCGTCGATGCGCTTTGGGCCGATGATTTTCATCACGAAGTCCGGGTCGCGCTCACCCGGACCCGTGATTCCTATTTTCGGGCCTATCGCGGCACCGCCGCCGAACTCGCCGATTCGATCGCGCATGGCTGGACCTATCGCGGTCGTCCGTACGAACCGTGGCATCGGAAATTGCGCGGCTCCGCGTGCGATCATCTTTCGCCGGCCTCTTTTGTTTTTTGCATCGAGAATCACGATCAGGTGGGCAACCGGGCCAATGGCGAAAGACTCGAACATCTCATCACTCACGGGCAATTTCGCGCCGCCTCGATGCTGCTCTGCCTCAGTCCATATTGTCCGATGCTGTTCATGGGACAGGAATGGGCCGCGACGTCGCCGTTTCTTTACTTTACCGATCACGGCGGTGAACTCGGCGCCAACATTTCCGTCGGTCGGAAAAAAGAATTCGAACAACACGGTGCACAATGGACCGGTGGCATCTTCCCCGATCCGGAATCGGCGGAGACGTTTGAAAAATCGAAACTGCGCTGGGACGAACGGAACGAGGATGATCACGCGAGGGTATTGTCGTGGTACCAGGCTTGTCTGGAGCAGCGACGCATTCTGCTAAAAGGCGGGCCGTTCGAACGAAACCGCTGGCGGGTGGAGTCCTTCGGCGAATTTATTGCGATCAGGTATTTCGGCCGGCCCTGCGAACACTTGCTGGTCGTCGCACTCAGAAAGACAAGTGCGTCGGATGATTTACCGCCGGCGCTGCTCGCACCACCCATCGGTATGGAATGGCGCGAAGTATTAAGCACCGAGGATCCCCGTTTTGGCGGCAAACGATCCAGAAAAAATTCCGCGAACACGGAGTGGAGTTTCCCCGGGCCCGGTGGCGTGTGGTTGGAATCGACGAGAAAGGGGCCCGGCCATGCCGCTGACTGAAAGCGCCCATATTCCGCGATGCACCTACCGGGTGCAATTGCGGGAAAATTTCAACTTCGGGGATTTAGCCAACTTGGTCCCCTATTTCCGCGCGCTCGGCATTTCGGATTTTTATCTATCCCCGATTTTCGCCGCCACACCCGGCAGCACGCATGGCTACGACGTTACCGACTACGGAACGGTGAATCCCGAACTCGGCGGAGGGGACGGGTTCGATCTGCTTGCGACGCGTCTGCGCAGCGAAGGGTTCAATCTCCTGCTCGACTTCGTGCCCAACCACATGGGTATCGCCGGCGTCCTCAATTCGTGGTGGCGGGACGTGCTCGAGAACGGGAAATATTCCGCCTACGAACCTTTTTTCGACATCCAATGGAAAGCGGAAGGAAGCCGTGGACATCCCTGGGTGTTGGTCCCGCTGCTGGAAGATCATTATGGCAAGGTGCTCGAAGAGGGAAAAATTTCGCTCACCTACTCTGATTCCTTCGCGCTGCAATACGCCGACATCCTGCTCCCGGTCAGTCCAGGCTCCTATTCCTGGATACTAAAATTTCTGGTATCATCAGCCTCGACGGAGGAGGCAGATTCGATTTTGCTGCCAGTGATTGCGGAATTTGATGCGCTGCCCCGTCCCATTGGGGTTCCGGACGCCGAGCTCGCGCGCAAGCGTGGCGACGCCGTGAATCAATTGAAGCAACAAACTGCGACCGTCTTCGCCAGGCATCCGCCATTGCGAAAGAAGCTCGATGGTCTTCTGAAAAAAATCAACGGCACTCCCGGGGATCCCAAAAGTTTTGACCAGCTGGATCGATTGATTGAGCGGCAACACTACCGGCTCGCACGCTGGAAAACAGGGACACACGAAATCAATTACCGGCGTTTCTTTGCGATCGATTCACTAGTCGGGCTGCACATGGAAAAGCCCGAGGTCTTCCGCGCCGCGCATGAACTGCTGGGACGTTTTGTACGTGAAGGAAAAGTCACCGGACTGCGCATCGACCACATCGACGGACTGCGCCAACCCGAGGACTATCTCCGCCGCTTGCAATCGCTCGAAAGGCCCGACGCTTCAAAACCGCTCTATGTTCTGGTCGAGAAGATCCTGGCCCGCGATGAAACTCTTCCGGATGACTGGCCCGTCCATGGCACGACTGGCTACGAATTCATCCCCCAGTTGGCTGCGGTATTGAGCGATTCGTCGCCGGAAGATGAATTCGATAAAATCTACGCGGAAGTCACCGGCGAAACCGGTTCGCTCGAAGATCAGATTTACGCCAAAAAGCGCCAGATTATTGCCGAGATGTTCGTCAACGCCGTGAGTAATCTGGGTGCCGAGCTCGTGGAAATTCTCGCGGTTGACCGGCGTTGGCGCGACCTCACCCGGCATGAACTCACCACCGCCGTCAGCGAACTCATGGCGAATTTACCCGTTTATCGCACCTATCGTCGCCGTCAGCAAACGGTTTCAGCCGCCGACCGGAGCGTCCTAGAAAAGGCGTGCATCCGAGCGCTCGTGCGCAATCCACGCGCCGAACCCGAGCCGTTTGAATTCGTCCGCGATCTGTTGATCGGCCATTATCCCCCCGCAGACGCCGATGCAGATTTTCGCAGCTGTCTGCTCAGCTGGGTTCTGACCTTCCAACAATACACCGGGGCAGTCATGGCGAAGGCGGTTGAGGACACGGCATTTTATACCTTCAACCGGCTTATCGCGTTTAACGAGGTCGGCGGCAGCGCGGAATTCGCAGGGAACTCCGTCGCCGATTTTCACCGGGTTAGTCTCGATCGCCTTGCCCGAAATCCGCATTCGATGCTGGCGACTTCAACGCACGACACGAAATTCAGCGAGGACGTCCGCGCGCGTCTCTACGCCCTCACGGAACTGGTCAATGACTGGGGTGGCTGGGTCCGGGAATGGATCAAGCTTGCGGCGCGCCACACCACCGCACTCGAGGGCGGTATCGCTCCGGATTCCCTCGATCAATATCGTTTTTTTCAAGTTCTGCTCGGCGCATGGCCACTTGGAGAAACCGAGCCCAACGAGGACTTCCGAGGCCGACTCCGCGGGTATTTCCGCAAGTCCGTCAACGAGGCGAAACGCCACACATCCATTCTTCAGGCCAACGAACCTTATCTCGCGGCCTGCGAGAAATTCGTGGATGGATTGGTCAACACCGAGTCGGGACGGGATTTTCTCTCTGCTTTCGTCCCGTGCGCGCAACACGTGGCCGGGCTTGGCATGGTCAACTCACTGACGCAGGTCGTACTCAAGTGCACGTCGCCGGGAATGCCCGATTTCTACCAAGGCAATGAAATCTGGGACTTCAGTCTCGTCGATCCCGACAATCGCCGAGAAATCGATTTTGCCCGGCGCAGCCGGTTGCTCGAAGCCCTGCCCAATCGCACACCGTCTGATCTGCTCGTCAATTGGCGCGACGGAGCCATCAAGCTGTTCGCCACCCAAAAGTTGCTGCAGGCTCGCGCGCGCCTACCAGCGCTTTTTGCCTCGGGCAACTACGCGGCAGTCACAATCACCGGGAATTTTCGCGACCATGTCATCGCGTTCACGCGCAACGACGCCGTTCACTCGTTACTGGTCGTTGCGCCGCGTCTCAACGCGAAGCTCGGTTCGCCGCCCGTCGGTCCGGTTTGGGATGATACCCGGGTAATTTTGCCGGACGAAACCTCCGGGTGGCGCGACGTCTTTACCAATCGCGTCTTCGCTCCCGGTCACTCCCTGCTCATGCGCGCCCTTTTCGCCGAGCTACCGTTCGCGGTCCTGGAAAAAATTGCGCCAACCAGTTCCACTCATGAAAATTGAAGACTACGGCATCATCGGCGACATGCACACCGTGGGACTGGTTGGAATCAATGGTTCCCTCGACTGGTTGTGCGTGCCGCGCTTCGGCTCGGACGCGTGTTTCGCCGCATTGCTGGGCAACGACGACCACGGTCACTGGAAAATTTGTCCCGACGGGAGGACCATTTCCACGCGCCGCCAGTATCGCGACAGCACGCTGATTCTTGAAACCGAATTCACGACCGAAACCGGCACGGTTCGCCTGATCGATTTCATGCCCGTGGACGGCCCGACGCGCGATATCGTTCGCATTGTCGAGGGGGTGAAAGGTGAAGTCCCAATGCATTTCAGCCTGACCATCCGCTTCGACTACGGCCGGACCATTCCGTGGGTGCGACATCAGGAAGACGGCAGTTTGCTCGCGATCGCCGGTCCCAACGCGCTCGTCTTGCGCAGCGACGTGTCATTGCGTGGCGAAAATCTTTCCACGGTGGCCCGGTTTTCCGTCAAAACTGGCGACCGTCGCAAATTTGCCCTCACCTGGTATCACTCGCATGAAGAGCCACCGGCGGCGGTGGAAGTCGATGCCGCCCTCGCCACCACGCGCGGTTACTGGGAAAAATGGGCCGCTCGCTGCACCTACCGGGGACCATGGCGGGAAGCGGTGCTGCGTTCGCTGCTCATTTTAAAAGCACTCACCTATGCGCCCACGGGAGGTATTGTCGCGGCGGCGACCACTTCACTGCCGGAACACATTGGCGGGGTGCGCAATTGGGACTATCGTTTCTGCTGGCTGCGCGACGCGACGTTCACGCTCTACTCGTTCATGACCGCGGGGTACAACGAGGAGGCGAAAGCCTGGAGCGAGTGGTTGCTGCGCGCGGCGGCGGGTGATCCTTCGCGACTGCAGATCATGTACGGCGTCGCCGGCGAACGCACACTCGCGGAATTCGAACTCGATTATTTGCCGGGCTACGAAAATTCGCGACCGGTGCGAATCGGCAATGCCGCGTCATCCCAATTCCAACTCGACGTGTACGGCGAAGTCATGGACGCCATGCACCTGGCGCGCGCCAACGGCATCGCGACCGATGAGAACATCTGGCATTTGCAGCGGCACATCGTGACGTTCGTGATCGAACGCTGGCGCGACCCGGACGAAGGGATCTGGGAAATTCGCGGGCCGCGCCGTCATTTCACGCACTCGAAAGTCATGGCGTGGGTCGCATTGGACCGCGCAGTCAAGGCGGTGGAGAATTTCGGCCTTAAAGGTGATCTCGATGCCTGGTCGAAAGTTCGCGCAGAAATCCACGAGGACATTTGCCGGCAGGGATTCAGCGCCGCGCACGGCACATTCACGCAATACTATGGGACCGACGACCTCGATGCCAGCTTGCTCATGCTCCCGCTGGTCGGTTTCCTCCCCGCGACCGATCCGCGAATCGTCGCGACCATCGAGAAAATCGAGCGTGATCTGACGGTCGACGGTTTGGTCATACGATATCGCACGAAGGAATCGGGCCACGTCGACGGCCTGCCCGCGGGTGAAGGGACTTTTCTTCCCTGCTCCTTTTGGCTGGCGGATTGTCTTTATCTGATGGGACGAACAGCGGACGCGAAATCCCTGTTCGAACGCCTGCTGAAAGTCCGGAACGATCTTGGCCTGCTGGCGGAGGAATACGATCCCGTGGCCAAACGCCAGTTGGGCAATGTTCCGCAGGCCTTTTCGCTGGTCGGACTTGTCAACACCGCGCACAATCTCTCGCCGCGAACGGTCGGCCCCGCCGAGGAAAGAAGCGCACTCTCATAACGTCGAGGCGGTTGCGGCTTGGGCCGATTTATTTCGGGATTTACGGAATAAATCGGCCGCGTCAGTCTCCCATTCCCGATGCAAGCAGAGGCCTTCCCTCAACTGGTGGAAACTTACTACGCTGCGCTCTATCGCTTTGCGTTGAGCCTGGCGAAGAATTCATCGGATGCCGGGGACCTCACGCAGCAGACGTTCTTTGTCTGGGCCACGAAAGGCGGCAGCTTACGCGACGATTCGAAAGTCAAAAGCTGGCTGTTTACCACGCTGTACCGTGAATTTCTGCGCGGTCGCCGCCGCGGAACCCGGATGGTGGCGATCGAGGACCTTGGACCGGCGGAACAGGAAATTCCGGATGTAGAGACCGACTTGGTGGCAAAGATGGATGCCCCACTGGTCATGAATGCGCTGCAGGAAGTGGACGAAGCTTTCCGCGAGCCCCTCACCCTTTTTTATTTGCAAGACCTTTCCTATCTCGAAATCGCCGAAATTCTTTCCATCCCGATCGGCACGGTGATGTCGCGCCTGTCGCGCGGCAAGGCCCAGTTGCGCACCTTGCTCGCGCAAAAAGCCAAGGGCGGCCGCGTCATCGAATTTCCCCAACAGGGGGTCCGACCATGAACCACCACGAGGCCAAATTTCTCCTCCGCGCCCGGCGTCCCGGCGGTGCCGACGCCAAGGATCCGGTCTTTGCCGAAGCGCTCGCTGAAACGGAAAGGGATCCGACTCTCCGTGCGTGGCTCGAAAGCGAAGCCGCGTTCGATCGCGCCATGGCCGCCAAGCTTCGCGAAATTCAGCCGCCGCCCGGCCTTCACGATGCCATTCTCGCCGGCAGCCGGGCCAGCCAGCGGCAACCGGCGTCGTGGTGGAAGAAACCGGCGTGGCTCGCCGTCGCTGCGTCGATCGCGATTATTTTAACGCTTACTCGTCGATTCTCCGGGTCCGATTCTTCCACACAGGCGTTTGCCAGCTACGCACTGCAGGATCTTGCGGTCAATTCCGCTGATCATGCCAACCACCGTCCGGAAGTCGCGAGCCTTGCCGCCCGATTTACCAATACTTCTCTGCCGCTGCCCGGAAATGTCAGGGTCGATGCCGCCGAGCTTCGCCGTCTCGGTTGCCGGACGCTGAACTTCGCCGGCCACGAGGTTTTTGAAATCTGCTTCAAACGCGACGGCCACTGGTACCACCTTTACGCGGCCAATGTACACGACTTCTCCCACGGATCAGCCGATGCAAAAGCGCTCCTCACCACCAAGGGCCGAATAAGTTCCACCGCGTGGAAAGATGGGAATTTTGCCTACGCGCTCGTGACGGATGCCGGACCGGACGCCCTGCGTCGTCTGATCTGAGAAGATCGCGGATCGCCGTCGTTGGTGGCGATCACCTCTTTTTTCGTGGACCTGGCACGGGGCGACCGTGCTGATCGATACCCTCGAACACCAGTTGGAGAACCTGCTTCAGGCCACGCGCCTTGACCTTCGCGTCACTCAAGTCGAGGCCCACGCTTTGCGTCAGCGAGTAACGGTTGGAATGATAAATAAAGCACAACCCGATGAAATGAATCAACAGATGGGGAATATCGATTCCCCCGTGAAAATCGCCCGACGCCACGCCTTCCTTAACAATCTGACCAAGTCGCTTCAGGAACGGGTTCTTACCGAGTGAATGACGTCCCTTCGCCAACAGCCGCCCCTTTTCCAGGTTTTCCCAAAGCACCAAGCGGACAAATTCCGGGTTTTGATCGAGAAATTCGAAATAGCCCCGCAACACGCGCGTTAACTTCTCACGCGGAGACGCCTCGCCCCCGACTGCTTGAAGCTCAACGCATTCAAGGCGGCCATAGACTTGCGCCAACGCCGCCTGGAGCAATGCCTTCTTGTTGCCGAAATAGTGGTAGACCATCCGCTTGTTGACCTGCGCGGCCGCCACAATCTCGTCCACCGAAACGGCATGGTAGCCGCGAGCCGAAAAAAGCCGGATCGCCGCCTCAAGCAATCGAAGGCGTGTTCGATCGGGATCGCGACGCGTCGGGAGCTTTGAACCCTTTTTCACTGCCGCTTACTACCCTTCGCGGGCCGGCACTGACAAGGAATTTGTCCGGGACGCCAGCCATCGGCGCCGCGCTTGGGATTATTCCAACCTTTGCAACTAACCAGTTACGGGATTGCGCCACGGAAACAAATCCGACCGCTTCGCTGGAGGAATTGCTGCGAACGATCCCGGCACGTTGGCGCCAACCCGACCGGAGTGGTCAGCGTTTCTTCAAATTCTGCGCCATTCTCCACGCGCCGGTCACCAGTGGAATCCAGCGCAACAGCCCGCCGGCTCTCTTTGTGGTGAACCAGCCGACCGCGACCGTTACGGCCACCAGCCACCAGCGGTGCGACTGCAAGCCCTCGCGCGCTTGATCAAGTCGGCGCTGAAGCATCAATTGTTCGAGCGCAATGGACTGCCGCTGCAATTCACCCTGCAAAACCAAAATGCGTTTCCTTTCCTCGAGCGGATTCATTGGCGTGGTCGAAGGGTTTCAAAATCCTTGCTGATTTCGGCCACGGACGTGGCAAACGGCTGGGGTCCATTGAGAATACGCCGGCGCAACAACCACAACGTCAGGGCCGCCAGACCAAGCGTGACGAACGCCAGCCCGAGGAGTCCCGCATAACCGGCACGCTGCCATAAAAAAATCGCGAGCGTGGCGATTGCGACCAGCAGACCGGCCACACCCAACGCCATCGCCACGCTCAACCAAATGATGTGATTGATGGCGCGAATTTTTTCTTCCTGAAGCTCGACCGCAATCAACGAGAGGCGGTTGTGCACCAATCCCAGCACCGAGTTCGTCACCCGCCGCACAGAGTCGATCAGGCCGCCGCTGTTCTGATGAGGCTCGTCCACAGCGCGTGGTTATCTCCGGCGAAACAGCGCACCCAGTAAAACCCCGACACCAAACGCAATGCCGATCGACTCATAAGGATGGGCGCGAATCGTGTCGTCGGCTTTCTGAGCCGCCACCCGCGCCTTTTCAAGGCCTTCCGCCTGCAATTCCTCATAAGTAATTTTTGCCTGTTCCAGTGCCGCGCTCATGCGGGAGCGGGCTTCCCTGGCTTTTTCGCTGACATCGTCGGCGGTGGCTCGGAGCAGGCTTTCCGCGTCGCGGGCAAGAGTCCGGAGATCTTCGAGTAAACGTTCACGGGCCAGACGGCTGTGGGAGGTTTCCAGGTCGGGAAAGTGAGTTTCCATAAGTGATTATTTGCTAAAGGTTGACCATCGAAAACCAATGATAATCAGCACGTGAACGATTGCCAAGACTTTCGACCACGATGACGTTCGTCAAGACCCGCGGATCGGTTTGGAATTCGCCATAAAGTTGATTGGCGATGAACCTCCAGCTGCACTCCGTAATAGGCCGACCGCGTCGAAAGGAGTCCGACGATTTCCCAAGTCGCTGCCGTGAAACGACGCAGCGGCCCGAGCGGATTTTGACCGATGCCGGCAAACACTTGGACGTCCCGCGGTCCAACGGGATCTGGATGGTTCGCTTTCTTACTGACCAGCAGTAAATCCAAGCGCCGGAAATAAATTCCCCTACGGATCGAACTTGCCGCATTCATTTTACCCAGTAGCCATGAAGACTGTTCTTTGGATGTTCAGTGGGCCTATAGCTCAACGGTTAGAGCAGAGGACTTGATATATCGGGTCGGCGACGGGGAAACCTGTCGCTTGTAAGGTGTAAATTCGGTGAACGGCCTGTTCGAGGAGCTCAATTTAATGAATTGATTGCCTTTGAACGACCCAACGCCGAGCCAAGCCTGCGCGAAAACGCGGGAAGGTGTAGAGGCCATAATCACCCACCTAAACCGACAGCGGTATGGTGAAGGCATGGTCCAGACCACGCACGGCTCCCAGCCGGCGGCGAAAGCCGAAGTGGCAGGCATAATCCTTTGGTTCAGGGTTCAAATCCCTGTGGGCCCACCATCCAAAATCGCAAGTCCAAGAGGGCCGGTAGCCGGCCAATCTAAGAATTAGCGAGGCGGAGTTTAAAGCGAGCGCCACCGCCGGGGGCGTCGTCGATCATGATGGTGCCGCCATGAGCTTCGGTGATGGCTTTGGCGAGGCTCAGGCCCAGTCCGAATCCGCGCTGGGAACGGCTGGAGTCGCTGCGATAAAGTCTTCGGAAAATCGCGGCGCGTTCTTTTTCCGCCACGCCAGGGCCGCTGTCCGTGACGGTGAACGTCGCCTCGTCGCCTTCCCGTGAAACGGCGAGCGTGACGCGTCCGCCGGCGGGCGTGTACTTCAGCGCGTTGTCCACGAGGTTATTAATCGCCTGACCCAGGCGGATGGAGTCGGCATTGACTTCCACCGCCGCCGTCAAATCGAGCGTGACCGTTATTTTGGCCTCTTCCGCCACTTCCAAATAAAGATCGGCGGCGCGTTCAACCAGCGTGCGCAAATCGAAGCGGCCCCGATTGAGTTTCAACACGCCTCCCTCCGCGGCGGAAATATCGAGGAGCGTCTCCAGCAGATGCAGCAGGCGATCCGACTCATTGACGCAATCCGCCAGTGCCGCACGGGCCTCGACTGGATCGTTGTTATCCAGCATCGCCAGTTCCGCCGTGCCGCGCAGTCGGGTGAGCGGCGTGCGGAGATCATGCGCAAGGTTGTCGAGCGTATCGCGCAACACGCCGACATGAGCCGCATTGCGATCGAGCAGCGTGTTCAACTGCGTCACAAGCGCATCAAGTTCCCCGCTGCCGGGCGATCCCGGAACGCGCGCGGCAAGATCGCCCGTTTCAAGAATCCTTCGCGCCGTCGCGGAAACGAGTCGCAGCGGTCGCGTTGCGCGCCACGCAAGCAAGGTGCCAATCATTACCGATACCAACAGCGCGCCGCCGCCCACCCACACAAATGCGTGACGCAATGGTGCCAGCAAAACCGGGCGGCTATCGGTGAGCCGACCCACTTGCAACAACCAGCCATCGGGGAGTGGATGCGAGGCAATCGTGTAATCCTTCAAGGCGTTCTGGGGCACGCGGACAGTTTGCGTTTTTCGCTCGGCCACAACGCCGTCCCAATCAGGCACGGGGAAACGCTCCACTTGCGTCTCAATCCAACCAGGCGGCGCGGCCACAAAAACCGCCCCGTTTGCGGGGCTGATCAATCGCACGAACAGGGTGTGCACATCCGGTGCGGTGTCGCTGTGTACCATCGAACTTAATCCCGCGGGTCCGCCAACCTGATAGGCGGCGGCGAAATCGTCGGCGCGATGTTCCACCGCTTCCTGGTCGCGCTGTTCCAGCGAGCTCGCCAGCAGCCAGTAAAGTACGCCGAACAGCATCGCGGTGCACAGGGCAAACACGACCGTGTATTGCCAGGCCAGGCGCAACGCGAGGGATTGTCGCAAGCGGTCAAGCATGAGGCCGGAAAATGTAACCGACACCGCGCACGGTTTCGAGCCGCACGTGCTCGGGATCGATCTTGGCGCGCAGACGTGACACGACAACATCCACCACGTTCGTTTGTGGATCGAAACTGTAATCCCATACATTTTCGAGAATCATGGTTTTGCTCACCGGTCGCCCAGCGTGCCGGAGCAAAAACGCCAGCAGCGAAAACTCGCGGGGCTGCAACATCACCACCTCTCCGCCGCGCGTCACCTCTCGCGCCACCAGGTCAACTGTCACGTCGCCACTCGCCAATTTCGTGGCCTCGGGCGAGCGGGAGGACCGCCGGATCAATGCCTGCACGCGTGCCAACAGTTCGGAAAATGAAAATGGCTTGGTGAGATAGTCGTCGCCACCGATCTCCAGGCCGCGCACGCGGTCGTCGACCGAACTCTTGGCACTCAGAAACAGCACCGGAATCGGCCGGCGCGCAGCACGCAGCCGGCGCACGAGGCTGAGCCCGTCGAGGCGCGGCAACATGATGTCGACGACCGCCGCATCGTAGTCGGTACATTCGGCCAGCGCGAGGCCAGCCTCGCCGTCGTCCGCGTGGTCAACCGCAAAACCGGACTGCTTGAATCCTTGAACGATGAACGAGGCGATCTTCGCATCATCTTCGACAACGAGTACGCGCATAAAAACAGTGTGGGTTAAGTGAGGATTTTGAAAAGCGCCAAAGGCAGCGAAGTTCTGCGTGTCCGTGCCCCTGCCAGAGCCGGAAATGAAACAACCCCGGTCGTTCAATCCGCCAAGAAGGCCAGACAACAACCGGGGCTGCGTTGCACACACACACAAACCCAAACCTAAATTATTTTCGCTTTAAGAATCGCCCTTGGCGGAATCGGTTTCGTCGACGACCACGAAGATGGTCGCGCCGTGGGACCAGAGTTTCAGCAGCGTCTTTTTGTTTTCCGCTTTGGAACTCAGATTAATCGCGTCTTCGGCCGATGTCACCCGCTGACGGTTGATCTCCAGAATCACATCGCCGGCACTGAGACCAGCGCGAGCGGAGGCGGAATCGGGCGCTACTTCGGAAACGACCGCCCCCTTGAGGCGGCTCGGGAGATGCATTTCGCGGCGCGCATCCGGCGTGAGATCCTCGACGGCGACGCCATTCAAAACACCCTCGTCATCCGTACTCGCGACCTCCGAGGTGTGGCCGGCCCCCGGACGTTTGCCTGTCGTGGCTGCCAACGTCTCGGATTTGCCATCGCGCAATACTTCAAGGTTCACCTTCGTGTCGGGTGCCACCGCCGTCACTTGGAACGTCAGGCCATTCGCATCCACGACTGGTGCACCGTTAAATTGCGTGATCACGTCGCCTTCCTTGACGCCGGCCTTGGCGGCAGGACTGTCGGGAGTGACTTCCGCGACGAGTGCACCGGCGCGGCTTTTCAGCCCGAAGGAATCAGCGAGGGCGGGCGTGATGTCCTGCACATTAACCCCGAGGAAACCACGAACGACCTTGCCGCTTTTCACGAGACTTTCCGCTACCTGGCTGACGAGATTCGCGGGCACCGCGAGACCCACGCCCTGGAAACCACCGGAGCGACTGAGGATGGCGGTGTTAATGCCGATCACGCGGCCGTCGATGTCGATCAGCGCACCGCCGGAGTTACCGGGGTTGATCGCCGCATCGGTTTGGATGAAATTTTCGAAGCCTTTAACGTCGCTCAAAATGCCGACACGCCGGCCCTTTCCGCTGACGATGCCGCTAGTGACGGTTTCGCCGATGCCGAAAGGATTGCCGATCGCGAGCACGCGGTCGCCGACTTCGATTTTATTGGTATCTGCAAAAGTAACTGCGGGAAGATCCTTCGCGTCGACCTTGACGACGGCGATATCGGTGAGCGGATCGCGACCCACGACCTTGGCGCGAAGTTCGCGACCATCCTCGAGGGTGACGGTCAGTTGGTCGGCACCGTCAACCACGTGATTGTTCGTTGCGATGTAACCGTCGGAACTGATGATAACGCCGGAACCGAGGCCCGTTTCCGCCGGGCTTTGCATTTCCGGCATGTGACCGCCGAAGAACTGGCGAAGCATCGGGTCTTCAAACATCTGGTTTTCGCCACCGTTCATTTTCACGCGCTTGGCTTTAATTTCGCTGGTGATTTTCACCACACTCGGGGACACGCGTTTGACGATGTCGGCATAGCTGGCCTTTTCCATCTGGCCTCGGGCGACGGTCTGGTTGTCACGTTTGATTACAAGGGGCGACGACGAGCCGGCGGCACCGGCAGCGCCAGCCATGAGACCGGCCAGCGCGACCAAACAGGCCGACAGGGCAAATCGTCGGCGAAGGAAATCAAAAAGGGTTGTTTTCATGGCCGCACTTTAACACCCGCATCTATCAGCTACCTTTCACGAACATTACAAAGTTGTTAGGATTTCAGCGAGTTGAACGATTGACATAGGTCGCTTTCCCCGCAGCGACAGGCGTTCCTGCCGGTCGAGGGTGCGCCTAGGACCCGCCAAATCCCACGGGCACGAAGGCCTCTGGCTGCGCAGAGGGAGATGGCCGGAGGTTTTTTGCGGGTTGCCTTGGCGGGTGCTCGACGAAAACTGGGGGTTTGATTTCTTTTGCCTCGCCGCTTCTGCAACCCCCCGATTCCCGATGAGTATTCCCCGTCAAAGTTGGTTAATGATGTTCGCGATTCTCCCACTGGGAATCGCCTGCACGGTAAATGCGCAGTCCGCAAAAGCCACCGCTCCGTCCACGATCCAAGGTTCGATGGTTTTCGATTGGAACGATCTAAAGGTGAAGCCAACCGCCAATGGCAGCCGCCGTGACGTAACGAATCTGCCAACGGCGACGCTGGAGGGATTTGAGTCGCATATCAGCACACTCAATCCCGGTGCGATTTCGCATCCGCCACACCGGCATGCGCGGGAGGAATTCATCATCCTCAAGGAAGGAACGCTCGACGTAGCGATTAATGGCAAAGTCACGCGCGCGGGTCCGGGTTCGTTGCTGTTCTTTGCGTCCAACGATCTGCACAACGTGAGAAATGTCGGCGATACGCCCGCCACTTATCTCGTTTTCAATGTCGCGACCGCTGCGACCAAAACCGCGCCCGCCGAAGGTGCCGCGAAGGCCGCGCTGCCGGGAAAATTATCCTCAGGGGTTTTTGAGTGGGCGAAGCTCGCCGTGAAGCCAACGAAGACCGGAGCGCGGCGAGAGATCCTGAATTCACCCACGGTCACTTGCGCTTCGCTCGAAGCCCATGTGACCACCTTGAATCCCGGTGAAGTACCTCACGCTCCTCATCACCATCCCGACGAGGAAATCGTCGTCGTAAAAGACGGTTTGATGGAAGCGACCATCAATGGTGTTTCGCGCCGCGCTGGTCCGGGTTCGATTTTCTTCTACGCTTCAAACGACGAGCACGGGATGAAAAACGTCGGGACCACACCTGCCACCTACTACGTTTTCCGCGTCGTGACTGAAGCCACGCCAAAGGCGAAGTAGAAGCCAAGGCATCGAGAGCCAAGCGGCGGAATTTTTTGCGAGCGGACGCTTGTTCGCGAACTAGCGGATCGTTAGTCGCGAGCAAGCTCGCTCCCACACCTGACTGCCACGCCAGTCGCACACGTTGCGACATAAATTGCGTCTCCCTGCTTTCCCGACGAAACTCTCCACTTGCCGCGAGCGCTTCCATTGCGCTCTATTAACAGTTAATCCCAATTCCTTATGGCTTCGAAAGATTCCCTCCGCCCGCATTCCTCCGTCGTGGTTGACGGCAATGACCGCGCTCCGGCCCGCTCCATGTTACGCGCCGTCGGATTTACGGACGACGATTTCAAAAAACCACAGATCGCCGTCGCGTCCTCGCCCAGCGACATGACGCCGTGCAACGTCCATCTTGGCGAACTGAGTGATCACGCCCGTAAAGGCATCAACGCTGCCGGGGGAAAAGCGGTTTATTTCAACACCATCACCGTCACTGACGGCATCAGCATGGGCACGCTCGGCATGCGCTACAGCCTCGTTTCCCGCGATGTGATTGCCGACTCCATTGAAACCGCCGTCGCCGCCGAAGGCTTCGACGGTCTCGTCGCAATCGGTGGCTGCGACAAAAACATGCCCGGTGCGATGATCGCCATCGCGCGATTGAATCGCCCGGCCGTTTTTATTTACGGCGGCACCATCCTTCCCGGGTTCACACCCGGCGATTGCGATCACAAAAAGCCACTCGATATTGTTTCTGTTTTTGAAGCCGTGGGTAAACACGCGAAGGGCGAACTCGATGACGCCGGGCTGCGCGACGTCGAAGCGAGCGCCATTCCCGGTCCCGGTTCCTGTGGCGGCATGTATACCGCCAATACCATGGCCAGCGCGATTGAGGCGCTCGGAATGAGTCTGCCCAACAGCAGCGCCCAACTCGCCGTCGGAAAGGAAAAACGCGAGGACTGCGAGCGCGCCGGCGCTGCCGTGATGAACATGCTCAAGAAGGGCATCAAGCCGAGTGATATCCTCACGCGCCACGCCTTCGAAAACGCGATTGTCGTGTGTCTTTCGCTCGGTGGTTCGACCAATCTCATCCTTCACCTTCTCGCCATCGCACACTCTGCGAATGTCCCGCTCGCGCTGGAGGATTTCAAGTCGATCGGCGAGCGAGTCCCGCTGCTGGCCGACGTCAAACCGTTTGGCAAATACGGCATGAGCCACCTCGTCCGCATCGGCGGCATCCGCCCGATGATGAAGATGCTGCTCGACCGCGGAATGTTACACGGCGAATGCCTCACCGTTACCGGCGCGACCATCGCCGAGTCACTCAAGGACGTGCAGCCCTATCCATCCTATCCCGATCAACAAGACATCATCCGACCGTGGGACCAGCCGATTAAAAAGGAAACGCACCTGCGCGTGCTCCACGGCAATCTCGCTCCCGGCGGGGCCGTGGGAAAAATTACCGGCAAGGAAGGCCTCTATTTCAAAGGCACCGCCAAGGTTTACGAAGGCGAGGAAGATGCGCTGAAAGGCATTCTGCGTGGGGATGTCGTGAAAGGCGACGTCGTGGTGATTCGCAACGAAGGCCCGGTTGGCGGACCCGGCATGCGCGAAATGCTTTCGCCCACCAGCGCCGTCGCCGGTCGCGGCTTAATCAAGGATGTTGCGCTCATCACCGATGGACGCTTTTCCGGCGGCAGTCACGGTTTCGACGTCGGCCACATCACACCTGAAGCCGCCCGCGGTGGCCCGATCGGCATCGTGCGCAATGGGGATCTCATCGAAGTCGATGCGGTCAAGAACACCATCAGTCTTCTGATCCCGGACGCCGACTATGCTGCGCGCATGGCCGCATTTAAACCGCTCCCGCCACGTGAAACCCGCGGTGTCCTCGCCAAGTACGCCAAGCTCGTCAGCACCGCCTCAGAGGGCGCGGTGACAGATAAATACCTGTAATCCGGCAGCTGGAAACACTGTGCTCCCATAGACGATTCCTGGGAACGTGTCTGGTTGTCTGGCGAATAAACCCAATAACCGCGCTGCGGCTTTTGGGTTCCGAAAAGCGAAATGCCCGCTTGATGCCACAACGATTCGCTCCGACGATCGCACAACCCATGATGTGGCGGTTGCTCACGAGCTTCGTCTTGTTTTCCGTGATGAGTCTGCTTGCGCGGGCGTCAATACCTGTGGTCCACGCCACGGCGGCTTCACCGGAATCCCCCGCGACATACGCGATTCAGGCAGTGTGGCACGCGGGAATTATCGCCCGGGAGCCGGCCGTATGGGCGAAGACTTTGAGCGATGAACAACAACACACCGTCGGCCAGGCCTTGAAACAATCCGGTCAAACCGGAACCGGCTTTGGGGATACGTTCGGCGGATGGTTGATGCCGCTTTTTTTCCTATCGGTGCCCGGTTATCCAATCCTGCAAATCTATGCCTTCTTCCGATTACGCGGACCGCGCCGGTTGCTGTCCGCGCTGCCGCTTTCGTTCATGCTGCCGACGTACGCGTTTTGTCTTTACGCGCTTTCCCGCGATTCGAATCTCTGGCCGTTGTATGCGATTTTTCTGAGCCCGATCGCGATCCTCATCGTCTGGGGCATGCTTTGGCATAACCGGCGGAATCCGTCCGTGCCCGCCGGCTGATCATCGTTCAACGGGCTGAGGCGAGACCGAAGTCGTGTCCGGACTACGGCTTGAGTGATTTGAAGAAAATCGTGGCAGCGCAGAGCCTGCCGTCAGGCCACAGTGCAAAATCCGATATTTCGCCGCAACGCTGCCATCCTTGTCGCGCATACAACCGATGACCGTCGCTGTCACTCACCGTATCGAGCACCAGCAATGTTTTGCCCGCGTCGATCGCACCACGTTCAGCAGCGGCGAGCAACGCCGCACCCAAGCCCATGCGCCGCGCGTTTCGATGCACCAACATCTTCGCCACCTCCGCGCGATGCGGCTGATTTTCAGGCAAATTCAAAATCACGGTTGCCGTGCCGACGATTGTCCCAGCGTCGTTCTCCGCAACATACACCAGCCGCTCCCCACGCGCCACGCTTTCGGCAACACCTCGCCAAAATGCCTCTGCTTTGGCCCTGGAGAAAGGAAGCATGAAACTCACCGAAGCGCCTCCTTCCACGCAGTCGAAGAGAACGTCACTCAATCCCTGGATCTCGCGGTCACCGAGGATGGTCAGT
Source organism: Lacunisphaera sp. (assembly GCA_036499685.1). GTDB lineage: Bacteria > Verrucomicrobiota > Verrucomicrobiia > Opitutales > Opitutaceae > Lacunisphaera. The sequence continues at coordinate 284,857 of DASYDH010000007.1, read as the reverse complement.
TCACGAATCCGGAAAGGGTTCACGCCCTATTTGTCGGCCGTGGCAGCCTTTTGTCCAGCTTGAGCCTTGATTAACAAAAAATTTTGGCCCCTTTCGATGGTGATGAGTGAAGGGCCAGCCGGGACCTGCCGATATAAAATCCGGTGTCCAATCCGTCCCAATCCGCCGCTGCGTTTGCTTCATCTGCCGAGCTTTTTTCGGATGGTCAAAACGCGCCGGTCGTGACCGGTCCCATTTCCCGCTTCCATTCCGAATATTCATCATTGGCCGGGAAACTGCCGCACCAAAACGTCCGGAACGGTGCAACGCTTCACGGATTGGAGGTAACGTGTGACGACTGCGCGACGCGGGTTCCGCTCGAAGCCTTGTACGGGATCATCAATGACTACGCCCATTGCACTGAAGTCCGGTACGCCGGCGCCTGCCCGCAATGTGAGCGGACGGTGCAGAACGTCCTGCGTTTGAGCGGCGACGAAATGCGTTTTATCCGCGACGGCCAATGGTGCGTCGCGACCCGGCGTCCGTGGTGGCATTTTCTCTGGCCATGGCCAATTGATCGGGAGTGGTGACGGGCGGACGACAGAAGTTCCAGATCGGCAATTCGACCGCCATATTGAACAATGTATTTCCCGAAACGGGTTTGTCGGGACCAAAGGCGCGCGCAGCGGTTCATCGATGGCCATCCATGCTTTCGAAAACTCCGAGGCCTCATTCGCGCGAGCCGTGAGAGCGGATGCGAACGTGAAGATGTATTGCAACCCATCAGCAGGATCGAACGCACGAACAGATCCTTTAAGGCGCACGAAACGCGTGCCGATAGCGGTTACTTTAGGGGTATTGGTCTGGATAAGCAGCGCAAGTATGCCAGATTTGGGGACTTACTGTGTTGAAAAAGCGCGAACTCCGCGCATCCTTTTAGGTCCAAACGTATACTATGACTATTATCCCTCCTAACATAAAATCCCGAAGGTCTTTTCTCCGCTACGGCCTGCCCACGTTGATCGCGGTCGGGGTACTCGCGCCATTCACCGCCCGCGGCGCATCACTAGTCGCGCCGCGTTTGATCGCAGCGGTCGATCTGAACGTCTATCTTGGGGCGCCTCCGCCTCCCCGCCACGAAGTAATCGTTGAACGGGACCGCCCCTCTCGCAATCACGTCTGGGTTGAGGGATATTGGGCCAACCGCCACGGACGACATGAGTGGATTGCCGGGCATTGGGAGCTTCCGCCCCATGGAAGAACAGTCTGGGTCGCGCCACGCTGGGAAAAGCGTGATCGCGGCTATGTATTTATCGAAGGCTACTGGGCCGAGCCTCATCACGAGCACGATAACGATCATCACGATCACCACTGACCGGCATCGCCTGATCTTTGCCGCTGATCGCAAAAGCAGCCTCTTCTGAGGCTGCTTTTTTGTGGGCAGATTTTTCCTTTTTCGCGGGACAACCGCGATGACCGACCGTAGTCGGAGGCCAAAAACAGCCCTGAACCCGACCGCTTCGTTAAAGAATTTATAAATCTATATTTATAGAGGGGAATCCCCCTAAAACACTTGGCCAGATTGAAAAGAAAAACGAGAATTTGAGCCGATATTAACGACTGCCGATGCAAACGACGTCTCCCATTCCGCCTGAAATTGACGAAGAAAAATCCCGCCTGGATCTTTGGCTGGAGTCGGTAGGCAAGGTCTTCAAGTTGACCACCAAATCATACGGCATTCGGACGGTCGTTTACACCCAGGTCAAAGCGGTTACCGAAACAGAGGTTCCAGGGGAATTTGACGTTCAGGTGTCGTGCGCCGAAGTTATCGCCCGGTTGCTCAGCTCGAAGCGAGCCCACAGCAGCGTGTGCAAGGAAGGAACGATTCACCACAACGCAGAAAGTGTGCTTTTGCCGGACGGCTTTGGCGATGAATGCTCGGCGGCCGAATTTGAAAGCGTCACGACAACGATCCTTGCCCACGCGACCGGTTGTCTCGACCGGGTGATGATTCCTGATCCCGAGGAGAAATCCATCATCGATATCCCCATCGATTTGCCCCACCTCAAGCTGACCGAGATGGAAGCGAGTCTCGTGCAGGACTCTCCCTTTCTCATCAAGGACCTCTACTTTCTCACGGCCAATTCCGTGCACGCCGCTTTTGAAGCAATCAACCAAAACCTGCAGCGCTCGTCGCGCAACAACCGCCTGACCGACACCGCCGACCCGGTCTATGTGGAGCAGAAAAATGAGGCGGTCTCGTCCCTGCGGACTAAGCTGAGAAGCGCCTCGTTGGAGCCAACCGGCCAGCGAAACCGCTCACAACCTGCGGGGGTTTGCGATCCCCTTTCGCTGATGCAAACCACGCCCGCGATCCCGGCGCACCCCAACGGTCACGGGGCGGGGGTTAACGACGCAAAGCCATCGGCACCCAACGGAAAACGTGCGGACCTCGCCTTGGTGGAAATCGACAGCATCGCCCTGGCGCTGTTGGGCAAACCGGCCGCCACGCAACTCTCGTGGGAAGTCCAAAATCCCAGCACGGAGGGCGCTGTCTACCGCGTCGGACAAAAATGCGGCCTGCTCGAATTTGTACGCTGGGCACATCTCTCCGGGCGGTTGGCCACGGAACAGGAGTTCGCGGGGAAAAAGGTTCGCTCCTTTTTCAGCAGTTACGATGGAGCGTACACCGGTCCCGACAAAATGGGCGTTTATCCCGTATTGAAACCGGTGTCCTGAAAAACAGGCTGCTTCAAACAAGCTTCTAATCGAGCCGTCGCGGCGACTTTTTGTTTTCCGGGCGATCAGGAGATTTCCCGGGTCACCTCCTGCCGGAACTGGGCCCCGACTTCGGCCGTTATGTCGATGAACAATTGACGCGCCACGGAGAGGAGATCCATGGCTCTGGCGCACACTCTTTCTCAGCAAACTTCCCGGCTTCGACAGGAAAGTCCGGGTGATCCTGGCGTGGAGCCTCGATCTCTTTTTCAGCAAGAACTTCGTGTAATATCTCCGGAGCGAGAGTCCCCGCGCACGATTCGGACGGATGACATGGCCGTCCCAATCCGAGCTGATGTGCACCGCAAATGGCGCCAAAATATCGGCCTGAACGCAACCGGCGGACAATGGATCGCGCACGCGGGATCGCGCGACAAATTCCTCCAGAATCGCTGCAATCGCGTCGAAGACGACTGCGATGGACTTATGCGAAATTTCCTTCTCAACTGAGTCGTTCATGGATTCTCCCAAAAACGTTGACCTGTCGCCCTTATCGACCTCCGCGCCCAAGTTGAGCGAAGAGCCTGGCTTTGTATCGATCGATCTTACCGGAGCCTCTCCGGTTTGCATTCCGGGGGCAATGGGAGGCTTGCTCGCTTTCATCTATTTCGACGGTCGTCAGGAAATTGTCATCAAGATCCTCATGCTTGATAATCTGGCAAAGGGATTTCTGGACAACCTGCCCTTTAGCGGACGGGCGAACCGCATCGCCTTCCTGGGGTTCCCGGTCATCTCCGATTTCGCCCAACGCGTGCAAGCATTGGAGAATCGTCTCAAGCTTTACGGCGATCTTACCCGAAAATACCAGAATCGCCCGAAGCATTCCTGATTCATCGCCTGGTCTCACTGGACCGGCAACAGGCTGGTCCAAAACTGTCCAAAGGCTCTAGAAAGATATCCTCGGCGTCATCGTTCAGCTGCGCGGTGGCACGACTAATTTCTCGGTGCCAAGCCAGGCGAGAAATCTATCCGCCCAATCGGCGGCGGGCCCGGGACGCAGGCCAAATCCATGGCCCACTCCTGCATAAATGTGGAGTTCGACCGGCACGCCCGCCTCTTTGAAAAGTAAATAGGCCTTTGGCAGCCCTTCGGAAATATCCGGGCGGTCATTGGCGCCACAGGCAAGAAATGCCGGCGCGGCCCCTTTCACTGGATGAATCTTCTGCGTCTGGCCGGGATAGATGAGTCCTTGAAACGCTGGAGTGGCGGAAGCGCGATCAATCGGATCCGCCGCTGTGGCATCGCCTGCATCGGGATGAGCGGCGGCAAGCGCCGCAAGTTCACCGCCGGCGGAAAATCCGATGATGCCCACCTTGGTCGGATCGAGGCCCCACTCCGCAGCACGAGTCCGAACCAGACGAATCGCGCGTTGTGCGTCGGCCAGGGCATCCCGCTCGATCGTGTAGGGTTGAGGTGTACCAGCGGGTGTCGCGTCATCGCGCGCCAGCCGATTCTTCAAGACAAATGCGACCAGGCCGTGATCGGAAAGCCACCGGGCGATGTCGTAACCTTCCTTTTGCATCACAAGATTTCGATGTCCACCGCCCGGACAAATAACAACCGCACAATCGGTCGCCTTCGCCTTTTCCGGCAGGTAAACGGTAAGGGTCGGAAAATGAATGTTGGAGACACTGTTACCGACGATTTTTTCCGGTTCATTTTTGCGCGCTTCCGAACCGGGAGCACCAGCTGGCCACAGCGGGACAACCTGATGAGAGCCGGCACCGCTCACGTTGGCTGCACTTGGAACGTCAGCTGCAAACGCATTCGAAACCACAGCCGCGACTACGGCGGCGAAACAGACTGTCAAAACCTTTTTCATATGTCCGCAGTGAATCACTTTTGCGCGCAACGGAAAGCACGTTTGCCGGCAAGTGTTTCAAGGCTCCTTGGCGAGATCGACCCGGCAACCCGTCCGTGCAGACGCCCGCGCCGCATCGAGGATTTCTGTCACAATCAAGTTGGTTTCCAGCGACGAAAGTCCGTCGGGCTTTACTTCTCCACGAACAACTGCGGCAAAAAAATCCAGCGAATCGCGCCGCGCGCCTTCCAGCGCCGGGAGCGTTTCCCCGCTTGCGGGAGCGTCAGAAGTCTTCAACTGCAGGGTGCTCCGTTCCGGCGCAATCAGGCTGCCGTGCGTCCCGTAAAGTTCAAAATCCTTCCGGCCAAACGGCCAGTTCCATGACGCCTGAATGATACCTTGCGCGTGCGGGTAGATAAGAATGATCGTCGCTTCATCGTCCACTTTGGGATAAATCTCCGGCTTGATCTGCTGGGTGACCGCGGTCACCGACACCGGCCGCTCGCCCCGCATCAACCACGTAATCAGGTTCGCGCCATAACATCCGAAGTCCATGAGCGCACCGCCGCCGTCGAGTACTGGATCGGTCAACCAGGCAAGGAATTCTTTTGATGCGCCGATCTCCCGCGGCCCCTGATGGCCATCGTGAACAACCATTTTGCGCAGGTCACCGAGGAGGTGTTCCTCGTTAACTTTCACTCCTGCGGCCTGCGTGGCGGGATACCACGTTGTCTCGTAATTAACGATCACTTGGATTCCTCCACGCGCCGCCGCCAATGCGATGGCACGGGCGTGAGCGAGATTCACCGCGAGTGGTTTTTCGACCATGACATTGACGCCCCGGGCGGCGCAAACCTGCACAATATTTTCGTGATCGAATGTGCTGCTGCAAACCGCGACCGCAGTGACTTTCGTTGCGTCCAACATTTTCTCCAAACTGGGATAGAAAAGCGCCGCAGGGAGTTTGTAGCGTGCCGCGTAGCGCGCCACAAGTTCGGGATTCGATTCGGCAATGCCAACCAGCTCGATGTCGTGGCGGGAACCAAGGTCCCCCAGAAAACCTTGTGCGTGATCATGCACGAGCCCGACAATCCCAATCCGAAAAGGCGCGTTTGGCTTTGGGGCGGCGCCCAGTGTAATACCGCCTAAACCGACCGCCAGCATCAACAAAAAGAGGTGCGACTTCACAGCTGGTTATCTTCCCAGACAACCCCTTCAGGTCAAGCCACCCAAAGTACTTCCCATCGAGTTTCGTTCCTATTGTTCGAGCGTAACCGTGATTCCCGTCTCGTGTCCCGTGGCCGCGCTGTCTTCGGGAAACACCCGCATCCGTTGCTGACCGGAGTCCACCTCGAATATCGAGGTGCCGAGCGCATCATGAACCGTGAAAAATCCGCGGATGGTAATAAGATACCGCACGCGCTCATCCGCCGAATCGGCAAGTTCCGCAGGATGCGCGCGGTCGAGCGGCAACAAAACCGCAGAGAGTATGGGGCCGACGATTTTGCCGTCCTGATAGAAATTTCCCTCAAGAACGAGGGGATTGGTCTGGGCTGATGTATTCATGGGCTTACTCTGTTTGATCGCTCCAGGCGTGCACAGTTCCCACTTCTTCCGGGGAACGATGGCCGCAGACCAACGATTGCCTCTTGCCATATCCTCCGGGGCGCGATTTTCGATACTCGTGCCACGCATCGCCAAATCCACCACCGGACTATCCAAAAAAGATTATGAACTGCTCGCCCAGTTCCGGCACACGCTGCGCAAATTTCTCGGCTTTAGCGAAGCGGCGGCCATCAGTCACGGTATCACGGCGCAACAATATCAGGTTTTGCTGGCCATCGAGGGTTACCCCGGTCGGAACTGGGCGACAATCGGTGAACTCGCCGAACAAATGCAGATCGCACACCACAGCGCAGTCGGTCTCGTCGACCGCATGGAGAAGTGGCGGCTCGTCCGACGTTCACCCTCGAAGGAAGATCGCCGCCGCGTGCAGGTAACCCTCTCCGCCAAGGGGCTCGCCATATTGGAGAAATTGTACCTCGCGCACCGTAAGGAATTGCACTCGGCCGGCCCTCAACTCATCGGCCTCCTGCAGCAAGCGATTACCAAAAATTCCCTGCGATAATGGGCGGACGGTTGCTCAATTTCTCCTCGTTAAGCGAGCGCTTGCTCCAAATCCGCCAGCAGGTCGTCAATTGCTTCCACTCCGACCGAAAGTCGGATGAGCCCCTCGGAAATTCCCGCCCGCTCGCGCGCTTCCGGCGGCATCCCGCGGTGACTCGACATGGCCGGGCGGGTGGCGAGGCTCTCCAGCCCGCCGAGGCTCACGGCATGTACGACCAATTTTAGCCGGTCGATGAATCGCGTCGCCGCTTCCGCGCCGGCTTTTAGTTCAAATGAAAGCAAAGCACCGCCATGTTTCATTTGGCGCTGGAAAAGCGCTGCCTGCGGATGGGCCGGATCACCCGCATAAAAAACCCGCGCGACCGACGGCTGACGCGTGAGCCAGCCCGCAACGGCCTGCCCGTTGCGATTGTGCGCTTCCATTCGCAGCGGAAAAGTCCGCAGCCCGCGCAACACCAGCCACGCATCGAATGCGTTGACCGTACCCCCAAGATTCTTGTGGATGCGACGGTTTTTCGCGGTGAGCGGTTCACGTTTCACGATGCATCCGCCGATCATATCGGAATGGCCGTTCAAATACTTCGTCGTCGAATGCACGATCCAATCAACGCCCGCCACAAACGGCTGCTGATTAAAAGGTGTCGCCACGGTGTTGTCCACGATGACCGGCGCATCACACGAATGCGCGACATTCACCGTCGCCGCCAGATCGATCAATCGCATCAACGGATTCGAAGGCGTTTCAATCAACACTGCCCCGGCTGCGGCCAACGCTTTCGACCACGCGCCGGCATCCGTCGCATCCACCGTTTCGACCGGCACACGGCACACGGAAGCAAGGATCTGCAACAGCTCGAAACTCCCGCCATAAATATCCTGATGCGTCACCAGCGGTCCCTTGCGTCCCTCCAGCGCGGCGACCACGGCGCACAACACGGCGGCATTGCCGGAACTGGTGACGAGACCGCCCGACCCGCCCTCCAAATCGGCCATTGTATCCGCGAGGAGTTCGACAGTGGGATTGCCAAAACGGGAGTAAGCAAACCCGGAGCGCGCCCCGGAAAAAATCGCTTCTGCATCCGCCGCCGTACCGAGATCGAAAACAGTACTTTGCACAATCGGCGGTTGGAAGGGCGCATTGGCACCGTCGTTTTCCCGGCGCGAACCGGCGTGGGCACATCGCGTGACCATGCTCTTTTTCTCTGCACTCATTGCCTGCTCCCCGAGCCCTTCCAACAAGAACGCTGACGGCCGATCGACCGGCGGCAACGTTTTGAAAAAACGTTCTTTTCTAATTGTGAAATCGTAGGCGGCATGGCTTTGATCCGGACTTCGCCGGTCGCTCAATCTTCGTCCAAAACGATGGCTCGCCAAGCGAAAACCTCGGTTTAGGATATGGTCATTCGGATGCGCCGTATTGCACCAGACTCGATCAAAGTTCAAACTTACCGCTACGGCGAAGCCGGCTCATGGAAGGGTCTTTTCGTCGGAGTTGCGCGCCATCTGCCACGGGGAATTCGCCGTGAGGAGTTCGCAATCCGCGGTTACTTTGACGTGTGGCTGCCATTGCTCGCGCCGACCAGTCAATTGGTCAGCGACTACCGGAGGGGCAAGCTAACCTGCCGCCAATTTTTCCGCCACTATCGCGCTCAAATGCGCCAGCCCGCGATGCGCCATGTCATCCAACTGGTGGCAGCGGCCGCCCGCTGCCAGCCGATCCACCTCGGATGTTTTTGCGAAGACGCCACAAAGTGCCATCGCTCGGTCCTGAAGGAATTGATCGAAGCTGCGAGCGCGGAACTGCCACGGCGGCCTGGAAAAGCCGGGGAATTTTTCAGCCCGGCTTGCTCAATGCCTGAAATCGAAGACTGAGGCCGGTCAGCCGAGCCGTTTTCCTAGCGGCCCGCGTTCGCGATGGCTTTCTTCTTCGCGACCACGAGTGCGTGCGCCAAGAATTTCCGGACGCCCAAGGTAACCCACGATCTTTCGCGCGTTCTCCCGCGCCACGACTGGAAGCCGGCCAACGTTGTGTTGGAGCATTTTGTTCAACGCCTCATCCAGCGTTTCATCGGCAAACACGGTGATGGGGTTCGCGGTGCCAGCCCGCGCCACCGTCATGACAGATGCGCCGTTGGCCCGCTGGGCTCGAAGCAGATCGCCGCGCGTGACAATTCCCACGAGCAGTCCATCCCGTTCGATTAAAGTCGCCTGGCGTCGCGCGCCGATGGAACCCGGCTGCGTCAACTGTGCTGCCAATTCCGCCACCGTAGTCGTATCGGACACAATCGGTGGCGTGCGATCCATTACATCGCCCACCCGGATGAGCGCGAATACGTCGACGCTGTATTCCCGTGAAATGTGCTGTCCGCGCCGCGCAAGTTTTTCCGTCAAAATCGAACGGCGCAATAAAAGCACGGTCACGCCAAATGCTGCTACTGTCCCCACCAGTAAAGCCGGCATCGTGTTAAGATCGTGCGTCAGCTCCAAAACAAAGATGATTCCCGTCAGCGGCGCGCTCATCGCGCCGCCCATGATCGCCGCCATCCCAACGATGGCCCAGAGCCCTGGATCACCGATTCCCATCCATGTCCCAAGCAAAGCGCCCATGCCGCCGCCAACCATGAGCAATGGTGCCAATACGCCGCCGGATGTACCCGAGCCGAGCGAGATGCTCCAGACCAGCCCTTTTGCCACGATCAATCCAATGAGTGCGGTGCCGAGAATTTCCCCGCGCATGAGACTGTGAATTGTTTCATAACCGACGCCGAGAACCCGCGGGTCGAGGTAACCACCGATACCTACGAGCAAACCGCCAATCGCGGGCCACCACATCCAGTGAATCGGCAACTTCGCGAAACCGTCCTCACAGGCATAGACGATGTTGGTCAGCAAACTGGCAAGAAGCCCAACACAAATGCCAACGAGCAAAGCACAGCCAAGAAACTTCGGATCGAGGATCGCATGAGCCGTCACGGGAAAAATCGGACCCACGCCCAACAATGGTTCGCGGACAACCGCCGCAACGATGGAGGCGACCGCGACCGGAATGAAACTGCGGGGTTTCCATTCAAATAACAAAAGCTCCACGGCCAACAGCACTCCCGCCACCGGAGTTGCAAACACCGCCGCCATGCCGGCAGCGGCACCCGCGACCAGCAGCGTTTTTCTTTCCGCCGAGGTCAGGTGAAATAACTGCGCGAAAAGCGAACCGAAGGCGCCACCCGTCATGATGATCGGACCTTCCGCACCGTACGGACCACCGGTGCCAATGGAGATGGCCGACGAAATGGGTTTCAGAATTGCCACGCGGGGATTGATCAAACTCCGTCCCAGCAAAATCGCCTCCAACGCTTCCGGGATACCGTGACCGCGAATTTTTTCCGAGCCATAGCGCGCCATCAAACCGATCACGAGACCGCCCAATGCTGGAACCAGAATACCCCACCAACCGAAATGCTGGCCGCCGAAGGTGACCGCCTCCGTGGAATAACGAAAAAAGAAGACAGCATTCGTAATTACCGCGATCAGCCAAAGGAGCACCTTGGCGACAACCGCCGCGATGGCCCCGATCGGGATCGCGAGCGCGCACAGCAACAGGACGCGCCGGTCGGTCGTGAAGTCGGACAAGGCGTCGTGCTCTTCAGTGGCCGTTGATGAGTGCGTAGCGGAGAGAGAACCTGATTTCATGGAAAAAGGATTCCGTGATTGCATCGTGCTACGATATAATGCAATTCTTTTTCTTCCCGTTCCAAGAAATGCCATCGCTTCGCCTTCGCAAATCCCACTATGAGTCGCTCGCTGCCATTCGCCACGCCCTGCGCATCTTCCTGCATTTCAGCGAAGAAGCAGCCCGCCGGGCCGGACTCACCGTCCAACAGCATCAAGCACTGCTTGTCCTAAAGGGGTTCCCAGGGCGCGAGTACGCGTTTATCACTGAACTGGCTGATCACCTTCAAGTTCGGCATCACAGTGCGGTCGGTCTGGTCGACCGATTGGTGCGGCGGAGGCTTCTCCGTCGTTCCACTTCGCCGACTGACCGCAGGCGCGTCGAGCTACATCTCACCGGCCATGGCGAACAAGTGATCGAGCGCCTGTCCGCCATCCATCTTCAAGAACTCCGTCAGCTCGGTCCTGCTCTCCGTGACCTCATTGCCACGGTCACCCCGGCATGAGTGGGGTGAGTGAAAAAGCCTGTATTTCCGTTTCGCCGACGCCACCAAACGAATCTCGAGAAACCTGCTTTTGATTTAAGCTCGTGAGGCATTTCGCCCGGGCAGCTTTGACCGAACCCGGTCGCTGAGTCGTCACATCGCGGTTTACAACTTTTTCCGCATTCGTCGCCGACGAATGCTACGGGCGAGCTCGTGCGAGAAGATGGGTGCGCAACGCTGGATCGTCGGTCGAACTCGCAGCGCGTTCAAATGCGTCAGAAGCCTCTCCTACCCGGCCGAGCAGTTGCAAGAGGTGTCCACGCGCCGCCCACCATGGTTGATAATTCCCGGCACGGTCTGCGGAAATCTCGTCAAGGGCAGCAAATCCGGCCAAAATATCGCCGGATTCCGCCAATGCGACGGCCCGACCGACCTGCACGCCGATCGTTGGGGTAATGCGCACCAGACCTTCATAGAGTAATACAATTTCCGGCCAGTCGATCACGCCGCTCATGGCGCGGTGCGCATGGATCGATTGGATTGCGGCCTCGATTTGATACCGCCCCATGCGATTTAACCCGGACGCGATCCGCAGATTTCTCTCCGCCTCGTCGATCAGCGAGCGCGACCACAGCGTGGTGTCTTGCCGATCGAGCGGCACGAATTCCCCCGCACAGTTATGGCGTGCTTCACTTCGCGCTTCGCAATGCAACATGAGCGCGAGCAACCCGTGCACTTCAGGTTCATTGGGCACGAGCTGGACGAGAGTCCGCGCGATTGCGACGGCATCGCCGGCCAAAGCGTGATGAGTCGAGCCATCGTCGACGACATTTTCCCATCCGGTCGTGTAAGCTGCATAAATGGCATCGAGCACGAAGGAAAGACGCTCAGCCCATTCCGGCAGCTCTGGCACGTGAAACGGGATGCCCGCCTCCCGGATTTTATTTTTTGCGCGTACCAATCGTTGCTCCATCGCCGCAGGCGACACGAGAAACGCGGATGCGATGCACGCCGCATCCAAGCCGAGTACCGTCTGCAGCATGAGCGGCGTGCGCGCAGCGATATCGATCGCCGGATGTGAGCAGACGAAAAGGAGTTTCAGCCGTTCATCGGGAAAGACGTCATTCATCGTCGCAACGTCGTCGGCCTCGCCAGCAAGTTGGAGAACCGTTTCATATTTCTTTCTGACTTGCGCACGGCGCGCCGAATCGATCAGGCGATTGCGCGCGGCGTGCAACAACCACGCTTCCGGTTTTTGCGGCACGCCGTTCACCGGCCAGTGCTGCAGCGCGGTCCCGAACGCATCGCTGAGCGCGTCTTCCGCACCTGCGACGTCGCCTGACCGTGCCGCGAGATAAGCTACCAGCCGCCCGTACGAATTGCGGGCGACGGCTTCAACGGCGGCAAACGCGCTGGATTCCCCCATCGGTTGTTATTTGATGATGCCGGTGGCAAAATAGGAGCCCGCCAGCGGTCGCACCTCGACCGGCGTGTGCGATGCCGACGGATTGCGCGCGGCCCATTCGAGCGCAGCGTCGAGATCAGGCACGTCGATAATCACGAAACCGGCGAGAAATTCCTTCGTCTCCGCATAAGGGCCATCCTGAACGTGACGCTTGCCTTCGCGCACGGAAACGCTCGTGGCATTTTGAGGGGAAACGAGCCCCGCGCCAGCGACAAAGACGCCCGCGGCACGCAACGCTTCGCCATAGGCGCGACCAGCGGCGACTTCGGCAGGATTCTTCGGTGCATCGAAACTATCCTTGGGATGATGAACGAGTAGAATGTATTTCATGGCGTGAGGAGGTTGGCTTTGGATTAAATGATGAGTGCAAGAAAACGGTACGCGTCATTCTACACCAGGAGCGCGCCACGGAACCCACGACCGCTGTAATAGGATTGCGCTCCGTTGTGATACACAAAAACACGACCGAAGCGGCGGTCGCCAAAAAGAGCGCCGCCGAGTTTTCTGACGTCGGCTGGTGTCTTCAGCCAACTCGATGACTTCGTATCGAAACTTCCGAGCTGTTGCAATTCGGCGTACTGTTCTTCCGTCAAAAGTTCGACGCCCATGGCGGCGGCCACGTCTGTCGCGCTATTTTTCGGCTTATGCTCCTTGCGGGAATCCAACGCTTCCCGGTCATAGCAAAAACTCGCGCGTGCTTCCGGACTTTGTGGGCAACAATCGACGAAGAGATACTCGCCGGTCTTTTTATTGTAGCCAATGACATCCGGCTCTCCTCCGGTTGATTCCATTTCATTGAGCGCCCACAGTTTTTCGGCACTGGCGTCCAGTTTTGCTTTTACCTGCGCCCACTCGATACCGTCATGACGGTTCATATTTTTATCGAACCGCGTCCGCAGCGTTTTGAGCAGTTCTTCGCGTTGGCCCGCTGACAGTGTCTTTTTCGTTTTAGCACCTTTCATGGAGATTTTCTTTGGGGTGGCTGTTTCGTGTCAGGACGATCTTTTCGAAATAAGCCGTCGAAGGAGATAGCCTTTCCACATCCAAAGTCCCGAAAGGACAAGCATGGGAAGAAAGAAATAGCGCACCGCAGGAGCATAGTGGGGAATTTCTCCAAACGGGCTGTAAATGTAACCAAGTATTGGGATGCTGAATAGGAGATGAATCCAGCGCAGAATCGCGCGTTTAGAGGCATCGTTCATGATAGATGCTTTCGTTTTCATGGTTGTTTTGAGCTTCGATGAAGCCACGCAATGACGGTACTTTACCTCAATGACGGGGGATCGATAGCTATTCCGACATTTATTGGAAAATATTCCCACCTTTTTGCCAGATGCCCGTCGAAGGGACCACCGGTGGGATAAAACGGGGTCGCCAGGCACCAGAAATATGAATTATTTGACGATTGCACCGCAGCGCGAGCGTACGATTTCCAAAATTTATGCCTGACGTTTCCCCGGCTTTTTCGCCGAATGCTTTTCCACCGGTGATGTCGTCGATCGACGATGTGATCACGCAGCTCGATTTCATCATCCATACCGCGCGCAGACGCGGTTCGGCGGATGGCTATTTCGCCGCACTTTACCGGCGTGTAACCGAAACGGTAAAACTGCGCATCACCCAAGGAGCGTTCGAAGACGGACCGCGCATGGCGAAGTTCGATGTCACCTTTGCCAGCCGATACATTTGCGCGTGGCATCAGCATGAACGCCACGAGACGCCAACCTCCGCGTGGGCGGTGGCGCTTTCCTGCGAAACGGCCTTCTGGCCGGTCGTCCTGCAGCACCTGCTGTTGGGCATGAATGCTCATATCAACCTCGATCTTGGCATCGTCGCTGCAGAGATCTCGCCCGGTCCATCGATTCACGGTTTGAAAAACGATTTCGACGCCATCAACCAGTTGTTGAGTGATCTGGTGGGCAACGTGGTGGACCGGATGGGGACGATTTGGCCGGGAGTCCGGCTTCTGGTCAAAGCTGGCGGTGGCTTGGACGAGGACGTCGTGAATTTCAGCCTACATCGTGCACGCGAGGCCGCGTGGGACGTGGCGACGAGACTGGCGGCCGAACCCGATGCGGTTCGCCGCGCCGCTATCATTCAAGAGGTCGATGATATCGCGACCCTGCTGGGACGCGGCGTGCTCCATCCCGGACTCTGGGCCGCGACCACGCTGGCCTGGGTCCGCTTGCGCGAGCGCGGATCCGTCGCTGAAAAGCTGGATGTGCTGTCAAAATAGAACGCAACGGCAGTCAATCCGGCCCTCTTTTCTCCTTTTCGCCCCCCGCTACGACGCCGCCGAAACAATTGGCGAGTTTTAGATGGTATCGAATTTCAAACTCTGATCACTTCCGCAACTGCCCCTTCGCAGCCCAGAAACTTATTGCGCAGAAAATCAAATCGGATCTCGGCGTTCATTAGATGGCTGCCCAGATCCCGAATCTTTCGGAGCTTCTCCTCTCACTTTTCCGTTACCTTGATCGCCGTAGACAAACGGACTAAATTCAAGGTAGAGAATGCGCAACGCCGTGCCGTCCCATGACGCGAGGCGGGCGATAAGCCGACGGTGCAAGGCAAGGGCATCATCGTCGAATCGGACCACGGCGCCTGGATAATTAGGTGACGGATTTGCAGTAAGCAATTGTTGTCTTGCCCATGATGGACCTCGCTTCGAAAGGCCGGTCTTCAACCTGACCGGTGCAATCGGCCACCACTTTTCATTTTTTCAAGTGAACCCGGCCAGTCTAAAATAAGTTGAGAGATTTCTCGAACTGACTAGGTTTGCGCGGTAAGCGTCGCCGTCTGAAACTCACGGAGTATTTCTCTGTCTTTCGGACGCGGCAAATCGCACTCACCTTAACCTTTGCCTTCACTCATCATGGCCCAAATCAATGTTGCTGTTTTCGTCGGGAGCCTGCGGAAAGATTCCATCAATCTCAAACTCACCCGCGCCGTCGAAAAGCTCGCGGCCGCTGAACTGAAGTTCGAATACGTCCGCATCGACGATCTTCCCCTCTACAATCAGGATTTGGACGCCGCATACCCACCCGTTTGCCAGAAGTTGAAGGACACGATCAAGGCGTCGTCCGCGCTTTTGTTTGTCACCCCGGAGTACAACCGTTCGATCCCAGGCGTCTTGAAAAACGCAATCGACATTGCGTCGCGGCCGTGGGGCACGAATTCATTCGCCGGCAAACCGGCTGGAGTCATCGGTGCTTCCATCGGCGCAGCCGGCTCCTCGATGGCCCAGCAACATTTGCGAAATGTGCTTTCTTATCTGGACGTCGCCACCCTGTCCCAGCCCGAAGTGTTCATCCAATTCAAAGAGGGAATGTTCGATGCCGATGGCAAAATTGGCAATCCCGAGACCCAGAAATTTCTGCAGGGATTTGTCGACCGCTATGTCGCCTGGGTAAAGCGATTCACCGGCTAAGGCCCGACAAGGCGGTTCAGTTCCCGCGCGTTAACCGAAAAGCGAAGCGACAACCTTATCTTCCCTCAGGGCGCGCTTGATTTCCGACTGGCTCGCCCTGCGACGTCCCACCAAGGCGTCTCACGGATAGAACCCGCCATGATCCAGGCGGACCCAGCGTAAGCGACAGCGACCAACATCATCGTCCATTGGAGACGGTTGGTCGGTGCCGCCGCGACCCCGGGGACATGAAGCAAGACCACGAAAGCGGTGATCATGCCCGCCTCGAGTATGGCGGCTAGACGCGGGAGAATGCCGAGGAGCAGGCCGAGCCCCGCAGCCATGTGCCCGGCGCCGGTCAGGTAGGCAAACCCAATATGGAAAGGCAGCCACGCCGGCACCATTGAGGCCGTAAAATCAGCATACACAAAGTGCGAAACCCCAATAATGGGAAGAGCCACGGCGTACAAAATTCGCGCGCTGCGAATAATACCGTCACTGCCCACAAACCGCATTTTCCACCGGCTTTCGCGCAACATCAACGACGCAAATAAAATCCACCCACCGCTCACGAGCAAAGCGTTTTCGCCGAACCCAAGCCACACGCCGGCGTCCGTGGGACTCGAAGCGACCCGCGGAACTTGGAGAAAGAGTAACCACGTCAGAACGAAAATGGCGAGGACCAGTGTGGACCACATCGCCGTGCGCCTTAAAAACGTCCCGATGCCGCCGACCAACAGAATGGTGCCAGAGGCGTAGGCGAGAATCGTCCGGAAAGGCACCCAAGCGGGAACCGGCTGCCAGTTCATGGCAAAGTCGGCGAAAAGAAGGCTCAGAACTCCGAGTCCGGTCAAGCCAACGGCAAAAAGAATACGGCCCAAGATTTTCATACACGCAAGAACCGCGGCAAAGGAATTCCGCCTGTGGTCTGATCTCGAAGCATCGGGAGGGATGACACTCGTCTATTAAAACACCGGCCCCGGGCAAATCACTTCAGAAAAATCGAAATAAGATCTTACCGGGCGGAATCCGGGATGTGCATAGCCTTTTTCGCAAATCAAGCATGTTGGAGGAAAGCCCGCACGATAGGGTGCAACGCGCCGGCCAAGGCGCGGCGTTCGGGTTGGAAAAGGGTGCCGACAAAAAAGGGATGCCCCGCCAGTGCAAATGCTCTCACCTGCTTTGCCTCGTCGTAAGCGGTGAACCGCAAGTCCGAACCGGAAAAAATCGATTCGAACGACGCCGCCAGACCGTAGTTGCAATTGAACTCCTCAATCGATTCCGCGCCACCGATCATTTCCGTGAATGAACTTCCAGGTACCGCGATCACCCGTGCATTCACGCCCACAAGCGAACAGGCAAGTTTGACGATCAGCGGATTCGGCGCGGCGGTTGCCGTTTCCTCATGCACGGCTTCGCGGCCCAGTACATTCCGGCAATATTCCATCAACGCATGCTGAAAGCCACCGCACGTTCCGAGAAATGCCCGCCGCTGCTCGCGCGCGTAACGGATCGCCTGCAAGGCCCCTTCAGTGCTTTCGTAAGGACCGCCCGGTGCGCACCAAATTCCGGTGGCCGAGGCAAGCGAGCGCTCGGGCCCGCAATCGGCGATCTCGCTCGTTGCCACCCAATGAAAGGTGATCGCGGGATCGATCTCCCGTCGGAAAGCGTCAATCGAGGCCTCGATACCAACATGTGCGCGGATGGAAAGATCGCGCTTTCCAATCAGGATGATTTCTCGCCGGGACATTCCATTCACATAAAATGTTTCGGCAGAAATTCACGCTCATTCGCGAGACAGGTTACCGCAGCCTTGCACCGTTCCACGCAATCACCCAGACTTCATGGACCCCACTATGATCCCAACCAATACATCCTCGCGTTCCTCGTTGCGCAAAAGCGCGCTCCTCGCCCTCGGCTGTGCGTTCTGCGCCGCCTTGGTTTCCGTTCCCGCTCTCAAAGCTTCGAGCGCAGCTACGTTACAGCCACTGGCCGACACAGCTCCTGCCCTGCCGTTGTCCCACTCTTTCACCAAGGTGGAAGGTGGCGAAAAAGGTCCATACGTCCTCAAACTCAAAAATGAGTCGTCGACTGACATTACCGTGACGGGGAAGATTCTCCTCGCCGTGGCGTTCCACGCCGAAACCAAGGCGAGAAATCTCCCGGCTCACACCATTGAAGCCGGCAAGGAATGGAGCATCGCGGATCTCGCGGCCGGGGATAAGGTAACCTTGACGGCTGAAGGTTTCGCTCCGCTCGAGATCGTAGTGCAATAAGTTAGCGTTGCGACTGGAGGAAGGTCCGGCAGCGAACCTTCCTTCACTTTCCTCAGCCATACAGAAGTCTGGCCTGGAATTTTGTGCCGTCGGCAACCAACAGCTCACGCGTTCGTCGGCGGTATCGGTGTCGTGCGAAATTCCCGCTCTTCGTAGTCGAAATAATCGAAGTCTGCCGGCCGCGCCGTGCCTGCAAGATCCTGGCAGGCCATTCCAACAAACGCGCCGGTGAAGTTCGGCGCACCCGGAGCACTCGCTTCGTCGGATAGAATACTGGCGTCGAATTGTTGCGGCAACCACTGCCAATTCCCGTCGTCGAGCCGGTAGCCGAAATACAATCGTTCGTAATCCACCTCGACGCGCAACTGCACCGGTTTTCCCGCGGGCACGGCAATCATGGGGGTAAAGGCATCCGACGATACGTGATTCGGCAGACTCGACATGACCCGCAGATGCTTCCCCACCTGCTCATCGTGTGAGAGGTACAGATAGTGGAACTTCGAACCACCGTAATAACAGATCAATCCCGCCATCTGTTGAAAGTGCTCAGGCTCAAATTCGACCACGGTGGTCGCACTGAAACAAAACGCCTGTTGCCGACGCGCGACCAGCGATTGCCGGAATAAGCTGCCCACGGTTTCGCGTCCGTATAACCGCAGAAAACCCGGACGCGCCGTGAGACTGAAAAGCTCCTGCGGCCACGGGGAGCGCAACCATTGAAAATCGATCGGCAGCCGCGCATCGTCGAACTCTGCGCGCACCGGGATCGGCGGAAAAACATGGGCGCGCAATGCGGGCGCAACCACTTGGGACTGAGCCGAGCCCCGTCCATCGCTCGTGCGCAACCATCCATCTTGCCCCCAGGTCATCAGCTGAATCGCGGTTTCGCGTCCGAGCGTGCACGTACCGCGATTGGGCAGCGGACGGCCGCAAAGATAAACCATGTAGGTTTCGCCGCGTTGCGTCTCGACGAGGTCCGCGTGTCCGGCCCTTTGCAATTCGACCTCCGGTCGATTGCGGGAGCTCAGAATATAAACGTCCGGGTGCAACTCATATGGACCGGTAAGCGTGCGCGAGCGGGCCATCGTCACCGCGTGGCCCCAGCCAGTCCCGCCCTCCGCCGTCAGCAAATAGTAGAATCCATTTCGCTTATAAAGATGCGGCGCTTCCGTCAGGCCCAACTCCGTACCTTTGAAAATCAACTGGCGCGAGCCGATCAGTTTTCCCTTCGCCACTGAGTATTCCTGAAGCACGATACCCGCGAAACGGTTGTGTCCGGGGCGGTGATCCCACAGTTGGTTGACGAGGTATTTGCGGCCATCATCGTCGTGAAACAACGAGGGATCGAATCCACTGCTGTTGAGATAAACCGGGTCCGACCATTCGCCATCGATCCGTTGGCTGGTCACGAGATAATTATGAAAATCGCGCAGCGACGCGCCCGATGCTCCGCCCACCGTGGTGCGACCGTAGCGCTTAACGTCGGTGTAGATCAGATAAAACAAACCGTCCGCGTGGGTGAGGCATGGAGCCCAGACCCCGCACGAATCGGGATCGCCGAGCAGGTTGAGCTGGCTCGGACGATTGAGCGGACGAGTCAACAAACGCCAGTGAACCAAATCCCGCGAGTGATGAATCTGCACACCCGGGTACCACTCGAAAGTTGAGGTTGCGATATAGTAGTCATCGCCCACGCGCACGATGGACGGATCGGGATTGAATCCGCGCAGGATGGGATTTTTTAAAAGTTGATCAGGCATGAAAAGGTTTTCGCTGAGGTTCACGCTTCGCGAGTTTCAGGAGTTGTCTCCCTCACCAGCGTCCAAAGCAAGACCGCACCGACCAGATCGAGCACGCCGAGCGTCACAAAAAAAGGCGTGTAACCGACGGTCGCGACCATCCCGCCGATCAGCAGTGAAAAAATCAGGAGCCCGAGATTGCCGCACGTGCCGCACATACCCGCGACCGTCGCGACCTCATTGCGCTTAAACAAATCGGACGCGAGCGTAATGACCGTGACCGAAAGCGTCTGGTGCGCAAAACCCGCGAGACTGAGCAAGGCGACTGCGGCATACGGGCTTTTGACCAAGCCGACAAACGCCACCCCCATCATCATACAGGCGCCGACGGTAAATGCGCCCCGGCGGGCATTGATCAAAGTGACGCCGCGCTTCTGCAGCATCAACACCACGGCCGGACCGGCGAGGCAACCGAGGTCGGCGGCGAGAAAGGGCAACCATGCAAAAAGCGCGATTTGTTTGAGATCGAAATTCCGGACCGTGGTGAGGTAAAGCGGCACCCAAAACGAAAGCGTCCCCCACGTCGGATCGGCCAGGAAGCGTGGCAAGGCAATGCCCCAGAAATTCCGCATCCGAAGAATCGCGCGAATCGCCGGACGTTTTCCGTCGCCCTGCAAATGAGGCTCCTGTCCATCGTCAATGTGCCTTTTTTCTTCTGCCAAAAGTCCGCGATGCTTCTCCGGCGAATGATAAAACCACAACCAGAGCCCAACCCACACCAAGCCCAGTCCGCCCGTGATCACAAATGCCGACTGCCAGCTGTAATGCAATATCGCCCAAACGACCAGCGGCGGCGCGAGCATCGAGCCAAAAGAAGCCCCGATATTGTAGACCCCACCCGCGAGACCGCGCTCCCGGGCGGGGAACCATTCGGCCACCGCTTTCATTCCCGCCGGATTAGCGGAGCCTTCGGCCAGCCCCAACAAACCGCGCAACCAGGCAAATGTCTGCCAACTGCCGGCGAGCCCATGCGCCATGCTGATGAACGACCAAGCCGTCGCGAAAAGTGCGAAACCCAACTTCAGTCCAACCACGTCGAGCACGTAACCACACAGCGGTTGCAACATGATCGTGCCCTGAAACGCCCCGGTGATCCACGAATACTCGCGCGTGGTGATATGCAGGTCGGTGAGCAAGGTCGGTGCCGCCACCGCCAGCGTGCTGCGGGTGAGATAATTGATGACCGCGCCCAACATGATGAGACCGATCATCCACCACCGCAGCCCTTTGATTTGGAGACGAGTCATGGTTTGAAATGAACGTGGGGTTGACCAACGCGACACTGATAATGCAGATGAACGAACACGACTCATCCTATGGTCGATCAATAGACCACGCCTCCCGGCGATCGCCCGTCACCCAAACGAATTTCCCTTTGCGCCGCGGCGCAAGTTCACCTAGTTTTCCCGCCTACCCACCCCGTCATCTTCGTTTGGCCC
Organism: Lacunisphaera sp.; assembly: GCA_036499685.1. GTDB lineage: Bacteria > Verrucomicrobiota > Verrucomicrobiia > Opitutales > Opitutaceae > Lacunisphaera. Next base: position 263,633 of record DASYDH010000007.1, on the reverse strand, counting down.
GGTCCCGTCGCCAGCGTTCGCTGACCTCATCCGCAACAGTCCCAATTCAATTCTGTATTCCATGGCCCATCTCACTTCTCGAAAAACCCAGCCGCGTTATGATGTGATTGTCGTCGGTTCGGGCGCCGCCGGCGGACAGACTGCTTACACGCTCGCGATGGAAGGCGTGAAGGTGCTCATGCTCGAAGCCGGACGAAACTACGATCCGGGCCAGGAGACGCCGATGTTCCAAACCAATGGCGAAGCCCCGCTCGGCGGCACCGGTACGCCCGACAAACCGTTTGGTTTCCATGACGCAACGATCGATGGCGGCTGGTCTGTGCCGGGCGAACCTTACACGAACGCCTCTTCCGATCCCAAGCGTCAGTTTGCGTGGTGGCGCGCCCGCATGCTGGGCGGCCGCACCAATCACTGGGGACGCATCGCGCTCCGCAACGGACCCTACGATTTCAAACCCCATTCGCGTGACGGCCTAGGTTTCGACTGGCCGATTTCCTATGAGGACGTCGCGCCGTATTACGACAAAGTCGAAATGCTCGTAGGCATCTACGGCACGAATGAGGGCATGGAAAACACGCCCAATTCGCCCGAGGGCATCCTGCAACCTGCGCCGCGACTGCGCGCCGGCGAACTCTACGCACAGAAGCACGGCAAAAAAATCGGCGTGCCGGTTATTCCGATTCACCGCGCCGTACTCAGCCAGCGACAGGATGGAGCGCGCCTCGCCGCGAAAATTCATCCGAACAATCCCACGGCGCAACGCGTCCTTGCCCAGGCGATGAGCGAACGTGCCGCCTGCTTCTGGGCCACGCCGTGCGGTCGCGGCTGTGCGATTCGCGCGAACTATCAAAGCACGACGGTCCATTTGCCGCCCGCGTTGGCGTCAGGCAATCTCGACATTCTGACGGACGCAATGGGTTATCGCGTGCTCATGGACGATAATGGAAAAGCCACCGGCGTTTCCTACATCGATCGGAAGACACGGGAGGAGAAAACGGTTTCGGGCCGCATCATCGTGCTCGCCGCCAGTTCAGCCGAGTCGGTGCGCATGTTGCTCAATTCAAAGTCGGCCCGTTTTCCCAACGGCCTCGCCAATTCCAGCGGACGCGTTGGCAAGTACATCATGGATACCGTCGGCGCGGGCTTGGGTGGACAAATCCCCGCCTTGGAAAATCTCCCGCTGCATAATGAAGACGGGGCCGGCGGTGGCCATGCGTATGTTCCATGGTGGCTCTACAAGGAACAACATGCGGGAAAATTAAATTTTGCCCGCGGCTATCATTTCGAATTCGGCACCGGCCGGGGAATGCCCGGCGCGGGGACGAGCAACGGCCTCGAATGGCTCACCGGCGGAAGTTACGGAAAAAGATTCAAGGAGGACTCGCGCCGCTATTTCGGCACATTCGTCGGCTTCACAGGGCGCGGCGAAATGATCCCGAATGATGACAGCTATTGTGAAATCGATCCGACGGTGAAGGACAAGTGGGGCATCCCCGTCCTTCGTTTCCACTGGAAATGGTCGGACCACGAAACTCGTCAGGCCAGGCATATGCAGGAAATGGGCAAGGCGATGATCGAGGCGATGGGCGGCAGGATACGCAGCCAACCCAAAGCGGACGGCAGCGACGCGATCGAGCCGGGCGGAAAAATCATCCACGAAGTCGGCGGCACGATCATGGGCGCAGATGCAAAAACGTCGGTCACCAACCAATGGTGTCAGACGTGGGACGTGAAAAATATTTTTGTCACCGACGGTGGCCCTTTCGTCAGCAATGCCGACAAGAATCCCACTCTCACGATCATGGCCCTCGCGTGGCGCGCCAGCGACTACATGCTTGAGGAAATGCGCAAAGGTAACCTGTAACCCATCCATTCGAACGTCATGAATTCCCCGCTTCCTCCCCGTCCCGATCGTCGCACCGCTATCAAATGGATGCTCACCGCCGCCGCCTCGACGACCATGCTTGGTCGCGTCGGCCACGCCACTACTTCCCCGACGGAAAGTCCGGCGCATCCGGCGTCAACTGCCACAACAGCCGCACCTGTGACCGCCGCCGGTTATGGCACCGATCCCGATCTGGTTAAAACCTACAAGCCCGGCGACGTCTGGCCGCTAACGATGACCGATGCGCAACGCGCCACTGCTGCCGCCCTGTGTGCGGTGATCATTCCCGCCGATGCCTCGTCGCCGTCCGCAGCGGACCTTCACGTGCACGACTTCATCGACGAATGGGTGAGTGCACCGTATCCCGACCAAGCGCGGGATCGCCCGGTGATTCTCGACGGCCTCGCGTGGATCGAGGCCGAATCGCAACGCCGGTTCAGCAAAAATTTTCCCGGGCTGTCCGAGACGGAGAAAACCGCGCTCTGTGACGACATCTGTTTCACGGAAAAAGCCACGCCACAATTTAAACAAGGCGCGAAATTCTTCGCCCGTTTTCGCGATCTCACCGCCAGCGGTTATTATACCACGCCACAAGGCATGAAGGACATCGGTTACACGGGCAACGTGCCACTCGCGACCTTCGACGGACCGCCAGCTGCCGTTTTGCAAAAGCTCGGGCTGGCGTGAAGCGAACCCCGACGCGGGCGAGGTCGCCCACGGTCCAAGATTCATCGTAAAAAAGCGGGCTTTTTCGCAAGCTGGAGCCGCAGCGACCTCGCTGCGGAATGGCGCGCGCGGAAGTAAGCCCACCGGACGGGCTGTATTATTGAAAGTTCATATCCCATCGGGACCTTGAACCGTGCCCACCGACTTCCGGAGGTCGGAATGAAATTAATTTACCGCGGGAGCCAGGATGATTTGTGCAAAGAATAAAACCCCGCTCTGGAAAATCCCAAGGCGGGTGATGAGGTGTGGCCAGATGGTATTGCTTACCTACAATACCATTCCCGATAAGATTAGAATTCGAGGCGGGTGGTGAACTCCCAACCCAACGGCTCCGGAATTCTGCAGGATCCCGATGTAAAAAGGATCTTCGCTGCGTGGCGTCTTCAGAGCACCGGCCCCTTGCGTGGCAAACCACCCAACTTATTGCTCAAACCTCGGGAAGCTTGTGAAGTTATGACTGGCCGCCATCAACCCCCTTGTGACCTTTGCTGCCTCTGGATAGCAGCCTTTTTTCGTGCACGCACCTTCCACCCGTCGGCGCGCCGACCACTCGCGTCCAATCAAAAGACCACGTCCATCTGCGGCGGAGGATCCGCGACGAGCGCGATTTTCCCCGCGAGTTCCGGAAACCACGCCTTCAGGTCCGCCGGCGTGATCTGATACAGCAGCAGAAAATACCAGCGCTTGCCGCCGTCGGGTGACAGCGCGAGCACCCGCGTTTGTTGGGTCATCTCCAGATGCGCGCCGCGCAGGATGGCTGTCACGGGAAGAATCGCCGTCATCCATGAAGCGATCTGGCGCGGGACCGATGGACGACCGACCAGCGCTTGCATCCGATCCGCGCCGAGCGCGCGAGCTTGCGCGAACTGATCCTTCAAGTCGCGCCACACCACGACTCGTCCGCCCGCACGCGCCACAACCTCCGGCGGAAGATACGCCACGATCCCCTCGCAATCGCCCCGCTGCCACATCAACGCGCACCGACCCGCGTCGCGCCGCAAAATCGTGACGACATCCGCTGCCCGCAGAATTGCAGGCAGCAACATCAGTCCGATTAACAAGCAGCGTATTTTTCGCATACGTCGCGTGGACGGTAGGTTCATTCTCTCGTCCCGCAAGCATACGCGTAACGAAATAAAATCCCAATTCACGGCAATCAGACCGTACTCGCGCACCGACAATATGCATGCAACCGCCAGCCCGGCTCCCCACAGACGGCCCGGCGCACTCCAGCCACCAAAATCGTTCGTCTCAATCCCGAATCTAAGGCGCAGTTGCGTAAACCAGACCCATTTTTTCGCTTCGCCAAACGTTGGCCGCCGCCTTCGCTTTCGGCCGAAAAGTGAAAGCAGCGTAGCGTTCCAGTCTTAAGACTACTTCGAAGTCTGAAAGCTTTTTACGATGTTGTCGTAAACTCCTGTCATGGCTTCGCGCTTATTTTCCGTACCGAAACCGAACACGTATTCGAGAGTTCCGTCGTCGATAAAATAATGGCGGCAGGACCATGTTACATCATTGGGTGCGGCTTTGTCGAAGTCGAGAATGGTGGCCTCGTTTGATCCCAAAGTCTTTTTGCCGTGCCCGAAATTCCCAAACCCGCTTCGTGCGAGCGTATCTTCGACACCTTTCGACGAGGCCTCGGGAGTTTGCTTTGGGTCGCGCGGATTTCTAAAAACGATCAGCAGGGTATGCTTGCCTCCGTCGTTAGACTCGAAGCGGACCACCTCATAATGACTGTTTGAGGAGACCGGTGGAAAGGCGTTCCACGACGTTGGAATGTCCACGGCAAACTTCCATTCGGTGTTTACGTAGTGTTTCATGGGGACAGCGGTCGTCCCCGATTGCTCACTGGACGAGTTCGTTGCGGTCGAGCCATAATCCGAGGCATTTAATTTGCCCGTGACAGCGACAATCGCGACCACGCCGATGACCGACCATCCCGCAATAAGGCGGGTGAAACTGACATTCTTGAATCGAGCGATCATTTCAAATCTCCGTTTTAATTGTTGTTTTGTACCAAGAATTCCCAACACCGCGGGCGAGGGAGAGCGCGGTTGTACGGTGGCAAGCACCTTGAGCAGAGTTGTACCGTATAGGAGCGGATCGGCAGCCGTCATGTGTCCCAGTACAAACTCGTCACATGCAAGCTCGCAGTCGGCGCGGGCCATCCCAGCGAAAATCCATGCCATCGGGTTAAACCAGTGTGCGATGAGCGCACAGTGGATGAGAAGGCTCACAGCGTTATCGCCCCGACGCCAGTGTCCGAGTTCATGAAGCATGACCAGTCGCAGTTCATTCTCTGAGAGGCGCTCGGCTAGCGACGAAGGGATTAACAGATAAGGTTTCCACAAACCGCCAATGGCCGGGCCGCCCGCAGCATCGCTCACAAAAACCGGGATCGGAATTTTGATGTGGAGCGCCTTGGCGCATTCGATCACCGCCGCTTCGTATCGTGGGTCGGTTTGCGGGGACGAACCGACCAGTCTGCGATGAAATTGGTATGATAAAGTGGCGCGGATCGTTATGAGCGCCATCACTCCCGACAACCAAATCAGCGCGAGCAGTGAAAAACCATTCCCATGGAGGGAAAGTGCGCTCTGCGCTGGAATCGGAAGAGCGAACCCTGAATTCGCCAGCGAGAACGGTCCTGAAATCCCCGGAATGGGAGAATGGAGCAGACCGGAGGCAACCTCAGGTGATGATGGAGCATGAGGACCAAAGACCGCGGTCGGCATCCACCCAACCGGTATCGAAATGGGAAGCAGAAGCGCCAGGGCGATGACGATCCAACCCGCAAAAAACACCTGTTGCGGAATCCGGCCCTTTGCCATCCAGCGCAGAATTCCCAAGCAGCAAATCAAGCCGCCGATCCACCAGGACTGTCCGGCGAACTTTGCGAACGTGGTGACCAATAGATTCATTTTGCCCCCTTTTTGGATTTTAGAATTTGTTCGAGATGTTTGATCTCATCCGCGGACAAATCCGCTTTCTCACAGAAATGAAGCATCAAGGAACCCGCCGCTCCCTGAAACACCTTGTTCAAAAAAGAATCGCCCTCTGCAGCCACACATTGCTCACGACGCAATCGTGGCGTGTAGAGATTGGTGTTCCCCAATTTTGTCACCGTCAGCACCTTTTTTTCCGCGAGTCGGGTGAGAAATGTATTTATCGTCTTCTGTTTCCATTCCTGTTCTTCCGACAATGCCTCATACACGGTAGCAGAGGTGACGGGAGGCGGACTGGCCCACACGACGTTCATCACTTCCCATTCAGCGGCGGATATTTTTGGAATCATCATATTTCTTACAGTTGAAAGACTATTCCTACATTTGTAGGAAATGTCAAGTGGCGAAATTTATTTCCAGCAAAATCAGAAAAAAGGGTCTGGTTTGCCAGTCATGATTCTTATCACTAAAGTCCTAAGCTACCGTGCAACATACTCAGGCACTGGGCGACACCTTTGCGCTTATGGTCCGGTTCAGTGAGCCGCTGGCGATCATAACGTCGAACGAACTGCCGCGATCCCGCGGCTAATGGACGGCATCGCCCTTCGATCATGATCCGTCCAAGGATCGCACGTAAGCGGTGAGAGCTCCGATCTCGGGGTGCCCCAGTTTTTTGGCGAATGACGGCATCTCGTGCGGGATGCCGTGAATGATGATATTGCTGATATATCGATCGCTCACCTCGACTCCGTGCAGATCGGGCCCTTCGTCGCCACTCGCGTCGGCACCATGGCAATGCGCGCAACTATCCAGAAAAAGCTTCCGTCCGCTCACGATCAGTTGTGGCGATGTCGGGGTGGTTTCCTCGAACCATTGATCGGCCATCGGCTGTTGATGCGAACCGAGCATCGCCCGCTTTCGCAAAGCCGCGCCAAAGCCAGCCATCGATGTCACGGCGACTGCTGCCATCATCAAGGCAACGCCCAGCGGTCTCATTCTGGAAATCGGTTTCATGTTATCGTGCGATCAACATTTCCCCGCCCCAATAACCGGCGGCCGAAATCAGTCCTGCCGCAATGACAACCCCAGCCAGGTAACCGATGAAAGTACTGCGCGCCGCCTGACGCCCGAGCATTGCGCGCCACGTCGCCAGGGTCACGAGCAACGCGAATGCCGGCCACGCGAAGAGATGATGCATGCGTACCACGCCGTGCCCGATAATGACGCCCTTCGTGAGGACAAGACCCGAAATCACTGCGGGCAAGCTGCCGAGAGCGCCGAGGATCATCGCCCAATAACCTGCGGCGTTCAGGTCGCGTCCGATCGGGCGGTTCGCCAAGGCGAATCCTGTCACATCAAACACGCCCGAACACAGCGTCAATGCGATGGGGAAGTGCGTGGTTGCCCCGTGTAGTTTTGTCCAAAATCCGGCGTCCATGTCACCGCTTACTCCGAGGCCAGGGTTGAATCGACAATCGCAAGCGTGGGATGGTTTTCAACATACGATACCTTCGTCAGTCCAAGGAAGGAACGCAGTTTGGTTGCCTCCACCGTCATCGGTCCGGGCTTCGGCGCCGTGCCCGGCGCAGGTTGGGGAAATGCGGTGGAACGGGCCGTATGGAAGGTCATGTTGCCTTCAATTTTCTGCAGCGCCTGGTGAATGTGACCGTTGAGCACGGTGACTGAGCCAAACCGTTTCATGAGCGCGAGCGCCTTGGTTCCATCGTCGGTCCCCCAGCCCCATTTGGGATACACCATCCACAACGGCACGTGCGCAAACACCACGAGTGGCGTTTCAGCTGAAAGCGGCGCAAGATCACGGGCGAGCCAGTCGAGTTGCTCGCCACCGAGCACCCCGAGTCCGCCTTCCGTGATACCTTGCACATTAACCAAACCCACGAAATGAACGCCTTTCTGGTCAAAACTGTACCAGCCCTGACCGCGCGTGCCCTTGCCGAATCGCTCGCGATATTGCGCGCCATTGTCGCTAAGAATGTCGTGCTCCCCGGGAACGTAGAAAACCTGTTTCGTCCGGCAGTCCTTCAACATTTGATCCAATGCGTCGAACTCCTCCGCTTCCGCGAGATGCGTGAGATCACCAGTGTGCAACATGAATTCCGGTGCGACGGGCAGGGCGTTAATCCGCGCCACCGTCTCCCGAAATGTCGCCGCCACGTCGGTATTCGCCGGTTTTTTGAAGCCGATATGGCTGTCGCTGATTTGGACAAAATTCAAGGTCGCCGCACTTGCGCCTGCGCCGAGCAGCTTGTCGCCGGTAGCCAGCGTTTCCCCCAATGCCTTCGAGGAGAGAACTCCGCCATTGATGGTCCAAAGCACCCCGGTGCCGGCCCAGGCCATGCATTTCAAAAACCCCCGCCGGTCGATGCCATCGGTGCTGTGATCGTGAATAATGTGGTCGTTCATAGAGCTGTGTTTTTCGCCAAGGTGGTTGAAGCAGGGCCACCATGGCCCTTTGCCATTGAATACCCGATTGCCCGTGTGATTATTCCATCCGCCGAAATAAAAAACTTTTCCCGGTTTCGCGGGAATAAAACCACGATCGCCAGCGTTTACACCCAGATGGAAGGCAATGTGCCGCCAACTTTCGAACGTCTCATGCTGCCTCATCTGGATGCCGCTTATAACCTCGCCCGCTGGCTGTTGCGCGACGAACACGCCGCGGAAGATGCCGTGCAGGACGCGTGTCTGCGCGCCTATCGCGCCTTGGATCGTTTCCGGGGAGGCGACGGTCGCGCTTGGTTGCTGACCATTGTCCGCAATGTTTGTTATTCCCAGTTGCGGCAAAACCAACGCAAGCCGGTCGTGGAGCCTTTCGTCGACGACGACCATGGTTCGACCGAGGACCATGCGGAAGCGAATGCCCTTTTGTGGCGCGAAACCAAAAGCGATCTCCTGCGACGTGCGCTCGATCATTTGCCCGCTGAGTTCCGCGAAGTGATCGTGCTGCACGAACTGGAAGGCCTCGCCTACCGCGAGATTGCCCACGTCACGGAAGTTCCCATCGGCACGGTGATGTCGCGGCTCGCCCGCGCCCGGCAAAAACTTCAAACCGAGGTGTTGGCCCTCGCTGACCAGGAGAACTCCCATGGACTGTAATGACACCCGCCGTTTCCTGGAAACCGACGCCGACGGCGAACTCGATCTCGTGCGCCACCTCGAACTCGAAGCTCATCTAAAAACGTGTGCCGATTGCGCCCGACGCGCGGACACGATCCGGGCCCGGCGCTCCGCCCTGCAGGACGCGCTGCCACGCTTCAACGCGCCACCGCAACTCGCCGCAAAAATTAAAGCCGCATTGGAAAACGAAACACGTTCCGCGTCCACGACTCCGTCGAAATCCCGCCGTCTTTTCGCGTTTTCACCCCTGTGGGGCAGCCTCGGCGTCGCCGCGTCCGTGATGATCGCGCTGTTTGCTGGCTATACTTGGGGCGATTCCCATGCGCGCGAAAATCTGCTGATCAACGAAGCCGTATCCGACCACGTTCGTTCACTTGAGGCCAATCACCTGACTGATGTTGCTTCGACGGATCAACACACGGTAAAGCCATGGTTCGCGGGGAAAATCGATTTCTCGCCGCCCGTCGTGGATCTCGCCAGCTCAGGCTTCCCGCTCATCGGCGGCCGGCTGGAACAACTCGGCGACCGCACAACCGCCGCGCTGGTGTTTCACCGACGGCAGCACCCGATCAACCTTTTCATCTGGCCCGCCAATGGCAGTTCGGTGACCTCGCACAAAACCGAGCGCAACGGCTACCACACAGAATCGTGGTCGCAGAATGGTTTCAACTTCCTCGCCGTCTCGGAAATTCCGGCCGCGGAACTCATTCAATTCGCCGACGATTTCCGCAACGCACAACATTAGATTTTCGCCAGAGACCGAAAAAGGAAGCTGTTGCTATAGTACGATGCGTATCCTTCCGATGGGTTTTATTCAGCAATGATGCATTGGGTACTTAAAAAACACGCCTTCCCCGATTTTTTCGCCGTTTGCGTCAACCATCAAAAAATCCATACCACCCATCATAAATCACGTTTGTTTAAACCCGACCCTCTTTTTTTGACCCCAAAAAAACCAAGCCTGCGGTAAGAATAAACAACAACTCGATCAGATGCAGGTAACGCAAGGAAGCAGCCGGTGCCAGCCATATTGTAACGCCCATCGCCACCAAAAGGTGGATCCCAACCAGAATCATAAGACCAGATCGTGGACGATCACAATCCTGGCTTCCGATGACAATCGAAGCCATGGCCAACGGAATGGCCCCAAGGAAGAGAAATTGATACCAAATCAAAGCACTTGAGAAGAAACGGAGCACAGGGCTGAGAGCTTCCACGGTCGATCTTGGGTGAAAGTTAAGACGTTTTACCAAAATCTCCTGGAATTCGGGTGAAACCGCTCGGTCGCCGCGGTCGAGCCGAGCTAGGTTCGCCAAGGAAGCTTGGGTGAGATAAACCCGAGCGTTTTGCCAGCCAAGACGGACAAAGTTCATGGGATGACGCAAAATGACATGCACCGCAATTTTTCGGGCCAGTCGATCCGTCGCCAAAGGATTGCTCCAGAGATAGCGCTCCATTCTGGGCAGCATGCCCTGGGACATGAACAACTGGGCATTGCGCATAGATGCATCGCGAGGATCAATTCCTCCCGGCGCATAAACGGCGGCCCGCAAACCCGCATCCGGTAGATCTTCCGGCCGGACGAGGGGCGACACTGTTGCGAGAAGAAAGTATCCCTGCCGCGAATGAAATCCTGGTGGATTGCCCGAGACGTGGGCGTAGACACATTGGTAGGCGACCAACCCGGCTACAGTCAGCAATACCGACAGTATTAGATGCGAAACTCCGGTCCGCGCAATCTTGCCCGCCTCGCCGTCCGACCGTCCAAACCAACGTGGAAGCCAGCCAAGCAGGGGCACCAGGAACGCACCCACGATGATATTAGGTAGCACGCTAACACGCAACGCGACCATGAAAAAGGAGAGGAATGCCATGCCCAATAGCCATATCACCCTCGGATTTCTCAAATAGCCGGCTGCGAGTACAAGCTGGGCGACCACGACAAATTCCGTAACAGTTTCAGTCAAAATGAACCGCTCATAGGTCAATTGAATCGGAGCAAACACCAAGAAGCCGGCCAACCACCAAATTTTCGCGCAACCCCGGCCGGCGGTTTTCCGCACAATTGCGATCAACAACACCACGGTGGCCGCCGAAGTCATTACCTGTGCGAGCACCACTACGTCCAAGCGATGCAGGGGCAGGGCAAGCCACCCTATCATAAAGCCGTACAAAAACGACCGGTCCGGCGGCACCCACCCGCTCAAGGCGCTGTGTAGATAGGACGCCGAGTCGCCCAAGAACAATCGTGGTTCATGATCGCAAACAAAAATCCCCAATTTTACCGCCAGAACGGCAACACCCAGCAAAGAACAGAAAACAAGGTCAAGCCTTGGATCCCGAGAAAAGGGGGTTGCTTTAAACAAGGTGATTTTCTCACTCAGTCGCCGATGCTTAGGCGGTTTTGAGACGCTTCTAATCTGGATTAAATGGATTTCCCTCAGAGTTTCGCCAGTGCTTGCTCGAGGTCGGCTTGGATGTCGGCGAAATCCTCGATGCCGATCGAGAGGCGCACGTAATCGGGCGAAACGCCGGAGGCTTTTTGTTCGGCTTCGGTGAGCTGGCTGTGCGTGGTGCTCGCGGGATGAATTGCCAGCGATTTTGCGTCGCCGATGTTCGCGAGGTGGGAGAATAATTTCAGGCCTTCAATCAGTTTGCGGCCGGCTTCGTAACCGCCTTTCACGCCAAAGCCGAGCAGCCCACCGAAACCTCCGTTGAGGTATTTCTTCGCCGCCGCGTGGTTCGGACTGTTCTTTAGCCCGGGATAATTCACCCAGGTGACCTTCGAGTGCGACGAGAGAAACTCCGCCGTCTTGAGCGCATTTGCGCACGTGCGTTCCATGCGCAGATGCAACGTCTCAAGACCTTGCAGGCCCGTCCACGAATTGAACGGGGAAATGCAGCCGCCCGTGTCGCGCAACAATTGCAACCGCATTTTCAAAATGTATGCGATGTTGGCGCCGCCGGCGGGCGGAAAACTCTTGAACGCCTCCCAATGCACAAGGCCGTGATAACTGGCATCGGGTTGCGTGAAGCCGGGGAACTTTCCGTTGCCCCAGTTGAAATTGCCGCCGTCGACCACCATGCCGCCGATCGATGTACCGTGGCCACCGATGTATTTCGTGGTCGAGTGCACCACAACATTGACGCCCCACTCGAACGGGCGATTCAGATAAGGCGTGAGGCAGGTGTTGTCGATGATCAGCGGTACGCCGGCTTCCTTTGCGATCTTAGCGACTTCCTCGAACGGGAAAATATTCAGCGCCGGATTGCCGAGGCCTTCGCCATAAAACGCCTTGGTGCTCGGCCGCAGCGCCCGACGGAAAGCGTCCGGGTCCTGCGCGTCGACAAAGGAAACCTCGATGCCGAGTTTCGGCAGCGTGTGGTGAAATAAATTATACGTGCCGCCGTAAAGTTGCGCGACCGACACGAGGTGATCGCCAGACCCTGCCACATTGAGAATCGCATTGGTGATTGCCGCCTGCCCGGACGCGTGCGCGAGGGCGCCGGTGCCACCTTCGAGCGCCGCCATGCGCTGCTCGAAGACGTCCGTCGTCGGATTCATGATCCGGGTGTAGATGTTGCCCAGTTCCTTCAGGGCAAAAAGATTGGCCGCGTGCTCCGTGTCGCGGAACACATAGCTGGTGGTTTGATACAATGGCACCGCGCGCGAGCCAGTGGTCGGGTCGGGCGTCTGGCCGGCGTGGAGGGCTTTGGTTCCGAAACCTTGGTTACTCATGATCAAACGAGGGTTGAATGAACGGAAAACGGGACTTGCCCAACGCAACGCACCAAGCTTCCCACGTCAACCCTGCAACGCTTACCACATTGTCGCCGCTAAAGCCGAAAATATGCATTCGGATTTAACCGTAGAAGACGCAGAACACACAGAAAGAAGAATTTTTGAGGCCACAATAGGATCGATTGACGGGCACGGCGGGCGGTTCAGATCTAAATTCATTACTCTCATTTCTGTGTATTCAGGGTCTTCTGTGGTGCTCTCTTCCGAATTGTTCGACACCCTCACGATAACAGAAAAAAGTGTGATGAATGGAGGGAAGATGAATTTTGATTTCAGGTCTGTGCTGATGTATTTTCCCTTCAATCACCATTCCGACCCATGAGTGCGATCCCCACCCGCCGTCATCTGGAATATGCCACCGGTTTTATCGGTTTGGGCATGTTTCCGGACGCAGAGCGGGAGTTGCGCGCGATCGCCGAGGCGGATCGCTCATCACCCAAGGTGCTCAATCTCTGGATCGATCTCCATATGCACGCCAAACAGTGGAAGGAGGTGATCTCCGTCTCGCGAAAAATGGTCCGGGTGGAACCGAGCGACGACAAGGGTTGGATCTCATGGGCCTTCGCGCTGCGGGAGCTCAATCGCTTCGAGGAGGCGCGGGACCTCTTGCTCAAGGCAATGCCGCTCCATGGAAAAACCTGCGACGTGCTTCACTACAATCTCGCGTGCTATGAATGTCTCCTTGGAAACCTGCCGGAGGCGAAACGTCATTTGAAAACTGCCGTGCGCAAGGACAAACAGTGGAAAACCGAGGGGATGGACGATCTCGATCTCGAAGCGCTCTGGCCGGAAATTAAACTAATGGGTGACTGAGAAGTCCCACGGTCCAACGATGGCCGGACTTTACAGCGGGAGTTTTATGCGCTAACTGGTTCGAACCTCTGCTCTGCAGAGAGCAGTGTTGTCCGCTTTACCCTCACTCAAAACATGAAGACCACCCGCTTGTTTGCTTCCGCGTTTATTCTGACTGCATTAACTGCCGGTTCGGCCCTCTCCGCCGAAACACACTGGATCGGCCACGACCGCGATCGACCGCAACCCACTGTTGTCGACCCCGGCATGCCCAGCACGCCGGACAAAGTAGGCAAAGCGCCCTCGGATGCCGTGGTACTTTTCGACGGCTCCAACATTTCAGCCTGGTGCGCTATGAACGGCGAACCAACCAAATGGATCAATCATGACGGCGCTTTGGAATGCGTTCCTGGCAGCGGCTATGCGCGCACCTTGCAGAGCTTCGGCGAGTGCCAGGTGCACGTGGAGTTCGCCACCCCGAATCCGCCCCACCATACGAGTCAGGGCCGCGGCAATAGCGGATTTTTCTTCGGCATGGGCCGCTATGAAGTCCAGGTGCTCGATTCCTACGAAAACAAAACCTACGCCGACGGTTCCTGCGGTGCGGTCTATAATCAATATCCTCCGCTCGTAAACGTGTCACGTAAACCCGGCGAATGGCAGACCTACGATATTCTTTGGACCCCGCCGAAGTTCGGCATCGATGGAACCTTAAAGTCCGCCGCGCGTGTCACGGTTTTTCAAAATGGAGTCGTGGTTCAAAACAACGTGGCGCTGATCGGGGAAACCGGCTGGCTCGAACGTGCGCCCTACAAGGCGCATCCGGAAAAGCTGCCGATCGCCTTGCAGGACCACGGCAATCCAGTCCGCTACCGGAATATCTGGGTGCGCGAACTCGGTGCCCCGTCCAAACCGGAATTTTACCTGCCTGACGCCGTGCTCGACAGCTATGTCGGCACCTACGGCCGCTGGAAAATCACCCGCGATGGCGGCAACCTGATCCTGACCACCGACGGTGGCACCGCGGTGTTGTTTGCCGAGTCAAATACGCACTTTTTCTCCAAGGTCGTCGACATTCAGGCGGAATTCGATCCCACCAATCACACGATCCGCGTTTCCGTCGGCGAGGACGGCGGCGAGGTCGTCGGCAGAAAATAACCGGATCGCTCTTCCTGCCCGCAAAGTAAATGCAAACCGGACCGTCCGTCAGTCCGGTTTTTTATACACGAAAATGGCGGTAACTATTCTATCGGATTACGATATTTAATACGATGCCGGAATATGCCGGCATCGTATTTTTTTCCTTGAGCCTCCGCTCCTCTTTTTTTGGGCTTGAGCTACGCGCAAAAAACTTGTCCGGAATTGTATCCTCGCCGCTCTTGCCAACGTCACTCATTCAGGACCTTCCCACGATCCGTCCCAATCCTCATGATCGAAGTCAAAGATCTCGTCAAAACCTACGGCTCCAAACGCGCGGTGAACGGCGTCACGTTCACGGTTCGCCGCGGCGAAATCCTCGGATTCCTCGGGCCCAATGGCGCTGGAAAATCCACCACGATGAAAATGATCACCGGATTTTTGCAGCCCGATGCGGGAACAGCAATGGTGGATGGAGTCGACGTCACCGCCGATCCGGTCGCGGTCAAACGGAAGCTCGGCTACCTGCCGGAGAGTGCGCCGGCTTATCCCGAGATGACAGTGGCGGAATTTCTGGGCTTCATTGCGGAAGTACGCGGATTTCGCACGCTCGACGCACGCCGCATTCAGGTTGATCGCGCTGTGGCGTTGACCCATTTGGAACCGGTTCGCCACCAGACGATCGAAACGCTCTCAAAGGGTTTCAAGCAACGGGTCGGTTTCGCGCAGGCGTTGTTGCACGATCCACCCGCGCTGGTGCTCGATGAGCCGACCGATGGTCTAGATCCCAATCAGAAGAACGAAGTGCGCACCCTGATTCGCAACATGGCGGCGGCGAAGGCGGTGATTCTCTCAACCCATATTCTCGAGGAAGTCGATGCCATCTGCACGCGGGTGATCATCATTTCGCAAGGGCGCATCGTGGCCGACGAAACTCCAGCCGCCCTGCGCGCGAGACAACCCGGTGCGCGGCTCGATGAAATCTTCCGCACCCTCACTTCGTCCGACGTTTGAGTTTCCTCCGCCAATGCAACAGATCCGTCCCATTTTTAAGCGTGAGTTTCTCGGCTATTTCAGGTCGCCGGTTGCTTACGTCTTCCTGATCATTTTTGTTTTCGCCTCCGTCGGATTGGCTTTTTTTGCCGGAAGCTTTTTTAAAGCCGGCTTTGCTTCGTTAGACCGCTATTTTTTATTTATTCCGTGGTTATTTCTATTCCTGGTGCCGGCAGCGGGCATGAGATTATGGTCCGAGGAGAAGCGTTCCGGTACGGTGGAGTTATTGTTCACTCTTCCCGTCACGACGTTGGAGGCAGTAATGGGAAAATTTCTGGCCGCCTGGGCTTTCATTACGGTGTCGATTTTGGCGAGTCTTCCGATGGCTTTCACCATCGCCTATTTGGGGCGACCCGATTGGGGTATCGTGGTGAGCGGATACGTCGGCTGCGTCTTAATGGCAGCGGCCTATTTGGGAGTGTGCTCGCTAATGTCAGCCCTCACAAAAAATCAGGTTATCAGTTTTGTCCTCAGCGTGTTTCTTTGCGCAATGTTGGCCCTTGTTGGCACCAGCATGTTTTCTGATTTCCTGACCGGGTATGTCGATCTGCCGGTTTCGGTGGTCGATGTGATAGCCAACTTCGGTTTCTTGACGCATTTTGAAGCATTCACTTCGGGCGTGATCGATCCAAAGGACATAGTCTTTTTCCTGTCCCTAGCTGGTTTCACTTTATTTCTGAACGTCGTTGTCCTCGAACGCTAATCCTCCGCTTTCCCTCCATGAAATCCGGCAGCAAAGCCTTCGCCATCCTTCTCCTCTTCATCGGGCTGGTGCTCGTCAACTACCTCGCCTCCGCCCTGCCAGTGCGACTGGACGTCACCGCCGAGTCGATCTACTCGCTCTCGCCCGGCACGAAGAAAATGCTCGGGAAGCTGGAAGAGCCCGTGACGTTGGAGCTCTATTTTTCCAAGGACGCAAACGGGCTGCCCATCGCGTATAAAAACTACGCCGCGCGCGTCCGCGAGATGCTGCGGCAATATGTCCGTGCTTCGCACGGCAAGCTCGCACTCACCGTTATCAATCCCCGTCCCGACACGCCCGAAGAGGAAAAAGCAACCGCGGCCGGACTCTCGCCGCAGGTGTCACGACAAGGCGGCGACCAGTTCTTTTTCGGCCTGGTCGTGATCCAGGCCGACCAGCAGAAAACCATTCCCGCCTTCACGCCGCAACGGGAACAGTTCCTCGAATACGATCTCTCGAAGCTGATCTATAGCGTGCAGCAATTCGACAAACGGAAGCTCGGGCTGCTCACCAGCCTGCCATTGCAGGGCAACGGTGCGAATGCCCAAATGATGATGATGGGCCAGCATCCGCAGCCGGCCCAATTCATTATCAGCGAATGGGAGCAGACTTTTCAAATCGTCACCGTGGAACCGTCCGCCAAGGAATTGCCTCCGGGCCTCGATGCGCTGGCGGTGGTACACCCGGAAAATGTATCGTCGGAGCTGCAATTCGCGATCGACCAATTCCTGCTCGGCGGAAAACCCGTCTTCCTCGCTATCGATCCCGCTTCGGAATATTTCAAGGAACAAGGCGGCCAGCGCGCCATGATGATGGGCGGACCGCAGCCCAACATTTCCAGCAACCTGCCCGTTCTGCTCGACGCTTACGGTGTCAGCTATGATCCGCAAAATGTCGTCGGCGATCTGGAAAACGCCACGCAAGTACAAACAGGTGGAGGAGGCGTCGCGCGCTATCCGATCTGGCTCAGTTTGACCCGCGCGAATTTCAACGCGAAGTCGCTGCCGACGGCGCAACTCAACTCCGCGATGTTCATCGAAGCCGGCAGTATTGCGCCCAAGGCCGGTAGTGACCTCACTTTCACCCCGCTTATCGAAACCTCGGAACAGTCGGGCACGATTCCGTCCGCGATGCTGCAATTCGCGCAACCCGACGACGTAGCCAAGCAAATCAAGCCATCGGGAAAGAAAACGATTGCGGCGTTGATCACGGGAAAATTCAAAACCGCTTTCCCGGACGGAGCGCCCAAGGAAAACAAACCAGCGACCGGACCGGAAAAGAAGGACGAGAAGAAGCCAGTTCCCCCGCCGGCGGCTGCGACTAAGGCTGCACTCAAGGAGTCCGTCGGCACATCGACGCTCTTTGTCATCGCCGACACCGACTGGTTGTTAGACGACTACAGCGTGCGCAAATATAGCTTCTTCGGCCAGACGGCGGCCGAGCCATTCAATGACAATCTCGCGCTCGCCGCCAACGCGGTCGAATATCTGGGCGGTTCCCCCGACCTGATTTCAATCCGCGGCAAGGGCAGTTCTATCCGTCCTTTCACCGTGGTTCGCAAAATGGAAGTCGAGGCCCAGCAAAAATATCAGGAGAAGCTGACCGGGCTCGATGCGCAGCTGGCGACGGTCCAGAAACAACTTGGCGAAATTCAGGGCAAAAAGACCCAAGGCAATCGCCTCGTTGCGGGTCCGGAAATAACCAAGGCCATCGAGAATTTCCAGAAGCAGCAAGCGACCTTGCGCGGGGAACGGCGAGAAATCCGGCGCGCCCTGCGCGAGGGCATCGATGCCTTGGAAAATCGGTTGCTCGTGCTCAACCTTCTGGCGAGTCCGCTGCTGGTCGGCGCCTTTGGATTCTGGTTTTATCGTCACCGCCGGAAATGATCACCGTTTTTGTTTTCCGTAAGATTTTCCTCCCACGATGAAATTGAAAAACCTCCTCATCGTCGTCGTATTGCTCGCGGCGGTATCTGTAATTGTATTCGTGGTGCAGCGTCCCACCGCGCCGACAAAAGCCGATCCGCGGGTTGGACAATCGCTTTTCGAGGGCGCGGCGATCGACCAAGCGACCAAGTTCAGTCTCACCGATCAGGCGAAAACAGTTTCCCTCGTGCGCGAAAGCGACGGCAACTGGCAGGTTGCCAGTTACTACGACTTGCCCGCCGACTTCGGCAAGCTGTCGTCCTTCGTGAACAGCCTGACGGAAGCGAAAATTCAGCGTCTGGTGACGAGCAACCCGGAGCGAATGGAACGACTTGAGTTCAAGGACACGAAGATCGAATTGTCCGGTCCCGCAGGCAAGGCACTCTGGTCGGTCACTTTCGGCAAAAATGCCGAAACCAGCGGACGCTACGTTCGTTTCGACAACGAACAAAAGGCGTACCTTGCGAATTTCAGCGGCTGGCTCGATACCGATTCCAAGAATTGGGCCAACCGCCAGATTCTCGACGTAAAACCGGAAGAGATTGCATCGGTCGAAATTCCTTTTGCTGATGGTGGATCGCTCAAAGTGTCGCGGGCAAAAAAGGATGACGTGTGGATCTCGGACAAAACACCGGCCGGCGAAAAACTCAGCACCGCCAAGATCTCCTCGCTGCTCGGCACCACGGGGAACCTGCAGTTCACGGACACGACTGATCCAACCGACGCGAACGCGGTCGCAGCGAAGACCCACGAACGGGTTTTCAAACTCACGACGTTCGACGGGAAAACCTATACCGTCGCGATGGGCCGCAAACCGGAGGATAAGAAGTTAAAGCCCGTGCCCGAAAAGGGCCTCCTTCCCGTACCGGCCCCAAAGGCGCCAACCCCTCCCAACGCGGCAAAAAGCACAGCTGTCGGTCCGAAATCGCTTGAAATTAAACCGGCTACACCCGAATTCGAAACCATTCCCGCCGGACCGGTTTTTGTTTTCATTTCGAGTAGCGATTCCGCCGCCCCGATCAACGCGCGGATGAAAAAGCGCGCCTTTGAAATTTCCGATTATGTGTTTACCGCCCTGCCCCAAAAAGCGGCGGATATTTTTGAAGCGGCTCCCGCGCCGGTTCTGCCGAGCCCTCTATCCACCACCAAAGCAGCGGAAAAAAAGAAGAGCCCGACGCCGGCGAAACCGTAGATTGTTTGAGTGGGCAAAATTATTTTTGTTACTTTTGCGAAAAGATATTGCCGCTCAACGCGGTTACACGCAAAACCGGGCGTGGCTAAAATTGTGAACAAAATCGCCCGAAGTCGGACATGATTGGCTCGATTTCGGCTTCATTTGGCGGCATGGAAGCCTCCACCACGACTGTCGCGAGTGTTGAAGCCAAGCCAATCTGTGTCGGTTTAACCTGTTGGCTCTGGGAACGGGGTCGTCCAAAGGCGATCGTCGAACTCGCGAAGAGCATGGGCGTGACCGTGGAATTGACCCAAAAGGTTCACGGTTTGCATCGGGAAATTGAAGCGCAGGTATCGGGCCGCAACGTCGATCGTTTTATCGGCGAGTTCGTCCGGCATTGCTGAGTTCGCATAGGTAGCGGCCGGATCGGATGCCGGCTGCATCAGCCGCTCGCCAGTTCGTCGTAAGCCGCACCGAGGTTTCCCGGAAGCCGATTGCCCGGACCGATTGGCGCATGTAAATCCGGAAATCCGGGGAAATTATCCAACCTGCTGATTTCGTCCTTCGTTCGTCCGGCTTTCATTTCCTTTCCAACATAGGCAAGGAGCGCGGCAAGGTAGTCACGAAACACCCGGATGTCGGCGTGTCCGCCCGTGACGCCGAAGTCCGGATTACCATGGCCGAAAAGGTAAATCGCATCCGCCGGATAGTTTTTGAAAATATCCTCCAACGTGGCGAGCCACGGTATAAAGCGGCCACCTGCATCGCGATCGATGACCGGATAAATCCGGTTAAACACCAGGTCGCCGATGTGCACGACGTTGGCCTTTTCAAGATGCACCACGATATCGCCGCTCGTATGCGCCGGCCGAAAGTAGCGGGCGGAAATGGTTTCGTCGCCAAAGTCCCGCCGCCAATCCTTGGGAAAGGTTTCGTTGGGCAGCGTGGGATATGTCGGAAAGTGACTGCGTTTGGCCGCCGCGACCATCAAGTCAGGCACATTGGACTGGGCCACGATGGTTTTGGTCACCGGCTTGAAAACGCCATTGCCGCTCGTGTGATCGGCGTGGTGGTGGGTATTGATGACCGCATCAATAGTGCGATTATTGCGACCCGGCATTCCCTTCAAAAAGATCTCCGCAGTGTCGGGAAATTGGCTATCGATCGCCACGAGCGAAGTCGAGGATGCCAGCCAGCCGATGGTGCCGCCGCGCCCGGTGAAGAATCCGGTGTTGCGACGTAGCGGATGGAATTCGGTAACCGGAATCGGAGCCTGACTGGGCGGTCCGGACTTTGTGATCAGAGCCTGAGACAACGCACCTTCCCCGAAACCCTCAGGCCGGCCCGACAAGATGTTCGTCGTGAAAAACCCCAGCGAAGCCGCCGCGCCCGACTTAAGCAAAAAATCGCGCCGATTCATGAAGGAAGATCAAACCCGAATTTCGTTTTGGCACCAGTTCTTTTCAAATTCCCGTAACCTTTCTCCAGCCGCGCGGTATTCCTTTTACCAGCAACCATGACCATCGCCCATGCTCCTCGCGCCCGCACAATTACGAGTTCCTTCCCCGCCCGGCGTGGTTAGCATGGATTCCAACGTGGAAACTCCGACCGACCACGAATTGATGATCGCCGTCCGCGCCGGGGAAATCCGGCGACTCGGCGATCTTTTCGAGCGCTATCACCAGCGGCTCTACGGATTCTTCCTGCGCCTGACCAACCAGGCGTCGGTGAGCGAAGACCTCGTCCAAATCGTGTTTTACCGCATCCTCAAATACCGCCACACGTACCGCGACGAGGGGAAGTTTTCCGCGTGGATCTACCATCTCGCCCGGAAGGTCACTGCCGATCACTTCCGCAAAAGCGCCTCGACGCCCGTGCCCACCGACCCGGCGGACCTCATCGAACTTCCCGATACTGCTTCGCCCCCCTCCGAAACAGCCGCAATCATGGAAGACGTCACACTACTTCGCGCCGCGCTTGCCGGCCTGCCGCTCGACCACCGGGAAGTACTCGTGCTCTCGCGGTTACAGCACTTGGATTACAAGGAAATTGCCCGGCTGATGGATTGCTCCGTCGGTGCCGTAAAGGTCCGCGCCCATCGTGCACTAAAGGAACTGCGCGCACTCTATTTCAGAATTCGAAAGGAAAAAACCACATGAACTGCCAACGCGTTCAGGAAAACTTCATCGACTATCAGGATGCCTCGTTGCCCGGCGACGAAGCCGCCGAGCTTCGCATGCATCTGACGGGGTGTCCCATCTGCCAACGCGAGTGGTCGGCTTTGCAGGAAATCAGCCGAAAACTCGCGCAACTGCCGGAAGCGCCAGAGCCAAGTCCGCGTCTGCGCGAGCAATTTTACGCCATGCTGGACACCCATCAACGCGAAGCGGACGCGCCCAGCCCCTTCGCCCTCGCGCGGGGAAAAATCGACCGGTTCTTTGGCGCGTTGCTGCCCAGCCGGCCGGTTTCTCAATTCGCTTTTGCCCTCACACTGCTCCTCGCGGGACTTTTTGTTGGCCAGCAGTTCACCTTCCAGCCACCGGCGACCACAGCAGTAAATGACAGCGACAAAAAAGAAATCGCGGCCTTGCGCACGCAGGTGAATTCAATTGGCCAGCTCGTCACCTATTCGATCCAACAACAGCGGTCCACAAGCGAACGGATGCAAGCGGTCCTGGCCACGATGGAGCTCAAGTCCCCAGATCGCAAAATCCTGTCTGACCTGGTCGGTTCGCTCGCATTCGATCCGTCGATCAACGTCCGGCTCTCCATCGTGGAAGCGTTATCCCAACACGCCGACGACTCACTCGTCCGCGCGGGCGTGCTTTCGGCCCTGCCGCGCGAATCGGCGCCGCTGGTACAGGTGGCCATGATCGAATTGCTGGCCGGCGCGCGCGATGAAGCATCCAAACCGGTTTTCGAAAAACTCAGCCACGACCTGGCCGTCGATCAAAACGTTCGCGAAGCCGCGCGCCGCGCTTTGGCCGCTCTGCAGCAGCCGGTCCTTTCAAAGGAAAATCCCGCCGCGCTTAAAACCAACCTCCAGCCCGCCCTTTCATGAAAACCAGAATTCCTTCCCGATCCACCGGCCTGTTGCGGGCAACAGGGCTTTCCTTGCTGGCCGGCCTTTGCGTCCACGCCAGCGACGGCACCTCGACGGCATCAGTCAAACTTTCCACGCCCGATAAGCCTGCGACGCTCCGGATCGATATGCCGTGGGCTGACATTCATATTGCCGGCGTCAATGGCGACACGGTCACGGTCGAATCGTCGCTCGCGAAAAAGACCGTTGGGGGAAACCATAATGACGGCCTTCGCCGGCTGGACGATGAGGTGAATTTTGACCTGAACGAACACGACAATCAGGTCCGCTTGACCCTCGCCGGCGAAAATCCCTGGGAGGTCCACGACGGGGACTTCAGGATTTCCGTACCGCGGACGATCGCGCTCGCGATCAAAACGGAGGCCGGAGGTGACCTGGACATCAAGAACGTCACCGGTGACATCGAAATAAACGCCATGAATGGCGAAGTCCGCCTCGAAGGACTCGCTGGCTCTGCGGTTATCAACACGATGAATGGCGAGGTGCGCGCCACCTACGCCCAAGTGCCGCAAAAACTCGTGTCCATCACGTCGATGAATGGCGCGATCAGCCTTCGCGTACCTGCGGAAACGAAAGCCAACGTCCGCCTGCGCAATCAAAACGGGGCGATCTTTACCGATTTTGATGAGAAAGCGCTCCAGACGAAATCCCAAGGCATCCCTGATCTCACCAACATTTTGATCACCGTGCTCAACAACGGAGAATATATGCTCGGAGACAATCCCGCCACCATTTCAGCGGATGAACTCGCGAATGCCCTCACAAAAATTTCCGCCAGCCAACTCAAACCGAAAGTCACCATCCGCTCAGAGGAAAACGTTAACTTAAAATATGCGCGCACGAGCATCACGATCGCAATGGACGCCTGCCGCAAGGTCGGTCTCAACAAAATCCAGCTTCAAGCCGTATTGTCTCCGCCGTCCGCCGACGTGGCTTTCCCCAGTCCCCCGCCACATCCTCCACTATCGGGACCGATTACCGGCGGCAAATTAGTGAGCGGCACGCTCAATGGTGGAGGCGTGGACATTAAAATCTCCACGATGAACGGCCAGATCACCCTTCGTCGCACAAATCCAACCGCCACGACGCCTGCGCCAAACACGACAACTCCCGAGCAGGTCACCGTCGTTTTCCAAGATCCCGATAACTTCACCGACATCCGGGAGAGCCATTCCAATATGAACAGCACCGCCGACCTTGAGGAATTGCGCAATTTTGTACGGAAAACCGCGGAACCACGATTGGCCGCAGGGACCACGCTCACGATTACATTTCTGGACTTGGATTTCGCCGGCGAAATTCGTCCCGACAAGGACAACATCCGCGTGATGACGGCTGTCACCCCACCCCGCGCCCAAATAAAATTCGAACTCCGCGGGACGAACGGCGAAATTATCAGGAAGGGCGAACGCAAACTTTCCGACATGAACTATCAACAATCTGTCTCCCACATGGGCCGCGACGATCCGCTTTCCTATGAAAAACAATTACTCAAGGACTGGATCACCCGAGAGTTTAACCCAAAATCGTAACCATCCGCATTAGCGCCCGCCGCCAGGGCAATTTCATCTTACGGCCGCGCCTCCTTCTTCCTCTTCAAGCGGCACTTTGTTGTCCACCCAAGATCAAATTTCCTATGAAAACGTGCCGTATCCTCTCCCTCGCCACCGGTCTGCTCGCCGGCACTGGCTTTGTCAGTCATGGCGTCGCCGCCACTAAAACGAACGACCCCGTCACAGTAGTTTTTCAGGATCCCGATAACTTCACTGATGCAAAGGAAAGCCACACCGGCTTCACGAGCACCTCATCCCTCGAAGATCTTCGCGACTACGTTCAGCAAACCGCAGCGCCCCTGATTCCGCACGGCAGCAAGTTGACGGTAACTTTCATCGATGTCGATTTCGCCGGCATGATCAGGCCCGAGAAGAACAATATCCGGATCATGACGGGCGTTACCCCGCCACGAGCTCACGTCAAATTCCAACTCGTCGACGCCGCCGGCAAGACCACCAAGGAAGGCGAACGCAGACTCTCCGACATGAACTATCAGCAGACCATTCGCGTGCAGGGACGAAACGATCCCCTCGTTTACGACAAACAACTCCTGCAAGACTGGCTCGAAAAGGAATTCCCGCGGACGAAATAAACTCGATCCGGTCTCTGACCTGAAGCGGACGGCACTTACCGTCCGTTTTTTTTGCGCCTGAACGTCGATAAACAGTGATGGACGCGCCATCTGTCTGCGGATAAAAATTCCGGCAGCGATGCCTCCTTCAAAAAAAATTCCGGCCCCTTCCATGCCAGCGAAGCCGCCCCACAAACCGTCCGTCTTGGCAAAAGCGGCGTCAGAGGGATCGTCACCCCCGCCACTCGACGCCACGAAAACGCTTTACGACTGGCTGCAGAATCGTGGCGCGGGCGTGCTGCTTCATCCCACCTCCTTGCCCGGCGATCAGGGCTGCGGCGTCTTCGATGCGCACGCGATCCGCTTTCTCGATTTTCTCCAAGCCTCGGCGATAAAGTACTGGCAGGTCTGTCCGCTCGGTCCAACCGGTTATGGCGATTCACCCTACCAGTGTTTTTCCGCCTTCGCGGGCAATCCCTACCTGATCGATCTGGCTGCCTTGGTTAAATTCGATTTGGTGACTGTAAGTGAACTCGCAGAGTTCACCCACCTCTCGGCGGATCAAGTGGACTTCGGCCAGCTCTACCGATTGAAGCCACGGCTGCTCGATTCGGCTTACGCCAAGTTCAAGCAAACCAAAGTCACGCTACCGTACGGTGATTTCGATAGATTCTGCCACCGGCAGGCCCATTGGCTCGACACGTATGCGTATTTCCGCGCATTGAAGGATCATTTCAATGGGATCGTCTGGTGGGACTGGCCCGCCGACGTGCGCGATTGCCAGCGTGCCATCAAGTCTCCTCTACGCGTGAAACTGGCGGACGCGATCGCTTCCTATCAATTCAGCCAGTACCTCTTCTTTGGCCAATGGGCGGAAATCCGAACCGCAGCCCGCACGCGCGACATTGAAATCATCGGCGATCTCCCCATCTTTGTCGCCAGCGATTCAGCCGACGCATGGGGAAATCCGGAGTTATTCGAACTCGATCCGCAAACTTTCCTTCCGCTCGCGGTGGCCGGGGTGCCGCCGGATTATTTCTCGGCTGACGGGCAGCTGTGGGGCAATCCGCTTTATCGTTGGGAAGCGCACCGAGCCAATGGCTACAAGTGGTGGCTGGCGCGACTGCGCGCCTCATTCGAGCTTTGCGACATCGTTCGGATCGATCATTTCCGCGGATTCGATGCCTACTGGCGGATTCCCGCTCCGGCAACGACCGCCCGTCTCGGGGAATGGACGCCCGGTCCCGGCCTCGATCTTTTCCGCACCTTCAGCGCCACCTTCCCCGGTGCACGGATCATTGCGGAGGATCTCGGCGTACTGACGGACTCCGTGATCAAGCTGCGCAATGACTCAGGCCTGCCCGGCATGCTCGTGCTCCAATTCGCGTGGGGCAGCGACGCGAAAAATAGTTATCTACCGCACAACGCCGTCGCCAATGCCGTCATTTATCCCGGCACCCACGACAACGACACCACGCAAGGCTGGTATAGAACCGCCGCAACCGAAACGGAACGCGATCACCTGCGCCGTTACCTGCGGATTTCCGGCGAGGATATTGCATGGGATTTCATCCGCGCAAGCTACGCGAGTGTCGCGCGCCTCGCGGTGTTTTCACTGCAGGATGTCCTCTCGCTCGACTCGGCAGCACGTTTCAACACGCCGTCGCGCGCGCAGGGCAACTGGCAGTGGCGTTTTCGCGCGCCCGTGTTGGAAAAACTTTTTCCCGGCACCGCGGAATATTTGCGCGAGCTCGCACTGTTGTACGCGCGTTGAATTTTTCCCCGCGTCGCGCAAAAAAATTTTCACGCATGAAATTTCACCGGTTTTTTCCCGCGAAATAAATCTTCACGAAATGCAAAATTTTTCGTGCAACTGCGCAGGAATTTTACGACAATAAGTTATGGCCAAGAAAAAACCCGCCAAGAAAAAGGCTGTGAAAGCCGGCAAAAAGAAGAAGTAACGTCCGCGTTACTCTTTCTCTTCACTCAACGCCGGCTCTGAGAGCCGGCGTTTTTTCTTTTCCGCGATCGTCTTCCGGTCGCTCGCGTGACGCTCACTTCACTGCCGCCCACACGCGTTGTACGTCGTCGTGGTCTTCCAATTCCTGGAGAAATTCACCCACCTCGGCGCGCGTCGCATCATCCAATTCGGGAAATTGCTTGGCCACGTAGCCGATTTCACTCGTGACCACCTGCCAGCCGTGCTGTTTGAGCCACACGGAAACTGCGTGCACTGCAGTTCGCTCCGTGATGAAACGCGCGCCGGTCGCCTCGGCCGGTATGTCGTCGTTCTCGGCGTGCGTGAGCGGGGAAAAGTCATTCGCGCCGGCCTCGATGGCGACTGCTTCGAGATCAGGATTGGCCGCCGTCGTGTGCGCCTCGACCATGCCGACGTGATCGAAGAGAAATTTATTGCTGCCGGCTGCACCGAGGACGCCTTTCTTGAATAGATTGCGGATTTCCGGCGCGGTGCGCTGGTGGTTGTCGGTATAAACCTCGACGATGAGGGCGACTTTGTGCGGCGCATATCCTTCATAAACGACATGGTCCATGACGATTTTGTCGCCGCCGGTTCCGGTGCCCTTCGCGATCGCGCGCTCGATCGCGTCTCGCGTGACATTGGCCTTGCGGGCTTTTTCGAGCACGGCGTGCAACCGCGCGTTACCCGCCGGATCGCCACCACCGAGTTTGGCGGCGACCGCGATTTCCTTTACCAGTTTGCCAACCGTCTGGCCCTTCTTCAGGTTGACGATCGCGCGTTTCGCATGAAGCCATTGGCGTCCCATAAGGCGACAAGGTATAGGCGGCAGAGCGCCTCGCGGGCAAGGCCGAAGCAGCTTTGTTGGAATTTTGCCGTGCTTCGGAATGAGGAGAATGGTAGCGGTGATGGATGCGCGTCACCCCTCTGCCCCGCGTTTTTGCCGCCTTGCTGGCGTTTCCCCTGTTCCTGCAAGCGACCACCCACCCGTTTCTATGCACGGATTCGTATGCCGGCAAAGTCGCCGAAGTCGCCGCCGACGGCACCATCCAGTGGGAGTATTCCTGCACCCATCCGCAGGATTGCTGGGCGTTAGCCAACGGGGACCTTCTCTTTTGCCACAAAGGCGGCGCGATCGAAATGACCCGGGACAAAAAGATCGTCTGGGAATTCAAAGCCGATGAAAATACCGAGATTCATGCCTGCCAGCCGCTGCCTGACGGTAATGTACTCGTTGTGGAAAATGGACCGTGCCGTCTCGTGGAAATCGACCGCGCAGGAAAAATCGCCAAACAAATCCAGTTAAAACTGCCACCTGCTTCGATCGCCATCCACGATCAGTTTCGTGGCGTCCGCAAAACCTCCGCCGGGCACTATCTCGTTTGCCGCAAGGGCGAACATCAGGTCGAGGAATTGGATCGCGACGGCAAAAGCCTCCGCTTGATTCCAGTGCCGGGCGACGTTCACGAAGCCCTGCTCCTGCCTGACGGCCATTTATTGGTCACCTGTGGCGACGGTCACAAAGTCGTCGAACTCGACGCCGCTTTGAAAATCGTGTGGGAACTCAATGAAAACGACATTGCGGGCAATCCCCTCCGATTGATGGCCGGATGCCAGCGCTTGCCCAACGGAAACACGGTGTTCTGCAATTACCTCGGTCACGGCCACGTCGGCGCACAACCGCACGTCTTTTAAATCACGCGTGACAAAAAACTCGTCTGGTCATTTTCCGATCCAGTTCACTTTAAGACCATCAACCAGATCCAGCTGCTGGACGTGAAAGGCGACGTCACTATGGGCGAAATTCTGCGCTGAGCCCATCACATGATCCACGATTCGAGTGATTCAGGTGGAACGCGACCTCCGGGCGCGTTTTTTCCGGCGCAGATCGGCTAACCCGCCCGGAGGTCGGGTTCCACCACGCATCGATCAGCGGTTTTTTTGCGCAACCACGGAAAGCCGCGGCCACCACCAGACAGTCCGGCCCGCTTCCTCGCTCAGTTGCATCGCCGCGCGAACGTGCGGCGATGCGTCCCGCACCGCTTCGAGAACCAGCCGACGATTATCCGCTGGAGTCGCCGCTGTTTCAAAGTACCACTGCAAGTCCGGTTGCTTCATCGGATCGAGTTGCGACCGCAGCACTTTCAAGCCGTTCGCTTTCACCAGCGCTTCCCACTCTGTGCGGGAAAGAAAACGGCCGTGGCTGGGATCGCGCAATTTTTCGACGCCGTGCAGCCACTTTTCCGTTTCGGGATCACCGTCGGGCACGCTGCCATCGATCAGCAGGAAATAGCCACCCGGCTTCAACACACGCGCCACTTCGGCCACGAATTTATCCGGTGAGCTGAAATGATGCGGGGCAACGCGGGAAGAGACCAACTCGAAGCTTTCCGCGGTAAACGGCAAGTCCTCGGCCGGAAACAAACGGGTTTCGATCGGGCAGCCGGCATCCTCGGCCAGCTTGCGTGCGTTTTCCAACATCCGGGAGGAAATATCGCCCGCCGTCACCTGCCAGCCTTGTTGCGCCAGATACAGCGCGGTGTGTCCGCCACCCGTCGCGACATCCAGTGCGCGTCCACCCGCCGGCACGCGCACCTCCGCCAACGCCACCGCGACGTCCTTGGTATCGGCGAGAATATGCGATTTCCCGTAGCGATCACTTTGGCGGTCGAATTGGGTCGCAGAAGCAGTCTGCGCAGCATCGAAGGAATTTTGGCTCATGCCCAAAACCGAAATCAAAGCCTTCTCCGACGCAAACGTACGAACTCCATGGCATCATTTGTGGACTGTGTTGCGCCCTTGCACGCCGCCTGCGGATGGGTCACACCTCCGCCCTTCAATGGATTGGATCGCCGCCACACTCATCTCCGCCGTCATGCTCGGATGCTACGACCTGTCCATTAAGCATTCTGTGCACGAAAACGCCGTTCTGCCGGTCTTGTTTTTCGCGAACGTCTGCAGCGCCGCCGTATGGGGCGGCTTGCTGATGTTGCTCGCGTTTGCTCCCGGCAGCCTGCCGCCGACGCTTCACGTCGCGTCGCTTACCACTTTCCAGCACGCAGAGCTGCTGTTGAAGTCCACCATCGTGGCAGGTTCCTGGATCTGCAGTTACTTCGCCGTAAAACATCTCCCAATCTCCTTGGCGGCGCCGATTCGCGCCACCGGTCCGATGTGGACGCTGGTCGGCGCGGTCATCCTCCTTGGGGAACGCCCCACTTGGATCGAAGGCCTCGGCATCACCATCACGTTGGTGTCTTTCATTGGACTAACGCTCGTCGGCCGGCGGGAGGGAATTCATTTTCACCGCAACAAGTGGGTCGGCTTCCTTGTCGCCGGAACGTTGCTTGGCGCCGTGAGCGGCCTCTACGACAAATTTCTCCTCGGACGTCAGGGATTCAGCGCTTCGACGGTCCAGTGTTGGTTTTCAATTTACCTCGCGGTGTTATTCCTGCCACTGGCGGTCGGCTGGAAACTGCGCTGGTGGCGACGCCACGAATTTCACTGGCGCTGGAGTATCGTCACGGTGTCGCTTTTTCTGCTGGTCGCCGATTTCCTGTACTTCGATGCGTTGCGCCATCCGGAGGCGCTTGTATCCATCGTCGCCAGCCTGCGTCGCGGCAGCACCCTCGTGGCATTCGCCGGCGGGCTCTATTTTTTCCACGAAAAGAACGGGCTGGCTAAACTCCCGGCGGTGATCGGCGTGATCGTTGGCATCGTGCTGACGATTCTCGGTTGAGCATCAACGCCATGTTGGGCCGCTGCCGTCGGCCCGCAGCTATTTCTCTATTGCTTGATCCGGATGGAATCACCGGTGTCTTCCATCTCAAAAATCCGGGCGCGTTCGTCCGGGACCTCGTTGGGTTGGTGCAGAATCATCATGAGCTGTCCGTCGAAACGGCGAAAGAGCATTGGGTGTCCGCCATCGGCCGCGAACACCGGTTCCGCTTGCTGTTTCCACGGTCCGGCCAATTTTCCCGATTCCGAATAAGCGAGCCCCGTTGTATAGCCGGTCGCACCGCCACTGGACCAGAGCATGATAAGTCTACCGGTTTTCGTGCGGTAGAGATAGGGACCGTCCGTGACGTGACAGCCGTAGAGGTCGGATTTTTTGCTCCACACCGCGTCGCTGCCGTTAAACAACCGGAAAGGTTCGCCGTCGGTTGCGGAAAGGTCGTCTTTGAGTCGCACGCATTCCACGGTGCCATCCTTGATTTGCACCCATTCGTGGCAGAACACCATGTAGGGCACGCCGTCCTCAATCCACAGCGTCCCGTCGAGCGTCATCATGTCCTCCGGCAACGTTGAGTGATTGACAAACGGTTTAAACGGACCCGTCGGCGAATCACCGACGAGGATTTGCGAGCCGCGCTTCACGCGGGGAAGCCAGTTGCGCCATTGCTCGGGAAACTTCTGATCGCTGTCAAAGGTGAGAAAGAGATAGAACTTCCCCTTGTAGTCGTGCAATTCCGGCGCCCAGATGCCGCGTTGCGTCCAGAAATTTTCAGGAATTTCAAAAATGACCCGCGGACCATTCCACGTTGCGAGATCCTTGCTGGTGTATTCGACGACAGTGCGGCGTCCGTTCGGCCCGTGTCGGCCGGCGCTTACAAGATAGTACGTATGGGTCGCCGGATCAGGCCAGATACAGGAGTCGCGCAAGCGTTCGTCCGCCAATTTCACGTCGCGCGGCGCGGGCATCGGCGCATTCCACAGGCTCGGACCGGTGGGTTGTGCAGCGAGGGTCGATGCACCGATTACGAAATAAAAACAAATCAGGCCGACAGCGAGCGGGTGCTTCATGGGAGAGTTGTATTTTAGCGCTGACAATCGCGGCTATCCGCCCGTTTTGCGCCCCACATATAAATTCTCAACTTTTTTGCGCGCCCAAGGCGTTTTGCGGAGAAACTGCAGGCTCGATTTGATGCTGGGGTCGTAATTGAAGCAGCGAATATCGATCCGGCGCCCGAGTTCGGGCCAGCCGTAGATGCTCACGAGTTCAGTCAGCAGTGCTTCCAACGTCACGCCATGGAGAGGATCTTTCGAGGAAAATGCGGGGGTCGTCACATCGCCATTGAAACGGTCGCGCGCCTTGCCGCAATCTTTCAACGCCGCGCGTTTCCAACTCGTCACTTGCGTCCACCGGCGTTCCGCCTATCGCCTTAAGTTACTTTTCTCCTCCCATGACGACCTACGAACGCCTCCGCGCCGACATCATCACTGCCATGAAAGCCCGCGACACCGCAACGGCCACCGCACTCCGGACCATGGATGCCGCCATCCAGCGCGCCTCGATGGACACCAGCAAGCCGATCGACGAAGCGCTCACCATCGCCACGTTTCGGAAGGCCGTTAAAAATCTCACCGATGCCCGCACTGAATTCGAAAAAGGCGGCCGCGCCGACCTCGTCGCTGTTAACACGGCCGAGATCAGCATCCTCGAGAAATACCTGCCCGCGGGATTGGACGCCGCCAAACTCGACACGCTCGTGACCGAGGTCATCGCCGCGACCGGAGCGACGTCAAAAAAGGAAATGGGCAAGGTCATCGGCGCTCTCAAGCAACGCCCGGAAGCAGGCCTGATCGACTTCGGCGCCGCCAGCAAAATCATTCAGGCGAAATTGCCCTGAAGCCCGCTCACGGCACCACGCGCGACGCGAGGCGATCCATGCGGAGCGCGATTCCTCACTCCGTCATTGCAGCTGCGCGACCAACACACTGTAGTACCGGCTATGTTACCCCGCGCCTCTCTCGTTTCACGGCTGGCCATCGTTGCCTTCAGCTTTCTGCTCCTGCTCGCGTCACTCTTCACCAGCGGTTGCGTATCCAGCAACAGGCCCGCGCCAGCCTCGTACACGGCTGCAAGCTTCTCTGTTCCCGCCACGGACGATGGACTGCCGGGCACAGGTCCCATCAGACGTGCCGATTGGTTTCAAAAAACGTGGCACGACCGCCGCACCTCATTTGCCGCCACCGCCCAACAGGATCAGGGTTCGGTGGTTTTTCTCGGCGACTCCATCACGCAGGGCTGGGGCGACCGATTGGTCCCAAGCTTCCCCGAACTCCACGTCTCCAACCGTGGCGTGAGCGGTGACACGAGCCGCGGCGTGCTTGTTCGATTGCCCGAGGATGTTCTCGCCCTCAACCCGCGCGGGGTGGTCTTGCTGATCGGCACGAACGATTTGGAGGAAGGTGCCGCGCCTGAAATAATCGCGGGCAATGTGAAGCTCATCATCGAATCGCTCCGCCAGCATGATCCCGCGATGCCCGTCGTGCTTTGCGCCGTTTTTCCAAGCTCTGCCACGAAGAAAAGACCCGTGGATCAAATCAAGCGACTGAATCAACTCTACCGGACAATTGTGCGCGATCAACCGCAGGTGACGTACCTCGACACATGGACGCTTTTCGCCAACGCCCAAGGCGACGCCAAATCCGAGGAGTTTCCCGATCTCCTCCACCCAAATACCATTGGTTACGCCAAGTGGACCGGAGCCTTGCGAACGATTTTTGCGACGCTCGGATTTGTCGATACCAAGTCGGACAATTTCCAACCCGAAGCCGGTTTTGTCAGTCTGTTCAACGACCACGATCTCACCGGCTGGGGCTATCGGCCGACCACGGCCCAAGATATTGAATCGGCCAAACGCTGGCAGAAATCCGACCCTGCGGCGGCCGCCTGGCCCGTCATCAAGGACGCAGTGAACTTCGACCACCTCAAAGCCACGCCCGACGGCCGGTTCGAAGCAATCAACGGCCGGCTCGTCGTCACCTCACCCCACGAATATCGCAAAATCCAACAACTTTGGACCCAACGGGAATTCCCCAGGGATTTCATCCTGAAATTGGAATTCCGTGCCGCACCGAATACGGACAGCGGGATTTACGTGCGCGGTCCGCAGCTCCAATGCCGGGATTACCTGCTCGCCGGGCCGTATAAGGCCTTGAAGCATTATAAGGCCGGCGACTGGAACGAAATCGTTATCACGGTAAAAGGTGAAGCCGCTTACTGTACGTGCAACGGCGAGGTGCTGGAAACTGCGATGAAAGTCCCCCTGACCGGCCCCATCGGTCTCGAAGGCGACCGCGGCCAGATGGAATACCGACACATCCAACTGAAAGAATTGCCGTGACCATTGACGACATGCCCTGCCGGCTCGTGAAATTTCCGATCTGCGATTTTAATCGTAGGAGATGCTGATCACTTCCAACTCAGTCTCGCCGGCAGGAAATTTGAACGGCACCCGTTCTTCCAATCGCGCGTTCAAAAGCGCCCGCGCGATGGGCGACTGCCAGCTCACCCAATTCCGCTCCGGGTTCGCCTCGTCCACACCGACGATCCGGTACTCGGCGGTTTCGCCGTATGGATCGCGCACCGTCACGGTTGCGCCGAATCGCACGCGATCGTCAGCTGAATTCGGCGGTGGTACAACCTCAGCGGAACTCAAGCTTTGCGCCAGATAAGCAATTCGTCTTTCGATCGTCTGAAGTTCCTCGCGGGCGGCGGTATTGTTGGCCCCGGCGGTGACCAATAGCGGCCTCCGAGCTTGCTGTAAATAAGTCAGTTCGCCGTGAAGTTCCCGCGAACCGGCCGGTGTCAGATAATTTCTCGTCCCCGTCATCAATGGGGAAACGAGCCGGGGCAGCGGAGTCAATTCGCCGAGATCGTCTTCTCTGGTGAACGCCTTGCTCATTTCAGAAATGGAGTGTCACCCGTTTTTCTTTCAGAAGGGAACGCGCCGAAAATTTTAGCGCTTCGATTTGGCTTTCGCCTTCGTCGGCCGTTTCCCGGCGGCGGTTTTGGTCGCTCGATGCACCGCACTTTTTGTTTTCGATGCGATCCGCTTGGCGGCGGATTTCGCCTTCGCTTTGGCTTTTTTGGCGGTCTTCACCACCTTACGGGAGGTGGATTTTACTTTTTTCGCCAGGTGCGCGGCCGGTTTTTTGATCTTCTTCACCGCTGCTTTCGCTGACGGCTTTTTCTTTTTAATTGGCGGCGTCGCGGTGGCTCCGCCCACGACCAATCCGATCGCACCTCCGACCACCGCGCCAATGGGACCCGCGACGATTGCACCGACCACCGCACCCGTGGCACTCCCCGCCGTGCGGTGGGTCGCAAGTTTCTTTTCAGCGACAGTCGGCTCGCTGGTAACTTCGGTGGGAGCAGAGGCGGGTTCGGCCTCGGAGGTAGCTGGTTCTATTTTCATAAGAAGGTTGGAGTAAGGAAAGAAAGTTCGAGTTATAGTAATTTGCCGACGGAGGTGGTTCCTCACATTCAGCAACGACCGCGCAAACCCGCGTTTACCAGTTCCGCGACGTTTTCAGGCATGTCTCTGAACTATCGCGGCATTTCCGGCCATCGCTGCAAAAACGCCAGCTGGGCCGCGCGATCCGGCAGTCCTTCGGCCCGCGCAGGATCTTCGAGAAAACGCTGCGGATAACCGGGTTCGAACGACCAAACCGTCACGGCGCGCTCATTCACTTCAAATACTGCCCGCCATGCGCCACAGCCGATCACAAACAAACCCGTTCCCCGCCGGCTCGTGATTCGTCGTGTGCGATGTGGTGTCGGATCGCGGGCGAGCAGCTCCATCAAGCGTAGCCGGAAGTCGATCCGCCATTCCTTTTGTAACCACGCCGCCTGGGTTTCGGCGAGAGCAACAAATGCCACCTGATATTCAGCCGGCATTTCCATCGCCACATCGACTTCATCGATCCAGCCCGCCTTCGCCTCAGGAAATGCATCGTAAGCGGGAATGTAGGGTTTGATATCGAAGACCGGCGTCCCTTCCACGAGATCGCAGGCGCCCAGGATCAACTTTCTTCCCTTGATCTCGATCAGCTGGACCGGCGTGAGACCGAGCGGATTCGGCCGGTGCGGTGATCGCGTCGCAAAAACCCCGCGCCGTTTCGCCGGTCCGCGGGGTGGCATGACGTGCGGACGCCAGCCTTCGTTGCGGTGAAACCACCACACCAGCCACACCCGCGAAAAACCCACCAGATCGTGCAATGCCTGCTCGAAGTTACGGCCGGGAACCAGCTCGAGCACATTGCGCTCCGGCTCCTCTTCGAGCGGCTGATGCCGCGCCTGGAACTTCACCCGTTTCCCGGTGCGAATAAATCCAATCGGTCGAATGACGAGTTCGGAAGACAAGCCGTCAGAAAGAACGGTGCCCTGCCCGAGGTCAAACCGTCGCGAGGGAAATTACAGCCCTCATGCTCGGGGATCCGCTCATCGCGCGCCCGTCGACGAAGCCGGTTCCACTTTCAAAAACTTCATGCGTCGCTTGCCCACGTGTGGCGGTTGGGCAGCGCGCTCGGCGGGCGTGCGATACGGACGCCGCCGATATCCCGGCCGTGTAAGATCGGCCGCGCATTTGAGCTGAAACTCCTGCATGCGTTGGAAAACATCCAACAGCTGCGCCGGTTTCTCATAGCGATCCAGACCGGAGCGCTCCAATGTCATCAACAATTCGTGCACGGCTTCCAGCGTCGACAGACATCCTTCCTGCGGCTGTTGCTTGATCACGTAACGACTGGGCGCCGACGGCGTGAACATGATTCGCGGCAGTCGCTGCAGGCTCGGGCTCAACCGCAGAATCTTGCGCGCTCCGCCCCAAGTGGCGTCGATCAGAAAAACCACGAGCCGCCGCCCGCCGAGGTCGGACGACGTTAAATCGCCTTTGGAAAG
Source organism: Lacunisphaera sp. (assembly GCA_036499685.1). Taxonomy (GTDB): domain Bacteria; phylum Verrucomicrobiota; class Verrucomicrobiia; order Opitutales; family Opitutaceae; genus Lacunisphaera. Next base: position 227,423 of record DASYDH010000007.1, on the reverse strand, counting down.
ATTGCGCGCCTCGCGTCCCGGATAGAGCAACACGGCATAGTTCTGGGGATCATTGATGAGCGCCTGCACCAATTCGTTTTGGTCAAAGCCTTCGCCCATCCGCAGTTCACTGTTTGGCAAACAGAGATGCGTGAGCCGCCCGGTGCCCGCTTTCTCCTGCTTGAATTCCTTCGGACTCATCAGGAAAACGAACCGCGTGCGCGTCTCCATCGGACGCAACGTCGGGCACCAGCACAGCGGCTGGGGCCAAAAGCATTTGTAACACATTACGCGGCTCATGGGAGGTGGATTGCCAACGAATGAATGCACGAAAAAGAAAAGCAAGTTAAGGTAACCGCGCCCAGCGCTTGCCCGTATACCGGCTGTGATCAGCAGACGCCCAGAGTCTATTCCGGAGCCGATGAGGTGGAGGGGACCCTAAAAGTTTTGCCCATTGGCAACACCCATCAGCGGTTACCCAAATCCGATTCTCCCGTTTCCAATTTTCCCACTTCCCTTATCCGCCCACGAATTGACTCCCCATCCCCTCGCATCGCGTTCACCGTCACCGCCACATGGCACTCATCGGCAAACGCAACCTGCTCTCCATCGTCCGCGGCGCTCCGCCCGGATTTTATCTGGACGGCGGTACGCACGGCGAAATCCTCCTCCCTGGCAAATTCATTCCGGCCGGCGCGACTCCGGGTGGAAAAATTGACGTCTTCGTTTACCGCGATTCCGAAGATCGCATGGTCGCCACCACGCAAAAACCGCTGGCAACGCTCGGCCAGTTTGCGGCGTTAAAAGTCGTGGGTGGCGACCGCCGGGTCGGCGCCTTTCTCGACTGGGGACTCGACAAGGATCTACTCTTGCCGATGCGCGAAATGAACGGACCGGTCAACCTTGGCGAAAAAGTGCTGATTCAGGTGGCGCTCGACGAGCGTTCCGATCGGCTGATTGCCAGCGCGCGGCTCAACAAGCGCCTCGAATTGACCCCGATCGATACCTATCAGCCCGGCGACGCCGCGAAACTGATGGTGATGAGCGAAAGCCCGCTCGGTTATAATATGATCGTGAATGACCGGCACCGCGGTCTGCTTTATCGCACCGACTTGCGTGACCCGCTGCAAATCGGCGATCTCGTGGAAGGTTACGTCCGTAGTGTGCGTCCAGACGGAAAGCTTGATCTCGCCCCCGGACGCACCGGGTTTCGCCGCATCGCTTCCGCCGCCGAGGTCGTGATGGAACAACTCCAAGCCCGCAGCGACGGCTTCATGCCCTACCACGACAACAGTCCGCCCGAGCGGATCCGGGCGATTTTCGGCCTGAGCAAAAAAGCTTTCAAGCAAGCCATCGGCACACTCTTCCGCGAGCAACGCATCTTCATCGATCCAAACGGAATTCATCTGGTAACGCCAAAAGGCAAAAGCTGACGCAGCCCACGGCGAGGTCGCCGTGGCTCCAAATCGAAACTGGAGCACGGGCGACCCCGCCCGTGGATCTGTCCGATCGCCCGTGATTCTGCTTTGTGCCTTCGCGTCTTTGTGGTTCAAGATGCATTGAAACCAACCGCCATGAAACCTCTTCCCGTCCAATCCACGAACTCCTCCACGCCGCGCCCCATCGTGGTGCGCGAAGTACCCATCGAACTCTGCCAGTTCATCAAGTTCGGCGGCCTCAGCGATAGCGGTGGCGAAGCGAAGCAACTGATCGCGGAAGGCCGTGTGCAGCTGAATGGCGTGGTCGAAACGCAGAAACGCAAAAAACTCGCAGTCGGCGACCAGGTAAAAGTCGATAACCATATCATCATCGTGAAGCTGGCCTGAGTGGGCTCGTGGAGCGAATGGATCGCTGACCCCACCCGTCCCGTTTTTCTCGGACCCGCCAACCGTAAAGTCGCGAAGTAATCATGTCATTTTCCTCGCTAGGCCTGCTGGAACCACTGGTGCGCGCCGTCACCGACCGCAACTACACCGCGCCGACTCCGATCCAAACGGCGGCGATTCCAGCCGTGTTGCAGGGCCGCGACGTTCAGGCCTCGGCCCAAACTGGATCCGGCAAAACCGCCGCTTTCGTGCTGCCGATTCTTCAACTCCTGGCAGCAGGCCGACGCGAGCGCGGCCGTTTTGTCCGGACCTTGGTTCTCGTTCCCACCCGCGAGCTCGCCGCCCAAATCGGCGCGTCATTTCGCGATTACGCCCGGCATCTCCCGGAGCCGGTCAAAACGCTGGTCGTGTATGGCGGCGTCTCGATCAATCCGCAAATGATGGCCCTCGGCGGCGGTGCCGACGTCATCGTCGCCACCCCCGGACGATTGCTTGACTTGATCGATCACAACGCCGTTTCGCTGTCAGCGGTTTCGACGTTGGTCCTTGATGAGGCCGACCAGCTATTTTCCCGTGGCTTCACCGAAGAGCTAAACCGGATCCTCACGCTGCTGCCAAAGCGTCGGCAAAATTTGCTGTTCTCCGCGACCTTTCCCACGGCAGTGCAAACGCTCGCGGAATCCCTCCTGCGCGACCCACTCCGTGTCGACGTCCCGGCCGAATCCACCTCAAAACCGGATATTCTCCAACGTGCCATCGAAGTCGATCCGCCGCGGCGCACACAATTACTCCGGCAACTGATCGAAACCAACAGCTGGACGCGGGTCCTTGTCTTTGTCGCCACCAAGTACGCCACCGAACATGTCGCGGAAAAACTCCGCAAGGCCGGCATCGCCGCCACCGCGCTTCATGGCGAGCTCAGCCAGGGTGCCCGCACGCAGGCGCTCGCGGATTTCAAGGCGTCAAAAATCCAGGTGCTCCTCGCCACGGATGTAGCCGCCCGCGGCATCGACATCGCCCAATTGCCCGTGGTGGTGAACTTCGACCTGCCGCGCTCAGCCGTGGATTACACCCACCGCATCGGCCGCACGGGACGCGCCGGCGAAAGCGGCACCGCCGTCAATTTTATCAGCGCTGGGACGCATGCGCATTTTCTTCTGATCGAAAAACGCCACCACCTGAATTTGCCGCGGGAGCAAATCGAGGGTTTCGAGCCGGTTGAAACCGAGGTGGACGTACCAGCCACCGATGGCGGCGGCATCAAGGGCAAGCGACCCAACAAAAAGGACAAATTGCGCGCTGCCGCCCGACACGTGACAGGTGAACCGGCCGAACCCCGCCCGACAAAAGGGCCTTCGCCGGCCCCGGAAAAGAAATTTTCCTGGCCGCGGCTCCGATGAGCATACGGATCAAATCGCGGGAAATTGTACTTCTGAAGATTTCGGCATACTCAAATCGAACCATTTCTCCCATCCGTGCAATTTAAAGACTACTACCAAACCCTCGGCGTAGCGCGCACCGCGTCGGCCGACGAAATCAAACAAGCGTTCCGCAAACTCGCCCGACTGCATCATCCCGACGTCGCCAAAAACAAAGCGGCTGGTGAGGCGAAATTCAAAGAGATCAACGAAGCGTACGAAGTTTTGGGCGATCCCGAAAAACGCAAACAATACGATGAGATGGGGCCGGACTGGCAAAACGGGGCCGCCGGCGCCCCGCCGCCACGCGGATCCTACCGACAAAGGCCTGGCTCTGCCCCGGAACCCGATTTTGAATTCGGTGGCACCGGCTTCAGCGACTTTTTCGAATCCTTTTTCAGCGATCGCCGCGGTGGGTTCCGTCGTTCCGGGCGTCCCGAAAGCCGGACCTACGAACACGACGAAGATACGTTCGTCCAACCCGGTCGCGACATTGAGGCCGACTTGCTCGTGACGTTGGAAGAAGTGGTCCACGGATCGCAACGCAAAGTGACTTTGCGTCGTCCCGAAATGGATGGCGCGGCGGCGAGGAATAACACTTACCAAGTCCGCATCCCTTCCGGTATGCGCGAAGGACAACGCATCCGTCTCGCCGGTCAGGGCGGTCCAGGACACGGTGGTGGAGAGGCGGGCGATCTCTATTTGCGCGTGCGGCTCGCACGTCATCCGGATTTCACGGTGGAAGGTGACGATCTTAATTGCGATCTCGACCTTGCGCCATGGGAGGCAATTTTGGGCACGAAGGCAAAAATTCCCACGCTCGACGGCACGACCGTGCTCCGCGTGGCGCCCAACACCGACGCCGATACGAAATTGCGGGTGCGCCAGCGCGGACTGCCGCGCGAAGACGGCACCCGGGGCGATCTCTACGCCCAAGTCCGCATCAAGACGCCAACGACTGTTTCCACGGAAGAAAAAGCGCTTTGGGAAAAACTTGCGCAGGTTTCGAAGTTCAATCCCCGCGACGAAGCGTAGGGTATATCGCGGCGGGTTAAGGATAACCCGCCCTACCTTCGCAGCAGGGGTACGGATTGTTCGTGAAAAATGGCGGACCCTTCCGGCTAGGGATGAGTCTAACAAGGAAGGAAGAGAGCTCAACCCCTCGCGCTATGCTAAACAAAACAAAAAACTTTTACGGCGCCAAGCTCGGTGCCTTGGACGGCGATATCGGACACATTAAGGATTTCTACTTCGATGACAGTTCCTGGGTGGTACGCTACTTGATCGCCGACACTGGATCCTGGCTAACCGGGCGCCAGGTTTTGCTTTCGCCACATTCGTTCGGAAAATGGGACGAAGACGCCAGACTGCTCCACATCAATTTGCGGAAGAAACAAATTGAAAACAGTCCGGCGCCGGACACCCACCGACCAGTGTCGCGGCAATACGAAATTGAATTTTACCAATACTACGGCTGGCCGACTTATTGGGAAGGCACTGGTATCTGGGGCTTCGGCGGCATGCCGATGGCCATGCCGCCTCCGGCGATGGCCGATCGACCGAAAGCAAGCCATGTCTCCCGCGGGGACAGGCATTTGCGCAGCACCAAGGCGGTCGCCGGTCATCTAATCCAAGCCGAGGATGGCGAGATGGGCCATGTCACTGGCTTCCTCGTCGATGACAAACAGTGGTCCATCCCTGATCTCGTGGTCGAAGCTGGCAAATGGTATTCGGGCAGGGAAATTCTGATTCCCGTGGAAAAAGTGAAGAGCATCAACTACGAGGAATTTTCCTTATCGGTGGCGCTCACGCAGAGCGATATCCGACAAACGGCGGAAAACGACGTCGCACATCACCGGACGGAATCATCACGTTGACCAGCCGGCACATTCAAAAAATGAATCCCGTTCGTCACGCGTGACGTCCACGAAGTCGCACGCGTGAGCTATCCGGCCCTGACCCGGTGATGATGACGCCGACAAATTTCTCCGCCCTGAATACAACCGTGCGAGCCCTGCTCGCACCGGGGAAAGGTCTCCTCGCGGCCGACGAAAGTTTTCCGACAATCGAGAAACGTTTTAAGGAAATTTCGCTCCAATCCACCGAGGAAACCCGACGGGCCTATCGCGAGGTGCTTTTCACCACACCGCATCTCGGACGATTTATCAGCGGCGCAATTCTTTTCGATGAAACCCTGCGGCAAAAAACCAGCACTGGCGCCACGATGGTCTCCACGTTGGTTCGGCAGGGAATCGTGCCCGGAATCAAAGTCGACGCCGGTACGGTCGCACTAGCCGGATCGAAAGGCGAAAAGGTCACCCAAGGATTAGACGGCTTGCGCGAACGTCTCTCGACTTATCGCGGACTCGGTGCGCGTTTCACCAAATGGCGCGCGGTATTTGCCATCGGTTCACGCTTTCCCACCCGGCACGCCATCGATACGAATAGCTGGATGCTCGCGAGTTTTGCCGCGTTGAGCCAGGAGGCCGGTCTGGTGCCAATCGTTGAGCCCGAGGTGTTGATGGACGGCCCCCATTCTCTCGCCCGCTGCGAAGAGGTCACGACGGTTGTCTTGAAAAACGTCTTCAACGCGCTCTTCGAACAACAGGTCGAATTGGAAGGCATGCTGCTTAAAACAGGCATGATTCTCTCCGGATCGGAGGCGATCGAGCAGGCGACTCCCGCCCAGATCACGGCAGCGAGCCTGCGGTGTTTTCGTCGGACCGTCCCGGCAGCCGTGCCGGGAATCGTGTTCCTGTCCGGCGGCCAAAGTGCGCAAGTCGCCACCACCCGTCTTTCGTCGCTCTGCCGCGCACCGCATCTGCCGTGGAAGTTAAGTTTTTCATTCGGACGTGCGCTTCAGGCACCTGCGATTAAAGCCTGGCAGGGAAAACTTGAAAAAGTCCGCAGCGCGCAAAAGGCCCTGTACGATTGCGCCCGACGCAACAGCGCCGCGGTCCGTAGCCCACCGGCCTGAGGTTCACTTTACAGCAAGAGCGCAAAGGTCGCGCAGGTCTGATCGCGGCTTCATCCTGTCCTCTGCGTTCCTTGCTTCCTTGGCGTACAAAGATTGGATCGATGGTCCTCATTGGAAAAAATGGCGGCGCGGAATAATTAGCATTTAACAGGCATCCGTTGTCGGTTTTCGTCCGGGATGCTCAGTCATCTTTATTTGATCCGCCACGGCGAAACGGCCTGGTCGCTTTCCGGCCAGCATACCAGTTACACCGACATACCGCTGACGGAAAAAGGCGAAGCCGATGCACGACAACTCGCGCAGCGCCTCGGCTCCGTGCGGTTCAACGAAGTGCTCACCAGTCCGCGCCTACGCGCGCAGCGGACGTGCGAACTCGCGGGTTTCGGCAGCCGGAGCAAAATCGAACCGGAGCTGGCCGAGTGGAATTATGGTGACTACGAGGGATTGCGCACTGCGGAAATTCATAAGATCCGGCCGGCGTGGGCGATCTTCAAAGACGGATGTCCCGGCGGGGAGTCTTCTGCAGAGATCACCGCGCGCGTTGATCGGTTGATCGCGCGTTTGCGCAGCCGTGAAGGGAAAGTGGCGGTGTTTGCGCACGGTCACATTGGCCGTGTTCTCGCCGCGCGCTGGATCGGTGAAACGGTAGAGGTCGGTCAACATCTTCTGCTCAGCCCCGCTTCCGTCAGCATCCTCGCCTACGAACACGAAGACCCCGACCAACCGGTCATTTCGCTCTGGAACGACGCGCCATAATGAGAATCGCTCAATGAGCCGGTGCGGCAAGTGTGCCGCCAGCAGATCGAGCAGTGAAGTTCCGCGTAGCTGCAGGCCTCCGTGCCTGTAGGACTGTGAGCGTCGGACCAACCCAACGGGCAGGAACGCCCGTCGCCACGTCACGCACCGTTCCGTCGGTTTGTGACGCGAGCGTCAATCGATCGCGCCAATATCGCCCGATTCAATACTCCACGTCGCGACAACGTCCCTCGAGTTTGGCTGCGACGGAAGCGATTTGCAGCGGCGTCAAGATTGGCGATCCACTCGGCAGGAATTTCGCGAGGCCTTTGGGGTTGGTCACCCGGCAAACGCGCGGATCGCACGACGGCTTCATTTCCACCCACCATCCCGGCAACGTCAAAATCGGTATGACCAGAAAGCGTTCGCCCACCTCGGCGGCCAAGGTGTCGGCCAGCCAGACCGCGTTACGCTCAGTTTGCTCCAAGCCATGACTATCCTCGCCCCACGGCCAGACGAGAGCGTGACCGTCAAAGTAAACCTTGTGGTCGTCGAATCCCGGCCGTGCCGCGCCTTTACGCCGGGTTTTTGTCTCGACAATGAACACGCCCGACGGTCCCACCGCGATGTGGTCAATATTGAATTTGTGACCATTGCCGGTCGCCGGCACATCGTGAAAGATCCGCCAGCCCTCAGTTTTCAGCGGCTCCAAATATTCCGCCACAAGCCGCTCCCCGAAATAGCCCAGATAGCGATTGCTGCTCTCGCGGGCTTTCGCGGCAAACCAACGCGCCGAGCAAATGAAGACCGCGATGAAAACCATCAACGTCACAGCCACTCCGACGATCTGAAAATCCTTGGGGAGTTTGGTGGTCCCGAGCAACAGCAACACGCCCGCCGCCGCTGGCGCGGTCGCCGCCCACATCATCCACATGAATCCTTCCTCATCGAATTTCCGAACGAGCGTGAGCTGGGTTTCGCCGGGCGCCCGCAAAAGCTTCAGGTCCTCGCCAAAGGGCAGCCGCGTTTTCCGCTGCCGTTTATGCCACCAGATCATGGCCGCAATACTGCTCATGAAGAGCACGAGATAGACAAAGAGCAGAAGGGTTTGGGTCAAAGTCATGGGGAAAGCAGCAAAAGAAAGACGGGCTGTTAGAGTGCACTGCGAGTGACTCCATTCCCCTCCCGCCCGTCAATCCCCGCCTTCGAAGTTTGGTCCCTCGTGACCACCGCCCCCCGCCCCCAAGGCGCGGTCTCACTTTCATCGTCGTTGCGTGCGTTAACTTGGAGAAATTGCAGGAGAAGCAGGCCCACAACTTCAACGCAGGCTTGGCGAAGAGCGATGCCCAAAACTACAAAGCCACATCTTCAGGATGTCGATTGACCGCACGAAAGAATCAAGCCCATCACTCATCACCAAGCCTAAATCCCAACTTGCCCTGCCCAAAGCCGAAGAAAAGGCGCTATTGCCACGAGGCAGCGCAAAGGTTTGACTACCCAGCGACACCGGGCCTTTTGACCACTCCGATCACCGGAGTGGCTCCCCTTAAGTTCCAATTTCCACCTATGAAAGCCATCATCCTGATCGCTCTCGCGATCACACTCGCCGCCCCAATCATGTCAGCGTCCGAGCTGACCAACTCGGACGTTATGAAAATGTCCTCTGCGAACCTCGACGAATCGATCATCCTGACCGCTGTTGCGAATTCAGAATCGAAGTTTGACGTCTCCGCACAAGGCCTGATCGATCTGTCCGCGGCCAAGGTTTCCAAGGCGGTGGTCGAGGCCATGATTAAAAAAGCCAACGCTCCTGCCGCAACACCGAGCCTATCTAACCCGCCCATATCATCGGTAATTCATCCTGCCGCGGAACCGGGCAACACAATGTCGCCCTCCGAAGTAATGATCATTGATGGAGACAAAGTTCCACGGCCGATGCGCTACCTCACGCCACAGATTCGCGCCGCAGCGCGCGCGTTCGGCTTCGGAGGTGTGGCCACCTATGCCGTACTCCGGGGATCAGCCGCCGAGGACCGCGTCAACAATTCTGAACCGTCCTTCCTAATCTCGGTGCCAGATCAGGCGCAGGTAGACAGCTACGTTACCTTGGCCAGCTTTGCTGTTCGGAGCAACCATACACGCGAAGTCATGACTGGGGGCGGCTATATGAGCTATTCAAGCGGTATTCATCCCGATCGGGTAATCGCCATCGCCGCAGAAAAACTTTCCGACCAGTCGAAGGCCCAGAAAGGTTTTATCATCTACAAAATCACCCCGAAAAAGGACCTGAAGCCTGGCGAATATGCCATTATCCTTTATACGGGCGAAATGCAGGGCCTTGTGGGCGCGTGGTTCACCGGCGCGGGGAATGCTTTCTTCGACTTCGGCGTCGAACAATAGAACGAAGCGAGACCGACGGGGTAGCACGGCAAATCTCACCATTCATCAAATCTGAAAAAAGTCAGATCTTGTAATTTTTGGTGGCGTCAAAGCGCGCCGACTTCACCGGTTTTCCGTCGATGCAATGCGGGCAGGAGATGTCCGCGACGTAATGCGGGTGGCGTTGCTCGGCTTCGGTTAGCGGCATCTGGCAATTGAAGCACAGGACGGAATTCGTTTTCTGCAGCGCGGGGTCGACGCCGACACGGCGATCAAAAACGAAACACTCGCCGTCGTAGTGCGCGCCGCCGCATTCCTCGAAATATTTCAGGATGCCGCCATCGAGCTGAAAGACGTTTTTAAAACCTACCTTCTCCATGAACGGGCCGGCTTTCTCACACCGGATACCGCCGGTGCAAAACATCACGACCGGTTGCTCCTTCAGTGCAGCCGGGAGTTTTGCGATCGATGCGGGAAAATCCCGGAAATGATCGATGCCAGCTGGAACCGCGCCCTGAAATGTCCCCATCCGGACTTCATAGTCGTTGCGCGTATCGAGGAGCGTCACCGGACGACCCTCGTCGAGCCACTGCTTCAACTGCCGGGCCGCGAGCTTTGCTGAAGGCCGGCGGGAGGGATCGATCCCTTCGACGCCAAACGCGATTATTTCCTTCTTAATTTTAACGAGCATCCGGTTGAACGGCTGTTCGTCGCTCTCGCTTTCCTTCGGTTGCAATTCCGCCAGGCCCCGTACGGTGCGCAATTCCGCGAGCAGTTCGTCCATTGCGGCCCGAGGACCGGCGATGAAAAAATTAATACCTTCGGTGCTGAGCAGAATTGTGCCACGAAGCGCGCGCCTCTTCGTAAAGACCAGCAGTCGCTCCTTCAATACGGGCAGTTCCTCTGCTTCGAAAGGAGTGAACTTGTAAGCGGAAAAATTGATGAACGATGGCATGCGAACAGGTGGGCTGTATGAATCACAAACACCCACGGAGGCGAAGGGAAAATCGAGAGCGTTTGGGGCGACAATGGAACCCGCGCTTCACGCGGGGTTTCCGTGCCGCGCCTGTTTCGCAACCTGAGTGTTTCCGGTGTCCAACCTGTAGGGTTATTGGGAGGCGTGATCGCCACGCCCGCCTTCGGCGGGCTCGCGATGACAGAAAAAAGTGTGGGGAACAGCGGTCCCTGAAGGCGCGGCGACCTCGCCGCATTAAACGAAAAAAGCCACGGCGGGGTCGCCGTGGCTCCATTCAAAATTTAGATTAGCGATGGCCACCGTGCCAACCCCCGCCGCCGTGCCAACCGCCATGGTAGTAGCTATGTCCGCCGAATCCCCAACCCAGACCGATTCCGACCGCGAGCGGCGTCCAAAAATCCCAAGCGGGGTCGTAATAGCGAACGCTTGGCGCATAATAGACGTTCGGATCCGTGTACACCACCGTCGGGGCAGGAGTTACGACCTGATAATTACTGCTGGAGGTTACTGGCGCGCTTCCCGCCTGCGGCTGCGGTTGCATCCGCGACGAAGCCGCAGAGGCCAGCAATGTGTAGGCGAAAGTCACCGTGCGACCGCCGGCATATTGATAAACGACCACGATTTTGTCAGCGGTCTGATCCATCCGCACGATTGGCGTGCCTTTCAATTCGGCGCCCTTCATCAATTCATCGGGCGATGGGAGCTTGGCGAGATAGACGACGTGATCGATGACCGCTGGCTCATCGACCGAACTGTGCTCGGAACTGTCGGAGATCACCGGAGCGGGCGACGGCTTGACGACATCACTGGCGAAGGCCGAAACACCGGCGGTCATTCCGACCGCGAGAACTAAGGCAGGAAAAAGGAGGCTGGTTTTCATGGGAGAGGAATTCTACCCCAGACCTTACTTCAACTTCTTGGTGCCGTCAAATTGCGGTGTGTAACGAGTCAGTCATCATTTTTACGAAGCGAAAACATCGATTTCGGGGATGACTTGTTCAAGTTATTGATCGTAGTGCAATAATGTGAAGAAGCGTCTCCATTGTAGCGGCACGCGTCCCCACCTGTCATGTCCGCGGTCTTCAGAATCCACAGGCCAGAGACCTGCGCTACAGTGTGAATCCCTTTCCAGAAAACGCGCCCACGGCGGGGTCGCCATGGCTCGATTTGGAGCATCAGCGCAGATTCGTGCCCACGAGGGCGACCACGCTCGTGAGGAGTCCGCAGATAAAAGTGAAGTACGCGAGACGCAGATAACGATATTTCGTGTGCGCGAGAAAATTGCCGAGAATGTAGATCTCCCGCACCTGTAATTCGTAAACGCGCGATGGTTCATTCATCGCGGCTTCCATCTCCGCGACGAAATGAGAATAGTCCATGCCGCTGAAATCACCGAAGAAAAGCAGGTTGAAGTGCGAGCTCTTCGCATCGGGTGCCGCCGCGGTTTTCTTCCGCGACCAGAAGGGCAATTTTGGCATCACTGAATAGGCCGCGAGCAGGATCGTGATCAGGCTGAAAACGATCAGCATCACCAAGGGCCATTGTAATTTTCCTTCCACCAACACGCGGGGCACGGCAAGCGTGATGATGATCGACGACATGGTAAGCAGCATATTCGCCTTCAAATCGGCCATGCTGCTCAGTTGCATGTGGTGCACCCGGGTTTGCTGCAGCAGGTAGTTGATCTCGTTACCGGGCGCCTTGATTTGCATGGAAGCGAAAAATGGGAAAGGAGCGAGCGAGGGTGATTATTTCCCCGCAGGATAAACGGCGACGGCTTCGATTTCAATCAGCCAGTCGGAATTTACCAAGGCGGAACGCCCACCGTCGTGCGCGCGGCTTTCATTGGATTCCGCTCGTTGTCGAAAAAAAGGCCGTACGCCCTGGCCCAACCCGCGAAGTCAGGTTTGGCGTCCTTTTCCAGATCTGGCGCCACGTAAACGCGCAGATAAACGACATCCTTCAACGAAAGCCCCTGTTCGACGAGGATATGCCCGATGTTTTTCAGCGCGCTTATTCCCTGCGCGTAAGTGTCGCCGAACCGTTCGTGCACCGTGCGGCCATCTTTGTTGAGCGGTGCCGCCACCGTTCCACCCGTCCAAAAAAGCGCGCGTCCCGCCGGCAATCCGACCCCGGCCGAAATCGGGGAATCCGATGCCGCCGGCATAGTCACCTGCGTCGGGGCCGCCCCGGCGCAAAGGGCAGAGCTTAACGAGGCAACAAGGAGTAAACGTACACGTACTTTCATAAAATGAAGACCTGAAAATCAACGGAGGGCGCGGGGACATTCACGGCGATGACGGCGCGCCTGCGCGAGCCGCCGTGACGGAAAACAATCACGCCCGCCGCATCCCGCCAAGGAGCTTTTCTTTTGTGCGAATCGGGCTAGGTTATCGGTGCGATGTTCGCCGATCTCTTCCAACTGAAAACCCGTCGCTCGCCGGACGGCGTCGACCGCGCCTTCATCAGCGAGGTTCACGTGACGCAAGCCGTGCCCCGCGACCCACGCATCGAACGGATCATTCTGATTTGCTGGATCCTGATCGCGATCAAACACGTGGCCGTCATCTGGGCCGTGCATCACTATCACGTTCCCTTCAGCCAGCTTTGGGTTAACATTCCCACCTTTATGCTCGGGCTGTTGGCCACAATCGTTTATTACTACGCGCCGCAGTAACGCGAAATTTTCCCGCCGCTCAACGCCCACGCCTAGGCGCGCGATGCGCAGCATTGTGGCATTGCCTTCGCTACCGGTGGAATGGATATCTTGCGACCTATGCCTAATGTTCCCGGACTCCGCAGTTGTTACGCCAAAGTCGGTGGCCTCGTGTATTTTGGCCGCATGCTCGACAAGATTCGCCTGCTCGCCGCGGGGAAGCTGCCCACCGATTATCACAACAATGTCAGTAATGGTTTCGACGCCCGTTGCTGCTCTTTCCTGCGCGTGTCGCACGCCGATTTGAAAACCCGCACGCTTGCCGGCGGCAGTGACGAGGAAATCCTCGCTTGGGCGTTCGAGCGCGGCGGCGCGCGGAGCGAAGACGAGCGCGAACTATGGAGCCGGTTCATGATGAAGATCGGCTGGCGCGACGACCGCACCCCGGTGCTCAAACAGCGCCTCGTGGAATACGGTCTCGTCGGCAAGCCGATCGAGACATTTTTTGATCTCAACGAATACGACGAAGGCCGCGACCCGGTGGGTACGCAGGCCTGGTTGAAGTGACCCGGATGTCCCCGCTCCAATTGCGCGCGCGATACCTGCTTTCCGCGTTGAGCGTGCTCATCGCGGTCGCGCTGATCATGGCCGTATGGGGTTGGTGGCGAATCCGTGCAAGCCTACCCCAGCTCGACGGGACGCGGGCCCTCGCGGGGCTGGGTGCGCCGGTGAAGGTCACGCGCGATTCGCTCGGAGTGCCGACCATCGAGGGAAAAACGCGCCTCGATGTCGCCCGCGCCACCGGTTTTGTACAGGCACAGGATCGTTTTTTCCAGATGGATGTGCTGCGCCGGACGGGCGCGGGGGAGTTGTCGGAGATTTTCGGGCCTGCGGCCCTTGAGATCGACCGGGCCCGTCGCCTGCATCAGTTTCGGCGCCTAGCCATAAAAGTGCTGGCCGCGCTGCCGGCGGACAAACGTGCGTTGCTTGATGCTTACACGGCTGGTGTGAACGCAGCGCTCACCAGTTCACCGAAAATTCCGTGGGAGTATGTGGTCCTCCGGGTCGATCCCGCACCGTGGCGCGCGGAAGACAGCCTGCTTGTGATTTACACCATGTGGTTCGACTTGCAGGACCCGACCGCCCGCTACGAACAAAGCGTGCGTGCGCTCCGCGTGAGCCTCGGACAGACCGGTCTCGATTTTTTTGCACCGCTCGGCGATTCGTGGGACGCCGCTTTGGACGGCAGCACGTTTCCGCCCGCGAAGTTGCCGCCGTTTCATTTGAAGCCAGCCGAACCAGCGACCACCGCCGCCGCACCGCCTGTCACCGAGCGCCGGATGCTCCCAGGTTCAAACGCCTTTGCGGTGGGCGGAGCCCACACCGCGAGCGGTGCCGCTCTCCTCGCGAACGACATGCACCTCGGCTTGAACGTGCCGAACATTTGGTACCGCGCCGTGCTGAAATGGACGGACACCGAAGGGACGGCGCATCAGGTTGCCGGGGTGGGTTTCCCAGGACTTCCCGCAATCATCGCCGGCAGCAATGGTCACATTGCGTGGGGCGAGACCGATTCGTATGCGGACACGAGCGACGTCGTCCTCGTGGAAACCGACGGGATCGCCCACGCGTTGTATCACACCCCACATGGCTGGCCGGAAATTGAAAACCGATCCGATCCGATCAAGGTCAAAGGCGAGGATTCCGTGCCGTTCACTGCGCGCTGGACCGAATGGGGGCCGCTCATCGGCGATTTGCAGGAGAACCACTATTCCGCCCTCCGCTGGAATGCCCACGATGTCGAATCGACCAACCTGAATTTCATGGAATTGGAAACGGTACGCACCGTGAACGACGCGATGGCCGTCGCACATCGCGCCGGCATGCCCAACCAGAATCTCGTCGTCGCGGATGACAACGGTTCGATCGCATGGACGATCACCGGCACGATTCCGCGGCGCGTCGGGTACGATGGACGCCAGGCTGTTTCCTGGGCGTTCGGCGACCGCAAATGGGACGGCTGGTTGAAGCCCGGGGAAATTCCAGTGATGAAAATTGCCGGACCGAGCGCGGCGGCGGGACCGCTGGAAGGCCGGCAAATCAACCCCGGGGCCTTGGCGAAGGAAGGAGTTCTCTGGACGGCAAATCAACGTCTCGTGGGAAATCCTGCGTTGGCGGCCATCGGCGACAACGGCTACGACCAAGGCGCCCGCGCGCAGCAGATCCGCGACGGACTGCGGCAGTTGATCGCGTCAGGGAAAAAGGCCGGTGCCGCTGATTTTCTAGCCATCCAGCTCGACGATCGCGCCGTGTTCCTTGAGCGCTGGCAGAAAGTCCTGCTCGCTGTGCTCAGTGACGAGGCGGTTGCAAAGAATCACTTGCGCCAGGAAATGCGCGACGCGGTGCGCCAATGGAACGATCACGCCGGCGTCGATTCGGCGGCTTACCGGTTGGTGAGATCCTTCCACGCCAAACTCGGTGAGCGGACGCTCTCGCCATTTTTTGAAGATGCCCGCGCCCACTACCCCGATTTCGACTACAGCCAGTTTCATTACGACGATGCACTGTGGCAGTTGATCCAGGAAAAGCCCGCGCGGTTGCTCAACCCGGAGTACAAATCCTGGGAGGAACTGATGCTCGCGGCCGTCGACGATGTGGTGGCCGATGTCGATCACGCCGGATTGCCCATGCGACGTTTTACGTGGGGCGCGCGCAATATGCTGCGAATGCAACATCCTTTCAGCCGTTTTCTGCCGCATTTTCTCGGTCAATTCCTCGATCTGCCCGGCGAGCCGCTGCCGGGTGACAACGACATGCCGCGCGTGCAAGCCCGGGCGTTTGGCGCGAGCGAACGCATGGTCGTATCGCCGGGTCATGAGAACGAGGGAATCTTCGAAATGCCCGGTGGTCAAAGCGGCAATCCCCTCTCACCCTATTATAGCGCCGGACACGAGGCATGGGTAAAAGGCCAGCCAACGTCTTTCCTTCCCGGCCCGGCTAAGCACACGCTGACACTGATGCCTTGATTTAATGCCGGTCCGACCTCCCTGAAGAATCGGTCCGGAACATCAGGTTGCGTCCGATTTTTTGGTTTGGGCTTTGCGCGCGGGTTGGCTACTGAATTGCCGAGTTTTCCCCACGATGCCACTTCATGTCCTTTCCCATCCGCTCGGGGCGCACGTGCTCACGCATTTGCGCGACCAGACCACGAAGCCCGCGCTGTTTCGCACGTTGAGTTATCAAATTTCCCTGCTCCTCGCGCTCGAAGCCACTCGCGATCTGGGCACCGTGGAGAAAACCATCGAGACGCCCATGGAATCAACCATGGGGCACGTGCTCGCCAAAGCGCTTGTCGTGGTGCCAATTTTGCGGGCGGGACTTGGCATGATGCAGCCGTTTCTCGACGTGTTTCCGGTCGTATCGGTTGGCTACGTCGGACTGGAACGCGACCACGAAACCGCTGTCGCACGCAGCTATTACTGCAAGCTTCCCCCGCTCGAAAACAAGCGTGTCATCGTCGTGGATCCGATGCTGGCAACCGGAGGATCAGCCGTTCAGGCGGTCAACGTGGTGAAGGCAGCTGGCGCGAAGGAAATCGTCTTCATCTGTATCGTAGCTTCGCCCGAGGGCGCAGCCGCGATGCAAAAATCCCATCCCAAAGTTCCCATTCACGCGGGTGCGCTCGATCGCGAACTCAATCACCGCAAATACATCCTGCCCGGCCTCGGCGACTTCGGCGACCGGTTGTACGGGACGTAAGCGAATCGACCTGCGATTTCCTCCACCGGAGCCGCAGTGACCCCGCTGCGGCTTTTTAAACGCTGCACCCAAACGCCACCGAGCGCAGAACGGTCGATCAACGAAGGTTCGTCTGGGACCTCACGCGCAGCCGGGCACATCCTGGATGCGGCGATAGACCTGGATTCCGCGCTCGAGAGCGAGCCGCACGTCGTTGTCGGCTCCTTTCGAAACACCTTCCATCCGCAACACCGCGTCGCATTTTGTCAGCAACCGGTTGGCCACTGGATAGAGAATCTCCTCCCAGACGGCATCGCCAATCCGTTTCGCTCCCGCTGCCTCAAGCAACGGCAGAGCCACCCACTCGCCGATCATGGGAATGTGGCCCGCACGATACAGCGGCAGCGCCACCGCCTCCAGAGCGCGGAGATTGCGGCTCATGAGCACGGGGTCATCGTTCGTGCCTGAGCGATAAGGACCGGCAACGAGGATCATCAGGGACGGGGAAACAGTCTTGGTCATGGAATGGAATTTGAAAGAACACACACCATAACAGAATCGCTGATTCATGAATAATGATTTGAATCGATATAAGCCATCAGGATTAATGATGGTACGATGAATCACTGGATATTACCCGACCTCGTCATTTTCCTGGAAATCGTTCGGGCCGGAAGTCTGACAAAGGCCGCTCGACGCCTGAACACAGTTCAATCAAACCTCACCGCCCGGCTGAAACAACTGGAGAAGGCGACCGGTGCCACGCTGCTGCAACGTCACGCCCGCGGCATCAAGCCGACGCCGGCCGGCGAAGCGCTGCTGGCCCTCGCCATTCGCACTGAAACGATTCTGAAGGATTTACACGTCACGTTTGATCAGGGTGCTCCCCTCGCCGCGAGCAGGCTCCGGCTCGGCAGCATCGAAACCGCGGCAGCGAGTCACCTGCCCGCTCGCGTAGTACATTTCAACCGCGAGTTCCCGGTGACAGACGTGTCCGTCGAGACCGGCAGTTCCGCGGCGTTGCTCAAGAAACTGCAGTCTGGCGAACTCGACGTGGCGTTTGTCTCGCGGGCACCGGGCTTCACGGGCTACCGCGAAATGGTGGCATTCGAGGATCAACTCGTGATGGTGGCCCCCACGGCGATCACTTCCGTGAAAACGCTCCTCAGGTCCGGTTCGTCGCCGATCAAGGTGCTCGTGCAGCGGTTGGGTTGTTCCTACACCGAGCGTCTCCTCACCTTCCTCACCCAAAAATCGACGCGCGGGCATCAGGTCCGCCAACTCGGAACGCTTGAGGGCGTGCTGGGCTTTGTTGAAGTCGGTGCCGGCGTCGCCGCGATGCCACTCGCGTTCGCACGCGCGGCGGCCGGAAAACGCAAAGTCAGATTCATCGGGTTGCCGCCGAAGCTGGCCCGGCTCCAAACCTTTCTGGTCGCTCCGGCCGCGCGCGACTCATCGTTTGCGGTGAACGCATTTATCGCACAGAATGCAAAATAGGCCCGACTATTGGGCGTTCCTCCAAGTAAACGCGAACTGGTCAGGCCAGCTGCGGAACGACGAAAGGCGTACGGTAGTCGCGGGTGAGACGGGCGTTCGCCGGTGCTGAATTTTCACCGGTGAAACGCTCCGCGCCAGAATCGACGGTGAGCGGCGCGCCAAAGGTCGCGGGCGTCTTGGTGAGGTCGACGTGGTTGGCGGCAAGGTGTTCGGCCATCCGGCCGTAAGCTTCCGCAAGGGGTGCGTTGCCTTTGATTTTTTCCTGCAATTCGCCAGGTGTCGCGGTGCGGCCAATCTCGTGCGAAATATTTCCCAAGTGACAAAGCGCACTCGAAATGTGGCCTTCGCCAATCGGGCCGTAAAGTTCAGTCGTTTTCCGGTTGCGCACGACTTCGATAAAATTAGCCATGTGCCGGTCCTCGCCCTTGAATTCCTTCACCAATTTTCCAGCGCGGTCGTAGGCGTTGGCCGTGAAATAACTGCCGGTGATCAGTGAACCACCCTCGCAATCGACGACGTTGCCGATGGAAACACCGTGGTATTTGTCCATGGTCGACGCCGCCGCTCCCGCTGCTTCCGCGCCGCCCAAGCCCGCCATGGAAATATTGAGCCCCGACCGCGCCGGCAGCCCGCGCACTTCGAAAATAAGTGGAGCGGTCGGATAGTCGTGAATCACAACCTGCGTGTTCGGGGTTTGGCCGTCGTCCACATAACCGAGCCGGCCACCGACGCTCATCGTGTGCCGTGGCAATCCCGGTTCGCCCAGAAACCAGCGCGCGACATCCATTTGATGAATTCCCTGGTTGCCGACGTCGCCGTTGCCGTAAAGCCAGATCCAATGCCAATCGTAGTGGACGGGGCCGTTTTTCGGATTGTTGCGGTGCGGCGGAACTAATGGCGCGGGGCCGGTCCAGAGATCGTAGTTGATCGTGGACGGCACCGGTTGCGGGCCGGAGGTCTTGCCGATGCTGTCGCGCCGCTTGTAGCAAAAGCCCCGCGACGCCGTGATTTTGCCGAGCGCGCCGGATTGAACCCATGCCACCGCTTCGCGCAGGCCTTCGCCGGAGCGGATCTGCGTACCGGCTTGAATCACGCGGTTGTATTTTTTCGCCGCCGCCACGAGTTGGCGCCCTTCCCAGATGTTGTGCGAAATGGGTTTCTCGACGTAAACATCCTTGCCGGCCTGACACGCCCAGATGCCCATGAGCGAATGCCAGTGATTCGGGGTCGCGATCGTGATGGCGTCGATGTCGGGCGAAGCGAGCAGTTCGCGGACATCCGAATAAGTCTTCGCGCCGGGATGACCTGCGGCCGTCTTCGTCAGGACGGCAGAGTCGACGTCACACAACGCCGCAATGCGCACACCCTTCAGTTTCGCGAGACTGCTGAGGTGATTTTTCCCGCGACCATTGAGGCCGACGACCGCCACGCGAACATCACTGTTCGACCCGACCACTGCGCTCCACGAGCGGGCCGACAATGCCACGCCCGCAACGGCCAGAGTGGAGGTTTTGAGAAAAGTACGGCGATCGAGAGGTTTCATGGCAAAGGTGTTTCGAGTTTTTATTTTCCCGCCGCATAGTCGGCGTAGTAGTTTGCGACCTTGGCGGTTTTTTCATCGCCTTCGTGAAAGTAGAACCGGTAGCGCAGCGTCAGACTCCCACCAGCGGGAATCGTGTAGTCGCCGGCGTGGGGTTGATCCTTGAGTCCTTCATAATCGTGCTGACCGAAGGGATTCGCTCCAAAAAGACCGTAATCGCGAGCCATCCACCAAGTGGGATGACGCAGGTTTTGTGGGTGGTCGAAAATCGCGATGCCGTAGATTTTCCCGTCGTGCGGCGCATAATAGTCGCACCAATCGGCGCGCTTGCCCCACGCGGCGGAATCGCGGTCGCCCTTCGCCGTGACGATGTGACCGTTTCCGGGAAGCTCTTTCTTCTGATATTTGTGCGGCATCGTCATCCATTGCGCAATGCGGGTGGCCATGGTGCCGTCCTTGTTGTCGCCGATCAGCAGCGGAGTACCGGGCAACGCGTGCAACGTCACCTCGTAGTCAAGCAGCCGTCCGTTAGGAACGCTGCGGATGCGAATGGTGCGTTCGTCGGTGCAGACCAACCTGCCATCCGGAGCCGTCCAGCGGTTGGTCGCACGAATGACGCCCACGGCGCCGCTCGTGGTTTCCAGAATTTTGTCGTGGACGATGCGCCCTTTGTCCTTCGGTGATTTCCCAGCGTCGCCGCTGCCCTCGTTCCAGAAATCGACACCGCCGACCATGCTGTGTGCAAACATCAGCGAACGATGCCAGGGATGGTCGCGGTCTTCACCTGGCGTGTCCCTCATCGGGAAATCCCGCGTGAGTCGCGTGCCGTCAGCCGCCGTGATCGGATAACAATACGGTCGCGATGCGCCGTCGCCATAGACGTACTCGGTAAATAACTCGCCGCCAATTTCGACCCGCACGCGGTCGGGCAAGGCGCTGAGTTTCACAACATCATTTGCCTCCGCGGCGCGAACCGGGCTCACGACAATTAAGGCAACGCCAGCGAGGAACGAAACCATCAGGGGTAACAAACGTTTCATCTTGCCAGCACAGAAGCACTGCAACGGCCGGGTCACAACTGAAAATCCTCGCGGGACCAAGCTCGACCGCGAACGGCCGACGGGCTTAGCATTGCGCATGGAACTCGCTCAACTCACTGAACGTGCCATGGAGATTCACGCCAACTTTGCCCGCACCGCACAAGCGAAAGGGCACCGGCCTTGGAGCCGTGAAGAAGTCATGCAGGGGTTCGTCGGCGACGTTGGCGACCTGATGAAACTCGTCATGGCGAAAAGCGGTGTGCGCTCCGCGGACGATCTCGACGCGAAGCTCGCCCATGAATTGGCCGACTGCCTGTGGAGCATCCTCACGCTCGCGCGACTCTACGACATGGATTTGGAAAAGGAATTTTTCACAACAATGAGCGGTATCGAAACCAAGCTCGCCGCGGAAAATCCAGGCAAAACCTGATCGATCACTTAATCAAGCCAGCCACCCGTCGCTTGCACCGCCGATAGCTCATTCTTCGGCGTGACCCAGACCGCAAGGGCATGACGCGCAATTCCGTCCCCTGAAGGGATCGGCAGTTTAAATTCGGCTGAACCCCGTTCCAGTCGTGCGGTTTTCAGCGCCACGGCGATAAAGTCGTGATGCAGCGTGCGCCCGTCGTTCTCGCCTGCCCGAACGCGTGAGGTTATTCCCGCGCCCAGCAGCGCAACATGAACATCGTACTCGCCCGTTCCAGCAAAAGTCACCCGACAAGTGCCGTCAGACGTGTAAACCGCGGAAAGCGATCCGGCCTTCGCTGCGGGAAAAGTCAGGTTTGAGCCGAAACGCGCGCGCCATTCGGCACCATCCAAGACGAACTCGGGCGTGTAGACGTTTTCGCTGCGCCAGTGGTCCGCGTAGGCGTATTGCCGCGCGGTATATTCCTTGCTCGCGAATTTATCCCGCCAGCCGAGACGATCCCAATAATCGACGTGAAATGCGACCGGCACAAACTCGCACCACAGCCCGGGAGCATCGCGCAGTTCCCCGAGCCATGCCTCCGCCGGCGGACAACTGCTGCAGCCTTCCGAGCTGTACAACTCGAGCAGATGCACCCGGGTTTCACCGCTGGAGAAAGTTTTCGATTCCGACGCCGCGAGTAAAACCGGCAGACCAAGCAAAAGGACCAGGAAGCGCATGCCCGGTGAGAGTCACGAAACCGGCCGGTCATTCCATTTTTTCGTGTCCTTTCGTGAATTTCGCGGGCAAATCCTATGCGCATGACCATTGAACGCCCGGGATTGATCATCGCAGACGGCTGGAAGGATTACCAGTTGCTGGATTCCGGGCTGGGGATGAAACACGAAAAATGGGGACCTTACACGCTCGTGCGTCCCGATCCGCAAATCATCTGGCCGCGCACCGGCGGCAACGGTCGCTGGGAAAACTGGGACGGTTTTTATCACCGCAGCGAAACTGGTGGTGGAAAATGGGAATTTCGCCAGAAGCTACCGGACAATTGGACGATCAACTACGGATCGCTGAAATTTAAAATCCATCCGACCAGTTTCAAACACACCGGCCTTTTTCCAGAGCAGGCGGTAAACTGGGACTGGTTCACCAAAAAAATCAAAGCCGCCAAGGCCGCCGGCCGCGAAGTGAGCGTGCTGAATCTTTTCGGCTACACCGGTGCAGCGTCGGTCGCCGCCGCGGCCGCGGGCGCAAGCGTGTGCCACGTCGATGCAGCCGAAGGCATGGTGAAATGGTGCAAGGAAAATGCCGCGCTGTCCGGACTCGCCGAGGCGCCGGTTCGCTACATCACGGACGATTGCCTGAAATTCACCCGTCGTGAAATCAAGCGCGGACGGAAATACGACGCGATCATCATGGACCCGCCGACTTATGGCCGCGGCAGCACCGGGGAAATGTGGAAACTGGAGGATCATCTCTGGGAATTGCTCAGCGAATGCAAAGAGCTGCTCAGCGACCGTCCGCTTTTTTTTCTGATCAATGCCTACACCGCACGCCTGTCGCCCACCGTCGTGGTCAATCTGCTTGCGAGTCTGATGTCCGGCGCGGGCGGTCATCTCACCGGTGGGGAAGTCGGCCTTCCCATCCAGCGCGACAAAAAGATCCTGCCCTGCGGAATCTTCGGACGATGGTCCGCCTTGGAATAGCTTTTTGACGTGCAGCCCAGACGTGTTTCGGGAAAGACTCAGCCATGTCTTCCCTTCCCGCCATTTACCTCGCGACCGCCACGGGGCTGTTGCAAAAAGCCTGCGCGCAGAACGCCGCGACGCTGAAAACCCTGGGCCCGATCATCGGGGCGTCCGTTGCGAAAGGCGGCGTGATTCATACCTTTGGCAGCGGTCACAGCGAAGTCATCGGACGTGAAATCATCGGGCGCGCCGGCGGCTTGGTGTGCGTCAGCGGACTCTTCGATCCGACCGGCGGTTTCATTGAAAACCTCGTGGGCTATGGCACCAAGATCGCCGAACGTTATGACCGCGCCCATGGTTTGTTGGCCGGCGAAACGATCATCGTCATTTCCAACTCCGGCAAAAATTCGTCGCCGATCGAAGTCGCGCTGCACGCCAAACAAAAAGGTCTCACCGTCGTCGGTCTGACCTGCATGGACATGTCGAAAACCGCTGCGACGGTTCATCCGGGTGGCAGGAAATTGCATGAAGTCGCCGACTACGTCCTCGATAACTGCGGGATGGCCGGCGACGCGATCACGCCGGTGGTGGACGGAGTGATGGCCGGGCCGACGTCGACGTTGATCGGAGCCACGTTGTTGAATTTGTTGATGCTGGAAGCGATCGACTGGTTGAAAACCGCCGGTCATCCGCTGCCCATTCTGCGCAGCCAGAATATGCCCAATGCCATCGAGTATAATCGCGAGCTCGGCAAAAAATACAAAGGTCGCCTCAGCCGGCAGCTGGCATAAGTTTGAAACCCGTTCTCGTTTATCCACCCGTTTTTCGCCCCTCCAGTTATGAAAAATTCCTTGGTTCGCCTCCTCACCGTGCTTTTCGCCCTGGGTCTGTTTTCGCTGCGTGGAGCAGCGGTTGAAATGTCCGCCGCTCCCTCGCCGCGCGAACGCCTGTTGTTCGATTTCGGCTGGAAGTTTCATCTCGGGAACGAATGGGGCATCGGGCAAAAGCTCGACAAATCCGGCTCCGGTCGCGGTCCGGCTAGCATGGCATTCAGCGACGCGAGCTGGCGTCCGGTCAACCTGCCGCACGACTGGGCCATCGAGTTGCCCTTCGACCCGCGCGCCGACGCTTCCCATGGATTCCGCGCGGTCGGCGAAGCGTTTCCGGAAAACAGCGTGGCGTGGTACCGGCGCACGTTTGAACTGCCTGCGTCCGACAAGGGTCGACGGCTTTGGATCGAAGTCGACGGCGCGTTCCGCGATTCCTCGATTTTCGTTAACGGCTGGATTGTTGGTCACAACGACTCCGGCTACGGCAGCGCCCGTTACGACATCACCGACGTCGCCCGGTGCGGGGAGAAGAATGTAGTCGCCATCCAAGTCGACGCGACCCACCCGGAAGGCTGGTTCTACGAGGGAGCGGGCATTTATCGCCACGTTTGGCTCGTCAAAACCGCCCCGGTCGCCCTCGCACCAGATAGCGTTTTTGTTTACTCCGCGTTTCCCGGGAATCTGCCGACCGGCGAAGCGACGATTCATTTGCAAGCGCAGATCGACAACAAACTCAAGACTGCCGCCGAGGCTGAGGTTTCGTGGGAAATTTTCGCGCCCGACGGCAAATCCGTCGCGTCGGCAAAGCAATCGGTCAACGCCGTCGCTGGTGTCGCGAGCGACGTTCGGCAGAGCACCACCGTGGCGTTGCCCGAACTCTGGTCGCCGGAAACTCCGCGGCTTTACCACCTCACGACGACCGTGAGCGTGGCCGGAAAAGCCGTCGACCAACAGATGATCGAATTCGGCATTCGCACCGTCGCGTTCGATGCGAATCGCGGTTTCCTGCTCAACGGGCAGCCATACGTGATCAAGGGCACGTGCAATCATCAGGACCATGCGGGCGTGGGTTCCGCGCTACCAGATCGGTTGCAATATTTTCGCATTGGGAAGTTAAAGGAAATGGGCTCCAACGCCTATCGCACTTCGCACAATCCGCCGACCCCCGAGCTGCTGGAAGCCTGCGACCGTCTCGGCATGCTGGTGATGGACGAAAACCGCCTGCTCGGCAGTGACGCGCAACACCTGCAATGGCTCGAGGACTTGGTGCGGCGCGATCGCAATCACCCGAGCGTGGTGATCTGGTCGCTCGCCAACGAGGAATTCAACACTCAGGCGACTCCCGCCGGTGGCCGTACGGCCGCGACGATGGAGGAAAAGGTCAAAATGCTCGATCCCACCCGCCAAGTGACCGCGAACTCCGATCTTGGAAATGTGTTCGAGGGCATCAATTCGGCGGTCGATGTCCGTGGCTGGAGCTACCACATCGGCGTGACCAACATGGATGCGTATCACGCGGCCCATCCCACCCAGCCGAATGTCGGCAGCGAACAAGGCAGCACGGTTTCCACCCGCGGGATTTACTACGTCGATCCGGTCCGTGGTTACGTGACGGCCTACGACGACAACGCCCAGAACTGGTCAAACACTGCTGAACAATGGTGGACATTCTTCGATTCGCGCCCGTGGTTGTCCGGCGGTTTTGTCTGGACCGGTTTCGACTATCGCGGCGAACCCACGCCGTATGGCTGGCCGTGTGTGAACTCGCATTTTGGCGTGTACGATACCTGCGGATTCGCGAAGGACAATTTCTGGTACTATCGCGCGTGGTGGACGAAGCAGCCGGTGCTGCATTTGTTGCCGCACTGGAATTGGACCGGCAAGGAAGGCCAGATCATCGACGTGCGCGCGCTCAGCAATTGCGACGAAGTGGAGCTTTTCCTGAATCAAAAGAGTCTTGGCCGCCTCACGATGAAGCATGACTCCGAGCTGAAATGGAAAGTCCCGTACGCCCCGGGCACACTTTTCGCGAAGGGATTCAAAGATGGAAAACTGGTGATTGAAACGGAGGTTGAGACCACCGGCGCGGCAGCTGCCGTGCACCTCACGCCAGACCGCGCGACGATCGATGCCGACGGCGAAGATATTTCCGTCATCACCGTTTCCATCATGGACGCCCAAGGCCGCGTCGTTCCGGTCGCCAACAACGCCATCACCTTCACGCTCGACGGTCCCGGCCGGATCATCGGCGTCGGCAACGGCGACCCGAGTTGCCATGAACCTGACACATTCGTGGCCGATCCCGTGGTCGTCACTCAGCCGATCGAGGGCTGGAAGACGAAAAATGTGCCGGTCAATTATCCTGAAACCCAACCCGAGTTGTCGGCCACCTTCGACGATTCAACTTGGAGCAGTGCAAATCTCAGCGGCAACAAGAACACCCTCGAAGCCAATGGCGAAGGATTTTTTCGCGCAAAACTGGCCGTGACGGAAGCCGATCTCAAGGCGCCCGCCATTGAATTGTGGTTCGGCAAAATCATCGGGAACGCGACCCTCTATGTGAATGGGGTGAAAGTCGCCGATGCGAGCGATGGAAGTTCCGCTTCCATTTTTGAAGTGAAATCACTGCTCCATGCCGGAGAAAACTCGGTCGCAATTCTTGCCCGCACATGGGGTCCGACCGGCGGCATCAGTCATGGCGTGGCGTGGCGAAAGATTTCCAGCCCTGCGCCGACGCAATGGAGTCGCAGCGTATTCAACGGGCTCGCACAGATCATCGTCCAATCTTCAAAACACACCGGTGAACTCAAGCTTACGGCTTCGGCAAACGGATTAAAAGCGGACACAATCACGTTGAAAACCTCATCTGTCACTTTGCCACCGTCGGTACCTTAAAAGTCCGGCGATTCCTCACTTTAGGGTAGACTATAAACTGACTGCACTCATTCTCTGTGTGGGCAGTTTTTCGGCGGGAATTTGCGACTAGGTTAGCAATACTAGTGGCTGAATACCATTATTTTAATAGTGATATACCTTTATCACTAAATCGGACGGGAAAGTGGTCGATAGCCTAGCAAGGTAAAGGAAATGCAAAAAATGGTAAACAACGCTAAAGCAATCGTTATGCAATTGAGTCATGGGCGATTATAAGTGAAAACCCCTACAGAACTAAACGTCTCCACCCACACAACGAACGTTTACCCATCAAAAATTCAACCCTCCCGAGTTATGAAAAAATCCTACCCGCTATTAATGTTGGCTCTCCTCGGTCAGCTTGCGTCGGTATCGATGTTTGCCGGCCAAGTTCCCTCCCCCATCGACACCGTTGCACCCGTGGTGTCGGATGACTTGTCGTCAACTCCCGGGCAGGTCGAACTTCAGCTAACGCTCAATGAAAATGGCTACGTCACCAGCGCCACGGTGAAAAGTTCGTCCAACTACAAGCTCGAGGCTCCTTGTCTGAAGGCCATCCGGCAATGGCGCTACACGGCACCGACATCTCCGACCGAGACGTTTGTCCAACCCTTCCGTTTTGGCGGCGACATAATCGACACGACCTCGATCGCGGCCACCCGTCCTGAACCCCGCAACAAAGTAGCGCCGGAAGTTCCCGACGAGCTCGCTCACATCTGCGGAGACGTTACCGTTGCCCTGGCAGTCGATTCAAATGGAGAGACCATTGACGCCGAAGTCCTGAAGTCCACCCACCAGGAGCTAAACAATCTCTGCCTCGCCGCCGCCAAAAAATGGACTTTCAAACCGGCGACGATCCGGGGCCACGCCATTTCGAGCAAAGTTTATCTTCCGTTTCATTTCGTTGGCTCGCCTGAAACCGCTTTTGGCGTGATCGCGAAAGCCCAGCTGGTTGACAACGAGAACCTCATTCCGATTCGCCAAGTCAGCCCGTCGCTGCCGGACAGCTTGGCTGATTCCCATGGTGAAGCCAGTATCGCGATCACCGTTGACTCGCACGGCTACGTCATCGCCGCAACGGTCCAATCGACGACCCATCCTGAATTCGGCGAACTCGCCCGCGCCACCGTTCTCCAATGGAAGTTCCGCCCGATCGTTCGCAATGGCGTCGCCGTTCCGGTAAACGCAATCCAGCCGATGAAATTCGGCAAAGGCACGGTTTCCGTCGCCAGCGTGGACAAGATGCCCACCGTCCGCACCTCCGTCTCACCCGTTGTGCCTGATGAATTGAAGGGTGCCAGTGGTTTTGCCCGCGCTGTTTTTGTCCTCAATGCCAACGGAACGGTCGATGATGTTTCCATCGCCGAAGGTTCCCACGACGCGTTTAATTCTGCGATTCTCGACGTCGCCAAACAGTGGACGTTCAACCCCGCCATTCGCAATGGCGTCGCAACGTCCTCCCGCGTGACCGTGCCGTTCTTTTTCGGTCAGAAAATGGCTTCAAATTAAACGAACCCGGCCTTCGCATTCTTTTCAGCGCGATCTGCGGGTCGCGCTTTTTTATGCCCACTCGCAAAAAAGAAACTTGGGCTGGACCAAGTTCCCGCCTTTCGTGGTCAGCGTGACGAAGTCCTACAAAATCGGCGTGGATGGCGGCGGCACAAAAACCGAACTAATCCTGCTCGACTCCGACGGCGCCGAACTGGCGCGACACATCGCCACCGGTTGCAACCCCAGTCAGGTCGGGGCGGACCAAGCGCGTGAAATTCTGGCGACTGCGTTGCGCGAGTTGACCGCGAAACATCCCGGACCGGTCTCTCATGCGCTGCTGTGCATGGCGGGTAGCGGCGCGTTCTGGCGGGAAACCGCCGCGGCACTCAAGGATTTCGGAGCCGTCACGACGCTCGACGACTCGCTTCCGGTGCTGGAACTCGCCACCAACGGCGCGCCCGGGCTGGTCGTGCATGCGGGCACTGGCTCATTCATCGCAGCGCGCGGATTGGACGGCACTATTCATTACGTCGGCGGGCTTGGCTGGAAATTTGGCGACCCAGGCAGCGGGTTTGATCTCGGCCGGCGTGCGCTCGGTGCCGCGCTGCTCGAGCTGCAAAGCCTGTCGGCGAGCTCTATTCCCCCATCGCCATTGCTCGTCGCAATGCGCGAACACACCGGCCTCACGGACTATTCCTCCAACTCCCGATTTTTCTACAACGACCCCGAAGCCAACGCCAAAATCGCACGTTTCGCCCCTCGCGTCCTCGCGCTTGCCGACAACCACTGCGCAGCCGCCCAACAGGTGGTAAGCAACTCAGTCGGCGGCTTGGTGCAACAAGCAGACCAACTCATCAGCCGACTTTTCCCAAACCCCGCCGGAAAATTTCCCTGTGGAGTGAGCGGCCGGATTTTAAACAGCGCCGTAACCGCTAACGTCCTGCGCACTGCGGTCGACAGATTGAACTGGCCGGTAGAGTTGCATTTCATGGACACGCCACCGATCGAAGGCGTGAAACGACTCTTGGCGAAGTTGACCTGACAGGCATCCGATTCGGTGGCAAAAGGTAGTCTGCTCATCGACTGCCGTTCCAACCAACACTTGCCCGCACCGCGACCACGCGCATCGTCATTGCGTGCTCACGACCACTTCCACCACGCAAATTCTCGCCGAGGCCGACTGGCTGGCCCGGAAACGCGCGCACAGGGAACGCGTGACAGCGTGGACGAAATCCCATCGGGCGCGGCGGGAGCGTGGCGAGAAGCACCCGGTGCACGATTTTCTCTTTGAATACTACCGGTTTCGCCCCAGTTGGCTGGAGCGCTGGCATCCAGGTCCGGACGTCATTCTCCGGGGTGAAGCTGCCCGGGAATTTCTCCGCTGGCCCGAATATCACGAAGTCGACGACGGAGTGACGTTGAACCTCGCCACCTTGGAATTCCACCGGCGCGATAGCTTGGCATGGATGGTGAATCTGTTGCGATTGACCTCCGAGCGCCCTCCGCAATTCGCCTGCTTCGGCCTGCACGAATGGGCCATGGTTTACCGTCAGACACCGGAAGAGGTACGACACAACGCGTGGCCGTTGCGCTTTCCTCCCGCTGAGCTGGCGCGGATCGTCGAGGCACAGCCAATCCGTTGTTCCCATTTTGACGCATTTCGTTTTTTCACCGAACCGGCCCGTCCGCTCAACAAGCTCCAACCCACCCGTGCCACCGCGCCCCAATTCGAGCAACGCGGCTGTCTGCACGCCAATATGGACCTCTATAAGTGGTCGTTCAAATTCGCCCCTTTCACCCCGAGTGAATTGATTGCCGATTGTTTCGCGCTCGCCCGCGATATCCGTGAAATCGACATGCGTGCGAGTCCCTATAATTTTCAAAAACTCGGTTACCCGCCGATCCGCATCGAAACACCCGAAGGACGCGCCGAGTACGAAGTGCACCAACGGGATTTCGCGGCACGAAGCCAACCGTTGCGAACGCGGCTGATTACCGTAAGCATGCGATTGCTGGCTTCATAACCGTCTATCATCAGCGAGCCCGACGACCGCAAACGCCAAGCTTTCAGTCGCGCATTGCGTCGCTCAAATGACAGACTACGTTTCTCGCCATGGAGGAGGCCGCGCCATTGCAGTCCAAACGCACCCAGAAAAAACCGAGTTATCCGATCGGGGGGCCGTTGCGCGAGTACCTTGGGAAATTCCGCCGCGAGCGCATACTTCCCGTCACGTACGAACGTCTCCGGCATTTTCACGAGGCATTTCCCCTCGCCGATGCTAATGGTCGCGCGACGTTGTGGGACTCGGTCATCTATCAGTCCGGCGACATTAGTGCGCTCAACGAAGGTCTGAAACGAATCTACGCTTTGCTGAAGGTCGATGGCGATTTCTCCATCATGGAGCATCTTTATATCGACCGCATCGACTTCTGCAGTTTCGGAAACTCCACGCCTTTTCGCATCCGCATCGTCAACGCCTACAATGACAATCCGGACTATTTCTACGTCAAGAAAGCCGATGCCTCGCGGGTTTACGGTTTGGAGCTGGAGCATCTTCTCTCACCCAACCGGCTCAACTTTCTCACGCATGAAAATACGCTCGTCGAGGAGCACATCGCCGGCGTGCCGGGCGACGTTTTTATCAGCGACTGGCTGAACCGGAAGGAACTCCGGCCAATCCGCATTGCCAAGGAATTGGTGAAGTTCAACGAACGTTGTTTCGTGCGCCTGCTCGGCGACATGCGGAGTTATAATTTCGTCGTGGTGTTGACGCCCGACTTCGAAGGCTGGCAGGTGCGGATTCGCGCAATGGACTTCGACCAGCAATCCTATGCCGGCCGGAAAAATTTTTATCTCCCGCAGTTTTTCAAGGAGAACGTACGCTTGGTGGAATTCTGCAACCGGCATCTGCATCCGAAAACCGCCTATCAATACCAGCGCGAGGAACAGACACTGTTGTTACAACGCGCCGAACTCGCCGCGGTCCGCTTAAACTCGCTTCTCGCCGCCATGAAGGACGACCCCATTGCGCCCGAAGAAAATGTCCATGCATTGCGCGAGGGCCTTGCGACGCATTTTCAAGTCGGCCGTTTCCAGCAATGCACTACCATGGGCGAACTGGTTAACGAAAGCCTTCGCACCGTACGCGAACGAATCGAGAGGCACATCCCGCCCACCGCGGCGGAAATGATGCTGTCCGCTGGCCAGGAGTAATGCCGGGGTTGGATGGGTTGCTAAAACAACAACCGGAACGTTTCTGCCGACAGCATTTGTTGCAATTGTCCTTTGGCTGCAATTGCACCGGCGCGATTGTTTTCGGACAAACACATGGTCATCTCTCCCAGCACGCGTCCGGCCTTGACGGCGGACAACTCTCTCGCGGGCAATTGCGCCAGCTGGCTCTGCGAACGTTGCGTCACTTGATCCAGCCACGCCTGCAGCTGCCGGCCGGTGAAAAGAGAACGATCGTTTCCCTCCGTGTGTAGCATCGGTCCAAGCAATTCTATCCAGGGCCGGTCTTCGCGATTGAGCCGCGTTTCACCTGCCGGAACATCGGCGGTTTCCAAGAAACCCACGAAGTTCATCCAAAAAGCATCCGTCGACTGCAGCTGGGGATTCGTAGAATCCAGTTTCATTTCGGCCAGCCGCCGTCTGACTTGCCCAACATCCAGTTTCAAATCGCCGGCTGATCCAATTAACGCAATGGCCGGCTCCGTGGGAGAAAAATCACCGCGCCAGATCTGAGCTTGGGGAAAAACCGTAAGGAAGGTGCGGGTCAGGATGTTCACTTCCACCTCCGACAATTGGAAAAGCGGCAGCCACTGGCAGAACAATCCACCTGGAGCGAGCGCATCGCGCGCCGCACGGAATTGCTCGAGCGTAAACAGCGATCCTTCACCTTGCCGCCATGGCACCACCAGATCGCCGATAATGACGTCGAAGTGTGCGCCTGAACCGCGCAGGTAATGGCGCGCGTCGTCCATCACCACGCGGGTGCGCATATCGTCAAGCACCCCCTGGTTCGCCTCGCGAAAATAGTCCCGCGAGGCACTTACTACCTCGGGCACCAATTCCATTACCGTCACCTCATCGACCGGATGAAATAAAGCGCCTCCCGCAGTGATAGCTGTTCCCAAGCCCAGAAACGCCACCCGGCGCGGCGCGGGATGGAGCAAGAGAGGAAGGTGAGCCTGCATCCGCTCGTCGCCAGTCGAAGCGGTACCGCCGAGTCCATAGTGATTGTTGAGCTTGAGTCGGCGCGAACCGGGTCGTTCCACCACCGCTGTGATACCATGGGTGCCCTCCGTCAACGCCACCAAATGCTCGTCTTCATCGAGAGCAAGCCGCACGCGCGGCAGATCCAGCTTCGCAATCGGCCACAATACCGCCAACCAGATTCCGATGAAAACGAACGCCATTTTGCCTTGGCTCCGTGGAGTCGTCCACTTTCGCCGTTGCCACAGCCCAACCGCCAGTACCAACGCACCCAGCCATATTATACTCGTCCATAAGCCCAGCCAGTGCGGCAGCAGAAACCCGGCAACCAATGCACCTGCGATCGTTCCCACAATATTCGTTGCGAGCAACCGTCCGAGCACGCTGGCAGTTTCGCGACCCTGAACGCGTCCAACTTGTTCCATGAGGGCGGGCAGCGCGGTGCCGAGGAGCGCTATCGGCACGACCAACATCGCAGCCGCCAGACCAACCAGATGAAACGAATGTGCTGTCCAACCGCCAGCCGCGGATAAGTAGCTCAAGTCGTCCGAAAGCCCCAGAAACAGCCACGGCCCACTCGCAATCGCACCACCTGCGAATACCCACGCAGTACCAATCAGCCGGTGTGGTTCAACGTCATGCCGCAAACTTATTCGCGCCACTTGCGCCCCAAGCGCGAGGGCAAAAATCACGACGGCGGCAATCACTGAGAAGGAGTACATCGAATTTTCGTGCACCTGCGCGAACGCCCGATTCCACAGCACCTGCAACGCAAACGTCACCATACCGGAAATCAAAGCCAGCACCGTGACCGGTTGATGTGCCGTTAGCGGTTTCGTCGAGCGCGGCTTTTTCCGTTCCACTATGGGAAAAAACGGTAGTCCACGCGTTTCCAAACGGAAACACCTGCCCAGCCACCATGCTGCCAATGCTAATAATCCATTGATCACAGCGCACAGCCACACCGTCCCGTTCAGGCCGAGCCGCGGAAGCAGGAGAAAAGGAACTGCCAGCACGCCCAAACCCGCGCCCATCGTGTTCACCACATACAGCCACCCCGCGGTTTGTCCCAAACGGCGCTGTCCGCGATCCACCATTTGACCGAGCAAGGGCAACGTACCACCCATGCAGAAGGTGGGAATCAAAATGACGAAAAAGGCGACGGCCGTTCTCACTGCCACAAATAATTCCGGACGACCCGCCAGGGATTTAAAGAGCCACGGATATGCGAGATCGAATCCGGAAAGGAGCGGCGATACCAATAAAGCTCCCAAACCGATGCTCATTTCAAACAGGGCGTAGGCCAACAGCGGCCGCGGCCAGCGATCAGCAATACGGCCAATCACGAAAGCACCCGTACCCAAGCCGGCAAAATATCCCCCGAGTACGGCGGCAGTGGCTGGTGCGGCCGAACCGAACAAGAGCGCAAACTGCCGCTGCCAGACAGCCTCGTACACCAACGCCACTGCTCCCGAGACAAAAAATAGAAAAGCCACCGCGCGGCCATTCAGGATGGTGGCGGACACAAGCGACCCGTGCGGAGTGGACTTCATGGGAGAACGACGAGCGTGTTGAGCGCAAATCACGCAGTGAAACAAAAAACGGCGGCGATGGTCGCCGCCGTTTTCAAATCCAAAACGCTTCGCCTTGGATCAGCGCTTCAAATGCTGATCCGGTTCAGAATTTGCAGGAAAAACTCCACTGAATCAGATAATTAGCAAAGGCTGCGTCACCTTGAGTGTATTTGCCCGTGGACCAAGTCTTCAACTTGTCCAGATAGCTCTGCAGGCGGTCACGCTGGATGGCAACCGGCACGTAAAACCGAAACGACCAGTTCTTTCGGGCAATGGTGATACCCGGATCGACTGCCACCGAATAGCCCGGGCGGCGGCTGCCCAAACTTCCGCCAATCAGATCGTAGACCGCCACACCTTCGGCGCGGAGACCAAGACTCGCGGACACGCCTTTCATGGTTGCACCCATGTCTTTGAACGAATATTCAAAGCCACCACGTCCAATGTAGGAATCGCCGATCGAATTGCCGACTCGATTCACTTCCTGGGGCGTGATGGTGTAGCTCGCATCCCCGTAGAGGGAAAAGCCTGCTCCCAGTTGATAATAGCTACTGAAGCCAACGAGAATACCATAACCGCCGAGACCCGGCTGGATCGAGTTGTCGACCGGTTTCTGCACGGCCACAATTTTTCCCGAAGCTTTGTCGTACGTCTCGAAAGTATCCTGTACCTCAAAATTACCCGTTGGCAGTACGGCACCCAGATTTATTTGGATATTTCCCTTGGGCGACTTGGCGGGATCGAAAACCCACGCTCCACCCACAACACTGATATCGGAAAGACCGGCGGCTTGGGTGGAAAAACGATCGAGGATCACCCCATTCGAATCTTTCACCACTTGGGAACGATTGTTGGCAACAAACGGAACCGTAAGCGCGACGCTGTAACGCGGCGAAACGGCGTAATTCACGGCAAAATCCACGTAGTTATTGGTGTTGATAACCTGGTCGCCTGCGGCGTCCCGCTGTGCCTGATAAGCGGTACCCACATAATGACGGTCGGATTTAAACCAACGATAGGAAACCGAAGCGTCCCAGTGGTCATCACTGGCGCTTTGTTCCATGAGGTCCCCGAGCAGGCCGCAACCGTGGGCGGTGACGCAGCCTTGGGCATGAATATAGGCGGGGAAAACAATGACAGCTGCCGCCATGGCCAGCGCACGAACGTGCTGTTTGAAATATCGGCGGATGGAATCCGACCAATGCGAGTTTAAACGGGATGTGGTTTGCATGGTTGTCTGGTGGTGATCGCGCCCCAAACCCAACACAGTGCCGGATGGAGTGCGATTGGGCGGCGACAGTGCGGAAATAATCACCACCGCAAACAACCAAGGGGCCATCCGCCTTAAAGAGCTGGTAAAGCGCTTCCCCGGACCGGCGGATTTGCAACCCGCACCAAAACTTTTCCCCCTTGAACTATTCCGGGTGCAGGACGAACGCCCTGCACCAAACCGAAATCAAAAAAACGGTGGCGAATATCGCCACCGTTTTGATGTCCCTTGGATTTATTAACTCAGAGATATCGAACTTTAAATGTCACGGCTTCGCGCCAGTGTCATCCGCTCAGAATTTATATTGGATGCCAAATGTGCTCAGCCCGTGCTCAAACTCGCGGTATGATGGTCCAAAGCTTGCCGCCAGATCGTCCAAACCATTCTTGCCTTGATCGTACACGAAGGAGGCGCTGAGAAGCAGGTGCGGAGTGAAGGCATAAGTGGCGCCGGCCGAGTACACGTAATCAAGATCGTCGCGGAGAGCCGGCGCTGAACCAGTCACCTCATTTCCGATCGTATAGTTGGCCTCAAGGTATTTGAAGCCAAGGTCGAAGCCCAACTGCCTGGTCGCACTCCAGTGATAAGTGAGCGCATAGGTGATGTCATCGTAAGGAGCCAGACCGGTGCTGCCTACAAACAACCATTGCTTGTAGGTAAGCGACAGTGACTGGTTCTGCGGCAGCGTGGCAGTCAAGGAGCCCTCGCCGTAAAAACGGGTAGTGCTCAGATCGGCGATGGCTGCACTCGACTCATATTTGCGGGCATCCGGGCCGACAGCCAATTTCGCCGTGAGCCACTTGGCTGGTTTGCCTTCAAGGCCGAATAGCACGCGTTGATAATGATTGGAGGACGCATGCTGGTCGGCGCTAATGGCCACATCAAACTTCTGCTGATATTGATATCCATCACGATAGCCCAGGGTAAGCGCGATCGCCGGGGTTATTTTATAACCGAAATCCAAGCCACCATTGATATCATAGCGATCAACGTAATTTTGATAACCCTTGTACGGAGCCACTGAGGTGTTGTGGAGGTCGGTATCGAGATCGAAAAGCGTCATCGCGGAGGCCGCACGCACGAAAAAATTTCCCGACGTATACTGCAAGGAGGCGGTATATCGGTCCTGCACCTGCGCGCGGCGTTCGCGGGCGGGAGCGTGGGCATAATTATTGCGGAACTTGTCGTTCTGGTTCGCGGCGGCGCCGGCAAACTGGTTCAGGGCGTAAGTCGGGGCCTCCTTGTTGCCGTCAACGTAGAGGAACGCGTTGTCGAGGCTGAAGGAGATGTTGCCCGATTTACCAGCGATCACGGAATTGATCCGGTGCGAGGTGTAATTCTCGGCTGAATTACCATCGTACCAGAATTTTTCGGGTGCGTAGACCAGAGTGAACGTTTTAATGGCGTTGTCTTGGTCGGGCAACGGCATCAAATTCAAGCCCAGCTTGAAGGAAAGCGAACTGACCCATGCCGACTCCGGGTTCAGCGCTTTGCCGGAAACTCCCAGGAGATTATCGTCGTAGCTTTCTTTGGCCGAAAGCGATAATTCTCCCAGCCATGCTGGTTTGGTCCATTCCGCGGGGCTGGTAGCCGCAGCATCGGCCGCGCCACATGGAGAGGTTAGGGAAAAAACCGCCGAAGCGGCAGTTAAGACGAACACCGAAACACTGATTCGATTGGTTTGCATGGATAAATTGGTCGCTGGGGAAATCTGCAGGCAACATGCCATGAAGGGCGCATGCTGCCATTTGTGCTCCACAAATAATTAATGGTTGTGATGAACCAGGCTCATGGCCGCGGAGTAGGAGCACATGGGAGGTAAGCAAGCTTCAAAGGTGACAACGCCGGACTCTCATCCGAATGACGGTCTCGAATTAAATTATCGACTGGCGGGCGTGAAAAGCAGGACCGGACCTTCCCGTTGAGTCACGACGATGGCCGGCCGCTTCGAGCTTCCGGTTAGAATCGCGACCGCCGCCCGGGCTTCACCAGGAATCGAAATGCCTGACTGCGCTGCCGAAAGGGCGGTAAATCCGCCCTTGCCGTCACCCTTGAGCAGCACACCCAAACCGCCATCAAAGCGGCCGGTCGAGGGCTCAGGACCGAAGTTATTTCCAGCGCAGAAGAGGTCGAGCTTGCCGTCGCCATCGAAATCACGGGCGACAATCGTGTTGATCGGCGCGATTTGCGCGACCCGCGGCAACGGTTGGAATTCGAAAGTACCGTCACCCCGATTAATAAAGATCCCGCTCGCAAGCTCCGTGGCGGTGAGCTTGCGGACTTTCGCCAGATGATCGGCGCCAAAAACATCCTCGACGGTTGCCTGACTGAATGACTTGTAGGTCGGAAACTTCTTCGGGAGCCACGGAAAGGAGTACGCCAGTTTGCTCCGGCCGCGCACGGGATATAATTTTCCCCCCTCGTACTGCGCCTCGATCAGTTCCTGTTTTCCGCGGCCATCGAAATCACCCGCGAATAAAACCGTCGGCTCCGCGGCGGAGGCGTGATACTTGGTGTTGAGTCCGACATTCCCCACCACGAGATCGGGGCGGCCATCGCCATTCACATCGGCCACGGTGATCGCGCTCCACCAACCCGTACGTCCGGCAAGACCAGCTTTCTCGGTCATATTCTCCAGTTTCTTGCCGGTGTTATGCCAGTAACTGACCGGACCCCATTCGGTCGCGACCACGAGATCGGGACGCTTGTCTCCATCGACATCGACCCATGCAGCCGCAGTCACGATTCCGACCGAACTTAGGCCAGGCGCAAATTCATCGGTCACGTCGACGAGCTTTCCCGCCACATTGCGATACAGGAAACTGCGCGGGGTCTCGGGATATTTTCCGGGAACGGTGCGTCCGCCCACAAATACACCGACCCTGCCGTCGCCGGCAAAATCCGCAGTAGCCAGAACCGCCGTGCTCACCCCGTTCGCAAGCAGCGTGCTATCCGGCGCCGCCGTAAACTTGCCATGGCCATCGTTGAGATACAGGCGGTCGTTCAGCAACGGACTGCCTTCAGTCTGCTGCACGCCACCCGCGGCGAGCAGCAAGTCGGGATGACCGTCGCCATTCACATCGAGAAATGTCGCCCCGACAAAATCACTTTCCGCGGCGGTGGACCAAGGTTGGTCAGCCGCAGGTTTGAAGTTGCCATCGGCTTGTCCGAGGAAAAGTTCGCCTGACTGTCCGGCGGTTCCCGTCACGAAAAGGTCGGGGATCCCGTCGCCATTCACGTCAGCAGTGGCCAGCACCGGGCCAAGCCCATTCAGGCGGCGCGGCAACAAGCGCTGATGGTTGAACTCATCGAACGGACGAATCGCGTTGGTGTGTTTCAGCCCGTGACGGGTGGCGGATTCCGTGTACATCGCATCGAAACGCGGCAGCGTGTTAAAGATCGCCGGCGCAGGTTTGGCGTTTTCTGCCAGCACCGGTTCGTTGATCGTCAGGAGTTCGTCAACGGGCAGATTTTCCAAAACCTGAACCTGGCCCCGCGGCCACTGGATCGAAAGTTTTTTGATATGATCATCATTGCCGAGTCCGAAGTGGACCAGCGGCGGTTCGCTCGAAACAATGCCGCGCTCGGTGAAAAGCTGGCGGACCTGGATGCCGCTCGCTGTTTCAATACGCAACTCGGCTCCGATGCCATCGAGATTGGGTGCGCGCCCCGCCAATTTGATTTCAACCCGGTGCCCGGTCGCGCTGTGATTGCGAATGATTGTCGGGGGCGCGTCATAGTTCGCGAAGACAATATCCAGATTTCCATTACCGGTCAGGTCGACCAGCACGTTGCCAAAACTGACACCGTCGTGGTCGAGGCCCCATTCCTTGGATACATCGGTGAATTTCAAGTCGCCGAGGTTGCGAAACACCATCGTGGTCTCGCGGCGCGGCGGGGCGTTTTTCCAAACGTTGGCACGCGCGGTAAGTGTCGGAGCCACGTTCTGTTTGTCCACTGTGTCGGCGTCAGTGAAATTGCGAATCATGCCGGAGGTGAAAAAAGCATCGAGGCGGCCGTCATTGTCGAGATCGCCGAGGCGGGCGGAAAACGTCCAGCCGGTTGCGTCCATTCCTGTGAGATGCGCGACTTCCGCAAAATGATCGGTGCCGGTATTCAGGTAGACAGCATTCCACATGTATTGCGGAATCAGCTCCGTGACGCGCTCCATTTCCCACAGACCTCGCCCGATTTCCTCCATGCCAGTCATGAACTGCCGGTGATTTCGATCACGCATGTCCGTGATCATGAAATCCATCAACCCGTCGTTGTTGATGTCGCCAAAATCGGCGCCCATCGAAAAATACGTGACGTGCGGCAACCGCTCGTCGACCACGTCCGTGAACGTGCCGTCGCCCTTGTTCAGGTACAGACGATCGGGTGTTTCAAAATCGTTGGCTACGTAGATGTCCGGCCATCCATCATGGTTCACGTCGACCCAAATCGCAGTGTGCCCCTGGGCCAGGCCCCAGATTCCGGCTTTCTCCGATACATCGGTAAAATGGCCATGTCCGTCGTTGTGCAGCAGGTAATTTTTTCGCCCCATCGGGCTTTTCGAAAAATCGAGAATGTTGGTGACGAGGTAGCAATCGATCGCGCCGTCCCGGTCGTAGTCGGCAAACACCGCGTGCACGGATGCGTCCTTGATATCGAGTCCATAATCCCTGGCGTGCTCCGTAAACGTCCCATCGCCGTTATTGATGAAAAGCAAGTTCGGCGCATCGTATCGACAGACATAAATATCGGGCCAGCCATCCTGATTGATATCCACGACCGTCGCCCCGGTAATACTCGACGGCTCGGAATCACAGGCCACTCCGGCGGTATGGGCGATGTCGATAAACTTGTAGGGCGAAACCTGGTGGTAAAGCGCGCAGGGGCCGTTCTTGGAAACGGCAAAAATATCCATCAATCCATCGCGGTCGAAATCCCCGACGGCGATGCCGGTTTCGACAGCGCCGAGGGTGAGTTCGCGAAAACGGCTGCCCCACATGCGCGGGTCGCTGAAGGTATTGGGCACGGTCACCCCGGTGTCGGCAGACGAGAGAATCTCGAATCGTTTCCCGCCTGGAGCGGCCGGCGTCTCGGCGCGCAATGGCGTAGTCGTATAGGCCGGAAGATCAGCCGCAGTAGCCGATCCGGTGGCAAGCAAGGCAACAGGAAGCAGGAATTTAAACATGGGGAAAGAGTGAGGGAAGATTCAGGTGGCGGGAATCGCCGCGACGTTCACTATTGGTGAGCGGCTTTTCGCGCACAAAAATGCAAGGGCGAGGGGTGCGGCGTAACTGCCCCCGTGTTCGATGAAAACCCAGATCGGCGATCCGGCCATCGGCGCGAGCGCTTCGGTGGTGAGTTTCCACGCAACGACACCGAACAATAGCCGCCGATCAGATTTGAACAGTACCGCCAGCGCCAGCACCCATTCGAAACCGCCAATATAAGGCTCAATGCCCGCGCCGGGCAGACCGAGTACCGAATACTGTGTGCTGAATACCGGTTTGCGCACAATCAAACCCAGCGCGCCGTGACCAAGCAATAGCAGCACCGTGCTGAGTCGCAAAACCCAAGCAAGCATTCGGGTCTGTCTTTCATCGAGAAAATCGCGAAACGAACTGCCTAGCCACGGGTTCACGCCGTCGTCTCGCATCAAGAGAAACAAGGCGAATGGTGCGCCGTAATTGCCGGCCCGCTCGATCGCTTCCCAAAAAGACTCGCCGGCAAGCGGTCGCAACAACGCCGTCCAGACGCACCAAATCACCATGTAAAGCACCACTCCGCGAACCGGTCGAATCAGCACCAGCAGCGCCATCGCAACATCAAAAGCACCGATCACCGGCATCAGATGCAGCGCCGTGTCGCGCCCGACACCCAGCACGTTAAAATACGAAGTCCACGCCGTCGTCTGCATCACGCCGAGCATTCCATGTCCAAGGAAACATGCCGCCACTCCCAACCGGAGAATCCACGGCAAAACCGCATCGAGCGATTCGCCTTTGATTTGAGATGGTCGTGAATTCGACATGGTGGCCAACGCGGTCGTGGATTACTCTTTTTTCAACGGCAGCAGGGCGTGAGCCATCGTCCAATCGGCGATTTTCATGCCGGCTTTCTGACCTTCAAGATTATCGGACATCGTGTGAATCCCGCCCCAGACCCGGCTCATCCCGGCCTCGATTTGGGCGTCCGAAAGTTTTTTGAACGTATGCACCGCGCCGGGCAGCGCGTCGGAGGTGACGGAAAATTCGATGTCGTCCGTGCCGAAATAGATCGCCATCAGCCGCGCCCCCGCTCCGGAAAATGTGCTGTGTCCGGAAGTATATGCCGGAAATGATGGCGAAGGCATATTCGGAATAAAATCAGGGATCGCCTCGGCATGCGGATTCAGCGCCGGGTTTACTTCGCGCAACGCCGTCTCGGGCCGCCAGGTATTGTAATAATATTTGGTTTCCCAACACGAGATGGCG
Organism: Lacunisphaera sp.; assembly: GCA_036499685.1. Taxonomy (GTDB): domain Bacteria; phylum Verrucomicrobiota; class Verrucomicrobiia; order Opitutales; family Opitutaceae; genus Lacunisphaera. The sequence continues at coordinate 185,798 of DASYDH010000007.1, read as the reverse complement.
GCGTCGGCTTGAGCGAAATTGAGCAGCGCGAACAACCGGGCCGTTTCCGGAACGGAAAGTTTTTTTCGTGCGACCAAATCCTCCGCGATCATGTTCCAATGCCCCGGTGGCGTGCTGGTGCCTAGATCGTCATTCCAAAATGGCGTGGTCATCGTCTGATAATCCGTGCGGTCGGCATTGTCGCGGCCACCCTTCTTGGCCACGAAGGCGAGTTCCTCAGCATAGGCTTCCGAGCCCAAAGTCTCCGGCGGTGGCGCGCGGAATTGATCCTGCGACGTCATGATAAACGGCCGCACGCGACCCCAGAAAGGCAGCAGTGGTGGACGGAAAGCAGCGGGGGTTTCGCGCCATTTACCCGGCTCATTGCTCGAGTATTTTCCAGGGACGGGCTTGTTGTAACCGGCGGTCGAGATTTTCTCGAGGACGAGCTTGGCCACGTGATCGCCCCATGCAATCCCGTCGGTTTTCGCCTGACCATCGGGAATCGCGGCGAGCGTCTTTTCGTACGTCACCTGCAGATTGTGCGGATTGGTCGTGGCACTCCAGAGCGCGATCATCACGGTGTGGGCCGCAGCGGCAATGGCGGCGTCCATGCTGGCTCCAGCAGGAGCGAGATCGTTCACGAGCCAGCCTTGATGCGTATGGTCAATACCGTTGACCGCATCGAAGATCGCAGCGTGATAGGTCGCGAAAAAAAAGGAGGAAACCGGCGGCGGATTACGCGCGAGCCTCGTGGCATCGAGGGCCTCCTTATTCCAAAAGAGAACGGGATTATCCGCAGCTTGAGCCTTTGAACCGACAAAGGCAAAAATCGCGATGGCTGTAAGGAATAGACGAGCTGGTTTCATGACGATGAAGGAGGAGGAGCAAACTGCGACAGGATAGCCGCGTTAGGTATTCGCAAAAATCAGGCAGATCCACGCCTGAGGTAAAAGCCCGATGGGGCGAATTGCCGGGGGTTTGGGGCGAATTGGACCGACGAACGCAGCTTTCTCATCTTGCCCCCAATAAATACCCTGGCCCCGGAAGGTGCGATCACCCGCCGGGGCCAAACCCTAACAACAACTGGACCGAAGATCAGTCGGTTTTGCGCTCGCCGTAAATACTTCTGGGGCGAGTTGCCCACCCCAAGGGACGAATCGCTCAAGCGCAGCGACAAACCCGGCCCTATCCCAGGTTTTCGCCGGCAAATTTATCGAGTTTCCCGCGCAGATTCCGACTGAGCGGAAGTTTTGTCCCGTCGCGCAATAACACTGTGTAGTCGCCATGCAATGTCGGTTGCAGTTCCTTGATCTGATCGAGGTGCACGATGGCCGAGCGGTTGACCCGCGCAAAACTCACGGACCCCAATCTCGCTTCCAACGCCGCCATTGTTTCGCGCAGCATCAAACGGCCCGAGACGAGATGCAGCACCGCATAATTGTCCGCCGCTTCCACCCACACGATTTCCTCGGCTTTCAAAAACACCAGCCGGCCGTCGGCTTTTACCGTGAGGCGCTCGTTTTTCTTCGGCCCAGCCGTACTCTCGGCGGACGCAGGCGCGTCGTCCGATTTTGGTTCTGGATCAGCCGCTCGCTGCAGGCGCAATTGCTCCTGCGCCCGCCGCACCGCAACTTGCAGCCGCTCACGATCGAAGGGTTTCAGGAGATAATCCACCGCCTGCACCTCAAACGCATCCAGCGCAAAGCGCTCGTGGGCCGTGGCGAATATCACCGCCGGCCGCTTTTCCGCCGGTACGCTGGCGAGCACCTGCAACCCGTCGCAGCCGGGCATTTGCATATCGAGAAAAATCAGGTCGAGCGCGACACTCTTGATGGTCGCGATCGCATCCGTGCCATTGCCACATTCCCCAACCATCTCGATAGCCGGCTCGCCCTTCAACATGCCGCGCAGGCGTTCGCGGGCCAGTGGTTCGTCGTCGACGATGAGGGTGCGGATTTTGTTCACAGGATCAGGCGACAGGAATTGTCACGCGCACGACTAGGCCACCGTCGGGATGGTTGGCCAGCTCGAAGCGGTGGCTCCCGCCATAAAGTTCCCGCAACCGCGCCCGTGTGTTGCCGACACCGATGCCCTCGCGCGTAAATCCGCCGGATGGCTGGCCCGCTCCGTTGTCGCGCACGGTCAATTCCACAAATCCGTCTGTGCGGCGGGTGCCGATTACGATCCGCCCGGTGCGCACGTGCGGCTCGATACCGTGCCGGATCGCATTTTCCACCAATGGTTGCAGAATCAGGCTCGGCACCTCGGCGTTGAGAGTCGCGGGGTCGATGGCAAATTCCACCGTCAACCGGTCACGGAAACGGATGCGTTCGATCTCGAGGTATTTTTCAATGAAGGAAATCTCCTCGCTCAACCGCGTGAGCGGCTGGCCCGGATGGCTCATCGTGATCCGCAACAGCTCACCAAGGCGCACGAGCATTTTGTCCGCCGCGTGCACGTCGCTGTGCATCAGCGACGCGATGCCATTCAGGGTGTTGAATAGAAAGTGCGGCTTCAACTGCCGTAGCAACGCCTGCAGCCGTGCCTCCGCAAGATGTTTTTCGAGTTCCAGGTTGCGCACGGTGCGCTCGTGATATTTGCGGTAATAATCGATCGCGTGGCTGACGGAAATAATCACGCCGTAAATCAGCAGGTTGAAGGGGAATGTTTTCACCAGCAGCGGCCGGAAAATTTCCCGGAACGTCACCGGTTCGTGGATGATCAGGCTGTGCAACTGCCCGACCAGTGCGCGCAACCCGACGTAGAAAAAAGAAACCACGAGCGCGGCGCCGAGATGAATCCCCGCTGCCCGCCACCGTGCACCGTCCTCGGGCGGAAACCGCCGGGCAAAGGCGAGAACCGGCACCGACAGCACCGCCCACACATACCAGTCCGCGAGGGAATAACTGATCGCCTGTCCCCAGGTCACAGAGCGTCCGAGCAGCGTACTGGATAGATAAAACTGACTCGCAAACGCCAGCCCGACCAGCGTCCAAAACGCCCATGCGCCCAGCAAGTGCAGCACTGAACGGGAAAGCGGGCGGGATTCTGACATCGAGAAAATGGTTTGCGGTGGATCAAGGATAGACAAGCAATACGTGTCCACGCCCTTTCGGCTCCACCCGGTGAGTTCCATCCTTCCACCTCCCAGCGCTCCACCTGCCGGACGTCCCACCGGGTCGCAGGAACCCACGCCCATCTCGCCGTTGCTTCCGGTCGTGCTGACCTTGGTGATCGCGGCCATTATTCTCAGCGTAACGTTCGCACGCTTTTTCCCGGCCGCCAGTCCGGCCGCCCAGCCGGTCCCCGTTGCGCGTTTCACCAACGTGACCGAGGAATCCGGCATCCATTTCGTACACCATGCCGCGACCTTGGAATCACCCACCACCCTCGGCGGGTCGGTGGCCGTGATCGACTACGATCACGACGGACATCCCGATCTTTTCTTCGTTAACGGCACCGCTTGGCCATGGGAAGATCGCGGTGCGTGGACCAGCGCGTCAGCGTGTGCGCTTTATCATAACGACGGCACGGGACACTTCACCAACGTTTCCCAAGCGGCCGGCGTGGACTTGATCATCCAAGGCATGAGCGCCGCCGTGGGTGATTACGATAACGATGGGTACCCGGACATCTTTATCACCTGCGTCGGCTCCAATCATTTGCTGCACAACAAAGGCGATGGCACGTTCGAGGACGTCACGCTCGAAGCAGGTGTCGGCGGTGACGAACAAACGTGGAGCACGGGGGCAACATGGATCGACTACGACGGCGACGGCCTGCTCGATCTCGTCGTCGCCCATTACGCGCGCTGGCCGCAGGAAGTGCCACTGGCGATGGCCTTCACCATCGCGGACATCGGGCGCTCCTACGGCGCGCCCACTGGCTTCGTCAGCGCTTTTCCTTCCGTCTATCGCAATCTCGGCCACGGGAAATTCATGCTCGTCGCCGGATCCGCTGGCCTGCGCAATGTGGACGTCCAGACCGGACGCCCGGTGGAAAAAGCGCTGGCCGTCGTACCGGTCGACACCAACGGCGACGGGAAACTCGATCTGTTGTTTTCCTATCATACCGCCGAAAACGCCCTGTTCCTCAACCAAGGCGACGGCACGTTCAAAAAATGGACCGGCGGGAGCGACAACCGCAACGAAGGGGCCAGCGCCGGCCTCGCGTCGACCAGCCTGCCGCCGTTCACCAATTCCCTCGACAGCAACGAACGCCTCTGGGCGCTCCAGTTCGCCTCCGGCACGGCGCCGGCCGCGCTCGACGCCGCCGAATCCCAGTTGCACCTTGCGGAAAAATTTGGCGTGGCGTTGTTCGACTACGAATTCAACGGGCACCTCGCTTTATTTTCCGGCAATGGTCACGCCGAACCCGACGTAAACAAGTTCGAGCAGGGCCGTAATTTCTTCGCCCGCCCGGAATTGTTGGTGGAGCGAAATCATCGCTGGCTGCCCGCGACCGTGCCGGAAGGCAGCACTTGGACGCTACCAGTGGTCGCCCGCGGCATTGCCTTGGCTGACATCGACGGCGATGGCGACGACGACGTGATCATTGCGCAAAACAACGGCCCGGCGATTGTCCTGCGCAACGACCAGCGCAGCGGCCAGCCATGGTTGCGCCTGCACCTGATCGCGACGCGCAGCCAACCTGACGCCGGCGGAGCTCGCGTCGAAATTCGTACGCCGCGCCGTATTTTCACGCGGACCGTTGCGCCGGCGATGGGTTTCATGGCCCAATCGGATTCAGACCTTACGTTTGGCCTGGGCGAAGACACCCGGATCCAGCAGATCGTCATCCAATGGCCCTCCGGCCAACGCCAGGAACTCCGGCCCACGGCCATCGATCAGACAATCACCATCCGCGAGCCGTGAGGTTCGCGGCACAATTCGTCCTTCACAATCCACGCCGGATTCCACGAAGTGCGTTCTCGCGAGAGCGCTTTAGACTGGAAGCGGCGACGTGTCGTTGCAGTTCAGTAACATCACGAGCCCCGACAGGAAACCCCCGGTGAATTTTCACCGTGTTTTTCGTTTATTCCGGATCGGTCCACGGAGTTGCGTGTCGATAATTGGTGATGGCAGACTTTGGATTTTCCGGTAAATGTCCCGGCGCCGCGTGACGACTTCCGGTCACATTCCGCCCCCACGGACCATCAGCCTAATCTTCCGCCGATTGACGGTCGCGGGGATTTGCGTGATGGTAACTCATCTGGTCGCAGCGGCCGAGTCTGCGCCCGCGAAACCCGCCGTCCCGGCCGTCACGGACCCGGCGGACATCTGGTCGATGCCGACCAGTGAGAAAACAATCGCCCACCCGCTGCACATCGAGGGGCGTGTGAGTTACTACGACCGCGGTTTTAAATTATTCTGGATCGAGCGGAATGACGCCGGAGTTTATATCCTATTGTCCGACGCGCCTCCCGCCTTGCAAACCGGCCAGTATGTGACGATTGACGGCACCATCATCCCGAGTCAGGGGCTGCGCGCCGACAGCGTAACGGTGCACGTGTTGCAGGAAAATGCGCCCATCACACCGCTGGCGAGCAAGGGGCGCATCAATGACCTCACCGCGCTCAACAGCCGCATTGTAACCACCGAGGGTTACGTGGACAGCCAGCTCATGGTCGACGCGGATCACATCCGCCTGATCCTCATCGTCGAAAACCGCCCCGTGATTTGCTGGATCAAACCCGACGATCCCGCACACGTTCCTGACTGGCGCGGCCGGCTGATTCGTGTGACGGGTTTGTATTCCAGCCGCTTCGATCCCACTCAAACGAGCACCTCCATCGAGTTCTGGCTGGGACGCCAGAGCTATCTGCAGATTCTCGGCACGCTATCGGACAACGCCGAGTTCCGCCGCCCGACAACTCCGATCAATGAACTTTTCCGCACCTCGCCCGGCACGGCGATTCATATCCGCGGCACCATTGAAACTCATCAGGTGGGGAAATCGATGACCGTGCGCGACGCGACGGGCCAGGTGGAAGTCCGCTCAATCCAGCAGGAGCGCCTGCCCGCGGGTTCGGAAGTGGATGCAGTGGGCAAAGTCGCTTTTTCCAACGCGCAGGTCGTCGTCGATACCGCGCTTTATCGTCCGACAAAGGCCCTGCCCCGCTCCGCGACCACACCCGACGCCACGCCGGCGTCCAACGCGCCCTTAAAAACGGTGGCGCAAATCCGCGCGCTCGGTGCCGACGAGGCCGCGCAAAGACGCCCGGTGCAAATCAACGGCATGGTGACGTGGTCGCTGCCGGAATCGGATTTTTTCTTCCTCGAAGATCTCACGGGCGGCGTTCGTGTGTATTACGATCGCGCCAAAACTGGCAGCATCAGCTTCGGAAAATATTTTAGCCTTACAGGCGTGACGCGTGCCGGCCGGATCACGCCGGCGGTCGATCTGCGCGACTTCACCGACTTGGGTTCGATGAGCCACCCGCCGGCCAAACCGATCACCCTGGATCAGGCGATGACCGGACGCGAAGACGGCGAATGGGTGGAATTGCGCGGCTTTGTCCATGACATCGTCTCGCAAGGCGACTGGCGGTGGATTCACGTGACGACGCCATCGGGCGACTTCACCGGCCATTTGCAAAATCCGGTTAACTTTGTGGCGAATCCCGGCTCGTTGATCCGCATCCACGGCGTGTGCGAAACGAATCTCGATGCCGACGGTCACATCAGCGGCATTACGCTGCGCGTTCCATTTCTCCACGACATCACGATCGAGGAGGACGCACCGGCCGACTACTATGATTTGCCGCGGCATTCGCTCGCGGATTTGGAACGACTCAGCGCCGGCCAAACGATGATGCGGGTGCGGGTGACCGGCACTGTGGTGCACGCCGTCCCGGGCCAAAACGTTTATTTGCAGGAGGGAAACAAGGGCATGCTCCTGCTCACGCATGAAACCGAATCGCTTGCTCCCGGCGACCAGCTGGAAGCCGTGGGTATTTTGGGCCGCGACGGCGCGCGTACGGTTCTGCGGGAGACCGTTTATCGACGGACCAGTGGCGGGGCCACACCCGAACCCTTCGTGTTGACCAACACGCAACACCTCGCGCCCAACGCCGACAACCGGCTTGTCCGTTTGCGCGGAACGTTGATCGACGTCCTTCGGCGCCCCGCCCAACTGCGCCTCACTCTGCAGCAGGATAACACTCTTTTCGAAGCGACGCTCGACCACCCGCCGGCGGACGCAGCCGAAATCGATCTGCCCGTCGGCGCCGGTCTGGAGGTGATGGGCATTTACCGGTTGGTCTTCGACGATTCCCGCCAGCCGCACGGTTTTCAACTGCTCCTGCGCACGCCGGGCGACGTGCAAATTTATTCGCCCGCGAAACTATGGACGGTCCAGCGCGCACTTGCGGTCGCCGCGATTCTCGCCGGCTGCATGTTACTCGGAATCGCGTGGATTCGCTCACTGCGCCAACAGGTTCAGCGGCAAACCCGGCAAATCCGCGCCCAAATGGAGCAACAGGCGCGCCTCGAAGCAGAGGTGCAGCGTGCGACGCGACTTGCTTCCCTCGGCGGCTTGGCGGGCGGCATCGCCCACGACTACAACAATCTTTTGACGATCATCATGGGGAATCTCTCGTTCATGAAATTCAATCCGCTTGTAATGAACACGGAAAGCGAGCGCATCCGCGACATCGAACAGGGCGCGATCCGCGCGCGGGATCTGACCCGCCAGCTGCTCACCTTTGCCGAGGGCGGTGATCCCCTCCGCACAGCCACGGATATTTTCGCCACCGTGCGCGGTGCCGCCGAGCGCGTGGTTGGCGGCACCAATGTGCGCTGCGTATTTGAAATCGCACCCGATCTCAAACGCGCGCACGTGGACCAGGAACAGATCGCGCAAGTCGTGCAGAATCTCGTCCGCAATGCCGTTCAAGCCATGCCCGGGGGCGGCACCATCCGGATCGTGTTGAGCAACGTGGAAGTGACGGGCAGTTCCTTCGCGCCGCCGCACGGTTCCTATGTGAAGTTGACCGTCACCGATGCCGGTGAAGGCATTCCCGCCGACGCGCTGCCGCGGATTTTCGATCCTTTCTTTTCCACGCGAAATTCCAACGGCGGTCTCGGGCTGGCGACGGCGTATTCGATCGTGAAAAAACACGGCGGTCACATCGAAGCCCATTCCACCGTCGGCCACGGCGCCACCTTCACCATCTGGCTGCCCGTCGCGACCGCCATGGAAAAACCGCTGTCAGTCTTGGAAGCCGAAATCAAACCAGCAAACCGCAAGCCCGATGCCCCGCCTGCGCGAGTCTTGTTGATGGACGACGAGGACAGCATTCGCCGGCTCGGCAGCATGCTCTTGCAACGCATGGGCCTCGAGCCAACCACCGTCGCCGACGGAGCGAGCGCACTGAAGGAATTGGAGTGCGCCCAAAACGCCGGGCGACCCTTTTCGCTCCTCATTCTCGATCTCACCATCCCCGGCGGCATGGGTGGAAAAGACACGATCGAAGCCATCCGAAAAACTGGCGTCCAAGTACCGGCGATTGTGTGCAGCGGTTACTCGCGCGATCCTGTGCTCGCGGATTTCATCGCCTACGGTTTCCAAGCGGTCGTCACAAAACCGTACCAAATCAGCTACCTGACCGAAACCATCCAGCGCTTCCTCCCCCAAGCCGGAAAAAGCTGATGAAGACTTGCCAAACAGAGACGTCCCCAACCATTGGGCTTGTGTTCCATTCGTCGATTGACGCACCGAGACGGTGCGCAATCTCCCCGGTAGATCTCGCAAGCAACGCAATAACCGGCTCCAACTCGCCAAGAAGGACTGGGACTCGCCTAAACCTACGTTGCTCACGCCAACCAAACTCGCTGCCAGTCATCTCTTCGACTGGTTTTCTCTTCATATTAACCATCGGGCAGGCGGGATGCTAAAGAATTCGTAGAAGAGTAAAGCCATCGTGAGGATCAGCACTATCCACGAAATCAAATAGACTCGTAGATCTCTTCTCTTTTGTGTTCTTCGCAGATCTCCAAGTAACCGATCGAGCCGGTTCGCTTCTCGTGGGGCTATGTCACCAGTCTTCTCCTTCTCTAAAAGGATACGTCTTTCAGAGAAAAGCTTGTCCGCTTTCGGCTCAGTTCTGGTCAGTCCGACGTAAACTATGGCAACAAGTGCTACAAAACCCGGGATTGGCGGCACTGAAGCGCAGGCAATGCATCCAACCAACAGCCATTGGCCAAACCAATTCAGCTCAGCATCCCATTCCGGCCATATCTTTTCGTTTTTGGTCATAAGATTTTCCGCCAATTAAGATGAGCCACGCGCTCTTTGGCTGACTCAGCGATTGGAGAGCCGACAAACTGCGCGCGAAGCTCGCAAGCAATTTTGTTTTATCGTCTCATGAAAAGCTCGGCGTCAGGAATTTTTATATCCGGGAAGTCCATCTACGCTGTTGCTGTTTTTTGCCTGGCGATAGGCGCTCAACTCATCGGCCGATTTTCGTTCCGTCCACTTGTCCAGAACGTCGCGCGGTCCAACAAAATCAAACCGAGGGACTGCATATCCGCAGGAGTCGGACACCCGGGCCACCTTGACTTTCACGATCGCCCGCGCCCCCTCATGCGGCAAAAACAACGGGCGAAGGCGATCAAACTCAGAATCACCCGGGTAGACGACGTTCGCTTTGCCGTGCAAGCGGACGATCTTCGGTGCGCCATCGAACGCACAAAGCATGATCACGATTCGACCGTTCTCCTGAACATGGGCCACGGTTTCGATCCCGCTGCCCGTTAAATCAAGATACGCCACTTCGCGCGGCCCGATAACACGAAAAGTGTCGCCACCCTTGGGCGAGCAATTGATGTGCGCAGCGGCAGAAAGCGGAGCCGTCGCAACAAAAAACATTTTTTGTCGGCGAATCCACTCCGCCAGATCGTCATCAATGGTTTCGTAGATTTTGCCCATTGGAACCAGCCATCGTCACAGCGCCTCGAAAACGAGTTTTCCCGCCAACGGATTCATGGACGCAGAAAACGGCCCGAATCTTTTGCGGCAATCCCTGATTTTTGAACGAGCCAATTTCAATGAAGAGTCGAGCCCTGCGCGACCCGCGCTTCAGCGTGAAAAAGCCGGGAGAAGATCTCCCACTCCAAAAGAATGTTTGTCCTGGTCGCACGGCCGCTGCTCTCGAGCCTCTGCGTCCTTTGCTTCCTTTCGTGCAAAGAAATCGGGTGGTCGGCTGTCATCGCACGTCAGCGGATCGGGGCAGTTGTAGAGTTTGCTCGCCTGCTTTCAGCGGTGTGCTCGTTCCCTTCCAGATGAATGAACCCGTGACACCGGACGGGAGCGTGACTTTCGCCTGCAAACCGTCGCCTCTGCGGGCGAGAGAAACCAGAATTTCTCCCTTCGGATGCATCACTTTTCCCTCGGCGTGTTTCAATTTACCGAGATGTGGTTCGATTCGTACCGTCGCAAATCCCGGCGACGCGGATTCGATCCCGCAAACCGTCGCCAGTAAATCATAAACCGGCGACGCGCTCCATGCGTGACAATCGGAACGCGTGGGATCGGGCTGCTCGGCAAATGTCGTCAGGCCCCGACTTAACATCTCGCGCCACGGTCCCAGCATCGACAGGTATTCGTCCCCGAGTTCCGCCTGTTTCATTGCGCGCAGCAGATAGAAACGAAAATACGTGGAGCACTGGATTAGCGACGAATCGTGGGCGACGCGCCCGATCAATTCACGGGCGGCGTCGCCTTCGACGGCACCGGCGAGGACGGCGAACACGTTCACATGCTGGCTGAATTCTTTCTTCTCCGGCGTATCGGCGAACAACCGGCGATCTTCGTCCCAACAGCGTTGTTTGACGGCGGCGCACAAGCTGGCGGCGAGTCTATCGTAGTGCGTCGCGCGCTCGGCTTTGCCGAAAGCGCGGGATATTTCCGCAGCGCGCCGAAGCGTACCGGCGAATTGCAGCGACACAATGGCGGAACCGCCCTCCTTGGCTCCGTCCGGCGTGCCGCCGATTCCCCGGGCCTCGGACCAACTCCATTCCTTGGTCCAATCAACAAATGTCCAATAGGGCAACGGTCCGAGCAGGCCGGTCTGCGGATCGATTTTGCGTTCAAACCAACCGAGGACATCGTTCATGCCCACCAGTCGCGCCTGAATAAAACCATCGTCCCCGCGATACATCCAATAGTCGTGGATCATATCGATCCAGAAGAGCGAAAACGTGTTGATGAGTTGCGGACTGATCGAAGGATAGCGGCTCTGCGTCAGACCCTCGGGAATCCGCGAACGATCGAACAGCTCAATCGCGTTGCGCATCAGGCGGTCGTCGCCGGAGACGTAAAGCGAAATCAGGCTTTGGATGCGTGTATCGCCAATGTATTGGAGTTGTTCGTAGTACGGGCAATCCACGTAGGTCTCGAACGCGCAGAGCCGCGCGGTTCGCCAGCCGACCGTCCAGATGCGGGACAACTCCGGGTCGTCGCTCGCGAAGGAGGCGTTTTCCTTGAACGGATACCCGGTGAACATGCCGTACAAATCCTCGACGACCAGCGGTTCATCACCGGTTTGAACGTCGAGTTGAAGATAACGATAAGTGCGGAAATCCAACGGAGCGAAAAGGCGGTGCAAGCCGCCGTCAGGATGAAATTCATCGGTGAGGCCAAGGATCTCGCGGTTTTCGATTTCGTCGCGGTTGCCCTTGTGTCCGGCCTGATCGACCAGCGCTTCCGCGTAAGTGAGCATGACGCGACCGCCGTTGCCACCGCTAACGGTAAGCTGCGGAAATGCGCTGGTTTCAAATCCCTGGTCGAGTAACACGGTCGCCTTCGTGTGCGGCGGCACGCTGAACGGCGCATTCCCGGCGAGAAAATCCGCCGCCGGTTGAACGCCGGAAGCACGTCGCACGCGACCGAGGCGCAGCGGGGTTTCTTCCATGGCCGGAATCGAGCGCGGTGCCAGCCACCAGCTCACGTCCGTGCCCCAGCCTTCGGGTTGTCCATGACCGAGAACGCGCGCCGTCGGCCACGCGCTGTCGTCGAAATCGGCGTTTGTCCAACCCCATGGATGCCGGGGCCCGTTCAAGCGATCCCCCGGTCCGACGACGATGAAGGTTTTCAATCGTGCCCGATCAAGCGGAAGAGGACGATGACTTTCGTCGCGAAAAACTTTCCAAGTTTCATTGGTATCAACCTTCTCTTCCGCCAAGGTGTCGCCTTGAAGCAGGAAGCCGGTCCGGAGCGTCATGATCGCGTAGGGTTCATCCTCGCCATAACTTTGAACTTCGGCTCCAAGCACATTGTCGCCCACCTTCAGCCATGGCCGCAGATCGACCGTGTCGTAGCGCCACAACGTCGTGTCACTCCGCTGGGGTCCAAAACTGACCGAATGCCCATTGACGAAGAGGCGGTAACGCGCGTCACCGGTGACATGAACGACAAAATGATCCGGGAGTTGAAGGAGATCGAGGTGCTTCCGGAAAAGGTAAACCCCGTATTCATTTTTCGGCGCATTGGGATGAACGATCCAGTTGGCCGGCCATCGATCATTGAACAGACGTGCGGACGGAGCAGGTTGGTTGCTGCCGCGGTCATCAAAGGGCGAGGCAAATGCGTTCACGGCAAAAAGGAGAAAGAGAAAAACACGGAATTGCATGGGTAACAAAGAAAGCGGAACGGGACGAAACCGGCGCTGCGGACATAAATAGTGCACACCACAAAATTCAAGCTATGCAGCCGTACGGCCTGCGAGTCGATGAGAGCGGCGGCTGCTCTGATTACTTGGAGTGCCCGCGACTCCGCCGTCGTGCATCCGCGGGGATGGGGCCGCCCGCGCTCGATTCGTAAAAATCGAGCCGTGGTGACCCGCGGATAGGTCCTTATTTTAAGTAAATTGCATTTACTGAGTCGGACGTTCACCCCTCTTTGCAAATTCGTGTCATCTTTCTCGAAACGCGCTCGACTAATTGAATTCGTTGAAGTCGGCTCCAGCGCAAGGGAGCGGTTTGGAACACGAGCTGCTCTCTTCTGAAACCGTCGGGCCCGGTCATCCAAAAAACTCTGAAACGTTCTGCAGATCCGGCTGGGCTTAACGAGCAGTTAGAACACCAAAGCAAACCCACTCCTTCGATGTCCGGAAGTCCACTCAGGGTCCAAGACCTGTCACAAACCAATCCACCGATTGAAATTAGTTTCCCGGTGGCCGCCGGCGTCGCGCCACGCATTCGCAAGCCCTACGTTTATAAAACCACGATTACTTTCGGCGACACGGATTGTTTCCGGAGTGTTTATTTCCTTAACTACCTGAAGATCGCAGGCGTCGTGCGGGAGCTCTGGGTTCGCGACTGCGTGCCAAATTTTGGGATGCACCTCGACAAGGGGCTGCTATTGATCACGCGCAATGTCTCGTGCGATTTCATCAAGCCGCTGTTTGTCTTCGACGTCATCCGCTGCGAAATGACCGTTGAGCGCCTGCGCATCACCAGCGCCGAGCTCGTGTTTCATTTCTACAAGGATGCGACCAACGAGCTCCATGCGGTTGGACGGAACAAGATCGTTCTCGCCGATCAGAATCAAAAATTGTGCCCGATGCCGAAAGACTTTCACGAAGCCGCCAAGGCCATCCAGTGGGAGGACGTCATCCCGCCGGCGCGAAAGACGATGCCGCGGGTGTCGATTACTCCGTTCCCCAAATCCTCGTAATCCGTTTGCGGTGTTGGGCGACCGCTCAGGGCCGCTGGCCGATTGTCTCCAGCGCGAGGGTGACGGCTGCGGTGCGATTCTCGACCCCGAGCTTGGCGAAAATGCTCTCGAGGTGCTTTTTCACTGTCGTGAGCTTAATGCCGAGGATAATCCCAATTTCAGGATTGGTTTTTCCCTGCACCACCCATGAAAGCAGTTCGGCTTCCCGGGGAGTCAGACCGAGTGTCGTCGACAACGCCTCGGGGGTGGCATCCGCCACCGTTGACGAACGTCCGGAGCCAGCCTGTTGTCGCCGGCGCAACCTGGCTTTGACCGCCGTAAATAGCTCGGACGGCTCGATGGGTTTCACGAGATAGTCGTCCGCGCCCAAATTCATTCCGGTGCGCAAGTCCTCTTTTTCGCCCCAACCGGTGAGAAAAATAAACGGCAGGTGCGCCATGACCGAGTCCGCCCGCACCGTTTCAAGCACGCGATGTCCGTTCATTTCCGGCATGGTGATGTCGCATAACACGAGATCCGGATGGTCTCGCTTGATCATTTCCACGCCTTCGCGTCCGTTGCGTGCCTCGATGGTTTGATAGCCTTCCGACGCGAGCAAGGCGCTCATGTGTTTGCGCATCTTGGCGTCGTCGTCGATCACGAGGATTTTTTGCACTCCGGAAAGCTGGCAATCGGATCGCTCAAAGTAAAGCGGACAGAGAGTGAAACCCGCGCCTGACCGATGAGCCAATGCCCGGCTGGCCAATGGTCAAAACGTCCGCCTTGTGGCACCTTGCGTCCGTCATGCTTACCCTCGCAGCGCTGATGACGATTTCCCCCGCGGTCCAAACGGTCGCGCTGTTTTTTGCCGGTTGGGTCACGATTCTCTTTCTTGTTTTCCTGCTCGACGGAAACCACACCGGAACCCCTCCCTCCCACACCCAGTGATGACCACCTACGAGGCTACCCAGTTAACCTTTTCCTTCGAGCAGATCGGGCCAGGGGCCGGTCAAACTGCCGCGGCGTTCCATGATCGGTTGCTCGAACTGGACCCAACGATGGGCGAGCTTTTCCACGGTCCATTGGCGGAACAAGTCCGCCGTTTACTGCAAATGCTGGGATTGGCCGTCAGCGGTGCGCAATCGTTGGCGAAGCTGGGTCCCGAAGCCCGCCAGCTCGGTTTCCGCCACGCCAACGATCACCTCAAGGAAAAACATCTCGAGACCGTGGGCGAGGCGTTGCTCTGGACCCTGGGCAATCGACTCGGCGCCAATTTCACGCAGGAAATTTGCAACGCGTGGGGCAACACCTACTGGATGCTCGCGGAAATTGTGAAAGCGGGTGCCCGCGATGCTGTCGCCAAATTGAACCGGGTTGCAGTTTATTGACGCGAGAAGCAAAGCTCGCAGCCGATACCCGCTCCACGGCGGCAAGTCCGCCGTTGCCTGCACTCCGTTTGTCGCTATGCGATAGCATCTGCGATGCCCGACTCCGCCCGCATTTCTCCGACCGTCGATCAGCTCCAAGCCCGCTTGGTCGACGTGGAGCGTCAACTCGCCGAGGCGGAGGATGCCTTGCGCCAGGGCGAAGCCAACCGGCGCGAGTCCCAGGATTTTTTCGCGAAAACCTTCCAGACAATTCCGGCGCTGATGATCATCACGCGTCTGTCCGACGGGACCATGCTGGAGGCCAACGCCGGCTTCGAACGCGCGTCCGGTTACACCCGCGCAGAAATCATTGGTCGCACCACTACCGAACTCAACCTGTGGGCCGACCTCCGTCAGCGAAACGCATTCGTCGGGCATCTGCGCAAGGACGGCCGCGTACGGGACTTTGACGGCGTATTCCGCGACAAGCACGGCAAGATCGTCCATCTACTGCTCAACGGCGACCTCGTCGAGATCAACGGCACCACCTGCACGCTCACCGTAGGCGTGGATTTCGGCGAACGGCTCCGCCGCGAACAAGTCCAGAACGCAACCTACCAAATCTCGCGGGCCGTACTGGCGGGCACGGATCTCCCGACGCTGTTCGCGGAATTGCACGGACTCGTGGCGACGCTGATGGCCGCAAAAAACTTCTACGTCGCGTTGCTCAACGCCGACGGGAGCCTGCTCAGTTTTCCCTATTTCGTCGACGAAACCACTGAAGCGCCTCCGACCCGCCGTCCGGGATCGGGCTTGACCGAATACGTGCTTCACACCGGCAAACCGTTGCTGACCTCAGCCGACGAACTCACCATCGTCCTGCAGGATCACAAGCGCTACATGCCCGTCGGGCAGCCTGCGGCGCTCTGGCTGGGAGCGCCGTTGATGATCGATGGCCGGGCCATCGGCGTGATTGCCGTGCAGGATTATCACAACCCGAGCTCCTATGGCCCCGAGGAGAAACGCCTGCTGATGTTTGTCGCCGACCAGGCGGCGGCGGCGGTGTACCGCCGCCGCAGTGAAGCGTTGCAACGGGAATCGCAGGATTATTTTGCCAAATCCTTTCAAGCTAGCCCGGCGCTCACCGCGTTGATCCGGCTCGACGACGGCCGCATCATGGAGGGCAACACCGCATTCCTGAATTCCTCCGGCTATACCCGCGAGGAAGTCCTTGGCCGTACCGCCATCGAGCTCGGCGTCTGGTCAGATCCCGACAGCCGGGTCGCCTTCATGGAGCTGCTGCGCAAAAATGACGAGGTGCGTGACTTTGAAGCGGTGTTTTACACAAAACAACGCGAGCCACGGTACGTCTCGCTCAATGCCGACATTCTCGAACTGGAAGGCACACGCTGCATGTTGATCACCGCGATCGATCGAACGGAACGCCGGCGACGGGAGCAGGTTCAGGATGCGACCTACCAGATTTCCCGCGTCCTGCTCACCGGTGGCGATCTGCCGGCATTGTTCGCGGAAGTGCACCGTTTGATCGCCGGCCTGATGCCGGCGCGAAATTTCTACGTCGCCCTTCTCAGCCCCGATGACGCGCTCGTGAGTTTCCCGTATTTCGTCGACGAATATGTCCCGGACGCGCCGTCCCGCCCGCCGTCGAATCGTTTCACCGAGCACATCTTGCGCACCGGTCGCGCCCAACTCGTCACCGCCAGGGAACTGGAGGAGATTTTGGCCGCCAACGGTCCCTACCAAACGTTGGAAAAACCGGCGGCTGTCCGCCTCGGCGCGCCGCTGTTGATCGACGGTCGCCCGCGCGGCGTCATCGCGTTGCAGGATTATAACAACCCGACCGCTTACGGTGAAGAAGCGCTGCAATTGCTGATGTTCGTGGCCGGGCAGGCCGCAGCGGCCGTGCAGAGGCGGCAGGCGGAAGACGCGCTCGCCCGCGCCGAACAACAGTATCGTGGCATTTTCGAGCACGCCTTGGAAGGCCTCTACCAATCGCGCCCCGACGGACATTTCGAGCGCGTCAACCCCGCACTCGCCCAGATTCTTGGCTACGATTCACCGAGTCATCTCATCACCGACATCAACGACATTGGCCGGCAATTTTATGCCAATCCCGAACGCCGGAATGAGTTTATGCAGCGCATCACATCCTCCGATGAGGTGATCGATTTCGAATCCGAGGTGGTTCGCCGCGATGGGGCGAAGATATGGATTTCTGAATCCGTGCGGGTGTTTCGCAATCCGAACGGCGAGCCAATCATGTTTGAAGGCGTCGCGATCGACATCACGGCGCGGCGCGAAACCGCGCGCACCTTGCAGGCGGCCAAGGACGCTGCTGACGCTGCAAATCGCGCGAAATCCCAATTCCTCGCCAGCATGAGCCATGAGCTCCGCACGCCGCTCAACGGAATTCTCGGCTACACGCAGATTCTCCGACGTGATCCGTCATTGTCGGACAAGCAAAGCGATGGCCTCAGCATCATTCACCAATCGGCCGATCATTTGCTCGCGGTCATCAACGACGTGCTCGACCTCGCCAAGATCGAGGCCCGCAAACTGGAATTGCATCCCGCGGAATTCGACCTCCACGAATTCGTCGATGGCGTGCAGGCGTTTTTCCAACCCCGCGCCCGCGAAAAAAACCTCCTGCTCGAAACCGCCTTTTCGACCGACCTGCCGCATGTGGTGATCGGCGATGCCCAGCGGCTTCGCCAGGTTGCATTTAATTTGCTCAGCAACGCCGTCAAATTCACCAGCCGCGGCGGCGTGGTTTTCTCCGCGGAAAAAATCGGCGAGAAAATCCGGTTTTCCGTCAGTGACACCGGACCCGGCATCGCCACTGAAGACCAATCGCGATTGTTCGAGCCTTTTTCGCAAATCGGCGATCACAAGCGTCACGCCGAAGGCACCGGTCTTGGATTGAATGTCAGTCGCGGCATCGTCGAACAGATGGGCGGACGCCTGCTCCTCGAAAGCCGCGCGGGTTGGGGCAGTCGTTTTTGGTTTGAAGTGCCGCTTCCAACCGCTGCGGCGGAAACCATCCTCGCACCCACGATCGTGCCGCGCCGCATCGCCGGCTACGCAGGAAAACGCCGCCGTGTGCTGATCGCCGACGATCATTCCGCCAACCGCAGCCTGCTCGTCGATCTCCTTTCGCCGCTCGGCTTTGAAGTGACCACGGCCGTCGATGGCACGGAAGTCATCACGCTCGCGAAGGAACGTCGCCCGGACATCATTCTGCTGGATTTGCGAATGCCGCGCATGGATGGCTTCACCGCCGCGCGGGCGATCAGGGAATTCTTCCCAACCGACGGACCGTTGATCATCGGCATTTCCGCGAGCGCATTTCACCCGGACCGGCAGGCGTGCCTCGACGCGGGCTGCACGGAATTTCTCGCCAAGCCATTTCGCGAAGAGCAACTGCTCAGTGTCCTGGAACGGCAACTCGTGCTCCAGTGGCACTACATCGACGTCACACCCGTCAATTCCAACCCGCCGTTTCCCATCGAGCAGCAGGCCCCCGATCCCGCCGACGCGCTCGCGCTCTTCGAACTCGCCAGCAAGGGTGACGTCATTGGCGTGCGCACGTACGCGCAGAAACTAGCGGAACGCGACCCGCGGCTTGGTTTTTTTACGCAACACATCACCGACTTGTCTGCGCGGTTTAAAATGAAAGCCATCCGGCAAGCGGTCGCGCGTTACCTCCCCGCCGCAAATTCGGAAATCTAAACATGTCCGCCACCATTCTGATCGTTGACGATACGCCCGCCAATTTGAGCGTCCTCGTGGATACCCTCTCCGAAACCGGTTACAAATTAATGGTCGCGGAGGACGGCGAGGACGCCATTGCCCAAACCTCGCGGGCACAGCCCGATCTCGTGTTGCTCGACGTCATGATGCCCGGGGTCGACGGTTTTGAAACGTGCCGCCGCTTGAAAGCCCAACCCGGCACCAGTGACATTCCCGTGATTTTTATGACCGCGCTCACCGATACGGCGGAAAAAGTCCGCGCCTTCAGCGCCGGCGCGGTCGACTACATCACGAAACCGATCCAGCACGAGGAGGCGCTCGCCCGCATCAGCACCCACCTTACTATCCGCCGGCTGCGCCACGAACTGCAGCAGCAACTGGCGCTCAAGGAACGTTTCATGCGCATCGCCGGCCACGATCTGCGCAATCCCCTTTGCTTGATTCTCATGTCCGGGGAACTCGCCCGCCGAAAAGGTGCTTCGCCTGCCGTCACCGAATATCTGGAGAGCATCAACTCATCCGCGCAACAAATGCGCCGGATCATCGATACGTTTCTCAATATCCGCAAACCCGGCGACGTGCAGCGAGGACCGATGGATCGCAGCGATCTGAACCTGATCGCCGCCGCGGTCGCCGCGCAAAACGAACCGGCCTTCGAACGCAAAAATCTCACCCTCTCGCTCGAGCTCGCCGACCAGCTGCCGTTGGCCCGCGCGGAGGCCGGCTGCATCTACCAGGCGCTGAGCAACTACGTGAGCAACGCGATCAAGTTCCATTCTCCCGGCGGCAGGATCGTGGTGCGCACCCGCCGGGCCGACGCGCGACTTCGCGCCGAGGTCCAGGATGGCGGCCCGGGCGTTCCACCGCATGAACGCGGCCGGCTTTTTGACGAATACTCGCAGATTTCAAATCCACCGACCGGTGGCGAAGACAGCACCGGCCTCGGTCTTTCCATCGTGAAACAACTGGTCGAATCCGAACGCGGCGTGGTCGGCGCGGATTTTCCCGACGACGGTGGCTCGATCTTTTGGTTCGAGGTGCCGATCGCGCCGGGAACCTGATCGGATCAGCGGCACATTACTCGATCCGGCCTTCGTCGAAGTCGATCATGTCGACGACGCTCTTGATTTCCTCGAATCGGTCCGCGCAACCCATCGCCGTGAGCGATTCCAACATGAAAGCCCGGCCGGTTTCGGTCATGCCTTTTTGCACGAGGTTTCGATTCCAGGCCGCTGCCCGCACGTCGGCCGGCAGGATCGCCTTCAACTTGGTTTCGACTTCCTCGTCGGTCGAAGATTCAAAAACAATTTTTTCCACCGCCGCCGGTTCGATTCCGAGATGCTGGCTGATAAACCGATCGAGACCGCGCTTGTAATTCTTCGCATAACTCGGCGGCAAGGTGCCATGCTCCTTCACATAACGACATTTCGCCAGAAATCGGGGAAAATAAAGCAGGCCCGTCGCCGCATGCGGCGAATAAGGCGACGGCAGGCAGGTCAGCACGGCACCAGTAGATCCGGGGATAGGTCGGGAAGGCATGCGGCGAGCCAACGCGGAATTTGCGCACAGGCAAGCGCGACTGGACTCGCCAAAACACCGGCGTCCTTATTTAACTTGTTCGCATATGCACCTGCTCAAATCCACCGCTGTTTTTCTTCTTCTCGGCGCCGGCCTTTTCGCCTACGCCGATCAGGCCTCCGTCGATCGCGATCGCAAGGACTTGGACCGCAAGGAAAGTCGTGAATTGCAAAAGATCGACCAAGCCGAGGAGCAGGAACACATCAAGTTCCGCTCCCGTGAGCGCGATGAACTCGCCAAAATCCAACGCGATCTTAACTCTTCCGCTGCTACGGCCACCGCAACCGTCGTCGCTACGGGAACAATGTCGACCCTCGATACCGCCAAGTTAGCCCAATATAAGTTTCTCCAGGATGAGGTCAGCAATCTCATCCAAAATCAACTCACCGCCGAGGCTTCCGCCCGTTTCACGCACGACCGCAGTGCGATCAATCGCAAATATACGCTCGAACGCGCCAAGCTCGACGCCCAGCAAATCGACGCCGGCGATGCCACCGCCAAGCAGCGCGATACGGCCCTGAAAACGGCCGATATTACCGCGAAGTATCAAGAGCAACTCGACGATCTCGCCCAGGAAGAGGCGCTCGCCAACGCCAAGGAGCGCTTCGAGCAGACCACCAAAATCAATGCCGGTGAACGCGATCTCTCCGCGTTCGCATCAAAACAGTTGATGGCGCAAATGGGCAAAGCCAACGCGACTCCCTACAACCCGACGGCGGATCCTGAATACAACAAACTCGCCGCCGTTCGCGACGAGGCCAGGAATGCACTCGAAACGTCGCTCGATGAACTCCGCGCCAAATTTAATGTCAAACGGACGGACATTAACAATGCCCGCGACGACGATCTGGCAAAGCTCAGTAGCTCGTAATCCGAAGCGGGTACTTCTCACATGCAAAAACTCTCCTTCGACAAACGCCGCATCAAATTCCTTTTCCTTGAAGGACTCCACGCCAACGCCACCGATGCCCTCAATCGCGACGGTTACACCTCGGTCCGGAATCTTCCAAAATCACTCACCGGCGATGCGCTCAAAGCCGCGTTGAAGGACGTTCATTTCGTCGGTATTCGCTCCCGCACCGAACTGACGGAGGAAATGCTGGACGCCGCGCCCAAGCTCATCGCCATCGGCTGTTTTTGCATCGGCACCAATCAGGTCAATCTCGCCGCCGCCGCCAAACGCGGGATCCCGGTTTTCAACGCGCCTTACTCCAACACCCGCAGCGTTGCCGAACTCGTGCTCGGTGAAATCATCATGCTGCTCCGCGGCATTCCGGAAAAGAACGCGCTCGTCCACCGCGGCGGTTGGACGAAGAGCGCCGTCGGCAGCGTCGAGGTCCGCGGAAAAACACTTGGCATAATCGGCTACGGCCACATCGGCACGCAGATCGGCATCCTCGCCGAACAGCTCGGCATGCGCGTGCTGTTTTATGATATCGAAGGCAAGCTTCCCCTCGGCAACGCGCGCGCAATTCCGACGCTTAATTCCCTGCTCGGCGAGAGCGACGTGGTCACACTGCACGTTCCGGAAACGCCGCAGACCAAAAACATGATCGGCCGCAAGGAATTGGCTGCGATGCAACCGGGTTCATTCCTGATCAATGCCGCCCGTGGCAGCGTGGTGGATATTCCCGCGCTCGCCGCCGCGCTCGAAAGCAAGCACCTCGCCGGTGCGGCGATCGACGTTTTTCCGGCGGAGCCGAAGGGCAACGAAGAGGGGTTTGTTTCGCCCCTGCGAAAATTCGACAACATCATCCTCACGCCCCACATCGGCGGCTCGACGATCGAAGCGCAGGCCAACATCGGCACGGAGGTCGCGGATAAATTAATCCGTTATTCCAACAACGGCTCGACCGTCACCGCCGTGAATTTTCCGGAGGTCACGCTGCCGGCGCAAGGCTCGGGCAAAAGCCGCCTGCTTCACATCCACAAAAATATTCCGGGCGTACTGGCCAACATCAACGAACGTTTCGGAAAACACCGGATCAACATTTCCGGACAATACCTGCAGACCAACGAATATATCGGCTATTGCGTGATGGACGTCGACGCTGCCGCAAGCACGATTGCCATCGACGAATTGCAAAACGTCCCCGGCACCATCCGCGCCCGGCTGCTGTATTGAACTGGGTGTCGAGCGACGCGTTGCGTTTTGTCCGCAACGCGTCAACTTAGCTCCATGCCCGAGTGGTTCGCGAAATTCCTCCAGGCGTTTATTCCCCTGTTTGTCGCAATCGATCCGATCGGTCTCGCGGCGGTATTCCTTGGCCTCGGTCAAAATGTCGCTCCTGCCCGGAGGCAGAAAATCGCCCGGCAGGCCACTTGGACTGGCGGCTTGGTCGCACTCGGATTTTTGTTTCTCGGCCAGAGTATTTTTACGGCGCTCGGTATTTCCGTAAACGATTTCCAAATCGCCGGTGGGCTCATCCTTTTCATCATCGCCGCGAAGGAACTTGTGCTGTCGGCGAGGGACCCGGAAAATGTCTCGGAGGATTTTGGCGTGGTGCCGCTGGGAATGCCAATGATCGCAGGTCCCGCCTCCATCACCACCTTGCTAGTGCTCGCGCAAACTCCGGCGATCGGACTGCGTTTCGCGTTACTGTCGCTGGCCGCCAATCTGACGATTGTCATCCTGGCGCTGCGGTACAGTCATTGGTTCGGACTGAAGATCGGTTCGACCGGGCTCCGCGCGATTTCCAAGATCATCGCCATGCTCCTCGCCGCCATCGCCGTCAGCATGATCCGGCACGGCCTGAAAAGTTAGCCTCCGTCCGTCGCCCATCGATGTGGGCGGGTTGCCCTCACCACGCATCTTGGTGCGACGAACGCACCTCCTACCGTAGGTTGCGCGCTCGCCGCGCAACTTGCCCGATCTGTCGGAATTTAAACGCGGAGCACACAGAGGTCGCGAAGTGTTCGAACAATATCCTCAATACCGTCCGCGATCAGCGGACGCCTCCGAACTCAAATCCGGAGACGATTAGTCGGAGGGGACTTTCAAGATTTCGCATCTGCCATTAAGCGAAATCATTAGTGGTTAAAACTTCTCTCGTTCGGACCGGGAGTTTTGAACCACTGATGAATTCATTATCATGAATTCTACAAAGTATACGCCGACTGATCGCCGTCGTGCTTTGGTTCCCCAGGTGCCTGCTAATCGCAGGCGGCAAATTTAGGCGCGAAGGGATGCCCGATTCGACACGGGATCTATGCGATCGATCTAATCCGCTCGATTAAATCGAATCGAGTCGTTGTCCCGTCCGCGATCAGCGGACACCTCGGATCAAAATCCGGAGACGATTAGTCGGAGGGGACTTTGAAGATTTCGCGTCTGCCATTAAGCGAAATCATTTAGTGGTTAACCCTTCCGTTGATCGCGAGCTCCGTGAATTCCAACTTGGCTATTCAACGCAAAGCGGTTTGTTCGTCGTTTCACGCCCATGGAGAAACAAAACGAGTTTCTTTTCAGTGAAGGACCGACATCGGAATTTTTTCCGCCGGATCCGTGCGGTGGATTTTATCGTGAAGTGGCCACCATTTGGCAGCTGCCGGTTGGTGAACGCGTCCGCGTTTTATTGCGCGATCACGACGTAGCGGAAATTGCCGGTCGACTCGAACTGGAACACGCCCCAAATTTGCCGCTCAACGCCCGGGAGTCGCTAGGCTTGATGGCCGGTGGCGTTTCCTTTCGGAGCACCCAAATTTTATCGTGGAGTATTGCCGGTTGAAGCAGGCGGAGGCGGAGTGACCGGATTTTGCAGTAGCGCCGCGTATTTCTCGATGGCGGCGTCGGGGACCACCAAGCGCCAAGTACCGGTGTTAGCCCGCAGATTAAGCAATAATTCCTTCGCATTGCCCTCGGTGTCGACCACCCGGGCATTGAGTCTCGTCAAGATCGGGGCGTGTGACGCGTCCTTGGTGCCCCCCTCTTCATACGCGCTCAGAATCTCCGCACTGCCCATTGGAGCGTCCTTGGCGGTCATCAAAGCGACGAGACGCTCAGGCGTCCCGATCTCCTGCCGCATGGCCGATGGTAATCGGTCGAGCACCTCGGTTGCCTCCACCCGGGTCACCGAGTCCAAATCGAGCACGCGTGCGAGGGAATCGAGGTCTCCCCCCGCCGAGGCCCAGAGAAGGGTTTCAAACGCGGCCGCGGGTGTCGTTTGGCCGGCATTTTTCCAAAGACTGGCCGGAACCGGCCCTCGTTCCATCGCCGGCTGGACCGGCTTTTCAATCGGTCGTGGCGTGGCCAGCCGAGCGGTCGAGTCTGCCCGCCGCTTCATCGCCTCGAGCTCAACAAGCAGGGCCGACATCGCATGCCGGTCGGCCGCCAGCTTTTTCAAATCATCCGGTTTAACTTGAGACGATACGAGGCGTTGGTGCTCGACATTCAAAAGCCGCCACTCGTCAGCCGCGTGGCGTCGGCTTGCGATCTCGTTCCGCAACTGCGCCGTAGTGTGCCGCTGCCAAGCCAGCAATGCGGCCAATAGCAGTACCGACCCTGCTAGGAATAGGAGAAATTTGGCCTTCGATTGCATTTCAGAACCAACTCGGGGGGTTATTTTGCGGATCGTTGCTGGTGGTGCTGAGACTATATTTGATCAGCTGACTCGCCCGCGTAATGACGCTTTGACCGTCTTTCTGACCGGGAGTAAATTGCCACTTGCTCACCGTAGCGAGCGCCGACGCCTCGAATTCTTTATCGCTCGATCGAAGTACCCGCGCGTCCATCACCTTCCCATCGGGACCAATTGAAAATTCAACGGTCACCTCCCCCGAAATCCCCGCCTGCGACATCTTATAGGGAAAGATTGGCTGTATCGGCCGAACCAGTTTTGGTTTCTGATCCAGCTGGCTTATATCATAGGTTTTTCCAATCGGAAGCGACTGTTGCACCGCAGCTGTCCGCAGTGCCGTCGCCCGGTTTTCCTTGATGCGATTTTGTACTTCGGCCGCCTCTGCTCTAAGGCGGGCGAATTCAGCATCACTCACACGCAACGTCGACACGTCATGAGCCGCTTTAACCAGCTGACGATTCGATTCCTGCAATTCGGCAATTTCTCCCGTGGGCGGCGGAATCCCGGCGAGTTCGGCGCGCAAAGCATCGTTGTTCCGATCCTGCATCAGATAAGCACCGGCACCCACAACGAGCACCGCGCCAGCTACGGCAATTTGTAATTTTGTCAGGCTCATAAAAGTAAGGGTCGCCGCCGCCCCGCCACCAGCGCTCAACGCCGCTCCCGTTACGACTGCCACAAGTCCAGCCGGTGCGGCGATCACGGCTTGGCTGGACAATGCGAAGGAAAGCGCCGCGGTGCTTGAGGTGACTCCGCGCCGCGCGAGCAGCGTTCGCAACTTGTCGATCGCGCGATCCACCCGCATCCGCGCAGCATTGTCCGACAGCGAGAGTTTCGCGCCGACTTGCCCGAAATCATAGCCCTCGAGATAGCGCAACAGGATCGCCTCGCGATCGCGTTCACTGAGTTCCGCGAGCGCTTCATCGATCACCGGGCGGACCCGCTCCCAATCGAGCGAGTCGCTGGAATTGGATCGGGATATTGTTTGCATGGTTTCCGCCTCCTGTTCACGCCGCCAACGCCGCTGTTCCCCGCGCATGAGTTTGGTCGCCGCGAAACGGGTGCTGGTGAAGAGCCAGCCAGCGAGAACTTCGTGCTTCGCCAGCGAAGCGGCTTTGCGCGCAAGATCGATGAACACCGATTGTGTGACGTCCTGCGCAAGATGCGTGTTGCCATTCACCTGGCGGAGCGCGGACGAGTAAACAAGGTTCACATGACGTCGCACCAGCTCGGCAAAATCGCTTTCAGAGCGATTACCCGCGTAATTTCGGAGCAAAGTGGCGTCGTCCTTCATTGACTCTTTCTTCATAACACCCGCCGATTGACGAACCGCACACGCTATTTTCAGCCGTTCGCTATCAGCCCGCAAAAGTCGTCAGGAGATCCACGTAGATTTTTGCGGAATCCAGCAGATCCTTGAGCCGCGCGTGCTCGTCCACGGCGTGATAGTCGTTGCCACCGGGACCGTAGCCGAGCGTTGGGATTTTCATGACCTGCGCAAAAAAGTGCATGTCATTGAATCCGGTCGAAACCATGAATTTGGCCGGGCGACGGCGCACTCGCGCCACGCTTGCCCGCATCGCGGCGAACAACGGATGCGTCGGTGCCCGGTAACAGGAAAAATTATCCGAGACTTTCTCAATGAGGATGCGACACTGCGGAATTTTCCGCGCGGCGCTCTTAACGAAGGATCGCAGTTCGCGATCGACCGTCCGGATGTCCTCGATCGGCAGCACGCGTCGATCAATCGAAAAACTGGCGGCGGCCGGGACGGTGTTGATTTTCCCACCTTCGCCCGAGACAAAAACGCCACCGAGATTTACCGTCGGATGCATGAGATGTCCGTCCGGCGTGCGAAATTTACGCCGCGCGAGACGTCGCTTGTACGCATCGAACGCAAGCACGAGCGCGGACATTTTCTCCAAAGCATTGACTCCTTTCTCCGGCGTGGAACCGTGCGCGGCTTTGCCTTCGATGTGAACGTTGAGCCAGACAACGCCGTTGTGTCCGCAACACACCGCGTTGCCTTCGCCACCCTCGCCGACGATGGCGTAGTCGGCCTTCAGTTTTCCGTGTTCAACCACCCAACCCGTGCCGAGCACGCTGTCGGTCTCCTCGTCTGCCGTGAATGAAACTTCGACGTTGAAAGCCGGCTTCACGCCAGTTTCGCGCAGGGCTTTAAGCGCAAAAACAATGCTGGCGATCGCTCCCTTCATGTCCGCCGTGCCGCGACCGTACATCCGGCCGTTTTCGACCACCGGGTTGAACGGATCGCCATGACGCCATTTCCCCGAGACTGGAACGACGTCGTAATGGGCGTTGAAATGAACCGTTTTTTTTGCGCCCGCGTCCCAGAATCCGATGACGTTGTAGCGCGGAAAATCGAGCAGGTCCGGTTGCGTTTTGCTTTGCAGCGTCCGGGGAATGGGAATCCGGCGCACCTTCAGCCCGACCGCACGCAGCGCCTCCGCCAGCACGAGCGTAATCTCACCGTAGTTTTCGCCCGGTGGATTAACGGTTCGCAGTCGGATGAGCTTTTGCAAAAAACCCGCCAAATCGGACTCGTGGCGGTCGAGATACCGCGCGGGCAACGGCGCCTTGGCTGGGGGGTTCGTCGTCATAAGTTTCTGGCTCCAGAAAGGACCATAAGCGGGGAGGAAACCAGAACGATTATCGCCAAATCTAGGGTTATCAGCCCATCCACCGTCATTCCAACCGGTTAATTTTGACAGCGCCCGACCGCCCCGCACGATGGCGGGCCACATGGCACTCTCGGACATGCGAAAAGACTATGGGTTGGCGGGGCTGTTGGAAAAAGACCTCGACAAAAACCCATTTCGGCAGTTCGAAAAATGGTTCCAGGAAGCGGAGGCGGCCAAGATCACCGAACCAAACGCCATGACGCTGGCCACGGTGGGCCGCGACGGACGCCCGGCGGCGCGAACGGTTTTGCTGAAAGGCTGCGACGGACGCGGATTTGTGTTTTATACCAACTATGAGAGTCGCAAGGGCCGCGAGCTCGATGCGAATCCCAAAGCGACCCTGCTCTTTCCGTGGATCGCGATGGAGCGGCAAATCATCGCGGAAGGAGCCGTGACGCGGGTTTCGCGCGAGGAAACCGAGGCCTATTTTCACAGCCGGCCACGCGCGAGTCAGCTCGCGGCCTGGGCGTCGCCGCAGAGCACACCGATCGCCGGTCGCGGCGTGATCGAGGAGAGTTACCGCGTAGTGGAAAAAAAATACGAGGGACGCGAAGTGCCGTTGCCACCGCAGTGGGGCGGCTTTCGGCTCGTCCCTGAAACCATCGAGTTCTGGCAGGGGCGCCGCAGTCGGCTCCACGACCGCTTGCGTTTCCGCCGTGAAAGCGGGGAATGGGTCGTTGAGCGTCTGGCCCCTTGATCAACCGATGCCCACCGCGGTCAAATTTCATGAATCCCTGCCCGTCGAATGGATGGCGCTGAGCGCTTTGTCAGACGCGGCGGTGATCACCAAGGACGGCTGGGAGCGCGGCGGAGTTCAGATTGTATATGCCAATCCGGCTTTCTGCCAATTGACCGGCTACACGGCAGACGAGCTTGCCGGGCAAAATACGCGGTTGTTGCACGGCACAAAAACCGAGCTCACGCCGCTGCACAGTGTCCGCCCGGCGCACCAGAGCAGTGGCGAGGGCTGGCTTTGCCGCAAGAATGGGTCGCCGTTTTTTGCGCGATGGGATTTTAATCCGCTCCCCGGCCCTGACGGACCAAGCGGTGAACTCGTGGCCGTTTACCGCGATCAATCCGAAACCAAGCGCCTGCGCGACGCACTGCTGGAATCACGCAAACTCGACACCGTGGGACGGCTCGCCAGCGGCGTCGCCCACGATTTCAACATGCTGCTTTCGATCATTAGCGGCTATTGCGAAATCATGACTCGGAAGATCGAGAACGTTCCCGGCGCCAAAAAGGATCTCGATGAAATTCAGCGCGCCGGCCTGAAAGCCTCCGCCATCGCGCGGCAAATCGTGGAATTCAGCCAGCGACACGAAGCCGAGGTGAAGGTCGTGAATTACAACACGCTCATCCGGGAAATCGCTGAGATCCTCCGCCGCGTCGCCGGCGAGGAAGTCGCGTTGGAGCTGCGACTCACTTCCGGCCTCGGCAACACGCGCATCGATCCGACCCAATTTCAACAGGTGTTGCTCAATCTCTGTTTCAACGCCCGCGAAGCGATGCCGAAAGGCGGCAAACTCACGATCCGGACCTACAATCACAACGTCGCTTCCGAAGCGGACCGCCGCGCGCCGGGCATGCACCCGGGATTTTACGCCACCGTGCAGGTGACCGATACCGGTCACGGAATGGATCTGGAAACGCTCGGCCATATTTTCGAGCCGTTTTTCACCACCAAACCGACGGGCACTGGCTTGGGCCTGGCGACGGTTCTCGCCATCACGAGGGAGCACGACGGCCATATTACCGTGCAAAGCAAACCGGGGGTCGGAACCACTTTCGAGGTCTTCCTGCCCGAAACCCCGGAACAGGAGCAAATCAGTCCGGTAAAAGCCGCCCGTCTCTCGATGCCCAAAGGTTCGGAGACGCTCCTGTTAATCGAACCGGATGGAGTCCTGCGAAAAATGATCGCCGGTATTCTCGCGACCGAAGGTTACCAAGTCAGCAATGTCGCCTCCGCCCGTTCCGCGAGCGCGTTTCTGACCAAGCGAAAATTCCTGCCGCAGCTGATTCTCGCGCATGCGCACGAGAAAGCCGTCGCCGCGGTCGTTCGGAAGTTTCACGCTAAAAATCCCGCACTTCGTTTGATCAATCTCTCCGCCGAACCGCCGGCACCGCTTCCCAATTTTTCTCCGGCGGCCATTGCCCATCTCCCAAAACCATTTGCGCTCAGCAAGCTGACAGCGGGGGTGCGCAGCCTCCTCGACGCCCGCGTGCGATGAGAATCTTGCTGGCGGGTGCATCGGGTCTCGTCGGCGCAGAGGTGGCTCGCCAGGCCGCTGACGCCGGTCATGTCGTGGTCGGCTTGGTCGGACGCTGGACCGGTGCGATTCCGGGTGTCGCCGAAGCGCATGCAGTCGATCTCTCCGACGGTGTCGCTGCCAACGAATGGGTCCGACGCGTTCGGCCAGAAGTGGTCATAAACGCCGCCGCGATTTCCGAGCCCGCAGCGTGCGAGGCCAACCCCATGCTCTCGCAAGTGCTGAACGTCACCTTTCCCGCGAATCTCGCCGCCGCCGCCGAGGCCGTTTCCGCGCGCTTCATTCATATTTCCTCCGAACAGGTTTTCGACGGGGCGAACCCTCCCTACCGCATCGGAGATCCGCCCTCGCCGATCAATTTATATGGGCGACAAAAGGTAGAATCCGAACAGTTGGTGTTGTCGGCCTCCAAAAATGCGGCGGTCGTCCGTGCGCCGTTGCTCCTCGGCAACAGTCTTTCGGGGAAGCGCAGCGTGCACGAAAAACTTTTCGAAATCTGGTCCGGCGGCAACGCGGCGCGATTCTACGTCGATGAATTCAGACAGGCTTGCACCGCGGGAAATCTGGCGGCGGCCTTGTTGGAAGTCGTGGCGAGGCCGGAGCTGCGCGGCGTCTTTCATTGGGCCGGAGCCGAACTGTCTTCACGCTATGAATTGGGTCAGCGACTCGCCGCGCGATTCGGTGTGCCGCCCGCGCTGGTCACGCCGGTCCACCGTGCGGAAACGCCAGCGATCAGTGCCAAACGCCCGGCCAACCTCGCCCTGGATCTCGCACCGTTGAACAGGGAACTTCGGTTCAAACCCCAGACCCTTGACAAAGCGCTTCACGAACTCGTGGTGCCGGTACATTTTAGGGAGTGGCAGCGCAAAATAACTTCCTCGTCGCAGACATGACCACGCTGCAGCTGCTGCCCACGCGTACCGCCGGAGCGGCGGAAAACATGGCGCTCGATTTCCTGCTGTTGCAACGCTACCCGGAAGCGACGCCGCGCTTCCGCCACTATGACTGGCACGGTCCTGCGTTCACTTTTGGGTTCAGTCAAAAAATTGCCTTCGTCCGCGAAAATCTACCGACCGGCGAACGCTTCGATCTTTGCCGCCGACCGACCGGCGGAGGAATCGTCGATCACCGCAACGATTGGACGTACGCCCTCGTGTTGCCGCGGCCACATCCGCTCTACGACGAACGCGCCACGCATTCGTATCGGATCGTGCACGAGTGCCTCGCCTCCGCGCTTTCGTCCCTGAGTCAGCCGGCGGAAGTGAAAACCGTGTGCGAACCGGAAGGACCTTGCGCCGCCCCAAAATCCGGTGCGACCGCCGGCGCTCCTGGTGTCTGCTTTCAACACGCCGAATTGTACGACGTCGTAAACACCCAGACCGGCCAGAAAATCGCCGGCGCCGCCCAGAAGCGAAACAAGCACGGGCTGCTGTTTCAGGGTTCGATTGAAAAAAGCAGCGTCGCTCCGCTCGATTGGGACGATTTTCAAAACCGTTTCACGTCCGCTTTGGGTGAAGCGCTGGCGGTCGATCCGGTCGAAACGCCATGGCCCGATCTCAACGAGGACGAGGTGTCGGGCTTAATCGAACAGTATTCCGATCCCCAATGGATCGAGTACAGTTGATCAGCTCACGGCGGGGTCGCGGAGTTTCGGTGCGAGCAAGCTGTAGACGTAATGGTCGACGTGATGATCGTACAACCACTCTGCTTTGCGCAGAGTGCTCACGCGTTTGAACCCGAGTTTCTCCGGAATTTTTTGCGCGCGCAGGTTATCCGTCGCCGTCGCGAGAAACAACCGGTTGAGCTGTAATTCCCCGAACGCGTAGTCGACGACTGCCCGGCAGCATTGCGTCATGATCCCCTTGCCTTCACTTTCGGGTGCCAGCCAATACGCTGGAAATCCCGCGCGATTCGCCCAGTCGATGCGATTGTGGCCGATCACACCCACCAATTGCCCATTCGACCAAATCCCGCAGGTAAACGCCCGCGTTGCCGCGTTCTCGCGCAACGCCGTCGCAATATACTTTTCGGTATCCGCCAACTTCTTGGTTGCATCCACCCACGGCAGCCATTCCCGCAGCTTGGCGCGATTCGCATCGACCAACGCAAAGAGCATCGGCGCGTCCTTCGGCTGAATCAGCCGGAGTTCCAGGTCTGGATTGATTTTATGGAGTAGCATTTCGATCGCGTTGCCCGCACTTCACGCCGGCAGGAAAAAGAAGAGAATCGCGACAACCAAATAAAGCGCGAGCAACTGCACTCCTTCGAGCCAGTTGCTTTCGCCGTCGCCGCTGATCTGCTCGGTGACAAACACCGCCGCGACCACCGCGATGACTTCCGGCAGGCTGAACTCGAGGCTGAGATGCTGGCGGAAAAAGAGGCTGACCAATACGAGCACCGGAGTGACAAAGAGCGCAATTTGCAGACTGGAACCGACCGCGATCCCGATGGCCAAATCCATTTTGTTCTTCAGCGCCATCGCCACCGCCGTCGAGTGTTCCGCCGCATTGCCAATGATCGCAATCACGATCACCCCGACAAACGTCTCGGTGATTCCAAACGACGACCGCGCCGCTTCCACTGCACCCACCAGAAATTCCGACACCCACGCGACGGCACCGGTGGCGATGAGCAAGGTGATCACAGCGCGGCTCACCGGCCAGACGTGCTCTTCCTTTTCCCCCGATGGCTTATCCTGTTCGCCAGAGAACAGGTCGCTGTGGGTAACGAGGGAAAAAATCAGCAGCGCCACGTAGCTCAACAGCAGAACGATCGCGATCGCCACGGAGAGGTCCTGTTCCGCAACGGGGGACCATTTCCCGGCATCCCTTTCCGCCGCGACATGAAAAACGGTGGGAATCACCAACGCAAAAGCCGCCAGCATGAGTGCGGTGCACGAGGCGCGGACGGCGGTTTTGTTGAATTGTTGCCGCGAATGGCGCAGGCCACCGCAGAAAATCGAAACGCCAAGCACTAACAGCAGATTGCCGATGATCGACCCCGTGATGGACGCCTTCACCACGTCGATCAGACCAGCTTTGAGCGCCATCAACGCAATGATCAGTTCCGCCGCGTTCCCAAAAGAGGCATTCAACAGTCCCCCGACGCCTGCGCCCAACCGATGGGCAAGCTGCTCGGTCGCCTCGCCCATCCGCCCGGCGAGCGGCACGATCGCCAGCGCCGAAACGACAAACAACGCGGTTTCATTTTTCCACGAGGGGACGTAGCGAAGTGCGATCGCAACCGGCATAAAAACCAGCAGCCAGTTAAGCGAAAGCCAGGAGCGATGAGAGGCTGATGCCGGGGCGGTCATGCGGACGCGAGTGGATCAAAGGTGAAACCCAAGGTCGAGCCTGACACCGATGGATTCTTCGAAGCGGCCGGGGTGAGTGCCGCCGTTTGTCATTTTCAGCCCAATGAGTTTGTTGAACGGCTCATGATCACCCGGATCACTACTCCGGCGGCAAACGAGGCTGCGCTTTTTTCCGCGTTGCATCCGCAGCTCGCGAAGTGGTTTCGCCAGCGTTTCGGCGAATTCTCGCCCGCGCAGCGCGCAACGTTACCTGAGATTCTGGCGGATCATTCAATCCTACTTTCTTCACCCACCGGAAGTGGCAAAACACTCGCCGCCTTTCTTGGCGTTTTCGACTACCTCGCAAAAGCCCATGATCGGGGCGAATTGCCGAAAGGCATCGTCGCCGTGTACGTCTCACCGTTGCGCGCGCTGGCCTATGACATTCAAAAAAATCTCAACGGTCCGCTGGCCGAACTGGGCTGGGATTTCATCCGCGTTGGCTTGCGCAGCGGCGACACCAGCATGAAGGAGCGCGCCGCGCAAAAGCGGAGGCCGCCGCATATTCTCGTCACCACACCGGAAAGCTTCACGCTTCTCCTCAGCCAGTTGTCGTGGGTCCAGGCGTTTAAACCGGCGAGATTCCTGATTCTCGATGAGCTGCATGCCCTCGCGGAAAATAAGCGCGGCGCTTTGCTGATGGTCGCGGCGGAGCGTCTGGAGGATATCGTGAACGGTCCGCGCGAAGACTCGCCCCGCCGGCCGTTAACCCGGATCGGATTGTCCGCCACGGTCGCGCCGCTCGAAACCATGGCGGAGTTCCTTGTCGGACCTAACCGGGAATGCCGAATCGCAGAAGTTGCCCAGCGCAAGGCCGCGCACATCGAGGTGTTCTCGCCGTTGCGCAAAAATCCCTACCCGCCAGCGGGCTACACGGCCACGCGGGTGCTCCGGGAACTGGGCGAGGTATTGCGCACCAAACGAACGACGCTGATCTTCACCAATACGCGCAGCGGCGCGGAAACCATCGGGGTGCGGCTAAAGGAAATCCTGCCTGACCTCGCGCCCCAAATCGAGGTGCACCATGCGTCACTCGACCGGGCCGTGCGCCTGGAAGTGGAGGATCGTTTAAAACGTGGCGAATTGCGGGCTGTCGTCTGCTCGACTTCGCTGGAGATGGGCATCGACATTGGCTCGATCGATTTGGTGGTGATGGTGTCCGCCCCCAAAGGCGTCAGCCGTGCCCTGCAGCGCATCGGACGCTCCGGCCACTCCATGGGCGAAACCAGCCGGGGTCTGCTCGTCGCGAGTAACATCAACGACCTGGTCGAATGCGCTGTGACGGCGCGCATGATGGAAAAGCGAGAGCTTGAGCCCGTTAAAATTCACGACGATCCACTGGATGTGCTCGCCCAACACTTGGTGGGCATGGCGATTTTCGAGTCGGTCACGCCCGACGAAGCGTTCGCGTTCGTGCGTCGCAGTTATCCGTTCCGTGAGTTGCCACGCCCCACATTTGACCGCGTGGTGCGTTATTTGGAAGGCGGCGGTCTTTCCCTCGAACACGTCTATCGGGATACTTTTGGGAAAGTGGTCATCGTGGATGGCGTGATGAAAATTCCGAGGCCGAGGGTCGCCCGCGATTTTTATCAAAACGTCGGGACGATCTCCACCGACCAGATGATCCAGGTAAAGTTAAAGCGTCGCAATCTCGGTCAAGTGGAAGAGTCATTCATGAAGCGACTGCGAATCGGCGATGTGTTTGTGTTGAATGGGAGATGCGTGCGTCTGATTAAAACCGAATTGCTCGTGGCCCGCGTCGTGGAGGCAAAAAGCACGCTGCCCACCGTTCCCCGCTGGAACGCCAACAAAATGCCGCTCGCCAGCGGGCTCGCGGCCGAGGTGACGCGATTGCGGACGGAGGTCGCCGCGCGCCTCGACGGAACGGATTCGACCGAGACAAAGGTCGCGAACGCCGGCGCATGGCTGATCGAAAATTATGGGTTATCAGCCGGAAACGCCGCGGCGATCATGCAGCATTTTCGTTTGCAGGCTGAAGTGTCGGCCATCCCGACCGCGGATTTTTTCCTGATCGAACGCGTTCATGACGGGGCATTGCGTCACTACTTTTTCCATTCATTGATTGGACGTTCCGCAAACGACGCCTTGTCGCGCATCATCGCCCAACGGTTGCAGCAAACAAAAGGCGGCAACGCCCTCGTCACCATCGACGACTACGGATTCATGTTCAGCCTGCGGGAATTTCAGGACATGGAGCTGCCGGACTGGCAACGACTCTTCCGGCCCGACGGCGCCGATGAATCCCTGCGCGCCGCGCTGGAGGAAGCGTCGCTCGTCAAATGGCAGTTTCGCGTAGCGGCGCAGACCGGATTGATGGTCCCGCGACGGGTGCACGGGAAGGAGCGCGGCTCCCGTTCCTTGCAATGGAGCTCCGAGATTATTTTCAACGTGCTTCGGCAGTATGAACCCGATCATCCGCTGCTGGTGGAAGCTTACAAGGAAGCCACGCTGCGTTTTCTCGATCTGCCGCGCGCAGTGGAATTTCTCACACGGGTTTCAGTCTGTCCGTGGAAATTGCTCACGACGGAACGGGTCAGCCCATTTTCCTTCGGCATGTATGTCACGAAAATCAAGGAGACAATGAGTCTCGAAGATCTCGAAACGACCATCGAGCGCCTGTACCATGAAATGTACGGTTCGCTGGCTGACGCCGCCGCTTCGCCGGAACGCAAAGCGGTTTCAGTGCGAATGGCCAAGGCACTCCGATGAAAGGCACTGAAATTCAACCCGACATCTGGCTCGATTCGCGACGGGCGGTTTTCTTTGCAAAATCGAAATCCCTGGCGATCGCGGATCTTCATTGGGGTTACGCCAAAAGCCATCAAGCCGCGGGAAACCTCCTGCCATCGTGGGGCGACGGGGAAATCGCGCGCAATCTTTCCGGGCTCATTGCCGACTACAGGCCGGAGGAAATGATCTGGCTCGGTGATTCTTTGCATGCACTCACCGGCCGGGCTGCAGCCGAGGCCTTTCTGCGCGACTGTGCTGTGCCAGTGGTGATTCTTTCGGGTAATCACGACCGAAAATGGAACGTGGCCAAGGACCGGTCGGCCTCCCGCGAGGAATATTTTTTTCATCATGGCGACACCTCGCCGGCTGTCCCACTCGGTGGCATTGAAATCATTGGGCATTTCCACCCCGCGTTTGATTGGTACGATGGCGCGGGCGGGCGCGTAAAGTTGCCGGCGCTCGTGTGCGGAGAGCGAAAAATCATCCTGCCGGCGTTTTCCCCTTGGGCTGCGGGTACGCCGTGGAATTCATCGCTGGCGGAAGAGGATCAACTGTGGGTGATTGCCCCACGTCGGATTTTTCCCGTCACCGCCGAATTGTTACGCAAAACGCGCCGTTGAAAATCGCCGGCTCGTCCCAGAATTTTATCCCTTCACCAGAGTAATCACGCACTCAAGATGCCGTGTCTGCGGAAACAAGTCGAACGGCTGAACGGCCGTCAACTGATAGCCCGCGGCGAGGAATCCCTTTAAATCGCGCATTTGCGTGGCCGGATCGCAGGACACGTACACAACCGCGCGCGGGCTGAAGGCAAAAAGTTGCGCGAGAAAGGTCTCGTCACATCCTTTGCGCGGCGGATCGATAATGACGGCCGTGTCGACGCCGGGAAACGTCAGCCCGGCAAAAATCTGCGCCGCGTCGGCGGCGAGAAAGGTGGCGTTGGCGATACCGTTGGCCGCAGCGTTCTCCGTGGCAAACCGGACCGAGGTCGCACTCAGCTCGACCCCGGCGACCCTTTCAAATGCGGACGCACAGGATAGCGCAAACAGGCCGCTGCCACAGTAGGCGTCGACGAGAAACCTCGCCCCACTTCCCGCCGCTTGCGCGCGCACGTAAGCCGTAAACGCCGGCAAAATAAACGGATTATTCTGAAAGAAATCCCGCGCTAAAAAGTGCAACTGGAGTTGCGGCGACCTCGCCGCAGAATTACCCGCAGCCGGATTCGGCTGCGTTCCCGTCTGGTCAATCACCTCAGTGATGATCGCATCATAATCCGTCGTGACGCCCTCTTTCGCATGCCGAAGAAGCAACGTTGCGCCTCGCTCATATTCGCCCGCCGCCGCCTTCGTCCGAACGCGCGCCCGTACCTCGGGTAATTTCGCGTTGATCTCCGGCGTGGCGATGGGGCATTCCGGAACATCGACCAACTCAAAACGGTTGGCCGCCTTGAGAAATCCGATCGGCATCGTGGCTGCGGCCACGCGCATTGCCTCCAGATCTGCGGCCGAGGACACCTGGACGCGCGGCGGATTGAAATGCGGTGTGATCTTCGACCGGTAGCCAAATTCCTTGGGTGAGGCGATTACCGACGCCACGGGAAATTCGACCCCGGCCATGTATTTCAAAAGCTCTTCCACCTGTTGGCGCTTCCATTTCAACTGTTCGGCGTAGGTGAGGTGCTGATATTGACAACCACCACAACGCCCGAAAAGCGGGCACTTCGAATCGATGCGATGCGGGGAAGGCATCAGTACCTCGAGTAAGTCGGCCTCGGAAAAATTCTTGTGATTGCGATAAATGCGTACTTTCACGCGTTCGCCGGGCAGCGTGAACGGGACCATGACGACCCATTTACCTTCACCCAAAACGACCCGACCCAGCCCAACGCCGAGATTCGTAAGCGTGGAGACTTCGAGCTCCAGCTCATGGTGGTACGGAAAGGGATGGTCGTTGAATTTCTTTTTAGCCACGAAGAGGCACAAAAATTCACAAAAACAAAAGGTTCCCAATCCTTTTCGTGTCTTTTAGAGACTCTTTGTGGCCATTCCTCCAGAAAAGATCACCAGCCTTCAAAATCCGCGCGTCAAACAACTCGTCAAGTTGCGCGACCGTCGCGACCGCGATGAGGCCGGGCTTTTCCTCGTGGAAGGCTATCGTCAAATCCGTCGCGCTCTCGAAAAAAACACCCGGCTACTGGAACTCTACTTCAGTCCGGATTTGTTTCTCGGCGAAAATGAGCCCGCCCTCATCGAGCAAGCCCGGCAAGCCGGCGCGCAATTGTTTGAATTGTCGAAAGAAGCCTTCGCCAAATGCGCCTACCGCGACCGCCCGGATGGATTGCTGGCGGTGGCCCCACAGTGGAAGCTCAGTTTGAACGATCTAGCTGTAGCCGGGGGCGCTGACCCCGGTTCCGACACCGACGGACCCGGGTCAGCGCCCCCGACTACAAAGAAAACGCCGTTTTTGCTCATCGTTGAATCCATCGAAAAACCCGGCAATCTCGGCACAATTTTGCGCAGCGCGGACGCGGCGGGTGTGGACGCGGTCATCGTCTGCGATGCGGTGACGGACGTCTTCAATCCGAACGTCGTCCGGTCTTCTACGGGAGTTTTGTTTTCCGTCCCGATCGTGGTGACCGATAGCGCTACAGTGCACGCGTGGTTGATTGAAAAAGGAATCCGCATCGTCGCCACGACGCCCGACACCCCGAACATTTACACGAAAGTCGACCTGACCGGCCCACTCGCCATCGTGATGGGCAGCGAGCAATACGGCCTCAGCAAATTCTGGCTAAAGGAGAGCAACCTCCTCGTCCGGATCCCCATGGCCGGCCAGGCCGATTCCCTCAACGTCGCGATGGCTACCATCATCACGCTCTTCGAGGCGGTCCGACAGAGGAATTCGTAACGCACTTCACTACTGACTACGCAAACTCTGGATCAATTCTGCCGTGCCTTCGGACATCGTAACGCGTGGAGCGTAGCCAAAATCACGGCGGGCGGCGGAGATGTCGAACCAGTGGTCCGTCGCCATTTCCTTGGCGACGAAGCGGGTCATGGGTGGTTCGCCTTTGAGCCCCAGAATGCGCCAGAGAATTTCTAATATGCCGCCCCCAAAACTTGCGGTGTTGAGCGATACGCGTTTTTTAATTTCCGGAGTGCCTGCACCTCGCAGCAATTCGTTAATCCACTCCCACAGCATCACCGGCTCCCCGTTCGTGATAAAATAAGCGCGCCCACCGATCCCTGCGGCGTCCGGGCAAGAGTAACCCAATAGGTTACTCTTGGTCAGAGCCTTTTCCGCGAGGAGGTGGGCATCCACGACGTTGGTGATATGGGTCAGATCCACTTTGTTGCGGCCGTCGCCGATGATTTTCAAGCGGCCGCTGCGGGCCAGGGCGACGACGCGGGGAATGAGATTTTTGTCACCGGGGCCCCACACCAGATGCGGGCGGAGAGAGACCGTCGCCAGTTCAGCCGAATTCGCCGCGCTGACGAGCCGCTCTGCTTCGGCTTTGCTTGTCGGGTACGGGCTGGGTGCCTGCGTGCAAAGCGGAGCCGATTCGTTGACGCCGCGCAAATCGCCGCCAGTGTACACCACACTCGGGGAACTCGTGTTGATGAGACGCGATACACCAGCCGCGCGGCACGCGCCAATCAGCGCGCGGGTGCCCTCAACATTCACCCTCAAAAAATCTTCCGGCGGACCCCACACGCCGACCCGCGCCGCGACGTGAAAGACCGTACCGGTGCCTTCACATCCCCGGCGCAAGGCCGCGACGTCCGTGAGATCGCCGAGTACCACTTCAGCGCCAAGTTTTGCCAGCTCGGGCAACGGACGCCGCGCCAGTACGCGGACTTCCCTCCCTTCCTCCAGTAGTCGCACGGCAATTTTCCCGCCGATGAAGCCGCTGGCACCCGTGATAAAAACGGGTGCACTCATGGCGCAGACTCCGGTTCATAGACCGCCGCAGTGGTGGCCCATTCCGTCAGCGTGAGTCGGTGAATTTTGGCGTTGTGCCGAACGTCGAGCGGAAAGTCCGGACGGAAAAAGAACTTCCGGATCTCCATCGTGTGCGGCTGTTGCTTGGCCAACTCGCGCAATGCGGCGGCCAAGGTTTCGTCATCCGTTGTCATATCAACAACCGTCTGAACGACCAGAGCCGGTTCCTGGCCGCCTCGCTGGCCGAGACCAATCAAGGCGCACCGCACCACCTGGGGATGACCGCGAAATACTTGTTCAACCGGTTCAGTGAAGAGCGGACCGGTCGCCGTTTCCACGCGTTCGGCGATTCGTCCGCTGAACCACAACCGTCCCTCGTGATCAATCCGCCCCGCGTCGCCCATGCGATGCCAGATGGCTCCGTCATCAGCGTGAATCTTAGCCGCGGCAGTCGCGCTTGGCAGTTGATCATATACTTTCGTGACCGTTGGTCCGGTCACAATAATCTCACCGACCTCGCCAGCGGGAAGTTCATGAGTTTCAGCCATCGTGGCCAAACGTCCTTCGTGCAGCGCGATGATCTTCACCCGGTTTTCCGCCAATGGACGACCGATCAAAGCACCGAGTTCAGGGCGATTTTCCATTTCCGCCGACGAAGTGGTCGCCACTGGCAATACCTCGGTTGCGCCGTAGGGGCTGTGAAGCTTTCCGTTGGTTAAAACGCGCGGTGCATCCGTCCAGAGCGAAGCCGGAACCGCCGCGCCCGCGCAGAGCACGCGCCGCATGCTTGGAAGGGTGATTTCATTTTCCAAACAGTAATCGAAGATTTTTCGCCACAGGGTTGGCGAACCAAAAGAGGTGGTGACGTTTTCCTGCTGGATCGCGCGAACAATTTTTTCCGGATCAACCGCAGCCGGTCGGCTCGGATCAAGCTCGGGAACGACGGTGGTCATCCCAAGCGCGGGATTAAAGAGCGCGAAAATCGGCAGCATCGGCAGATCCACTTCATCCGACGAAATGCCGTACGTGTCGCGAACCAGACGGACTTGGGCTTCAAACATCCCGTGTTCGTAGCAAACGCCTTTGGGGGCGCCGGTCGAACCGGAGGTGAAGAGGATCGCCGCAAGGTCACCGGCAGCACTGGCGACGATTTCGGATTTCACTTTTGCATCCGCAGATTTTCCCCCAACCCGCGCAGTGGCCGAGCTGCTCGTCCAAACGCGAACTTGAACGGAAGCGAAGGCGAATGGAAACAGCCGGCTCATGACCTGCGCGAACGGGATGCCCAGCAAAACCCGGGGTTTGGACCGGGCGATACAGGCTAGAAAATTTTTCCGCCCCATGCCCGGATCGATGATCACCGGAACTGCGCCAATTTTGAAAAGGGCGAAGGCCGCGGCAACAAGGGACAATCCCTGTCGTACCATGACGAGAACCCGATCACCGCGCTGAACGCCTTTTGATTTTAACCTGGCCGCCCACGCATCGACCTCGCCGTCCAGTTCGGCAAACGAAAGCGTGAGGTAATCAATTTTTCCCTCAGCGGTCCGCCTGCGGGGAATTTTAATGGCGACCCGCTCCGGTTGGCGGGCGGCCATCGAGGGCAGATGCCGGGCGATGTTAGCGGATTCGGGCACTGCAGCGATGCCGGTCAAAAACGCAGCGGGGTCGCTGCGTCTCCAGTTTTTAATTTGTCCACCACGTTCACTCTTCGCGCGAAAATTCTCCTAACTTTTCCACGCCGGCTCGGCTTTCACCAAGTTTGCCTGCCACGGGAGCAGGACCTTTTCGATGCTGGACGGATCACGCGCGATTTGCACCAGCTGCGAACGGGTCGCGATCAGCGTGGGATCGAGATTTAGACTCTGCGCAAGCCGGTCGCGATCCGCCTTGAGCCGGTCCTGTCGGGCAAGTTCGTCGGGAGTCATCGGGGCGAATTCCCGGCGACGCTCCCGGCGTGGCAGCGAACGGGGATCCGTCTCGAAACCCTTGCGGACCGCCTCGGCGAGACTCGGATATAGTCGGTCATGCCGCCGTCCGAGATTGACGTAAAGGACCTCGTCGATCGGCCGCTCTTCGTCGGCGGCGCGGGCGATGCGGCCGAGCATTTCATTGCCGACGACCTTAAAAGGCGGCGTGTTGATTTTTTCCGCCCAGCTCTCGCGCCACTGCCAGATGGCGTGCAACACCGGCAGGCCGCGTCCGCGCAGTTTTTCCGATCCGCTGATCCGCCACGCGTTTTCGTCCGGTGCGGAAAAACCATCGCGGCCCACTTCGATCTGCCAGCGGCATTTTTGTTCGAACCACTCCAGGCGCCCGAGCTTGACCAATTCATCGCGAAGGCGGTCGCGCAACCCGAAGAGATGAAAAACATCCATCGCCGCATAATCGAGCATGTCGCGATCGAGGGGACGCTGCGACCAGTTGGCTTTCTGGTGATCCTTGTCGAGTTCGACCCCAAAATATTGCTGTAACAACGCCGCGAGGCCGAAGCGCGGAATGTTGAGCAGTTGTGCCGCAAACATCGTGTCGAACAATTCCATCGGTTGGAACCGGCAGAATTCCCACAGCAGCCGCAGGTCGTAATCGCTCCCGTGCATGATCAGCGGCTTCGCCGCGAGCCGTTGCCAGAGCGGGTCGAGCGGCAAGTCGGCAAGCAGATCGACCAGGTAAATTTCGCCGGCAGCGTGGATTTGGAGCAGGCAAATTCGCGTGCGGTAGCGGAAAAGATTGTCGGCTTCCGTATCGAGCGCGATTTCCGTGCAGCGATCGAGCGCCGCATACAAGGGAGTCAACTGGTCGGGTCGATCGATGAATTGATAATTAAGGGACGTATTCAAGCGGATAGCGGGGTTGTTTTCTCCCATGCGGAAAGGAAATCGTCAATCAACAGTGGCAGATCGGAACTGTAGCCACCTTCCAGAATCGCCGCGACCGGGAGCGAACTTTCACGCAGCCAGCGACCCAGCTCGGTGAAGTCGGCGCGTTCGAGGGTCATTTGGGTGATCGGGTCGTCCACGTAGGCGTCGAACCCAGCGGATACAAGGACAAGATCGGGTTTAAACTCGATCACAGTTTCCCATGATTTCGCCAGCGTTTCCCGATGGGCAGATCGGGATGAGTGAGGAGCCGCTGGGAAATTTTTGCAGTTGGCGGTGGAGCGGATTCCCGTGCCGGGATAGCCGGGGGATTGATGAACCGACACAAATAATACGTTTGGCCGGCCTTCAAGGATGTCCTCCGTGCCATTGCCGTGATGCGCATCGAAATCCCATACCGCGACGCGAAGCCCATTTTGGAGCACGTGAAGCGCTGCGATCGCGATCTGGTTCAAGTAGCAAAATCCCATGGCCTGCGTGCGCGTGCAATGATGGCCCGGCGGACGCATGAGCGAGAACGCCTGTTCACCCGCGAGAGCAGCGGCGGCAGCCGCGAGCGCGGCACCCACGGAGCGCCGGGCGTGGGCGTAGATGTCAGGGAACCAGGGCGTGTCGTCATCGATATCCGGCGCGTATTGCAAACGGTCAAGTAATTCCGGCGTGTGCGCGACAAGCAGCGACGTTTCGCTGGCCATTCCAGCTTTTCGCCAAGTCCAGTCCGGATGCGCCGGTTTCAAATGCGCCACGCTGCGGGTGATACGGGCCGGTTGTTCCGGTCGCAGGTGCGAGCCGTATTCAACGCAGGAAGGATCGTGAAAGAGAATCATGTGAAAGGTCCGCCTACGGACCGATGGGAACGCCAAAAAAGGCTAAATCAGGTGCTTCAGCAAGGCAGGATTATCGCCGAGCAGCCCGTCGATTCCGCAATTAATCAGTCGCGTGGCCGTGCGCTTGTCGTTAACCGTCCAGCACCACACGGAAAAGCCCCGCTTTTGGAAAAAGGCCGCGTCCGCCGCTGTACGGACGGCACGGTGATTGAGGCTGAGACCGTGCGCCTCGCAGGCCCGCAGTTGACGAACAATTGACGCCTTCGAACGCCGACCCTCCGAAATGAGCATGCGCGGAATCGTCGGCGCGAGCGTGGCGGCCTCAGCGACGAGACTCGATTCGAATGAGGCCAGAATCACCCATTTGGCCGCCCGGGCTTTTTTGATCACCGCAATCACCGGCGCAACCGGAGTACCACGCTTGAGCTCGATCTGAACAACGATGCGACGCCGCGTAAAAGCCAGTACGTCCGCCAGGCGCGGGATGCCTTCATCGCTCTTGAGCACGCGGAAAGGTTTCAATTCCAGCCACGTTTTCGCAGACAAGCGCCCGCGCACGCCGGTCAACCGACGAAGATTGTCGTCGTGAAACACCACCGGGACGGCGTCGCGAGTGAGGTGGACGTCCAATTCGATGGCATCGGCTTTCAAGGCCAGCGCCCGTCGGAATGCCGCGAGGGTATTTTCCGAGGCCTCAGCGGAGGCGCCTCGATGGGCGATGATCAGCGGAACAGCCATAACCCGAAAACAAACAGAGCCGGGCCAGGAAGCGACTGGAGATTTCTGGTGTCTTTTCTCCCATTTTGTGGCCATTAAATCCGCATGAAAGTCATCGTACTTTGCTCCGGTGGCATGGATTCCGTGACCGCGCTCCATTGGGCGCGGAAACACCATGCCGTGACCGCGGTGCTCAGTTTCGATTACGGCGCCAAGCACAACCACCGGGAACTTCCCTTCGCGGTTGAACACGCGCAAAAAATCGGGGCGCCCCAGCAAACCATTTCGTTGGATTTCATCGGTCAGCTGTTTGCATCCGATTTACTTAAATCCGGTGGCACGATTCCCGAGGGACAT
Organism: Lacunisphaera sp.; assembly: GCA_036499685.1. GTDB lineage: Bacteria > Verrucomicrobiota > Verrucomicrobiia > Opitutales > Opitutaceae > Lacunisphaera. The sequence continues at coordinate 141,070 of DASYDH010000007.1, read as the reverse complement.
TATGCCGACGAGAACATGAAACGAACCGTGGTGCCGTTTAGAAACGGCATCATGCTCGCCGCTGCGTGCGGTTTTGCGGAGAGCGCAGGAGCGGAGAGATTGGTGATCGCGGCGCATGGCGGCGACCACGCAATTTATCCGGATTGCCGCGAAGATTTTATGCGCGCAATGGGCGATGCCATGCGCCTCGGGACGTACGCGCAGGTGCAATTGTTGCGGCCGTTTATCAGCCTGAACAAAGCGGACATTGCGCGGGAAGGCGCAGGACTCGGCGTGGACTATTCGCGCACGTGGTCGTGCTACAAAGGCGGCACGATTCACTGCGGCGTCTGCGGAACGTGTGTCGAGCGGCGCGAGGCGTTCGCGCTGGCGGGGTTGGCTGATCCAACAGTTTACGAATCGACTCCGCCGCTGCCGGTTGGACCGAAGAAGGAGACGGAGAATGATTAGGTTCAAGAGAACGAGGAACGATCGCCGAACGGATCGGTCTCTTTTTCCAACTTATTTTCTTTCACGCCGGCCATGCTGATTTCCGAGATATTTTATTCGCTCCAAGGCGAAGGCGAACTGACGGGGGTGCCGTCGGTTTTTGTCCGCACGAGCGGTTGCAACCTGCGTTGCAACTGGTGCGACACGCCCTACGCGTCATGGTCGCCCGAGGGAAAGCAAATGACGCCGGATGAAATCCTAGCCGCAATCGAGGTTCATCCTGCGCGACATGTGGTGCTGACGGGCGGCGAACCGATGATCGCGCCCGAAATTCACGAGCTGGCGTTCCAGCTGCAGGAACGCGGTTATCACATTACCATCGAAACGGCCGCGACGATTCCGCCGCGCGGCATCGCATGTGATCTCGCTTCGCTCAGCCCAAAACTGGCGCACTCCGCGCCTGACGCGCGACTCGACGATACGTGGCGGAAGAGGCACGAGGCGTTGCGCTGGCAACCGACGGTCGTGGCGAGTTGGATCGCCGTCGCCAACTATCAGTTGAAATTTGTAGTCGGCCGCGAGAGCGACGTGGACGAAATGGAAACGATGCTGCGAGAAACCGCCTGCGCCATTCCACCCAGCAAAGTGTTGCTGATGCCCGAGGGAATCACCGTCGAGGCGTTGCGGTCGAGAGCCGGATGGTTGAGCGAGATCTGCAAGGCACGCGGCTATCGTTACGCGCCGCGGTTGCATATCGAACTTTACGGCAACAAACGCGGCACATGACGATTGTCCGAGCCCATCCGCTGCTGCCGGCGCGCAAACTTTCGGTCGAGCTCGCGGAGCTTCACGCCCGCGCCAGCGATCGCGCAGTGCCGTTGCGCGAGGTAATTTTCGTGCTGCGCAATCGCGCTTATCTGCTGCTGATTATTCTGCTCGCACTCCCCTTCATTCAACCAGTGCCGTTGCCCGGTTTGTCGACGCCACTGGGTTTAGCGATTGTCCTTATTGCGCTGCGCTTGTCGCTCGGACAGCGACCATGGCTGCCGATGCGCATCCAGCGCATGAAGCTGCCGGCGGGATTTTTTGGGAAAGTGATAACGTTCACCGCCAAATTGCTGCACTACCTCGAATCAGTTCTGCGACCCCGCTGGCCGGCGATCACGGCCTCCGCCCTGCTCAATCAGCTGCACGCCATCATCATTTTAACGTCGGCGGCGATCCTGTTGCTGCCACTGCCGATTCCGCTTTCGAATCTGCTGCCGGCGTGGGCGATCTTTCTGATCGCGAGCGGACTGCTTGAGCGGGACGGACTGTTCATCGCTTTGGGTTACGTCGCCTTCCTCGTCGGGGCGCTTTACTTTTTTCTATTCGGGAGCGTTGCGAACGAGGCGTTTCAACACGCTTGGGGGTGGCTGCAGAGCAAATGGTGATTCGGGTTAGACGGCCATAGTCTGACAGCGGTCGATAAAACCGCGCATACAGTCAGGGGTGACTTGCCGCAGTGCACGAGATGCGCACTTTCGACCGAAACCGATGATCAACGAAAAATCACGTCACGCCAGGCTCCACTATGCGTGGATCGTCGCCGGCGTGACATTTGTCACGCTGTTGGCGGCCGCTGGCGCGCGCGCCACGCCGGGCGTGATTCTGCAACCGTTGGGCAACGAGTTTCAGTGGAGCCGCGCGACGGTCTCGTCGATCGTTTCGATCAACATTCTTCTCTATGGATTGATCGGCCCTTTCGCGGCGGCCCTGTACCAGCGTTTCGGACTTCGGCGAATGATGATCACCGGGATGGCGCTGCTAAGTTTTGGCTACGGCGCTTCCACTTTCGCCATGCACTACTGGCAATTCGTGTTGTTGTGGGGCATCGTGGTCGGCGTCGGCTCAGGGCTGGCCGCAACCGTACTGGGAGCAGCGGTCGCGACGCGCTGGTTTACGCAACGGCGCGGGCTTGTCATGGGCCTGCTCACCGCCAGTACGGCCACGGGACAATTGGTCTTTTTGCCGGCGCTTGCAATGGTCGTCACCGGACACGGCTGGCGCGGGGCGCCGTTAGTGGTCGCCGCCGCGAGCCTCGCGGTGATTCCGGTGATCTGGTGGTTGATGCGTGATGATCCGCGCGATTCCGGCGTGCGTCCGTATGGTGATATCGGACCAGAGGAGATTTCAGTGCCTGAAGTCGGCAATCCCGCGAAGCGTGCCGTAACCGTTTTGTTCGAAGCCGTTCGCGTCCGCGATTTCTGGCTGCTGGCCGGATCTTTTTTCGTTTGCGGAGCCAGCACCAACGGACTCATCGGCACGCATTTGGTGGCGGCGGCCTACGATTGCGGCATTCCCGAAGTGCGGGCGGCGAGCTTGCTCGCAATGATGGGATTGTTCGATCTCGTCGGAACCACCGCGTCGGGCTGGCTGAGCGACCGCTACAATTGTCGGTACCTGCTTTTCATGTACTACGGTTTGCGGGGTGTTTCGCTCCTGTTTCTACCCCACGCGTTACTGGGGCCCACAGCGGGATTGGGATTGTTCGCGGCTTTTTACGGCCTTGATTGGATCGCCACGGTCCCGCCGACGGTGCGACTCACGGCAGAGGTTTTCGGGCGGGAAAAAGCCAGTATTGTTTTCGGTTGGGTGGTTGCGATGCATCAGCTCGGTGCGGCATTTGCCACGTACGCCGCGGGGGCGTTGCGCACGATTTCCGGGAGTTATACGCTGGCGTTTTTCAGTGCCGGGGCACTGTGCGTGATCGCAGCGCTCGTAGTGTTACCAATCGGAAAACTTCAACCGAAGCCAGCGATCGTTTGATCAGATCAGTGCTTCAACTTTGCCCGCAACTTTTTCACTTCCGGACTGACGGCGGAACAGCCTTCGTTCCCGCAACCGGAGGAAGATTTTTTCCTGAATGCGGAATAAAGCAACCAACCGGCGGTGCCAGTCACGACGACGAGAGCGATGATGGTCTGGAGAGTCGAGGACATGGTCAGTAACCCAAGGCCCGGCCGGTTTGATAAATGATGAGGCACACGAGCCACGCGGTTCCGGTCATGTAGGCGATCTGGAACAACGGCCATTTCCAGCCGTTGGTCTCACGCTTTACGACGGCGACGGTGCTGATGCATTGCATAGCGAAAACATAATACACCATCAGCGTTAGGCAAACGAGCGGCGTAAACAACGCGGCCCCACTGGGCCAGGTGGCATGGCGCAGTGCGTCGCGGAGCGGAACCGTTTGATCGCCGCTTCCCTCGACACCGAAGATCACGCCCATCGAACTCACGAAAACCTCGCGGGCAGCAAAAGACGTGATGAGGCCGATGCCAACGCGCCAGTCGAACCCCAGCGGTTTGATCAACGGCTCGATCACGTGCCCGGCGCGTCCTGCGAAACTATGGGCAATCTGCTGCATGGCCGTTGCATCCGGGGCCGGGTGTTTCGGATAGGTCGTCAAAAACCAGAGCACAATGCTGATACCAAGAATGATGGTGCCAGCGCGCTTCAAAAAGAGACCCGCGCGTTCAAACATCTGGAACAACACATCGCGCAAACGCGGAAGGCGATAGGGCGGCAGTTCCATGATCATCATCGGTGGCGCACCCTTGAGCAACGTGCGTTTGAAGAGCCACGCAAAGCCGAAGGCCCCGATGGTGCCGATGACGTACATCAGCAGCATGATTCCGACTTTGGTGAAAACGGGAACCGCATCGCCAGGAAGCAGAGCCGCGATCATCAGAAGATAAACGGGCAATCGCGCCGAACAACTCATCAGGGGCGCGACGAGAATTGTCACGAGGCGGTCCTTCGGATCCTCTATCGTGCGTGTCGCCATGATTCCGGGAATCGCACACGCATACGAACTGAGCAGTGGGATAAAAGATTTTCCGTTCAAGCCCACGCGGCTCATCAAACGATCCATGATAAACGCAGCGCGCGCCATGTAGCCGGTGTTTTCCAAAAGTCCGATGAAGAAAAACAGGATTAAAATCTGCGGGAGGAAAACGAGCACACCACCCACGCCGGAAATGACGCCGTCCGTGAGGAGATCGCGCAAATCCCCGGGTGCCATCGCGCCTTTCACCCAAGTCGCGAGCGCCGCGATATGGGTGTCGATCCAGTTCATCGGGATTTCCGCAAAAGTGAAAATCGAGAGGAAGAGCAGCGTCATCACTCCGCCCAGCACCAGCCAGCCCCAAAACGGGTGGATGACGACTGCATCGATTTTATCGGAGGCGGATGGTCCCGTTACTCCCGCCTGCTGGACAATCCCCAAACACAAACCGGTGATGGCGTCGTAGCGGCTGGCGACGAGGCTGCCTGCCCAGTCGGTTCCCTCGCCTTCCCAATGCCTCTGCCAGTGCGCAAGAATTTCCGTCGTCTTCACGCTCAACGGCGTGGAGCCGGCGACACGCACCGTGTCGAAATCGGTTAACAGCAGCAGCGCTTCGGCACGCGCGACGAGCGGCGAGCGTCCATCATTGTCGGTGAGCGAAGCCTGCAGTTCGGCCACGGCGCTCGCGACCGCAGCGGGTACATCCCAGCTGTGGCGCGCCAGCGGCAAATCGACGCGACTCATCGCGAGTTTCAAATCGACGATGCCTTTGCTGTTAACCGCTTCGCATGCAATTACCGGAATGCCCAACTCCTGTTCAAGCCGGCCGATGCGAACCTCCAAGCCAGAGACTTTCGCCAAGTCCATCATGTTCACCACGAGAATCACGGGGCGGCCGAGATCGAGAATTTGGTGAACCAGATAAAGATTCCGTTCGAGGTTCGTCGCGTCGACGATGCAAAGGATGCGATCGGGTTGGGGCGTATCGGCGCGCCGGCCGAGCAAGACGTCGCGCGTCACCGCTTCGTCGGGCGAACGCGCCGCGAGCGAATACGCGCCGGGCAGATCGATGATTTTAATCGGCTTGCCGTGCTGCGAATAAGTTTCACCGATCTTCTTCTCGACCGTGACCCCCGGGTAATTTCCCACTTTCTGTTTCAGGCCGGTGAGCGCGTTGAACAGCGTGCTCTTGCCGCAGTTGGGATTACCGACGAGTGCGTAAACCGGCGTGCGTTCGGCGGGTGCCGGACGCTTTTTCCCGGTGGCCGTGATGTGCGGGGGAAGTTGCGACACGGCTCAGGCCTCGATGGTGATTTGCTCAGCTTCTTCGCGACGAAGTGTGAGGTGGTAGCCGCGAAGCTTGAATTCGAGTGGATCGCCGAGCGGGGCCGCGCGAATAAAAGTGACCATCGTGCCCGGCAGAAGCCCCATTTCACGGAGGCGAACGAAGGTGTTACCGGTCCGGGGAAAATCCTTTACGCGGGCGGACGTGCCAAGCGCGAGCGACGAAAGTTTGAGCGAGGCGGACATGAAGCGGGCTTTAGCGCACGCGACGGTCAGCAGCGTCGGTTTTTGGTAAAGGCGTCCGATCTGACGCCGACTTGCCGGGAATTAATTCGATCATCACGTTCATTGCCGCGCTATGACTCAAGGCGATCCGGGTCCCGTTGATCTGGCAAAGACTGGTGGTGCTGCCCGAGATTTTTGTGACCAACGCCGCTTCTCCAAATCCCATTTCACGAAGCCGTTGGCAAAAATTCTCGTCCCCTGTCAGCGAACAAATTCGCCCCGTTGCACCAGCGGAGAGCTGGCAGAGCGGCGAGAGGTGCTTGAGCGGTGAGGTCATTGAGGCTGAGACTGAGTATCAGAACAGAAGCATAAAAAAGCCCCGGGTCAACCGTGAGGGGTTAAACTCGGGGCGAAAAAATTAGCGGCGGCGGCGTTTCACCGCTAGCTGAACGCCAGCGTAGCGGATAAGGCTTTGCAGGTGTTCGTATTGCTGCGGATCCATGTTCTTGGCTTCCTTAAGTTCGTCCTCGGCGCGTTTCATGGCGGTCTCGACGGCGGTTTCGTCGATCTTTTCTTCAGTGATGGCATTTTCCGCCAAAACCCGGACGATGTCGCCGTCGATCTGGGCGAAGCCACCACCGACCGCGAGCCAGTGGGTGGCCGTACCCTTCGATACCCGCAACTCGCCCTGGGCGATTTGCGTCAGGAGTGGAATATGGCCGGGGAGAATACCGATCTCGCCCTCGACCGTGGGTATCACGACGGAGTCGATGGTGTCGGAATACACCTTCGCCTCGGGCGTGACAATTTCGAGTGTGAGCGACATGGCGATCAGGCTTTCTTGGAAGCGGCGATGACTTCGTCGATTCCGCCCTTCATGTAGAAGTCGGTTTCAGTGACGTTGTCGAGTTCGCCGTCGAGGATCATCTTGAATCCGCGCACCGTGTCCTTGACGGGCACGTATTTGCCAGGAGTGCCAGTGAACACTTCGGCTACCGCGAACGGCTGCGAGAGGAAGCGCTGGAGTTTGCGGGCGCGGTAAACCGTGAGTTTATCCTCGGGCGAAAGTTCATCGAGACCGAGAATCGCGATGATGTCCTGAAGATCCTTGTAGCGTTGGAGAACGCGCTGCACTTCGCGGGCAACCTTGTAGTGCTCCTCGCCGACGATATCGGGCTGCAGCGCCTTCGAAACGGAAGCGAGCGGATCGACCGCAGGATAAATACCGAGTTCAGCGATGGAGCGTTCCAACACGATCGTGGAATCCAGGTGCGCGAAGGTGTTCGCGGGCGCGGGATCGGTGAGATCGTCCGCCGGCACGTAAACCGCCTGCACCGAAGTGATGGAACCTTTCTTTGTCGACGTGATGCGTTCCTGCAAAATACCCATTTCGTTCGAGAGGGTCGGTTGATAACCGACCGCAGATGGCGAGCGACCGAGCAACGCGGATACTTCGGAACCGGCTTGGGAGAAACGGAAAATGTTGTCGACGAACAGCAGCACGTCCTGGTTTTTCTCGTCGCGGAAATATTCCGTCATCGCAAGCGCGGAAAGCGCGACGCGCATACGGGCCCCGGGCGGCTCATTCATCTGACCGTAGACCAGCGCAACCTTGGACTTACCGAGGTCCTTTTGGTTGATGACGCCCGCCTCCGACATTTCGTGATAAAGATCGTTACCTTCACGGGAACGTTCACCGACGCCAGCGAACACGGAGTAACCGCCGTGCGCCTTCGCGATGTTGTTGATGAGCTCGAGAATGACGACGGTCTTGCCGACGCCCGCACCGCCGAACGCACCGGCCTTGCCGCCCTTGATGAAAGGACAAATGAGGTCGATGACCTTGATGCCGGTTTCGAGAATTTGCGCTTTGGTGTCCTGATCGACCAGCGAGGGAGCGGCACGGTGAATCGGATAGCGTTTCGTGAAAGCAACCGGGCCTTTGCCGTCCACGGGTTCGCCGGTGACGTTAAAGATGCGACCGAGAATACCGTCGCCAACGGGCACGGAAATCGGAGCGCCCGTATCGCCAACGGGCGCGCCCCGCACGAGACCTTCAGAGGAGGACATCGCAATGGCGCGAACGAGGCCGTCGCCGAGATGTTGCTGCACCTCAAGGGTGAGCTTCTCCTGCTTGCCGGAGACGGAGAAGTCGACGGTCAGCGCCTGATAGATGGCCGGGACGGCGTTCAACGCGAACTGTACGTCGACAACGGCGCCGATGACTTGGACAATTTTGCCTGTGTTGCTCATGAAAGAAGGGCTGGATGACTGGAAATCAAAAGTCTTGAGATTAAAAAAGCGGTTGGGAAACGAAGGGAATTTTCCGGAATTCGGTCTGGTGTTTATTGCGAGGAATACGAAGCCGCTGAGATTTCGAGAATTTCCTGCGTGATGCCGGCCTGGCGGGCCTTGTTGTATTCGAGGGAGAGTTCGCCGATCAGTTTGGTCGCATTATCCTTCGCCGTTTTCATCGCGACCATGCGTGCGCTATGTTCAGATGCCTTGGCGTTGAGCACGAGCTGATAGGCATAGCGGTTGACGTAGAAAGGAAGCAACGCTTCGAGCACGGAAGTGGCGTTCGGCTCAAACAGCATGTCACGATCATCGACCGTTTGATTGCCGCCGGACTCGGCGCGGAGATGGGCAACAAAGTCCTTCACGCTCGTGAGTGGAAGCAGGGGGCGCACCGTGGGTTCCTGAACGAGCGTGTTCCTGTAGTGCGAGTAAACAACCTCGATGGTATCGATCATACCTTCGAGGTACATCTTCATCATGAACTCGATCACCGTCTTCACTTCAGTGAACGCGACGCGATCCGTCACGCTGAAGTCAGCGACGACATCGCGGCGCGTGCGGGCGAGAAACTGGGCGCCCTTGCGACCGATGGCGACGTACTTGGCGGGCGTCTTGATTTCGGTGACGAGCTTGAAAAGATTCCCGTTAAGCGGGCCACAAAGGCCTTTGTCGGAGGTAACGAGCAGAATACCGCGTGTTTTGACCTCACGTTTGACGAGGAAAGGATGTTCATTCTCCTCCACGCGACCCGCGAGAGCTGCGAGCATATCGGCCATGAGCTGGGCGTAAGCGCGGCCAGCGAGAGCAGCCTGTTGCGCTTTCTTCATTTTCGACGCCGCAACCAACTCCATCGCCTTGGTAATCTGGCGGGTGTTTTTGACCGACTTGATGCGCCGGCGGATGTCGCGAAGGGAAGCCATGACGATTTATGATTTTGGAACTACAATTTCAGACTGAAGCAAACGGCGGGCGAAATGGTCGGCGATTCAGCCTTAATATAAGGCGTAATTCCGAATGTTCGGACTACTTGGTGGCGACGGTTGCCTTCCACTCATCAGCGGCGGCTTTGAGCTCAGCCTCGATTTCCGGGGCGAGCGCTGCCTTGTTGCGGATCGCGGTCAAAAGTGTGTCTTTGCGGGTCGCGAGGAAATCGCGAAGCGAATTCATGGCGGGGACAACGGACTTCACTTCGATGGAATCGAAATAGCCTTTTTGCAGCGTCCACAAAATCGACGCCTGCACTTCGATGGCCAGAGGATTGAGCTGCGGTTGCTTGAAGAGTTCGACGATGCGCGCGCCACGGTCGAGGGTGGCTTTTGTCTTGGCGTCGAGATCGGAACCGAACTGCGCGAAAGCAGCGAGCTCGCGGAACTGAGCCAGCTCGCCCTTGAGTTTGCCACCGACTTGTTTGGTAACTTTGATCTGCGCAGAGGAACCGACGCGCGAAACAGAAAGGCCGACGGAGACGGCTGGACGGATACCTTGATTGAAAAGATCGGTCTCGAGAAAGATCTGACCGTCGGTGATCGAGATGACGTTCGTTGGAATGTACGCCGACACGTCGCCGGCCTGGGTCTCGATAACGGGAAGCGCGGTGAGCGAGCCTTTGCCTTCCAAGCGGGCGGCCCGCTCGAGCAGACGGGAATGCAGATAAAACACGTCGCCGGGATAGGCTTCACGGCCGGAAGGACGTTTCAAAATCAGCGAAATCTGGCGATAAGCGACAGCGTGTTTCGAGAGATCGTCATACACAATCAGAGCGTCCTGCCCGTTCTCCATGAACCATTCGCCGATGGCGGCACCGGAGAATGGCGCGATGTATTGATTCGCAGGATTATCAGCGGCAGTGGCGGCAACGATGATGGTGTATTGCAACGCGTCAGCGGCTTCGAGGGCCGCGATTGTGCGGACGACGTTCGATTGTTTCTGGCCGACGGCAACGTAGATGGAATAAACCGGACGGAAATTCTTATCACCCGAGGCGAGGCCGACCTTGTTGATGCGGGCTTGATTGATGATCGTATCGAGGCAGATCGTGGTTTTTCCCGTGCCGCGATCGCCGATGATCAACTCGCGCTGGCCCCGACCGATCGGAATCATGGAATCGATTGCCATGATGCCGGTGAAGAGCGGCTGATTGACGGATTTTCGAGCCATGACGCCCGGAGCGATTTTTTCGACGGGATAAAATTCCTTGGAGTCAATCGGACCTTTCCCGTCAATCGGACGCCCAAGAGCGTCGACGACACGTCCAAGAAGGGCTCGGCCGACAGGAACTGAAAGCAACTTGCCGGTCGTGGTGACCTCATCACCTTCCTTGAGTTGGGAAACGTCGCCGAGGACAACGCAACCGACTTCGTCCTGCTCGAGATTGAGCGCGATGCCGATGGTGCCACCGGGGAATTGCACCATCTCATTGTACATTACGTCGGACAGGCCGTCGACCTTGGCGACGCCATCAGCGACGGTGCGGATATGGCCGGTGTTCCTCTTGACCGCCTTGGTCGAGAGTTTGGCGATCTGTTGTTCAATTTGTTCAATGACGTTGCTCATGGCGTGGGGCGCTGGTTGGAAAAACTGGATGCAAAATTAAGCAGAAAGAGCGGCCAATTGACTGGCCGCAGAGGATTCATAAATATCGTCGCCGACCCGGACACGAATGCCTGCGAGAAGCGAGGAGTCTGGCGATGCGTTAGCTGTGACGGGACGCCGGTATTTTTGAGTCATGGCCTGCTCGATCTGGGTGAGAACACCCTCGGCAAGGGGACCGGCGTGGCTCACCACTGCTTGGGATCGGGCGAGTTCAGTCGTAATCAGACGCTGATAGAGTTGCAGTAACGCAAGCGGGTGGCGCGGCGAATGTTTGCTCACCCAGCCCAACACGCCGGACACTTGATCGGCGGAAACCTGGCCGTCCTCGAAACTCAGCTTGAAGAGCTGTCGGGCGAGAAGTTTGGTCTTTTTATCGGCAGCCATGGATGTGGGTGACGGGAAATTAGAGAACAGAAAGTTCCCTGGCAGCTGCTTCGTTGTAAACGGCGCGATCAGCGTCCGTGAGCTTCTTGGCGAGCACCTGTTCGGTCGTCTTGATGACAAGACGGGCGATTTCGGTCCGGGCCTGATCGAGCATTTTCTTGTGTTCGAGTTCGATGGCGATCTGCGCTTTGGCAAGAGTGTCACCGGCGCGGGAGACAGCCTCGGCCTGTTGTTTTTCGGCGAATTCTTTCGCAGACCTGCGGGCTTCTTCCACGAGCTTTTGGGCATCAAGCTGGGCATTTTTGATGAGCTGCGCGCTCTCCTGGGCGGTGGCGGCAAGTTTAGCCTGCATCTCTTCAGCGTACGTAAGACCGCTGGCAATTTTCTGCTGGCGGGCGTCAAGCGTCGCGACAATAGGCTTAAAAGCGAATTTCCAGAGGATAAGTGCGACGACGCTGAAATTCAGGACTTGCGCCAGAAAGAATGGCCAACTGATGCCGAAATCTTGAATGATCTTGCTGATGCCGGTGGCGGCCTCGCCGTGGGCAGTCGCCGCCGCGGTCGTATGACCGGCAACTTGGGCGAGAAGAACCAAATGAGAGAACATGGCGATGAGCGATAAAAGGGCCGTGCCTGCGTGACTGACGCAGGCACGGAGTTAAGTAGGAATTAGTGTCCGAGGAAGAGTGCGTAGAAGGCAACGGCTTCGGCAAAAGCCATTCCGAGGATGGCTTGGACAAGAATCTTGCCAAAGGCTCCTGGATTACGGCCGACAGCTTCGGCGGCTTTAAAGCCAACGAGGCCGACGCCAATGGCTGCACCAAGGCAGCCTAGGCCGCCTTGGATACTTCCGGTGATTTCAGCGATGGGGAGGTTCATTTTATTTATGGGTTGTTGGTTGCAGTTCCATCGTCCACGCGTTTGGCATGGTCCCGAGGGTAAAGGATCAATGGGCAACGGACGCAGCTTTGTCCGTGTGAGCGTGCTCATCGTGGTCGTCACCGTGATTACAGATGAGACCAATGTAGACGCTAACCAGCAGTGTGAATACGAACGCTTGAACAAAGCCAACGAGCAATTCCATGAAATAAAATGGAATGGGCAGGCCCCATTTTTGCATGCCGCTCATCGCGTGCATCAGGTTTTCACCGCCAAAGATGTTTCCGTACAGGCGGAATGAAAGTGAAACCGGCCGGAAGATAATCGAAACGATCTCAAGCAAACCGACCCCGAAAAATATTACAAACAACGGATAGTAAATGAATGCGTGAACATCGCGCTTGTCGGCCTTGTTGCCAAAAAGATCGTAAATTACAGCCTTAGGTCCTGCATAGCGGAAGATAAAATAAAGCCACGCGGTGATAGCGACTGCTGACAAAGCGAGCGTGCCATTCATATCAGCGTTTCCAGGGCGTATCAGCTCCATCCAGCCACCGGTCTCATGATCAACCATGTAAATCGTACCAACCCCCGGGACCAAACCGCTCCAGTTCTGAATCAGAATAAAGGTGAAAAAGGCAATGAGCAGGGGAAACGTCGGTTTGGCTACTTTGCTACCGACAATCGGGGCGATGAGGTCACGAAGCCCCTCGACGAGGGTTTCAACAACGGCTTGGCCGTGGGAAGGAAGCAGCTTTGGCTTTTTAATCGCCAGGCGAATGACGACAATGAGAACAACTGCAACAATCCAACTGGTCACCATGCTGTTTGTAACGGGTAACGGTCCGAGTCGGAAAAGTGTTTCGGCAGAAGTTGCCACGCCTCCGCCTTCGGCTGCAAACGCAGCCGAGGTGGCGCTGAGAGCGACACTTAAACCGAGAATTTTCTTAGCAGTAGGCATTATTGTCCGGAGGATACTTGTCGAGGGAAAGGTCAGCTAGGTAGGTTTCCGCTCTTCAAAGCGTCAACCCTCTAAATGAAAAAAAATATCCAGAAGTTCCGGGAATAAGCGCGTCCGTGGATAAAACTTATCGGCACTTATAAGGAAGGTGGCACTTGCCAGCCTCCGGGAAACAGAGGATTTTGGGATCATGGACCAATTCACTCAAGAATTGTTGATTCGGACCGAATTGTCTCTCCGAGCCAATGGCGAACGCAAGTTAGCCCACAACATATTCATGCAACTGACGTGGGGGTTGCTGGCGGTGGCAGCCCTGGCGCAACTTTTCCTGTTGGTGTGGCTGAATGTATGGTCCTGATCGCAACCAAAGATTGGTAGCTGATCGCGCGGGCTTGAAAAACGGTCTGGTGCTCCATCGGCCAGATCGGACTGTCAACTAATTCCCATGTTTTGAGCGCAGGGAAAACGGCGGTCACGTTTTGAAAATAGGCCGCGAAATCAGTGCGAAAGTAGAGTCGGGTGCCGGGCGCCGAACGGAAAGCGATCTCTTCAAAGAAGTCCTCTTGGAGCAGTCGGTTCTTGTGGTGGCGTTTTTTCGGCCATGGATCGGGAAACAAAACCCAGATCTCTTCAAATCCCACTTCTGCCGGTAGCGCTTGAATAAATTCCAACGCTTCGGCCCGAATAAAGTGGCAGTTGGGAAGACGGGCACGCTCCGCTTTGCGTAAAGCGCGGTCAATCCTGTCACTGCGCAAATCAACGCCGATACACAGTTTTTCGGGAAATTCGGTCGCGTAACGCGCGAGAAAGTGGCCGTGCCCACAACCGATTTCCAAAACGATCGGGCGGGGTTGAGGCAGGATGGCGCGAAGCTCGGCCCGGAGGTCGGAGCGCCGTTTCGCAATGAGTTCAACAAATGCGGGGGTGAAATCCACGTGTCGTTATTGCCCGCTGCCGGTGCTCCGGGGCAACTCCGAAGCGCCCGCCGGTTGAATCCGCGGAAGACGCATGCGGATCGTCAGGCCCTCGCCTTCCCTGCTTTCAGCCCAGACTTTCCCGCCGTGCATTTGCACGATGTGCTTCACAATACTTAAACCAAGGCCCGTGCCGCCTGTCTCGCGCGAGCGGCCTTTCTCCACCCGGTAGAAGCGCTCAAAGATTTGCGGGAGGTCGGCCGACGGAATGCCCGCACCGTCATCTTTCACAAAGCATTCGACGTCGTTGGCACCGATGGGAATACCGCCCACTTCCAGCCATGTGCCCTTGGCGGTGTATTTGAGGGCATTATCCAGGAGGTTGCCGAAAACCTGGGCTAGTTTTTCCGGATCGGCAGCGATCGTGCCCAAATCGGACGCGGTCTTGATGGAAATTTCATGGCCAGCCGCAGCCGGGCGCTGGCGGTAGTCGTCCACGAGGTTTTGGAAGAAGGTCGCGAGATCAACCGTGGCCAATTTGATCCCGGGCGTGGCGGATTCCAATCGGGACAATACCAGCAAGTCGTCGATGATCGCTTGGAGACGTTCGCCATGCCTCTGGATCGTTTTCAGAAACTTGTCGCGATCCTCCACCGACATCGTGAGATGGCCGTCGACGAGGGTTTCGACGTATCCCTTGATGATGCTGAGCGGCGTACGCAGTTCGTGGGAGGCGTTGGCGACAAAATCGCGCCGAACCCGCTCAAGATTACGCTGGTTGGTGATGTCGTGGATCACAAAAAGCGCCCATTGAGATTTGCGATCGGGCGACGGAATCGGAGCGCCCGATGCCTCAATCCAATGGGTTTTGTGGCGGTCCACGATTTCGAATTCCTGTCGGGGCAACGGGTTTCCAGCGCGGGTTTCCCGTACGTAATCGAGAAAAGGTGCACTGCGCACAATCAGCTCGAGTCGCAGATTTACCAAGTCCCGTGCACCGGGAAAAATTTCCCGCACGGCGCGGTTCGCGAGGTGGATGTAATTCGCTTCATCGACGATTAACACGGCCTCGCGCAAGTTGCCGAGCGTCGCCTCCAATTGCGTGAGCTGGCCGGTGCGCTGATGGCGCAATTCGGAATTTTCCGTGATGAGGTGATTGACGGAGTCCGTCAGCTCGCGCCACGCCGGCAGATCGTCTGCGGCGAACGCTTTTTTCAAGAGCGGCTGATTATTCCGAATCGCCTGACGCAATTCTTCCAACGCGCGATTTTGTTTCCACAACGCCCGGAGCAGAAGCAGAAGGGCGATGAGGAGAACGACGGCGACAACGACGCTCATGCAGATAGTTTCTTGTCGGCGATCCGGTAACCGACGCCGCGGATGGTTTCAACCCAGCCCGATTCTTGCCCGAGTTTTTCGCGAAGGCGGCGCACATGCGTGTCAACCGTGCGGGTCTCGATCTCCGTGGAATAATTCCAGACGTTCAGGAGCAGGTGCTCGCGCGTTTGCACCCTGCCCTGTCGCTCCATTAACAATTGCAACAATTTGAATTCGGTGGCGGTGAGTTCGAGCAGTTCCCCCCGAACCGTCACCCGGTGCGTTTCACTATCGAGGTGGATGTCGCCAATCTGAATCTTCGCAGTGGATACTGCCTTTGATGAAGAAACCCGCCGCAAAATCGATTCCACGCGAAGGACGAGTTCTTTTGGACTGAAGGGCTTTGAAAGATAGTCATCGGCACCAGACTCCAACCCCTCGATGCGATCGTGCGATTCGGATTTGGCCGTGAGAAAAATGATCGGGACCCTGGCCAATTTTGGGTCGGCGCGCAGGATCCGACAGACTTGGATGCCACTGAGATCTGGCATCATTATGTCTAATATTACCAGATCGGGATGATACGTCCGTGCCTTGGCGATACTCGCGGTGGCATCGTTCAGCGTCTCCACCTGAAATCCTTTCGCCTTCATATGATAAGCCACTAAATCGGTGACGTCGGGCTCATCATCAACCACGAGGATCTTTTTCTTCTCCATAATAGGGCCGTGAGTTATTGGAGGCCGGATAGCCTTTCGAGTGAATTAACTGCTGTCACCAAATTGTCACATCGATATCACTTGGAGAAAATCGAAGGAAATTGAATAGAACGAATCGTCAGCCAACGAAAGTGACTGCTAAGCGCGAGCGAGGGCAGCAATCCGCACCATGAGAATGCTGATATCCGCCGGATTCACGCCGCTGATGCGACTAGCCTGACCAAGGTTGTGCGGACGGAATTCGTGCAGCTTCAAAGCGCTTTCACGCCGCAACCCCGGAATCGAGAGGTAATCGAGTGACGCCGGAATCAGGATTTTTTCCACGTGCTTTTGTTTTTCGATTTGTCGCTGTTCACGCTCCAGATAGCCGCGATAGGTGACTCGATAAAGCACTTCAGCGCGTATCTCAGCGGACAGCGCGACGAACTCGGAGGGTAGGCTGGCTGCTGCCTTTTCCCGGCGAATTACTTCGCCCCAAAACTCGCCATTCATGCGATTTTTTTCAAAAAAGCCTTCCCAATGGACAATGGTTTTCGACTTCGTGGATATGCGATCTAATCTGCTACTGGATAACAGTTTATTAATTTTTGTATGTTCCAATAGTCGCAACTCCGCGCTGCCGTGATTAAAGAGAAGACGGTGCTCAGCCCTGCTTGTGAACATGCGATAAGGCTCGATCGTTCCCTTGGTTACCAAATCATCAATCAAGACGCCGATATAGCCTTCATGGCGCTGGATAATTAACGGTGGCAGTTCCCTCCCCTTGAGCACCGCGTTTACTCCGGCAACCAGCCCCTGCGCTGCGGCTTCTTCATAACCGGAAGTACCGTTGATCTGACCCGCCAAAAACAGATTCTCAACCTTGCGCGATTCAAGTGACGGATACATCTGCGTAGGCGGAGCGAAATCGTATTCAACGGCATAGGCCGGTCGCAATAGGTTGGCTTTTTCAAGTCCCGGAATACTGTGGACTAGGTCGAGTTGAACTTCAAACGGTAGACTTGTGGAAAGGCCGTTGATGTAATATTCGTTCGTCGAACGGCCTTCAGGTTCGAGGAATAGCAAATGTCGTGCTTTGTCGGCAAAGCGTACAAATTTATCTTCGATACTCGGGCAATACCGCGGGCCAACTCCTTCAATTTCGCCCGAATACATCGCCGAACGATGAAGATTTTCTCGAACAATCCTTTCCGACTCAAACGTCGTATACGTCATCCAGCACGAAGCGCGTTCAGATCCAGGTTTCCAACCAACACGATTTTCGCCGGTTTGTTCCACGTGGAACAGATCCTCGGAATCACGCGTATCGTGAAATGCAAAAAGCGTCGGCGTGTCATCGCCTCGTTGTTCCTGCATCACCGAAAAATCGATGCTCCGTCCAAGCAGTCTCGGTGGTGTACCTGTTTTCAGACGCCGCAATTCAATTCCTGCCTCCAGCAAACTCGCCGAAAGCGTCTTGGCGCTAAAATCGCCCAACCGGCCACCTTCGTTCTTGTTTTGTCCGACATGCATCAAGCCTCGCAGAAACGTTCCGGTCGTGATGATCACCGTCCGTCCGCGAAACTCGACATCCAGATTCGTGCGACAACCGACTACTTTGCCACTCTCGAAAATAAGCCCGGTCACCAAGGCCTGAAAGATTTGTAGATTCGGCTGAAGCTCCAAGGTGTGTTTGAGTCGAAACTGATAAGCCTTCTTATCGCATTGCGCCCGCGGAGACTGAACCGCCGGACCTTTCGATTCGTTGAGGAGCTTAAACTGAATCGCCGTAACATCGGTGTTAATTCCCATCTCACCGCCGAGTGCATCAATCTCGCGAACCATCTGTCCTTTGGCCTGCCCACCGATCGCCGGGTTACAGCTCATCTGTGCGATCGTGTCGATATTGCCGGTAAGAAGCAGGGTAGAGGCTCCCATGCGGGACGCAGCGAGACACGCCTCCACGCCCGCGTGGCCGGCTCCACAGACAATCACATCAAAATTTTGGGGATTATGACTCAC
Organism: Lacunisphaera sp.; assembly: GCA_036499685.1. GTDB lineage: Bacteria > Verrucomicrobiota > Verrucomicrobiia > Opitutales > Opitutaceae > Lacunisphaera. Next base: position 123,238 of record DASYDH010000007.1, on the reverse strand, counting down.
TCGAGAATGAACCGGTTCGTAATTATATTTTAATATGGAATTATTTTCCGATGCAAAATGAGGCAAACAATTGATCGAGCATCTTTTCGTTGTCGATCTTACCCGATATCCGCCCGAATGCCTCCAAAGCGCCACGTAAATCACTCGCCATCAACTCCCTTTGTTTTTCCTCAGATAACTTCCCGCGAGCAGATTCCAAACACTGTTGGGCGTCCTCCAGCGCTTGGGCGTGCCTAGCGTTGATGGCAATCAGCTCCGACCCCACCTGCACCTGAAACGAATCCGCCAAGTGAGTCACCTCGTTCTCCAGATTTTCCATACCGGAGCCGCGCAGGGCGGAAACCTCAATGGTCCGGAATCCGGTGAACTTCGGATGCGTATCTACGCCCAATAAATCGGCTTTGTTAAAAACCACGACCGTATTTTCAAAGGTCATCCGCCGCGAAAGCGCCGGAACTACGGTGGGGATGGGTCGACTGGCATCAATCACCCAAAGAAAAAGATCGGCCGACTCCGCTTGCTCCAGCGTCCTTTCAATTCCGAGTTTCTCCAAGGGGCCCGCTAACGGATTCAGCCCGGCCGTATCAATCAGTCGCAATCCGTGCGCTCCAATGATCACGCGCTCCTCCAAATAGTCCCGCGTCGTGCCCGGTTCCGCACTCACCAGTGCGCGATCACGACCGACCAAGCGATTGAGCAAACTGCTTTTCCCTGCATTTGGCTCACCCACAATGACGGTCCTGATCCCGTCGCGGAGAAGCTCGCCGTAACGACTGGTCGCAAGCAATTGCCGTGTCCCAGCCAACAACTGATCGAGTTGCTTGAAGATCGAGTCACGATCTTCCGCCGGCAAATCTTCATCAGGAAAATCAATATAGGCTTCAATATTAGCCAATATATTGATCAACAGCGCTATAAGTTCATCCATTTTCCGTCCCAGTGCCCCGCGCAGTTGCTGGTTGGCCGCCATCAACGCCCGGTCGCTTCGGGCGTGAATAAGGTCCATGATCGCCTCGGCTTGGCTTAAATCCATGCGACCGTTGAGAAAGGCTCGTTTACTGAATTCACCGGCCTCGGCCGATTGACAACCGCGGGCCAATAGATCTTCCAGGATTTTTTGGGCGATGAATGGATTGCCGTGGCACGAAATCTCCAGGCTATCTTCCCCGGTAAACGAATTCGGCCCGGCAAAATACGTAAACAAGACATCATCAACCAACCGTCCTCGATTATCCCGGTAATCCGCATGCCGCGCGAAGCGGGCAGGGGGAACTTCTTTAAAAATCTCCCGGACGAGCGCCTGCACTTCCGGTCCGCTTGCACGCAAAACCGCGATGGCCGAGGTGCCAACCGGTGTCGCCAGCGCCGCAATTGTGTCGGTGGGAAATGACATTTGCTTCACCCAAGCGAACGCCGGACCGAAGGCAAAATGAAATGCCACGCACGTACAAAGTCGCTCGCTCGGCCGCTCGCCCGAAAAAAAGAAACCCCGCGACAAAATCGTCGCAGGGTTCGGAAAACGAAACTTTATCAGCGCAAACCTTATTCAGTGCCTTCCTCAACGGCGGAATCACCGTTCTTACCGCTGACTTTTTCGAGGATCGCTGCTTTCACCTTGGCGGCAAGATCGGCGTTGTCCCGCAACGCTTGTTTCGCGGCCTCGCGGCCCTGTCCCACAAGTTCACCGTTAAAGGCAATCCACGCACCTTTCTTCTCGAGCACCTTGTGGTCCACGCCGAGGTCGACCAACGAACCCGTCGCCGAGATGCCTTCATCGTACATGATGTCGAACTCCACCTCGGTGAACGGAGGAGCGACTTTATTTTTCACCGCCTTCAGCTTGGTGCGGTTGCCAATCACCTTGCCATCGGGAGTCTTCAGCTGGTCCTTGCGGCGAATATCCAGGCGAATCGACGCAAAAAACTTCAACGCGCGTCCACCCGAAGTGGTTTCGGGACTGCCGAACATGACGCCAATTTTTTCGCGAATCTGGTTGGTGAAGATGCAAACGCAGTTCGTCTTGCTCACGACCGCCGTGAGCCGGCGCATGGCTTGCGACATCAAGCGGGCCTGGCTGCCCATGGTCATATCGCCCATCTGGCCGTCGAGTTCAGCCTTCGTAATCAATGCAGCCACCGAATCGAGAATGATCACATCAATGCTATTCGAGCGAATGAGCGTCTCCATGATATTAAGCGCATCTTCACCCGAATCGGGCTGTGAAACCAACAAGTCGTCGAGACTAACGCCCACGACGCGGGCGTATTTCGGATCGAGCGCGTGTTCGACGTCGATGAAGGCTGCGAGCCCGCCGCGCCGTTGGGCTTCGGCAATCACACTCAAGCAGAACGTGGTTTTACCGGAGGATTCCGGGCCATAGATTTCAATGATGCGCCCGCGTGGCAGGCCGCCAACACCGAGCATGAGGTCGATCGCGAGCGAACCGGTCGACAGCGTATCGACTTTCATCTTGGTGTTGCTGCCCAAACGCATGATCGAGCCTTCGCCGAACTGTTTGGTGATCGAGGACAGTGCGAGATCGATATTTTTTTCGCGGGCGACGTTGTTCGATTTTTCCGCGGTGGCGACACGGGATTCGGACGTCTTGGATTTTTCGGCTTTGGACATGACTTATCGTGTTGAGGGGTTTGATTGAAAAGTTGCCCAGAAAGTGCGCCAACCTCCGCAATCGGCAAGCGCGGAGTACGCGAAAAAATGCCTGAAATCAGGCCACGCTTTCCTCAAGTGACTGGCGGAGTCGCCTTGTTGAAACCAAACGCGAAATAAACCGCGAGCGCGATGAACAGCAGGCTCACGGCGTAGTTCCAGCGAAGTTTCTCGCCGAGCACCAGCCACGCAAACCCGACGAAAACAACCAAGGTGATCGTTTCCTGAATGATTTTTAATTGATATCCCGTAAACTCACCATAGCCCAACCGGTTGGCGGGAATCATGAACAGATATTCAAAAAACGCGATACTCCAGGAAATCAACACCGTCAGCCAGAGCGGCTTGTCGTGCAAAAATTTCAAGTGCCCGTACCAGGCGAAGGTCATGAAAATGTTCGATGCGCAAAGGAGCAGGACGGTCTTCATTGGCGGTCAGTATGCGTATTCTCCTGCGCGCTGCTAATCGAAAAAGGAAACAGCCGGCGAGATACCGCAAAATGAAGCCCGTTTACTCGGTCAACGCATAAACCGCGAACGACACCAGCCAATGCGTGCGATTGAAATCGTCCACGGTCAGGAGCGGCAAAGCGGCTTCCAAATGCAAGACCGCCGCATCACGCGCACGGGTGCGGCGCAGGTCATTTTCCGCCAGCGCAGAGGCGATGCGGCGCCAGCACCAGGCGCGGTTCAAGTTCAGCCCGATCAAATGGGCGATCTTCGGGTCGGAAGGATTACTTACTGTCACCGGAGTGAACAATTTCGCCGGTTCACCAGCGGGCAGGCCGGGAAGAAAGCGATCCAACCAACGAGCAAAATTCTCCGGCGGCAACACCGCTGCCATGACCTCAGCCTCGGTCAGGGCAGGGGAGAGAAAATCCTCACCCGACGGCTCCCAGCGCGCCCCGTAGTCCATATCATGGCCAAACCAAAATGCCATGCGACTCGTGCAAAAAAGCTTCAACGCCTGATCGTCCGCCACGCGTGCGTAATCGAGCGCCAGCTTCACCGCGAATGCGGAATTATTATGAACGCCGTGCCGCACCGGATGAATGAGCGCGACCAGATAAGCGAATAGTCCCGCGCGCATAACCGCAACCAGCGGTGCGAGGTTCTCTGCGAGCTTGGAGTCATAGGTCTGCAATTCCGCTGCGAGTTTAAGCAACCACGCCCAGCCATAAGGTCGCTCAAAAAAACCGCGTCCAGGTGCTTGAAAATAAGCCGTTTCGGCCGCGATATTTTCCACCGTCAAGTGCTCCCTCAACACCCGGCTGATTTCCGCGCGCTCCGGCAGGTCAGGAAACAAACGCGCGAGCCGCACCAACATGCCATGCTGATGGACACAGGAGTGCCAGTCGTAGCTTCCGTAAAACGCGGGATGAAGCGACCGGGGCAAGCGCACATCTTCCGGACCATTGAGCAGATGCTGCACCGAGTGGGGAAATTCGCGCTGGACATTGGCCAGGCCAACGCGGGCAAATTCAGAAGCTTGTTCGGGTAAAAGGATCGGAAAAACAGTGGGCACGCTGGGTAAAACTTATGGATGATGAAAGTTTAAGTTGAAGAAGAAACGGTGGCGCATAACGTATGCCGTCGATTCAATTTCCTCCCTCTCCCTCATGAAAATCAAAGCCTATCTGAAACCGCATTGCGGATGGTCCAATGGTGTCCGCGCCATCATGGGCAAGTATAACCTCGCGTACGATGATATCGATATCATCAACAACCGCGCCAATTATGAGGAAATGGTGCGCAAGTCAGCCCAGCCCCTTTCGCCCTGCGTCGAAATTGACGGCGTCATGCTCGCCGACATTTCCGGCGAGGAAGTCGAAAACTATCTTCTCGCCAACAATCTCGTGAAAGCCAGCGCCGCCAAAATCGCCGCCGCCACCAATGCCGGCTGCTCGCCCGAGGAACATGAACGCATGGCAGCAAAGCCCGTTCGGTTTTTCTAACCTCGATCCTCATTTAATCCTCTTACCCAGACCGGAGTCGTTCGCGTCTTCGGTTTTTTTGCGCCGATTTTTCGGCAGCAATTCGGTGAGCACGCCACTCGGTTCCTGCACCAACGATACCTCTCGAAAAAACAAGCTGCGGTCTCCGCCCGCATCTGACCAAGCGAAAACGCAGCGCTGTGGCACCATCTGCCTACCATTTCGCCAAGTCACGCAGGCCCGAGCGCAGATCGGGAAATTCAAAGGGGAAATCGCGCTCCAGCAGACGTGAAGGCGAGCAACTCCGTCCTCCCAACACCAATTGCGGATCCGTTTCCATCAACTGCCGTGCAACCCATCGCACCACAAACGCCGGCGCGGGTGGACACCATGGCCTGATCAATGAATGCCGCATCGCGCGCATAAAATCCGCGTTGGTCGCCGGATCCGGTGCGCAAACATTGTACGGCCCCGTCATCTCCGGCTGTTGCATCGCTTCAACAAATGCCTCCGTGACATCCTTGTGATGAACCCATGGCACCCCTTGCTGACCGCGCCCTGCCGTGCCGCCCAAAAAGCGTTTCGTCAATTTCGCCAGGACCGGGTAAGCGCCACCGCGCAGATCCAACACCATCCCCAGCCGCATGATCACGCGCCGGGTCGCAGTTAAATCCAACGCATTCAAGGCCTCTTCCCATTGGATGCAAACTTCCGCCAAAAAATCGTGCCCGGCGGGAGAGTCCTCGTAACAGAGGCCCAAGCCTGTGCTGCCATAGTAGCCGGCCGCACTGCATTGCACCCACACGGCCGGTGGCTTTTTGCATTTTACCACCGCCTTGCCCAGCGCGTTTACCGCTTTGAGGCGCGAATCCATGATTTCCCGGCAATTTTCCAGTGTGAACACACAATTGATGCTTCGCCCGGTAAAGTTCACCAGAGCCCCCGCTCCCTCCAGCTCAGCCGTCCATGGCCCACCCGTCTCGGCATTCCAATAAATCTCACGTCCAGTCGTTTCAACTTGGGGCGAACGCGTGAGGATAACCACTTCCCAGCCCAATTTAATGAGTCGTTTCGCGAGCGCGCGTCCGATTAATCCACTGCCGCCGGCCAGAATGGCTTTGGGTGACATCAAAAAAGTGTTGGGAATTTTTCCCCGCTGGCAATCCGTAGCTCAATCGACGGCCGCCGAGGAACACGGTCATTCTGTCATCGAATAAATCTGTGCTCTGCCCTTTACCCGGAGCTTCGTCCACCCTAAAGCCACATCGACAAAATGTCTTCGGTTCCCGTCAACTTTTACGATCTCACCCGCGATGCGTTGCTCGCGCTCACGACAAAGTGGGGATTTTCGCCCGTCCACAGCGCGAAACTCTGGGGTTACGTCTATCGCGGGGGCAAGGAAACCTGGGCCGAAATGGCCGAATTGCCGGTGCGTTTCCGCGCCAAGGCGGAGAACGAGTTTTTTTTTGGGCGCCTCGCCGTGGCGATCGAACAAAAAAGCCGCGACAACTTCACGCACAAATACCTGCTTTCACTCACGGACCAGCGCCGGATTGAAACGGTCTTGATGCGCTATACCGGACGCGTCACCGCGTGCATCAGCAGTCAGGCGGGTTGCGCAATGGGCTGCGTTTTCTGCGCGACTGGCCAGATGGGATTTGTCCGTCATCTCACGCCTGGGGAAATCGTCGCGCAAGCGATACACGTCGACGCGATCCTCCGTCGCGTTCCCCATGGTGCCGCCCTCGCGGAACCGCAGAGCCTTTCCCCGCATGCTCGTCACGAACGTCTCCGCAATATCGTGCTGATGGGCATGGGCGAACCGCTGCACAATTATGATTCCGTGATGACGGCCATCGACATTCTGCACGATCCAACCGGTCTCGCCCTCGGCGCAAAGAAAATCACCTTGAGCACCGTGGGCGTCGTACCGGGCATCATCCGGCTCGCCGACGAGGCTCGCCCTGTTCATCTCGCCGTTTCACTGCACGGTGCCACCCAGGAAGAACGGGCGGTCTTGGTTCCGGTCGCAAAAAAATGGTCGTTGGCGGAGTTAATGGATGCCTGCCGTTATTATATTAAGAAGCGGGAACGCCGCATTTTTTACGAATGGACGCTCATTGAGGGCAAAAACGATTCCCCGGAAAACGCCCATGCGGTCGGCCGGCTCCTGCGCGGCCAACTCGCACAAGTAAATCTGATCCCGTTAAATCCAACAGCCGGATACGATGGCGATCCAACCGGCGGCGAAGCCGCCCGCCGCTTCCAGCAGATTCTTGCCGACCATGGCTTGCCCAGCACCCTCCGCCAACGCCGCGGCATCGACATCGCCGCCGGTTGCGGGCAACTCGCCACAACCCGCTGATTTAGCCTTTGCCAACGGCATGGCGGACATTAGCTCTGGCGTCCCATGAAATCTTTTCGTCTCTGTTTCGGTTTGCTGGCGGTCGGTGCGCTGACTGCTTCCTTGCCCGCCCAATCAACGCCCGCTTCGGCGGCCAAAACCATCGAGCCCGCTCGGATCGCCTACGTCAACACGGCCCAATTTCTCGATGAGACCACGGGCATCAAGGAATTGGTGCGGTCGGCCAAGGCCTTGGAAGTGGAATTCAGCAGCACGCAAAGCGATCTTTCGCTGCTCAATGAAAAACTCCGCACCCTCGCCGGCGAAATTAACCGGCTCCGCACCGATCCGACGGGCAATGCCAAGGCCCTCGAGGAAAAACAGACCACCGGTTTGAAGATGCAACAGGAGTTGCAGGCTAAACAACAGAAGGCACAAACCGACTTTCAACAGCGTCAGCAGGAGACCCAGGGACCAATCACGGCACAGGTCGGGAAGGAACTCCGCGCTTTTGCCAAGGACCGTGGAGTAAGCATGCTATTCGACGCATCCAAGCTCGGCGACGCCTTGCTTGACGCCAAAGTGGAATTGGACCTCACGCCTGATTTCATCGCGTATTATAACGCCAAGCATCCCTAATCGATCAGAGTGGCGAATTTTTCTTTTTCATTCCAAGACCCGGTCGCAAGCCGGGTCTTTTTATTTCCGCCCTCGCTCCCATCGCGCCGTCAATCTGGAGCCGCAGCGACCTCGCTGCGGGCATCCTCGAAAATCGCGGCGTGGCTCCGCGTTAACCGTTCCGACTATAGCTCAATCCCACTCAATCCCAACGCCTGCGCCGCGTCCGAGGCGAGCCAGGCACGGGCCAAATTCAGCGCCTCATCGTCCAGCGTTCCGCCCAATTCCTTGAGACGCTGCAAACCGGTGATCAAGGCCAGATTCGCGCGAACATCACCGGGATTCGCTTGCACCGCCGAAACGAACGGTGACGTTTCCAGCCGAAGATGGTTCGCAGGCAGCAATGCCTTTCCTCCCAGAAAAAGCGAAATGGAAGCTCCGAGCGCCTGCAGATAAGCGACTGGATCCGCCGGTGGTTCATAACCGATTCCATTGCCGGACGGCAGGGCGGACCATTCCATATAAGCGCGTAATTGTCCGTGAATATTCAGCAACGCTTCGTTCGCCGTCGACGGCGCAAAGCGGACCGAGAACGATTTCAGTTCCCGGAATTTCTTGACCTCCCAAATCCGCACTCCGATTTCAAAATCGTCGTTATGCGCCCGCATCCATCCCGCCACGATATAGTCCAGGCCTTTGGCGCTGGACGTCTCGTTGAGCTGGCGAAGATTTTCCGCCGTCCATTCCGTGGGGAACAGCGCATAGTGCTCCTGGTTCATCAACCCCAACGCCGCGACTGCTTCGTAGCCGACGCTATAGGAAAACGTCTCCGCCATCCACAACGCAAAGGCGCGGCTCAATCGACCGTTGTCGTCCTCAATCCTGGTCGCTTGCTCCATCACGGCGGAAGCTCCGGGCATCGAAAGCTGGGCAAAGGCGACCTTGCGCAATTTCCCCTCGGGCTTCGGCAGAATTGCCGCATGCTGGGCTTCGAGACCGTACGACCAGATCGGTTTACTGATGCTGACGAGGTTGATTTTTTTCTCCTCGCGGGGTTCGTCGGGTGAGGAGGAATCCGCCGCCTCACCCTCGCTGATAAAAAGTTCGGAAAGCGCCTTTGAAAAGCCAATCAATCGCGCTTCAAGTTCGGGTCGCTGCAGCGAAAAAAGCAAATCGAGCAAATGTTGCGCCGAATCGGTATTGCGCGTGGCAAGGTAAGCCTGAAGGAGATTAACCCCGGCAGCTGCGCCGTGTTTTTCAAGATCGTAGCGCGGCGCGAGCAGTTCGATGATTTCCCGCACGTATCCATTGGTCCCGAGATCCGCCGAAATCGTAACGAGCACGTCCGAGCGGTCCGCAGCGGCAGGCAATACTTGTTCGTAGATCTCCATCGCCCCCGCGAGATCACGGACTTTGAGTTTTTCCCGGGCGCTGGCCAGCAGTGGCAGGATCGCCCCGACCACTGGTTTCTTTTCCAACGCCTGTTCCGGAGCGGTTACAACCGGTTCAGGGGTAGTTTTCTTGGCAGCCAAACGATCGAAGAATCCCATACGTTGCCAGCAAAGTAATCTCCTCTCCCGAAGCGATGCGATTCTGTCGCCCGCCCAGCAATTTTTCCGCAGGGTTATTTCGCTCTACAAAAGTAACTTGAATCAGTGCCGGCCGAGATTTGCGGTCGAAATCAGTGTTGGGGTTCGACCCCCGGCATCGCGAGGCCGTCGAGAACCCGGGCCTTGAGTTTCGGCCCGCTCAATTCCTGCCATTCAATCGCTGGCAAACCAAAGTATTTCGCTGAGTTGCGTGCTCCCCAATCGGTGGTCGCGATCCGATACCGTTTGGCCGGAGCGATCATTTTGGGACCCTCCGCCACAAGATATTCACCACTCCTTTTTTTAAATGCCGTGCCCGCTCCTTGATTGGCGTTGGCCAGCAGCGTTGCGAGACGACGCCCATCCACTTCGGCTGTACAAATTGTCCCGTCAAAGCGAACGCAGGCGTCGAAATCGATCCGGCTGACCGAACCCGCCGGTAATCCCGAGCCAAAAGTGGTGTTGCCAATAAACGCGGCGTCCGCTCCCGCCGACACCGCGAGAAGGCGCGCGACCAATCGCGCCGCTTCCGGCGGCGACATTGCCTGCGGGCTCTGCGCTACGATCGCAGAATCCTCGCGCGCGAGATACTTCACACGGATTTTGCTGATCAACCCTGCGAGCTCCTGATCACCCACGCCATCGGTGGAAATTGCCCGTTGCTCCACTTTCCACACCGATCTACCGGACGAATCGCGATACAGCCATGCCAACGTCAGATACTCGTTCCAAGAGCCCGAATGTACATAAACGCCGCTACCGATCGGATGAACGAATCGAAGGTGATCGTGCGCCCCGACAAAAAGCGTGCCGTCGGGCACCATCGATAACATTTGTCGATCGGCGTTCAGCCCGGCGTGACTCATAACGATCGGCAACGAAGCGCGATCAAGCATGGTAGGGAAATTTTGTTTCGCCCAGACAACGGGATCTGCAAGATCCAGCGACGGTCGGACCGCGACCCGATAGGTGGACAGGTGATCTGTCGTTAGGCCTACGATCGTCGCAATCGCCGGGCCCAATTTCAGTTGGATCGACGCCGGTGCAAATGGTCGGCCCGACGAGTGATCGACGATGTTGCCGATCACGTTGACGCCAGTGTGCTCGATTCGACGAACCGTTTCCGACAGATCGTAGAATTCCGGTTCGTGGTTGCCGAGATTCAGAACCGTCGGAGCTCGCCGGGCAAGGGCAGCAAACATCGCAAACTCAATCGCACCCGCACTCCGTCGTGCGATAACGTTGCCGTATTCGAAGGTATCGCCATCCAGCAAAATGGCCAACGGTAACCCCGGATGCCCGGTCTTAAGTTGGTCGACCAATGCCACAAACTGCGCAGTTCGTTCATAAGCGGAATGCTGGTCGGCAATAATCAAAACCAACGCCTCCGGTTTTTCCGTCTCTGGACCCTTCGACTCCGATGCAACCGCCGCAACCGAACCAAAAGCAGCAACCGCAAGCAGGACGATCAGAGGCAGTTTCATTCCATTAATTTCAAGGTTTGCGCCTTCATCGCAAGTGTCGAGCGGCAGTGCGTTACCCGTTTATCGCGGTGGCGCAAGTTCGCCCGGCGAAATCGACGCCCGCACGGCAAGGGTCGCGAGCACCTTGGGCACATACATGCGAGTTTCGGCCGGAAGCAGGCTGGCGATCTCCGCGTAAGTCTTCGCGTCTTTTTGATCAAGTGTGCGGCGAATGCGACCCGGTCCGGCATTGTAGGCGGCAATCGCCAGCGGCCAGTTGTTGAATCGAGAATAAAGCTGCCGGAAATATTTCGCCGCAGCCTGGGCATTTTTTTTCGGGTCGGTTCTCTCGTCGGGCGAACTGGCACTCAACCCAAGATCGCGCGCCGTCATCGGCATCAGTTGGAAAAGACCACAAGCCCCCGTGGGACTTCGCGCCTCGGGATTAAAGGTGGATTCCACTTCAGCGACCCAAGCAAGATCAGGCGACAACCCTGCGTCGGCAAACACTGCGCGCAATTCCGGCAGAACGGCAGCCGCGGCGGCAGGCACGGGACGATCTTGAAGCCGGTTCAGCCACAAGGCGTAATGCGGAATTCCAAGCGTCGTCGCCGACGGCGCCGGCAACGAAGGATTTTTCGCCGCCTGTTTCGCCGCTTCGATATAATCAAGCCGTTCCTTTAACCAATCCACGTAATCCTGATAGCCCGGCAGCACTTGAAATGCCGCCAGCGCTGTCCGCGCCTGCGGCTCGTAATCAGCCAGTTCGTCGAGCCGGTTGTTGTTCAGTGCATTTTGCAGCCGCGTGACGAAACCGTTCCACTCGTCGCGCGATGGAAATTCAAGGGAATCATCGCCGTCGGTCAGCTCAAACTGGTCAAAAAGCTCCTTGCCCGCTTGATAAATTTTTTCCGCCGGATCGGGTTTTTTAGGCAAAGTCTCAGTTGCTCCCGCACGCACGCACAACAGAAGGCTCAGCGCCATGAGTTTGCCCGATTTCATAGGAGGAGTGACACGTGGAAACATCCAAAGTTGCGACAACTCAACTCGCGATCCAAGGGGAATCCGCGTTGACCCCAAACGCCAGCCGGATACTTACGTTCCTCCGCCGCATGAACCGGGTTTTCATAAAGACGTATGGTTGTCAGATGAACGAGCGCGATAGCGAAGCCGTCGCTGCCTTGTTGCGTGCCCGTGGTTACCGGATCGTCAATGACGAACGGAACTGCGATATCCTGCTGCTCAATACGTGCAGTGTCAGGGACGCGGCCGAACAAAAAGCCATCGGCAAAGCCGCCAACGTTGCCGGCCAGCGGCGTAAGAACCCGGACTTTATTTTGGGGATTCTCGGATGCATGGCGCAAAATCGCGGGGCCGAACTGCTTGATCGGTTGCCCGACGTCGATTTGATCGTGGGCACCCAGAAGTTTCACCAAGTCCCGGACTACCTGGACAATCTCCGCGCCGCGCAGGCGGCGGGCGTGCCCACGGGCCAGACCATCGTGGACATCGCCGAGGAAGCCGGTTCACAAAACACCATCCGCGACCACGTGCTCGAGGAGAAACAGATCTCCGCCTTTGTTTCGATCCAACAGGGCTGCAATATGGATTGCGCTTTTTGCATCGTACCAAAGACCCGCGGCGATGAACGCTCGCGGCCGATGGATGACATCGTGCGGGAGTGCGAACAACTCGCCGAACGCGGTGTGAAGGAAGTTACGCTGCTCGGCCAGATCGTCACCAGCTATGGTCGCCGCGATTATGAACATACCGGCGGAATCACACCATTTGTTCAACTGCTCGAACGCATAAACGCTATTCCGGGCCTCCAACGCATCCGGTTTACCTCGCCGCATCCGAGAGGTTTCAAGGAAGACCTCATCACCGCTTATACGCGTTTGGAAAAGCTGTGTGAGTACGTTCATCTTCCGCTGCAATCCGGCTCGAATCGCATCCTGCGCGCGATGAACCGGCCTTACACGCGGGAACGCTACCGGCAGATTGTGGACGACCTGCGCACCTCGCGGCCGGACATGTATTTCTCCACCGATGTCATCGTCGGCTTTCCCGGTGAGACCGAGGAGGACTTTGCCCAGACGCGCGAGTTGTTCGAGGTCTGCAACTACGACATGGCGTACGTTTTCAAATATTCAATTCGCACCGGCACGCCGGCGGCAACGCTGGCGGATCAAGTGCCGGAGGAGGTGAAGGAAGACCGAAACCAAATCCTGCTGAAAATTCTCGAACGCAATTCCAACCGGCGCAATGCCGCACTCGTCGGCACAATTCAGGAAGTGCTCGTCGAAGGACCCGACAAAAAGGGCCTGAGTTTTACCGGGCGCACGCGGGGAAACCGCATCGTCCATTTCGACGCGAACGAACGCCTCATCGGCGAGTTGGTCTCGGTAAAAATCGAGCGTGTCTCGACCGCAGTGCTCTACGGATCGCTCGAATTAGCCGGAATAAACGCCTAGTTTGTCATGCCATTCGTTTATAGATACCCATTGCCGTTGATTGCCTTTCCCCTGAACGTCTCTTTGTCTTTTAGTGGATAATCCTATGAGCCTTTTTCTCGCTACATTGTTGCCTGGTTTATTTCTCACCCTTCTCGGCGGGCTGCTCACGTGGAATAACTCCGCCATTGGGTCCACCGCCCGGAGTATTCCACGTTCAAATCGTGCGGCTTGGTTGTTTTTTGGGCTGGGCACTGTCTGGTTCCTCTGGCGCCTTTCGCACCTCGGGGAATCCGACCTGATTTTTTTTAAAACCCCGCAACCAGTGATGATCGGGTTTGGCGTACTGGCCGCGCTGGCGGTATTCTTCACGCCGGATTTCCTGGCCGTGCGCGGGTTGAGTATTTTAATGCTACTGGCGGCCGAGCCATTGCTTTATGCCGCTTACATGGAATATACGCATCCCCAGCGTCTGTTGATGGTCACGGCGGTTTATATCGGACTCGGGCTGGCCATTTATCTCGCCGCGGCACCGTATCGTTTGCGCGATTTTTTTGAGTGGCTTTTTTTGCGGCCGTCTCGCGCCCGTTTAATCGGGGTCATATTACTCGGGTATGGACTGGCCACGACCGCGTCGGCTTTTACCTACTAATCAATGTCCGCAGCTGCCCCTTCCAAAACCGTCCTCATCATCCTCGCCGGACCAGCGGGCGTTGGGAAAAGCACGCTGTGCGACCGGTTGGTAAAGGAAGTGCCGGGATTCGAGCGCGTGATCACCGCCACGACGCGGCCACCTCGGATTGGCGAGCAACATGCCCGTGACTATCATTTTCTTTCCGAGGTGGAGTTCGATCAAAAGTTGGCCGCTGGCGAATTTCTGGAGTGGGCCTGTGTGCATCGCAAGTATCGCTATGGTACGCTGAAGTCCGCCGTCCTAAATCGTCTGGCGAGTGTGAGCTTGATCGCCAACGTTGACGTGCAGGGTGTCCGGAGCTTTCGCGCGGCGGCGGAAACATTTCCCTTGTTGAAGGAAAAAATGGTGACGATTTTTGTCGCGCCGGATTCGCTCGAAGTACTCCGCGAGCGATTGCAGGGCAGGGGTCCGGTCAGCGAAGACGAACTCGCGCGGCGCCTCCAAAGCGCCGAGTTCGAATTAGCCGAACGCAACGCCTACGATTACGTCATCCACAGCGCCTCCAAGGAGCAGGATTTCCGGTCGCTGCTGGTCTATTGGGAACAAGCGCGGCGCAAGCTCGCTTGAGTAAAGCGAAACCGGCGAACCTTATCGCTTGGTCTTCGCGCGGTTTTTATATTCCGCACTGCGCCGGAGATCATCGCGAACATCACCTTCCGTCCAGCCTTTGTCGATGATTGCCTTGCGATACTGGTTCAATCCGCTCGCATCCACTTCACGGCCGAGCACGTCGAGGTAGGCGCGTCGAATGATTTGATCGACGCGCTCGCGGCGGAATTCGTCACCGTGCCGGAGATGATCGCGCACCATTTGCTCGGTCCAGCCTTGATCGATCATGAGGCCGCGATAATTCCGCAATCCACCCGCATCAGGTGCGCGGCCCAACAAATCCTGATACACCCGCCGAATAATCACATCACAATCCGCCTCACGAATCGGCGCCGGTCGCCGGTGCTCGCCGCCACCTTCCACCTTAAGTGAAGAAATCCGGTCGTTCCAATTGTCCCGGGAATTGTCCGCAAGCAAACGACCGGTGAGATCGCGCACATTTTCAGTCACCCGCATTACGGCGCCATGAAAACCGGCATTTGCATAAACGTACAGCTCCGCTCCACCTTCAACGCGAATCGAAGAAACACTGTCGTTCAGATTCGTCCCGTTGGAAAATCTCTGCCCGGAAAAATTCTCTATCCGGTCGCCGGGGTGGAGAATGAGCGAGGCACCGCGGTAATCGGCGTGTTCGTATAAAATAATCCGCGGTTCGTCTCCACGCCGATCATCTTGCGGCCCGGCGGCCCAAAGCCCCGTTAATACCGCGCAGAAGACCAAAATGATGGAGTATTGCTTCATATAAGATGGGACGCCAAAGCGGAGTGGTTTATTCAAATTTTTCGCTTAGCCCGCTCCGATTAAACGTCCTGTCCACCTAGACTTCCAACTGTGGGCGCGAAGGCTCCGGCCAGTCGACGTGGAAGAATTTTCCGCGCGGCTTGTCGACGCGCTCATACGTGTGCGCGCCGAAATAATCGCGTTGGGCTTGTAGCAGATTGGCGGGCAGGCGGGCTGAACGATAACTGTCGTAGTAAGAGAGCGCGGAGCTGAATGTCGGCGCGGCGACGCCGCACTCGGCGGCGAGCGAAACAACCTTGCGCCAGTTTTCCTGCGCCTTCTTCACCGTCTTGTTGAAATAAGGGTCGAGCAGGAGATTCGCGAGGTCCGGCTTGCGGGCGTACGCCTCGGTGATCTTTTGCAGGAATGCCGCACGAATAATGCAACCGCCGCGAAAGATTTTGGCGATTTCACCGAAATTAAGTTTCCATCCAAACTCAGCCTGCGCCGTGCGCATCAGCTGAAATCCCTGGGCGTAGGAACAAATCTTTGAGCAGTAGAGAGCGTCGTGAATTGCCGCCAAAAGCGCTTTCTTTGAACCGCGGTATTTGCGAGCGGGACCTTTGAGGATCCTGGAGGCCGCCACGCGTTCGTCCTTGATCGCACTCACGCAGCGGGCGAAGACCGCCTCGGCGATCGTCGGTGCCGGCACGCCCATATCGAGCGCATTGGTGGAAGTCCACTTGCCCGTGCCCTTCTGGCCGGCGGTATCGAGCACCACATCGACAAATGCCTTCTTTTTGTTGACCGGATCCATCTGCTTGAGGATATCCGCCGTGATTTCGATCAGGAAACTGTCGAGCGAACCGGTGTTCCATTCGGAAAAAATCGCACCCATTTCCGCAGGCTTGAGGCCGAGCAGACCCTGCATGAGGGAGTAGGCTTCGCAGATCATCTGCATGTCGCCATACTCAATCCCGTTGTGGACCATTTTCACATAATGGCCGGCGCCATTTTCACCAATGTACGTCGTGCACGGGACGCCACCCTTGACCGGTTTTCCCGGTTGGGCCCCGGGAATCGGTTTTCCTGTTTTCTCGTCAACCTTCGCGGCGACGGCTTCCCAAATCGGTTTTAATTCCTTCCATGCTGCAATATCGCCGCCGGGCATCAGCGACGGACCGAAACGCGCGCCTTCCTCACCACCGGAAACGCCGGAGCCAATGAAGCGAAGGCCTTTTTCCTTCAGTGCTTTTTCGCGGCGAATCGTATCGGTCCACAGTGCATTTCCACCGTCAATGATGATATCGCCCTGTTCGAGCAGCGGAACCAAGCCGTCGATCACGGCATCGGTGGCTTTGCCTGCCTGCACCAAAATCACCATCTTGCGCGGCTTCGCCAGGGATTGGACGAATTCCTCCAGCGTTTTTGTGCCAACCACACCACCCGGCGTGCTGGGATTTTCCGCAACAAACTTGTCGGTCTTTTCCGTCGTGCGGTTAAATACCGAAATTTGAAAGCCGTGGTCGGCTATGTTCAGTGCGAGGTTCTGACCCATGACCGCCAGGCCGATGAGTCCGATATCGGAAAGGTCTTTTGGCATACGGTCCAACGCATAGCGCCGGGCGGCGAAAGACCAAACCTTTTTTATGTCCTACAGCCTAATGCGTCCCCTTAGGTGTATTTTGTTGCTTGGCGTTGTAGGCACCAGCGGTCGGGAAAAACGGCGCGATTTTTTCCACTATGGGAGTCAGGAATTTGGGTTCGTTCCGGTTATACACCCAGGAGAAAAAGACGATGCTGCCAACCACGACAATAATGATACTGCCGATGATTTTATTCATCTTTACGATCCGGCGGAAAATAAAAACCGCGACGATGAAGGCAAAAATCACGATGCCGATCTTCAGCCACACATCGGGCGGAAGCGTTTTCATTTTTTCGACCGCAGACTGGGCAAGCAGGGGCATGGCTATGGGTTAGCCGGAATTGACCGCGACACGAGCCATTTTTGCCCGATAGCCCGCGGTTTCACTACCGTTTAACCGCCTTTTTCGCCTACGTATACCGGCTCGCGATGCCCAGATAATCGAGCTGCCAGGCTTCCTTCCAGATTCGAAACCTGCCTTCAGGGGTGATTTTCCCGAACTCTTCGCGCTCAGCGTGGGGAAGCAGGTAACCAAGCTCGGTATTGATAACCTCCATGTACTGCTGCTGCTGGTTAATATCATCGATCGGACTGATCTCCCAAGTCTGCGCTGGCTCATTTGATTTATTGATCCGTTTCTGGTGACGGGCAACCAATCGGGAGAGTTTGCGGGACCACGGCGTGCGTTCCACATGCCAGGTTTCTGGATAAAATCCACCAAACGGAATATAGAGATTGTCGGTCACATAACGGCGACCGGAGGTGGCAAGCGTCGCAAGGCTGTAGCACACCGTAATCGCACCGTTTTCCTGAGGGACAAAAAGCACATGCAAGCGGAGTGTGTTGTCCTGATTCCGATAAACCGAGGCGCGCAACCAGATGCCACCACCCAATTCTGCTTTCAGCGCTTGAACATGCACGAATCGATTGTCCCGCAGCCAGTCTCGCACGCGCAAAAGTCGTTTTTGCGTGGGCCACTCGTCGCCGCTGTTGTTGACCACATAACGGGGAAAGAGCGGCATCGGACTGAGACTGATGGCGCTGACTTTCAACCAATTGAAACCCGACTCAAGCAGGAACCAAATCAAAAAAACCGCAGCCGCCACTGTCCAGAACGGTCGATCGATCATCGATAATTGCGCATTCGTCTGCGCCATGAATAACGCAAAAAGGATCCAGCGCAGCCAGCGAATCGGAATTGCGAGCACCGGCGACGCCATGCGAAGGTTGATGTAAAACAGCAACAACAACAACGCTACGGACGGAGCGAGAAACACTGACAGGGTTTCTGGCATGAGGGGGAACGGAACTGGCGGGAATCGAAGAGCCGTTTAGCTCAAACGCACCGGCATGATTACACACACGAAGCTTTCCAGAGTCTTGAAAACCCCGGGGCTCACCTCGTCCTTGAGTTCAAAAAACACTTCGTCCTTCGTGAGTGCGCGAAGAGGATCCATCACAAATTGAGGATTAAACGCGACCTGCAGTTCAGGTCCGCTGTATGAAATTGCCATTGATTCATGAGATTCACCGAAATCCGGCGAGGAAGCGCTGATTTCCAGCAAATTGGCCGATAACTTGATCTTAACCGAGTTGGATTTTTCGGAAGTAACCAGAGCCGCGCGATGCACGCACTGGAGAAACAACTCCCGCTCCAGTTTGATCCGCTGGTGGGTTTCCTTGGGGATAACCTGCTGATAATTCGGATAATTCCCCTCCACCACTTTTGAAAAGAGATAAATGTTGTCCGTTAAGCCGCTCGTATCTTTGCCCGTATCAATTTGGAACGCAGCCCGGCGTTCGTTGAAAGCGATTTTCAATTTGTCGCCCTTGCCCAGCAAACGAAGAAGCTCGGCCACGGTCTTTGCCGGAAGAATGATTGCTCCCGCACTGCCAGCGGGCACGTCTACTTCCTTGCTCACCAACGCCAGCCGACGTCCATCGGTGGCCACAAGGGTCAGTTTACCTTCCTTAAAATTGAAATAAACACCGTTGAGAATGTAACGCGTCTCGTCCGTGGATTGCGCGTAGGAAACATTGCTTAGCATCGTCGCCAGCTCGCCTTGCTCCAACGCGAAGGTTTTGTCGTCCGCCGAATCGGGAAGCTTCGGAAATTCTTCCGCGCCAATACCCATGATACGGAAATTCGAACCGCCCGACGCAATCTTCACTTGGTGTGCCGCTGATGAGTCAAAGGAAACATCCACGTTGGGAAGTTCGCGAACGATTGTCGCCAGCCGTTTCACCGGTAACGTGACCGAGCCTCCCTCCTTTACCTCTGCCTTGATCTTGCAACGAATTCCAAGATCCAGATTTGTGGTGGTTAGGGAAATGTAGTCTTTTTCGGCCTCGATGAGCACATTGCTCAAAATGGGCATCGCGGCCTTTGAGCCCACGACATTGAGGACCTGAGCCAGGCCGTTGCTGAAGTGGTCGCGATTGATCTTAAATTTCATCGGGCTGGGGCGGTAAATTTGCTTTTAACTAACAAATGATGATTAGAGATAGATTCAATAAGGAAGTATTCGTATTATTATGTCCTGCGATTTTCGCAATAACCCCGGGTTTGCAGAGCAGAGACTGCGGAAATTGGCCTGTGAAACTCGTCTGAATAACAAAGAATAACCGTCTGGTAGTTCACAGCGAAAAGTTATTCGGAATCTTGCTGCTTCATTTTCACAACTTTTCGGCGCAGCGCCCGCCGCTGCGCGTGTCGCACGCCGCGCTGATAGTGAGCGAACAGTCCGTAGAGAATGTATGCTAGGAAAATGAAGAAGAAGGCGACCTCTTGGAGGCGCCAAATCACCGCTCCTGCAATAAAGACCCCGATAAATGTCTGAAAACGCGTTTTTGTCTCCCAATTGATCTGCTTGAAACTCGGATATCTCACGGTACTCACCATCAGAAACGACACGAGGATGAGGATAAGCGGAAGAGCCAAGGTCATTTGGCGCAGTTCCTTTGCGTTAGCTGACATATTCAGCAGTAGAAGAACCATGGTGGCCACGGTTCCTGCCGCCGCTGGAATTGGCAGGCCGACAAAATCCTTGTTCGATTCAAGCTCGGCCCGATGCAACAGCGGGTTTGTGATGACGTTGAAGCGCGCCAAGCGAACTGCGCCGCAAAGCAGATAAATAAAAGCGATCAGCCAGCCAAATTCGCGAAACCATTGATAGTCTTCCCGTGGCGCCAAAATCAGGAAAAACATCATCAACGCCGGTGCCATGCCAAACGAAACGACGTCGGCCAGCGAATCGAATTCAGCACCAAAAAGGGAAGTTCGCCCTCCCATTCGCGCCAACCGTCCATCGAGCGAATCAAAGACAACCGCCGCCAGAATAAGCCAGACGGCCTGGGTATAGAGGGCACTCCAAGAGGCCATCTGGTGCGATAGTGCATATTCGCCGCCATCGGTAAGCAGCCTCGCCTGAATGCACTTAATTACCGCGCCAAAACCGCAAAAGAGATTTCCCGCGGTCATCAGGTTCGGCAGGAAATAAATCCGGCTCGCCTGCGTGACGTTATACGGATTGTTGCGTTGCTCGAGATCCGACATGAGCGGTTATTTGGTCAAACCTTCGAGATACTTCCAGAATTTGGAGTTTTGCTCCACGAGCTGCTGTTCGGAAACGGGCAATTTCATGCGGAAAAGCCAATCTTCCAGCGACGCCCGGTGCAGAATGTAATGCGTATGCAACGTTTCGCCCTGCACCTCGAAATAGAATCGAAAATCGCCCGCCCGCAGCCGGTAGTAATCCTTCCCGTTGCGCGTGAACTTTCCCAAAGGCTCGCGCGGACGTTCCAAATCGCCCGGCCGAATCTTGCTGATCGGCTCGATCACTTCCATCTGCTCCAGTTTGTTGAGCTTGTTCAGCTCACGCATGCTTTGTTCGGAAAAAGTGACCTGGTACATGGGATCTTGGACAAAAATGGAAATAGAGGATGACCATCGATAAGTGGTCCCAACCTTTCGTCTAGCAATGAAATCCCGCGCTGTCTCGCTCTATATTTGCGACGAATCGCCCGCTTTGGTGGGTTAATCTTACTGTTTCTCGCCTGGAGCGGGGGGACCGCGCCGGCCATAACCAGGGTCAACCTTCGCCAACGCAGTGGCAATGAACGAGGGAATGGTAGCCACGCAGACCCAAATAAAAAACTTAACGTAGCCCAAGTGATCTTGCAGCCACCCGGACGCCATGCCGGGCAACATCATACCCAAGGCCATGAATCCCGTGCAGATCGCATAGTGCGCCGTCTTATGCTCTCCCTCTGCGGCCATCATCATATAGACCATATAGGCGCTGAACCCGAAACCGTAGCCAAATTGCTCGACCGCCAGTACACCGCTGATCACGGACAAATTTTCCGGTTGGGTCATCGCGAGGAAAATGAACCCGGCATTCGGGGCGTACATCGCGAGAATCATTGGCCAGAGCAGACGTTTCAGGCCAAAACGGGAAATCATATACCCACCGAGCAAGCCGCCGAAAATAAGCGCGACGACCCCCACAGTGCCATAAATGAAACCAACCTGTTGAACGCTCAACGCAAGGCCACCGGCGTTTCGAGCATCAAGCAGGAAGAGTTTTACCAGCGGCAACAGCTGAGCCTCGGCAAATCGATACAATAGCAGGAAACCCAAAATGGTGACTATGTCTTTTTTCCGAAAAAATGCCGCGAAGACTTCCACAAAACCACCGGCAAGTTGCCGGCCGCCTTTCACCGGGTGATCGCTGTGCGGTTTGGGCAGGACGACGAAATGATATAAGCCGATCCCGGCAAATCCCGCGGCAACCAGCCAATAAACCAAAGCCCAGGCGCGTCCCATGTCCGGACGGCTCGCGAGAAACGTTCCGGCAAGCCAGACCAAGCCACCCTGGCCGGCCAGCATCGCCAGTTTATAAAATGTACTCCGGACTCCGACAAACGCCGCCTGCTGATCCGGCGGAAGCGCGTGCAGGTAAAAGCCGTCAGCGGCGATATCGTGGGTCGCCGAAGCGAACGCGATGAGCCAGAAAAGAACGATCGAGTCGCGGAAAAATGCCGGGCCCGGCAAAGTCAGCGCCAACAGCGCCAGCGATGCCCCGAGGGTCAGTTGCAATGCGACGGTCCAAAATCGCTTCGTGCGAAATCGATCCACGAGCGGAGACCAGAGCGGCTTGATTACCCACGGGAGCGAAAGCCAACTTGTATAAAATACGATCTCCGTATTCGAAACCCGAAAGTTCTTATACATCACCACCGACAGACTTGTTACCACGATATAAGGAATGCCTTCGCCGAAATACAGCGTCGGAATCCAGCGCCATGCATTGTTTGTCGGCGGCGCAGAAATTTTCGTGGGGAGTGTGCTCAAGGAGATTTGCGTTGGGGAATCGAGCCCAGCTCTGAGGCGAGCGGCTTTCCGCAAATGTGATTTGCCTCTTTAACTGGCGCAACGCCAGAGCACGTTGGCGTCCTCCAAAAACAAAAAAAGGCCGCCGCACCTATAGTGCGGACGGCCCGACATAAAAACTCTGACTTAACTCTTTGCGGTTGCCGGCAGGCGAACACCGCTGGTTTCACTGCTGCCGTCGGGATGAATAATTTGGACGACGCGGATCACCGTTCCGTCCTTGTATTTTTCCGTTACGATGACCTGCTCGGTGGCCGGTCCGATGCGCTTGGTTACGGTGGTGACCTTGGGCGCCTTGTTTTTCGGTTCCTTGGTCGCGGCGTGGGAGACACTGGCAAACGCGCAAACTGCTCCCAGCAGAATGATCGTGGCGGGAAACTTTGAAGTGCGGTTCGTTTTCATTGTAATAGGATTCTATCGTCACAAGACGGAGAGACCCAATCACGGTTTCCGTTTTTCCGGGTAAAAACGCCTTCAATATTTCGAAGGACGGCGTAACCCCGGCCCGTCGCAAAACGTCCGCCGGTGAATATCCCGCCAGATGCAATCGTGAAACTCGTTGCGTTCAAACACCCTCGCAATAGCCGTAAAAACTTTCCGGGAAAAAGGCCGAAAGGATGGCGATTTCAGGCGATTTTAACGACTCAACGCCAGTTCAATCCGGGGCAATTTCGTCGTGAAGATTGTCGGCCCAATCGGTCAACAATTTCATCTGGGCGACCGTCAATCTCGCTTCGGGATGACCCCATTTGTAGGACGGAAGCGGCATCGCTTGTTGCGA
Source organism: Lacunisphaera sp. (assembly GCA_036499685.1). Taxonomy (GTDB): domain Bacteria; phylum Verrucomicrobiota; class Verrucomicrobiia; order Opitutales; family Opitutaceae; genus Lacunisphaera. Next base: position 100,324 of record DASYDH010000007.1, on the reverse strand, counting down.
AACCTCATCCGAAATCTGATCGAGTTTATCGGCGGTACGTTTTGGGGAATACGTGGCGAATTCCGAAAAATTCAGATGCGCTTTTCCGTCTTTCACGTGCTTTGCCAGCCACCAACCCACCGGTTGAATTTCGGCATACCACGGATAACGCGTCCGGTTCGAATGACAGTCATAGCATGCATTCTGCAGCAGGCGTTTCGCGTCCGGCGGCACGGTGAACTTGGTGCTGATGTCGGCGGTGTCCGCCACGAGCGAAATATTTTTCGCCGGCCGGATGAATTGTGCGACGACAAATAAAAGGCCGAGACCCAGCAGAGCTTTCTTGATCACGCCCGGAAGCAATCAAAAGCCGTCCGCATCGCAAATGAACTTTTCAAAAACGGACCGATTACTTCGCCCCCTTCGCGAAATTTTCCTCATCTTCATCCACCTTGCCGGTGTTCCCCTGCGCCGCCGCTGTCGGGCCGACCCCAGTGTTTCCATTGCCGGACAATGCCGGCGAAAGCAGCGCGGGCTCGTCGGGTAGCCGGCTGATGCGCGCCTTCAGCGGCGGATGAGTGGAAAAAGCTTTTTCCACCCGACCGCTGCGGTGCTGCAAGTGGACCAGCACGCCGCGCAATCCGCCCGGGGCGAAACCGGTGAGCGCGGCAAGATCGTGACCGACTTTATCAGCGTCGAATTCCGATTGGGGCGAGTAGCCGGTTTCGAAAAGGGTTTTGGTGATCTGGCCAATGCCGAGATCGAATTGCTGCAATTGGGAATCGAGTGCCCGCGCATTGCTACTGCGCATCACGAGCTGATTCGTGGCTCCGGTAAGGGCGTCGCTCTTGGCGATGATGTTTAGCGCATGCTTGCGCGTAATGTGGGCGATTTCATGACCGAGAATGCCGGCCAGCGCATCGTCGTCGGTGGCCAGATCGTACAACCCGCGGGTAATGAAAACATATCCCGCCGGCGCCGAAAAGGCGTTCACCGAATTCGAATCGAGCACAGCAAATCGCCAGCTCAGGTCGGGACGATCAGAGTACCGCGCCAGCGAACGACCGACGAGATTTACGCGGCGCATGATCGCGTCGTCACGGACGAGCCCACCATAGCGGCTGACAATTTCGAGTGCCACCGAGTCACCAATGGCTTTTTCCTCCTCGGGTCCGATGCCGGCGATGCCCTTCGCCACTTTGCCGAGATCCCTGGCTGTATCGATGCCTTGATTGATCCTATCGTTGCCGAGGGCGTTGCCCAGGCTGCCGAAATCGAAGGCGGACGCGTGCGCCGCAAAAGCAAAAATAATCGCGGGGATTAATCCGAAACGTGCGTTCATTGGTATTCCCCCTTCCGGTGCGTTTTCAGATAATGCGCCACTTGGGCCGGCGTGATGGTGGCGCATTGGTTGATCATCCAATTCAAATCATCGCTCGCGCTGCCGAGGTTTCGGCGTTGGGAATATTCGTCGGCCGCGGGGGTCAGCGGTCGCGCAGCGGCGGTCGCGGTTGTTTCGCTGGCCAGCATCGGCGTGCCGTCGAAACCCTTGCCCTCATCCGGTTTGGTTTCGCTCAAGCTGCCCAGAAAAACCCAGCCGGCGGCGGATCCGCCATTCACCTTGAGCCACTTTCCCTGCACTTGTTCAATTCTCACCTTTTGCGCGAGCGGAAGTTCGCCCACCGCCTTCGCCTGCGGGGAAGGTTCGGCGAGCAAAGTGGTTTTATAGCGCTTGGTGTAAGCGGTGCCACCAGACGAGAAAGCGGCGTCGATGCACCCGATCGCAACGAGCAGCGACGCGACCAGCCAGGAACGCAGGGCAGTGCGGATTTTCATTTGGATTCGAGGGTTAAAATCGGTTCCCACCCGGCGGGCGGTGGAATTGCAGAGTAACGCTCACATTCCTCGCGGAGACGTGCCGTGGTCAAGTCGCCATCGATTATACCATCGGCCCGCTTTAACGCGGCGGCCCCCTCCGCAAATCGTCCGGCAACGTACGCGTCATAGCCGGTTCTGTAGGCGGCGATAAACTCGCGTTCGGCCGGCGACAACTCCTCCGGCAACCCGTGCAACGTATGCACCTCGATGGCTTGCGCCTTTCCTTTCACGCGCAAGCGCGCGAGTGGGCGCGTGACGATTGCACCTTGCACGCGCAGCGCCGTTTCGTGGCCGATCAGGATGCCGGTGCCAAAAGCCTTGTTCGCGCCCTCCAGTCGTGATGCGAGATTAACGGCGTCGCCCATTACCGTGTAATTTTTCTTCCGCGAAGAACCGAGATTGCCGACGATCATTTCGCCGGTGTTCAGGCCGATGCGGACCTTGAGTTTCACGCCAACTTTCCCGGCGTATTTTTCGTTGATACCCTTGATGGCGCGATGCGCTTCCAGCGCCGATTTGCAGGCCGCGATGGCGTGGTCGGGCAACGGTAGAGGGACGCCAAACACCGCCATGACGGCGTCGCCGATGTATTTATCCACATAAGCACCGTGTTTGTGCAGGCACTCGCTGGTTTGTTCGAGGTACGCATTGACCACCTCGACCATTTGTTCCGGCGGAAGTTTTTCCGAGAGATCGGTGAAGCCGGCGAGATCGGAAAAGAAAACCGTGGCCTCGCGACGCTCCCCACCAAGCTGGATCGAATCCGGATTACGCACGAGTTGGGCGACCACTTCCGGGTCAACATATGCGCCAAACATCGATTGAATTTCCCGCTTCCGCGCTTGCTCGACCCAGAGCGTTTCGGCCACGACACCCAGCAAGGTCAGTAGCACCGATGCAGTTGGCGTTGCGGGGGGAACATACCAGCCCGCGGACAACAGGGCGTACGATCCCGCGATGAAAACCACGGCAAGAATTCCGGCCATCCACAAAGGCGCGGCCAACCCGATTTGCCGTCGCCCGGCCCAAATGATCGCGACGCTCACCAGCAATGCACCGATCAGTAAAAGTGAACGCGACACAGGCTTGATAAACCCCGTTCCGGCGAGATTCGTCCAAGCGGTCCAGTGCAACAAAACCCCGGGCTGTACATTGCCAACGGGTACCGGTTTGAAATCAGACGTGCCGCTCGCGTTGACTCCGACAAAAACTACTCGCCCGCGGACCGCGTCAGCGCGCGCGGTGTGCACCGGCGGTTCCTTTGCCAGCGCGGCGGCAAACTTTTCCGGACCGTAGTCCGGATCTGCTTTCTGCAACCGACGCACGATACTCTGTCCAGCCTCAATGAATGGCACGGCGGAAAGTACCGCGACCCCTTTTGCGGCTAGTTTGTTTAACGGACCGTGCCACCGGATCAATCGTCCGGCCGGTGCAGTCGCCGACGGATTGAACGCAGCGGCGGCGAGCGAGCCGTCCGTCACATACGTTCGGGCGACACCATCGGCATCGGCGGGAAATTCCACCAATCCTGTCCGTGGGTTCAGGAAAAATTGCGGATGGGCCGAGACGAAATCGCCGTTCCAAAATACCGGCGGCCGTTCCTTGGTGCGGGCCAAAATAACCGCCGGCGACACGGCTGCAATGGACGCGAGCGTGGCATCGTCGAGCGGTTCCGATTCTTCGAAAAAAGTGAAATCTGCGAGCACGCGTTCGGCACCCGCCTGCTGCAAGGCGACGATCAACTGCGCGAAGATCGTTCGCGGAAACGGCCAGCGCAGACCGAGATTGCTCATGGCCTTCATCGTCTGTTCGTCGATCAAAACGATGGCCGAATTTTTTGGGATCGGCGCTTCGTGCAACGGATGTCGGCTGGCGGCATCGAAGAAAGCCCAATCGAGCGAGCGGCTGACCGGCGACCAATGAAACAGCGTGACGAGCACAAGCACCGGCAAAAGCCAGCGCCAGCGAAGGGAGGAAGACTTTCGCGCAGGAGTGGACAACCGCACGATTTGAGTCAGCTGCCGCAATCAATGCAAGCGGCGAGCATGCAACGTCGACAACTACGTAATTGAACGTAAAGGCGTTTGGGCCATAGGTGGGAGAGTAGGGATACCAGATCTAATGTTTCCTGAAGAATATTGACCCCGACACAAGCCATGTCTGTTCCGACTTACGATCTTCTGTTCAATCCCCTTTTGGAGGGAATTCGCAAGCTGGGAGGCTCTGCGTCGATCGCGGAACAAGAGCGCGTAGTTGCGGAGTTTCTGGAGCTATCCGATAAAGAAATTGCGGAGATTCATCGCGGCAATCGTACGAAGTTGAGCTACAGGCTCGCTTGGGCGCGAAACTACTTGAAGCGGTATGGCGCGTTAGAAAATTCCAAGCGAGGAGTTTGGTCACTAACCACCGACGGGTTGAAATTGAAGGATGTGGATCGCGAAAAAGTGAAGCGCACGGTCCAAGCCCTCGAGAGAAACGAACGCGCCAGAAATAAGGACGAGGAAGTCGAAGCTGGGTTAGCATCATGGGAAGATGAGTTATTGAGCCTCGTGAAAAACATTCATCCAGCAGCATTTGAGAGACTATGCCAGCGTCTCTTGCGTGAATCGGGCTTTGTGCAAGTTGAAGTCACCGGGCGTTCAGGTGATGGCGGAATCGACGGTCGAGGGGTCGTTCGAATTGGTGGAATACTCTCATTCCATGTCCTTTTTCAATGCAAGAGGTACAAGGGCAGTGTTTCTCCCGCCATTGTCCGTGACTTTCGTGGCGCGCTTGTCGGACGAGCAGACAAGGGACTCTTAATAACGACGGGAACATTTACCGCGGATGCACGATTGGAGGCGCAAAGAGACGGTGCCACCCCGATAGATTTAATCGACGGGGAAGAACTCGTCGAAAAACTTAAAGATCTTCGGGTCGGAGTCGAAGTCCGGGAAAAAATTATTGAAGAGGTGATAATTCAAAAAGCGTATTTCGACGAACTCTGAAAAGCCAAACAGTGCCACCTACGAAATCGCGGTCTTTACCAATTCCGCGATATCCGGGCGCAAACTCAACCCCAGTGCCGCTTGCTGCGCGAGGGGACTCATTTTTCGCCAGGTCTTTTTGATGATTCCCACGAATTTCTCGGCGGGATATTCCGCATGCTGCGCAGCGAAGTCCTCAATTTCGTTTTCGAGAAAAACCAGACACGCTGCGTCTTCGAGCGTCTGCGTGCCGGCATTGGTTTTCAAACCGGATTTGGCGACCCAAGTAGCCGCTTCGTCGGATTCGTTAGCGGGTACGCCGGCTTGCAACAGCAGTTCCTTCGCTCGCGCGGCCTGTTTGACGTAGAGCGATCGACGCCAATTGAGGTAACCGACCTTGCCTTCCGGAAAAGTCGCGCGAGGTACGCTCCAGCGCTCCAGATGCTGGCAACGCGCGGCAAGCCGCAGCAGCGGAGTCGCCGCGGGTGCAACCCGGACAACCCACGCTTCCATTCGATCGGCATAAATCAACTCAGCCGGCTTTCCATCAGTGGTCGTTTTCGGGTCGGCTGAGTGAGTGGCATCGATCAACTCGCGGGCTTTGGCGTAAGCGTCCATGACGGAGAATAGAGAGATTGGTGCTTCCGGAGCAAGCAGTGGAAAAAACCACGGCGGGGCCGCCGTGGCTCCAGGAAATTCCAAACTGGAGCGTGGGCGACCTCACCCACGAATTTCCGCGATCGCGCCTTATTCCCGCAACGATTGCCCGTGCACCAATTCCCGAAACAGCCCCGGTTGGCCCACGAGTTGATCATAGGTACCATCCTGTGCCACCCGGCCGTCGGCGATTACCAACAAACGATCGCAATTTTTCACGGTCGCGAGCCGGTGCGCAATGAAGATCACCGTGCGCCCGCCGAGATTCTTTTCGAGTGCATCCTGAATCAATTTTTCACTCAAGGTATCGAGCGCACTCGTCGCCTCGTCGAAAATGAAACACTCCGGTTCGGCCAGCAGGGCGCGTGCGATGGAGAGACGTTGACGCTGACCGCCGGAAAGTGACGAACCGCCTTCGCCGACCCGCGCATCCAGTCCACCCGGAAGCTTGGCGATGAATTCCCACGCGTTGGCCAGTTCGCAGGCGCGACGAATGGCATCGTCGCTCGCGTCCGGGCGGGCCACCCGCACGTTATCGCGCATCGTGGTGCGAAAAATAAACGGATCCTGCGGAACCACACCAAATTCCTTGCGGAGATCACTTGCGTCGAATTTACGGAGGTCGATGCCCCCGAGCCGCACGGTGCCGGATTGCGGATCGTAGAGTCTCAGCAAAAGCTGCGCGAGGGTGCTTTTGCCGGCACCCGACGGCCCGACCAGCGCGATGCGTTGCCCGCGCGGAATCGTCAAAGATACGTCGCTCAGTACCGGTTGGCCGGGCACGTACGCAAAGCTGACGTGGTCAAAGACGATTTCCGCGCTCGATGGGACAATGGCGATGGCGCCTTCCGGATCGGGCGTGGTACTGGGCGTGTCGAGGACCGCCCCGATGCGATTGATCGACGCCTCTGCGTTGCCCCACAAACTGAACGCCTGAAAGATCACCTGGATCGGCCAGTTGAGGCCGGCGAATGACGCCAGGCATGCCGCCACCGTTCCGAGGTCGACGTGTTTGCCGCCCAGATAACGCCACGTGCAAGCCGTCAGCAATGCGGCGAAGCAGAAATAACCGAAGCCTTCCTGCTTCATGTATTCGATATGGCTCAGCACGTCGCGTTCGTAGGATTTTTTTCCGATGACCAGGGCCTGCCGGTCAAAGTCCTGTGCGACCTGTTCCTCCATCGCATAAAGTTTAACCGCCTTGTTGCCCCGCAACAAATCGGCCACGCGTCCGCTGATATCTCCCTCGGCCGTTTGAAATTCACTGCTGATCTTCTGCATTTTTTCGCGGGCCCGGAGCATCAGCACGACATTCGCAAACGAGGTGATCATCAGGACGGAAGCGATTGCCCAGTCCCAAATCCAGAACATGCCGAGCGTGGTGAGCACCGTGATGATCGCGCCTGGCACGGACATCGAGGTGTGTTGGAAAAATCCCATGACGTTGTTCAGCGGCGTCCCAAAAAGGTAACTGAACAATTCCCCCGACGGATGTTCGCCGTGGAAACGCAAACAAAGGTGGTTGACGTGGCGGAAAAATTGCCCGCGCAGGGAAAACACGACGCGTTCGCGCACCCACGTGAAAATCCTGTAACCTGCGTGCCACGCCGCCATTCGCACCACGAGCGAAATCGCAAGATAGCCGCCCACCAGCCACGCCAGCTCAATCCAGCGTTGCGCGGTGGTGAGGTTTTCCGGCTCGAGTACTTTCGAGAAAAGCCACTTGGGATAGACGTTCTGCAACGCGATCGCCGCGCCGTGCACACCGTTCAGCACCAGCGCGCCGACCAGCAGCCAGCGATCGCGCAGGAAGAGCGGCCAGACGTGGCGGCGAAAAGCGTTAATGGTGGACGATTGGGCCATGGATTTTCAGCAACCCATGAATCAGCCAAAACCAACGAAACGAAAAGCAGGAAAATCCAGCCGGGCAAACCGGCCGGTAGCAGCAGGCATCCCGTCTGCTGGATTGAACTCAACCAGCGATCTTAAAACTCCACGTCCCGACAACGAACTTCCAGACTGCGGATGATCAAATTACGGGTATGCTCGGAAATTCCGGCGCTGCCGGCTTGAAGCATAAGCGCGGCGAGCTGGTCGGGATTGCAGACGCGCAGATCGCGGTTGGCGGTGCACGTGATCCACCAGCCCGGAAAGGTCAGGACGGCGTTAACGGAGGTGCGTTCACCCACCAACTGGTAAATCCATTCGGCGAGCCACTCGGCTTTGCGCCGCGCCGGGACCAGCGCTAACGTGTCTTGGCCCCACGGATAGATCAACTGGTCACCATCGAAAATGATTTCCTGGGGTTTGCGCCCGGGCGTCGCTTTGCGGCTCGCGGGTGTGCTGGCCTCGACGGCGAAAATGCCGCTGTTGCCAATGATGACATGATGGAGGTTACCTTCGCTGTTACCTGTATCGGTGGGAACGTCGTGGAAAATTTTGAAGCCGGCGGGAATCAGCGATGCGAGGCTGTCGTTAACGATTCGGTTACCTTGCAGTGCACGGCAGCGGGTGCGTCGTTCAGTGAACGTGCGGAACAGAAAATAACCGCCTGCTCCTGCGGTGAGGATAAACGCAACGCCCGTCGCGATGGGGAGCGCGAGGCCGTGTTCACTTGCCGGCCGGTTCTCAATCGCGAGGGCGCCACAAAGGAGAATGACGACTGGCACAGTAGTCGTTGCGATCAGCAGCCAGCGGGCGCGGTCTTCAAGGAAATTCAGACGTACCCGGAGGTGTTCGCCGGGTGGCCGCAGCAGCTTGCCGGTGACGGGCGGACGTTCCTTGCCCTGCCAGCGGGCGAGTGCGACGAGCGCACTGTGGACAGCCTGGATGAGCACAAAGCCGGTGAGAATCGCGGGCAAACCGAGAGGGTTCATGCGCTGAGCTTCTTGCATCTGCCAGCTTCGAAGCAAGGGCGGCACCGGCGCGTGAAGCTTTTTGGCGAACCCTTTACCGCGCCTTGACTGGCTTTTTACCGATTGGGCATAAGAGGGAAGCCGGCACTGCTAGGGCGCGGAACCCTCGAGCTCGATCGAGAACGATGTGCCCGCGCCAGGCGAGAAGGAGGGCGAGAGCTGTTCCAATTCGATGAATGGTTCGGGGCCGCCGAGATAAACCTGCGTGAAAAAACCCGCGTCAGGTTCGCTGACGACGGTACCATGTTGTTCGCCGCGACTGACGGTGAACCCAAGGGATCCTTCGTGCGCGGTGAGTGGCTGCGGATTGAAACCAAGTTTCTGCACGTGACCGATATGGCGAAGAGTCAGCGCTTGGCCTTTTGTTGTGACATGTGGCGGCGGCGTGAAATCGGTGGTGAATCGCGGAGTTGCCGAGGAAGGCAGCTGCACATAACCGAGCGGCGCGCCTTTGTCGGGCCTTGCGGTGACGTTCACCACGGTTTGTCGCGGTACCTGCACGATGTGGATCACTTGGGCACCGCGCGTGCCGCCACTGGTTTCGACGCCGCAGACGAGAACCTTGCCGTTCCAACGATACGTTCGCGTCAGGCGTGGCCAGCCGTCGCCTGCCTCCGGCATGATCAAGCGCAACATCCCGGCCGTCACGCTAACCGGATCGGCTCCGCTGTGCTCCCACGCGGCGGGCGGCGGCCAGATTTGGGCCCATTGCGCTTGCGGCCCGAGCCAGACGCGATCGCCGCCCCAGCCGGCGGGATCGTCGCGCGTCTTCGGCGCGAAAATCAAATTGGTGTCATTGCCGGCGGGACCGAAATGCACGAGCCGTCCGCGCTCAAGCGACACGATCGCCTTCCAACCCGACGACGTGGAGATCATCGCTCGCTCGCCCTGCCATTGCGTGGGTTGCCACGTGGTTTGGAGATCGCTGGCACCGACGAATCCGAAACAGAAAAAGCCGGCGACGAAAATTCCGAGGCGAAACAAGGTCATGGGTTGAGTAAATGATCGGCAGCGAGCACGAGGAAGATATAATCGCTGGTCGGGCGGCCGAGACAATATTCACCTTGTTGCCACAGAAACGGCCAGTCGAGCAACTCGGGAAAATCCGGGCGGATCAGCGCCGTGCCCGATGCAACTCCGCCGGGAATGTAGGACCAATCAGCCCGATTGGCGCCGTATGCCGTGGTCATCGACTTCGCCCCTACGCCCGAGACAAACGACGCTGGATTCGATCCGGGATGACAGCCGAGAATGAAATTCAGCGCCTGCAACAAATACGTTTTCGGAAAAATATCCGGCGCGCCGGTGTGAAGGTAATATTGCTCCACCCCGAATTCCTCGATCTCCCAGCCCGCGCCCCAGATGTCGGGTTTATAGGGCAAACCGTAAGGCGTTTCCTTTTCGAGCGCGTCAACCGTCGCATGGTAACTGCGCAACGCGGATCTGATTTTGGCGGTGTATGCCGGATCCTTGATCAAACCCAATGAACGCGCGCCCAGCCACGCTCCGCGTTCGGGGCGCGTCACGATCTCATCCGCGAGTGCGACGATGGCGTCGGAATACTTCGTTTCACCCGTGGTTTGGAAAAGCTCGATGGCGGGTTCGAGGCGTGAAAGCGGAAAGCGGGGCGATTTGGTTTTGTCCCACAATTCCCGGGCGATGCGCAGGCAATCGGCGGCAAGCGGATCGTTGAATCCTTTCAACGCGCGGGCGGCGGCGGCGAGACCTCCGGCGGTGTTCAGTTCGCTGTCGGGATTTTCCTCGGTGAACACCCAGCGATCGTCGGCGGAGCCGGGTGACCCCAGCGGCGGGAGACCGTCAATTTTTGGTTCGGCTTGCGAACCATGCACGGCGGCATCGGCGAGGATCTTCATCGCGCTGCCGTCGTGGTCATGGAAAACCAAATTGTCGGTCATGTCGCGGGCGTCACCGAGGTGCGTGTATTGATGCAGCGAAGCATCCTGAATTCCGCGATAAAGCCGGCCCATGGATTTGTAACTGCCGACCACCGACAACACCCCGTGCTCGATTTGTTGCAGGATGTCCGGCTTGCCGTCGGGCCGGTGAATTTCGACGAGATGACGCGTTTGATCGATGGTCGTGTTGTCGAGCGTCGGGTGAAACAATTCCCTCGCGAGGACGAGGCCGTGAACGGTGTCGATTTGCGATTCCACGCGGAGATCGTAGTCGCCCGCATCATGCCAGCCGCCCTGATCGAGACCGGGGACGTGATCGCCGGGTTGAAACGAGGTGAGCGTGGACGGATCCTGGCGGTAACCATCGAAATGATTGTGGTTCACCGGGGCCATTAGCGCGTCGTCCATGTGACACAGGCCGTGCCAGACGCGGTAGTTGTCGTTCACGCGCATATGGCACATCTGCACGGCGAGAAAATATTCAACGGTGGGCTGCCAGACATTGCGCGCATAGACCTGCGGGTTGATTTGGAAAACCGAGGAGCGTTGCTCGCCGTAGCCGACAACATAGAGTCCCGGTTGTTCGATGGCGGTGAAATCGAACTGGAGGTAATGCGAGCGGAGAAAAGAGCCCCAGTCTTTCGCCGGTCGCTCGAGCACCTTTTCCAATCCACCCAAGGCGGTGGCGCGATAAAGCACGACGGGTTTTATGGCGGCGTCGTGCGGATCCAGTTCGATCACCGCGACCTTGGCCTGCTTCGGATGGTAACCGACCTGCGAAATTTGAATAACCGGCGCCGCTTTCCAATCGACAACCGTGTGCGGCGTCACGAGCCATTCGATGGCGTCCTTGCTGGCACCGGCCGCAATGAGCGAGCGCACGACGAACCAGCCGTTGTTGTGATGGGCGCGGCCGTCGAGAAGGGTGAGTTCGCCACCGTGGACGGCTTCGATCGTCATGCGTTGAAGATCGGATTCGGGTGCGATGGTGAGGCTGCGACCACGGCCGAGCGGTTCCATTTGATAAGTACCCTCAACTTCCGCGCCCGGGCCGTTGGCTTGGCGCGGGAAAACACCGAACTCATCGCCGAACGAAAAGGATTTTCCGAACAGCGAGCCGGGATAGAGTTCGAGATTGAATCCGACCTTGCCCACCCATGCTGGCGCCAGCGCAGCGTCGAGATCGACGATGATCCGAAAGGAACTGTCGCCGGCCGGCACAACGCGTACGGTGTAAGCGAGATTCAGATCGGGATAATCGATCGGGTTCAGTCCTTGGCGATTTTGGTTTTCGTCCGGGAACTGCATGCGCACGCGTATTTCCTGATGGGCATCGTCCACGATGCGCTCGCCCTTCTTCGGCGTCGGTTGCCATTGTCCGGGCGTGGGCTCGAGGCGCAGGTCGCCGTTGGTCGCGACGCGTTGGCCGTGTTGAATGATGCCGACTCCGCCTTGATGGCCTTCCGGATAAAAGTCGTTTGCAAGCATGACGTTCACGCCCGGCATCGAAAAATAGCCGCGGTCGTTGAGTTTCAGCGACTCAGCGGCGCGCGATGTCGACATGGCCGCGAGCCCGGTGATCACGATAAAAAGCGCGGATAAAATCAGACGAAGAAAACGAATGGTCATGGGCGTGAGGGGTTGACGAGACAACTATCACGCCGCTGCGCAAACGCAAAGTCCGTGGCTATTCTTTCTAATGACCGATTTGACCGTGATGCTGGAGCCAAAGCGACCCCGCGGAGGAATCGTCAACTAATCAACTGCGGCTCCGCTACCGCTACGCCGCTTTCTGCAATCTTCAGGCGGGATTCGGTGTGAGATCGTCAGCTGGCCGATCCAATTCAATTTTCCGCGGAAAAGGTGCAAACCACGCCCCGAGGAGCGACGGAATCGCGGCAAACATCACGATGATGAAATAGGTCTTGTAGCCAAAATGATCCGCCAGCGGTCCGCTGATCATTTGCGTCGGCACGAGCGTCAGGTTCATGAGTGAGTTCGCAAAAGCGTAGTGGCTCATGTGGTACTTCCCGGGCGAAATCTGCTGCATCATGTAGAGCATGTTCGCAACGAAGCCGAAGCTGTAGCCGAATTTTTCGACCGTAACCAACGATCCCACGGTCCACAGCGAGAGCGTATGATCCGGACCTGCGAGTTGCGACAGTACGATGTAGGTGAGATGTGGAACGTTGAGGCAAAGCGCCATGAAGAAGAGGGTATTTCGTTTGAGGCCGAACTTGGCCATGAATGCACCGCCCAACAAACCGGCGAACAGACTGACAAACGTGCTGATGGTGCCATCGATCAGGCCTTTTTCCTTGAGCGAAAGACCCACGCCGCCCACTGCCGGTGCGGCTTGCAGGAACAGCGGGCCCTCGACCAGCAGCAATCCTTCCGCGCTGCGGAAGAGGAAAACGAAAAGAAGCATGCCCCAGATCTTATCCTTGCGAAAAAAATCGACGATGGTGTCCCAAAACGTAGTGACAACTTCGCCAGTGCTTTTGGGCCGTGCGACGATTGAACCCGTCGGAAGAAAAAACCAATGATAAATGGCCAGGATCGTCAAAGTGGCCGCGCTCAATCCGATCGCCCAGCTCCACGCAGTAGTGGGCGACATGTGATGATCCTCTTTGAGCGAGCCAGCGAGCCATACAATCACCGCCGTCGCAAAAATCCGACCCACGTTCCAGAACACGCCCTGCACGCCAATAAACTTCGCCTGGCCCTTTTCGTCGAGCGAGGTGATGTACACGCCGTCGACGCAAATATCCTGCGTGGCCGATGCGAATGCCAGCACCCAGAGGATCGCGAGGACAATCTGGAAATAATTTGGCAGCGGCAGGGCAATCGCGATCCCGATGAGCAATGCCGACATGAACAACTCCATCGCAAGGACGAAAAACTTCTTCGTCTTGTACATGTCGAGGAACGCCGCCCAAAAAGGCTTCAGCGACCACGCGATCCCGATGCTCGCGGTAGCCAGGGTGATTTGGCCGTCCGAGTGACCAAGATCCTTGAACATTGTGCCGGCCACCCAGATGACCAGGGCGAAGGGAATGCCTTCGGCAAAATAGGAAGTTGGAACCCAGGACCAGGGATTGCGAACGGTGCCAGCGGGACGAGAGGTCATGCGATGAAGGAAGCGAACAGGATTTGCCGCCGCAGAAGTCACGGCGACGAACAAGGGGTGGAAGAGCGCGGCCATCACACCGATGGCCGCGCCAAAAGCAAGACGAAGCCCGTGAGATGGCGAAGTCGGGTTTTGGCCGGCTCGCCTCAGGACCCCGCGTCAGCGGGGGCGCCCAGTCGGGTCCGAGTCGTCGGTTGCGCAATACTGTTAGAGCAAAAATCTTTCGGTCGGCGAACTCACTGGGCCTTTAGCGAATGGATGAAAGCCTCCGATTCCTTGATCGAGGAATCCATGTCTGCAATCAGGCGGGAGATGTCGGCTTGCAGTGTGCTGTTGGTCGTATCCAACGACGCGATCGCGCGGGCGTTGAGATTGTGCTTAAGAAACAGCACCTGGTCGTGGAACGTCGCAAGCACCGGATCCATGCGGTCGGCCGCGCGGCGCATCAGGCGAATCAGGTCGTCATAGCGCCGGCGGGTGGCGTCGAGTTGTCGCTGGCTTTCATTGCGCAACGAGGGATTCGAGTACTGCGACAACTCCTGTTTCCATTCCCGGAAGAGCGCCTCGGCCACGTCCTCGACGGACGCGATGCGTTCGTGAACTTCTTTTGCGGCCGATTCACTGCGGGCGTATTGTTTGTTGAGGTCGTCGTATTTCCGCTGGAGTTCGCCGCCGTCAAACTTGGTGACCGCGAGAAAATGCTCGAGCGCGCTGGCGAACTGTTCCTTCGCCTCCGACTGGGCTTTCCGGGTGTCGTCCACGCGTTCCACGAGCAAATCACGTTTCGCATAACCGAATTTCTCCATGGTGTCATAGTAGACCGAGGAGCAACCCGCTCCGATGAAAGCCAACCCGAGCGCGAACCAGAAAACGGTAAGTTTCATAATGGAAATATAGTGACTTGCGAAAGTCCTCTTGGTCTTGCCGGCAAAGACGACACTAAAACGGAAATCCGATTGAAAAGAGCAGGGTTCCCGAAGGGTCTTGGGGGCGGGGATTGAGGTTGTGCCCATATTCCACTCGCACGGGACCGATAATCGTTTGGTAACGCACGCCGAGTCCGACCGAGTAGAGTTTTTCGGAAAACGGATAGTCGGAAAGATGCGCGGCTTCCCCGAGTGCATCGCCGAACGCAACCACCGACCATTTTGTCGTGAGTGCCTGTTCCAGCTCGAGGTTGAATAGCAGGTAGGATTTCGCGCCGACAAATTCACCGTCAGCCGCGCGTGGCGCCGCCTCGCCTTTTTGAAAGCCACGGATCGACCCTTCACCACCGGGGTAAAAGAGCACGCTCACCGGCAGACTCTTGTCGTCCGGTGCGCCGAGGGTGGTGACGATGCCATGCGAAACCCCGGCGTGAATCCACCGGCCGTTGCCCCAGTTCGTGTGATACGATGCGTCGAGGATGATTTGCTGATAAACGACTTCACCCCCGAGCGCACGATTTGCGGCCTCAACTTGCGCGGAAAGCTTGTAGCCTTTTTTCGGCCGCAGCGGGTTGTCGCGCCGGTCGTGCACAAGGCCGAAGTCCAAGCTCGCGACGTCCGCCTGGTTCGGATCGGTCGCACGCGTGGCGAGCTCGTTGTTCACATTATTCAGATGCTTGAAGGTGTAACCGGTCGTAATTGCCAGGCCGAGCCGGCGCAGCGGCCAGAGCACCGACACGTTCGCGCCGTATTCCTCGCGACGAAACGACAGTTCATCCCGCCGGAGGCCGTAAAGCCGGACGCTCCCGTCCGTTGTCGTGCCGAAAAGTTCGGGCACCGTGTAGACGTAATCAGCCTGCGAACTCTTCATCGACTGGATCACTTTCAGACTGTCGGTATGAGCACGGTCGAAAAGATTGAAATGCTGCCACTCGAAACCACCACGCAGCTGTTCATAACTGCCGTAACCGGCGAGCAGGCTCAGCTCCTGAAGTTTGCCTTCGGTGACGGCGTAATCCACGTCGCGCACATCGGCACCCGGCGGCGTGTAGTTCAGGTCGACGGTGCGGAAAACGCCGAGTTGCGAAATTCGCGCCTGACCATTGTCGAAGCGGATGGGATTGAGCAAATCCCCGGTCTTGTCCCGCACCAGCCGCCGGATGGTCTTTTCGCGGGTGTGAGTATTGCCGGTGATCCGCACTTCACCGACGTGAACCACGGGACCGGGGGTAATCTGCGCCACGACCGTCACCGACTTGGTTCCGTCCCCCGCATCGGCCGCTTGTGGGATGAGTTTAACCTGCACATCGGGATGGCCGCGCACATAGTACCAACGCCGGATCGCGGTCGCCGTATCCTGCCGCCAAAGCGAGGTCCAGTGTTCACCGGTTAAATTCGCCACGATTTTCTCCGGCGGCTCGCTGTGATCGGTGACCGAGAAATTCACCGCGGTTACATTCCAGAGGCGGCCTTCGTGCACCTTGATTGCCGCGCGCACTTTTCCAGTGGCGTGGTCGACCTCGACGCTGCCCGTGGTCACGGCCGCCTCGGCATAACCTTGTTGCCGCAGCGCCTCCTCCAGATTGCCCTCATCGCGCTGGAGCTGGCCCGGCGAATAGATCCGCTCCGACGCGAGCGGGATGAGCAACCCTTCGCCCACGAAGAATCCGCGGGCGTCTTTTTCCGTCAACGCCAGCAAGCCCGTGAAAGCGATTTCCTGCAGCGTGAAACGTCTGCCGCGGTTAAGGCTCAGGGTCGCGGTAGTGGCTTCGAGTGGACGGGGCAACGAATGTTCCAGCGTGGCGTCGAGCGGATAGTCCGCCTTGGTGCCGTCCTTCAGGGTTAAGTTTACCGTCAGTTTCGGTTCGAGATAGCCTTCGTCGCGCACCGACGAAATCAGGACGAGAGCCGCATCCTCGACGGCATTGGCATCGAGAGTCGGCCCGTGCAGTTCGCCAAGTAAAATTTTCAATCGTTGTTCCGACTTGCGATTGCCAAACCAGCCGAGCCCCCGCACCCGCAATTCCGCTGCGGGCAATTGCAGCGCGCAGAGAACGGCACACGTCACAACGAGTTTTGAAAGAATGGAGCCGCCGCGGCCCTGCTGCGGTTTCGCTTGCTGCGGATTTGCGCGTGACCACGGCGGGGTCGCCGTGGCTCCAGTGGAGAAGGTGGAATCGGAGGGCATTTCCACGCGGGGATTTTTATTTCTTCTCAACCGGTTTGCTCTCCTCGGTGTACACGCGCCATTTCAAGCCCGCGTTGTAGCTGTCGAACCGGTCGTATTCCCCGGTGAGCGACCACCGTTTATCCAGTTTGTATTCGAATTCATACGTCTCGCGGCCTTGGAGCGAGACTTGCTCTCCCGTGGAAATCTCCAGGCGGTTTTCCCCGCCATAGCCGAGATCGTCGAAGATTCCCTTGCCGAGATAGGCCCCGAGTACCGCGAGGCGCTGGCCCGCGGATGACGTTGTCGTGGCATCGTTCGTGGGAGGCTGGCCGGTCATCACCATCAAGAGCACGTCCTCCGCATCCAGGGCGGGGGTTGACGACAACACGAGATTGGGCGTTGGCAACTGGCCGGTGGCTTCGAGGCGCAATTGATAATCGTGGCGCTGCGAGTTGGCGATGACATTGACGGTGGCGTGGAACGGATCGGATTCGCGCAACCGGAGTGTGCCGGATTGCACGGCAAAGGTGGCAAATGGAAACAACACTTGCCCCTCGTTGACGGTGAGCTCGCCCACGGCGCGGGGTTCGCCCAAGGTTCCACCGAGTTGGAATCGTGCCGAGGCCGTGCCATTGAAAACTGCGGTCCGGATGCGGATCGCCTGTGACCCGCGCACATCCACGGCCAGCGGCCACGTGCGAAATGGGTCTGCGTCCACGCTGAAATAGGGCGGTTGTCTCGTCACGCCGCGCTGGCCGGTGGGCAATAACGCACTGAGGTTTGCCAGCACCAGGCAATCCCGGAGCGTGATCGTCCCGGAAACCCGCGTGATGCCTTTCGCGTCGGTGATCGCGTGGAGATCGACATCGTTGCGGATCAGCAAACTGGTGTTGCGGACGAGCGGCAGGTTTGTGCCCTTGAGCCCGAGCGCGAGGCGCGGCGCTTCTCCCGGCACGAGTGTCACGCTGCCGTCGACGATTACCGGTTCGCTGCCGAGCTTCGCGGTCAATTTCCGCACGGTCAGCGTGCGGTCGGACAGCGTCAGGTCGGCGTTGATCTCCTGCAATGTGCTGAAGGGCGGCAAGGGCCGCGCCGTGGCGTCGATGAGATGAAGTTCCCCCGAAAACGTTCCACCGGCGGCGAGGTCGACGCGGGCGTGCAACCGTCCTTTGGGCGCGATCAAATTCGGCAAGTGCTTGCTGAGGACGGCGAGATCGGCGTCGGGAATTTCCACGTGCGCGGTCGCCGTACTCCAATCAAAAGCCATCGGGTGATGCAGCAGCTGTTTCCAATGCGCATCGTCCATTGGCATTTTTCCGCTGGCCTGCAATGCCTGTCCATCGATTTGCGTGGACAGCCTCGTCAGTGTGACCGTCTCGCGGTTCAGCTGCATGGCGAGTGTGAGATTCTCGAATTCCGGCAGGGGAAATTTGAATTTTTTACCGCTCAATCCGAATCGCGCCACCTGTAGTTGTATATCGCCCACCGGTGCGCGCAGGCTTCCCTTCAATTCAATCTTTGCCTCGGGTTTCGCGAGTTTCAGACCCGTATAAGCCGAAAGGGCCGACCACAATGGCGAATCGGATTCAGTGACCGCGGACAATTCCAGCGGTGCATTTTCGTCGAGCGACAGCTTCATTTCAGGCTGGAGCTTCCAAGCGATGGGCAATTTCCCGGTGGCGCGCGTCAGCTCGCGCTTGGATTCCACGACGGTTAATTCCTTCAATTGAATCCCATTTGCGTTGCCGGTTGCATTCAACCGAAATTCTGCCGGTCGCGGTTCCATCGCGATTTGTCCGGTCATCGTCGTGTCGAACTCCAGGACGCCATGTGCGTCGCGTCCGTGGGCTTGCAACGTGTGCACCAGCCAGTGCGGACCCGTGACCGCGAACCAATCCTGCAACCATGCGGAATCAAACTCAATCGCGTTCAACGCCATCGTGCCATCGGGCCCGCCTTTTGCTGTAATTTGAATCTCGGCTGGAGACTGTCCCTCAGCCGGATTTTTCCTTACCGGTGCCTTCAACTGCAAACCGCTGATATTCCAAACGGGCGACCACGACAGCTGTGCCGGGGCGGACAATTGCAGTGCGCCTTCACCGTGTGGCGAGAAAATCAATTTCGTGAGCTGAACGCTGCCCGGCGCAAGGGTTCCCGCAAGATCGAGAGTGGACTCGCCGGCTTTGACCCGTGCGGATTCGATTTCGAGATTCGTCCCCGTCCCCTGCCACGACGCATCGATGGCCATGGGTTGAAGCGGCTTGAGGATGGCGTCAGTGAGCTTGAGCGTCCCGTGATGGCGCGGCGCATCGAGTGGACCTTGCGCGGAGGCGGCAATTTCCGCGGTTGTCCAGCCCGCGCCCGGCGGCAACCAGTGGGCAAGGAAAGCGGGACCGGCGAGTTTCGCCTGCAACGTCACGTCACTGAGTTCGCGCGTTTGCCAGTTGATCGAACCGTGCGCGCTGATGGAACTGCCTTTGTCGAGTTGGGCCTCGAAAGTTTCGAGCGTCAGATTCGGCCAGGCCAATACGCCGCGCACGCGGCCTTTTTCCAGCGAATAGTTTTCTGCGGAAACACCGGAAAAATCCAATTCAAACGTTTGGCGCGAACCGGCCTCGTCCGGCGAAACCGTGACGCGTCCCTCTGCTGTGCCGTGCGCTTCAACCCAGGGCAATTTGGCCAAATCCACTTTGACGGCCAACTCCGCCGCGCTGGCGGTGAGGGGATGCGCGACGCTGAAAGTGACTGGGGCGGAAAGTTTCGCGATCGCAAACGGCGCGTCAATGTGCAGCGCGTTTAACGTGACGTCATGAAAATTCCCGTGGGCGCTCGCCTGCGTTTCGAACGCGGGCGCTTTCGCGCCGGTGGCAGGCACCGCCTTTGCGTTCAGCGAAACGTCATACGCTTCCTGGCTCCACCGAAGACGGACCTGACCGCTTACTCGTTCATACGGGGCACCGAGTTTCAGCCGGCTCGCGGCGACATTCCAATTGTCCGCGACGACGTCAGCCGTCGCCGGCAACCAACCTTCTTCCGTGTAATGCGCGTTGAGTTGCACCGGCTGATCCCACCACGCGCCTTTTCCGATTACCGCGGGTGCGGACCAAGCAAGTTCCACGTTGGCGTCCTTCGCGATACTGCGCGCGGTCACGTTGAACGAGTGGTCGGGCTTGGCCGCAATGCCGACATCCAGATTCCAACCGACAATACCGACGCCGTCCACTTTCAAAATGGAGTCATGCCAAACGCCGTGCGCGAGGGTTATCTCCGGCGTGATCCCCCGCAGCTCGCCGTTGTCGAGATGAACCAGTGGCAACCAACGATGCAAAATGGGTACGAGACGGATCAGCAATCGTTGCAGGTCGGCCATGCCATTGAGCGTTCTCTTTTCACCCGGGACAGAAGGCGTGGGCGTATGGCGCAGCGACCAATGCGTCACGGTAATTAACGGTTCGCCCCCGTGCACCCATTTCGCGAACCAGACCAATGGTGTGTTGGCTTGGATTTCCGACGCGGTGATCACGACGCTCGGGTGCGTGTACTGGGCTTGGTGTAATTTGAAACTCCCATAGCCCACGCGTTCGTAGCGATCGAACGTAATCCGCTCCGCATGCAAAATCGGTCGCAACGCCAAGCCCAGCCACCACGGCAACGCGGCAAGCGCCATCGCTGCCGCCAAGGCCAGCCAGAGAATAATTTTCCAACCACGGGACATGTACGGTTACAGACCCAAGCCACGCCTGTTAGTTGCCGCCAGTACGATGATTGGACGACATTTTGCCCGCAGGAAAGTAAGGGACCCGACTGGTCGGCAGAGTTCAGTATTACGGTTGATTTTCGGGGTACCAACCAAGGAAGCAGGCTGAAAATCCCCGAAAAGATCTTGACGCCTCATATTTCTGTAATTACAGAAATATATATGAAACTGACGCCCACCATGGAAAAATTCATTCTCCACTGGGGTGAGATGGGTTGGCGTTGGGGGATCAATCGGTCCGTGGCACAGGTTCACGCGCTGCTCATGTTGTCGCCGAAGCCAATCCCGGCGGAAGAGATCGCCGAAACGCTGAATGTCGCCCGTTCCAACGTCAGTACGAGTCTGAAGGAACTGCAGGGCTGGGGCCTGATCCGCGTGGTGCATCTCTTTGGCGACCGGCGTGAACATTTCGAAACGTTGAAGGATATTTGGGAAATGTTCCTGATCATCATGCGGGAGCGGAAAAAGCGTGAAATCGATCCCACCTTGGTCGCTTTGAGGGAATGCGCGGCGACGGCGGAGACGGGTAAAGCGGACAGCGACTACACCGCTAAAAAACTCAAGGAGCTGATCGAATTCATGGAGCTGACTTCTTCGTGGGCTGACAAAGCCCAAGCCCTGTCGCCATCCGCGGCGAAGAAGATTTTCAAGCTTGGGGACAAGGTTTTCGGGTTGGCGGGGTAAAAATTTTTCTCCTCAACTTTCTCAGTTAACAGAAATAACTAAAATAAGAAAATACCATGAACCAAACCGTAACAGCTTATTTGATTTATTTGCCGATCGCACTGGCGATGACCGTCTGGGTCGCCCGCACGCTGCACAAGAACGGCCGCGTTTTCCTCGTGCAGGCGTTCCGGGGCAGGGAAGACATGGCCGACTCGGTGAATCACCTGCTGGTCGTCGGCTTTTATCTGATCAATATCGGTTTCATCGCCATGGCGCTGCGCTACGGCGACAAGCCGCGGGATCTGCAGGAGATGATCGAGTTTCTCAGCACAAAACTTGGCGTCGTGCTGGTCGTGCTTGGGGCGATGCATTTCTTTAATATGTTTAACTTCGACAAAATGCGGCGGAAGGGAATGCGGCCCGAAATCGCGCCCGCTGAGCCACCGCCAATCAGAAGTTGATTTGGATTTACTCTCAATCGGAAGCCGCCCGGCTCTCAATTACTTCTTCTGCAAACTAAGGAATCACCGTCATGAAAATCATCATTCCCGGCGGCAGTGGACAGGTTGGTCAAATGCTGGTTCGCGCGTTCCGGCGTCGCGGCGACGAATGCGTGATACTCACCCGCAAACAAGCGGAGATTTTGCCGCAGTCCGCTGGTGTAAGATCGATTATTTGGGATGGGAAAACTCTTGGTCCTTGGGCGGCCGAAATCGATGGTGCCGACGTGGTGATCAATCTGGCCGGCCGCTCAGTGAATTGCCGCTACAGTGCACATAATCTCTCCGCGATGATGAGTTCGCGAGTGGATTCCACGCGAATCGTCGGTGCCGCGATCGCCGCGGCGAAAAATCCACCGCGCGTCTGGTTGCAAGCGAGCACAGCCACCATTTATGCCCATCGCTTCGATGTTCCCAACGACGAAGCATCAGGGGAGATTGGTGGCAACGAAGCCGGCGTTCCGGCGCTCTGGGCGAAGAGCATCGACATCGCGAAGGCGTGGGAGGCTGAGCTGGCGGCGGCGCAAACACCGCATACCCGCAAGGTCGCGTTGCGCTCCGCGATGACGATGAGCCCGGATCGCGGCGGAGTTTTCAGGATGTTGAGCCGGCTCTGTCGAATGAGTGTCGGGCGCCAAGGCGATGGCCGTCAGTTTGTCTCCTGGATTCACGAGGACGATTTTGTGGCGGCGATTGATTTCCTCAGCGCTCGCGACGATCTCAGGGGTGCATTTAACCTCTGTGCACCGGAGCCGTTGCCGAATCGGGATTTTATGAAGGCTCTGCGTAGACCACTCGGGATAAAATTTGCGGTACCCGTTCCGCGCTGGGCGCTGGAAATCGGCGCGCTTTTTCTGCGGACAGAAACTGAGCTGGTGTTGAAAAGCCGCCGCGTCGTCCCGACTCGCTTGTTGAAAGCCGGATTCATTTTTCGTTACCCGCGTTGGCCGGAGGCGGCCAAGGAGCTAGTTGGCAGAACGATCTTCCCACGCCCTTTGACTCGCGGATGGCGTATAGCCATTGAAATTCTCGGTCCAGCTCCAATCGGGGCTTTGGTTTGGGTGGTTGGCACTGGCGTGCGGAACCTCTGGATGACGTCAGAAAACGGGATGCTGGTGACGAACGCTTTGATGGCTCTCCCGCTTGCGATTCTCTTTGCGTACTTTTTCGTGGGAATTCAAAGCCTCTTTTACACGGCGATTCTGGAATGGAGTTTTGCGCGAGGCCTTGATCCGGGCAGCTGGTCGACTGTGGGTTTGTCCACCGTACTCGGACTGGTTTCAGGTGTGGTTATTGTCGCAGCATCTGGATTTAGTCGAGCAGGTGTGACCGAATCGTTGATCTCTTCTGGCGGTGTCGGGGTCTCAGTCGGCCTGATTCTGGGGTTGTTGATCAAATTCCTTTCAAAAACTAGGGTGCCAGCGTAAATGCTCCGAACTCGGCGATGGATTCATCGTGCCACCATAGGACCGACGGCTTGGTATTATCGAGGCGGTCGTGGTCCACCCAGCCGATATTCAAGTGAAATAGCGTCTCGCCTGGCGGGAGGGCTACTTTCGAGTCCCCGCCGACGGTCGCGAGGACGTAGTGCTTCATCCCATCGTGTTCGCCCTCCGCGTAGTGATGAAGATGACCCGAGAAGACGGTGTAGTTCCGGCCTTTCAGCGCCGCCCGGACCTGTTCATAGCCGGCCTCATTTTTATTCATCCAGAGCGGACGATGGAAAAATAAAAGTGTCCAGCGTACGTTGGGATGTTAAACCAACGTCTGCTTCGCCCATGCGATCTGCTCCCCGCCGAGTCCGCCGAATGGACGATCCTCGGTGTGGAGGCACACGAAGAGAACATTTTTATAGACGAAGCTGTACCATGGATCTCCACGGCGTTTTTTCCAAGCGTCGAGTAACACCGCGTTGCTGACGTCATGGTTTCCCGGAACGAAATAGAAGGGCATTTTCAGCTCACTGACGATGCGGTCGAATTCGTCCCATTCAGCCTGCCATTTTTTCGCATCGGTCGTGTAACCATCGATCAAGTCGCCGGTGGTGATCACAAACGCGGGTTGCAGCAGTTTGATTTTGGCGATCGCGTCCTCGAAAACCCCCGGACGTATCCCACCGGTGCGATCAGGCAGAATGGCGAAACGAAAGTCGTCCGGCGAATCGTTGATGGGGTGGACGGTAACTGGAATCTGGGCGAAGACGCCAGCTTGCGCTGCCAATACCACTGCAACCATTGTCGCGGTGATCCCCATTTTTGCGAAAAACGACATTCCTTTCGGATGCCAGTTTTAAAGCGGCGGGCAAGTGCCGACCGTGGGAGCCATTGCCTCAAAGCCGCCAATCGATCGGGCTGCGCCCTTTCGAAACGAGCAGCCGGTTTGCCTCCACGAAATGACCGTTGCCGACGAATTTCCGCTCCGGCGGCATGCGGTTTTGCGCCATGCGGGACGGGTGGCTCCCGCGAATCACGAAATGTTTCGACGAATCGATGATCGGATCGGCGATGGCCGCCGCTTTTGCACCCCAAAGAATGAACACAACGCAGCTCGCGCGGAGCTGGGCATGCGCCAGAACCGCACGCGTGAATTTCTCCCAACCGAGTCCGGCGTGGCTCAGGGGTTCCCGGCTGCGCACCGTGAGAATGGAATTCAACAATAGCACGCCCTGCAAGGCCCACGCCTCCAAATCACCGCTCGTCGGTTTCACCCAGCCGCCGATGCTGCGCTCCAACTCCGCGAAAATCGTTTTCAGCGAGGCCGGGATCTTAGCCGTGCGATCAACTGAAAACGAAAGTCCATGCGCGTTGCCCGGCGTCGGATACGGATCCTGCCCGACCACTATCACCTTAACCTCCTGCGGTGCGACGAGAGTGAGGGCGCGAAACACATTTTCCTTCGAGGGGAAAACCGTCTCGCGTTCATAGCGCGGCTCGATCTCCGCAAGTAATGCCGCAAAATTTGCCTCGGAATAATTTTCCGAGAAGAGTCCTCTCCAAGCGGCCGGCAACATGAGCTGACGATTTTGCATGACGCTCAACTGAATCGCGACGCGAGGCTCGGGTCGAGACCGATGACATAACGGGATCTATTTTATCGGGGCTTCCGACAGCACTTTCCCGGAGGCCGCGAAAGTAAATGCGAGGTCGAAATACGTTTCGGTGTTTTCACGGTGCAGTTCCCTGGGTGGGCCGCCACCTTCTTCGGTTCGGAATATTCTCATCGTGTATCGTTGGGCCGGATGAAACCGCCATTGGATCACGGCGACTCGCACCGCTTCGTCAAACTCGTCGGAATAACGCGTAGGCGTGGAAAAGGTCAGCATACTCGGGGACACATCGGAGACGCGGCCGTCCGTATCGACGGAGATTTTAACGCCGATCGTTACCAATCCCGCTTTCGCGGCCAGCGCGTGCGGAGGATAAATTGGCATGGCCAATGGCGTGACCGGTTCGGCCTCGATATAATGCTCCACGAGGATCGGACCATTGGAACCCTCGGTCACTTTTCCCTTTTGCGGTGGCGCTAGTGGTTCGTCGACGAACCGAAACGAACTCGCGCCAGTGTCCGGCGGTGGCGTGGGCACGTGACGGCAACCGCAGGCGAGAAGCATGGGCCCCATGAGGAATCCAAAAGATATCTTTTGGTGGGTTCCGATGTGGGTGAAAATCATCTTAAACCTTGGGCTCAGAAAGTGATTCTTTGAAGAGACGAATCCATGCTGCACGTTGACCGCGATTAACTTTCCGGGCTACTCGGCTCTTAACGCGATGACTGGATCAACTTTCGCCGCGCGACGGGCGGGCAGCCAACAGGCCAAAATTGCAGCGACCAACAAAATTCCGGTGACGGATAAATAGACGACGGGATCGTACGGCGTTGTTTCAAACAGCAAACTTTGCATGAATCGAGTTAAACTGAGTGCTCCCGCTGTCCCAATTAATAGTCCGGATATGACCGTGATCAATCCCCGGGTCATCACGAGCTGACGGAGATTCCCTGGCGTCGCACCCAAGGCTGTCCGCACCCCGAATTCCTGCATCCGGGCGTTAACCGTAAAGGTAACGACCGAGAACATTCCGATTATTGCCAAACCAACCGCAATCGAGGTCAACGCTCTCAAGACCTTGAACGCATATCGTTCTGCCGCCATCGAGTTGCTGACGACTTCGGCCATGGGTAAGATGGTGCCTGCAATCAAATTGGGATCAAAATCATAGATCGCTTTGCGAATCATTTCAGTGGGCACTTTCCCCGAACTTGAATTGAACTGCAGAATCAGGGTGTTGATGTTGAGTGGATATGAAATTGAGTTGGGAAAATAGAGGTGCATTCCCGTTCCCGCTGATCGGGCCATGTCGCGAACGTCCTTGATCACTCCCACCACTTCGTGAGGAGTGGCGTCCACCTGAATCTTAATCAATTGCCCGATTGGATTTTGATCGCCAAATCGCTTTCGCGCCAGCGTCTCATTGATGACAACTTGGGCGGGCCGTATCTTGCCGGAAAGCCATTTTCCTTTCTTTAACGTTAACCCAGCTGCTCGATCAAAGTCGTCCGCAACGTAGCCGCCGGCGACTGGCGCAAATGAACCGTCGTTCATTTGGAGCTGAGCAGTCCCATAAAATGCTCCTATGAGTAGTGAGTCTGAGCCATAGGAAACGGCCTTCACTCCGGGAACGAAAACAAGTTTCTGCTGTAACCGGTCAAACACCTCCAATCGTTCGGCCAAATTGGGTGGTTCGTGACTCGGCGAAAAAAGAATCTGCACCTTCACTTTTCCAGCGGGATCGAAGCCAAGATCCACTTGGTGCAGCCGCTCAAAAGAAGTAACCATCAGGCCTGTGCCAGTCAGCAGAATGACCGCCAAAGCGGCTTGAAAAATGACCAGCGCGTTCCTCGTGCGACCCATGGCCCGGCTCTCACCTTTTGCTGTACCGCCTTGCTTGAGTGCGTCATGCAAATTGGATTTTAGCAGGCGGACCACTGGAACAATCAGAACCGAAAGAAAAGCCAGTCCGCTTAGAAGCGCGATGCAGCCCAGAGTATATCCATCCCAATACGAAAGATACCGCAAAGCCTCGTCTTCTTTGAAGAAGACCAGAATAACCGGGAAGAGCCATCGCGCGATCAAGACCACCAGCACGCCGGCAGCGAGCGCGAGACTGCCATTTTCAATTACCAGCAACCGGATAACTTGCCAGCGACTGCCACCTACGGCGAGACGGATGGTCAACTCGCGGCGACGCGCCAACAAGCGGACAAGGATCAGGTTCATCGTGTTGAGGCACGCGATCGCGTAAAGAAACCCAGCTGCGGCCACCATCACCCAATAGATTTCCGGCCGGCTTGAATCAGTCAGCGTGGTCAGAGTGAGCTCTTGTCCGGCGAAATAGGCGGTCGCCCACGCAGGTAGCCCGTTCACCGTGACCTTGGCGAACGCTTGTTGGGCCGCTGAAAGTGTAACTCCTGTTCTCAACCGGCAAATGACAGCCAGCGAAGGATCAAAAATGCCGCGTGGATCTTTGGAAAAATCCCGGGAGCCAACGTCCGGTACAAACGGCCGGTAAACATCGCCACCAAAAGGCACCGGAAGCGGCTGGGCCGCCGCCAACACTCCAATCACGGTGCAAATCTGTTCGTCGATCCGTACTTTGCGCCCAAGCACATCGGGATCAGCGTGGAAGTGTTGGCGCCAAAACAAATCGCTTACCACAATCACGTTGTCCGAACCGTTCAAATGTTCCCCCGGTAAAAAGGTTCGGCCCAATGCAGGGGTGATTCCCAACGTATGAAAAAAATCAATCGAGGTCAGCCGCATGTGGGCGAAAACCGGTTCCTTTTCTATCACCACATTCGACGGACTGGCTTTAACGGCGGCAAACTCAGTGCTCACGTTCGTCTGTTCCTGATACGCCTGAAAATAAAGCGCACTCCGCCAGGGACTCAAGGAACCCTGCTTATCCTTGTATTCCATTATATAGAGTTTCCCGGAATCAGGATACGGTTGTGCGCGAAAAAGAATCCAGGAACTGAGATCGAAGACCACAGTGGCGACACCAATCCCAACGGTCAAAGTGGCGATAACCGTGATGGTAAATGCGCGCGCACGGCTGAGTGAGCGCAGCGCGAAGCCGGCGTCTTTCAGAATTTGTTCCCGCCAGACCCAGCGGTGCTGCTCCCGAATCTGTTCCTGAACGCAGGTAATGTTACCAAATCTCAGTTCAGCCGCGTAACGTGCTTCGTCCGGGGACATTCCGGCGGCGATATTTTCTTTTGTCCGGTGCTCCAGATGCAGACGCATTTCTTCAGTCATGTCTGTCTCCCTCCGCTTTGATCCAAATAGCGACTTCAGTCTGGCGATGAAATTCATCGAAAGCATTGGTTCATGCCAGGCGCATGATCGTCGCGACTGCGAGGCTGAGACGATCCCAAGACTGCGTCTCCGCATCCAGTTGTTTCCTGCCGGCCTTGGTTAAGCGGTAGAATTTCGCTTTGCGGTTATTATCGGACTGGCCCCATTTCGATTCAACCCAGCCCTTCGCCTCCATCCGGTAAAGCGACGGATAAAGTGAGCCCTCACCCACGCTGAGAACAGATTTTGAAATCTGTTCGATGCGATCAGCAATGCCCCAGCCATGCATTTCCTCCCGGTTCAGGATGCGTAGAATCAGCATGTCTAGGGTTCCTTGTAGTAGATCGGATTTATTCATTTCGTGACCTTTCGGGCTTCCCTTGACAGTCGATGGGAATCACATCTTCCATCGACTGTCAAGGGGAGCTCGAATGAGCGCCTGATCTGGAGCCGCAGCGACCCCGCGGTGGGTTTCCAACCAGCCACGTCGGTCCGCCGTGGCTCCATCAGTTTCATTTTTATTGGCCATGAAGCGATTCATCGGCACGTGCGCAAAATCGTCGAGCGGGATAGTTTTTCGAATCGCAGAAAAAATTTGTGCGGTTTCTGAAACGGCGGGTGCTATGGTAACCAGCATGAAGGATGACACTACCCTGCTTCAAAGCTATGCGCGCTCTCGCTCCGAGAGCGACTTCGCGGAGCTGGTGCGACGCCACGTGAACCTCGTTTACTCGTGTGCGCTGCGCCAGGTGAATGGCGACGTCCATCTTGCAAGAGACGTCGCGCAGCTGGTCTTCATCGATCTTGCCCGCAAAGCCAATGCACTCGCGAACCAGCGGGTGCTCGCCGGATGGCTGTTCACTAGCACTCGCTTTGCCGCGTCGAAACTCGTGCGGGGAGAGGAGCGTCGTCGCCGGCGCGAATTGGAGGCAGAATCCATGCAAGCAATAACCCGGTCAGATTCCACCGCCTCGCTCAATTGGGAGCAGGTGCGTCCGGTGCTCGACGATGCGCTCGCGGAACTCAATGAACGCGATCGCGAGGCGATTCTGTTGCGGTACCTTGAGGGCCGCGATTTCACGCAAGTTGGGGCGAAACTTTCGCTTTCCGACAATGCCGCGCGGATGCGGGTGGATCGCGCGATCGACAAGTTGCGGGCATTGCTCGCGCGGCGCGGAGTCACCTCGAGCGCCGCGGCGCTTTCCTTCGCGTTGTCCAGCCAAGCCGTGATCGCCGCACCAGTTGAACTCGTGACGACCATCACTGGGGCCGCCCTCGCCACCAGCAGCGTCACGGCCGCGACACTTACCTTTATGAGTCTGACAAAATTACAGATCGCGATTGCTGCGGCCGTCGTCGTGACCGGATCCGGGGCCTATTTGGTGCAACAGAAAACCAATGACGCCCTTCGCGCCGAACTCGCCGCCGGCCGGACGTCTCGACCTGACCTTGTGCAACTGCAGGATAAAAATCGCCAGCTGATCAAGGCGGCCGGCGAAGCCGATGCGTTGCGGGTAAACGATGCTGAGTTGGAACGCCTGCGCAAAGAAGCCGCAGCGGTACGAGTGCGAATGGACGCAGCGGCTTCCGAGTCCGGGACTTCACCTGCACCGGCTTCACGTTTGATCGAAGACCCGCGCGCGCTGAAAGAGCTCAACCGGGGTCCGATGCTAATCCACCCCGCGACGCCCGTTTATCCGGTGAAGATGGCGGCGGCTGGAATTGCGGGTGGGGTGACGGTCCAAATGGTGATCGACGCCAAGGGCAATGTGGTGTCCGCCAAAGTGTTGAATTCAAGCCGGCCCGAATTTGACGAAGCCGCTATCATGGCCGTGGTTCAGTGGAAATTTGATCCCGGTCAGGAAAACGGCCGAAAGGTGAACGTGCGTGCGACGCAGTTGATCAAATTCGATCCCAAGGATGGAGTGAGCATGCCATCACCAGACTGGTTCTGAGTTATGAGCGCGCCGAAATCTTCTTATGTTTTTATCGCCGGGCTGGTGGCTGTCGCGGCGGTGCTTCTGAGCTGGCAGCGTCACACCGCCGAGCGTTTGCAACTGGAAATTGTCCACCAGCAGGAAACCGCCGAGAAAGAGCGCGCACAGCTGGAGCACGAAAATCGACGGCTGATCACCGCTCAGTTATCGACCGGGGAATTGCAAAAGCTCGGGACCGAGAGGACGGCGGTTTCCTCGCTTTTTGGGGAAATTGAATCCATGCGTCATCGCGCTGATCAAACGGCACGCAACGGATTGTCGTCGTCGGAAAATGCGATCGATCATTCGATGACGGACGGTCCGGTTCCGGCGCGCTTTTGGAAAAAATCCGGTCAGGCCACCCCGGCCGCCGCCTTCGAAACGGCGCTGTGGGCGGGAGCTGGGGGAAACGTTGAATCGCTGGCCGGGCTGCTTGTTTTCGACCAAGTCGCGCAGACCAAGGCCAACGCGATCTTCGCCGCGCTGCCGGCGGTCATGCAGCGGGAACTCGCCACACCGGAGCGATTGATCGCGTTGTTGGTCGCCAAGGACGTGCCGCTCGGCAGCGCGGAGATTTTGACCCAAGCCACGCCCGCTGATCCTTCGGCCGATACGAAGCTGGCCGCGAAACTGACCGGTGCCGATGGAAAATCGAAGGAGGTCCACCTTTCCCTGCGCGCAACCGGCGGAAGCTGGCGTTTCGTGGTGCCCAGCGACGCCGTGGAAAGATATGCCACTCGTTTGAGCGCTCCGGCGGACAGCCACTGATCTGACACGGCGCTGACACAGATCTAAATTTACGACTTTGACGGCTTTTCCGCGCGCCCGCTGTGCGTCACTCGCGCACAATAACTTGGACGAAAGACGGATTGGCCAGCACCCTTCGTTCAACCGCGGAACCCATGTCACAACACGTGCTCATCATTCACGAAGTCGCCAATTACGAAGCTTGGAAAAAAGTTTTCGATGGAGCCGCAGGCATTCGCAAAGAAGCAGGTGAACGTTCGTACCAGGTGCTGCGTTACGAAAGCGAGCCGAGGAAAATCGTCCACTTTTCCGCGTGGACTTCGCACGCCGACGCCAAGGCGTTCTTTGAGTCGCCGCGTTTGGTGAAGATCCGCCACGAAGCGGGAGTCAAAGCGCCGGAGTTTATCTACCTCGAGCAGCTGGAATCCGGTACGCTCTGAGGACATTTTCAGCTCAGAATTTGCCGGAGGCTGTCGATGCCAAATTAGTTTCCGCTGAAAAACGGGCTAAAAAGAGCCGTTTTGGGCACGGCTTGATGATCAGGCGGTTTTTCGAAAATGAGGATATCCTGCTGTGAAACTATTTCAGCGTGGATTCATCTTAACTCGGCTCGTGTCTAACAACGCGAACGAGCTTTTCCATCCATGCGACGAGATCGGCGTTGAGTTCTTCCTTGGAAATATGCTGGGCGATTCGTCGAGCCATCTGAGGTTTTGATTTATCGTAGTAGTTGGCTCGGCGCCATGTCTTGGAGAGCGACTTTTTAAGTACCGTTTCGATATCGTCGAAACGGCGAAGCTTTAGATCAGGCTCGCTTCCTGCGAGCTCGGCATAGGTGGCGACGAGGGCCTTGTTTGGCAGATAATTTTCGATTTCCCGGCCATCGGTAATCCAGCAAAGAACGTTTGAGTTGGTGCACTCTTGTTGCACGCGGAGCTTTGTCGCATTGAGCGGAGCGGTATTGTTTCGACGGTCGCTGTCTATGAGAATCGCTGAATGTTGGTTGATGCGTAACAGGCGTACGAGATCGTCTGCGTCTTCAGAACCCACGGCACTTTCTTCACGATCCAAACTGACATGGGCAAGTAAGCGACCGCCATAAAACATGATCGAGTAATCGATGCCCTCACGAAATTCACTGGGATGGAGCAGCTCAAGCCATCGCTTCAGATAGATGCGATCACTTGGTCCCTCGACCCAGATAACGCTATTGGCTTGAAGAAGGTCGCTAGCTTTGGTGCCGAGATCACGCAGCGCTTCGAGCGAATGATCCGTAGTTTCAATCAATCTGGATTTGGTCATCCCGGAGTCCAGCCATAGATGAGTGACGGCCGTGTCTTGATGCGGCGCAATCAGAGCCGGAGAGTGGGTGGTGATGACGTAGCGATTAGTCGTTTCTTTGCGCAGAAAATCGATAAACCGACGCTGGAGTAATGGATGAAGATGAATCTCGGGCTCCTCGATGCAAACGAGGCAATTGTTGTGCGAAAGAACGGCGATAGCCAATATTATGAGTTCATGAATACCGGTACCGAGTGATTCAAGTGGAAGCCGCAGCGTTCCATCTTTGACAATGATGGTGTTTTTTTTGTGACCGACTTCCAACGCGATTGTAGGCTTCTGAAGCAGGTGGCGCAGTAGTTTTTCAAGTGCGAGGAATCGTTCATGATCGGCGTCATTTCCAATTTCGGGAATGATTCCATTCCGCCAAGAGTTTTATGATGCCATTGCCTCCGAACGTGTACCCTTCGCCGGATCGAATCTCTCTAAACTGAGGTATTGTATGAACTGCGGGGAATTTTTGTAGTTCGTCCTTCGAAAGCGCTCCAGCGAGATTCAAGATATGCTCTGTGCGCTCATCATCAGTTAGGCGTCGCTTGAAATGACGATTTGTTATTCGCGGATAGAGTTCGTAAAAATGCGCGTCGTTTAGGGCGTTAAGGTTTGTCGATGAAATAGCCATATTGTGGCGTAGGATTCCATCCCACGTGACAGTGATGGGCTCGAATTGCGTGAGAATGAGCTCGATGTTTTCATCAGAGACCAAAGTTGCTCTAAATGCCGTATGAGCGTCGGGGCGTCGGTGGTGACGATCAATTTCTGTGGAAATCGGTTCCTGGGGCTTACTGCCTAGGAAAGCCAGCGCTCTCAGTACGTTCGATTTTCCGGAATTGTTAGCGCCGACCAGTACGTTGATTTTTTTCGTGAGATCAATGGTTACAAATTCTTCGCCGATGCTGCGAAAATTACTGATTCCGATGTGGGTGAGTTTCATGACTTGAAAGTTTTTTTAGAGTGCTGTGGGCTCGGTGCCTTCACTGAGAATGCGAAGGTAGGCTTGGTAGGCGTAGACGCGGCCGCGTTGCCGGCCGGTGATTTCTTCGACGACGCCAAGTTTCACGAGCTGAGCGAGTGCCGCATTGGCCGTCGGTTTCGAAAGACCGAGTTCTGCGACCAGACGTGGCGAGGATACCACCGGTTGACGCTGCATGAACTCGTGTACGCGCGGTGCGGATCCCGCCGCACGGCCGAGCTCGTAAATACGAACACGGTCTGTTTGGAAAAGTTGTAACAGTCGAGCGACGGTGTCGGCTGCCTGACGCGCGGTTTCATCCACGCCAGCCAGAAAGAAATCGACCCAAGCCTCCCAATCACCGGTTTCACGCACGTGCTGAAGCAGCTGGTAGTAGGTTGCGCGGTTTTTCTTCAGATAGAGGCTGAGATAAAGCAGCGGTTGGGGAATTACGCCGTCGTGGCAGAGCAGGAGCGTGATGAGCAGGCGCCCGACCCGACCATTCCCATCGAGAAAAGGATGGATGGTCTCGAACTGAACGTGCGCGAGCGCGGCTCGCACCAATGACGGAACGGATTCGTCGTGCAGGAATTTTTCGAGCGCGCCTAAACAGTCCAGCAATTGATCGGGTGGCGGCGGCACGAAGAGCGCATTGCCGGGGCGGCTGCCGCCAATCCAATTTTGTGAGGTGCGGAATTCTCCCGGTTGCTTTTCGCTCCCGCGCCCTTTCATCAAGAGTTCGTGATGAATTTCTTTTAACAACCGCAGCGAAAGAGGGAATCCTTCACGCAGTCGGGCCAGACCGTGATTCATTGCGGCCACATAATTCGAAACCTCCTGAACGTCGTCTATTGGAACACCAGCGATGATATCATTCTCGAAAAGGAGCAGTTCGGAGAGCGAGGATTGGGTGCCTTCGATCTGCGAAGAGAGCAGGGCTTCTTTGCGGACGTAACTGTAAAGGAAGAGATGCGGATCAGGTAGCAGGCCGGTTACGCCGCTGAGGCGGCCAAGGGATACGCCGGCTCGTTGAAAAAGTGGGGCATTCCAAACGACCGGAGGGGCGGGGGGCAGCGGTTTAGGCACAAATGCATAACACGGCTCCCCTACCATGCTGATGGGCTGTTTGTAACCAGTTGGACCACGCTCCATAGTTAAATGGGAGCACTTTGGCTTTACTAAGTCGAGTGCTAGTAAATCCAATGTCGATTGGCTTTACTAATGCCACGCATTGGTAAAGCGAACTTTACCAACCTAGGCCAACTCATATTTTATTCGAGACCAGCGCTTTAATTAACTCAAAATCTGGCGGAGGCTGTCGAGGTCGAGGACGTTGGCGAGGGAGTCTTCCTGGACGACGGCGCTGGCCAGGGCGGATTTTTCGCGCTGCATAGCGAGGATCTTTTGCTCAACCGTGTCGGCGGCGACGAGGCGGTAGGCGACGACCGGTTGCGTCTGGCCAATGCGGTGCGTGCGATCGATGGCTTGCGCTTCCACGGCGGGATTCCACCACGGATCACACAGAATCACGTAACTTGCAGCGGTCAGATTCAGGCCGAAACCGGCGGCTTTCAGTGAGAGAAGAAATACAGTCTGAGTTTTGTCGCTTTGGAATTTATCCACGAGCTCGGCGCGATTTTCCGTCTGCCCGGTGAGCATCAGGTACGTAATCGCCGCCGCCGCGAGACGCGGACGGATGAGTTCGAGCAGGCTGACGAACTGGCTGAACACGAGCACCTGCTGGCCCTCGTCGCGGAGTTCTTCCACGCGTTCGAGCAGCGCGTCGAGCTTGGCGCTTGGCATGTTGGCATGCGCATCGCTGATCAACGCGCCGTGGCAACTGATCTGACGCAGGCGGAGCAGGCTTGCGAGGACGTTGAAGCGTACACCGTCGAGCGCCTTATTGGTTTCGATGCCGAGCAATTGCGCGCGGGCGCGTTTCAATTCCGCATCGTACAACACGCGCTGCGGGCCTTCGAGATCGACGACAATCTCGTCCTCGGTGCGCGGCGGCAGTTCGGGTGCAACCTGCGCCTTGGTGCGACGCAGCAGAAAATGTCGCACGCGTTGATGGAGTCGGGAGGTCGAGGTTTCGTCTTCGACTGGATATTGCCGTTTGAAGGATGCCTGGGCGCCGAGCAGGCCGGGTTGCGCAAATGCGAACAAACTCCAGAGATCGAGCAGCCGATTTTCGATCGGGGTGCCGGTCAGCGCGAGCCGGTGCGAGGTGCCGAGTGAGCGGGCGATGATCG
Source organism: Lacunisphaera sp. (assembly GCA_036499685.1). Lineage (GTDB taxonomy): Bacteria > Verrucomicrobiota > Verrucomicrobiia > Opitutales > Opitutaceae > Lacunisphaera. The sequence continues at coordinate 65,244 of DASYDH010000007.1, read as the reverse complement.
CAGTCTGGCTCGACGGATTTTTAATGAACTGCGCTTCGTCGAGCACGACCGCGTCCCACGCATGCGATTTAAACCAATCGGGTTGCAGGCGAAGTTGCGTGTAGTTGACGACGAGCAGCGCGGGTTTGTCAGACGGCCCGGGCATGCGGCGCGCGTACGCATGCGTTGGCGCGAACGCGAGGGCGGTCAACGTCGGGGCGAAGCGTTCCGTTTCCGTGAGCCACCCATGCATCACGCTTTTCGGACAAACGATCAGTGCGCGGAACGGCGTGGTGCGGCCGCCGGCCTTCGCCTGCTGGCTGGCAACTTCCGCGAGATGCAGCAGCCACGCGAGCGCCTGCACGGTTTTGCCGAGACCCATGTCGTCGGCGAGCACGCCGCCGAAACTGTGGGTGGAAAGATGGCTGAGAAATTGAAAACCCTCCAACTGGTACGGACGCAGCGTCGCGCGTAGAGTGCCTGGCAGTTCCGCGGGCGGCATGGCGATGATCGCGGCGGCGCGTTCGCGCAGGCGGCGGACCAGCGCGGAATCGCGGGCGGCGAACGACTCGGCTTCGGCCGCGAGTTGAATCGCGTGCAGGCGGTGCGTGGTCGGACGTCCACCGGCGATCACGTCCTCGGCGTGAAGTCCGAGACGCGCGAGCGCGGCGGCGCCGGGATTTCCCTCGGCGCTGTGATCGAGTTCGAGGCGACGCCAGCCGTGCTTGGCGAGACGAACCCATTTCCCGCGTGCTTTGAGGAGCAAAGCAAGTTCATCGGCGGAGAGCGTGGTGTCCTCCACGCGCAACGCGACCGTGAGGTCGAACCAGTCGCGGTGGCCGGAGCCGTCGACGGGCGACGCCGAAATTTCCACGCTCGCGCGCAACGGCGGACCGAGCAAGCCGGCGAGTTCCAGCGACGCGTCGATGGTGAGTCCGGGCGGCAGCGAGGCGTGCCACGAGAGAAATTCGTCCGGGAAATTCTTGGAAATGTAGCGCGTCCATTCGCCGGTGTCGCTCTGCCACACGAGCCGGAATTGGGTGAAGCGTGTGCTGGCGGCTTCCGCCACGCCGAGGTCGAACTCGATCAATGGATCGTCGGCATCGCGCGGAGGAGGTGTCATGTTTTTCGCCCATTGCCAACCCGCTCCGGTCCATTGCTGTTCACAACGCGGTTGTTCGGCCGACGCCGTTAGTTGCGCGTGGAAATGCACCGCCTCATATTCCGACGTGGTTTCGCTGAGCCAGCATTTCAAAACGGGGCGAAGCGGAACTCGCCGTACTTTCACCTCGAGCGCGGAGGGCAGGCGCAGGCCGGCGGCGCGCAGGCGGCTCATGATGCGAGCGTCGCCGAGCGCGGACGTGGGAAGCTGCATCGATGGTGCCGGAGGTGGTCCGCGCCAAATGCGTCCGTCGAACAGGTACAGCGTTTCGGGATGCTGCATGATGACGGGCGCTTTCGATACGGTGCGTCCGTCCGGTGCCACGAGGCGCAAATCGAGTTGATCGCGAACGTTCGGCGAGACGGTTGCTTCCGGCACGAGCGGCTCGGTTTCGATGGTGAAGGGTTTCCCGTTGGGCAGGACCACGGCACCGCGTGCGGCGGTCGTGCGCAGGATGTTCCGCGCAGCGTCCGCTGGAAGCGGCGGTTGGGAAAAAAGATCGTACATTCCACCGAGGCATTCAGCGGTGAGCGCGCTGCCGAGGGCGGCTTCGGCGGCGGGAAGGTGTTCGAAATCCGCCGGGCGTGCGCCGCGCAACGCCTTGAACCATTTGTGCGCAGGAATTTTCCAAGGCTTGTCGTCGGAGGCGCGCACTTCGATCACGAGTCCGCCGGCGGGAGTGATGCGTGCGCGGATTCCGGCGATGTCGTCGGTAGGTCCCGGCGCGATAGGAACGACGGGATCGAGCGCTTTGTGCCAGAGCGTGAGTTCCTTTTGCACCAAACGATCGTGGATCGCGGCATGCACCGCCTTGGTGTTGGTCAGCGGCCGGAAGACCTCCGGGATTTCCCGGCCGGCGAGTTCGTAATCGTACGCGATAAACTGCCAGAGCTCCCACGGGTCAACGGGGGGATGACCGTGTTCCCACCAATCCGCGAAGGCGGGCGCATAATCAGGCACGCCCTGCGCTGGCATGTGTTCGAAGCCGTGGCGAATGATGGCGCCGGGATAAAGTGTATGATGCGACTGCACGAACTCGGCGAAAAGTGCCGCGAGGTTGGCGAGTTGGCGACCTTCCGACTCGGTGAGGGAACGTCCGAGCTTCTCCACGAGCGTGGGCGTCCACTGGTTACGAAAGGAGATTTTTTTCTGCGCGGTGCGAGCCGACTTTGCCGTGGTCGCCGGGGCGGCCTGGCTGTCGTCGTCCACTTTGACCGGCACGTCGATATCGGCGAGCCACGCCAAACCGGCGGCGCAACCGTGTTTGCAGTTTACGCGGACGTCGCAGGTGCAGCGCGAATCCCATTTGCCCCGCGTCAGGAAAAGTTTGACGGCATATTGCTCGTCGTCGTTGACCTTGGCCTCGACGTAATGGTCGGCGTCCGCCCAGACATCCTCGACTTGGAGATTCGCGTAGAGCGTTTCGCCTTGGTCGCGCTTCGTGGCGTCGAGCGAGTCAATCCACGTGCGCAACGCGCGGAGAGCCTCCGGCGTTTTGACACTGCGCATGACTGGCTGGCGTGGTTTGGCGGGCAATGGGATCGGTTGGTAATTTGTGCCGGGTGACGTGGCCTGACGGCCGCGCGTCGGAACTCAATAGACGTGTTCGGCGAGCAGCGCGAAGAGGTCAGCCTCGGTAATACGAGTTTGCTTCATCGAGTCGCGCTCGCGGAGGGTGAAGGTGTCGCCTTCTTTTTCGATCGTGTCGAAATCGATGGTAACGCACCACGGCGTGCCCGCTTCATCCTGGCGGCGGTAACGTTTGCCGATGGCGCCGCCGTCGTCGTATTGCACCGCGTAGTTGCGGCGCAATTTTGTGTAGAGTGCCTTGGCGCGGTTGGTGAGCTGCTCCTTGTTTTTGAGCAGCGGAAGAATGGCGACCTTGACCGGCGCGATGCGCGGCGAGAGACGAAGCACGGTGCGTTTCTCGACATTGCCCTTTTCGTCGGTGACGTCCTCCTCGGCATAACCGGCGGCGAGCACCGCGAGGAAAATGCGATCGACGCCGACGGCCGGTTCGATGACGTGCGGGACAAATTTCTTCTTCGACGCCTCGTCGAACAATTCCTGCGGCTTGCCGCTGGCGTTGGCGTGTTGCGTGAGATCGTAGCTGCCGCGCGCGGCGATGCCCCAGAGTTCCTGCACACCGAACGGATACTTAAACATGATGTCCACGGTGCCGCGCGAGTAGAACGCGAGTTTTTCCTTCGGGTGCGTGTAGCGGGAAAGGTGGCTTTCTGGCAGGCCGATGCTCTTCAACCAGTTTTCGCACCAGACGATCCACTCCTCGTGGACCTTGGCCCAGTCGGCGTCCTCGTGGATGAAATATTCCATTTCCATCTGCTCGAACTCACGTGAGCGGAAAATGAAATTGCGCGGCGTGATCTCGTTGCGGAATGATTTGCCGATTTGCGCAATGCCGAAGGGAAGTTTCACGCGCGTGGTGTCGACGACGTTCTTGAAGTCGACGAACATGCCCTGCGCGGTCTCGGGGCGAAGGTAGGCGACCGACGAGGCGTCGCTCATCGCGCCGACGTTCGTTTGGAACATCATGTTGAACGCGCGCGGTGCGGTCAGGCTGCCGGGCTCGCCGGTCGCGGGAGACGGGATGAGCGGGATTTCGGCGTCGGTGGCTTCGGTGAAATCCTTCGGAGTGACGGGCGCCAGTGCGCCGACGATGGCTTTTTTGCGCTTAAAAGATTCCGCTGCCGTCTGCAGGTCTTCGGTCGTCTTTTCGCTCTCCAGGGCGGAAACATAACCGACGGTTTTACCATCGACGACAATCGCCGCCCAAAACAACTGATCCGCCCGGTACCGTTGCTTGCTTACCTTGCAATCCACCAATGGATCGCTGAAGCCAGCGACATGCCCCGACGCCTCCCAGACCTTGGGGTGCATGATGATGGACGTTTCGATGCCGACGACGTCGTCGCGGCGTTGCACCATGTCGCGCCACCAGCAGTCCCGGATATTGCGCTTCAATTCGACGCCCAGCGGGCCGTAGTCGAAGAAACCGTTGAGGCCGCCATAGATCTCGGAGGAGGCGTAAATAAGGCCCCGGCGCTTCGCGAGCGACACGAGGGATTCCATGAGATTGGCAGGTTCGGCGGGACTGGTCATAAGGAAGAGTGCGTTTAGGCGAAAGAACCGCCGGCGGCAAGCACCGAGCGGACCTGCGAGTCAACGTTTCCGACCGTGGCGGTCAATGCTCACCTTTGCCGGACGTAACGCGGGCTTGTCTGCGGACAAAAGATGCGTTCTAAAACCGCATGCGTTGTTACTCCTTTGTCGGGCGAAGGTACGGCTGGATCACGGTCCTGTTGGTGATGATGGCGGTGGCCCCGGTTATTCGGGCACAAGACGTCACGGTCGGTTCATCCGGTTGGTTTTCTGCCGGTACACCTGACGAACTGCCGAAAACGTTGAAAAACTATCGACCGGATTATCCGGGCGACATGCGCAAAACCAACGAGGTCGGGTATGTGATTGTTTTTCGCTACCTCGATGCGAAGGGAGAGAGTCGGGGCGCACAAATGGAGAGCACGCACCTGCCATTCGAGCGGGCGGTGGAGGAAAGCTATCTCCAATGGAAGATGTCGCCCGCCAAACGGAATGGCACGCCGGTGGGTGCGTGGACGTGGATCCCGATCATCTTTAACCCCAAGGCGGCGAAACCCGGCACACCGGACAGCATTCCGCGCCTTCTGGCGGTCGACTTGGCGATATTACCCAAGGGCGTGCTAAAACCCAGCGAGACGGTTTTCGTACCGGTAAAACTTGGTCTGAACGAGTCGGGCGCCATTGTTCGGACGAAACTGGAGGAAGGAATTGACGAGCGTGTCCGGACGGCGGTGGAAGCGGCTTTGAAGAATTGGCGGTTTGCGCCGGCCCGCCAGGGCGGAAAAGAGGTCGCCGCTGAAATCACCCTGTCGGTTTGCTGTCTTTCCCCTTGGCCGAAAAATAGTGGCGAATATGTCCCGCCGAAGGTTTTAAAAGCAGTCGATCCCGAGTATCCGTATGTGATGGCGAAATTTGGCATCAACGCGAAGGTAGCGGTGGATTTTACGGTGGATCGCGATGGTTCCGTGCGAAACCCGGTGATCGCGACGTCCGATAATCCGGCGTTTGATGAGCCGGCTTTGGAGGCGATCCTAAAGTGGAAGTTTAGTCCTGCTGAAATCGATGGGGTGAAGACCAAGGTTTTCGCCCGTCAGCCCATTCAATTTGCCATGCTTAACGGCGGAAACTCCCTTTACGAACTACGCGGACACACGGACCAGTCGAAATTGCCCCCCCAACTTCAATATGACGTGCCGGCGAAAATCCGAAGTGTGCAAATTCCCGTTTATCCTTATGCGCAATGGCGGGAGAATAGCCGCGGCAAGGTGACGGCGACGGTGCTGGTGGGACCAGATGGGCGCGTGGAGATGGTAAAAATCCGATCGGCGGACAAGCCCGAGTTTGGTCAGGCACTGACGGCGGCGTTGGAACGATTTACCTTCGATCCGGCATTAAAAGCCGGAAAACCAACGCGGATGGTGATTAATTTCGAGCAGGAGTTTGATCGAACGCACCTCCCTGACGAAGAGGGCGACAGATTGCTGGGTTTGGAAAAAAAGCATCCCGACCGGATCGTATCGGCGGATACCTTGGATTTACCGCTTCATCCACTTTCGATTAAAAAGCCAGTATTCCCGAAAGAGCTGTTGGATAAGGCGACCGCAGGTAAAACGGTGATCGAGATTTTGATTGACGAAAAAGGACATGCCAAATTGCCGCGGGTCGTCAGCGCGAGCGATCCAGCCTTTGGCTACGCGGCGGTTCAGGCCGTTTCTGCGTGGTGGTTTCAACCACCGCACCAGAACGGCAAGCCGGTGATTACCCGGGTGAGAATACCGATGGATTTTGATTTGGAGCCACCGTCCAGCGCCAAATCGGCCGAAACGAAACCATCGACATAATGTTCCCCTGTGGTGGTGAAGCGAGGAACCGCGACGATGCGGGCTTGTCGTGGAGGCGTTGGTCGTCAATGTCGACCATCCAACCCCTTTTATCACGCTTCATGAATACCCGACGCCTGTTCGTCACGCTTGCCGCTCTCAGCCTGGGTTTTGGTTTGTCCTTGTCCGCCGAGGAAAAACCAGCGCCCGCCAAACCCGACACCGGTTACACGGTTACGCTGGAAATGAAAATCTCCCCGGCGGGCACGGTGGACGACGCGAAGGTGATCAGCTCGGAGGACAAATCCGTTGACCACGCCTTGGAAAATATGGCCTTTGAAGCGGCGAAGCAGTTGAAACTCCCTCCGCGGCTGAAGGACGGCAAGGCTGTCGGCTACACCGCGCGTGAACCGTTTTTGTTCGGTGTCGAAGACGACGAAGGCCCGGCATCCGATAATGCGCCCAAGCCCAGCATTCACAGCGCGGTGCGGCCCATTTATCCGCCCGATCTGGCTGCCAAAGGGGAAGTGGGCGGCGTCATTTTCGAGATCGTTTTTGGAGCCGACGGCAGCATCAAGAGCCTGAAAACCCTGCGCAGTTCAAATCCTGAGTTTGAGGCCGCGGCGACGACTGCGGTCAAGCAATGGGTCTTCACTCCGGCCAAAAACAAGGACGGAGTGCCAGTCGAATCCCGTTGGCGCATGGCTCTCAGTTTCGAAACCGATGTGCTCCGGGCCGATTGGAAATGGCGTTTCCCACCACGTCCGAGCTTGGGGAATTATGCGATCGTTCACCCCACGCTGCCCCCCGCGCCGCCCGCCGCTACCGGCAAAACTACGGAGCCGGCAAAGCAGCCCGAAGCCGCCAAGCCCGACGATAAACCGGTGGCCAAGTAAAAGCATTTTCGACGGATCTGGAGAAAGCGCTTCAGATTCATTGTGTTTTCCAAATCGCGATGGCACCCCACCGGTCCCGGTAGTTTCAGATTCCCATGCGATCATTCAACCGACTGGTTTGGGGATGGATCGCGGCAATGCAGGCGGTGGCGACCTGGCATTTCGAAATCCTGCAGCGGAAGAATAAGCCGGTGATTGTCGGGTGCGGGTTCCTCTTGAGTTTAAGATGGGCAGGAAGTACGCGCTTACCCCAACCCCGACGCTAGCTATGCACTGAGTCTTTTATTCCTCAACCGATCCCCCATTCCCATGAAAATTACCCCACGATCCTTATTCCTCGGAACTCTAATGCTTGGCATCCTCGCGACGCTCGCGGCGGAGCCACCAGCGCGGTTGAAGGCTGATTTCGGCGACGCGAGTCTGCGCCATTGGGTGCAGCCGCAGTACCCCGAGGCGGCCCAACAGGCGAAACTAGAGGGGAAGGTCGTGGTGGAGTTCGTGGTCGAGGCGGACGGAAAAGTCACCCGCGCGTCCGTGAAGAATTCCACCGATAAAAAATTCGAGGCCAACGCCCTTTCCGCGGTCCAGGGCTGGATTTTTGACCCGGCCACTGCCGAGGGCAATCCGACGGCCAGCGCCATGGAAGTACCGGTTGTTTTCAAGCTGGCGCAGCTCCGGCAGAAAATTCTGCCAACCACGCCGCCACAGGATCAGCTGCCGCTGCCGCTGCCGATTGTCCCCGCGAAACTGATGTCCACGCCCACCCCCGACTACCCGGAAGAACTCGCGGACCGACGGCTACCCGGGCAGGTGGTGTTGGAATTCACGATTGATACCGAGGGCCATCCGCAATCGCCCAAGGTGCTTTGGACGCCGCATGCCGCGTTTGTTGGCGAGGCGTTGAAAACCTTGGAAAAATATCAATTTAGACCGGCACACCAGGGCCTGTTGTTGCTGCCATCCGGACCGACGAAAGGTCAAATGGACTTTGAAAGCCTCGGCGCCAACCGGGCGGAACTGCTCGCCGTCAATCACCTCACCGTACTTGATGCCGAAAAATTCCACGATTTGCCGAAGCCCGCAGTCCTGCCTGAACCTGTTTATCCGCGTGAACTCCTGCTGGCGGGCGAAAGCGGCTCGGCCACCGTTGCTTTTACCATGACGGATCACGGCGTCGTTTCGGAGGTTCAATTGAAAGAGGCCTCACGTCCGGAATTCGGCGCGGCCTTGATCGCAGCCATCGAAGCGTCGGCGTTCGATGCCGCGCTTGTCGGCACCGATCCGGCCCCCGCAAAATTGGTCGTCACCTATAAATTCGTGCCGCCAACCGCTGGCGAGTTGAACCGGTTGATGGTTGCACTTCAGCCTGGTGGCTCGGGCGTGACCGGTGCACATGGACTTGACGAGCGATTACGCCCGATCTGGCGGGTATCGCCCGTTTATCCCGATGCGCTCCGGGTGGATAAAACGGTGGGAAAAGCGATGATCGAGTTCATCATCGATCACGACGGTCGGTGCCGGCTTCCCCGTGTGGTGTCCGCGTCTCAACCGGAATTTGGCTGGGCCGCCGCGGCTGCGATCAATCAATGGGTGTTTGCCCGGCCGACCAGGGGCGGTCAGCCGGTGGACGTGAAAGTCAGCATTCCCGTCGACTTTCCTGCGCCGAAGGACTGACCGGCGACGAAATTCCGTCTTGCGGGCGGCGTCCGTCGGGCAACCTTGGGCGGTGATGAAAGTCCCGTTCACGGCGAAAGAATACCGGCAACTCCTCGAACTCGTGCACCTCGGCATGTGGGCGGTTACCGGTTATCAGGGCGAGGATACGCCGGCCGCCAAACGCTACTTTGAACTCGACCAGAAACTCCTCGGACTGGCCATCGAGGCCGGTTGCACCGATCTGGTCGAAAAACGTGAGGATGGCACCCTGCAACCCGCGGCCAAACTCGCCGAGGAGGATCGCGTGCGCGATTTGCAGAGTGAATTTCAGAACGACGTCTTCTGGCACGAACTGGTGGCGCGCCTCGCGGACCGCGATCTCGCCGGACAGGAAGGCCGGCGGACCATCGACACGCCCGGGGTTGAACGTCCGCCCACCACCGATGAAAAACTTAAGAAAATCGAGGAAGGGTACTGGAAGGAATTCGAGAAAAACGATCTCGCGAGCCTGATCCTGCTGCGGGGCGGGCGCGGTTGAGCGCGGTCCGGGCACTCCTGAGCTTGCCATCGGACGCCATCTGAGACGAATTTGAGGTGATGATCCGGCCCGGCACTTCGTGGTGGGCCGGCGGTCTGATCTCATTGTAACCTTTTCTCTCATGAAAGTACTCCGACTGTTCGCCTTGGTTTTCTTGCTTCCCCTCGCCATCGTGGCCGCAGACCGGTCGCTGAAGATCGACAAAAGCGGTACGTTCATCGACGTGGACGTCGACGCCACGGTGAATTTTACCGCGCATCTCGACACCTACGATGCAAAGCTGATCGCCGATGACTCCGGCAAGATCAAGACCGCGATCTTCACTTTCAAATTTGCCGACCTCAAGACCGGCAAACCCGAGCGCGACACCAAGATGATCGAATGGCTCGGCGGGGGCGACCCGGTGGGCCGCTTTGAATTGGGCAATCTCGCCGTCACGCCCGACGGCCAAGGCCAGGCCTCGGGCCGGTTGACCTTCCACGATGTAACGGAACGGGTGGAATTTCCCGTCAACATTTTGAACAAGGATGGCACCTACACCATCACTGGCGAGACGACGATCGATTATCGGACGTGGAATCTGAAAGTAATCCGCATCGCGCTGCTTTTGAAAGTGAACCCTGAGGTGAAGATTCGCTTTAAAATCACCGCCAACCCGGTGGCGGAAGCAGCCAGATGACGGGATTGGAGGTTGAACGGACATTTGCATCGTGTCCGCTTCCAGTTGCCACGCCAAATCGTTTCACGTACGATTCAACCATGGGTAGCGGGCGGCACTGACGATTCGTTTCAGGCCTTTCAGAGTGGAATAGGCTATTCTGCAAGGCCGTGTTTCACCCAGTCACTTCTTCGGCGCGTGGCGTTTTTCCAGCACGGCGATGGCGTCGTTCAGGGAAAGTTTCCGCACGCGAAGTAACACAATCAAGTGATAGAGCAAATCGGCGGCTTCGCCGGTGAACTCTTCGTCATCCGCCGTGACAGCGGCGAGCGCGGTTTCCACGCCTTCCTCGCCAACCTTCTGCGCGACGCGGCCCACACCTTCCAGCGCGAGGCGGACGGTATAGCTGGTCTTATCCTTGCTTTTAATACGGGACGACACGACCTGTTCGAGGTGCGCGAGAAAACCGACTCCAGTCGCGCCTTCATCGCCGAAGCAACTCGGCGTGCCGCGGTGGCAGGTCGGACCATCCGCGTCGGCTTTGATCAGCAACGTGTCATTGTCGCAATCGACGTCGATGCTGACAAGGTTCAGGAAATTTTTCGACGTTTCGCCCTTGGTCCACAGGCGGTTTTTGCTGCGGCTGAAAAATGTCACACGTTTGGTGCGCTGCGTTTTCTTGAGTGCCTCGGCGTTCATGTAGCCGAGCATCAACACTTGCAGCGTGGCCGCGTCCTGTACGATGGCGGGGATGAGTCCGTTGTTTTTCTTCCAGTCGATTTTCAAGGTCTTCATGGGCGGATGGAAATGCCGTCGGCGATGAGTTGGGCTTTGAGTTGGGGGATTTTGATCGTGCCTTTGTGAAACACGGAGGCGGCGAGCGCACCGTCGACGCCTGCTTGCACGAAGGCGTCGCGGAAATGTTCCGGCGTGCCCGCGCCGCCGGAAGCGACCAGTGGAATTGTGAGCACGGCGCGCACCAGCCGGAGTTGCGTGAGATCGTAGCCTTTGCGCATGCCGTCCTGATTCATGCAATTCAGCACGACTTCACCGGCGCCGAGCTTCTGCGCCTCGCGCGCCCACGCAATGGTTTCCCAGCGCGTCGACTGCGTCTTCGCGGGATCACCGGTGTACTGTTTGACGAAATACTCGCAGCCTTCCTGCCGGCTATCGATGCCGACCACGATGCATTGCGAACCGAATTCGGCGGCGAGCTCGGTAATCAACGCGGGATTTTCCAGCGCGGGGGAGTTGATCGAAATCTTGTCCGCGCCGCCGTGAAGGATTTGTCGCGCTCCATCGAGCGAGCGGATGCCACCGGCCACGCAAAATGGAATATCGATTACGCGCGCGACACGGGTCACCCAGTCCGTCGAGACAGTGCGGCCGTCGCTGCTCGCGGTGATGTCGTAGAACACCAGTTCATCGGCGCCTTCGTCGCGGTAGCGTTGGGCGAGCTCGATGATGTCGCCGACAATCTCGTGATCACGAAACTGCATGCCTTTCACGACCTGGCCGTCGCGAACGTCGAGGCAGGGAATGATGCGGCGGGCTAGCATGCGAGCGCCTCCTGCAGGGTGAATTTTTTCTCGTACAAGGCACGCCCGACAATCGCCCCGGCTGACCCCGTGGTTTTCAAGACACGCAAATCGTCCAGTGAAGAAACGCCGCCCGAGGCTTGGATTTGCAAGGCAGGGAAGCGTTTTACAAGGTCGGAGTACAAAGCAGTATTGGGTCCGGTCAGCTTTCCGTCGCGGCTGATATCCGTGCAAAGAATGTGGATCAATCCGGCTGCCAGATAACCGTTGAGCAAATGGTCGAGAGCGACGCCGGTGCTTTCCTGCCACCCGGCGGCCGCGACGCGCGGGGTGCCGTCGGCGTCGAGACGGACATCAGGCGAGAGAATGATATGTTGCGCACCGAAACGTTTCAGCCAGGCGCGCACGCGGGCGGGTTCGCGCGCGGCGAGACTGCCGACGATCACGCGCTCCACTCCGACGGCGAGCAAAGCTTCGATTTGGGCTTCATCGCGAATGCCGCCACCGGTTTGCACGTGTAGGCCGCTGCCGCGGACAATTTTTTCGACGAGGGCAGTTTGGCGTTTTAACGGATCTTTGGCGCCGTCGAGATCGACGACGTGTAGCCACGTTGCACCGGCGGCCTTGAATTCCTTCGCCACAGCGAGCGGGTCATCGCCGTAAGTTTTTTCCTGGTCGAATTTTCCCTCGGTGAGACGCACGACGCGCCCACCCCGCAAATCAATGGCAGGATAAATGATCATACGCGTCCCTCCACGAAGTTTTTGAGCAGGCGGGCGCCAGCCTCGCCGGAACGTTCCGGGTGGAATTGCACCCCGCTGAAATTACCGCGCTGCACGATGGCGGCAAACGGCGTGCCATGATCGCAGCTCGCGACCGTGAATGCATTTACCGGACCGGCGTAGCTGTGCACAAAATAAAAACGGGCATCCAACGGAACGCCATCGAGCAAGCCCGGGCTTTTCCCGCAAAGCAGAGTGTTCCAACCCATGTGTGGGACTTGAATGCCAGGGGAATCCGGGAGCCGTTTCACCACGCCGGGAATGATGCCGAGCGTTTCGGTCGGGCCTTCCTCGGAAGATTCGAAGAGCAACTGCATGCCGAGGCACACCCCGAGCACGGGTTGGGTCAGACTGCGTACGCAATCGACCAGGTCGCGTTGCTGCAGTTTGCGCATGCCTTCATTCGCCGCGCCGACGCCGGGCAGAATGACGCGTTCAGCGGAACGAATCACCGCCGGATCGGCCGTAAGCTCGCTGCGCACGCCTAGCCGCTCGAGGGCAAAACGCACTGAGGCGATATTTGCACCGCCGCTGTCTACGATTGCGAGCATAGGCGAATTTGGAGCCGCGCCGACCCCGGTGCGGCGGTTGCGTTGAACGCAGCGAGGGCGCCGCGCCTCCAAGGGGAGGAATTCATCAGAGCACTCCTTTTGAACTGGGGATTTCGCTGCCGGCATTTCGCGCGACCGCAGGCCGGAGCGCCCGCCCGAAACCCTTGAACAGGGCCTCGATCATGTGGTGCGTATTGTCGCCGGTGACTTTCATGTGCACCGTCGCCGCGAGGTTGTCGCTGACCGATTTGAAGAAATGCGAAACCATTTCCGTTGGCATCTCGCCGACGTTTTCACGTGGAAATTTGGCCTCGAAGACCAGCCACGCGCGTCCGCTGAGGTCGATTGAAACCTCAGCCTTCGATTCGTCCATGGGCATGACAAAGCCGTAGCGGCCCACGCCGCGTTTGTCGCCGAGCGCCTGCTTGAGCGCGCTGCCGAGCGCAAGACCGGTGTCTTCAATCGTGTGATGTTCGTCGATGTGCAGGTCGCCTTTGCAGTCGATGACGAGGCTGATGCCGGCGTTGCGGGCGATCTGTTCCAGCATGTGGTCGAAAAAGCCTAGGCCGGTCGAAAGTTTGATGGGCGCGATCGCGTCCAAGTCGACGTTGACGGTGATCGCGGTTTCCTTGGTTTTACGGACGACCGATGCGCGCCGGGGCGCGTCGACGAGCTGGCGAGCAATTTCCGACCAACCGAGGGTTTTGCGATCATAGCGCAGACCACGCACGCCGAGATTTTGGGCGAGTTGGACGTCGGTTTCGCGATCGCCGATGACCGCGGATTGATCGCGTGACCAAGCGGTGTCTTTCACGTAATCGAGCAATAGTCCGGTCTTCGGTTTGCGGCAGTCGCAGCGGTCGGCGGACGTGTGCGGACAAACGCGGATCGCCTCGAACGTGATTCCTTGTGAGCTGAGAATATCGAGCAGCAGTTTTTGTGGCGGCTGAAATTCTTTTTCAGGGAAGCTGGGCGTGCCGAGACCGTCCTGGTTGGTGACCATGACGAACGCGTAACCGGCGTTGCGCAGGCGCAGCAGCGCGGGAATGCAGTCGGGTTCGAGGACAAATTTATCGAGGCGGTCGACCTGTTGGTCGAAAGGCTCCGCGATCAAGGTGCCGTCGCGGTCGATGAAGAGGATTTTTTTAGACATGGGCGATGGCCTCCAGGGCTGCGTTGTTTTCCGCGGGTGTGCCCATTGTAATGCGCACATGATTGGCGAGACCGTAGTCGCGGCTGCGGTCCCGTAACACTACACCGGCGGCGCGGGCGGCGGCCATGACTTTACCGGCGTCGGGAACTTCAAAGAGGATGAAGTTGCTGTCGCTCGGCCGAACCCGGCGGATCGTTGGAATTTTGGCGAGGGCGGCGGCGACCCGCGCTCGCTCGGCCACGAGCGATTCCACGGAAGCCCGGGCGGCGGCGAGACCGGCAGCGGAAACCGCGACCAGCGTGGCTTGGAGCACGGGAGTGGGAATCGGATAGGGTGCGATGATCTTTTGCAGCACGCCGATCAGGGCGGGAGTCGCGATCGTCACGCCACAACGGACGCCGGCGAGACCGAAGGCCTTTGAAAGCGTCCGAAGTGAAACGAGGTTTGGCAGGCGGCTTGATTCCGCGAACACACTCGGGGTTCCGGCGAATTCCAAATAGGCTTCGTCAACCACCACGACCGCGCGTCCGAGCAGAGTCTGGGCGATCTTTAAGACCGCCGCGCGGTCCAGTAGCGCGCCGGTGGGATTATTTGGCGAACAAAGGAAAACCAATTTCACGTCGGGCGTCATGGCGGCGATCACCGCGTCGGCATCCACCGCGAAATTCTTTTCCGGCAACAACGGCACGGCCACGACGCGGGCGTCTTGAATCGCCGCCGAGACTGCATACATCCCGTAAGTCGGCGGCGTGATCAGAATCGCGTCCCGGCCGGCCCGGCAGAATGCGCGCACGAGCAGATCGATACATTCATCCGCTCCGCGGGTAACCAAAAGGTTTTCCGGTGAACGGCCGTAATAGCCGGCCAGCGCCGCGATCAAATCGGCAGGTTGCGGGTCGGGATAGCGGTTGAAGGTCGGCTTGCCAGCTGAAGGTGTTACCGGATTTTCATTGGCATCCAGCCAGACCCGTCCACCAGACGACTCCTTGCGGGCTGAGCTGTACGGCGTCAGCGCCAGGATTTCCGGGCGGATCAGGGAGAGGACAGGATCGGTGGTGCTCATTTGGGCAAAGAAGCGAGGCGCACGCTGACCGCGCGCTCGTGGGCCGCGAGGCCTTCGGCGCGCGCGAGACGCTCGACGACCGGGCCAAGCTTTTTCAAGCCGGCCACGCTCGCGGTTTGCACGGTCATCGTGCGCGAAAAATCGGAGAGTCCGAGTCCGGAACAAGCGCGGGCCCAGCCGTAGGTGGGCAAAACGTGATTGGTCCCGCTGGCGTAGTCGCCGAGCGATTCGGGGGTCCAATCGCCGAGGAATACCGAACCGGCGGTCGTGACGCTGGCGAGAAGTTCGCGCGGGTTTGCGACCTGCAGGATCAAGTGTTCGGGCGCGTAACGATTGGAAATCTCGATGGCTTCGCTGCGATTTGCCGCGATGAAAATGCGACTGCGCTTCAATGCGAGGCGGGCGGTGTCGCCGCGCGGTAGAACCGCGACTTGTCGGTCCAACTCGGCGAGAACGCGGGCTGCAAATTTTTCGGAAAACGTGACGAGCACGACTTGCGAGTCCGGGCCGTGTTCGGCTTGCGACAGCAAATCCGCGGCGACGAAGGCGGGAGTGGCGCGATTGTCAGCGATGATGAGCACTTCGGAGGGTCCGGCAGGCAAATCGATCGCGGCGCCGGCGGCATCGCGGGACACTTGCAGTTTTGCCTCTGTGACAAACGAGTTGCCGGGGCCGAAGAGTTTATCGCATTTCGGAATCGTTTCCGTGCCGTACGCCATGGCCGCGATGGCTTGGGCTCCGCCCACTTTAAATACTTCGGTGATGCCGCAGAGTTTCGCGGCGTAAAGAATCCACGGGCTGACGGCACCCGTTTTGTTGCGACCGGGAGGAGTGCAAAGGACGCGCACGGGATTGCCGGCGATTTGCGACGGCACGCCAAGCATGAGCGCAGTGGAGAAGAGCGGAGCGCTGCCGCCCGGCACGTACAGACCGACATTGCCGATGGGGCGAACGACTTTCTCGCACACGATGCCCGGCATCGTTTCCACCCGGACGGGAGCGCTGCGTTGAGCGACATGAAAGCGCTTCAGGTTGCGGTAGGCCGTTTGCAGGGCGGATTTTTCCGTTTGCGAAAGCGATTTTTCTGCTGCGGAAAATTCCGCATCGCTTACTTGTCGGGAAGTCAGATCGGCTCCGTCGAATTTCTTGCCGAGTTTGCGCAAGCCTTTGTCTCCCTCGCGACGGATTTGTGCGACAATCTTTCCAACCGCCGCGGCGATTTGCGGCTGCGCCGATTGCGCCGATTGCGCCGGGCGTCGCAGCGCGGCGGCGCGGGCGGAAGCGGAGAGATTTTTCCAGACGAGAGGTTTCATCGCGACGATACGGTCGTTTCGGCAAAGGCAGTTAAAGCATCATTTTTTCAATCGGCAGCACGAGGATGCTGCTGGCGCCGGCTTTTTTGAGCGACTCCATGGTTTCCCAGAAGACGGATTCGGAACAGACCGCGTGGAGTGCGACCTTCGTGTCGTCGCCGGCGAGTGGAAGCACGGTGGGATTTTCCGAGCCGGGCAGGAGTTTTTTAATTTCCGCCAGCGCGGCCTTCGGGGCGTGAAGCATGATGTACTTCGAGCCAACGGCCTTTTGCACGCCATCGATGCGGCGCAGCATGATTTCAAGGGCGTGGACTTTTTCCGGAGTGAACTCGCGGGTATTGCGGATGAGGACCGCGGTGCTCTTGAAGATCGTTTCGACGGCGCGGAGCTTGTTGGCTTCGAGGGTCGAACCACTTGACACCAGATCGCAAATGGCATCGGCCAGGCCGAGACGCGGGGCGATTTCGACGGAGCCGCTTAACGTGACCACTTCGGCTTTGATTTTTTGTTCGGCCAGATAGCGGCCGGTCAGCTGGGGATAGGAAGTCGCGATACGCAGGCCTTCCAAATCGCGGACGCCCTTAAATGGACGCTCCTCGGGAATTGCGATCGCGAGCCGGCAGCCGCCGAAATCAAGCGCGCGCTCCATCGAATACCCATTCGATGCGCCATTGTTGCGTCGTTCGAGCGCGGTTTCCTCCAGGACGTTGGTGCCGACGATGCCGAGGTCGCACACACCGTCCATCACGAGACGCGGGATGTCGTCGTCGCGGACAAACAGGATATCGATGGGAAAGTTTTCGGAATGAAGGAGCAGTTTTTCCTTGGGCGCCTTGACCTTGATCCCGCAGTTCTTGAGCAGATCGAGGGAATCGGTGGAAAGGCGGCCGCTTTTCTGGATGGCGAGGCGAAGGCGGTCTTTGGGCGTGGTGGGAGTGGACATGGCGGAAGGAGTGAAGTTGAAGCGGGAATGTACGGGTGGAAAGCCGGGAATCGAGAAACCGTCGCGCGGGAGGATTTCGGCCCAAAAAGCAGAAACCCCGGCTGGTCGTACCTGCCGGGGTTTCGGAAAAACTGATTCCATCAGCCACGGGCAAGGCACTTCCGGCCTTCCCGAGCGGGGAAGGCTAGCTCACGTGGTGGTGATGATGGTTGAGAACCATGGGAATTGAACCGCTTAGATGGAGCCGGATGTGACGTGGCGCAAGTATTTTTCTCTCCCGGCTTGCGAGTGCGGGAGCAACTTGGTCTGTCATAAATGCCCATGAGAGCCCGCGATTTCAGGCCTGAAACGAAGAGAATCGTGGCGGCGATCACGGCGGTGGCGGCGACCTATGCGTATTTTTTGCTTTTCGCACAATTTGGTTTTTTGAAAGCGCTCCAAATTGCAGCTGCTGGAAAGCAGGGAGTTATGATGCCAGTTCTGGCGACGATGGGGGGCGCGGGAATTTTGGGCAGCGTGCTGGCGGCGTTTGTGTTTACGATGGCGCGGGCGCGGCGGTGGTTAATAGCGGGTTTTGTGGTCTGCGGTGGTGCGGCGGGTTTGTCGCTTGCGGGAACGTCACCGGGATTATCTTTCGCGGTGGCGGTGCTGATCGGAGGCGGCACAGCGCTCGTGACGGTGACGTTGGCCGGATTGTTGTGGAGCGTGCTGGGTGGTTGGCGCGTTGGAACGATCATCGGCCTCGGTACCGGCCTGGCCTATGGATTTTCCAGCCTGCCGGGAATTTTTGACGCGTCTCCCATCGTGCAGGCGCAACTTTCTTTGCTGGTCGCTTTAATTGGAGCGATTGCGGCGTTGGGTTTGGTTCCTGGCGCGGTCGCACGTGATGCGTTGGATTTCGATTGTTCCTCGCCGGGCATTGCCCTGTGGGTGTTGCTCTTCCTGCTGCTCGTGTGGCTCGACTCGGCCGCGTTCTACGGGTTTCAACGCGCGCCAAGTTTTGGGGGTGAGATGTGGGCGGAAAAATCACAGTTGGCGCTTGTCGCCGTCGCGCATTTGCTCGCGGCTGTCTTAGCGGGCGTCGCGCTTGATCGTGGATGGCTGGGCCGCACGGTGGCGGTCGCGGCGGCGGTTTTGGTCTTTGCCTGTGTTACGTTGGCGAATCGCTGGCTTGGCGTTGCCAACGTCGCGTCCATTTATGCGGCGGCGGTCTCGATTTACTCGGTGGCGCTCGTATTTTACGCGGCAAACAGTCGAAGTGCGCGGGTGGCGGCGACCGTGTATGCGGCGGCGGGATGGGGTGGGTCGGCGTTGGGGATTGGATTTGCGGAGGGTCGGCTGACGGTGCCGGGCTGGATCGTGGCGATGGTCGCGATTCTCATCGCGGTTGGTGTGGCGGTGCGAGGGGTATTGCGCGGTCGTGCAAAGATGGGCGAAGGAAACCAATGGTGATTGTTACGAATTCTTGTCTTTGGCCGCGTGATTCCAGAGAATGAACCTTTAGAAAATCCAGTCTCACCGATACCCTTGAACACTTCCGACGGTTTTTTTCGCGCCACGTTTAATCGCCAACTCAACCGGCGCCATGGAGGCGCGGTTATTTTCTTCACTGTCTTTTTGGCGGTGTCATTGCTGACGCGGGTGGCGCTGCTGTTCAAAGCGGCCCATGACGTGGCATGGACGCCGAGCCTACTGGCGGCGTTCGGCTGGGGATTTGTTTATGATATCGGGGCGGCCTGCTTCGCGGGGCTCGGGGTGACGGTGGTGCTCACATTGCTGCCCGCGAGTTGGTTTCAACGTCGTTGGCAGCAGTGGTTCGCATGGGCGGGAGGTTTCGTGATCCTCTACCTCCTCCTATTCGGAGCCGTGGCGGAGTGGACGTTCTGGGATGAATTCGGCGTACGGTTTAATTTCATCGCGGTCGACTATCTCGTCTACACGACGGAGGTAATCGGCAATATTCGTGAGTCATACAATATGCCGCTGATTCTTAGCGGGGTCCTGGTGGGTACGATCATTGGCTTGTGGATTTTGGCCCGCACCGGGCTGCCAGCCCGGTGGTTTGCGGCGTCACCGGAACCCTTCGGAAAGCGCTTCAAGGCGGGTGCGCTGTGGCTGATCATCGCGATTGGCTTTGGTTCAATCCTAAACAGTGAATGGCTGCCGGATTTTAAGAACAACTACAACCGCGAGTTGGGCAAGGACGGCCTCTGGGCGTTGTTTGGCGCGTTTTGGAACAACCAGCTCGAATACACCAAATTTTATCCGACGCTCCCGGACGACGAGGCGTTTCGCGTCGTGCGTGGGCAGGTGGCCCGCGATCACTCCGCGACGCTGACGGATAATCCGCACGATATCCTGCGCGTCATCCGCAATCCCGGACCGGAACTGCATCCCAATGTAATCCAAATTACGGTGGAAAGCCTGAGCGCGGATTTCCTGAGTATTTTCAATCACGTCACGCACCTGACGCCCAACTTGGAGGAAATCGCGGGGAAGAGTCTGGTGTTCGATAATTTCTACGCGACGGGTACACGCACAGATCGTGGCATGGAAGCGCTGAGTCTGGCGATGCCGCCGACTCCCGGGCGTTCCATCGTGAAACGCCCGCGCAATGAAAACATGTTCACCCTCGGTTCGGTGTTCCGCACCAAGGGCTACGATACTGCCTTTATTTACGGCGGCTTCGGCTACTTCGATAACATGAATTATTATTTCGGTCACAACGGTTACCGGATCATTGACCGCAACAGCGTCTTGAAGAGTGACATCACGTTCGCCAATGTGTGGGGCGCGTGCGATGAGGATTTGTTCCGCTGGACGATGCGTGAAGCCGATGCGAGCGCGGCGACCGGAAAACCGTTTCACTATTTCGTGATGACGACCTCGAATCACCGGCCGTACACTTATCCGGATGGCCGGATCGATTTGCCATCAAAGTTAGCTGGTCGTCCCGGCGCGGTGAAATATACTGATTTTGCCATTGGTCAGTTCATCCGCGACGCGTCGAAGAAACCGTGGTTTAACAACACCGTATTTGTAATCGTGGCCGACCATTGCGCGAACAGCGCGGGTAAGACCGAATTACCCGTGCAGAATTACCATATTCCGCTGATCATTTATTCGCCGGGCGGCCAGATCCCGCGCGGACACATCCGCACGCTGACGAGCCAGATGGATCTCGCGCCTACGCTTCTCGGTTTGCTCAACTGGACTTATGTGAGTCGTTTCTTCGGTCGCGATGTCCGCCAAATCGATTCCAATGAAGGGCGCGCGTTGGTCGGGACATACCAAAAACTCGGATTGTTGAAAGGACAGGAGTTTTTCGTCCTCAAACCCGTGCGCCAGCAGTCACAGTATCGCTATAATCCATCGACCTATTCGCTGACTGAGCAACCGGTGAATCCGGATTTCCGCGCCGAAGCGATCAGCTATTACCAGAGCGCGAGCGACCTTTACCAAAAGCAACTTTATCGCGAAGTAACGCCGGAAGAATCCCAGCGTTTGCTCGCGACTCCGTCCAAGCCATGAGTCGCAGTCAATCGCGCACGGACTGGATGCTTTGGGGGACGCTTTTGCTGTTGGTAGGTTCGCTGGTGGTTTTTGAACTGACCGGTCTGGACCTCTGGGTGCAGGATTTTTTCTACAACGCGACCACGCATCGCTGGATCGTGGATGAAAAGGAGCCAGTCGGCACCGCGCTCTTCTATAACGGCCCGAAGGTTGTCGTGGGGCTCGTTGCGCTGGCTTGCCTGACATTGGCCGTCGGTCCGGTGCGCTGGCGTGAACGGTTTCCATGCAACCGGCGGGGCTTGTGGGTCGTGCTGCTGACCATCGCGACGGTGCCGGTGCTTGCGGGCGTGGGGAAAAAATTCACCGACACTTTTTGCCCGTTCGACATCCGGCGTTACGGCGGCGACATCGCCTATGTGAAACTTTGCGAACCGTATCCGGCCAACGACAAACCGGCGCGGCGCGGCGGCTGTTTTCCCGCGGGGCACGCCAGCGGTGGCTTTGCGCTTTTGAGTCTGGTTGCGTTGCGCCGGACGCGGCGGTGGCGGAATGCAGCGATTGCGCTTGGACTTGGTCTCGGTTGGTGGATGGGTTTTTATCAGATGTTGAAAGGCGCGCATTATCTGAGCCACACCACGACGACGATGTTGCTGGCATGGATAGTGGTTTTGCTCTGGGGACGGATATTGCGCCTCCGGCCGTGGACGGACAAAGGTCACAAGAGCTGGACATGACAAGGCCGTCCCGGCTTGCGCGAAGGACGGCCTTGGTTGGTTGCTTAATTACTGGTTAGTTAATCGCGAAGTGCGAGGAACTGCCCAATTCATCGACAATTTTCGCAGGCAACGAGACTTTGCGGGCGACAGGCTTGGCGTCAGCGGGAGCCGGGCAAATTGCCACTGCTCGACTGCGCCAAGTATTGCAGCCACCTGCTCGCCGATAAAACGGGACGAAACCTCGGGCATTACGACCGAGACTGGCACCATAATATCCGCGCGACATGACGGGACGTAACATCGGCCGTCTCCAGGGATTTCGCCTTCAAGACGAAAGAGACCGGGAGCAGGCCAAGGCTGATAATAGCGATTTTGGACTTCGTGTTCATGGTATAATCACCGCAGTCAGACAGGTTATGGCAAAAGTCTTGTCTTGGGCTGCCCGAATAGCGCAAAAAACTACGTACGACCGATGAACAACGAAGGAAAAACATCGTCCATGGTTCGAGCCGGCGGCCTTGAGTCCGGACTAAACCATAGTCAAAGAACATGTTTCGAATGTACCATCACGAGCATGGCGATTGATCACGACTCCACTATAGCACGGTTTATGCCACGAGCCTCGTTCCGATTGGGTTACGATTTAAGGCGGAAAGCCTTGAACGATTAACCGGACCTCGTGTCGTAGCGGCATGAACTATCGGGCAGGCATTTTCCGCTATGCGATGATTTTGGGCGTGGCACTCGCCGTTTTTAAAACGCCCGTTCGGGCGGAAACGCTGGCGGAAAAATCGCTCAGGGAAATCGCGGAGCGCCAGCAGGATATTTTTGCACGCGCGGAAAAGGACGGAGACCACCCCGACATGGCGTCATTGCGGGGCGAATTGGAAGGCGTGATCAAAAGTTATGACGTCCTGATCCAGAAAAACCCGGACTACGCCCTGGCTTATGGCGGTTATGGCATGCTTCTCGCCCGGGTCGGAATGACCAAGGAGGCCGCCATTATGTTGCTTAAGGCGAACAAGCTCGATCCGACGATGGCGGAAGTAAAAAATAAGATCGGAGTGTTGCTGGCGGAGGACGGAAAGCCCGTCGATGCTTTGCCGTGGGTGACGGCGGCCATCGATCTGGAGCCGAAAAAAGCGCTCTATCATTTTCAATTGGGCGAATTGTTGGCGGCGGGGCGCACCGATTTCATCCGCACCGGGCAGTTTGACGAAGCCAAGCTAGATCAAGGCATGCTCGACGCCTTCAAGCACGCCGCTGAGCTGTCGCCCGGCGATTTCCCGATCTCGTATCGCCACGCCAAGGCTTACTATGAACTGGGCACTCCCCGCTGGGCGGAGGCGCTTGCGCTGTGGGAGAAACTCGAACAAATCGTCACCAACGATACCCAACGCCAACTTGTGCGCATGCAACGGGCGAACGTTTTGATCAAGCTCGGCCGCAACGACGAGGCGCACAAGTTGCTCGATACCATCACGAGCGTGGACCTCGCGGCGGATAAACAAACTTTGCTGGACGAACTCGCCAAACCCCGCGACAAATAACCGGTCATGAGCTTTGATCCGGGTCTTCTCCGTGATGCACTATTGGAGGTCATCATAATTGTAGTTAGCCTAGCCTTGCACGAGTGGGGCCATGCTTACGTTGCCGATCGCCTTGGTGACAACACGCCGCGTTCGGAAGGAAGGGTGACACTCAATCCATTGGTGCATATCGATCCAATCGGAACACTGTTATTACCTTTCCTCGGAGCCATGGGTTTCTTTGGGAGTTTTGGTGTGATTGGATGGGCCAAGCCGGTTTATACTAATCCACGGAACTTCAAAAACGGGGTTCGCGATCAGGTATGGGTTACAATTGCGGGGCCGGCAATGAACCTGATCCTGGCCTTTGGAGCCACAATCGCCGCTGCTATGGCCCATCGTTTTTTCCCTGCGACAACACCTTTGTTTCGTACAATTCTCAGCTTAAATGTCGCGCTAACCGTATTCAATTTACTGCCTATTCCACCGCTGGATGGTTCCAAATTTTTGATGTACTGGTTTGGAATGAGCGAAGACACGTATGCCCGATTTGCCCAGTGGGGCTGGCTGGCTCTTTTGCTGTTCATTAATCTTCGCCCACTTCAAATCCTGATGGGCATGTTGTTCGGTCTCGTGGCGACTCCTTTTGATCTTCTTTACCGTTTACTCGCTTGAATGTGTCACGCGTGAGACCCGAGGGTGGAAAGAAATCAAAGCCGATGGCGCTGGAAGACTGGCTCGCCTACGCGGAGAAACAGTACGTCCGGAAAAAAGTCGCGCTTGGCCAGGTCGCGACGAGTGCGCATGACGAAGCTCTCTATCTGTTGTTACACACGCTCGGACTGCCGCTCGACAGCAAGCCAGCGATCTTGCGCCGCAAATTAACCGCGGATGAGATCGCGCGTCTAAAGGCAGTCTTTCGACGTCGACTGGAGGAACACGTGCCGGCGGCCTACCTCACGCGCGAAGCTTGGCTCGGCGAGCATCGATTTTATGTGGATGAACGAGTCATCATTCCGCGCTCCTATTTTTTGGAAATCATCCCGGAGCAGTTGCCGCATTGGCTGCCCGCCAAGAAAACCGTGAATCGGGTGGTGGACGTTTGCACCGGCTCCGGTTGCCTCGCCATCCTGCTGGCCCATCAATTTCCCGGCGCGAAAGTCGATGCGATCGAACTTTCGCCCGAGGCGATGGCGGTCGCGAAGTTCAATGTTGCGACGCACGGCTTGGGCAAACGCGTGAAATTATTTCATTCCGATGTGTTCGATGCGGTGCCAGCGGTGAAGTACGACATCGTTCTGAGCAATCCGCCGTATGTTCCCACGCGCGAACTGCGAAGCCTGCCGGAGGAATTTAAGAACGAGCCGCAGATGGCGTTGGATGGCGGAAAGGATGGATTGGTAGTTATTCGAAAACTGCTCACGCAGGCGCGGGACCGCCTGCAACCCCACGGCATCGTGTTGCTCGAGGTGGGTGGACTGCGGAAGGCGATGGACCGCGCGTTTCCGGAGTTGGAGTTGCATTGGCTGCACACGGGTGACGGCGAAGACTGTGTGTGTGTGGTTCAGGCGGCGAAGCTGAAGAATTAGTCGTGACTTTGGGTTGGGTAAACGGCGTTGCGCCCGGCACACGCGCTGCTTGTATGTGGTTTAAGATCTATCATGGACGCGCATTACCTGGAGTTTTTCAGCATGCTGGTGCGCTGGTTGCATGTCATTGCGGGCATCGCGTGGATCGGCTCGTCGTTTTATTTCATCTGGCTGGATAACAGCCTTGAGCCGCCCAAGGCCGGTTCGGACGAGGCGAAGAAAGGAGTGTCAGGAGAATTGTGGGCGGTGCACGGCGGCGGTTTCTACAATCCGCAAAAGTACGCGGTCGCGCCGGCGGATCTGCCGGACAAATTGCACTGGTTTAAGTGGGAAGCGTACACGACGTGGCTTTCCGGGACCGCGTTGCTCGTGCTGGTTTATTGGGCGAGAGCGCAGGTGATGATGGTGGACCAGAATGTGGCGGCGCTTTCGCCGTGGCAGGCGATCGGTTTGGGCGCGGCCAGCATGATTGGGTCTTGGATTCTCTACGATGTGCTGTGTCGTTCGCCGTTGGGGAAGCGCGATGGGTTGCTTGGTGCCGTGATGTTTGGATTGATCACGCTGCTGGCGTGGGCCCTGGCGCATAAACTTGGCGGCCGGGCGATGTTCATCCAAGTGGGCGCCGCGATCGGAACGATCATGGCGGCGAATGTTTTTTTCATCATCATCCCCGGACAAAAACGGATGGTGGCAGCGATGCGCGCCGGGCAGGTGCCGGATCCGATTTACGGCAAACGCGGCAAACAACGGAGCGTCCACAACAATTATTTCACGCTACCGGTGGTGTTCATCATGATCAGCAATCACTACGCGGCGACCTACAGCCACCCGCAGAACTGGGCGATCCTGATGCTGATGGCGGCGGCGGGAGTTTCGATCCGCCATTTCTTCAACCGCAAGCACAAGGGGGTTTACGCGTGGCAATATCCCTTGATTGGAGTGGTGTTCCTCGGAGTCGTGGCATGGTGGACCAAGCCCCGCATTGTGCCTTTGCCACCGGTTGAAGGTGTGGTGACCTTTAACCGCGTTCGTGCGATCATCGGTCAGCGCTGTCTGGTTTGCCATTCACCTCAGCCAACTTTCCCGGGTATCACTCAGCCGCCGGCCGGCGTGCTGTTACACACGCCCCAGGACATCGTGCAAAACACGCCACGGATCTATCAGCAGGTGATCGTCACGCGAATCATGCCGCTTGGCAACGTAACCCAAATCACCGAACAGGAACGCGCCGTCCTCGCCGCCTGGATCAAAGCTGGATCGAAAACGGATTAACTCGTTTCCGACACCGGAAACGCGGCGCCGGCCGGAGTGACAGCACAGGTGAGGCCCTTGGCGCGATTTCCCCAAGATATTTCGCCCACAATTTCCATGCGCCGTCAAAATCGCTTTTCGGCAGCAAGACAGTTGGCGCGGCGAATCCCGGGCGGCGGCTAAACCGTCTCGCCCAAGGTCCCGGTCAATTCCTCGTTGGAGAAAACGGCTTGGACGTCATCGAGCTCATCGAGCGTGTCATGCAACTTCTCAACGGAGTTTGCGACGGAAGGTTCGTTCACCGGCACGGTGGACACGGGAATGTAGGCAATTTCGGCGTTCTCGGCGCGCAGACCGGCCTTTTCAAACGCATGCGCCACCCGGTCGAAAGCGTGGATGTTGCAACGAATTTCGTAACCGTGGGGTGTGGTGATTACATCGTCCGCGCCCGAATCCAATGCGAGTTCCATCAATTTGTCCTCGGAAATTTTTCCCCTGGAAACGAGAAACTGGCCGGCATGAAGAAACTGAAACGCGACGGCGCCGGATTGCGCAAGGTTGCCGCCAAATTGATTGAAGGCGGCCCGCACATCCTTCGCTGCGCGCGTTTTGTTGTCGGTCGTGCATTGGACGACGAAGGCCACGCCGCCGGGACCGTAGCCTTCATAAGTCATCTCCTCGAAGACGACGCCGGGCAATTCCCCCGTGCCTTTCTTGATGGCGCGATCGACGTTATCAGCCGGCATGTTCGCCTCGCGCGCCTTGAGCACCAACGTGCGGAGCCGGGCGTTGCCGTCGAGATCGCCGCCGGTTTTGGCGGCCATCGTAATATCGCGCGAGAGCCGGGAAAACACTTTCCCTTTGCGTGAATCGGTGACGGCTTTGAGCCGTTTGACTTTGGACCATTTATTATGGCCAGCCATGGGAAGGAAAGGGCTGAAGGTCTGGTGGGCGCTTCAGTGATTCAGCCTTTCTTCTTCTTCGTTGGCGTTACATTCTTCAAACCGTCTCCGCCGACGGAGGGCAGGTGCGGTTCGGGCATGCGATTGATGATCGTTTGCTGAACGATGGTGAACAATCCGTTGATCGTGGAGTACAGCGCCAAACCTGCGGGGAAGGTGTAACAGAAGAGGGTGAAAATCCATGGCATGATCTTCATCATCGAGGCTTGCGCGTTGTCAGTTGCGGGCGTCGGGGTGAGGCGCATCTGGAAGATCATCGTCGCACCCATGAGCAGCGGCATAATATTGACTGGAAAACCAAAGAGATGGCCGACGGTATCAGGCGCGGACAAATCCAGGACCCAAAGGAAATGAGCGAAACGCAAATCCGACGCGCTCTGGAGCATGCCGTAGAAGGCGATGAAGAAGGGGATCGTGATGAGCATCGGTACGCATCCGCCCACCGGATTGACCTTGTTCTCTTTAAACAGGCGCAGCGTCTCGGATTGGATTTTCTGGGGATTGTCTTTGTACTTTTCCCGCATGGCCTTCATCAGCGGATTCAGTTTGGCCATGCGCTTGGAGGAGCGGGATGCGGCCAAGGTGAGCGGCATGAACACCGATTTGAGAATCAGCGTCGTAATGATGATCGCCAGACCCCAGTTCAGCGCCCACGTGTGAATCCACGTCATCATCGTCAGCAGCAATGGCGCGAAGAAACCCGTGAAGAACATCTTGTAGTAAAACGAAGAGTCGAACTGCATGACCTTGTCTTCGCGATGCGTGAAGATATCGGCGTTCGAGAGACGTTTGTACTCTTTCGGGCCGGCAAAGAAATCACCGCCCAGTGCGGTTGATGCGCCCGGAGCGAGCGGTTTAATATCGAACTGCGCGTAGCCCGTGATGCCGTAAGCTGTCTTATCAGTGTCGGGTTTGGCCGGCTCGACTTTGACGCGTTGAATTCTGACGCCCGTGCCCGATTGGTCCGGTGTCAGGATCATCGCGAAGAATTGATTTTTGACCGAGGCCCAGATAATCGAGGAAGGTTTCTCGATGTAAGGTAGCGGTGCGCCATCCTTCGCGCCGACCGCGGCAAGCAAACCGCCACCTTCGAGTTCGCTGCGCCCGACGAAGGTTGTGTCCTTCCCGTCAAAATAACCGACATTCAGAAACCTACCGAAGTTGCTATCGTTGAGCTGGACGGCAGTGCCGAGATTCAAAGCCGCCTTCGGCAGCGGCATCGCCTTGTCGGTCAGGTTGCGAAACGTCGTGTCGTGGCGGATTTGATAGTCATCGCGACCGGCAACTTTTGCCAACGAGTAATGCCGCGTTACTTCCAAGCCACCATCGACGACCGTGCGATAGGTGATGTCGGTGGCGGTTTGCGAAACAAGCGTGTACTTCGTGTGGAGATCGGCGCCGGGAAAGTCCGTGAGACTGAGCGCGGGCGCGATTTGCTCGGCGTTGAGTTTATAGAGAGCCGGCTTTCCTTGCTCGGCGGGATATTTTTTCAGGCTGACCGAATCAATCGCGCCGCCCTGATCGGTGAATTTCACCTCAATGAAATCATTGGACAGCGTGACGAAATCCGCCGGTCCCGCGGCCGGCGCTTTGCTTGGAATGAGCGCGGCGTCACTGGGCGAGCGGGCAGGCGCGGAGGGTTGAGCTTCATTTTTTCCCAGCGGATTTGCCGTCGGCGCGACGATCGGCGTGCGCGAGGGCGCTGGCGGCGTGAGCCGTGCGCCGATGTAGAAACTGGCCATTGCAGCGACCAGAAGCAGCACGCCGATGATTGTGTTCTTTTTGTCCATGAAGAAAGGAAGTTAAACCGAGGAAACTTTGGTGCAGACGTGCCGCGATCGCGCCGGAACCGGATCTTCGCCGCCCGGATGCCACGGGCCGCATTTGATCAGGCGGCGCAGGGTTAAGATCAGCCCCATGCACAAGCCGTGTTCGCGCAAGGCGTCGCGGGAATAATGCGAGCATGTCGGCGCAAAGCGGCAGCCGCACGTGGGATTAAACGCGGCGAGAGCCGGCGATACAGTTTTCTGATAAAGCCAGATGAGTCCGCTCGCCGCGCGAGCAGGAAGGGAGGGAATACGCGAGGCCGGCGAATCAGGCATGAGGTGGAGGCGTCGCTGCGGGGATCAACTTGCGGCAGGCTTGGGTAAAGCGTTGTTCCACGTCGGCAAATTCCAAGCGGAGCAGTGCAGCGCGCGCTGTAAGCACGAGTTCGAGGCCGGACGGCACGAGCGTTTGGTGACGACGATAAATTTCCCGAAGGCGGCGTTTCGCGCGATTGCGATGGACCGCATTTCCGACCGAAGCGCGCGAGGCCACCACGCCGACTCGCGGCGCGGCATCCAAAGGCTCGGCGGAACGAATCCGCCAAGTGAGTAGAAAGGCCCCGCAATCGATGCGACGGCCTTGCTCGCGCACGGCACGGAATTCGTTATTGCGCCGCAGACGTTGCCCGGCGCGGAAGTTCATCTCAAACAACCGTGAGGCGCTTGCGGCCTTTGCGGCGACGGCTGAGCAGAACTTTGCGGCCACCAGGAGTGGCCTTGCGGGCGCGGAAACCGATTTTGCGGGCGCGTTTCTTGCGGTGCGGGCGGAATGTAGGCTTCATAAATGATGGGAAAAAGAGGTCCAAAGTCAGTGCAGGCAGGGGGGGGTGTCAAGCGATAGGTTTCAGGGGAAAAAAATGAGGCTGCTTCAGGGCGGGTTACACGGTCGTTTGCCTTGATCGATGGCGGGCGGGTTTGCTTGTGAACAAGGTGCGGGCAAATAGTTTTTGCATTCCCCCAAGGTGCCGGTGACTGTGCCGCATGGGCGAATCATGCAAGACCACTTCTCAGGCCGGCCAACTCTCATCAAAGGCACCCAACTCCCGGAAGCTGCCGCCCAAGAATGTCTTCTCCACGATCACGGGAGACGATTGGAAGCGCTCGATCGCCTCCGCACGGCAGCGGCCGAATGCGGCATTGGAACGGATCCGGACCGCGATCTCCTCGTCCTCCCCGAAGACGCCGTAAGCCTTTTGGAGGGAACGGGCGGTTCTTGGGCGGAATTGGGTGATGCCATCCGCGCTTTTCGGGCATGTTTGCCGCTTTTACCTTTGGATCTTTTTGGGTTTCCGGCCGAATCTGAGGATTCCCTGGCGGAGGGCAGCCCGTTGTTGAGGCATATCGGCGGGGGCGTCGAGGCGTGGGCCTTTCAGGATCACGAAGATTCGATTTATAAATTTTTCCGACCGATCGAGGGACAATGGATTGGCGCGACTTTTCGCTATGAATTGGACGAAGAGCACGGACTTCGGGCGGAAGCGTGTCCGGGAAGTTATCGGGATTTGTTGGAAAAACTGGATGTAATCAATGCGATTGGCGGAATGCCGACGGAAGTAGTCGGCGTAACGCCGGAAGGAGTTTTGGTGGTCAAGCAAGCGCTGGGTGCGCGCTTGCCGGAAGGCACGGATACGAGCGCACTCCTGCCGCCAACGCTGATTCCGTGGCCTTCGCGTTTCTTGCGCTGCGATCGCGACCATGCGCGACTGGCGTTCGTGCGCGATCGCGCGTGGCTGGTGGCGGACACCCATGATCGCAATGTCGTGCGACTGGGTGACGGCTCCGTGCGGATCATTGATGTGGTGGCAGCGACGGTGAACGAAACCCTGACCGGTCATCATCCTCTGCTCGTGGACTGGCTCGCGCGGGCGCGGCTCGATCCGGCAGCGCCGCTGCTGGCGAATGTCAGTGACGAGGAATTATGAAAACAAAAAGGCCGCAACTTTGGTTGCGGCCGAAGATGGCGATTGAACAAGCCCCAACAATTACGCCCCGAGCCTGCTTAATTCCGCAAGAACATCGTCAGCTTGCTTTGTAGTGGAGGCCTTGTAGTCGGCCCAGACGATTTTTCCATTTTTGTCGACGAGGTAGGCTTGGCGCGTGGCGAGACTGGTCGCGGGAATATTCGGAACTCCAAAAGCCTTCGTCACTGTGTTGTCGGCGTCGGCGACCAACGTGAAGGGCAGGTCGTATTTTTCCTTAAAAGCTTTTTGCGCGGCCACGTTGTCGTGGCTCACGCCGATCACCGTGACGCCTTTTTTGGTGAGTACGGCATACGCGTCGCGCAGGCTGCAACCTTGCTTCGTGCACCCTGGAGTGTCGGCTTTCGGATAGAAATAAACGAGCGTGTAACCGTTTTTATAGACGTTCGCGAAATTGAGTTTTGCGCCGGTTTCAGTGACGCCGGAAATGGCAGGAGCGGTGTCGCCGGCTTTGAGGGACTCTGCGTTTGATCGAGTGAAAAACGACATTGCAGCGATGAGTAGAATGACGAGGCGGGTAACTTTCATGGTAGGGCATCATACTCAGGGTTCATGGGTTAGCAAGTGACCATGAAAAATAAAAAATCGAAGCCTGACAATTTGGAGCGATCAGGGTTCCGGGAAAGCGGCTTATTTTTCGAGAAGTTTTCGCATGCGGAACATTCGTGGATCGCGCGGGTTCATTGAACCCCATCGTTCCAAATATCGATTCGGAGCGAGAATTAAACAAACGAACTAGAACACCATGAAACAGACAATAATCATTAAATCACTCCTCGTCGCCGGCGCTACGTTGCTCGGCTTGGCGGCCACCTCCCGCGCGCAAGATCCCGTGCCGGCCACCGGTAAGATGGGTCTCTTGGGCCAGACCTACGCAGGTTTGGACTACACCTATAACGATTACCATAATTCCCCGACCAATGCCGATTCATTCGGTTTTCAGTACAATCAACCGCTCAGTGCCGGCTTTGACGGTTTGCTGACGTATGATTGGACGCAAACCGGACTCGTGTTGGGCGACCGTGCCCGGCAGCAAACGATCGGCGGTGCGCTCCGTGCATTCAGCACTTCGTACTCCTGGGGCAAGCCCTACGTTGAAGCGGGTGGGGGCTGGACTTGGGTCAAATACGCCGGCGTCCACGACAACTCCGTTGCGTGGGAAGTCTCCGTTGGTTCTGAGTTCCAGGTAGCGCCGAAGGTCACCGTTACGCCCTATGTCCAATACACGGACGCACCGGATCTTTCCGACAGCGACACGTGGAACTTTGGCGTGAAGGCCAACTATTGGGTTAACAGCCAATGGGCGGTGACGGCCGGTATCAACTACAACGACAGCCACGACACGGCTTTTACGGTTGGGACGAACTTCCGCTTCTAATCTGGTCGAAAATCAATTCTGCGTTAAGCAGAGTGTGTGCGACCGCGGTGCAGCAATGCGCCGCGGTTTTTTTGCGTGGCGCTGCGGGATGCGCGTTCCGCAGGTTAGATATAATACATCTCCGCCGGATTCTTGGTCGCCAGACGGTCGAGGGTGTAGCTTTTCGTTTTTTCCACCAGACTCTTGCTGATTTCGTCCCAGATTTGTTTCAAGCGGCTTCCACTGCGGCCCTGAAAATTGCCGCTGAGATGGAGGCAACCGCCTTCGACTGCCATCAAAATGTCGTAGAGTGAAATTTCCCCGGGCGGTCGCGCCATCGTGTAACCGCCTTGATTGCCCCGGCGGCTTTCGATCAAGCCGTGCTCCCGCAGTTGGCCGAGGATTTGCGCGAGAAAATTGGCGGGCACCGCCTCAGTCTTCGCGAGATGATCGATTTGTGCGAGAGTGCCCGATCCGTAAAGCCGGGCCAATTCCGCCATCACGCGGCAGGCATAATCGACTTTGAGGGAAATTTTCACGAAAGAAAAAATATACGGGTGTGGAGCGATTCTTCGATTAGATGGCGTAGTCGCCGCTTTCAGGTTTCACGTACTCGGTCGGAATCAGAAACATGCCGGCGGCC
This sequence comes from Lacunisphaera sp., assembly GCA_036499685.1. Lineage (GTDB taxonomy): Bacteria > Verrucomicrobiota > Verrucomicrobiia > Opitutales > Opitutaceae > Lacunisphaera. Next base: position 32,707 of record DASYDH010000007.1, on the reverse strand, counting down.
ACCGTGGCATTCGTGCCTTGCTCGATCAGGATAAACGAGCCGGTGAGACGATTGGTGGCGTAAGCATCGTGGAAAACCGGACGAGCGAGCTGAAGACGGATTTCACCAAGATCGTTCATCGCGAGTGAAGCCGGTGCGGACTCGGGATCGAGGGTTTCGATGTTCAACCGATGCACGATGTCGGTAACGACAACCTGTACCGTGTGGCTCGTGTGTTTCAGGAAATATTTTTTCCCGCGCTGCAACGGCCGCGGATGCATCCAGCAAACTTTCCCCAAAAGATCCGTGCCGGCGCCAATCGGCTGCTCGAGATCCACAATCATCGAACCGCGGCTGATATCGATGTCGTGCTCGAGCACGAGCGTGACTGATTGCGGGCTGAACGCCTCCTGCACTGGACCGTCGAACGTATGGATTTCCCTCACCGTCGTGACGAGCCCGGCGGGGAGCGCCATCACTTTCTGGCCAACCTTGATAATGCCGCCGGCGATCTGCCCCGAGAAGCCGCGAAAATCATGAAGACGTTTGTCTTTCGGATCATTCGGGCGGTTGACCCATTGCACCGGGAAGCGGAAGCCGTTGAGGTTCCAATCGCTGCCGATGTGAATCGTTTCAAGATAACTGAGTAACGGCGGGCCGGGATACCATGGCGTATTGGTGGAAGCGGTGACGACATTGTCGCCATTGAGCGCGCTGATCGGAATGAACTTAACGTCCTTCAGATCGAGGCGCGGCAGAAATTCCTCAAACTGCGCCCGGATTTCGTTGAAGCGCTCCTCGCTCCAACCGACGAGATCCATCTTGTTTACGGCCACAATCAAATGCGGGATGCGCAACAGCGACGCGATCGCGGTGTGGCGGCGACTCTGCTCGATGACGCCCAGTCGCGCATCGACGAGCACGATGGAGACGTTGGCGTTGCTCGCGCCCGTAACCATGTTGCGCGTGTATTGAATATGCCCCGGGGTATCGGCGATGATGAACTTTCGTTTCGGCGTCGCGAAGTAGCGATACGCGACGTCGATCGTGATCCCTTGTTCGCGTTCGGCGCGCAATCCGTCCGTGAGATTGGCGAGATTGATCTGCCCACCGCCGGTGATGTCGGCGGAGCGTTCGAGCGCTTCGATCTGATCTTCCATCAACGATTTTGAATCGTAGAGGAGACGTCCGATCAATGTGGACTTGCCGTCGTCGACGCTGCCGCACGTATTGAAGCGCAGGATGTCGATGGGCAACGCCGCAGCGGGCCGGGCGGACGAAGCGGAAAGTTCGGACAAAGAAGGTGAAGGTGAGGCGACCACGGTGTTGATTGGAAATTGAGAAATGCGCAGGGCGGAAAGGGGGGATTAGAAATAACCGGCCTTCTTGCGGTCTTCCATGGCCGCCTCGGACGATTTGTCGTCGGCGCGCGAGCCGCGTTCGGTCACGCGGGCGGCGGCGATTTCCGCAATGATGTCATCCACGGTGGTGGCGGGCGATTCTACGCATCCGGTGCTGATGATGTCGCCGATGGTGCGAACGCGTACGACGAGTTCCCGAACCTCTTCGCGCGGTTTTGGTGGCACCAATGAATTCACCGGCAGCCATTGGCCACCGCGGCGCACGCACTGGCGTTTGTGACTGAAATAGATACTCGGAACCTCGAGCTTCTCCTGGCGGATGTATTCCCACACGTCCATTTCCGTCCAGTTGCTCAGCGGAAACACACGCATGTTTTCACCGGGGTTGAGCCGGCCGTTGTAGAGATTCCAGATTTCCGGGCGCTGGTTTTTCGGATCCCACTGGCCGAAGCTGTCGCGGAAACTAAAGAAGCGTTCCTTGGCGCGGGCTTTTTCCTCGTCGCGGCGTGCTCCGCCGATGCAGCAGTCGAAACGAAATTCCTCAATCGCGGCCAACAGCGTGGGAATCTGCAGCCGGTTCCGGCTGATTTCGCCCGGCGACGGCGTGGCAATTCCTTTCGCGATCGCATCCTCCACGGTGCGGATGATGAGTTTGCCGCCTAGTTCCTTGGCACGGCGATCGCGGAATTCGTTCAGCTCCGGAAAATGATGGCCGGTATCGACATTGAGCAAAGGTGTCGGAAATTCCGACGGGCGGAATGCTTTTTCCGCCAAACGCAGCAAGCAGATTGAATCCTTGCCACCGGAAAAAAGCAAAGCGGGGCGTTCGAATTCGCCCGCCACTTCGCGCATGATGTGAATCGCCTCGGTTTCGAGATGTTGAAGATGATCGAGATGGTAAGAAGTCACAAAATTGAATTGTCCGTTATTCACCCAAAGGGTTCAGGAGGCCGCGGCTGCCGCGGCCTTGCCCCAGGCGGCGTGAAGCCCGCACTCGCGTTTTTCATCGGCTTTGGCGGGATCGAAATAATCCCATTCGTTCGGCAATTTATGCTCCGCCAGATAGGCGTCGAGCTGTCCATCGGTGTGATAAAAAAACGGGCTGACCTTCAAGGCGCCAAAATTTGTGTCGTGCGAAATAATATCCAAACCGGCGCGATTCGGGTTCTGCACCTTCCGTAGAGCGGTAATCCAGACGGTCGGCGCCAACTCGCGCATGCCGCGTTGAAAGGGTTCCAGCTTCATGACGGCGCTAAATTTTTTCAGACCCGCTTCGTCTTCGGTCGTGGGAATGGGACCATAAATTGCATCGCGATGCGCGGCCGTCATGCGCGGCAGATAGGGCTTTAGATTCAAATTGAAACGGCTGCGCAATTCCTCGGCGTGTTTGTAGGTCGCGGGTCGGTTGTAGCCGTGATCGACCCACAACACCGGAATATCCGCCTGCGCTTGGACCGCGAGGTGCAGGATGGCGGCTTCGTACGGACGGAAATTCGTCGAAACCAAGGCGCGGCCTTTTGCCTGTGCGATCGCCCAGCGGACGATTTCGAGCGGTGATTTGGTGCGTAACTCGGCGTTGCGCGCGGAAAGTTCGGCGTCGGTCATGTTCGTGGGATTCAGTTGGAGGCGGCAGGAGCGGGAGCAGCTGCGGCGGCTTGTTCGGGGAGAACGACGCGCGAGCAGAAATCGCCAAAGCGCTCGGTTCCGTTGCGCTCGTTTTTCCAGCGCAGGAAAAGCGGCCGGAGTTCAGCTTCGATCTCGGCATCTTTCACGGTGTCCTTGAACACGCGATTGAGACGCGTGCCGGAAGCATTGCCGCCGAGCCAGAGTTGATAACGGCCGGGTGCTTTGCCCACAAAGGCGATTTCCGCCATGTAAGGCCGGGCGCAACCATTCGGGCAACCCGTGGATCGAATAATGATCTCCTCGCCACCGAGTCCGAGTTCGCCGCCGAGTTTTTCGATGCGGTCGATCAGGCCGGGCAGCATGCGCTCGGATTCGGCGAGTCCCAGACCGCAAGTGGGCAATGACGGGCACGCCATCGAGGCGGCGTGAAGTAGGCTCGCTTGATTTTCAACCTTCACGCCATGCGAGGCGAGCAACGCCGTGATGCCGGCGCGATCGGCGTCGGGGACATTGGCGAGAATGACATTCTGGTTGGCCGACAAACGGAATTCGATGTGCGGGAATTTTTCCGCGACCTGGCGCAAGGCCGTTTTCTGGGTGTGGCCGGGCACGTCCTTGATGCGCCCCGTTTCGACGAAGAGCGTAAGGAACAGTTTGTTATCGACTGCGCGATTCCAGCCATAGATGTCGCCCATGGTCGTAAACGCATACGGGCGCGCCGGAGCGAGCGTGAGGTTGGCCCGGCGATTGATTTCGTTGCGGACGAAATCCGCCCCGCGCTCCTCGACGACGTACTTGAAACGGGCGTGCTTGCGATTTGAGCGGTCGCCAAAATCGCGGAACGTGGTGAGCACCGCCTTCGCGACCTCAACGACATTTTCCGGAGCAACAAAACCAACGACGTCAGCGAGACGCGGAAAAGTCTCCGCGTTGCCATGACTGCGGCCCATGCCACCGCCGACCGTCACGTTATAGCCGAGCAACTTGTCGTTTTCGACGATCGCGATGAACCCGAGATCGTTCGTGAAAATATCCATGTCATTCACCGGCGGCACTACGAACGAGATCTTAAATTTGCGGGGGAGATAAGTCTGGCCATACATCGGATCGACGAAGTCCTTGTTAACCGGGTCTTCCAGATTGAGCTGAACATTGTCGATCCAGATCGCGTGATACGCCTTGGTGCGCGGCGCCAGGGCGAGGGCGGTCTTCAAGGCGTCGGCGTACACCACTTCGCGGGCTTTTGTAGTAGCGGGAGTGGGCGAGGCAGTGACGTTGCGATTGACGTCGCCGCACGCCGCGAGAGTGGAGAGCAACGATTCGTTGATCTTTTTGACCAACGGACCGAGACCCGACTTCACCACGCCGTGAAACTGAATGCACTGACGGGTAGTGACGCGCAACGTGTTGTTGCCGTAGTTGGTCGCGAGGTCGTCGAACACCGTCCATTGCCTGGCCGTCATGACGCCGCCGGGAATACGGCTGCGGATCATCATGATATATTTTTTGGCCGTCTTGCGCAGATCGCGATCATCCTGTTGATAGATGCCGTGGAATTTCGTGAACTCCTTCTCATCGTCCGAAAAACGATCAACTGTGGGATCGGCCAACGTCGCGGCAATCTGGCCGGCGAGGGTCGGATTGGCTTGTTTAAGCAGTTCGTTTTTACTGGGAGGAGCTGATTGAATTTCAGACATGGCTTCAGAAACGCTTGCTCACCTTGCCTTATGGGTAAAGGATAAAAGATGTCATATCTACTAAAGAAGTCATGTTAGCATCAAGTCATTCACACGCAAAAGGTTTTGTCTGGCTCGTCGGCGCTGGCCCTGGTGCGGCGGACCTGATTACTGTCCGTGGACTCAACCTGCTGCGCCAAGCAGAAGCGGTCGTGTACGATGAGCTGGCCAACCACCAGCTTTTGAACAATTGCCTGCCAGAATGTGAACTGCATCCAGTTGGGAAGCGGGCCGGCAGTCACAGCGCGACCCAAGGTGACATCAACGCGCTTTTGGTTTCCCTTGCAAAGGCGGGACGCAAGGTCGTCCGGCTGAAAGGCGGCGATCCGATGATTTTCGGACGGGTGGGCGAGGAGATTGAAACGCTACGTGCCGCCGGACTGCCCTTTGAAATTGTCCCGGGAGTGACGGCTGCGACGGCCTCGGGCGCGGTGGCGGAATTGCCTTTGACGCATCGCGACTACTCATCGGCCGTGATTTTCATTACCGGACACCAATGCGCCGCGAACACCTCGGCGCTCGACTGGAATGCCCTGGCGAAATTGCGGGCGACCCTTTGCTTTTACATGGGCGTACGGCGACTCCCGGAAATCGTTCACAATCTGCTCGGCCACGGCATGCGTGCCGACATGCCGCTCGCGCTCGTCAGCGAAGCAACCTTGCCAACGCAAAAAGTTCACGTTGGCACCCTGCATGACGCCGAAAGATTTTCCGCCGACCTCGCCGGTCAACCCGCATTAGTGGTCATCGGCGATGTGGTCCGCCTCTCAAGTTTCGCCGCCCGCGTCCCCGAACTGCACGCGCAGGTGCCGAAAGAATAAATCGCAGCGTTGCCGCCACCGGAACTGCTCGTACGCGCCGGGTGCGTCCCGGTCCGCAAGTGAACGGAGACCGGGCGAAACCCTCGCCGGGCCTCCAGGTCATCGGGCCGTTTTACTCACGCCGCCGGTTCGTTGCAGTCTGCTCGCGCATCAAGCAGCTGGCTTATTTCTCGTACCAATCCTGTCGAGTCAGTGGCAGATCCGCGCGACCGTCGGCATGCGGCTTGGAGAGCAAGGTTTGGTAGATCGCAATGTCGCCGTGACCAAATCCATGGGCTGACGCCGCCAGGTAAAGCCGCCACACGCGATAGGATGATTCGCCCACCAGTGTGACCGCCCGCCCCTGAGTGGCCTCCAGTCGCCGCACCCAATGCCGGAGGGTTAGGGCGTAGTGCTCGCGCAGATTTTCAACATCCCGCACCTCGAAACCCGCCGCTTCCGCCGATTGCAGCACCAACGGAATCGGAGGCACGTCGGCGTCGGGAAATACATACGCGTCCACAAACGATGGGCCGTGAAATCTCTCGGCCTGCCTTCCTTCCCCGATAGCGTGGTTCAAAAAAACGCCTCCGGGTCTGAGAAGAGCGCGGACAGTCTTGAAATAGTCGGTTAGATTTTCCCGTCCGACATGTTCCGCCATGCCGACGCTGACAATGGCGTCGAATCCCTCCTCAACGCGCAGTTGCCGGTAATCCCGCAGTTCGATTTTCACCTGTTCCGTCAAACCGGCCTCCTCCACGCGCTGCCGGGCGAATTCGGCCTGCTGCTCGCTCAAGGTGACTCCGACTACCTCGACCCCAAAATTATACGCGGCATAACGTGCGAGCCCGCCCCAGCCACAACCGATGTCGAGGAGGCGCTGCCCTCGCCGCAGACGAAGTTTACGGCACAAATGCCGGAATTTGGCGAGTTGCGCGGCATCGAGCGTGGCATCCGGCGTTTCGAAATAGCCGCAGGAATAAACCATTTCCTGATCGAGCCAGAGCCGGTAAAAATCATTCGAGACATCGTAGTGGAACGAAATCGCTGCCCGATCGCGGGAAAGCGAGTGCCGTCTTCCATCCTTTTCAATCCTGGTTTTTTCTCCGGGTAAACTTTCGCGGAGCGAGGCCGGCAACCGGTGCAGCTTGTAATAATTCGTCAATGACGCCAGCCAGCCGGTTGGACGGTTTTCCAATGCGACGGCCAGTTCGACCGCCTCCTCCATGTCCCCCTCGACATCGAAATCGTCGCGCAAATAAGCTTCGCCGAGCCCCTTCGCCGTACCGGCAGCCAGCATCCCGCGAAGCGCGCCCGGATGGTTTAATACCACTGTAGCCGCACGAGGTTTTTCGTCCGGCCACAAGGTGCCATCCCAAAGCCGGATCGAAACTTTTTCGAGCGGCCGGTGCTCCAGCAACTGGTTCAAAAAATCGACCGTTGCCTCGGCGACGGGTTGAAGCGTAAGACTCATGATGTTTTCTTCTCCTCCGTTTGACCGACAAATTATTCTGCGGTGCGGCATTCTTCAGAAATAATTCCGCCGGTCTAAAACGCCGCCGGTTCCCGGCCGGACCCTTTTCATTCCCTCCCAAGCGGCCTGCGCTGCCTACGCCGCGGCCTGAGCGTTGACGGCGACGAGCCATGGCAAAGTTCGGGACTGTGTGAACGCAGGCCAGCAACTATCTGCCGAAAATGCGGAAAATTTACCGCGCCTTTAACTTCCAGTTGAATTCAGCAGCGCCACAAACCACAAAGCCAGACCCCTTTTTTCAGTTCGTAGTTCGGCGGTGCCGAACTCATTTCCGCCGTGTCCATGGCCGGATCAATGCGGAACCTGAAAAATTTCCATTCCTTCCACGTCTGAATGCCATTCAATAAAAATCTTGATGGGGTCCAGCGATTTTCCGATAGACCGATCTACATCAACGACGCCTCTCCAACTTCCGTCATCCACATTGTCGCTGCTCACGGAAAAACGGAGGTAGCGTTCCATTTGTTTGGGAAGCGAAATCCAATAGACGCCCTCGGCGTTCAGGCGCCCAAACGCCAGTTTCCTGGATTTGGTTCGATCTTCGTTTTTGGTACCAGCATAATCCTGAAAACTATAGACCTCGAAAAACAAATTCTTTGGCTTCACATGTGGTGCTGGGCGCAAGGAAATGCTGATAGCAACCAATTCTTGCTCTGCGCCGTTTGTACTTATTTGAAATGAACAGCCAGCTAGTAACATGCCGAGAAAGGCAGCGATGATTGCCGCTGGAAACCAAGGTGTAGGCCGCGAATGGATGTCTCGGCCAACGTTTGGCATGAATGTTCGCATCCCAATCCCTCGCGCCTTCCTATTCATTGCTGAAAGCATCGTCATCAGTGTAAATAGTCCATTTTATGTCTCGGCGACTGCCTTACCGTGCTTTCAATTTCCACGTATGATGAAATTGATATTCTTTCTACCTTAGTATTTTTGAGCCATGCGGTCGGGATAATTGTGAAGTAATTGTACTCAAGTTTTAAGCTCTTCAAGACAGCGCATTGCTTGATGATGGCGGAAAGCATTCCAGTTTATTGTGAGACAAGTCTAGAAAAACAAGACCTCGAGGCAAGGTCGCCTTTTTATGAAAAAAGAAGATTTGGTTGTCGCTTAAATCCACATATTCCAAATGGCGGAAATCAGCCGCAGCTAGGTCAAGTCGCCTCAAATTATTAGACGATAAATTAAGTTCTTTTAGGTTTTTAAGTCTCGCGGGGATAAGCCGTCTCATAGACTTTCAAAGGAGTTGGCTTGCAGAGAGTCGATGGGAGAAGCCGCGAGAAATGATCATGTGAATTGTGACACACTTCACCTCAAAGCACGCCAGCGGTCGGCTAGAATGGCGATGAGCAAGGGGTGTTCGGCCACGAGCTTGGTCATGGTCGTGCGCAAATCCGGATGGGCGCTTTCGGCGGTGGTGCAGATTTTTGCGACGTCGCCGTCGGGGCCGGCGTGGCGGCCGGGGAGGAGGAATTGCATCGCGATGATCACACGGCCGTCGGGCCACGGAGATCTTTCGAGTAATGCCGCCAAGAGCGGATCGCAGAAATCGTAGGCGGGGTCGGGACGTCGCTCCATGCTGCAGGCGGCGACGGTGATGACTCGTGGACCCAGAATCGCAGCGAGTTGGTGGGCGAGTTCGTTGCGAACGGCGGTGACGCTTTTCGTCGGGCTGCCGTGATCGACGAGGGCGATTCGGGTTGGGACACCGGGCGTTTTCTCCAGTTCGAGGCTCACGTGGTCGGCGAGAATTTGGGCGAGGCGCGTATCGTCGGAGGCGTGCGATGGCGGGGCGATCGTGACTCGCAGCGCGGGAAATTTTTTGCGCAGGCGCTCGATATTTTCCGGAATATACACCGTCAACGCGTGGCTCGGGCCGAAGAAAAGGGGGACGATGACAAATTCGTTTTGGCCATCGGCCAGTCGTCGTTCCAATGCGGGAAAGAGAATTTCCGCCGGACGTCCGTCGATGAGTTTCGGATCGATGCCCGAGGAGTGCAGGAGTGAGATGGCTTCGACCGGCTGATTGATGCGTGCGCTAAGTTTCGCCGCCAAGTCGCGCAAGACGAGCGTCGCGGCGGGCTGGAGTGAGCCGTTGTCAACGAGCAGCGTGAGCTGAGGCCGGGACATTTTTCGGTGAGTTCGAGCGAGTCGGACGTGGAGTTCGGGAGCAGGGACGGGTCAGTGCCTCCGGTTACGGTTTTAGTGAAATCGCTTTCGAGCCGGTGGTCTCACCAATTGTCGGTGCGGAAAGGTGCGGCGGGTAATTGCGCGCCGTTGTAAAGCGAAACATCGGGACTGTTGGTCCACGCATAACGCACGGCGACGGGCGCTGGCACGTCCGGCGAGGAAACGATGACGGTTTCTCCTTCAATGACGGCGTTCGCGGCGTGGAAAACCCGGTCGGATCCGGCGAGTTCAAATCCGGGGACGGAATCTTGTCGGGTGAAAAGATTTTTCGCGTGCGTAAACTTCACGCGCATCGCGCTTCTTTCGCGGGTGGCGGATTCAAAGGTTGGTCCGCTGCCCTCAAGCGGGAGTTGATAAACACTCGCTTCCGCTTCCGCTGCGAGACGCTCGCCGACGGGTTGTTTATTCGTCGGATGAAGATTGCCGGGTTCACCGACATCGATGGTTATGGCGACGCCGACCGCGGGCAATTTAAGCGCGGCGTTTTGGGCTTCGCGCAACTCGGCCCATTGGCGGCCGCTGGCGTTTCCGTCGGCGTAGTTCGGTAGTTGCACGTAGAGTAAGTAAAAGTCGCCCTGGCCCCACGTTTTCCGCCAATCGCGGATCATGGCGGGAAACAGTTCGGCGTATTCGCCCGCGCGGCCAACGTTCGATTCGCCCTGATACCACAGCGCGCCGCGGATCGCATAAGGGACGAGCGGAGCGATCATGCCATTGAATAATCCGCCGGGCGCATAAGCCGTTCCGGGACCAATCGGAGGATGCGGCCAGGGCAGCGTGTTTGGTTTTCCCGTAGCGCGCGATACCTCGTCGGCCTTGCGCCAGGCAGCGTCCAGCGCGGGATAGTCGGCCTGCTTTTCGGGAAATACTTTTAACGCGACTTGCCACTCCGCATTGAAGCGCGGCCACGCTTTCGTGGTACGGAGCACCGGTTCGGCAAGCCATGATTCGATCGGCGTGCCGCCCCACGAACTATGAATAATCCCGACGGGCACGTTGAGTTTTGCCGCCAACGCATTCGCGAAAAAATAACCGACAGCGGTAAAGCTTCCGGCGGTTTCGGACGTGGCCGGTTGCCAGCAGCTGGTCTTCACGGCCGTCGCCGGCGAATCGGCGGGCGAGTGTTCGATCCGGAGATGGCGAACCAACGGGAGGTTGGCGTTGGCGACCTCTTCCTTGCCATTCCACGCGAGGTTGAGCGGCCACTCCATGTTGGATTGTCCCGACGCCAACCAGACTTCGCCGACGACCACGTCGTGCAAAATGATAGTGGTTTGGCCGATGATCGAAAGGTCGGCCCCGCGCGCATCCGCCGGCATCGGACTTAAGTTTACCGACCACCGTCCATCGGGTGCGACCGTGGTTTGTTGTTTCTGATCGTGAAACGTGACGGTGATTTTTTCGCCGGCCGTGCCGTGACCCCAAATGGGTATGGGAAGATCGCGTTGGAGTACGGCGTGGTCGGTGAAAGGCGATGCGAGCATGATTTCGGCAAGACAAACGTGAGGGGTGATGACCGCCAGAGCGGAAGTGGCGAGGCTCAAGGAAAACAGGCGCGACAGGTTCATGGAAAACGCCGGCACTCAACCGTGGCGTGCCCGAGTCGGCAACCTGCATTTGCGTGGAGGAATCAATCTGCGTTTGCCTCCCGGCCGCGGGCGTGTTTTGTCCGAACCACCATGCTCTACCATTGCGTCTACTTCTGGCTGAAACCCGATCTCACCGCTGCGCAACGCGCCGAATTTCGCCGGGGCGTCGAAACGCTCAAAGGCGTCAAATCTGCCGAAAAAATTTCCATCGGTGTGCCTGCCGGCACGACGAAGCGTCCGGTGATCGATCATAGTTACGACGTGGCGTTGATCGTCGAGTGTCGCGATGTGGCAGCCGAGGCTGCTTATCAAGTCGATCCAATCCACCTGGCGTTCGTCGAGAACTGCAAACACCTGTGGACGCGCGTGCAGATTTACGATTCGCAATAACCAACGGAGCACTCCTTCGTGCCCGCACTTTCCGGACAAGTCGTGATCATCACCGGTGCCTCATCTGGCATCGGTGAAGCGATCGCGCGCCGGTTGGCGCGCGCCGGCGCGAAAGTGGTCATCACGGCGCGTCGTCCCGAGCAGCTGAATGCGCTTGCACGCGAGCTTGATCCCAGTGGTGCGAGCTTGCTGGCGATGGTCGGTGACGTCACCAGTGACGTTGATCGTCGCGCGCTTGTCGCAGAGACGTTGAAAAAATTCGGCCGGATCGACGCGCTCGTAAACAATGCCGGATTTGGCACGCGGGGACCGCTTGAGCTCGTGCCGGTCGAGGCGATCCGCCGGAACTTCGAGACGAATGTCTTTTCGCTGATTGCGCTGACCCAGCTCGTGATTCCGGCGATGCGCGAGCGGGGCAGTGGTAGTGTGGTGAACATCGGCTCGGTGGCTGGCCGGATTGCCCGGCCGCTTTCCTCGGTGTATGATTCGACGAAGCATGCGCTCGAGGCGCTCACCGACGGACTTCGTGGGGAAATGCAGCCATTTGGCGTACGCGTGTCGCTCATCCGCCCGGGTTTTATCGCGACCGAATTTATTTCCGCCGCCGACAAGGCCTCCGGGGAATTCACTGGCACCGTTGGACCTTACGAGCCGTTCTGGGCGGCAACTCGCGCCGGTATTCAGAAATTGCGCAGCGTGGCTGGTGTGCCGGACGATATTGCACGCCTCGTCGAAAAAGCGCTGGCATCGGATAATCCCGCGCCGCGTTACAGCGGGCCGTTTCACGCCAAGATTTTTCTGTTCGCGAAATGGCTGATCCCGGACCGGTTGATCGAATATATTCTTCGAATGAAGAAATGAGGATGAGTGCTTGAAAGATTTCTGATCACGATCCGCAGAAGGGTTAACCACTAATAGTTTCGCTTAATAGCAGACGCGAAACTTTGAAAGTGCCCTTCGACTAATCGTCTCCGGAATTGGTTTCGGAGGCATCCGCTGATCGCGGACGGGAATAATCTTGTTTGAGTTCTCTGTGTCCTCCGTGGGCTCCGCGTTTAGAATCCGTCGGTTTGTTGCTTGGTCTTTGGGTGCTTTGCTTCCTTGGTGTAAAAGGATTGGGCTGTTGGTTCTAATCCGAGGTGGCGGCTGGCGGCGATTTGGTGGCGAGGAAGGCGTGGAGTTGTTCGGCGAATTTCGGGCCGAAGCCGGGCGCGGTGGCGATTTCCTTCACGCTGGCGGCGCGAAGTTTTTCGAGTGAACCGAAGTGTTGCAGCAGCGCCGTGCGGCGCACCGGGCCGAGGCCGGGAAAATCATCGAGGACTGACTCCTTGATTTTTCGGGAACGGAGGTCGGCGTTGTACGTGTTGGCGAAACGGTGCGCTTCGTCGCGCAGGCGCTGGAGCAAATTCAGCGCAGGATGATTGAGCGGGAGATTCAGGGACGGACGCTCGTCGGGAAAAATGATCGTCTCCATTTTCTTCGCGAGACCGATCATCGGCGGCGGTGCGCAATCGATGGCGACAAATGCTTTTAACGCCGCCGCGATTTGTCCGCGACCACCGTCGATGACGACCAGATCGGGGAATACTTTTTTCTCCTCCCGCAACCGCCGATACCGTCGGCCCACGACTTCCTCCATTGCGCGGAAGTCGTCGTTGCCGATGAAACTCTTAATCGAAAAACGACGGTAATTGTTTTTGTCGGGCCGGCCGTTGGTGAAATGCACCATCGAGGCGACGACGAACGTCCCGGAGATGTGTGAGATGTCGAAACACTCCAGGTTCACCGGCAGAGTTGGCAGGGCGAGTGCGGTTTGCAGCGCGGCCAAGGCGGTTTGATCCGGCTGCAGCTGTACGACTTCGCGGCTGAATTTGCGCGTGGGCGAAAGCGTTCGTTCGAGGGCCAGCACGACGTCGCGCAGTTCGGCGGCTTTTTCGAATTCCTGTTTGCCGGCGCGCACCATCATTTCCGTGCGGAGCGAGGCGAGCCATTCGCGGCTCTTGCCGTCGAGAAAATCGGCGGCTTGGACGACGCGTCCGCGGTATTCCGCCGTCGTGACGGTATTGGGCCAGCCATAAAGCTCGGAGCGGACGTCGTCGTAAAGTTGCCAGGTGTCGGCGGAGGTTTTTTTCGGCGACGAATCGCCGAGCAACACACCGAACTTCGCGCGCATGGTGGCGAGGGTTTTGCGCAGCAATCCGGAATGGGCAAACGGCCCAAAGTAGCGCGAGCGGGTGTCCTTTTTGAACCGCGTGAGGACGAACCGGGGCAGTTCAACCTCCAGATCCAGCCGGACGAGCAGGAAGCGTTTATCGTCGGTGAAGTCGGTATTGTATTTCGGCCGCCATTGTTTGATCAGTTTTCCTTCTAATAACAGAGCCTCGGGCTCGGATTTGACCTCGAGAATTTCGAGATCGACGATCATCTCGATCAAGGTCCGGATTTTAGGTTGATGGTGCAGTGCGCGGGATCGGCCGGCTTGGAAATAAGAGGAGACGCGTTTCTTAAGGCTCTTGGCTTTGCCGACATAAATAATGCGCCCTAGGCGGTCCTTCATCAAATAGACGCCGGGTCCGTCCGGCAGGGCGCGGATCTTTTCCTTGAGTGCGTCAGTATGGCGTGGATCAGGCATTATCAGGGCGTTGGAATCGCCGGTGAGGCAGACTGCCAGCGAACCTACCGCTGAATTGATCAGTTGTGGGTTAGCCGCAATGACAGAAAGCGCATCATCATCACCAGCTGGCTGGCATTTTCAAAAAAACGGGGTAAGTTCCCCAGTCACACACCCACCGCATGGCAAACATTGAATCGTTAAATTCGCGCCGCGTCGCGCCGCGTTATGAGTTGCTCACCTTGGGCGACGAGCTGCTGTTGGGACTGACGGCGAACGGGCATCTCACTTGGATTGGGGCCGAGCTCGGCCGGCGTGGAGTCCTGCTGACGAGGAATGTGACTATCACGGATGAGGCATCCGCGATCGCCGAGCAATTTCGCGAAAGCTGGGCGAAAGCGGATGTGATTATTACCACGGGCGGGCTCGGGCCGACTTGTGACGATCGCACGCGAGAAGTGCTCGCGGAGGCGTTGGGGCAGAAACTGGTTTTTGATACGGCAATCGAGCAGACCATCACGGATCGTTTCGCGCGATTCAACCGGAAGCCGACGGCGAACAATCTGAAACAGGCATACAAATTTGAGCGCAGCGAAGTCCTGGCCAACGCGAACGGCACCGCGCCGGGGCTCTGGGTGCAGCAGGACGGAAAAGTATTGGTCATGCTCCCCGGGCCACCCAACGAACTGAGGCCGATTTTCAAAGAGCAGGTGATTCCACGACTGGCGGCGCTCGGGCTGCTTTCCGAAAGCGAAGCCTACATTCAGATTCGCACGGCAGGCGTGGGCGAGTCGGCGCTGGAAATGAAATTCCAGCCGCTGTTCGACCGTTATCCCGAGCTGGGCATCGCGTTTTGCGCGCATCTCGGGCAGGTGGATTGCCGCATCAGTTCGCCGGATGGACGCCATTCGATGGACGTTTTGCGTGGCTTGGCGAACGAGTGCGCCGCGCTGCTCGACGAGGATTTTGTGTGTTTTGGCCACGACAGCATGGTGAAAGTTGTCGCGGATGAGCTCCGCGCGCAGGGCCGAACGCTCGCGGTGGCGGAATCTTGTACGGGCGGATTGCTCGCAAATTCCTTTACGGATGTTTGTGGCGCTTCGAAGTTTTTCCAAGGCGGCATTGTTTCCTACAGCAACGATTCGAAGATGCTGTTGCTCGATTGTCCGGAGTGTCTGCTTTCCCAGCATGGAGCGGTCAGCGCGGAATGTGCGGTGGCGATGGCGACCGGTGTCGCGGAGCAACTCGGCGCCGATTTTGGCGTGGCGATCACCGGATTTGCGGGTCCGACAGGAGGAGTTGGGGAAAATCCGGTTGGGACGATTTTTGTGGGGATGCACGCGCCGGGCGGAGATTGGTCGAAAAAATTGACTTATCCCGGCCCGCGTTGCGCGGTGAAGGAACGGGCGGTGACTGCGGCGATCGATTGGTTGCGCCGCGAAGTGGTGAAGGAATCGCGGAAGGCCTCGATCCAATTGGCGAATTAGCTTCAGCCAGAACCAGGCAGTCGGAGTGGCCCACGAAACACACGAAATGACACGAAAGGAGGCGGTTTCGGGCAAAACGAACCTGGGTTTTATCTCACCAAATAGTGGACTGAGTGGGACGATGAATTTTTGCGGCTGATGAATTTAGGATGAGTAGCACTGGCCTCCGGCCTGTGGGATCGACGGGGGCGAATCCGACAGGCGGGACGCCCGTCGCTATAAAATGAAAACCGCGCTGGATCTGACTTTGGTTAATAATTTTCGTGCGCTTTCGTGTGTTTCGTGGGCAAATTCCGGTTCATGCCGACCGCGACCAAAAACTTCGTCTTCATCTGCGGGCCCGATGACTTTATCGTCAACCGGGAGGGCAAGGAACGGTTCGACGCATTGGTGGCCGAGGCGAACGCAGATGATTTTTCCCGTGAAGTGGTCAGCGGTTTCGCGGCGAATGTGGACGAAGTCGAAACAGCGGTGAATCGTTTTCGCGATGCGGTGCAGACGGTGCCGATGTTTGGCGGCAAGCGCGTGGTCTGGTTCAAGGACATGAATTTTCTAGCCGATACCGTGACCGGGCGGGCCGAAGGCACGCTGAAACAAGTCGAAGCGTTGCAGGACCTGTTGGAAAAAGCGAAGGCGGACGAAGTGACCATCGTGATCACGGCGGCACCGGTGGATCGGCGGCGCGCGTTTGCGAAATGGTGCGAGGCGAATTCGGATTTTACGCTGGCCGGTGGCGACGGTGAATCGGCGGGCGAGGGGCTGGCGATGGTGGCCATGGCCGAGGCGAAGGGATGCAACGCGACGTTTGGCAGTGGGGCGTTGGAACTCTTGTTGCAAAAAGTCGGGGCGAATACGCGTTTGTTGACCGAGGAGACGCGCAAACTCGCAACCTACGCGGGCGACGGTGGGGTGATCGAGGAAGGGCAGGTTGAGGAATTGACGCCCAACTTTGCCGAGGGAGATTTTTTTGCGTCCGCCGAACGCTTTTTCGCCGGTGATCTGCGCGGGACGCTGGTCGAACTGCAGCGGCATTTTTTTACGGGCGGCGATGCGCGTCCGGTCATCAGTGCACTCCAAAATCGCAACCGGATCCTGCTACAGGTGCGGGTGCTAATCGATGCCGGCGACCTGCGCGCGCCCGGTCCGTACGGTTTTGACAAGGCGGCGTGGGCGAAGGCGCAGGCGGCTTACGCGGAGCATTTCGGCGGCGACACTGAAAAGAGCGCTTATAATATTTTCACGCAAAACCAGTGGTACGTTGGCAAACTGGTCGGCTCGGCGAAACTGCCGACCTTGCGCCGGTTGATCGACAACCAGCAGGAATTCGTCCGCGCCTTCGAGGAAATCATCCGCCGGCCGAATGAACAGGAAGTGGTATTGCGGGATATGGCAGTGCGGTGTCTGACGTGAGGGATCCAAGTTAAGTTAATACCGCGACTTACCATGAAAATTTCAGGTCTTAGGTCAGACCGCGCCACGATCGGCGGGTTGGTGTTTTTTGCCCGCATGTTGGACAAAATCCGCTTGCACGCCCAAAACCAATTACCCTCGGACTATAACCGAGGCCATGGTTTTGACGGGCGTTTGTGTCGTTTCCTTCACATCGACTACGACGCGCTCGTTGCCATCACGCTGGCGGAGAACGATGACGCAAAGATTTTGGAGTGGTGCTGTGTCAACGGTCGCCGACCGACCGAAGAAGAGATTATCGTTTTCAATGCGTTTCTATCCAAGCGAGGTTGGCGTGACGATGTTTCCGGATGGGTCGTGGACCAAAAATCCCACATGGGATTATCGGATCGGCACGATATTCAAACCGCGTTTGACGTGCACGATGCCGACGAAGGTCGATTGTGATGCATCGACCGACCCGGAAGACTTTGCAAAAAGCTGTGATCCGGGACTGTGACACTGTTTTCCGTTGGCAAGGTCGAAGGCCCGGGCTAACGCTTTTGTCTTTGTGACTTCCCCCACTTCTTCCGCCGAATCGATCCCTAATGTCCTGGCCGAGCGTTATGCGTCGTCGGCGATGAAAGACCTGTGGTCGGTTCACGGGCGTATTTTATTGGAGCGCGATTTCTGGATCGCGGTGATGAAGGCGCAAAAGGATCTGGGCGTCGCGATTCCGTCCGAGGCGATCAAGGATTACGAGCGCGTGCGTGCCGACGTGAACGTCGAACGCATCAAGGAACGCGAGCGCGTTACGTTGCACGACGTGAAGGCGCGGTTGGAGGAGTTTTCCGATTTGGCCAAGCGGCAGTTCATTCACCTCGGGCTGACCAGCCGCGATTTGACCGAAAATGTCGAACAACTGCAGGTTGCACGGTCTCTGCAATTGGTGAGGTTCAAGGTGGTCGCAGCGCTGCTGGCGCTCGGGCGCCAAGCGGCCACGCATCGCGACATGATGATTACTGGTCGCACGCACAACGTGCCTGCGCAACCCACCACGCTCGGCAAGCGGCTGGCGATGTTTGGCCAGGAATTGCTCATCGCGCACGAGCGACTCGCGGAATTGATCGCGCGTTATCCAGTGCGCGGGCTGAAGGGCGCGGTCGGCACTCAGCTCGATCAATTGACTTTGCTCGGCGGCGACACCGAAAAGGTGGACCAGTTGGAGTCGAGAATTGTAAAACATCTCGGATTCAAGGCATCGCTCGATGCGGTCGGGCAGGTTTACCCGCGCAGCTTGGATTTCGATGTGGTGAGTGCGCTGCACCAGGTCGGCGCGGCGGGAGCGAGTTGTGCGGTGACGTTGCGGCTGATGGCGGGTGCGGGGTTGTTGACCGAGGGATTTCAGGAAGGGCAGGTGGGTTCGTCGGCGATGCCGCACAAGGTCAACGCGCGGAATTGCGAACGCATTTGCGGGTTTTCCACGATTCTTTCCGGCTACGTGACGATGACGGCGGCGCTGGCCGGGCACCAATGGAACGAGGGCGACGTGTCCTGTTCGGTGGTGCGACGCGTGGCGCTGCCCGATGCGTTTTATGCGATCGATGGGTTATTGGAAACCTTCCTGACGGTCTTGCGCCAGATGGAGGTGTTCCCGGCCGCCATTGCCGCGGAAAACGAGCGCAATCTCCCCTTCCTTGCGACGACGACGATTTTAATGGAGTCCGTGAAGGCTGGTGCGGGCCGCGAAACGGCGCACGAAGCCATCAAGGAACACGCCCTCGCTGCGGCGAAAGCGTTGCGTTCGGGCGGCAACGCCGACCTGCTCAGCCGCTTAGCGGGCGACAAGCGCGTTGGCCTTGGGAAGAAGAAGTTGCAGGAGATTCTTGCTCAGAATGAACGATTTGTCGGTGCGGCGCCCCATCAAGTGGACGCTTTTGTCGCGGCGGTGGAGCCTCTTGGAAAGAAGCAGAAGGGCGCGGCAGAATACCGGCCGGGCAAGCTGCTTTAAGTAATGTGGCCAAGCGCACGATATTTCTAACCGGCGCTACTGGGACGGTCGGGAGTGGAATTCTTGAGGTTCTTTCGAAAACTGGAGAATTCGATGTCACCTGTCTTCTTCGCGATCAACGCAGGGGAGCGCAGGTGGAGGCGCTTGGTGCGCATGTGGTGATGGGCGATATGAGCGACGGCTCCTTGTTCGAGCGGTTGCGCGGACGTGATTCATACGACTTTATCATTCACGCGGCGCAGGCTCACTATGACCGGCATTCGGCAAATGAAATAGACGAACTTGAGACACGTGCCGTGCGGAATCTGGAAAGTCTTGGAGATGGCGTGACCCAATTGATGATCTTTACGGGCGGCGTGTGGAGTTGGGGAACAGGTTCCAATGGTCAGCCGATCACCGAGACTACCCTGCAGCGTCCGTTTAAAGTGTCCAAGGCGCGGGTTGAGCTTTGGCGCGAACTCGAAAGTCGACGGGCTTTTCCATGGGCACAGCTTTGCCTTCCCAGTATGGTTTATGGCTCAGTGGGACCTTTGATCAGCATTGCGAACGCGTTCAGAAGCGGTGCGACAATCGACGTTTTGGACGAAGACGTGAAATGGTCCGTGCTTGAAAGGCTCGACCTCGGGAGAGCGTATCTTGCGCTGCTGCGTCACGGTAAAGCGGGCGATCGCTACCTTGTGGCGGAGGACGCCCCTGTTTCAGTCGTGATGTTTTACGAAATGGTCAGGGCTATTGTTGGATGTGGTGCCGTTGCGTTAAAGCCACTTGCGGAATTTTCGTCGTCCATGGATGCCGATGAACTTGAACGAAAACGAACGAGCCAGCCGGTTGATTCATCTCATTTTAAAAGTGCAACAGGATGGCGGGCGGAGGAAACATTTGCGATTTCGGTCAAAGGGTTTCTCGCATGAAACGAGACCTTGTCAGGTTGGGTTTCTCGCGTGGCTAAACAAAAATCGAAATTTTCCTGAACCAAGGGAGAGATACCGACTCGGGAAATTTAGGGAGATTTGGTTTGCCAGCGGTTGGACGGTGGCCTTTTTTGACCCTTCCTTTCGTTTCTTTAACAGCTTTAACCACATCACACCATGGCAGAACTAGTCGGAAACTGTCTGATCGGCCAATCTGGCGGACCCACGGCCGTCATCAACGCGAGCGTTGCTGGCGTTGTCGCCGAAGCCCTCAATCATTCTTCCATCGAGGAAATCTACGGCTCGCTTAATGGCGTGCTCGGCCTCTTGAATGAGGATTTCGTCGACCTAGCGGCTGAGTCGCAACAGGCCATCCGCGGTCTCCGCTGTACTCCGGGTGCGGCGCTTGGCACCTGCCGCAGCAAGTTGAAGAAACCCCAGGATTTCGAGCGCGTGCTGGCGGTGTTCAAGGCGCATAACATCCGCTACTATTTTCATATCGGCGACGCCGATTCGCAGGAAACTGCCGCGAAGATCAGCGAAACGGCGAAGGCTCAGGATTACGAGCTGCGGGTCATCGGTATTCCGAAGACGATCGAAAACGATCTGCCGGCCACCGATCATTGCCCGGGTTATGGCAGCGCGATCAAATACATCGCTGCCACGGTCAAGGAGCTCTCCCTCGATGCCGACTCGATGGGTCAGGGCGATCTCGTTACGATCATGGAAGTGATGGGTCGTAACAGCGGGTGGCTTGCTGCCGGTGCGTCGCTTGCCAAGCGCCGCGATCATCCAAACGATCCACCGCATTTGGTTTATCTGCCCGAGGTGCCATTCACCAACGAGAAATTCGTTGAGGACGTCCGTCGGGTCCTGAAGCGCGAGAAACATTGCGTTGTGGTCGCGGGTGAGGGCCTCGTGGACAAGGACGGCAATTACGTTTCTGTTGAGAACAACGGCACGGCTGAATCGCAGTTGGGCGGCATCGGCGAATATTTGAAGGAGCTGGTTGAGGGCCAGGTCGGTGCCAAGGCCCGCGTTGCCCGCTTGGGCGTGACCCAGCGCTCGGCGGCGCATCTTGCTTCCAAGACGGATGCCGATGAGGCGTTCCTCGTCGGTCAGGCCGCGGTCAAAGCCGCGGTGAACGGCGAATCCGACAAACTTGTCACGCTCGTGCGGGGTGACGGTGACAACTACACCTGCGAGACCGGCCTGTCCGCTCTCAGCGACGTGGTTGGCAATCTCAAAAAACTGCCCAAGGAATGGGTGAACGAGGATGGCGTCAGCTTGAACTTCCAGTTCTTCCGCTATGCGACGCCGTTGATTCAAGGCGAAGTGACGGTACCCTACGATAACGGCCTGCCGTCCTATGTTCGCCTCGGCAAGGAGGGCGTCGACAAGACGCTGCCCGGCTACGAGGGCTGAGTTTCAACCATTCAAGACGAAGGGCCGGTCAAAATGACCGGCTCTTTTTTTGCGCGGGCACGACGTACCGCGAGGCGATTGAACGGCGAAATCACGGACTGAAGTGGGGTGCTTTTTCGTTTTTGTAAAACCCGCCTTGCGTCCTTTTGAAGAGGTTACGGCTGTTCGCACCGTGAGTATTCACTACCGTGTCCGCCTCTCTTCGATACAAAGGATCTCTTCCCCACTTCCGCCAAAATCGAAACGATAACCACTTCCGCTGTCGTGGCCTCGTGACTAACGATGGGTCGTCAAGTGCGTCAGCGCTAATTGACTATAAAGTCGGTTGTTAAGGTTTCTCATGTATAAGATAAAGGTTCTCATTAACTCGGAACGTGGCATCAGGTAACTTTGGCACCCCTTCCGTCCCGAGCCACGGCCTGGGTCTACCCAAAAGAAAATCCATGTCATTCCCCAATAACTTTGCGTGGGGCGCTGCCGCCGCTGCTTATCAAATCGAGGGGGCTTGGAACGTCGACGGACGCGGGCCTTCAGTCTGGGACGTGTTCTCCCAAGAGCAGGGAAAAATATTCGAAAATCACACCGGCAACGATGCCTGCGACCACTATCATCGCTGGCGCGAGGATGTCGCGCTGATGCGCGATCTCGGCATCAAGAATTATCGGATGTCGGTGGCGTGGCCGCGCATTCAGCCGACCGGAGTCGGCAAAGCCAACGCCAAGGGGCTCGCGTTTTATGATCGCCTGATCGACGCCTTGCTCGAGGCCGATATTACGCCATGGGTTACGCTTTTCCATTGGGATTTGCCCCACGCCTTGCAGCAGCGCGGCGGTTTCGTGAATCGCGAACTGGTGGAGTGGTTTGGTGACTACGCGGCGATCGTCGCGGAAAAACTCGGGGACCGGGTAAAGAACTGGATGACCATTAACGAGCCGCCGGTGGTGCTGGGGTTGGGTTACCACGAAGGCCGTTTTGCCCCCGGCCTGAAACTCCCGTTTGCGGACTGTTTGTTAGGGGCGCATCACCTGCTGATGGCGCACGGCCGCGGCGTGCAGGCCTTGCGCGCGGGTTGCAAGGGGCCGGTGAAAATTTCCATCGCGCACACGAGTCGCGAACGCATCCCTGCGACCGAGAGCAAACGCGATATCGAGGCGGCGCGGAGCGATTATTTCGCGACCACGGACAAGGTGATGTGGAATCTCTCGTGGTGGGCCGATCCGGTGAACCTCGGCCACTATCCCGAGGAAGGGGTGAAAGCCTACGGTGCCGACATGCCGAAAGTCACGACGGCGGACATGAAGCTCATTTCCCAGAAAATCGATTTTCTCGCCTATAACTGCTATTCCGGCTGGAAGGTTCGAGCGGGCGCGAAGGGCAAGCCCGAGAAGATTCCAGAGGGCTGGGGCGTGGGCAATCCCCGTGGCACGCTCTCGTGGTTGGAGGTTGCCGCTGATGCGCCGTACTGGGCGGCGCGGTTTCAGACGGAGCGCTACAATCTGCCGCTCGTGTTTTCGGAGAATGGCTATTGCAATACCGACTTTGTCCACCTCGACGGGAAGGTCCACGATCCACAACGCATCGATTTCATGGCGCGTTACCTGCGGGCAATCGGCCGCGCCATCGACGAAGGTGTGCCGGTCGCCGGTTATTTCTATTGGTCGATCATGGACAACTTCGAGTGGGCTGAGGGTTACAAGGACCGTTTCGGACTCGTGCACGTCGATTATCAGACCCAGAAACGCACGCCGAAAGATTCTGCTTATTGGTACCGCGATGTCATCCGCTCCGGCGGCGAAAAAATTTAACCCAACACCTCACGCATGAAAAAACTACCCTCATTAACACTCGCGCTTGCCGTTGGGCTCGGCTTGGCCGGCGGCGTTTCCGCCCAGAAATTTGACGGTCTCGCGCTCACACCACCGATGGGTTGGAACAGCTGGAATACCTTCGCCTCGAATATCAACGAGAACCTGGTCAAGGAAACGGCCGACGCGATGGTCGCGAACGGCATGCGGGACGCGGGTTATAATTACATCGTGATCGACGATTGCTGGGAAAGCATGCAGCGCGACGCCGAGGGCAACAACGTCCCCGATCCCAAGAAATTCCCGAGCGGCATGAAGGCTTTGGGCGACTACCTGCATTCGAAAGGATTCAAGTTCGGCATCCACAGCTGCGCCGGCGTCAAGACCTGCGCGGGATTTCCCGGCGGTCGCGGTCACGAATATCAGGACGCGCGCACCTACGCTTCGTGGGGCATCGATTTCCTGAAATACGACTGGTGCGAACATGGAACCGCCGACGCGCGCGAGACCTACAAGACGATGCGCGATGCGATCCACGCTGCCGGGCGGCCGATGGTTTTCAGTCTCTGCGAATGGGGTCAGAACAAACCGTGGGAATGGGCGGGCGATGTCGGCCACATGTGGCGCACGACGGGTGATATTTACAGTTCCTACGACGGTCGCAAAGGTTGGGAAAGCGGCTGGAAGCGTAATCTCGATCTCCAATACTCGCTGGTGGAGAGCAACGGTCCGGATGGCATTGGCAAGTATGCCGGACCGGGACATTGGAATGATCCCGACATGCTCGAAGTTGGTACTGAAGGCCTGACCTTCGCGGAATCGCGGGCGCATTTCAGTTTGTGGTGCATTATCGCCGCCCCCCTCATTGCCGGCAACGACGTGCGGCACATGGAGCAGCGTTATCTCGACATGATGCTCAACAAGGACGTGCTCTCGATCGACCAGGATGCGCTTGGCAAACAAGGTTTCCGCGCCCTCGCTGATCCCGGCAAAAACATCGAGGTGTGGGTCAAGGAACTCAGCAACGGCCAATGGGCGGTGTGCGCGCTCAATACCAATTCGGCCGCCGCGGACATCACCGTTGAATGGAAACGCCTCTGGACGATCCAGGGCCAATTTAAAGTGCAGGATGTTTGGGCGAAAAAATCCGCTGGCGACACGAGCAAATCGACCACCGTGCACCTCGATTCGCACGACGTGGCGCTGTATCGCCTGACGCCGGAGAAGGCCTGATTACCGCTTAGCTTTCCGCTTCATTTCGCTCACACGACTCCATGACGCTTTCGATTGTCGGTTCACCTCTCCCCAATATTCCCTGGCAGCCGAAACCGGCTGGCAATCCGGACCTCATCTGGAGGTACGACGCCAATCCGGTAATCGGGCGTCGTCCATTGCCGCGGGTTACTGGCATCTACAACAGCGCAGTAGTGCCATGGCAGGGGGGGTTCATTGGCGTATTTCGCACCGAGGGAATGGATCGTGTGCCGCATCTGCACGTTGGCCGCAGTCCCGATGGCTTCAAGTTCTCCTTTGAGCCCAAGCCCATCGACTTGAAATGCGAAGATCCTGAAGTCAGGAAATTCGAGTACGCTTACGATCCGCGCGTCACGTTGATCGACGGCGTGTATTACATCACATGGTGCAACGGTTATCACGGGCCGACCATCGGGGTCGCGAAGACAACGGATTTCGTGAACTTCGAGCAGCTCGAAAACGCTTTTCTGCCTTACAATCGCAACGGCGTTCTTTTCCCGCGCAAGATCAACGGAAAATTCCTCATGCTCAGTCGCCCGTCCGACACAGGGCACACGCCGTTCGGCGATATTTTTGTCAGCGAGTCGCCCGATTTGGTTTATTGGGGCAGGCACCGCCACATCATGGGACGGGGCTGGCCGTGGTTCCAAGGCACGAAGATCGGTGCCGGCCCGTCACCGATCGAAACGAGTGAAGGCTGGCTGCTCTTTTATCACGCGGTCACGCAGACTTGCAACGGCTTCGTCTACTCAATCAGCGCGGTGCTGCTCGACTTGGAGCAACCGTGGAAGGTGATTGCCCGCTGCAAGGAGGCGCTGCTCTGCCCCGAAGCGCCTTACGAGCTCACCGGCTTTGTCCCCGGAGTCTGTTTTCCGGTCGGTTGTCTGTGCGATTCGGCCACCGGCCGGATTGCGCTTTATTATGGAGCGGCGGATACATTTTCCGCGCTTTGCTTCTGTCAGGCCGACGAGATCGTTTCGTTCGTGAAGGAAAATCCTCTTTAACTTCCGCGCGGTCTACTCATCTACTTACGGTCATGCCCGTTCTTTCCCTCGCCCATGCCGACTGGACCTTCCGCGATTGCGCGGAAAAAACCTGGTTGCCGGCGGTGGTGCCTGGTTGCGTGCATCAGGATTTGCGCCGGGCGGGAAAAATTCCCGATCTTTTCTGGGGAACGAACGAAAACGACGTCCAATGGATCGAAAACCGCGATTGGGAATACCGCGCGACGTTTACCGTGCCTGCGGATTTGTTGGCGGAGGAAAATGTCGAACTCGTGGCGGACGGCCTCGACACGGTCGCAACGGTCCGGATCAATGGCCGGCTTGTCGGGCGCGGCGACAACATGTTTGTTGGCTATCGCTGGCCGGTCAAAAATCTGCTGAACCCGGGAACTAACGAAATCACGGTCCGTTTCGACAGCGCGCTGGAATACATTCGTACTCATCGCACCGGGCACCAGCCGCGGGAATTCAACGACCCCGTCGGTCGTTCCCAGGTGATTCGCAAACAGCAATGCCAGTTCGGCTGGGACTGGGGTCCGCGCTTTGTCACGGCCGGGATCTGGCGCGACCTCCAATTGGAAGGCTGGAGCAACAACCGACTCGAGAGCGTACGTTTGACGCAACAGCACGCGGCCGACGGCAGCGTCACGTTGCGCCTGGCACCCGAGCTCGCGGCGCGCGAAACCGGCATCGCGTGTCATCATCGCCTGACCCTCAACAGCATCGTGGTCGCGGAAGGCACCGGCACCAAAATCCGCGTGGAGCATCCCCAACTTTGGTGGCCCAATGGACAGGGCGCGCAACCGCTCTACACGCTCGAAATCGAAATCCTGCATGCCGATGGCAGCAGTTTGGGACGCTGGATGCGGCGCATTGGACTGCGCACGATTGCGCTGGATCGCCATGCCGACGCGGGCGGGGAAACCTTTCAGTTTGTGGTCAATGGCCGGCCGATTTTCGCGAAAGGAGCGAATTGGATTCCGGCCCATAGTTTTGTCGCTGGCCTGACCCGCGAACAATACGCGCGAGATCTGCGCAGCGCGGCCGATGCGCATATGAACATGATCCGCGTCTGGGGCGGCGGCATCTATGAAAGCGAGGCGTTCTACGATCTTTGCGATGAACTCGGCTTGCTCGTGTGGCAGGATTTCATGTTCGCCTGCGCTATTTATCCAGGCGACGCCGCTTTCTTCCGCAGCATTCAAACCGAGGCGGCGCAACAGGTGCGACGTCTCCGTCATCGGCCGAGCCTGGCGCTGTGGTGCGGCAATAACGAAATCGAATCGCTTAATAGCGAGCTCTTGAAACAACCGGCGTTGCGCCGCAACTACGACGCGCTGTTTCACCGGCTGCTCCCGACGGTGGTCGCGCGCCACGACTCGGTGACCGACTACTGGCCTTCCTCGCCGTACCGTTCCGACAGTGACCATACGCCGGCGGCCGGCGAAAAACGTGGTGACACTCATTTCTGGGACGTCTGGCATATGCGGAACCCGGTCAAGGATTACGAGAAGTGGCGTTTTCGATTCTGCTCCGAGTTCGGGATGCAGAGCTACAGTTCGCCCGAAACGCAGGCCACGTTTTGCCCAGTGGACGATCCGAATGTGTTTGGTGCCTCGATGGAGAACCACCAGAAAAACCGGGCCGGCAACCAGATTATTCTCGATTATGTTTCCCGGCGTTATCGTTTCCCGAAATCGCAGGACGATCTGATTTATCTTTCGCAGCTCAATCAGGCGTATTGCATGCAAATGGGTGTGGAGCATTACCGCCGGCTCATGCCGCATTGCATGGGTGCGCTCTACTGGCAGCTCAACGATTGCTGGCCCGTCACCTCGTGGAGTTCGATCGAATTTACAGGGCGCTGGCGGGCGCTGCACCACGTGGCCCGTCGTTTTTTCGGCCCTGCGCTGGCCAGTGCCCACGTGCCGGGGGATGAAAGCACGATTATCGGCAACTATCGCCGATCCAGCGTGGCGGAGGTTCATCTTTACACCGTGTACGACCGGCCATCGCCGGCGCGCGGGATTTT
The DNA here is from genome assembly GCA_036499685.1 of Lacunisphaera sp. Classification (GTDB taxonomy): domain Bacteria; phylum Verrucomicrobiota; class Verrucomicrobiia; order Opitutales; family Opitutaceae; genus Lacunisphaera. The sequence continues at coordinate 5,576 of DASYDH010000007.1, read as the reverse complement.
ACGCTGGGATCTCTTTCATCTCGATGGCCGAAAACTTTTGAGCGGACGCAAGGCGGTAACGCTCCGTTATGGTGAAAGCGTGAACCAGAAGACGCTCGATCTCGCCCGCCAGTTTGCGCGGCATTCGCGCGACTGTGTTTATCTCCGCTTCGCGTTGGATATGGACGGGCGTTGCGTCAGCGAGGATTCGGTTTTCTTCACGCCGCCCCGTTTTATGGCGTTGCCGCAGGCGCGGGTGAAGGTGGCGGTTGATCTGGCGACTCCGCAGCTGGCGCGGATTACCTTCACGGCTTCTGTCTTCCAACACCGGTTCGCGTTTGAGCTCGATGGAATTTCCCATCGGAGTAACGACAATTATTTTGAGCTGTTTCCTGCAGAGCCAAAGATAATCGAAGTGGAATTGCCCCGACCGCACACCGCCGCGCGCCTGGAAAAGGCGCTGAAATATCGCTCGCTGAGCGATACTTACTGACATGAACGCCCAGCCGTTTCCCAAAGACTGGCTCGCCGACCTCGATGGCATTGGGCAACCTGGGGTGCGTCGATTGCGCCATTTCCGGCATTAAGTTTCCGTCATTCTCGTTCGCAATACCCCTACCCCCATGTCAGAAAAAACCTTTCCCTCCGCAATCTCCTCCACGCCCATTGAAGACCATGTTCCTACCGCCCAAAAGATCGGTTACGGCTTGGGCACTTTCTTCGACATGTGGGGCCATTGGCTTTACCCCACGATTGCGTTCCAGATCTTCGGACTATATCTTGGGGTGTCTCCGTTCCTGATCGGTTGGGCGGTAATTCTCAACCGGGTTTTCGATGCGGTTTCCGACCCGGTCTTTGGCTGGCTTTCGGATAACGCACGTTCACGCTGGGGACGTCGCCGGCCATACATGCTGGCGGGTTGCGTACTTGCCGGCGTCGGCTTGCCGTTTTTGCTCGCAGTGAAGCCGGGTTGGTCGGGTCTCACGTACTTTTACTTTATGTTGCTTTCCTCGGCGATCTATTTGCCGCTGGTGAGTTGTTTCAATATGCCGTATCAGAGTCTCGCGAACGAGCTGACGCCCGACTATCATGAGCGCACGGCAGTGTTTGCGTTCAAAAACGCCATTCAGAAGATTCCGGAACTCGGGTTATTCTTTTTCGGCAGGTTTTTCTCCATGGCCGTTTGGGTTGGGGCGGATAGTGGCAACGTCGGTGAGCGTTTGCGGCGTTTGTTCACGACGACGGAAGCATGGGGCAGCGCTCCGGATGGCGTTAAGTACAACATGCTGCTCGGCGCGCAGGTCTATCTCGCTTTGTGTGGTATCATTATGTTGATTGCGGGACTTGCCTGCGTTGCGCTCGTGCGCGAACGATACTACGAGCGGTTGATCGCCGGCAAGCAGCGCAAGATTTCAATCAAGGAAACGCTGTGGCAAACCCTGCGATGCCGCCCGTTCCTGACGCAGAAAGTCATGGATATGGGTTACAACATGGGCCTGAGCATGGTCGGAACGCTTGGCCTCGCCGATACCATCTATTACGTTTGTGCGGGCAACAAATCCGTCGGCAATCTTTGGAATTTTTGGATGGGCGTGTCGGGTATGATCCTTGGTTTCCTGGGAATACCGGTGTTTGCCTTTATTGCCCGGCGGCTGGGCAAGCGACATGCGATGAAGTGTGTTTTGGTCAGCGCTATTTTGGTCTTCTTCGCAAGCTGGTGGCTCTACACTCCAAACGTCGTTTGGCTGCAGGTTTTCGCGTCGGGTTTCATCGCCTTCATCGGTGCGGGCTATTGGATGCTCTCCGGTTCGATGCGGGCGGACATAATGGACTATGATGAACTTCAAGGGGAGAGCAGGCGTGAAGGTTCCTTCTCAGCCTGCAGTTCCTGGATCGACAAGGTTGGCATGGCCGGCGGCGCCGGTATTTCTTTTTTTATTCTGGGCTGGATCGGCTTCAACGGAAACATTGATGCGCAAACTCCCCATGCGATTTTCATGATCCGCCTCCTTTTTGCCGCCATCCCCATCGTTGGGCTGTCATTTTCCCTGATTGCCCTGCAACGTTTCCCTCTGACCCAGGAAAAGATGGCGGATATCCGCCAGCAGCTCGAGGCACGTCGCGGAAAAGTTTGAAACTGGCAAATTCGCCCGGTTGCTTCCAAAATCATTGAGTTTGTTTGTTGAAAAGACGCACAGGGTAGGCATCTCCGCAAAAGGCGGATGCCAGCTTGCCAGCGAAGGGAAGCTGGGCAACTTCACAGATTGTGCGACCCCAAGTGCTGCTAGTATTTTTGACCCGCTTCGAAGAGAGCATCGCGATGCTCAAGGGAATCGTTCACTATGAACTGACGCATCAGCTTTGGGCCGCTTTCCACGACGATCAGGCCCGCGCGGAAACGGAGCCGCATTGGCTGCGCAGCAAAAAATGGCACGGCGTCATCAGCCGGCACACGACCCCAGGTTTGGTGCAGGTGTGCGCCGAGCTAAAAATCCCGTTGGTGGATTTAAATGACATCGATCTTTATCCCGGCGTACCGAAGATTCGTCCGGACAACATTGGTCTTGGACACTTGGGCGCGGAACATTTTCTCGAGCGAGGTCATCAACATTTTGGATTCACCGGTTTTTCCAATGACACATGGTCCTGCGAGCGACGCGACGGTTTTGTCGAGGCGTTGCGACTTGTAGGACGGGAGTGCGACGTGTTCGATGTCAATTATCCCGGCGACCTCACGCCCGTATGGGACGTTGAACAGATTACTTCTTTGGCGGGTTGGTTGAAACGTTTACCCAAGCCGGCGGGAGTCATGGCCTGCATGGACCTGCGCGCACAACAAATCGTTAGCGCGGCACAGATGAGTAATATCCTGGTGCCCGAGGAAGTGGCGATCCTCGGGGTGAACAACGATCCGATTCGTTGTGAAATGACGTATCCGCCGCTGTCGAGCGTGGCACCCAATGCATTTCAATCCGGTTATCGCGCGGCAGAAGTCCTCGCCGATATGCTGGCCGGTCGGAAACCGAAAAGTTACGATCAGCGGATCGAGCCCATTGGCGTGGTTACGCGACCATCAACCGACGTGCTGGCCATCGACGATCGCAATGTCGCCACAGCGCTCAGTTTTATCCGCGAACGAGCATGCCGTGGGATCAGCGTGGAAGAAGTCATTAAGCATGCTTATGCTTCACGCAGCCAGCTGGAGAAGAAATTCCGGCATTATCTCGGACGATCCCCTCAAGCGGAAATCCGTCGCGTGCAAGTTGCTAAAATCCGGCAATTGCTTTTCGAAACCGATTTTCCCCTCAAAAAAATCGCAGAGCTCACGGGGTTTGAGCACGTCGAGTATATGTGCGTGCTTTTCAAGCGGCTCACGGGGGACTCGCCCGGTACGTACCGGAAGAAAAAACAGTCCAAAGTTGCTCAATGATTCGATAGGGGCTCGCCCCCAGACTCTCTGTTTGTGAGCGAAAAGAATCAAATGGGGCAGGCAAAAAAACTCAATTCGCGAGTAATCGAACTCATTCCCGGTTAGGTGCACAACCTCTATAGTGGCGACACTGATAAACCGGTTTATCCACCGGGTTTGCCGGTATCTTAGTCTTCCTCAGGTGGAAGATTGAACAATACACCCCCTAATCCTAACGACCATGAATCGATTGTATTCGCGTGCAGGAGCGTTCGCGCTTTCTTCCGCGTTGTGTCTAATTACCGTGGGGCGCCTGTCGGCGCAAACCACTACTGCTCCCGCCGCTACCAAGCCGGCGGCAGATGAAGAGACGATCCAGTTGTCTCCTTTCGTCGTCGAGGCCAACGAGGACCAAGGCTACACGGCCAAGGATACTCTGGCCGGTACGCGAGTTCGTACCGAACTGAAGGATGTCGCCTCGGCCATTTCAGTGGTAACCGCGCAATTCCTCAAGGACACCGGTGCGAAGAATTCGCAAGACTTGTTGGTCTACACTCCGAGCACAGAGGTAGGCGGTTTGCGTGGTAACTTCTCCGGTCAAGGCGGGGCGTCCGTCTACCAGGAAGCACTTGGCAATCCAGATGCCACCACCCGTGTCCGGGGTTTGGATTCCGCAGACAACACGCGTGACTATTTCCTGACGGATATTCCGTGGGATGGATTCAATGTCGGCCGTGTCGATTTACAGCGTGGACCAAACTCCATTCTCTTCGGCGTGGGCAGCCCGGCTGGTATCATTAACACCAGTCTGAATGGTGCGTCTTTTAAGACAGCGTACAAAGTGGAAAATGTGACCTCCAGTTTCGGCAGTCAGCGAAATTTAATGGATGTCAATCAAGTGCTCTTGGATAACCAATTGGCTATTCGGTTTGCGGCGGTTAACGATCAGGAAAGATACGAGCAAGAACCCGCTTTCAACAATACGACCCGTTACTACGGCGCTCTGCGTTTTGATCCAAAACTTTTTAATTGGAAAGATTCGCACACGTCTTTTCGGGCTAACTATGAAAACGGGCGGGTTAACTCCAACAACCCACGTACGCTTCCGCCAGAGGATATGATTTCTCCGTTTTTCCTGACCGGAAACGATGCTTACGGTAACCCGAATCTAAATAAGACTACGATTAACCAATACATTCCCGGTTTTGGTAATAACAGCGCGTTGGTTAACTCAACCTACAATAAGGGCGGATTCGCGCAGGGTCGCACTTATTGGCCAACCGTTCTTAGCTATTTCAATGGCAGCTCGCCAGCCACTCCGGGCGTTCCGCCGGGCATTTCCAGTGGACTTGCGACTCAAGTCATTTCTGGCCAAATCAACACGGGTTGGGCGATTGATCAAAATGGAAATATTTCCGGGCCATCGAAGCCTGGTAATGGGCCTTCGATTGGTGGGCTTGCTAATTTCCGCCCACTCGCAATTCCGGATTTCCAGCAATGGGCTGCCAATACCGCTATTCCCGGTGGAAGTTATTACGCTGACGTAACCATGTCCGATCCTTCAATCTTTGATTTTTATCATAAGCTGCTCGATGGTGACAATAAACGTGAGTGGCAAAAGTGGAATGCGTACAATCTCGCATTCTCCCAAACGTTTTTCAGCGACCGTGTCGGCCTCGAGGCCGTGTACGACTCACAGGAATACACCGAAGGTGAGATCGGATTTCTCCAAGGCGTCAACTATGCCATCGAAATCGATCCCAATGTCACCTTGGCAAACGGTGCGGGTAATCCGAACGTAGGGCGTCCTTATGTTGCGAACTCTGCAGCAGGTGGTAACACCCAAACGACAACAAAGCGGAATAGCTCGCGCTTTACGGCATTCGGTGACATTCGCGCCGAAGACTATCTCGGGAAAACGACCCTCGCGAAAATCTTGGGCCGGCATGTAATTACGGGCCTTTTGAATCTCGATCACAAGGAAGCTAAAGATTATCAATGGTCACAATACGCCACTGACCTTGGTTGGGAATCCCTCAACAACCTCGATCAGAGTGTCAAAGTCACAAATTACCGGCAATTTGATTGGGTTGATTATATTGGTGGCAGCTTGTTGGGCGCTTCCACTGCGAAGGGTGCAAACCTTGGTAACATTTCGAGCATCATTGCTCCGCCAGCCAACAATTCG
>DASYDH010000006.1:0-211205 GCA_036499685.1 Lacunisphaera sp. | reverse complement strand
CGGTGGTTTGCCCGAAACGCAGGAGATGCTGGATTTCTGCGCCACGCACAACATCACGAGCGAGATCGAAATGATCCGCATGGATCAGATTAACGACGCCTACGAACGGATGTTGAAGAGCGACGTGAAATACCGGTTCGTGATCGATATGGCGTCGCTTGGTTGAGGGAAATTCCGGAGCAGTTCCATAAGCGGCAGCGCGCCGACAAACCCGGAAACCACGACGTGGTTTTGGGGTTCACAGCGCGCTCTGTTAGGCGAAGGAACTGAAATTTAACGGGGAAAAGAAAACCCCCTGAACTACAACGTCAGCATGCTGGGCCGCGGCAGCGGCCACACCGAGCCCGTCGCCACCCGCGGCTGAGCCGGTAATTCGCACGATACAGCATGGCAGCTATTTCCCTTCTTACCTGTTCAATAAAAGGAACGGCGTATTTTTGAGTGATATTTGCGATAAACCATCCGGGGCATTCCGATCCAAATTCGCTCCTTCGATTTGTGAAACAGTTCGATTCCCCATCTGCGAATTGACGGTGCCAAAAATCGACCGAACAGCATGACCAACGAGCAAAAAACGCTGCTTTTTTCAGGAAAAACGCTATCGCTATCGCTCATCAGGGCCCGGCGCCTCTTTTAAATGCCGCATGCACCACCACTTTCGCAAGGTTTTGACAGAACTTTAGGCGACAAATTGCGTCTAAGGTGTCTATGTTGGTGAAAACATAATCTGGTACCGCATTGCTCAAAATGATCACGCCCGAGACTACACCTAACGAATTAGCGCCGGCCCGAAAGCCGCTGAGGGTGCTTTACGCGGACGATATGCGCCAGTTGCGGGAATTAATCGTCATTGTACTCGGGCGTGATGGACATTCGGTTGAAACTGCGGCCAATGGCGAAGAGGCGATGGAAAAGATGGCTGCGACCTTTCCGCCCTATGATGTGATTATTACCGATCACCACATGCCAGGAATCAATGGTCTTGAGTTGGTAACCCATATTCGCAGTGGAACGTTTGACGGAAAAATCATCGTTTTCAGTTCCGAGCTGAGCCAGGCGGTGGATGACGCGTATCGCCGTCTGAAGGTGGACCACATCCTGCCAAAACCGATTTTCCCCGCGCAACTCAGGGCGGTGTTTGCCACGCTTTAAGGCGGACGGTCAGGACAAGCAGCCCGGGAAATTGCGGATATTCAAGCGGATCGCGACGCCCGGGTCATAGCCTCGACCAGCGCAAAAGCCATTTGATTGCAGGGCGTGGGAATCCCGTGTTTGCGGCCGAGCCGGACAATCACGCCATTACGCGCGTCGATCTCGCTCACTCGACCCGCAAGGCGGTCTGCATGTAATGAATTAACGGAATCCGGCGGCGCATTCCGATAATTCTGCAATACAGTTTCTGCGAGCGAATCATCCATGGTCGCGCCCTCGGCCCGGCCAACCGCGATGCATTCGCGCACGATCTGGCGGGACAACTCGCCGATCTCCTCATCGCGCATCACACTGGAAGGTTGCAGGACAATGCCGGAAATCACGCCAGCCGCATTTACGCACAGTTTGCGCCAGACCGCGCTTTTCAAATCGTTGGTGACACTCACTTCCACGGGTGTGCCTGAAAACAATTCGACGAAGGCGATTCCTAGCGCATCATTTTGCACCACCATTTTGGCTGTGCCGCGCTGTCGGATGGTGGTCGGGGTGACACGCTCAGCCGGGCAATCGACCATGACCGGCACCAGCTGCTTCGCGGGCAAATAGTCCGCAAAACGCTCCCGGTGTTCGACCCCGTTTTGCAGAATCGCCACCGGCGCGCCTTTCGCCGCCAGTCCCTTCAACCAAACCGCGGCACCCGTCGAGTCATAGGCTTTCGTCGCAACCAACACCCAGTCAACGGGAGTTGCCTCGGCGGACGAAGTCAGGACGGTGGGTCGCGCCACCAGCAAGCCTTGCGGTGTTTCCACCTGCAGCTCACCGAGCGGACGGCGGGCGCAAAGAATCACTTCGTGATTACCGGTTTTTTCCAACCACGCCGCCATCACCCCACCCACCGCACCGGGACCGACAATTGCAATACGTGCCATGGGTGAAATGTTGCAACGGCACCGGGCGGCGCGTCGAACCAAAATCCGGACAACCGCTACGGACAGTCATCCGGAATCGATTCGAGCGTGACGCCACCCGTTTCCGGAAACGTCACCGAAAACTCAACGCCAGTAGCCGTTGATATAAACGTAACCGCGGTTGCGGCGTTCCCAGTGTGCTGCGACATAACCTCCGCGACGATGGGGCGGCGGAACCTCCCAATGACCGGCAACCCATGAATAGCCACCGCGGCCGCTATAAACCCAGTATCCCTGAATCCAAACCGCGTCGGGCACAGGACGGTCGTAAATGACTTCCGTCCGCGGCGGCGGCGGGGGCGGCGGAGAATCGACCACCGTCTGGGTTGTAGCTTCGGACTCAGAACCGTAAATCGTGCCGCGCTCATGATCTGCTTGGTTACCCATCGTGCCACCAGCGATTGCACCCACGGCTCCGCCGATGAGCGCTCCGTTCAGGCCGTTGCCGTGGCCGGAATTATTGCCGATAATTGCTCCGGCGATGGCGCCCAAGGCACCTCCGCTCACCGCACCTTGTTGCGTGTTCGGGCCTGAGCCCACGCATCCTGCACAAAGCAGCAACGCGGTGATTGGAAGGAAGGTTAAACAATTTGTTTTCATGATGAATTATGACGTTTTCGAAGTGATTTCGTTACTGGATATGACGCACGAGTCGATCTCAGGTTTTGAGCGAAAGATCGGAAACCACATGATGAACACCATTGGTTTGCAGCGCCAACTCAACTGCCCGACCGATCTGCGCGGGTGAGTTAACCCATCCAGCCAGTTTCACAGTACCCTCGTGACAATCGACCGAGATGTCGAATGACGAAAGATTTCTCTCGACGACGTATTTGCCCTTGATGACCGCAATTATCCGCGCGTCGTCCATTTTTTCGCCAACCACGATCGCGCGCGAACGAACTATCTGTCCTGTTTTCGCCAGCTCGTCCTTAATATGATCGGGAGTTAAATTCCATTCCCGCGTTTTGGCGGATACCACCCCTTTGGCTTCATCGGCGGCCGCGCGGGTGCGCTCAGCCAGCGCCGCCGCACGCTGGCTGAGCGTTGGCGTTTGATTATGTTGGTAATGCTGCCAGCCAAACGCAGCCGCGATGACTCCGAGCACTAGAAGGACAAATAAAGTTTTCATGCCGTCTTTGAGAGGACAGGAGCCCGGCCCAAAGGTTCACCTGTCTCATGTCGTTCATCGCCAATCGTGGAGGGATATGCCGTAACCACCACTTCCATCGCTGGTCTAAAATATACCCCGTTTATCCTCAATGCCTGCAACGAATTCCCCAAAAAAACAGCTGGCGCGCCGGCCGCGGCTCACACCTCGCTTCAAATTGTATCGTACAGGGGAATATTTGCTGCGCGGCATCCTGGTGATCGCGCCCATCGTCATCACCCTGGGCTTTGTTTATTGGGTCTTCGAGAAACTCGACGGCCTCTTGCATCCCTACGTGATCACACCCGGCATGGGATTCCTGTTATTGATCTTGATTGTACTACTGATCGGCTGGGTAAGCACCTTCTATCGGGTGAAACGAACGTTCCGGGTCGTCGGGCAGGGATTTGAACTCACGCCGGGAATCAGTTTCATTTACACGTCAATTCGCGATTTCTTTGAAGCCTTTGTCGGCAACAAACGCCGGTTTACGCACGCCGTCATGGTCAGCGTCACGCACGATGAAGTCTGGCAGGTCGGCTTTCTCACCGACGAAAAACTCTCCAGCTTCAACTTGGAAGACGAATACGTTTCCGTCTATGTACCGCAGGCTTACAATGTGGCCGGACAACTCTATATCTTGAAGCGGGACCGCATTCGCCCGATCGAGCATCTCGCACCGGCGGATGTCATGAAATATGCCGTGACCGGGGGAGCCGTTGAGATTGCGGAAAAATAGGATTCGCCGGAACCCCAAAAAACGCGCAAGGTCACACGTTCCCATGTTATCCCCGCACGCCCCTTCCCTTTGGTTTTTGCGCAGAATTTTTTTCGGTGTTTTTCTGGTTGCGGCGGCGGTCTCGCGCGGTGCTTCAGGAGGATTCAGTGCGACACTTTCCACCGAGCAGAAAAATGCCACAGGACTTACTACATTAACGCCCGCTGAATCCGATGCGTTGGACCGGCTGATCGCGGTGGACGTTGCTCAAGCACGGGCGGAAAACAGCGTCGAACTGGAAGGTACGTTTGTCTCGCGCCGCACCGACCTCGAAAGGAGACAAGCCGGGCTCGACCGGCTCACGCCCGCAGAATTGACCAAACTTAACGGGTTGGTCGCCACCGCCGTCGCCGCGAGTCCAAAGCCAAAGGAACGCCCACGCATCAAGGATGGCGATGTTTTCAGCGCACCACGAAAGCCGGAGGTCCACGGTGAGTTCAGCCTGACGTACGGCCGAACCAGCGGCGGCGGGGATTTTCGTGCCGGGTCGATGTATGTCGATATTTTCGATCCCAATAGCGGTCTCGAAATTGGATTCGGGTTCAGCCGTTCCAGCGGCAAGGGCCTCTATGGATTTTATCCCGGCTATCCGGATTATGGTTACGGCTACGGCTATGGAGCGGGATTGGGTTGGGACAACTCTCCGTTGGGTACTTTCGGCCGCGACGACTGGGACCAAGGTACCGGGCGAATTTATGGCGGCAGCATCTTGAACGACTGGAACAACGCGGCGTACTACCGCGGCTTTCGCCGGCCGTAATCAGTCAACGGAAGTTGGCCACCGCGGTTTTATTTTTTCGCCCGGGGTTTGACGAGCGCCTGGTATGTGAGGACTTTGAACCGCTGGTTGAGATCCAGACCGTCGGTGGGAGTCAGCTGCGTCATGAAAATGGCCACGATCTTTTCCTGTGGATCCACGAGGTATTGCGGATAGTAGGCGCTGCCCCAGCCGTACGCACCCTTGCTCACCAACTCCCCGTAGAAGCCGGGATCATTGTTCACCCAAAAACCAAGGCCAAAGGCGTGCGTGTCACGGTCATATTTATCCCCTGTGTGATTTTCGTGCATCAGCTGCACGATCTTCGGACTGAGGATGCGAACGCCGTCAAGTTCCCCGTCGTTCAGCAGCATTTGCAGCAGCCGCCCGTAGTCGCCGATGGTCGAAAGTAACCCGGCACCGCCCGAAAAACATTTACGCGGACCATGCACATAGTCGCTTTTCTCGACGCTCTCCTCAAGCAGAAGCTGCCCTTTTTCAAGACCGTACACGTTAGCAAGGCGGCTCTCTTTTCCCGGCGGTAGAAAAAAGGAAGTGTCCACCATTTTTAATGGCCGAGTGATGCGCTCCTCGACGAAACGATCGAGCGGCAAACCCGAAATCACTTCAACCAGGCGGCCCAACACGTCGGTGCTGTAACCGTATTGCCATTTCTCGCCCGGTTGCGCATTGAGCGGCAGGGTCGCGAGCCGGTCGATCGCAGCCCCGATGGTTTCGTCGTGATTGGCAAAATACCAACCGTAGAGATTTGCCTTCTTGTAGTCGTCCACCGCCAGCCCATCGCCATAGGTCAGACCCGACGTGTGGCGCATGAGATCGTGAATCGTGATCGGATGCTGGACCGGCACTGTCGTATATTTGATGTCTGGCGCCGATCCGACCGGAGGCGGGACCGCGACGACCGAATGGGCAAACGCCGGAATATATTTCGAAACCGGATCGCTGAGCATGAAACGTCCTTCTTCATACAGAATCAGCGCCGCGACGGTCGTCACCGCCTTGCTCATCGACGCGATCCGGAAGATGGTGTCCGTCTGCATCGGCTTTTTATTCTCGATGTCCTGCAACCCGTAAGCCTTGAGCTCCACGGTCTGTCCGTCCCGGGCGAGGTACATGACCGCTCCGCTCAACTGGTGCTGGTCGACGGTTGACTGGATGACGTTGTCGAGACGCTCCAATCTCGACGGGGAAAATCCCAACGCCTCAACTTGGGCGGGCGTGGCAAAACTGCGTGCGTGGATAAGCGCGAGGAGAACGCAAACCGGCAGAACGTGGACAAATCGAAGGGTCAATTTCATGATCAGGATTTAGCGACCGGCGTCCCGACTTCCAATCGGAAATAGCCGCGCCTGAAAAAAACAAAAATCCTGCAGATCCGAAAAGACCGGCAGGAAAAAATGAGGAACGAAGATTGCTGGACTACTTGGCGCGGGTCGCCGTCCACTCGTTCTTCTGCGTCTCGCCATTCCGACCCGACCGCTCGATGGAACCAGTGAGTGTGTCGCCAGAGAGTTTCGCCTCGTATTTGGACACCCGTTTCCGGCCGTTGAACTCGCGCGTGACCGAAAACGTCAGCGCATCATCCTTGAAGGTCGCATCGCCAATCGCGGTATCGGGTATTTTTCCCATCGGGCTTTCGAAGCCGAGCAAACTGCCGGACAACTTGCCATCCTTGAGCTCCAGCTTGAGCGTTTGCTCGATGGCCGGACGATCGCCGCGCCCGGGTTGAGACCATTTCCAAGTTCCGGTTGGATCGGCGGCAAAGGCCGCGACACTGATAATAACTGCGGCGGAAGCCGCGACGAGGTAACGGAGGGGTTTCATGGGAAATGAAGTGACGCCAGAATCACCACGAAGGTTTCAGTTCGACTCCCCGCCATAAAATGGCGCCTCGCTGCCCGGCTCCTTTTCTCGATAGCATACACTGTCAGCGCTCGGCGTGGAGCGGGGTGCCCACAAGGCACGAATCTGGGGAAATCCCGGGATTTAACGACGTAGTATTAAGTACCCGGTTGTACATAGGGAGCGGACTCGAATAACTTTCGTTCTGCGCCCCGCGAATCATTTTCCACCCGTGGCGGAAGATCGAAAATCATCGCGGGCCGTGTGCGCAGATCGAAGCCCGGCCAGGGCGGAAGTCCCGGGGCGTTGGGATCGCCGGTGTGGGCAAACGCCACCAAGGCCTGGCTCATGGCGTCGGCCAGAATCCGTGCATCTGGAAACCCTGCCGTGTATTTACTGGTGTCGACGTTGTCGAACACCAGCGGAATATCGATGGTGTGCGGTGCCTTCCATTTTCCTGCGTCGAGGGGCGAACGCCAGTTGACATAATAAACGTAGGTCGGGGCACCGTTCTGCGCGGCCCGTCGCTCGGATTCCAAAACAAATCCCTTCCATGAACGTGCCGCCGTGCTCGCGGCGAAAAAAATATCACTCGGCGTATCCGCAGGATAAATTTTCCGGTAGGCGGCCACGATCGCATCCGGGGAAAGATCGCCAATAAATTTCCGCACATGCTGGGCGATTTTTCCGGGCAGCGTGGCCCACGTAAGCTGAAAGGTTTCCGGATCGCCGGCGCCGATCAGGCCCGTCGTTTCGTCATGGGTGTTGCCCATCACCATCGGAATGCCCGCGGAAAGCGGCGAAGCGTCGGGTGAAAACGGATCGCGCGGCAACACACCGCCGTCGACGACGGGAGTCCACAGGCTACCGGCCGCGCGAAAAGCCTCCATCAAGCGCGTCATCGGAATCGTCTTCAGTTCATCCAAATGGTCCGGCGTCAGGCCGAGATGCTTCAACACTTCGCGCGCCGTCTCCGTGGCGTGTTCGCGGGTGCGCCCGGTCAGTTGCTGGCCACTCATGGTCCACACCCGTTGAAACAACCCGCGTGCGACGGGCATTGCCATCAACGTCGCGCACTTGGCGCCGCCACCGGATTGCCCAAAAATCGTCACGCTCGCGGGATCACCGCCAAATTCAGCGATGTTGTCGTGCACCCATTGCAACGCGGCGACGAGGTCGAGTTGGCCGACATTGCCCGAGTCCGCAAACTCCGGTCCGCCCAATTGCGCGAGATACAAATAACCGAAGCCGTTGAGCCGGTGATTCACCGTCACCACCACGACGTCGCCCTGCCGGCAGAGCGCGGTACCATCGTAAAGAGCTTCATTCACCGAGCCATTGCTGTAGGCACCACCGTGAAAATAAACCAGCACCGGACGCCGTCGCCCATCATGAGCCGCCGGCGTCCATACATTGAGATGCAGGCAATCCTCGCTCATCACTGAGGTGGCGTGGGAAGAGTTTCCTTGCGGAGCCATCGGACCAAATTCCAGCGCATCCCGGACGCCGCTCCAAGGCGCGGGCGCCACCGGCGGTTGAAACCGGTGTTTGGCGGTATCATCGCCGTAAGGGATGCCTTTGAAAATAGTGACACCCTTTCCCTGATAACCGCGCACTTTCCCCGCCCCGGTTTGGGCGACCAATGCATTGGGCGCGGCTGCCGGGGCCGAATCAGCGATTTCCGCCGATGCAATCGCCGCCATCATGCTGAGCAAAACAAGTACGGACAATCCTGAGCGCATCCCCGGACGATAATCGAAGCGCGCCGCCGGTCTAGTGCAATGACACGGGCCAAAAGAAAATTCCCGTTGAGCCGCGACGCGATCCGGGTTTGGGTGACGGTTCCCGCATGACTCCTCCACTCAACCGAAAAATCCGCTGGGGCGTGCTCGGTTACGCGCGCATTGCCAGCGAAAGCGTCATTCCCGCCCTGTTGCGCGCGACCAATTCCGAATTTCACGCCCTCGCCTCGCGCGATCCGGCGAAACTAACCATCGCAAAATCGCGCTACAGCATCCCAAAGACCTATGTCGGATACGAATCGCTGCTGCGCGATCCGGAAATCGACGCCGTCTACATCCCGCTGCCGAACAATGAACATCGCGCGTGGACCATTCGCGCGGCGGAACACGGCAAACATGTTTTGTGCGAAAAGCCCCTCGGCCTGAACGCCGCCGAAGTCCGCGAAATGACGGCAGTCTGTGCAGCCCACAAAGTGACGCTGATGGAAGCGTTCATGTACCGTTACACCGACCGCATCGCCAGGGTGCGGGACGTCCTGCGCAGCGGCGAACTGGGCGAAATTAAATTCATCAATGCCAGCTTTCGTTATCCGCTGGACCGGCCTGAATCAATCAAATGGAAACCGGAATTGGGCGGCGGTTCGCTCTACGACGTCGGCTGTTATCCGATCAATTTCATCGGACTTGTCGCGGACGAAAGCCTGGGGCGACCCGGCAGCGGTGAAGCGAAGCCGGAATCGGTTTCCGCCGAGTGGGTGCGGGCCGGCGGCATCGACGTGATTTTTTCCGGCCTGATGAAATATCCGACAGGACTGATTGCCGCCGCCCACAGCGGATTCAACGCCCAGAAACGCGTGTTCGCCGAGATCATCGGCACGAGGGGAATCCTGGAAATTCCTGAAACTTATTTCGACAACGCCGGTTCACTCTCCCTTTTAATCGGTGAAGAACGGCGGGAAATCCCAGTGGCAAAAAGCGATCGCTATCGCCATGAGATCGAGGATTTCTCGGAAGCCATTCGCTCTGGAAAACCACCCGCGTTTGGGTTGGCGGAAACCCTCCGCAACGCCGAAGTGCTGGACCGGATGATCGCGGCGGCGACCGCATAATAACGGCCACCGCGCGACCGGCAAAAAAAACGTCAGATTATTTCTTCCAAGGTGCAGTTACCACTTCGTAGCCATCCGGCGTTTTCTGGAAGTACACCTCGTCGCTCTCAAAATATTCCCGTTTTTCATACCAGACACTGCGCGCATCCGCGGGCAAAGTGCGTGTCACCGCACCAAGCGGCGCAGCCACCCAAACCATGCCATCGGGCGTCTTGGTGAAGAATTGTCCGTCCTTAAACAGATATTCCTGTTTCCCCACCCAGACCGATTGATAGTCATCCGCCGGGTTCGGTGGGGGCACCGCCTGAGCCGATGGGGCATCCACTACCACGTAACCATCCTGAACGGGTTGGTAATAAACGTCGCCATACCGATAGTACACATTCGATCCGACATAGATCCGCGTGTAGTAGGGCGGAAGAGTCCGCAGAATCGCTCCGCGCGGTGCGCGCACCACCACATAACCGTGCGGCCCGCGCCGGTAAAACACACCGCGTTGCGTGTAATAGCGGTCGTGACCGACCCGCACTTCGGTGTAGCCTCGCGGCAACGCTACTCCGAGGGATACACCTACATGCACCTCTGCGTTCGCCTGTGGCACGGCCAGAAATCCGGCCAAGCCGGCCAGAAGGAGGCTCGTTGGAATCAATCGGTTTCGTAAAACAAGAGTCCGGGGATTTAAGTTCATGGAGAGTCTGACGCGTAAACCTCGTTAGGGTTTCATCGACAAAATTTATATCGAGATCGATGGAACCTGCAAAAACCAGCCTCAGGGAATACAGCGCGTTTTCCCGGTTCCAAGCGCCTCCTTTCCCATTGTGCCCGGCAATTTTTCCGACCATCCCTCTTCTTCATGACGATTGATTCCGCCGACCTGCTCGCCCGCTTTCTGCGCTACGTGCAGATCGATACGCGCAGTGACGAGAATTCGCGGTCAACCCCGAGCACTCCCGGACAATGGGTACTGCTTAGCCTGCTGGAAAAGGAACTACGCGCCTTCGGTTTGTCGGAGGTCGTTTTAACCGAACATGGCTACGTCCTCGCCACCCTGCCGGCGACATCGGCCAAACCCACTCCGGTGATTGCGTGGTTTGCACATGTTGACACCGCGACCAATCTTCCCGGTGCCGCCAAACCGATCGTCCATCGCGCCTACGACGGAAGCCCAATCGTGCTTCCCGATGATCCGACACAAAAATTGACCGTCGAAACCATCCCCCTTTTACGGCAGGCCATCGGCCACGACATCATCACCGCGAGTGGAACGACGTTGTTGGGTTCCGACGATAAATCGGGAATCGCAACGATCATGGCCACCGTGCGGCATTTGCTGCTTCGTCCGGAAATTCCGCACGGACCGATTCGCATCTGTTTCAACCCCGACGAGGAAATCGCGCGAGGAGTGGACAAGCTCGATCTCGCGATCGTCGGCGCGAAATACGCCTACACCCTCGACGGCTCCGCCCCGGGCGAAATCGATTTTGAAACCTTCAGCGCCGATGCTGCGACGGTGGAAATCCACGGCGTCGCCTCGCATCCCGGTTGGGCGCGGGCCGTGATGGTCAACGCCCTGCGGCTCGCGAGCAAATTTGTCGACGCACTGCCGGTGGAACAATCGCCGGAATGCACGGATGGAAAGGCCGGGTTCATTCATCCCTTCGAATGCACCGGCTCGGCGGAAACCGCCACGGTCAAGCTGATCCTGCGCGCGTTCGAACTCGATGAACTGGCCGCGCATCGTGCGTTGCTGGAAAAAATCGTGCGCGAAATGCGTGCCACCGAACCACGCGCGCGGATCGAACTTACCTTCACCGAACAGTACCGCAACATGCGCTATTGGCTGGAAAAGGACATGCGACCGGTCGAGTTCGGCCGCGAAGCCCTGCGCCGCGCCGGGCTCATTCCCCGTTCGCAGCCCATTCGCGGCGGCACGGACGGTTCGTCACTCACCCAACGCGGCCTGCCGACGCCGAACATTTTCTGCGGAATGAATGAAGTGCACAGCCAGCGGGAATGGGTCAGCTTGCAGGACATGACGAAAGCAGTTGAAACCCTCGTTCACCTCGCGCAGATCTGGACGGAACACTCCACATGAAAACCTTTTTTATTCGCGGATGGTTGATGCTGGGACTGATATTTTTGGCGGCCGGCTGCGCCTCTTACAACACCCAGGTGGACCACGGTCGCAGCCTGAAGGGCATCAAGCGGTTTTTTGTCGTGAGCAATCTCAACGACAATCACGCCATCGACCATCAGATCGCCGAGGCCCTCAAAGCCCGTGGGCTCGAGGCCGACAATGGCCCGCTCACGATGATGCCCGATAACACGCAAGCCGTGGTGACGTTTCAGGATCACTGGACCTGGGATTTCGGCGATCACCTGGTGTTCCTTCAAATCTCGATTCGAGACACGCGCTCAGAGCAGTCGTTCGCCTCGGCCACCTTCAGCGCGAAGATTCCAAAGCACGAAGACCCTTCCGTCACCGTGGAAAGTCTCGTGGACCAGTTGTTCGACAAGAAATAATCACCGCTTGAAGTCCGGAACAGGAGCGATGATTTTATTTATTAAAAACGTCGGCTCGCTCCGCAGCATTGAGCTCGCGCCACTGACCGGGACTCAAATTTCCCAGCAAAAATTTTCCGATCCGGACGCGTCGCAGGCGCAAGGTGGGATGCCCAATCGCGGCCGTCATCCGGCGGACCTGGCGGTTTTTGCCTTCGACCAATTGAAGTGAGAGCCAGCAATCGGGCACGTTTTTCCGCTCCCGGATCGGTGGATGGCGCGGCAACACCATCGGTGCCGGATCGATTTGGTGCACGATACACGGTCGCGTGGTGTAATCGCCCAACGCAATGCCGCGCGCGAGCCGCGCCAATGCCGCGCTGGTGGGAATGCGTTCCACCTGCGCCCAATATTCGCGGCGATGTCCGGCGTCGGGGTCGAGCAGGCACGAGTTCAAACCCGGCTCGTCGGAAAGCAACAGCAAGCCCTCGGAATCCGCGTCAAGACGACCGAGCGCATAAACCTGCGGGGGAAGTTTAAAGTCAGCCAGCGTCCTCCAGCGCGAACCGGGTTCGGGCGTGAACTGGGAGAGGAAACCGTAGGGCTTGTGCAGCGCGATAAGCACACTCCGTTACTGGCTTGCTGACTGGCGGACGGCGACCCCTTTTCGCTATTTTATTTTTCAATTTCGACGGGGCCAAGGGCAATCGTTGCTTGTCATATCGCGCGGAGCAAAACATCCCTTTGTCTCGCATTTTTATTTCCGAACGATCGATCAGTCGCGCCCGACGCACGCCATGCCATCCACCCACCCGATTCCCGATTCGCTCACTGCGTTGCCCAAACGCGCGGACGAACTGCGGCAATTGCTGGTCAAGTGGTGCAATCAAAACTCCGGCAGTGACCATCCCGCCGGCCTCGCCGCGATGCTTGAATTGCTGTACGCCGATTTCTCGAAATTGCCCGGCGCAAAACTGGAGCGGGTCGCGCTCGACGGCACCGCGAACAAAGCGCTGCGGGTAAAAATCCGGCCCACTGCTCCACTCCAGCTTTTCATCAGCGGACACTATGATACGGTGTACGGCGCCAGTCATCCCTTCCAACGCGCCGAATGGATCGCACCCGACACGCTGCGTGGACCTGGAACAGCTGACATGAAAGGGGGACTGGTGGTAATGCTGGCAGCTTTGCAGGCATTTGAGAAAACCCCACACGCGGCGAAAATCGGTTACGAAATCCTGCTCGGACCCGATGAGGAAACCGGCTCGCAGGATACGACAGCGCTATTGGAGGAGACGGCGCGACGCCATCGTTTCGGTTTGATCTTTGAACCCGCGCGCTCCAATGGCGATCTCGTCAAATCGCGCAAAGGCACGGGCATCTTTACGCTGACGTGTCATGGCCGCGCCGCACATGCGGGCCGCGCCGCCGCGGCGGGACGAAATGCGATCCTCGCGCTGTGCGAAATTCTTCCGCAGGTGGCGGCACTCGGATTGGATCGCGCGTTGCCAGGATTGATGGTTAACATCGGTGCGATCAGGGGCGGCGGTGCTGCGAATATTGTGCCGGATTTCGCCGAAGCCGTCATCAACGCGCGCATCACGAATGCCGGTGATGACATTTTATTTTTGAAGCGACTGCATGACATCTGCGCACCAATTCACGCACGCGAAGGTTTTCGCTTGGAAATAGGCGGTGGATTTAACCGGGTGCCCAAAGTCGAAAGTCCTTTTGAGGTGGCATTGTTCGGCATTTGGCAGCGCTGTGGCGCGGAACTCGGTCTCACGCTGGATTGGCAGCACGTCGGCGGCGGCTCCGACGGAAATATTCTGGCAGCAGCCGGATTGCCCAACCTCGACGGTCTCGGATGCGTGGGCGACCATCTTCACAGCCCGGAGGAATTCTGTTATTTACCGAGTTTGGTGCAGCGCGCGCAAATAGCCGCGCTTTTCTTGCACCGGATCGCGACGGGTGAAATCGCCTTGCCAGCTCGCAACTGACGATTGGCTGCGCAGGTGGGGTTTGCCGGCAGGCCGTCACGCGTGCCCGCCAATAAAGTCATCTATCCACGTTCTTGGCCGAAATTCTGCTTAAGTGGTGGAGGCTCTGAATAACCTCTTGGAAAGTTACAGCTGTGAAACATCCCGTTTTTGTGAACAACCACAGGGGGTAGAAGGCTTGACTAAGCCAAAAGCGAGGCGTTCGCTTCGCCCCATTACTGCGTCAGGCGACCAACCTGAATCGGGCAATAGAGCCTGAAAATCCAACACCAACTTGGCATCCTGTATCATGCAAAAATCATTCATTAGAACGTTTGTTGCCACTATTGTGGTATCGGCATTCCTGGCCTTGGCCCAGAGTGCCTTCGCCCAAGGCGTCACCACCGCTTCCCTCACCGGATTCGTTACCAACAAGGACGGAAGTCCCGTTTCGGGTGCGGCCGTGACCGCGCTTAACGTTCCCTCGGGGACGAAAAACTCCACCGTGACCCGCTCCAACGGCCAGTATGATTTTTCGGGTCTCCGGGTTGGAGGACCTTATACGGTCACGGTAACCGCGAAAGACGTTCAGCCGCAAAATCAGGAAGATATTTATCTCGGCGTCGCCCAAGCCGAAACCGTCAATTTCACGCTCTCAAACGATATTGTCGTCTTGGAGAAAATGCAGGTGACCGGTAGCTCCAACGCCGCGTTCGACCCGGGCAAGATCGGGACTTCAACGGCATTTACCCGCCAGCAGATTTCCCAAGTGCCAACCGCGCGCCGCGACGTACAGGATCTCATCAATCTCGATACTCGCATCGGCCTCACGATCAATACCTCCACCGGCGAGTTCTCAGTTTCCGCCCAAGGCCAGAATAACCGCTTCAACTCCTTCCTGGTGGACGGTCAGCAAAGCAACGATCCCTTCGGCCTCAACGGCAATGGCTTCGCTACGTTGCGCAGCCCGATCCCACTGGATGCCATCGCCCTCCTGGACTTTAGCCTCAGCCCCTATGACGTGACCCACTCCGGTTTCACTGGTGCCCTGATCAACGCGATCACCAAGAGCGGCACGAACGAATTTCACGGAGACGCCTACACCTATTATACCGGCAAAAGCCTCCGTGCGTCCAATCCCGGCCAAGGGCCGACCGACCCGAATAAAGGAGTGAAAGATCCGCTCCAAGAACACACTTACGGATTCAGTTTCGGCGGTCCGATCATCAAGGACAAATTGTTCTTCTTTGTGAATTACGAAGACTACGAAAGAACCGGCCTATCCTACTCACCAGTTCAGTTCCAGCCCAGTGCGGCTGACCTCGCCACCATTCTGGCTGCGGCGAAAGCCTACGGTATCGACCCAGGCGCTTTGGCCAGTGTCGTTCAGAGCAAGCAAAAGAACTTTTTGGCGAAGATCGACTGGAATATTAATAGCAACCAGCGCGCGACCCTCGAATACCGTCGTACCGACAGCTCGGCACCGAATTTCAGCAACAGCTCAAGCTTCACCCAACTTACGAGCAATGCTTATCAGGCGAACCGAACCTACGACAATCTCACGTTCCTGTTGAACAGCAACTGGACATCGAATTTGCGTTCCGAGTTCGGCGTGTCGGGCAGCAAATACAACGGCACCTCTTCACTCTATACCCCGCTGGCCCCTGCCCTTTACATCAACGGTGTAAATGGCACCAATCTCGTCACCGGACTTGCGCAGACGGGGAGTTTGGACGTCGGGACCAATATTTCCTACCAGTTGAATGCGCTTTATACAAATGACTATAACGGACACTTGTATGGGGAATACTCCCTCGGCGACCACACCCTGAAGTTCGGTGCCGACGTGGACAAAAACGGTTACTCCGATGTCTTCGGCCAATACTACACCGGAAATTATGGGTTCGCCAGTCCGGCCGCTTTCGCCGCCGGCATACCGAATTATCTCCGGTACCAGCAAGCGTACACGGGTGGAGCTGATACGGTCGCCGCTGCGACCTATCATTATTCCTACACTGATGCCGGGCTGCTGCTTCAGGACACTTGGAAGCCCAATCAAAGCCTGACTATCATCGGCGGCTTGCGCTTTGATTATCCTTACTTCCCGAATAAACCGTACTATCTGGCGGCCTTCCAAACCGCCTTCGGCATCCCGAACAATGCGGTCCCCACCGGAAATTACACCGTGGCGCCTCGCGTCGGCTTCAACTACAAGCTGCCGACCAAGCTCAAAATCCAAATTCGCGGCGGCATCGGCCTCTTCCAAGGTACCAATCCTGCGGTCTGGATCGGCAATGCCTATGGCGCAAACGGGCAGTTGAACAGTGTCATCAAGGGTGCCAGCAGCGCCAGCACCACGAACCCGCCACTGACTGCCCCTTACACTCCGTTCAATCCCGACCCCGCTTATGTACAAACGCTCGCTCCGCCTGCCGCTCCAACCCCAAGCATGTCGCTTACCGATCCCAACTTCAAAGTTCCGACCTCGTGGAAGGATAATATCGCAGTGGACGTAACTCTCCCATGGTATGGCTTGGTCGCAACGGCGGAAGCCGATTTTATTCAGGTCCAGAAAGGCGTCAATTACCTCAACCTGAATCTGCTCCCCAGCGGCACCACACCGGACGGACGCGTCCTTTACTCCAACTCCGCGCTTCACACCAATTTCAGCAAGTTCGGTGTCTATGAACTGACCAACACCGATAATGGTGGCTCGGAGTCCTACACGATGCAAGTCGCCCGCAGTATGAAGGCTGGTTGGGCTTTCTCGTTCGCCTACACCCACACACACGCGACGGAAGTACAGGCCCTGACGTCTTCGGTTGCCTCCTCGAATTACAATAGCCGTGCGGTGATCAATCCGAACGATGATATCGCCCACAATTCGCTTTATACCGTGCCGGACAAGTTCGTCGCGAGTGCGACCCGTGAATTCCACTTCTTCAGTGGCAAGGATGCAGCCACCCGCGTGACCGCGGTATTCCGCGCCCAAACCGGGCACGCTTACAGCTGGGTGTTTGGCCGGGGCAACGATATCAATAATGATGGCACCTTAGGCGACGACGCCTTCTACGTGCCGACCGGCCCCGACGATACCAAAGTGGTGTGGAGCACCAGCGCATCGGATCCAACCGGTGCCGTCCAAGCCGCCAAGTTCTGGAATTTCGTCAACAGCACGGAGCTCAAGAATTTCAAAGGCCAGATCGTACCGCCGAACAGCTCTTACAGCCCGTGGCAACACACGGTTGATCTGCACATCGAGCAGGAAATCCCACTCTATCACAAAACCAAACTCACGGTGTTTGCAGACTGCCTCAACTTCGCCAATATCTTCAATAAGAAGTGGGGCGTAAGTACCGGCATCGACTTCGCCACCGGGCCGGACAACGGTTATACGCGCGGTGTGACGAACGCGACTGTCAATGCCTCTGGCCAATACGTCTATACCTTCAATAGTACCAGCCAGACCATTCCGACGGTTTATACCGATCTGTCACGCTGGCAGGTGCAACTCGGCGCCAAGCTGGAATTCTGAACCAACTCAAAAAAACCTTTCCCCAAGGCGGCTGCAGCAATGCGGCCGCCTTTTTATTTCCCGGAAATTTCACCAGAAGCCCAACGCAAACTACCTGGTTCCCGCCAACACCAAACCCAAACCACTCTCCGATGGCCGCAATCCGCCGGAATGGGGGTGAGCACATCGCAGACGCGAAAAACCGCGATATCATCACACGCTTTTCGCATCAGGAACCAATGGGTGGATCGTGAACCGTCGAAGCTGGCTCGCGGAAACTTCCACCAAAACTCCGTGTTATCGCCATGGCTTCCGGGAATATTTTTGAATGAATGATTTTCCCCGGAAAATTTCCCTCGTGAATCCGGGCAGTGGCGCTAATTTTTCGCGTCAAGAAAATATTTGCCCGATTTTTATTCGAATTTGTTTTCCTCGTTTTCACTCTGGCGAACCGCGTTCATCCGTCGAATTTTTCCGCCACGGACGGAAGGTGAGTTGGGATTTTGTTGTCCAACTAAAAATTGACCAAAAATTTTCATTTCCCGCCTTTAATCTATTTGACGGAGGTTGCTCACATTTCCATTAGTTGTGGTCAAGGTTCCGGGCATCCACATCCTGTGGTGGTCGACAACGTGTTAGGAAGTTTTGGCAACTTTGTGTGGCCAGACACTTTCTTTCGTCTCTAGACCACGGGACTCACCTCGATTTCTCCATCGTTCTCTCGTTTCAGCACTCCCGCACTGCCATGCAAAAATCATTTTCCGTCGGCGCCAAGACCTTCGTTCTCGATCAGGAAAAGGCCGAAGCCGCCTTCGCCGCCAAGAAAGTCATCAACGGCCGCCAGGTTCCCTACTTCAATATTCTGCCGTTAAAGTACCAGTGGGCTTACGATCTCTACAAGACGATGAAGGCAAACCACTGGGAGCCTGAGGACGTCCCGATGGGCAAGGATATCGAGCAGTGGCGTGACACGCAGGTCGTCAGCGATATCGAGCGGTGGATCATCCGCATGGGCATCGGTTATTTTTCCGCCGCCGAGGGCATTGTTGGCGACAACATCCAGCACGTCGTGCGCGAACTCGTCACCGCACCGGAGTTGAAACTTGTGCTCGGCCGTCATGCCCACGAGGAAAACATCCATGCGGACTCGCTGCTCTACATGATTTCCTCTCTCGGCATTAACCCGCACGAGTGCGAGGCCATGTTCGAGGACATCAAGTCGATCGAAAAGAAGAACGAATTCGTCAACAAGGTCTCGCGCGATCTGCGTCGCGACCTCGACATGACGAAGATCGAGAACAAGCGCCTGCTCGCGAAGAATGTGTTCGTGTTCGGCCAGTGCATGGAAGGCACTCAATTCTACGGGCTCTTCGGCATGGTGCTGTCGCTTTATCGTCAGAACAAATTTCCCGGCATCGGCCAAATGTTCCGCTATACACTGCGCGATGAGTCCAACCACATCGAACTCTTCCGGAATCTCTTCATGGATCTCGTTGAGGAGAACCGCGAGATCTGGACGCCGGAATTCAAGGAAGAACTGCGCCAGACGATGGCCGAAGGCATCAGCCTGGAGAAGGATTTCATCCGCGACTGCCTGCCAGTAAATGCCGTCGGCTTGTCGATCGAGGAATTTCTTAGTTACATTGATTTTATTGCCGACCGGCGCCTTGAAGGCGTTGGTCTCACCCCGCTAACCCCCGGGGTCAAAAATCCCCTCCCGTGGCTCGCTGAAATGATGGACATCAAGAAGGAGCAAAACTTCTTCGAGGGTCGCGTCACCGAGTATCAGAAATCCTCGGCCCTTCACGGATCGAGCGACGACGAGCTCTGAGCCACGTTTAGTCAGTTTATCGTTCCCCCCTTTTCTTCGGTTTAACCGTCTACCCCTCCGCATTTGCCCATGCATACACCTTCCATTGTCCAGGACCTTGCCCTGAAAAAACTCAGTGGCGTACCGCAGGATCAGAAACCCAACTATAACTGGCGCGACATCCTTCGCGACGAAGCCGTCGCCGTCCCCGAAATCCAGGTTCTCTGCCCTCACGGCGAGGAACGCTTCGATCTGAGTGAAGTCGCCGACACCGTCGGCCGTTCCCTCGCCAACCTGATGCAGGCCAAGGGCGAGAAGGATATTTTCAACGAGAAGAACCAGCGCTTTGTCGCCGACGTTACCCGCGAAGTCGCCTCCAATCTCACCAAGAAAGCCCTCGAACGCGGACCCCTGCGCGTTTCCCTCCACGATCTCTACGTGCTCATCGAAAAAACTTTGGTCGATAACAATGCCCATGATGTCGCCAAGAGCCTCCTGCTCAAGCGCGCGCAAAAGCTCAACCTGCTGCAACGTGACACCCACGGCGTCACGGTTCGCCTCATCCGCCGCAACCATCAGGTCGTGCCGTGGAACGAGGCCAAAATCGAAATCGCCATCCGCAAGGCGTTCCTCTCCCTGCAAAAGGATCCGGCCCCGGCCTCCGCCATCACTCGGGCTATCACGGAACGCGCCCTCCAGGTAAAACAGGCCTTTCTCCACATCGAGGAAGTCCAGGACATGGTGCAGGAAGAGCTGATGAAAGCCGGCCACTACAAGGTCGCCGAAGACTATATTCTCTACCGCGCCCATCGCGCCGCCGCCCGGCAGGACGAGCCAGCGCTTGACGCGAAGCCTGACTCGACTCCTCCACAGCAGAATTCAATGGTGGTTGTCGCCCGCGCTGACAGCAGCACCTTCCTCTGGGATGGGCTCGACCTCAAAAAGCGCATCGAATTTGCGTCCATCGGTCTCGATCTCTGCCTGACATCCGAACAGATCGAAGCGGAACTTCGACGCGCGTTGTTCGACAACATCGCGCTCGGTGACCTCAACAACACAATCATTCTCAACGCCAAGACCCTGATCGAAAGAGACGCTGACTTCGCGAAGTTCGCCGGCCGCATCCAGCTCACTTACATCTACGAAGAAGTCCTCGGCTGGGATATCGTGCGCGACGGCATCAGCTCCCTCAAACGCTTCCACCAACAGGCTTTCGCTAAATATATCGACCACGGCATCGCGATCAAACGTCTCACCCTTCGCCTGAAGGAATACGACCTCACCAAGATCGCCGCCGCCATTGATCCGACCGCGGATTTGGAGCTCGACTTCCTCGGTGTCCAGACCCTTTACGATCGCTATCTCATCATCGATAAAACCGGCAAACGTTCGCGACGGCTTGAGACCCCGCAATTCTTCTGGATGCGCGTTTCGATGGGCCTGTTTCTCGAGGAAAAGAAAAAGACCCGCGAAGACTGGGCCATCCGTCTTTACGAGCTCTACAAATCCCGCCGCTTCTGCAGTTCGACGCCCACCTTGTTCAATGCCGGCACACTCCATTCGCAGCTTTCTTCGTGCTACCTCTACTACGTGGATGATTCCCTTGAGAGCATCATGTATCGCGGCATTGCCGAAAACGCCCAGCTTTCCAAATGGGCGGGCGGCCTCGGTGGTTCCTGGACCTCCGTTCGCGGCACGGGCGCGCATATCGCCGGCACTAATGGCGAATCCCAAGGCGTCATTCCGTTCCTGAAGCTGCACAACGACCAACTTGTTGCCGTCAATCAGGGAGGCAAACGCAAGGGCTCCGGCTGCGCTTACATCGAATCCTGGCACAACGACATCTTTGAGTTTCTCGAGCTG
The DNA here is from genome assembly GCA_036499685.1 of Lacunisphaera sp. Taxonomy (GTDB): domain Bacteria; phylum Verrucomicrobiota; class Verrucomicrobiia; order Opitutales; family Opitutaceae; genus Lacunisphaera. Next base: position 190,018 of record DASYDH010000006.1, on the reverse strand, counting down.
CGCCGCAACACCGGTGATGACCGTCGTCGCACCCACGACATGAACACGGCCAACTGGATTCCCGATCTGTTCATGAAGCGAATGGAGGCTCGTGGCACCTGGACCCTTTTCCGCGCCAACGAAACCCCCGACTTGCATCATTTGTACGGCCGAAAATTCGAGGAAGCCTATGTCCGTTATGAGAAACTGGCGGAAGAAGGCAAAATCCAAGGCAACAAGATCGAGGCCCTTGAGCTTTGGAAAAAAATGCTCTCGATGCTTTTCGAGACCGGCCATCCGTGGATCACCTTCAAGGATCCGTGCAATGTGCGTTCACCGCAGGATCACGCGGGCGTCATCCACTCCTCCAATCTCTGCACGGAAATCACGCTCAACACGTCGAACGACGAGACCGCCGTCTGCAACCTCGGCTCCGTCATCCTCGATTCCCATCTCAAAGCCGACGGCTCCCTCGATCTCGAGAAACTCCGCGACACCGTCCGCGTAGCCGTCCGCGCGCTGGATAATGTCATCGACATCAATTTTTATCCGACTGTCGCAGCCAAGACCGCCAACAGCCGCCATCGTCCGATCGGTCTGGGGGTAATGGGCCTCGCGAACGCGCTGTACATGAAAGGCGTGGCATTTGCCTCTCCAGAGGCAGTTGAATTCAACGATGAATTCATGGAGGCCATCGCGCATTGTGCTTATGAAGCTTCTTCCGACCTCGCGGCGGAACGCGGCAGCTATTCCAGCTACAAGGGTTCCAAATGGGATCGTGGCCTCCTGCCTCAGGACACAGTCGACCTGCTCGAACAGGAACGCGGCGTTCCGATCCAGGTTCCCCGCGGCGGCCGGCTCGACTGGGCTCCTCTTCGCGCCAAAATCGCCAAGCAGGGCATGCGCAACTCGAATGTCCTCGCCATCGCGCCGACGGCGACGATCTCAAACATCACCAACACGTCCCCCTGCATCGAGCCGACGTACAAGAATCTCTACGTCAAATCCAACCTCTCCGGCGAGTTCGTCGTCCTCAATCCATTCCTCGTGAAGGATCTCAAGGCCCGCGGACTCTGGAATCAGGAGATGATCGATGCCCTCAAGTATTTCGACGGCGAACTTCAGGACATCGAAGGGATTCCCGCGGACTTGAAGGCCCGCTATCTCACCGCGTTCGGCGTCGAATTCAAGTGGGTGATCGACGCTGCCGCCCGCCGACAGAAGTGGATTGACCAGTCCCAGAGCGTCAACCTGTGGCTCAAGGCACCCGATCTGAAAGTGCTCAGCCACATGTACCGCTCGGCCTGGCACGGCGGCTTGAAGACCACCTATTATCTCCGTTCCCTCGGAGCCTCCGGAATCGAGAAGGCCACGGTGTCCGCGAAGAAAGATGTTCGTGGCGCCGCCGGTGAAACGAAAGCCGCGACCCTCGCCCGCGACACTGCGGCGGCGGCGGCCTCCACTCCCCCGATCGGCAGCGATATCACCACCGCGCCCTTCGCCACGACGACCGTGAGCACAAGCAGTCAAACCTCGCCGGCGAAGAAAACCTACACGGCTGAGGAAAAACGCGTCTGTTCGATTGAAGCCATGCGCAACGGCGAGGAATGCGAAGCCTGCCAGTGATCTTATCCTGCGGTCCGTTTCTCCGGGAGGAAACGGACCGCAGCTTTTCCGCCCCTTTTGTTACTCCCACCCCACGATAGTTCCCCCGCCACCGACGGGCCGGTTTCCCTCCCGGCAAACAGGACTTGAACTCCACTCCGATATATTCGCAGTGCGCCTCGAAGTTACCCCACTTCGAGCAAGCTGGCGCGTTCCCTGCTCCGACTGACTCGTTGTCCGCAGGGAATTCATGGAATCGAAATAGTGCGGTTTTTTCCGCCGGGATGCGCCGTTGCCGATTTTCATGCCCCCCATGATCATGCTTCTTCTCATCGGCGGTCTGTTGCTTCTTGGAATATCCCTCATGGTTCTGGACGCAGCCATCAAACAGGCAAAAGATGGCTACGAGGACGATCTCGGGTTTCATCAGGAGTCGCAGCAATGGACCCGCAATGCGTCCTCCGCAAACGTTGAAATCACTTCGTGGGATCGCACCGAAGGCGCGTCTTGTCCGCTCGATGTAAGTTCATCATTTCCCCGAATCGGAAATACCCCGCTCACACCGCAAGGGCACTAAATTTCGTCAAGCCGTGTAACGCATGCGCAAAGCGTTATTTTGACGGCGGCAGCGACTCGATCGAATAAACGTGAAACACCGCGTTGATCAGTCCCGGGCTGGCACGGTCCGCCGATAGTACGCATTGCTCAATGCCAAGATAAGGAGCGCGGGCCGAGAGTTCTTTGTAAAAGTCCACCAAACTCTTGATATCCGCCCGTCGGATCGTGATCTGAATGTTGTTCAGTGCAAATTGATCGGACTGCAGGGTTTTCCCGGAAACGATTTCCGGCGTAAGGCCGGAGGTCATCCGGCTTAGCTCGGCAAACGCCTGCGAAGCGTCGAGCATCTTCGCCGGTTCCAGCGTTCGCGCGACCGTCGCGGCATGGGTTTCGATTTCCGTCCGATGGGAAAGCCACAATTGCTGGGTTTCGTGATCCGTCCGGTAGTTGCTAAATTCGTGCCGAAACACGCCCAAACGGCGCAATGCCACCGGTGCCCACCAGCTCAAACCGATAAGGGCAAAAACCAAAATCAGCAGGCGTTCCCGCAACGAACGGTTCTGGAAAAACTTTTTCATTTGCCACCTCCCGCCTGAAACCAACCCGGTTTGAAGGTGATCTCATAGTGAAAGACGGTCATGCGATCGCGGCTGTTCTTTTCCATCACTTCGAGTTTTTCGACGCCGGGAATTTTCCGCGCATCAGCTTCAAAGGTCGACGTGTCGTCGGCGCTATTCGCCTGGCCCCGGATATCCAACTGCCAGAGGCCATTCGTCGTCACACTGTTAAATTCCATTCCCGCGGGCCGCTTGTCGTTCAACACGTCGATCATTTCAAACGGCAGCAGCCGTTGAGTTGAAATTTCATCCAATCGCTTCGCCACGCTCTGCGTCTGTTCGATTTTTTTCGCCAACGGTGCCTGGGCATCCAGCTCCGCTTTTCGGCCGGAAAGCCAGAAGTGGCCTGCCAGTAATCCCAATTCCAAAACCACACACGCTGCCAAACCGATCATGACTGCCGCAAACCCGCGCCATAGCAATGTATCGCGTCGGGAGGTTAGCCGGCGCTCCTTGAGCAATTCCTTGTCCCGGATATCCGCGTGACCAAGTCCAACCTCGTCAAACCGCGCTTCAATTCCTCCCGAACCCAGTCGCAGAACCAATTCCTGTTTTTCCCGGGCAATCTCTACCGCAGGCCGGAACGTTTTCAGCGTCGCATCCGCGCGCAACTCGGCCTTTTGCCGGGCTTCGGTCACCAGCGCGTCGCGGCCGGTTGCTTCCTGCGTTCTCACCAAAACCGCCGCAGGAAGTTCGCTTCGTCCGTCCCATGAAATTGCTTCCAATTCGTCGCCATTCTCCCGCAATGACACGCCCGCGGGCTGGACCGAATTCGCGCCGAGCCAGACGGAGAAGGTAGGCAGCACGGCGGTCGCGTCCACCCAGGTCGCCGTCTCTTCGGGTGGAAAATTCTTCCGGAATGCGGCAAAGACCAATGCCTCGGTTCGCGTGGGGTTGGTCCGAAATCCGTAATAAAGCTGGCTCGCCGGAAACGGGGAAAATCCTTCCAAAGCCAGTTCGACCTGCGCCGAAACATCGCCGTCCGGCGCCAGCGACACCCGCCGGGTAAAAAACTTTTCGCCCGGCGCAAACACGACGCCTCCGCTCCGCTTGGAGGAGGTGGGAACTGTTGTATTTGCCTGCGTCATATCATTGAGCGGGTCCGTCGGATTCTTTAAGTTCAAGGATGCGGAAAGGATAGTCGATACTTTTGCGAGTGAGGGCGCGGGGATCAACCGGCGTGGGTGGTGGGACGTTGGGATCGGGGTTTTCCGGTGTGGCAATGGCAGGTGCCTGGTTGGACGAGCCGCCGGGCTGAACCACCGCTTCCAACAGGAAGACCCGGGCACCCTGCTTGACCGTTATGAGCACTCGCAAACATTGCACATCCGCACCGAGACCGGTTTGGCTGGCCCCGGTTCCCAAAAGTCCGGCCGCTTCCGCGACGGAACGAAAATAGGTCGGCGGATGCGCCGGATCCGCGCTCCCCGACGTTTCTTTTGACAATGCGTCGGCTTGGGTCGGATCGACGCCCATGCCGACCAATACGGAGGAATTCGCGGAATTCACGTTCACATCGCTGAAATCGTACAGTGAAGTTCCATTTCGAAACCGGTTCCCCAATTCGTTCCAGTGTCCGTCGTCGTCGAAAAAGAGTTTCCTGGCCACGCTGACAGCTCGAAGCTCCTCGAATGTCCGCATCGGTCGTTCCGGCGGTCCATATGGCAGTGGGGAATTCTCGTAATTGCGCGGATCGGCGTCCGATGAGCCCGGAAGATAACCCTTCTTTGTCCAGACCAGCAGCGTGTCAGTCAAACGTTCGGCGTCGGTGACCGGAGCGCCGATTGTTTCGAGATAATGTTCCAGCACCGTTTCATTCGCCCGTGGCAGGGAAAGTTTTCCCGTTTCATCGAGGAACGACACGGAAATGCCGAAGCCGGGTGGCGGTTGATAGTTGGCGTATTGCAACGGCTTGTCCCACCCTTGTTGCGGCGCGTGCAAGCCGCCATCCGCCGCGGAAACATCTGCCAGCACCGCGAGCGTAACTTCCAATCCGGCATAAGCCTGGTCGCGAAGCGTCGCGCGGCTGGCCGCTTTGCTTTCCGCGAGCAACTCGGTCTCCGCCCGGTCCATCAGCCGCGTCAACAGAAACGCCGTGAGCAAGATCACCCCGAGCACAAAAAGAATCACCGATCCCCGCCGGAGGTGGCGGGAACGTGGGCGATCAGTTTGAGTGGAACGGGTGGGCATGGTCAGAAAAGTGGCAGCGCGCCGTCGCGCGCCGGCAGCATCAGGGTGCGCTCGATCGTGACGCCGCCGTGGGCGAAGGTCAGCTTTACGCTGTCCGGCACCAGCCAGTGGCCCTCGGCGGATTTCTCCAAGTTTGAGTTGCTGTGCCACGAACCGGTGTCGGCATCGCGGTAAAAGTATTCGAGTTTGGTCACGAATGGAGAAACCAGCACTGCCCGGGGCGCCGTCGTCGCGTAATCGATCTCCAACACCGACTGCCAGTAAAGCATCAATCCGCGGTTCGGTTCGACGCCGAGCGAGCATTGGACTTCCGGCAGCGGCGGACCATTCCAGACCAGCAGGCGATCTCCGTCCGCGAGATTAAAACCCAACAAATCGGCCGTGCCCGCACTGACCGTCCGCACTTCCCTCACGGTAAACGGCTCCGCCAAAGCGCTTGATCCGATGGGCAATGTCGCCCGGCGAAACATCGCCTCCAGATGACGCGTGACGGCATTGACATGCTGCTCGAAAAGACGCTTCTCACTGCCGTGGCCCCAGATTTCCCCCATGGAAAACACAAACGTGAACAAGGCCACGAGCAACATGGCCATGATGGAAATGGCCAGCAACAGCTCCACCAAGGTGAACCCTTTACCGTCGGCGGATGACTTGAAGCGCACGATCATTGCTGCCGGTCCTTGAATAATTTTTCCTGGCTGGCCGCCCGCAGCTGATTGCGCTCGACTGGATCGGACCAGCTCGGCCGCAACAGCATGATTTTCTGCTCCTGCACGCGCGATTCGTTACCTGTCGCAAATTCCGGCTGCGACTGGATCGTCACGGTGAAAAGATCCGCCACGTTGGTGCTCTCGATGGTGGCTTTCCACTGCACATTGCTGTTGTCGGGCAGCTGCAACTGTCCACCGGCCTCGACTTTGGTGCGATCCGATTCGGACAACACGACCGACCTGATCAATTTCCATTCCTCCTCGCTTTGCTGGCGCTGACCCACCGCTTGATAACCGCCGAGGATATTCAGATAACTCACCGCCAGCACCACCGCTGCCAGCGCGAAAATAGCGAGGCTGATCAACACCTCAATCAAGGTGAACCCCCGCAGCGTTGGAAGCATCCGTTTCATTTTGGCGGAGCGACCAAAATTGGTGCGCAAGTCCACGGATCGACGGCGAGCGTCCACTTTTGGTCTTTGTTGTCCACAAGTTGGACTCGAAAAGCATCGCAGCACCCATCCGGATAAAACGTCACGGACTTGAGCGCATCGGTTTCGCTCAACTGGCCACCCAACAAAAGCAATCCCTGTGCGACGACAGGCAGGAGTTGCAATTCCTTCCCGGGAAAAGACAGCGTTTTGCCCGCCGCCGTTTCGCCCTTCCATTCCAGCTGATGTTTTTCTTCATCGTAGTGAAGAAACACCTTTTGGTTGCTTTCCAACGCGAGCTGGCGAGCCGCATTGACTCCCTGCCAGAAAACGTCGTCAGCCCTGGGCTCCTTGGCGCGAAAAAGATTGCTCGCACCGCCGATGAACGCGGTCGCCGCGACGGCCAGCAACGCGACGACCACGAGAACTTCGATCAGGGTAAATGCAGCACCGCGTCGCACGCGTAACAAAAGGTTGCCCGGCCCCGGTGCGTTGGTCGGACGCACTCTCACCAATTGCCGATATCGTCACCGGTGCCCTCAACCTTGTCCGGTCCCTTCGAGTAGAGATCGTAGCTGCCTTTGTTGTGGGTACCAGGATAACGATATTGATAAGGTTCATTCCATGGATCGGGCACAACCTTTTCCGCGTAAGGCCCGTGCCAGCGATCCCCGGCGCTGGCGGGTGCCGTGATCAACGCGTTGAGTCCATCCGCCGTCGACGGATAATCGCCCATGTCGATCTTGTATCGAACGAACGACGTCTTGTACGAGTCGTTTACCATCGACCCGGCAATCTTTGTCTGAGCACGGTCAAACGAACTGCCGGCTCCGCTCAAAAATAAACCGGCCAGCAGGCCGATGATGGCGACGACCACGAGAATCTCGACCAGCGTAAAAGCGCGAATTGAATTTCGTTTCATAGATCAGTTTCTTGGGGGAATGAGTTGTGGCCCTGAGGAATTGGAAGGCTGGGGTCGCGGACCCTCGCCATAATGCGGCTGGCCCCCTTGGGAATTTACGTTGGGCACGATCGCTTGGTTGCGCAAAGCGCGGCGGCGGCGGATTTCTTCCTGAATCTGCTGAATCCGTTGTTGGTCGATCGCCGTCGGCATCGTTGGTCCCGCCTGCAACGACGGATTGCCGGGAGTCTGCATGACCGGCACCGGACCAGTCTGCGGCGGAGGAGCTTGGTAAACCTGAGCAACCGCGGGAGCCTGCTTAATCGCGAGCGTCATGGCCTTGCCTTGATAGTCCACGGTGATTGCCTGTTTTCCGGCGTCGTAGGACTTGATGGAAAAACCGTTAACCGGATCGTTTAATTCAACCCAATTGGAACGTCGGGTGGCCGTCTCATAGATGCTGAAGAACTTATTATTGTTCTCCTCCAGAATCGCCCGGAATTCAAACGGCTCAGTCGACGCATTGCCTCCAGCGCCTCCGGATCTTAACGTCCCAAAAGGCGAATTATTGACCAATCCGCTCAAATCCATTTTAGCGGGAGCCGCAGCAGCATCGGCTCCCCACAGCTGGATAGCCATCGAAGCGGATACCAAAACAATGATGAACGGCCGGAGGGACATGAATGGACTATGACGCTTAATAAGACCGGAAGGTTCCGCAATGCTTAAGCTTAAGCATCGGAACCAGAAATCAAATTAATCCGACCGCGCGAGCTGAAAAATGGCGGACGTCTTGACAGCGGGACCGCCGGGCCCGTTTCAATTTGCGGCTGAAATCTATTAAACCGGGCGGCCCGGTGGTCCGTCCTAGCCAGGACTCACTTGCCGTACTGTTCGTCGCTCACTTTCTCCAGCCACTCGACCACTTTCCCGTCGAGGGCTTCCTGGATTGCGGTGTGGGTCATCGAAGTGGTGGGCGCCGCGCCGTGCCAGTGTTTTTCACCCGGCGGAAACCAGATGATGTCACCCGGACGGATCTCTTCAACCGGGCCGCCCAGCCGCTGCGCACGTCCGCAGCCCGCCGTCACGAGCAACGTTTGGCCGAGTGGATGAGTGTGCCACGCCGTCCGGGCTCCGGGCTCGAAAGTGACACTCGCCCCGGCAACCCGGGCCGGACCGCCAGTCTGGAACAGCGGATCGATGCGAACCGTTCCCGTGAACCAATCAGCGGAACCTTTATTGGACGGCTGTGAACCTGCGCGTTTGATTTCCATGGGGAAAATTCCTTTTCTAAGTTTACGAATTGCCGTGACGAGATCGGAAAACGATCGGAATAGCGAATGGACTCACGACAGGACTCAGAGGCCAACCATTTTTTGCAGGTGCTCCGGATAACGCTCACCTTCGACGGGAATCTCGACGGTGGCTCGCTTCAGTGCCGCGAGATCCGATGCGGCCAGCACGAGGCCGGCCGCGCCGAGGTTCTCCTCCAATCGGTGTAATTTGGTCGTGCCCGGAATCGGCACGATCCACGGCCTTTGTGCAAGCGACCAAGCCAGCGCAATCTGTGCCGGAGTCGCCTTTTTTTCGTCACCGATGCGTTTGAGCAGGTCGACGAGCGCCTGGTTTTTCTCCATGGCTGCGGGCGTGAAGCGCGGTAGATTTTTACGGAAATCGTTTTCACCGAGCTTGGTGTCCTTCGACATTGCTCCCGTCAGGAACCCCTTGCCGAGCGGACTGTAAGCGACGAGGCCGATGCCAAGTTCCTCGCACGCTTCGAAGATTCCGTTCGTCTCGGGCCCGCGCGTCCATAGCGAGTATTCGTTCTGAAGTGCCGTGACCGGCTGCACCGCGTGCGCGCGACGGACGGTTTGCGCGCCCGGCTCGGACAGGCCGAAGTGACGGACCTTGCCCGCCGCGATGAGCTCCTTGACCGCACCGGCCACTTCCTCAATCGGGACACTCGGGTCGACCCGATGCTGATAGAGCAAATCGATCACGTCGATCCCCAGCCGTTTCAGCGACGCGTCGGCCGCACGCTTGATATTTTCCGGCCGGCTGTCCAAGCCACTTTGCTTGCCGTCGACGAATTTGAAACCGAACTTGGTCGCAATGACCACCTGGTCGCGCACGGGTTTCAAAGCCTCTCCCACGATTTCCTCATTGGTGAATGGACCGTAAACCTCCGCCGTGTCGAAGAAGGTGACCCCGCGATCCACCGCCTGACGGATCAGCGTGATGCCCGCTTCCTTGCTGAGTGCATGCCCATAGCTGAAGTTCAAACCCATGCAGCCGAAGCCGAGGGCTGAGACGTTCAAATTACTTTTCCCGAGTGTTCGTTTTTGCATAAATGCTCCCATCGTTGAATTGTTTGTTGGGACCAGCCTACACTCGTTTGGCCAGGCTGTCGCAAAGGATGTTGCGCCACCTGTCTCAATCTTGCTCGAATCGTCCGACAAGAGAGGCGGGCGGAGCTGATTTAATGTCTTCAATCTCCAAAATCCGCGATGAATTCTATCGCTGTCGGCGGTATTCGCTGGGCGTGGTGCCGGTTTCCCGGCGGAAAAGCTGTGCGAAACGACTGGGGTTGTTGTAACCCATCTCAAGCGCGATGGCCACGACGCTGGTCTTGGTCTCGCGCAAGAGTTGTCGCGCCGCATTCATTCGCAGATCCAGTTGAAACCGTGAAGGCGAAACCCCCGTGGCGCTTTTAAACAGGCGGCTAAAGTGAAATTTGCTCAGTCCGGCCTGGGCCGCCAGACGGTCGAGATTGAATTCATCGGCCAAATGCGCCGCCATCCCGTCGGTGATTTGTCGCAACTTGAATCCGGGTAAAGCCGGCGCTGTTTTTGGCGGATTCTTCAGGATCTCCGCATAGTTTCTTGCCAGATGGATGGCGATGGCCTGACCGAGTCCCTGCACTAACAGCGGGCTCGCTTTCTTGCGCATCAATTCGTCGCGCAGTCGCTCCATATAAACCCCCAACGTCACGTCGCTAAACGCCGAGAGATCGCGCAACCGCGCCCGCGATGCCTCCGTGCCGAAAACCTCGGTCATCGCACGTTGCAGAAGCGGCAATTCAATAAAAACTGCCAAGGTTTGAAACGGCTCTGAGGTAAGCGTCTTCCAACGACAATCATAAGGCGCGCCACCCGAAGTCAGAAAGAACGACCCTTGCTTAATCCGGTTGGTTATCCACGGCCCGTCGCCTTCCCGTTCCTGAAAATCAGCCTCACCCGAAATGGTCCACGCGAGGAACGGTTCGCTGACCGCAGGCAGAGGCAACACATCGACGTTGCGCGGCGGTGCGATGATCCAAGCTTTGATCTCCTTCCATGCCGCCCCGTGACCCGCCCGTAAACATTGGCCGCCCACATAGCGTTCGAAGGCTTCGGCAGAAGTCGTTTCAGGCACGGGCATCGCGCCAGCTACTGAACGCCACTTCCTTTAAAGCGCGAGTCTGGTTTGCAGCTGTCAGCAACCAGTTTCCCTTCACATGATCCGGTCCAACAAGGCTTCGCCTGCCTTGAACCGCCGGAAGTTTTCCAGGAAGAAGCGGACGAGTTTTTCATCCTGATCGACTGTGCCGCCCGCAATGTGACAGGTGATAAAACAATTCGGCGCGCTCCACAACGGATGCTCCGGTGGCAGCGGCTCCGGTTCCATGACGTCGAGATAGGCGTGCGCCACATGGCCCGTTTCCAACGCCGCGATCAATGCCGGCTGGTCGACCGTCGTGCCGCGTCCCACATTATAAAAGCGCGCCCCGCGCTTCATTTGCTTGAAACGGGCCGTATCCACGAAACCGCGCGTCGAGGGTGAATCGGGCAGCAAGTTCACCACTTGGTCGGCGGCCGCGAGCACGGTGGGAAGCCCGGCGTCATTTACGATTTCGATCCCTTCATCGCCGCGCGCCGTGCGCCGATAAGCCACTACGCGTCCGCCAAACGGCCGCAAAAATTCCGCCAATCTTCGTCCGATCGCGCCAAAGCCGAGCAGCAGCACGCTTTGCCCACTGAGCGATTTACTGGAAAAACGATCCTCCTGGTAACGCCATTCGCGTGCGCCATCCTGGTTGCGCAATTGCACCGGTAGATTCCGTGCGAGCGCCAGCATTTGGGCGAGCACGTGTTCCGCACACGGATTCGCAAAAACGGTCGATGCGTTCGTCACAGGTGTGCCGCGAGTCTTCATCGCCGTCCGAAAATCCTCACGGTCGTAACGCGTGTAACCGGCCGATGACAGCGCCACCCATTTCAGTCGCGGGATCGCCATCACGTCCACCGGATTCGGCTGCCCATAGGCAATGTCGGCCCCGGCTAGCGCGGGATCGGAGCCGCTCGGGGTCAGCACCGAGCGCGACGCGCCGGCCGACTGGATCAGACGACCGTCCATTTTCGCCAGTTCCGCCACTAGCAACGCCCGCGCGGCCGGCAGCAAGTCGTGATTGGTCCAGATTGTGACACTCATGTCGCCATCACGCCGCCCGGATCGGCTCCGCGCAAGCCAAACCCTTGCAAGTCTTGCCAACCTTCACCGTCCACCCCACAAGAGACGCGCGGGCGCGCCCCACCTCATCTATGGAAGCACTTCTGGTTTTGTTGGGTGTTTATCTTTTTGCCGTCCTCATCGTCCTTCCGATCTGGACCTTCGTCAAAGTCAGTGGCCAACGTGAGGATCACGAAACCTTGAAGCGCCGGCTATCCACGCTCGAGGCCGAAATTGAGACGTTGAGGGAAAAACTGCGCAAACCACCTGAGCCCGTCGCCTCCACCGCCGCCGACTTCTCCTTTCCCGTCACGTCACCAGTTGCCAATCCCAACGAAGAAGAGCAGACGCTCGATGCCTTCGGTGAGATGCCGGACGACCTCACGGCAGTGCCATTCCGCACCATGCCGCGGCCGAAAACCGCCGCGTCCATCCCGATCCCGCCGCCGGCGGCCGAAATTCCCGCACCGATCGCAGCTGCCCCCATCGAGCCTCCCGTCATCTCGCCGCCTCCCCTTCCCGTCACGCCATCGCCGTTGCCACGCGTGTCCGCTCCCGCACCATCGATTACCCCGCCCCGTACGCCAGCCAAACCGGCCATCAACTGGGAACAATTCGTCGGGGCCAAACTCTTTGCGTGGATCGGCGGGCTGGCCCTGCTCATTGGCATCGCCTATTTCATCAAACTTTCCTTCGACAACGGCTGGATCTCGCCCGAGCTGCGCGTGGCGATGGGTTTTGTCACCGGCGCGGGTTTAATCGTCGGCGGAATTTTTTTCACCCGCAAAGGTTACACGACGCCTGCGCAAACCCTGGTGGCGGCGGGCGTGGTGTCACTGTACGTCGTCACGTTCGCTTGCAACTCGATCTACCATTTCGCGTTCTTCGGGCCGCTGCCAACGTTCGCGTTGATGACGCTGATCACGGCCGCGGCGTTTTTCCTCGCCGTGAGATTAAACGCACAGGTGGTTGCGATCCTCGGAATCGTCGGGGGCTTCCTTACCCCGATTCTCATCAACACCGGACACGACAATCCCGCCGGGCTTTTCGGTTATGTGACGTTGCTCGACCTTGGTCTGATTGCCGTGGCGCTGCACCGACGGTGGTTTTATCTCGTGTGGCTCGGCGCGACGGGAACGGTGCTTATGATGATCGGCTGGACCGATCGTTTCTACGCGCCGGATAAAACCGTCACCGCCATGATCGTCTGCCTTTGGTTTTGCGCACTGTACCTCGGCGCCAGTGAGGCCGCGCGGCGCCTCGGCCGGGTCACCCGCGCGTTTTCGGCGTGTGCCATCGTTTTCCCGCTCGTGGCGTTTTGCTTCGCTTTCTTTTTTCTCGATTATTCCGCGGTCACCAGCCGCGCCGGACTTTACATTGGTTTCGTCCTCCTGGCCGACGCCGCGCTGCTGACCCTCGCGTGGCTCGACGAAAGTTCGCCGCGCATTCATTTGTTGGGCGGCCTGAGCGCATTTGCGTTGCTGTCGATCTGGACCTCCGACCACCTCACCGATGAACTGCTGCCGTGGGCGCTCGCGGCCTATTTGATCTTTGCAGTGCTGCACACGCTGTTCCCAGTGCTGCTGCAACGTCATCGTCCGGCCACCAAACCGACGTGGTGGAGCCAGGTATTTCCGCCTCTCACGCTTTTGCTCCTGCTGTTTCCGATCTATCGGCTCGATGAAATTCCCTTCCTGATCTGGCCGGCCATTCTGCTGGTGGACGTGCTGGCGGTGGGTCTTGCCGTCGTGAGTGCGTCGTTGACGGCCGTCGCCGCCGTGCTGGTGCTGACGTTGATCGCGACGGGCCTGTGTATTTTCAAGACGTCGGCGGTTGTCGTTTTTGCGCCGTCGCTGTTACTCGTCGTGGGTGGCTTCGCGATTTTCTTCTTTGCCGCCAGTTTGTGGCTCACGCGGAAACTCGGTTCGAAAGTGCCCACCGGTGACCAACAGTTCCCCGGCGTTTTCGGCGACTCCCGCGCACAACTGCCCGCGTTCGCGTCATTGCTGCCGTTTCTCCTGCTCATCATGGTTTGCGCACGGCTCACCGTACCCAATCCGTCCGCCGTGTTTGGCTTGGGCTTATTGCTGGTCGCGTTGACGCTTGGGCTGGCGCGCCTGCTTTTGATCGGGTGGCTGCCAGCGTGCGCCCTCGCCGGCATGGCGGCCTTGGAATACGCGTGGCACAGCCGGCACTTCCATCCCACCGACGCCGGACTGCCGCTGGTGTGGTACGCGGGCTTCTACGCGATTTTCGCGATCTATCCGTTTCCATTCCGTCGCGAGTTCACGAAATTAACCGGACCGTGGGCCGTCGCCGCGTTGAGTGGACTGGCGCATTTCTGGATGATTTATCAAGCGGTCAAAACCGGCTGGCCGGACGCCGCGAACGTCCTGGGTTTGGTTCCCGCGCTTTTCGCGCTCGCGCCGCTGGCCAGCCTCGTCGTGGTCCTGCCCACGACCGCGCCGGACAACCCCGCGCGTCTCAATCAACTCGCGTGGTTTGGCGGCGTGGCGCTGTGTTTCATCACGCTGATTTTCCCGATTCAATTCGAACGGCAGTGGCTCACCGTTGCGTGGGCGCTCGAAGGCGCTGCGCTGCTCTGGCTGTTTCATCGCGTGCCGCACTCCGGTTTGCGCGCCGTCGGTTCGGTATTGCTCGTGATCGCCTTTGCCCGGCTCGCGCTCAATCCGGAGGTGTTTTCGTACCATGTGCGCGGCGAGACCGCGATTTTCAACTGGTACCTCTGCGCGTATGGCCTCGCGACGGTGTCGCTGTTTTTCGGTGCCCGTCTGCTCGCCCCACCGCGCGAACGTGTCCTTGGTTTCAACGCTCCACCGCTGTTTAACTCCCTCGGTGTCATCCTTGCGTTTATCCTGCTGAACATCGAAATCACCGATTATTTCACGCTGCCGGGCGCCCGCAGCCATGCCTTTCTTTTTTCCGGAAACTTTGCCCGCGATATGTCCTACACCATCGCGTGGGCGCTCTTTGCCTTCACGTTACTCCTGCTGGGAATCTGGCGGGGATCGCGACCGGCACGACTGGCGGCGATAAATCTTTTGGTCGTCACGCTGCTCAAACTCTTTCTCCATGACCTCGCGCATTTGGACGCGATGTATCGCGTCGGCGCAGTTTTCGCCGTGGCGGTTATCGCCATCCTCGCCTCGTTTGCCTACCAACGTTTTTTGCCCAGTAATGAAAAGACTCCTCCGCCCCAGCCGTAATCTTATCCGTCGGGTCGCACGGTCCACCTTGCTGCTGCCGTTCGGAGTCGCCGCGATTCTCCATGCCGCGCTCACGCCCACCGAATGGCAATACCGTCAGCCGTTAACCGTCACAGCGCCCGGATTGGTGCGTGTCACTCCGACCGCCGCCTCTTTCGATTCCGCCGGTCCGCAGCAGGAAGATTTCCGCATCGTCGATCCAGCGGGCAACGAGGTCGCCTTTCTCGCTGACTCGCCCCCGGTACCGATCGATCGCGTTTGGGCTCCCATTTCGTTTTCCGCCAAACTGGAATCTGATGCCACCCGCCTCACTATCGCGACCGGCACGAAAGCGGCGCTGGCGTCGATCTCGCTGAAAACCCCGGCGCCATTTTTCGTGCGGGCCGCCGCCGTGGAAATTTCCGACGATGGCGCTCAATGGACTTTGCTCGATCAAGGATTGCCCGTTTTTCGCCAATGGGGCGCGGAAAAGCTCGACCTGCCGCTCGGCGGCCATACCGCGGCTTACGTGCGCGTAACGATCAACGAACGCCATGGTTCGCCGCTGCCTTTCACGGGAGCCGAATTAAATATCAAAGCAGCTCCCGCCCCCGCACTCGTGAAGGCCGAGGCACAAATTGCGCACCGCGAGGAATTCGCCGGCGAAACCGTACTCACTCTCACCCTCGAAGCGCAACACGCGCCGCTTGCCGCATTGGAAATTTCCGCGAGCGATCCATTGTTTATGCGGCGCGTGACGGTTGCGGTACGTGAGGTAAATGAAGGTGTTTCCAGGGAACGTGTCGTCGGTTCCGGCACGATTTATCGCGTCGCCCTCGACGGCTCGGCTGCACGTGCGCAATTGGAAATTCCGCTCCATTTCACGCCGCTGACCCGCGAGGTGCTGCTTCACCTCCAAAATGGTGACTCGCCCCCGCTCACTGTGGACCGCGTGGTATTGAAACGGCGCGATTTCCACCTGGCGTTCTTCGCGCAAACCGCCGGGACGTATGGGTTGCTTTCGGGCAATCCCCAGGTCACCACCCCGCGCTACGATCTCGCCGCGTTTGCCGATGACCTACACGCAACGACCGCCGCCGAGGTCACTGCGGGGGCAGTCGAGCCAATGCCCGGATATCATCCACACGAATCGCTCGGATCGGCGGCCGCGCCCGACGTTCCGCTGACCGGCGCGCCCATCGATACGAAGGATTGGACACTGCGAAAATCCCTCACTCTCAGCCGGGCCGGAATTCAGGAACTCGAACTCACCCCGGCCATCCTCGCGAAAACCCAAACCGATTTCGCGGATCTCCGCCTGCTTCACGAAGGAAACCAGATTCCGTACATCATAGAACAGCCCGCGTTGGCGCGTGCGCTCACCGTCACTCCAGTACCATCGCCCGACCCCAAACGCCCCTCTGTCAGCGTGTGGCAACTCCAGCTTTCGCAAAAAGGAATTCCGTTGCGGCGGCTGCTGCTTTCGTCCTCCACGCCATTGTTTCAACGCGAGTTTCGCGTCTTCGAAAAAATCACCAACGATGAGGGCGGTGCGTCAGAACTCACCCTCGCGTCAGCTGAATGGCATCGCACGCCGGACCCCGGTGTACCTGAAACGCGGGTGCTGGAAATTCCGCAGCGCATGCACACCAACACGCTCTGGATTGAAACCGACAATGGCGACAATCCGTCCGTCGCGCTCAAACCGGTTCAGATTATCTATCCCGTGGTGCGCCTGATTTTCAAAACCGACGGTATCGACGGATTCTCCCTCGCGTACGGCAATCCCGTGGCGAACGCTCCGCGCTACGATCTCAGCCTCGTGGCGACAAAACTGCTGACCTCCCCGCGCAATGTGGCCGTAGCCGACGCCGGCGAAGAAGAATCCAGCGGCGCGTCAAAACCGTTTGCCGGCTTGAACGGCGGCTACGTTTTATGGATTGCGCTTGGGCTCGTGGTCATCGTTCTCCTCGTCGTCGTCGCAAAATTACTCCCGAAACCACCGGCTGCGTAACGTTAAATCAAACGCTTCGCCTGCGCGAAGAAGCCGTTTCCGGCGGTGTTCGTATTATCGACTAAACAAATTGCCGCCCGGAGATGCAGCCTCTTGCTTTTGGGGGGGACGGTTCCTAGGTTGAGGGAAATGTTGCCCAATTCATTCCCCTTTGGCCCCGGTCGTGCGTCGCGTAGTGTCACCATCGCTCTCGGCTTCGCGCTGGCCCTCTTCACCGCCGCAGCGCACGCCGCCAATGAAACCGTCGAGATGGAGACCGATCTTCACGGTGCGGTCGGAAAACTTAAGGACGTTCCGCGCCCGGAAGCGCCCGAGATCGATCCGGCTTCCGATGAAGGTCAACAAGCCCTCGCCCGCATGAAACTGCCGGCGGGGTTGAAGGCGTCGCTGTGGGCCGCGGAGCCCATGCTCGCCAATCCCGTGGCGTTTAATTTCGACGAAAAAGGCCGCGTGTTCGTCGCCGAGACTTTCCGCTACCGCACCAGCGTCCTCGATATCCGCGATTACATGTGGACGTTGGAGGACGATCTCGCGAACCGCACCCAGGCGGACTTTCTGGCCAGCATCCGGAAGAATTTCGGCGAGGAAGGAATCAAGCAACTTTCCAAGGAAACCGAACGCGTGCAGCTGATCGAGGACACCAATGGCGATGGGGTGGCCGACAAATCCACCGTCTACGCCGAAAACTTTCGTTCACCGATCGACGGCATCGCGGCCGGCGTGCTCGCGCGCCACGGGGAGGTTTGGTTCACCAATATTCCCGCGCTCTGGAAATTCACCGGCACAGAAAAAGCCGAGACCCGCACGGAACTGTTGCGCGGGTTTGGCCTGCGTTTCAGTTTCACCGGTCATGATTTTCATGGATTGATCTTCGGGCCCGACGGACGGATCTATTTCAGCATCGGCGATCGTGCCGCCAGCGTGAAAACCCAGGAAGGCACCACAATCGACGCACCGGACTGCGGTTCCGTGTTTCGCTGCTATCCTGACGGTTCGCATCTTGAGCTTTTCGCCACTGGCCTGCGCAATCCGCAGTCACTGCTCTTTAACGAATACGGCGATCTGTTTACCGGCGACAATGACAGCGACCAGGGAGACCAGGAGCGTCTCGTCCACATCGTCGAAAACGGCGACAGCGGCTGGCGCATCGGTTACCAGCATGCCCCGCGCGGAAACGCCGGCCCGTGGAATGCCGAACGTCTCTGGCTCCCGCGCCATCCATCGCAGCCTGCCTATCTGCTTCCGCCGATCTGCAACATTGAGGATGGCCCGTCGGGTATCGCTTATTATCCCGGCACTGGCCTGACACCCGATTACGCCGGCAAGATTTTCATCACCCACTTCAAGGGCGCCATCGCCAGCTCGGGTATTTATACTTATCAGGTGAAACCATCCGGCGCGTCCTACGCGATCGTGGATGAGGCGCCATTCCTGAGGAATGCGCTGCCGACCGACGTTCGTTTCGGACCCGATGGGCGTCTTTACTATTCCGATTGGGCGGAAGGCTGGCCGAAATCCAAACGCGGCCGCATTTACGCGATCTTCGATCCGAATCGCGTCAACGATCCCCTGGTCAAATCCACGCAGCAGCTCATCGCGTCAGACTATACCAAGAAAACCGACGCTGATCTCGCGGGACTGCTCGCTCATCCCGACTGGCGGGTGCGGTTGGACGCGCAACTCGAACTGGCCAATCGGGGCAATGCCGGCATCGAAACGCTGGCGGCCGTCGCCGGCAAAACCGATGGCTCGCCGCTCGCC
Organism: Lacunisphaera sp.; assembly: GCA_036499685.1. Lineage (GTDB taxonomy): Bacteria > Verrucomicrobiota > Verrucomicrobiia > Opitutales > Opitutaceae > Lacunisphaera. Next base: position 171,558 of record DASYDH010000006.1, on the reverse strand, counting down.
CGCCGTCACGCGGTGTGGGGCCTCGGCCAACTCGGGGTTCAATTCCCCGCCGCCGTCAAAGCCCTGCGCCCGCTGCTTCAGGCGAACGACGCGGAAGTCCGTGCCCAAGCCGCCAAGGAACTCGGCGATTGTAACGACCATGCCTCCGACGACGCGCTCGTGAACATCCTCCTCTCCGATACCTCATCGCGCGTGAAATTTTTTGCCGCCCAATCGCTCGGCAAATTGAAATACGCCGGCGCCACCTCCGCCCTGCTGGCTTCGATCCGCGGCAACAACGACGCCGATGCCTACCTGCGCCACGCACTGGTGATGGGCCTCGTCGGTTGCGCCACACCCGCGGAATTGACCGGCTTGAAAACGGATGAATCCCGTGCCGCGCGTCTCGCCGCCGTGCTCGCGCTGCGCCGTCTGGCCAATGCCGGCGTGACCGTCTTCCTGACCGACAGCGATCCGCTCATTGTGAGCGAGGCGGTGGAAGCGATCTACGACCTCCCCATTGTGGCCGCTTATCCGGCCGTTGCGGCTTTCATCGACCATCCGGTCGCGAGCGAATCAATTATGCTGCGCGCGCTTAACGCGCAGTTCCGCATCGGCACATCCGCCAACGCCGCCGCGCTGGCGAATTACGTGGTTCGCGCCGACGCTCCTGAAAAATTGCGTGAGGAAGCCCTCACCCTGCTTTCACTGTGGCCCGCACCGCCGGCCCGCGATCGCCTGATCGGAATCTATCGTCCGCTGCCCGATAAAACCCGCGATAGCGCCGTTGGGATCGGTGCGCTCAATTCTCATCTGTCGGAGCTGCTGTCGACGGCCACACCCGAGGCGTTGCAGCTCGCCACGCTACAGGTCGTAGCCGCCTTGAAGTTGGATTCCGCCGTGCCGCTGGTCCGCGCCGTCGTCGCCAATAATAACGCGCCGGAAACCGCGCGCACCGCCGCCTTGGATATGTTAAATCGCCTGGCCGATCCGCAACTGCCACAGTCGATCGAGGCCGCTCTCGCGTCAAACTCCGCCGAACTGCGTCTCGCGGCGCTCCCTCTTTCCACCAAGCTTCATCCGGAAAGCGCCCCGGCCACCCTCGCCCGGTTGCTGGAAAACGGAACGCTGGCCGAACAGCGCACCGCGTATATCAGCCTCGGCGACCTTGCCCGACCCGAAGCCGATAAGATTCTCGCAGCCGAATTGAAGAAGCTTGCCGCTGGCAAAGTGGCACCCGGGGCGCAAATCGAACTCCTTGACGCCGCCGCGAAACGTTCCTCGCCCGAGGTGAAACAGCTGCTCGCCGCACGCGATGCGGCGCTCGCCAGGAACCCCGATCCGCTCGCCGCGTTTCAGGTTTCCCTCGAGGGCGGCGACGCGAAAAAAGGGCGGGGCCTGTTTTACTACCATCCCGTCCTCGCTTGTGTCCGTTGCCACACCGCCGACAGCGCCGGTGGCGAAGCTGGCCCGAATCTCGCTGGAATTGGCGCACGAAAACCGCGTGAGTACATCCTTGAATCGATCGTGAAGCCAAACGCCAGGATCGCCGACGGCTTCGACACGCAGATTGTCACCCTTAAATCCGGCGCGATCACGGCGGGCGTTTTTGTTTCCGAAAATGACCGCGAGGTCACCCTGCGCGACAGCAACGGAAAGAACGTTGTCATCGAGAAGTCTGCCATCGCCACCCGCACCTCCGCGCCATCGTCGATGCCCGAAATTTTCGGCACGATTCTGACCAAGGCGGAATTGCGCGACCTCGTGGAGTTTGTCGACTCATTGAAAGTAAGGGCACCAACAAATAACGCCCCGCTCCGTGCGTTGGTTCCCCCTCCGACCGACTGAGCGCTTAGCTGTAGCCGGTCCCGGTGAGGCCGGTTCGGAAACCGCCACCTTGCGGTGTCAGGGACGTCCCGCCGGCCAAATTCCCCTCAATCCGGCCGCTTCATCGAGAAAAGCTCAGTCGTGCGCGTATAAAAATCCCCACCCATCCGGCCAATCGTGTCGAGTTTTACGGGATCAATCGCACCATCGCCGTCCAGGATGGATTCGTTCACGTGCATGCACAGGATCGTGCCAAAAACGACGCTTGATCCCAGCGGTCCATCCCCAAGTTCGACGATGCGGTCGAGTTTGCATTCAAATGCGATGGGGGCATCAGCCACGCGGAGCGGGCGCACTTTTTGCGCCGCCGCCGTGGGAATATTGAATTTCTCGAATTCGCTTTCACCGTACGGCAGCGTCGCCGCGGTGAGATTCATCGATTCCCGCAACGCGTACGGCACGAGATTCACCACAAATTCGGGCACTGCGTTGACGTTGATCACGGAGTCCTTCTTCTTTCCCGTACGATCGTTTGCCCCGCAAAAAATCACCGTCGGTGGTTTCGCGCACACTCCTTGGAAAAATGAAAAGGGGGCGAGATTGGTTTTGCCGGCGGCGGAAATTGTCGAAACCCACGCGATGGGTCGGGGCGTGATCGCATTGACCATCCAGCGGTAAGCGTCGCGCGGCGGCAATTGAGATAAATCGAGAATCATGGGGGAATTGGTGTAATGATGCTTTAACCTCCCGCGCGATGCAAACCAGGTTTGAATCGAAGACCCGCGGGAAAAATCAGCGCAACCACAGATTTTGGGCCTTCCTTCATTTCAGTCACCCCAAGTTCCGCATTTACCCCGAGAGCGCAAAGACCGCCACCGCCGAGTACTGTTGGATTTCATTGTGTTCTCTGCGTCCTTTGTGTCCTTGGTGTAAAAGGATGGGCTGTTGGTATCAGTCCATCCGCCCAATCCGGGCCAGGCGTTTCTGCAGCGGTGTGCGTTGGTCTTTATTGACCGTCTTCGAGCGGAATCTCGCCCGAAGCCGCTGCAAAAGAAACGCGCAAATTCCCACCTTGATCACAAAAACGGAGGCCAGAATCACCGCTCGCTTCGCACTCACCTCGTTGCTGAAATCGCCGAGAAAGATTACGAGACACGAACGCAACACATAGACGGGCCAGCAGACCCAAAAGTAGATGCGCAGCGGGATGCCCGAAACCGCCAGCAGGTAATTTCGGACGAAATACGGCGGCCCCGGCACCAACACCGCCATGAGCGCAATGGATGCATCCTCTCCCGGCGAGAGCTCGGGTAAACGGTGTTTCCTCTTCTCCAGCCATCGCTTCAAAGGCTTGCGCAAATAGCCGCGCCCGATCCAGTGACTGCCGAGCAAATGCACGGCAGTAATCCCAGCCACGACGACCAGGCCCATGGGTCCGCCAAAAACCGCTCCTATCACCAGATAAATGAGACTGATCGAAAAACCGACGAGCGGCAGCACAGTCATCAACCCCAACAACAAGCGGTGATCCAACTGTTGCATCCACTCGCGCAGCTTCGGCCAGTCCACAAGTTCGGCCAGCGCCAGTGCGACAATGCCAATCACGACTGCAGCGATCATCAGCTTCAGTCCTAATTTCTTTTTATCGACCCGCCTCATGGTTTATTGACCCGAAAAGCCACTTCCAGTTCGCACAAACCGCCTCTGGAGAGATCTTTTCCCCGGCTCGAATCCGGAACCGCTCATCCTCGCACAGGGTCTTCACCTGCGTACTTGCCGTTGTCGCGATGCCTCGAACCGATTCCGGTTCGGCGTTTGGATGCACTGCGGAAAATTATCCATGAAATTCAGGTCGTTATTTCACCGCCACACGCCGACTTCCCGCTCCGCGAAATCGAAAAAAAACTCGTCACTCCGCGTCAGCACACCCTGGATTATCATCGGGGCGGTGGTTCTCGGCTTGGGCCTTCTGATTTACCGCAGCTCGGCCAATATTCTCAAGATTCCGATCGAGACCACGATCAGTGTTGGCGATCCCGATTTCCGCGATTCGGTGGGGCCTCTGCTGGGTGCCGAATTCGTCGGTGGAAATACCGTCAAGCCGTTGATCAACGGCCGGGAATTTTTCCCGGCGATGCTTGACGCCATCCACAAGGCGCAGAAATCCGTGTGCATCGAGTCCTACATCTGGTCGTCAGGGGAAATTAGCGACAAATTCATCGCGGCGCTGATTGATCGCGCCAAAGCCGGCGTCAAGGTCCACGCCCTGGTCGATGGAGCCGGCGATTTCAAAATGTCGCTTTCCGATATCGATCGCATGAAGGCGGCTGGCGTCGAATTCGTCGTGTATGCCCGCGAACACTGGTACCAGATCAAACCCAACATCAATCATCGCACCCACCGCAAATTGCTGATTGTCGACGGCAGGATCGGTTTCACTGGCGGCGTTTGCATCGACGACACGTGGACGGGAGACGCCGACAAGGACGGACACTGGCGCGATACGCAGGCGCGTGTCGAGGGTCCGGTCGTGCGCGAAATGCAGGCGGTGTTTGCGGACAACTGGCTCCAAACGACATCGCGCCTGCTCGTGGGTCCAAACTATTTTCCCGACACCGGTCGCCCGGGCGACGCACGGGTTGACTGTTTCAAAAGCGGTCCCGACGAAAGCCCCGAAAATGCGCGCATGTCGTATCTGCTCGCGATCGCCGCCGCCAAAAAATCGATCCGTCTCTCCCACGCCTATTTCGTCCCCGATGATCTCGCGATCCAAATGTTGATTCAGGCACACCAGCGGGGCGTAAAGATCGACATCATCGTGCCGCAGAAGAACGATTCCCGCTTCGGCCGGGCCGCCGCGCGTTCGCGCTGGGGCAAATTGCTCGCGGCGGGCATCAATTTTTATCAGTTCGAGCCCTGCATGTATCACTGCAAAATCATGATCGTGGACGACGTCTTCACGACGATGGGTTCGATCAATTTCGACAACCGCTCCTTCAGCATCAACGACGAGGCGAACATCAACATCCTCGACGCGAACGTGGCGGCAAAATTCATCAAGTCGTTCAATGACGATCTCGCGCACTCGAAACCGCTCACGTTGCAGGAATTCCGCGACCGGCCCATCTACATCAAGCTCGCTGACCACATCGCCGGCACGCTCCGGTCACAGCTCTGAGCAATCCTCAATGCTGTGCATCGGCGGTTCAAGAAACTCCTGCTGTCATGGCGCGCGCTGATTGTCGCCGTCGTTTTTCTCGCAGGCATTTATGTTCTCTCGCGTTCACTCACCATCGCTTCCGTGCACGCCTGCGCGAACCGGTTGAACGGTCCACTCGCGTTTTTGCTCCTGACGATCCTTCCACTCCTCGGGTTTCCCGTTTCCGTCCTTCACGTCACTGCCGGAATCCGGTTTGGCGTGGCCCGCGGGCTCGGGCTTGTCGCCCTTTCGATCTTGATCCAACTGCTCGCCAGCTACGGTCTCGTCCATTGGCGGGAGAGTTATTTTCAACGAAGGTTCCGGAAGATCCGTGCCGAAATCCCGAGCGGTGCCCATGGCGCGGTCGCCCTCTTTACACTGTTGATCCCGGGTGTCCCGTATTTCGCCAAAAACTATGTTCTCCCGGTAATCGGCATTCCGCTGCGGACGTACCTGGCGTTGGGCTTTCCCATTCACGTGGTGCAATCGGTCATCGCTGTCGTGCTCGGCGACCAGAGCGACCACCTCACTTCGTTGCGGATAACGGTGATGGTTGTTTACTATGCGGTGACGCTGGCGGCAACGTGGTGGGCGTTTCGGCGGGTTCGGACGCAAATTGTAAGTCCGCCAAAAGCGGCAAATGGTCCGAAGTGATCCGCGTCAGGTCGGTGCGCGGCACCATGACTGCCTGCGGGGCGAACTGCGGCGTCAGGAAAATATGGTCGATGCGCATGAACGGCCGCATCGAACTGAACGTCCGCAAAATCCGGTGGCCGGGCGTCACGAGTTGAACATCCCGCAATTTCGCAATCAGGCGGCGATACGAAGCGTTGCCGGGCGGCAGGTTGAAATCGCCACAGAGAATGGCCGGTTCATCCTCCGGCAATGCGCCCACCCACTCCGGACCGACCAAGGCGCGCACCTGCTCGGCGCGTTCCGCAAGGCCAAGGCCAAGATGCGTCGTGATAACGTTGACCGGACGGCCATCAATCATCACGCGCGCCCACAGTGCCGCGCGGGGCTCGCGGGATATTTTTTTCGGATCTGCCGGCAGGCGCGCACGCTTGATTACTTCGACCGGCCATGGCGTCAGCAGTGCGTGGCCGTAGTGCTCCTCGCCATGCGTGATCGTCGGACAAAATACATGATTCAATCCCAGTTGCTTCGCGATCACCGCTGCCTGGTCCTCGGTGCGCGACCGCCGGCGGCCAAGATCGATTTCCTGCAACGCGATGATATCGGGATTGTACGCATCGATCACCCGCGCGACGCGCCGCGGCGAAACGCGTCCGTCCATGCCGCTGCATCCGTGAACATTGTAGGTCATCACGCGCAACCTGGCCTTTTTTCCCGCAGTGACCGATGCGTGCACGGCTTCCTGCCGTCCCAAATGCTCAAGGGCCGCCAATCGCAAGGCGGCGGGCCGAATAAAGTGCGCCGTCCCCTCCGGCAATCGCGTGCGCGCTGGGAGCAACACGAAACCCCGCGTTTCCTCGGGACCGGGCCCCGCGTGCGCGCCGCGTTCGGGTGCGAAACTCCATGGTCTTTCCCACGGGCTCCAGCCCAACAAAATCAAATCACCACTGTTGGCATTTTCGACGAACGTCACGAGGTCCCGCGCGATTTCCGCCCGCACCGCCTTGTCCTCATGTGGTAAAAAATCCGCCACCTCGTCCGGGACCCGCAATTCTCCCCGCGCATGATACCAGGTGATGATTCCCTCCTGATCGCGCAGCAGGACACCGGGCACTTTTCCTTCGCTCACGAGGCGCCGAGCCAGCGCGATCCGCTGCTCATCCGAAATAGGTTTGGCAAAATACACGTGTCCGACCGGTCCAACTGCGGCGACCGTGAACGTGGCCTGCTCTTCCGCCGTGAGCGTCTCTGCCGCCTGCCAATGAGCCATTCTTTTTTCCGCCCGCGGCCCCCGCGTCCACAACGCCGGATAACGGTTTTGGGCGCGCGGCCGCCAGGCAGGATCGACTTTGCGCGAAGCATCGAAGCAGTTGCGCACGACTCCCTCGACGCCATCGGAAAATTCCGTTTCGAACGAGCGCGTGCGTTCCTGACCGTGATCCGAAAAAATCCACACGCTGTAGTCGCGGCGCGACGAGCGGTGCGCCTCGCGATAAAGTCCCTTGATCGCGCGATCGATGCCGCGCAACGACCAGTGGGCAAACAACGATCCGGGTCCGCGCGCATGGGATTGTTCGTCATAGCCGAGGAAGTTCACATGCACGATCGGCAACCCGCGCGAGACGTCGATCTTCGCTCCGATTGTAACCGCCTCCCGCAGCCCGACGCTGACGAACACCCGCGACATCGCAAAAAAAAGCTCCACGCCAATCGGCTGGCCACGCCAGATCCCGCTCACCGCATCCCACAGTGCGAGCGCGGCCTCCCACAACAACAGTCCGGCGATCCGCAGCGACGCGCCCAAATGCATCAAAATAAAAATCAGGAAATTAGTGATCTTCCCGGAACGCCACATGTCGCCCAGGCCGTTGCTGGCCGCACAAAAGTGGCTTTCACCCTGCGCCGCACCGCCGGTGTAGATGTTCGACCAGCTGCTGCCACCCTTCAGCAAGCCCTCGGCTTTCCCGGCGTAGCTCGCCTCGAAATCCTTCGCCCATGTGGGATAAAACATTCGCCCAAGCTCCTTCGTTTTCCGATTCAGAAAGGCGAACGCCGGCACCGCGCTATGCAGGCCATAAAATAATTCCGCCTGCACCGCCGGGGTCGTCGACGGCAGTCCGGGATAAAAGGAATGCATTTCATAACCGTTCCGTTTGACGAGTCGTTTCAGAAACGGCATGCGTCCCTTCGCCATCGCGTATTCCAATTGAGAACGCGCGAGGCCGTCGATCTGAATCAACAATATGCCCGGTTGTTCGCTGGTGCCTTCGGAAGGCGTCAAGCCAAGGTGCTTGATCGCCCATTCGCTCCGGCTGAAACGCCGGCGCAGGCGGTAGGCATAGGCTTCGAGGTGAAACATTGCGAGGATGGGGAAAGTTTAAGACGCTTTCGCGACCGGATGATCGGTGCTGAGCGCGGAAATGACCGACTGCGCCTTTTGCGCGAGCAGGTTCCATTCGATTGCAACGCGATCCAGCAACGTACCGAGTGGGTTAACGTCCGTGAGCAACCGACGACGACGCGTCGCCCGGCGGGTTTTCTCGTAGAACTTCAGCGCGAGCCTCGCGCAATGTTCCTGTGAAAATTCACTGGCCGTGCTCCGCGCGCCGCGCACGAATTTCTTCCGCAGCGCCGGTTCGGCCTGCAACCGGCCGAGATGACAGGCAAAAGCCTTCGCCGGGGTGCGCGCCGGAAGCAAAAATCCGTTTTCTCCGTTGCGCACGACTTCGCGGACGCCCGACGCATTGAGCGCAACTGCCGGCAGGCCGGCCGCCATGGCCTCGGCAAGCACCATGCCCTGCGTTTCGCTGAACGAGGCAAAGGCGAAAACGTCCATGGCGCAGTAGGCGTCATGCAAGGCACGGCCCGTGTGCTTTCCCGCCAGGATGAGTTGATCAGTGACGCCTTGGTCCGCGCAGATCTTTTTCATTTCATCCTCGGACGGTCCGCCGCCCACGACGAGGAACCGCGCATTCGGGCTCGCCTTGAGGAATAGCGCCACCGCCTGCGTAAGATATCCGAGATTCTTTTCCGGCGCCAGCCGGCCGACATGGCCAACGACAAATGCGGATGCGGGAATTTTGCATTTCCTGCGGAAACGCGCGCCGTCGCCGGAGGCGAATGACTGGACATCGATTCCGGTTGGCACGACGGCAACCGGCACCTTCACCCCGCGCTTCCTGATCAATTTCGCGATGCTTTCACTCGGCGCGATCACCCCGTCGCAAAGATTGGCGAATTCCGTGGAAAGGTTGATCGCGATTTCCTTGAGCGTCGGCGAATCGAATGGAACGTAATGAGTGTAATCCTCGTAACGCGTGTGGTGCGTAAACACGACCGGCACGTTCTTGTTCGCTCCGACGCGCAGCGCAGTGTCGCCAAGCAGAAAGGGATGATGCGCGTGGATGATGTCGGCATTAAAGGCGTCGAGCCGGTCGGACAATCCCGCCGCCAACGGAAGTCGCACGGAAAAATCGCTGCCATTGAATTTCTGAATCGCCGGCACGCGTTCAACGATTGCCGCCGCGTGCTTAGAGAGCGGCTTGCCCTCGAATTCGGGGGCCACCACCAGCACCTTGTGTTTCAACCTGCGATACTCCTCCGCGAAAGTGCTCGTCGAACGGGCCACTCCTCCCACGTGAGGCAGGTAAGTATTGGTCATCATGCATATTTTCATAAATTGGAAACGAGGATGAATTGCTCCGCCCCGGCATGTTCGCCGGCTGTCTTTTCCTTCACCGCAAATCCCGGCAACCGCACATCGAGGCGCGGGGCATCCGCGCGCCATTCGCCGTGAATGGTCAATTTTGGTCCATCATTCGCTGGCGAAATGCGGATCGTCACCTTGCCCCACGGCGTCAGGGTCGGGCCAAATTCCGCACCATTTTCCCGCCACCACTCCGCCGGAACGCCGGAGCCGATGACAAGGCCGTCCTCTTCCTCGCGCACGAAACAATTGCGGATCATTAACGCCCACTCGGCCGCCGCCCAGATGTGTTGTCCGTCGCCCATGCACCCACCCCGCGTGCGCGGATGAATCGCCTCCGGCCATTGTCCCGTTGGTGAGGCGAAATCGGCGACACACTCCATCAGTTTCCACGCGTCCTCCGCTTGGCCCGCGCGCAGGCGAATCTGCGCGAGGTGCAGCGTCAGGTAGGCATTGATGCCGGAGTGAATCATGTGTTGAAAAAAGCCGCCGCCAAAGCTGCTGTGCGCGGCGAGATAATCGGCGGTCTTGAGAATCCGTTCGTCGGCCGGTTTGAAAATCTGCAACGGATAATCGGCCACCAGCGATCCGACCGCGCCCGAGTCCATCCGCCGTTTCGGCGACGCGGGAATCGCGCCCGGAAAGCGCCGTTCCGGACCACCCGGAAAAGAATTCTCGATCACCGCCAGAAAATCATCCGCGTCCGCATCGCAGCTGGCTGCCAGTCCCGGGTCATCCTTTTCCAGCAACAGCGCCGCGCAACGCAGACCGGCCACGCCCCAGAAATCGTCCCAATAATAAAAATCGTTCGGCCCGAGATGTTCCGCACTGAAACCGGCCGGCAGGAGTCCCGCTTCGGGCAGACCGGAATTTTTCGGCAGGCGTTTCCGCGTGATCCAGCGCGCACCTTTTGTCACCGCCGCAAGCCATTCCGGTGGCAGCGACTCGCCGGTGAGGAGAGCGAAACGATGATACATCCAGATCGCCTCGCCGTTGGAATCCCATTCGCCCTCCTGGGAGAGAAAATAACCGTCGTGGCGCTGTCGGGGCGCGAACTCCGCGAGCGTGCGTCGCGTGCGTTCCATGCCGCCGAGGGTGATTAGCGCGTTGAGAATAAACGCCGCGTCGCGAAACCAAAAACGTTTGTAGGTGTATGGCCCGGGATAAACTTCGCCGGGCGCGTGCAGCACCACATTTGCTACGGCAAGATCGTAGAGTTGCTGGACCTTCCGGTTACCAACGCGGAGCCGCGCCATCGGGGCCATCGCCTCGCGCCACGGTGTGGTCTTCGCAAACGTCGGACGTTGTTTTGGTTTTAACTCATTGTAGATTGGGATGCGCAATTCCAACGGGTTGCTGCGGACGTCGCCGACTGGGAAAAGCGCGGCCGCGGTGGCCATGCCGACGGCGCAGTTTACGTCGCGCACACGAGACGTCTCCTGCAGGCGCTGCGCGACGTCACCGTCCTTGTACGCGGAAAGAATCTGGCGTGACGGCGTGCGATCGAAACTGACGGAATGATGTCCGTTCACCCGCCAGCTCACTCCGTCGGAGGCGCACGCGATATCGTCGATGAAGCTAACGCCTTCGGGATTGTAGGGCCGCAGCGCGACCACGACGGCACCATTCCGCCCTTGCGGTGCCCGCACGGTGACACGGCAATGCGGTTCGCCCGATTCAAGGCACAGGCGGACTTCACTATCGAGCGTGGCGCCCGGCCAAATGGCGACAGAGCGGACGGTGAGATTTTCGCCCAAGGAAAGCGTCTGGGAAAAGTCCGGGAGTTTCGACGGCAACAAAACCGCATCCTCGTCCGGCAAATACCAGAAATCGAGCGACCAACCATCGAACAGCGGTGTCACAAGCCCGCGCGGATCAACAATCGGATAATATGGCACGTCGGGAAGTCCGACCGCGGTCCAGTTGCGATGCGTGAGATTGATATGGCTGAACGAAAATGCGCGCGGGATAAACGAGTCGTCCGCAGGGTTGAACTGCCGTTCGACCCAATAAGGCCAGACCCAGTCGAGGTTATTTTGAATTGCCTTCGTGTTAACCAGACCGCGGGCGTGAAAAAGCATCCCCGCGCGCAACAATTCGATGGGCTCGCCCACCTCCGAAGGTTGCGCAAAATTTCGCATTTTCGCGAGGAGGGCGACAGGATCGAGAAAGCCATAAGCCCTCGCGGCGCGCGTGATTAAAAAGCGCGTCGGCAGCAGGTTAAGCCCTCGGGATAAGAATGATTTCCGGCCCACAAAGTGTGGACCGACGCGGGCCCGAAAAGTGCGCCGTTTTATAACTGTGGAGACCTGGGTAAAACGGCCGGCTGCACCACCCAAACAACCGTTGACACGCGAATGAGCCGGGCTCAAATCAGGCCGTGCGATCAAAAAATAGTCCGGTCGGCCTAAAAACGACTTCCTTCATCGAGGAGGCGAGAAAGAAGCAGATCATTGACGCGACGATCGCCGCAGTCGCGGAAACGGGTTATGCCGGCGCATCGCTCGCCAAGCTGGCCGCGCGCGCAAAGATCAGCAAAAGCATCATCTCCTATCATTTCGCGGGGAAGGACGAGTTGCTCGAACAGACAGTGCACCAGATTTATCGGGAGATTTGGCGGGCAGTTCGGCCGCGTCTTCTAGAGGAGACCACAGCGGCCGGACAATTGCGGGCGTATATCGAGGCGGAGTTCGCGTACTTGGAAATGAATCGCGCCCAACTGCTGACGATCTCTTACATTTTGATGAACCATCGCGATCGGCACGGCCGGCTCTACCTTCACGAGGCTGCCGAGAAGGAAAACCTCGCGACGCTCGGCCGGATGCTTGAGCAGGGACAAAAATCCGGGGAGTTTCGCAATTTTGCCGTGCTGCCGATGGCGGCGACCCTGATGCATTCGATCAACGGTGCGCTCGGGCAATGGGCCGCGAATCCCAAACTTTCGCTGGCCGACTACGCGCGGGAGCTGGTGACAATTTTCGATCTGGCGACCCGCAGGCAAGCGCCTTCTCGCAAACGACGTCCTTAATCAAGAAAATCCATGTCCTCATCCTCCAAAGCTTCCGCCACCGCCGCGCCTCGCGGTTTCCGCCGGGTCGCCCCCGCGTTTGTTCTCTTCTTTCTGTCCCCGTTCGTGGCGGAATTCCTGCTCGGCAACATTTCGATCAGCGCAATTGCCGCGCTGGTTTTTCTCGCGCCGATGTATGGTGGCGGCGCGCTGGCCGTGCGCGAGATTGCCCGCCGGTGCGGACGCGGCTGGGCGACCATCATCCTGCTCGCGCTGGCCTATGGGCTGATCGAGGAGGGCGTGTCCATTCAGACTCTCTTCAACCCAAACTATCTCGGTTTACATCTCCTGGCGGAGGCCAACCTTCCCTCGCTTGGCATGGGCGGATGGTGGACTCCATTTGTGCTGACGCTGCACACCGTGTGGAGTATCTCCGTTCCGATCGTGATCACGGAAGCGCTGTTTGCGGAACGCCGGGAAACGCCGTGGCTGGGCAAGACCGGCATCGCTGTTTCGATCTTGTTGTTGCTGGTCGGCGGCGTTGTGATCCATTTCGGGACGAACAAACAGGATCCATTCCGAGCTTCCCCGCTGCAATTGATCAGTACCATCATCGTGATCGTCGTGGTCGGCGCACTGGCCTTTCGCTTTAAGAAACGCGGCTCATCGCCCTCGGGAACCGCGCCAAATCCGTGGATCGTCGGGATCACCACTTTTGTTCTCGGTCTCGCCTTCATGACCGTCCATGATGTGCTTGGCGGCTGGCCGGTGGTCGGAGTCTACGCGGTGATTTACGTGATCGCGATCGTGCTGCTTACCTCCTGGTCAAGAGGCGCCAACTGGTCGCCATTGCACACGCTCGCCGCAGGCGGCGGTGCGATGCTGACTTATGCCTGCACGGCTTTTCCCCAACAGCCCGTCGTCGGCGCCAAGGGCACGGTCGACCTCGTCGGCAATACGATCTTCGCGTTGATCGCGGTCGTGCTGCTGGTGCGGGCAGTGAAATCGGAGCGGAAGGTCACGAATGAGACGCGGTGAATTGTAGGTAGGGCGGATTCCCTAATCCGCCGTCTCACGAAATTCGCCAATATGAACATCGGGAACGCGAATCCTCAACGGCGCTTTAGGACAAAGCGCCCTGCCTCGAATATTTCCGATTACTCACTTTTCGCGGGCGGGGTGTGGTGAATCAGTTTGTCCGCCCAGGCGATGAAATAGCTCATGTTGGAACGATCCTCGTGGCCACCGTCGTGCTGGCGCCAGGCGAGTTCGCCGTCAAGCAGGCCGGTGTTGACGGGCGGCATTTTCGCGGTGCGATAATTCTCCGTGATGCCGAGATCGCGCGCACCGAGCAAACGAAACACCGGACCGGCCGCGACCGTCGCCATGAAACTGCCCTGATGATCGAGCCAGTGGGCGTCGCCTTTTTCCGGAATGCCATAACTGATGAATGTTGGACGCGGTGCGCACAGCGCAATGAGTTCGTGCGCATCGACCGGGATATCGTTTGCATCTTTGCGGCCAAACTTGGACTCCTCGGCGGCGTACTTCATGAAGTTGCCTGCCATCCAGTGATACGCCCCGGAGCTGGCCAGATTTTCGACCGCCTCGCCGAAATTGCGCCGGTGCGGTTTCGCGCCGCCTTCACCGGAAGATCCCACGAGAACCATCGCGAAACGCGGTTCGAATGCCATGGCGACGAGGGCAGCTTTGCCGTAACGCGATACCCCTTCGATGCCGACGTGCTTCGCGTCGACGGCCGGCAACATCTCAAGATAATCGAGTCCGCGCGCTGCACCCCACGCCCACGCGCGCAAAGCGCCCCATTGCTCCGGTGTCCGGTGTGCGCCCTTGTTCGTAAGCCCGATAATTCCTTCGGTCAGGCCGGCACCGTTATCGGCTTGGATACTCGACGTGGCAATGGACACATAACCCCAACCGTCGGCGATCAATTGATCGGTGGACGGCGGAGCGGGCGGATCGACCTGCCCCGGCCAACGCGGCACCTTTTCGTCCGGCATATTGCCCCAACCGAACATCATCAGGACGGGCACGGGAGCCGGCGCATGCGCGGGAAGGACCACCGCCATCTTCAGGTTCACTGTGATGCTGGGATCAGCGGAGTTGTCGACGTGGCCGATCACCCGTCGCGCGATCACGGGCCGGCCACCGACGGTCGTATTTACCGTCTCAGCGACCTCCCATGTTACTTTGGGGACATTGGCGGGCACGCGGCCAATGACCTCACGCTCGAAATCCTCCACGATTTCCGGGCGTCGTTGCTGCCACCACATTTCCGGCGTCGTAACCTTTTGGCCATTCTTCAACGTGAGCACGTCGGGCCAGTCGGGAAAAGGGTTGGCCTTGGCCTCGTCGTAATTAGCCTGATGCGGCGTACCCGGCGCGGTATTACCGTTGAAACCCGGCCGCTCCTTCGTGATGCCGAGCTGTCGCATCATGTCGGCGTAGTCCTCGTTGGTAAGTTTTTGTTGTCGCGCCCGTTCCTCCGGGCTGAGCTGCCACGGCGGCGCTGGAGCCGCTGCCGACTTGGCCGCAGGAGTGACGGCGAAAGCACCGAGGGATGAAAACGCGAGGAGGCCGAGGCCAACAAGAATCCGATTTGGGGTAGTCATGGAGAAAAGATAATGGGAAAAAGAAAGACCAGCCCGCACCATAACCCTCCCGTCGCATACGTCTAGTGCGCGCGTTGTCCTAACATTCGCACGGCTATCCCCGGTATGGGCGGTTACCCAAAAACGCCCTCAAAACTCCGCTCCCAGTTAGAAAATTCCGGAATGCTTCGAATGCACATCGAAATCAAAAATAGCGGAAATTGTTTCCTCTCATCAAATATCAAGCAACCCGTCCGATGCTGCGACGCCGAATCGCGACGGTGAGCATCAACGCCAGGCTTCCCATCAAACCATAAGTCGCAGGTTCGGGAACGGCGGAAAGTGGCGAGCCGTAAATTTGCAATCCGAAGGGAGCATCTGCTTGATGCCACGTGCCGTCAAAGTCTTCGTACATATAATCGTAAGGTTCGTTGTCGACGAGGGAAGGAGCTGCACCCAAGGCGAAGGGAACGAAGCCCCCTTCAATCGTAATCTTGTATTCACCAGCGGCCAGATTCCATTTCAAGGAACTAAGGCCCTGCCATTTGCCGGAGGCCATTTCCGTCGGATCAAGAATGAACGATTCGGAGGCATGAAATAACGGAATAAAAGGAGGCCCTCCTTCCTGCTGGAGAGCTGCAGTGGGACCAATTACCGAGAATGTGGCCATTGCGGGAATGTGGGTTTCACTGTCCTCACCGCCGCCGCCCATAAAAGCATAGATGGCTTCAACCTGAATTGCTTCTGTCAGCTCGAAGAGCGCGGATTGGGCGCGACCAAAGTCCGAAGAATATCGATCCGGATTTCCCTTTCGCTCGACCACCAACTGGGTCGCGTTAAGCGAACCGCTGAAACCGAAGAGCACCATAAGAAGCCCGGACAGCATAAGCCGCCAGAAATTGCGCAGAGGGGTGGGATAAATCATGGCAGGGACGAAATTGAGAACAAACCTACTCTTGTCATCAGTTGCTCGCCATCGGGGGTAGACCGAGCGGGGCATGGGACTTTCCACTACGCGACTCGATCCGTTCGAACCATATTTTACAGCCCGGAACAATTGCCCGAAAACTACCGCGAGGTCATGTCGGATTTGCTGAACGCAGCCACGGGATCGCATTGAAAACGGAACGTATCGGCTCTATCCATTGCGTGTATGACTATCGGCCGGGCAGAAGGAAACCGCCATGGCATGCCGAATTCAGTGTATTTTCCTACCAGCTCGCAAAAACCGGCACGACTTTCTCCGTTTTGGTCAATCCCACCGGCGTAATCATCATCCGGTCCAGCGGCACCTTCCCGCGCTCGACGCTGCGAACGAACACCTCCACCGGTTTCCAGTTCAACGTTCCGAACGCCTGCCATTCGCCCCAGTGGATCCCGAGTTCACGGTCATACACTTTCCAGACGAGTTCGGAGCAGTATATCTTCCGGTCGTCAGGCTCGTAATTAATGTCGTATGGCTTGCCGAGCAGCTTGGTGATTCCCACCTGAACCTTGGCCTTCTGTTCCTGCGTGAGATCCTTTACTCGAAACGACGTCACGCGCAGATCGCGACCTTGAATGAGGTATTCGATCAATGGCGTATAATGGACGTCCATCAACGCCTGCGCCACCTGCCAATGTCCATCGCGCTTGACCAGAATCCCGCAATGCGACCAAGGCGACTGCGAGGCCGTCTCGATGGCATCGGCTAATTCGGAATGCGGCAGGCTTTGCAAAAGCACATCGCCCTCCTGTTTGTCCGAGAGCAAGTAGAATGCGATCCGATCCAATCGATAATAAAATCCAACCGCCACCACGACGGCGACAACGACAACCACCGGCCGAAAATACGACCACGGTGACTGCGGAAAGAGTTTCATGGGAAGCGGAGCCCCTGCACCTTTTCGCAAATCGGGTTGAATGGCCACCACTATCAGGACTCCCGTGAACAACGGCGTCTCCGCACCCGACAAAATTCGACCCTGAAATCATCCACGCAGACGCTCTTCATTTCCCAGACAGCCTCCGCGTTAAAACCCGACGGCGACCATTCCTCGTTAAAGCTTTCCGCCCCCGCCCGATCGTTTACGGATATCCGTACCGTGGAAGTCTCCCGTACCGAGCGTCTCCAGTTTGCCAAGCACTTCGAGCGTGCACAGGGCTGGCTGTTGTTGGATAAATTTGCGGAAGCCATCGGGGCGCTCGATGCCATTCCGACAACATTTCAAAATCGCACCGAAGTTCTGATGCTCCGTGCGCACGCGCACCAATCGGCGCGGCAATGGCCTCAAGCCGAAACGATTTTCCGACTGCTGTTAGCGGTCGACGACACCGAACCGCATCATTGGATCGGTCTCGCCTATGCTGTTCGCCGTTCCCAATCGATCGAGAAAGCTGAGCCGATCCTGGAGGATGCGCACCGCCGATTCCCGGACGTGGCATTGATTTCATACAACCTTGCCTGTTACGCCGCGCAGCTGGATCGGCTGAAAGAGGCGGACCGTCTGCTCCGCGAGGCGATTCGCCTCGACGCGATGTTCCACGAGCTCGCTCAAACCGATTCAGATTTGGTCGCGTTCTGGGAGCGGCTGAAGTCGGGGAATTTTCGTGAGCGCAATAATGAATAGGGAAAGATCCACATAGAAGACACGGAATACACGGAAAATAGAACGGGATGGCGGATTTTAATTTCGGACGATCCTCAGCCATCGTCTGCGCTCTTTATCGGTCTCATGATCCTTTTCTCGAAACCTGCGCTGAGAGATTTAGCCCACTAAATTCAACATTTTTGTCCGCTGGCACCGCATTCGTTCGTCGTATGAATGAACCCTTCCATTAAAAACACTTCGATGCCAATGAACCCAAAAGCTCAAAAATCCGACTTCATGCTCTTGTTGCGCCAACCAAACACCGGACCTCATCCGGGCACGGAAGAAATGGAAAAAATCATGGCCCGGTTCACCACGTGGATGGAAGACATGACGGCGAAAGGCATCGTGCTCGGAACCGCCGGCTTGGAAGTAGCTGGCAAAGTTCTTCGCCGGTCAGGCGAGATCGTCATCACCGACGGTCCCTACCCCGAGGCGACCGAAATCGTGGGTGGCTACGTCTTGATCACGGCCACCGACTTGGACGCAGCAGCGGAAATTGCCCGCAACTGCCCGGGGCTGGATTATCGCATGGTCGTGGAAGTACGGCCGCTAAAATACCGCAAAAAATAGCAGGTCTCACGGGTGAATGGAGGTTTGAAAAGCGGCGGGGAGTAAGTAACGTCGTCCTTCTGTAGTTTAACCTCCAACGAAAACATTATGAATATCCCAGCTCTCATGCCACGATTCGTCATTGCCCTCATTGCCGGCGCGGCCGTGTCCACCGCGTCTTTTGCCGCGACCGCCGCCGATTCCAACGCCAAATCGGGTGGAGAAGTCACCGTCACGGGCGAAGTGCTCGACATGGCCTGTTACCTCGATCATGGCGCGCACGGCGCCAAACATGCGGACTGTGCGAAGAAGTGCATCAGCAGCGGCCTGCCGGTCGGGCTCAAGGGCACCGATGGCAAAACCTATCTGCTGATCGGCGAGCACATGCCCGCGAACGATGAACTGGCCAAACATGCGGCCGAAACCATCACCGTGCACGGCAAACTCGTCGAACGCGACGGCATCAATCTGCTCGAGAACATCTCCATCGTTAAAGCGTAACGCTCACCGGTAGCGTTCCATTGGACTCACTGCACGAGTTCTTTTCCCGTTCGGAATACCTGCACGTGCTGGTCAACCCCGTGTTGACCCACGTGCTGCCCTTCGCGGCGCTGGGTTTGCTCCTCGCATTGATCGGACGAAGCCCGGGTGGCACAAAAATCGCGTTGGTCCTGGTATTTCTCAGCACGGCCGCGGTCTGGCCTACAGTTCACTTCGGCCACGAAGGATTTGACCGGGTCAGGTCGATGGCGGATGATACGGGTGGCGAGTGGTTGTTGATCCACCGTTATCGCGCAGAAAAGGGCGCGGCAATTTTTTATGTGACCGCCGCCCTGGCCTTGGTCACTCTTCTCGCAGCGCTGAAGTGGCAAAAAGGCTTCGTCCAACTCAGCTGGCTTACGCTCATCGTTTCATTGTTAGCGTGCGCTGCCGCGATTCGGATTGCCGCGCCCGCGGGCAAAATTAGGCACCGGGAATTCCGTCACGCGGCCCCGCCCGCGGACGAATTGCAAGCCGCCAGGAAAGATGCCGGCGAAGACTGACCCGCGGCGAGGGCGCGGCGGCTCCAGGCGGGCCGAGGTGCCCTCAGAAGGAATTCAGTGTATTTCCTGAAATCCGTGCTTCGACTCATGCCGATCTCCCTCCGACCGGTCATTTCTGTGACGCAGCCTGATTCGATCCGGCGGCATCCGGAACGACGCCCAGGAATTTCAACTCCCCTAGGTCAATGTGTCCTTCCCGGTACTGGCGGATCAAGTGGTGGCTTTCCTTGCCAAACTGGCGACCCGCAGCGGCCAGCATCGTCGCGAGTTGCTCGTCGAATTTATTGGAACGGGCGCTGATACTGACCCGCGTCGCCCAAAGCAGCTTCCGCGTCCCGTCGTGGACGGCCGTATGAAAATCGTAAGCGGAAATGACGACGTAATAACGCTCCTCCTCCAAGTCGGAGGTGAGATCGTCATAGTAGGAACCGGCGCCGGAAAATCGTGCAGGGGAACCAAAGGAGTTCATCTCGTCCACGTAGCCGAGGATCTTTGCGTTCGTCTCGCTGGCCTTGAACCGGTCGTTGTTCGCTGCCTGCAGGATGATCAACTGCTGTTCAAGGCTATCCTCCGCGGCTTGTACATCTGCATCTCCTGCTGACTGTGTGCCGTCGAGGTTGAGGGCTTTGGGTTTAACATATCGGGTCAAATTTTTAAGGTCATCGAGCCTATCAATGAAGTTATTTTCAGATCTCGTGTGCGCGATGTCATCAAATGGAAGCGTCGTACCCCAGGTGATGAGCAACAGAATATCAGCAGACTTTGAATCCTGGGCCAAATAATAGTTCTGCTCGGCGAGATGTTCGGCCACCAATCCCGCGATCGACGGGAACGGTACTCCATCGATGGAAGCGTTCTTGTCCCGGCCCGGCACATAGTGACCCCGGGCGATGGCGTAGTATTCCCGCTTGAAAGATCCATCGGGTAGTTTTTGGCGTTCGTACCCGTTGCTCACACTGGAATAGACCGCCGTCGTCACCACCGAATTTTTCGAGGCAAAAGTGCGGGAGCCACCCAACAGCAATCCGCACGCAATCACGCCAGTCATCAAAGGGGTAGATTTCATAATTAAAAAACGTTGAACGTTCCTCACCCGCAGGCGGCCCACCTGCAAATGCTTTTCCGAATGTTCATCGAACTTACTCGATTGGCCTTCATTCGCAAGAGTGAACCACCTCACTTACCGCGAGGTTCGCCAGCGAGCTCATTGGGTCGGTTGCGTTGAGGAAAGCATGGTTGCGGGCATTACGGCCACTACCGGCACGCTCGCGACGGCCGGTTCCGATTTTAAAGCAGCTTCCAAGTCGTGGAGTTTCGCGGCCAGGTTTGCCTGATCGCGCGTGATCGCAGTCAACTCGGCCTGGTTGCGGGCCAGCGCTTCGGCGTATTCATCGATATGGTTGTCTTTGACCCGTTTGGGGACGGCCACGAAACCAACGCCGGTCGTCGCCGCGAGACCGCCGCCCACCACGTTCGCGGCAACAGTACCCATGATCCGATGCTTCCGCGCTGCCTTTGCCTCCTTCAATAAATTTTCGTAGATCCCGGTCACCCGCCGGCAGTCGGCGAGCGCGCTGTCGTATGACGTCGCGCTCGTCTGGTAGGCCGCCAATGCCCCCGCCTTGTCGCCGGCGTGAAACGCACGATCACCAACGGCCTCCCAGGCACGAGCGTTGATTTCACGGGCCACGTCGATGGTTGCATACGGACCCGTAGCCGCGGTTGCCGCAGGCACAAATTCCTGCGGAGCGAAAGAGTGGCTGATTAGAAATAGCGCGGTGCGATGAGCTCCGACGCGGGCAGCTTTGGAAAAGGCGCTGTATCCGGTGAAATCCAGATCGTGCGGATCCTTCGTGGCGCTCAATAGTTTTTCCATCACCGCGTCCGATTGATCGGCGGCGGCGGCCAGATGAAGGGCTAGTTCCCCCTTTTTTGTCTTCAGCATCGGATCAGCGCCGGCAGACAGAAGCACGGTGACCAGTTCCAATTGTTTCGCGTCGTTCGCAGACTCGCCGCTTCGCGCCATGGCGAGATGCAGGGGTGTGCGCCCTTCGTGGTTGACGACATTCACGTCCGCCCCGTGGCTGAGCAAAAAAACTGCGGCGTCATTCCGATAAATTTTACCGGCCGCCACATAGCTGAGCGCCGAATTTCCGTCACGGTCGGTGGCATTAACCATCGCTCCCCGCTCGACGAGCGTTTTGATCAAGGTCAGGTCCGAGTATTGCGCGGCGTAGATCAGAGGCGTTCCGCCGTTATCATTCGCCTGGTTGACATCAGCCCCCTCGGCCAGAAATTTTTGCACGAGGTCGGGGTGCTCACGATAAATGGCACGATTGAGATTATTGGTGCAACCGGTCACGCTGGACAACAGCCACCAACTGAAAGACAACGATACAATTGAGAACGCACGCCACGACCGCAGGGAGAATGAACGCATGAAACAGGATTGTGAGGGGTAAACACAAACCGCGGCAGATGAGCACGGTCGAAGGTTGAAATCGTCTTTGGATTTGGGTCGCAACTTTAAATCGACCGGACTCCCGGGAATTAACCCGGACATGATAGCAGGCTTGCTGCCAATGAACGGGCATGGTTAATCCAATCGTGATTACTTCGCGGAAACGACCAACTCGCCGGTCAATCGGGTTCACGACGGCGATCAGATTGCGTTCGCTCAGTCGGTGGGGCCTGCTGGTACTGGGCTGCGCTGCGTTCGCCACCGGTTCGTCGAGGGCCCGGGCCGAGGATGAAAATGAAGACGCACCGAAGCCGGTAAACGACGTGCCCGTGGTACTGCCTCCCTTCGTCGTGCAAGCACTCCGCATCGACAAAACTCCATGGCGGTACGCGACTGTGCCAGGATTCGAGATCCTCACCCGCGCATCAGATGACGATACCATCTGGATCGTCGATGGCTTGCGCCGCGGGCAGTGGCTCGAAGAACAGCTGCTTCCGTCGGATTGGCTGATGCGTCCTTCTGTCCCGTACATCGTTGTCATCGACGATACGGAGGTGGAAACCGCGCAGTCGTCGGACATTCATTCAGCAGAGATCAAATTCAATTCGCCCGCCGACGCGCTGAGTTGGGGCCGGTATTCGCACGGGATCAAGGTCGCCAGCGAACGATTCGGCGCGGGCGATCAGGATACTGTCGCCATCAGCCAAAATGTCCACGACGTGGATACGAACCTGCCGTACCTCGCCACCATCAGCCTGGACCGCTTGACGCGAAGCACCCCGCCGTTGCCACGCTGGGTGACCGCAGGACTGCTTGGACCGCACTTTGGGCTCTGGCGGGAAAGTTTCGCACCCGCCGGCGTCGACGACCCTGCAATCGTCGCGGCCCGCATCATTCGAAATTATGGGGCGTTTAGAAGCGCCGTCGGCCCGGGCACGCTTTGGGTATCGCTCGAAGAAACCCAACGACTCCTGAAACAGATCCAGATGGATAAAAAAATGGAACGGGAAACCGAGATGACGATGCTTCCGCTCGGGAGACTCTTTTCTGAAGCAGCACCGGCGCGCGAAGACCTTCCACTGTGGGAATCCGAGGCGGCGCTTTTCATGAGATGGGGATTGATGGGCCCGGGTCATGCGAATCCTGCCCTGTCGCACGCATTTCTCGACTTCGTCCGGCGTGCCCGTCATGAACCGGTGACTGAATTGGTCTTTCGGGATTGCTTCGGTTTTGGCTACGAGACGATGGAAGGAAAACTGAAACTGTTTCTCCGCGATGTGCTCGCCCAGCCGAACCAACTCGCGGTGGACTTTCCCACTGATTTTCCCGTACCACGGTTAAAGGCCGCCACTTCGGATCAGATCGGGCGACTTCTCGGTGACTGGCTTCGCATGCAGGGCGACTCGCTGCGGAAAAGCGATCCGGACCTGAGTGCGAAATTTTTTTATGCGGCTGGTCGAACATTGCGGCGCGCCTACCAGTACGACAACGGCCTTCCGCCCGAGGTTGATCCATCGCCTTCCGACATGCGGCCGGCCAAACCATCGCGGGATCACCCAGGCGAGCCGCCCGTCGTCCTGAAACCTTTCGTGGTAACGGCCGCACGGATTCATGACGCAGGCCTGCTGACCATGTATGGATTGTACGAACACGACACCGGCGATGACGTAAAGGCGCGCGAGTTTTTGGAGAAGGCCGTGAAAACCGGAACGGTCCGACCAAGAGCCCGCGTGGTTCTCGCCCAGCTGTACTATGCCCAGGCGATGGCACAACCATTGGGCGCGAACGGAAAATTGAGCCCCCAGCAGGCCGCAGCAATCCTTGCCCCTCTTTCAACGTTTCCGCAAACCTCCTCCTACTTCGATGCAGATGCCCTGATTGTCGCAACCTGGCTTCATTGTGAAGCGAAAGCCCCGGCGAGTGAGATCGCAAAAATCATGGAGGGTGTTGCGCAATTCCCCCGCAACACGCAGCTGATCTTCCTTTCCGCTCTCGTCTGCAGTCAAAGTGGCGACCTGGTCCAAGCCAGCGGCCTGATCGACCGCAGTCTCATCTTCGTCACTGACGCGGAAGAACGAAGCAAATTCGAGCGTTTGCGTGCGGCGCTGGCGCATTGAAAAACCGGGAGGACCCGGTTCAAAAGGAACTCAGAAGTTCCAATACACCATGAGCGAGCATCAGACGCGCGCGGTCGACCTCGCTCGAAGAACACCCGCAGCGGGATCGCTGCGGCTCCAGTCCGAGAGAGGCAGCTTAAATGCAGTTGAAGTAACGCCGTTTACTAAACGCGCGCCCCCGACTCAGAGCGCAAAGTAGACGGGCCAATAACAAATCATCAGCGCAGGTAACAACCACGGGAGCAGGCAGACTACATCCGGACGTCCCACCCTCATCCCACGTTTGCACAAGCGCCAGGCGACGATCACCGCCAACGGATAAACCCAGGTGCCATCGATCAGGATGTTTCGCTCTGTCAGGGCTGCTGCCGTTTTCTGCGGGGCTTCGAGCATGTATTTTGCAGCGAAGAGAAACAGCGGCCAGAAAGCCAGCGACGCGAAAAAGGTCAGGCGCACCGCCCGGAGAACCGATGTTTCAATTTCAACTTCTGCTTCGGAATCGGTGGTTTTCATAAAGATGCAATGTGTTGCCGGCGAATAGTCAGCTGGGGTTATCGAACTCCGGTTCAGTTGATGTCGATCCAATACTCGGCGAGAAAATCGGGTGTATCGCTCGGCCCAACAAGGCCGGTGATCCAGACGTGATCGTTGGCGATCGTGTGCCCCGAGGCGACAATCTCCCGAACGAGCTCATGCACATGCGCAAACGCCTTGGTGGGAAGTCCGCGACAATAAAACCGAACCACGTGGCGGGCGGGTAACATCACGAGCGACGGCTCGGAATAGGCGGATTTGCTCAATCGGTTGGGCGCCACCAACCACGCCGTGCTCTCGCCGGTGTTTAGGTCCGCTTCGAACCGGACCGGTGCGTCGACGGATTCACCGAGCCGATGCACCTGCGCAAAGAGAGGTTCGACCGCCATCCGATAGCCAGTTTCGAAATTGGCCGCAGTGACGCCATGGAATTTATGGGGACCTGTTTTCCAACCTTGCTGCGCGGGAATAGAAATAAATTCCCAGCGGGAGAAACCATCGGCGTTGAGCCCCAACGCGCCTGCCGGATCCGGTGGTGGCGGTGCATGGCTGCGGGTCTGCCGCAGATACCAGTCAACCACCGGCTGGTTGTCGAAGTCGTCGGGCAGGTTGTGCATCGCACCTCGCAACACTGTCAACCGCGTGCTCGCCCCGCAATTTTGCAGCGCGCTCACCATCTGCTCGGCAAAACCCCGCAGGATGACGTTGTCGTTTTCCCCGTGGATCACCCACGACGGAACCTGCTTCAGGCGGCTCGCCTCAAAAGGATACCAAGCGCCGGCGCGCGGGGAAATGGCGGCCAACCGTTCCGGATTTTTGGTGGCCCATTCCCAAGTGGCAATACCACCGAGACTGTGGCCCTCGACATAGACCCGGTCGGCATCGATTGGAAGCGTAGCCAGAAGTCGGTCGAGAAAGACGTTTAAGAAATCGATCCGCCAGGATCCTCCCTCGTTGATTGGGGTTACTTCAAAACACGGGCCTGACCCACCACCACCGCGGACAAAGGAAATCTTGTGTCCCAGCCAGCCGGATCCATGCAGCCCGATGATCAGTGGAAAATGGGCCGAACGCGATGGGAAGCCGGCCGGAAGCTTGAGCCAGTATTTTACGGAAATCTTTTCTCCCCCTGGAAGCGTGGTCTCGAAAACAAGGGGGATTTGCGCCCCCGGATTTTCGGCCACGAAATTCATCCCTTTTTCCAGAGCGTCGGCCAGATCGTCCGCGTATTTTTCGGGGCTCACCATCCACGAATCCACCGGGTCACGATTGATTCCGCCCCAGCGCTCATACCACGGGAGAGCCGCCTGATAAATAGGGCGATACGATTCACCGAATTCGCCGGCCTTGTCCTGCAAATTCCGCAGGCGTTTCACCAACAAGTCGTGCTGTTCCTGCCATGAGTCGGCTTGTCCGGCCGCCGCCACGCCGGCCGTGATTCCAGTCAGGGCCATCCACGCGATGAGCAGAGTCAATGAACGCGAAACAAATGACCGGCTCACGGGGAAATGAGAATGTCGCATGGCCAAACAGGGAAAACCCACGCGCCGTTGCGACCAAGATAATTCCGCGCAGCCCGGCCCGGGGTTCATCCAACGTCATCCGATCATTTTTCGTTATTTTTTCCGCCGATAGACGCGCTCGTTTCCAAATTCCCCGACGAATTCGTATTCGCTGGCCACCAGGTGTTGCAGCTCGGGATGCATTTCGTGGCCGTAAAGAGTTCGATCCGTATACATGAAGCCGCCGGATCCCACGGCGTCGACAAACCATTGCGGTTTTCGCCGGCGCATATCGCCAAGGTACCTGCTCACATAAAACGATTGGAGCGGCGTCGACGCGATTTCGAATGCGCTGTGGGCCTCCCGGGTCGCCTGGGCCAGTCCCGTTTCGACGTAGAGATCGGGTTCCCAGCCCCACATCGCGAGCGTGTCCGTGGGTTTGGCTTCACGAAGAATAAAAGTGGCCGCGGCGGAATGGGTCGAGCGATTGCGTTCGAATTCGCCGACGTGTTCGGGTGAAGTGATCGTTCGCTGGTAGATTTGAGGGATCAGCGTCAGTGCGAAAAAAGCCACAAATACCGGCCACGCGAGCCGTCCCGCGTCGCCGGCGTTTTTCGGACGCTCCACCGTTCCCGTCAGCACGGCCCCGGCCAACAGCGTGGCGGGAATAACCAACAGGTGAAGGTAATGAGGAGACTCACGACCCGGGAAAATCACACAGACTGTCGCCATGCCCAGCTGCACCCACCCGGCAACTTGTGCGACGCGTAATGTCGCGATGGCGCGCAGTGCCTGACGTGCGTACAAGAATGTGAACGCCAGCGTACCGGTGAAGAACCAGGCGAAGAAATAATCGGTCGTGGAGAGAGTGAGAAAACGGCCCGGCATTTCAGCCAGCCGGTTTCCGGAACGGGAATAGTCAACGCCCGACAAAAGATAGGAAAATTTAAATTGAGCGATCAGGCCGTAGGTCAGCAGGAAAATAAATATAACGACCGGAACGACCAGCCCTCCGGCAATCAGATAACGACCGAGACCCCACCGCGTCTTCGCGGGGACTGTCCTCAGCCGCCACAAGATAACCAGCGCGATCACGGTCAGTGCCGCAGCCTGCGGTGCCGACTGCAGTTTGGAAAAAGGCACCGCACCCAAGGCGACCCCGGACGCAGCCATCCACCACGCCGGCCACCTGCCGTCAGCGGGGGCAGTCAAGGCACGCGCCAGTCCCCAGGTCGCCAAGGAAAGCAGCGTTAGGCCGGTGAGCTCGCTCGCATAGTGAATAAATTCCTGGGAGGAGGAGAAAGCCCAAAAAGCCAGGGCCGGCAGCACGGAAAGACGGGCCACTTGCTCGCTGGCAAAGCAGCGCAATGTCCGCCAGGCGGCGATCAGGCTGAGCACTTGCAAAAGCGCCGCCATCATTCGCGCGGTTATGTAATTGAGCGGTGCGCCCATCCAGCCGGCCAGCACCAAGGGCAGTTCGCACAGTGGTCCATGTGTTGTGCCATCTACATACTTCCAGTACACCGGAAATCTTTTCAGCGTGATCGCCCCCGCCAGAATTTGTGCTTCATCCGGATTAAAGTCGGTGGGAACGAACCAGCCCGGCCAGCGGAATGCCGCGAAGGTCAGAACGATTCCCATCCCAAAAAATAAGCGGCTTCGCCAGTTGGCTGGCGCTAAAAAATCCCGCGGCGCTGCCGCCGCGCCGGCGACAGTACAGCTAAAAACGATCCAGGAGATCCATCCGTAACTGGCGGGATGCAAATCCAACCACTGCAATAAAGAATTCATCGAGTCCATCACGGGCGATTCGACTGAGTCGTGGACGGTCCGAACGAAGTTCTGACGAGCATCGGTTGATTGGGAGTTGTCGTCAGCGTGATGTCCACCGGATACCCGTTCACCGAGGGAAATGGACTCCAGTAATGCTCCGCGTCCTTACCACACGATAGACTGCAATTTTCCGGGCTTTTCTCGACGACAAAAACCCAACGCTCGTTTCCACCGTGGTCGAAAAGCGCATGGCGTGAGTCCCTCTGTTCAATCTTGAGATCCGGGTCCCGCACAAAAGGCTCGACGACACGAATAACCTCCTCGCGCGGCGATTTGAACGTCCATTCGTTTGTGATGTGATTGCCAAAGAAATGGTGTGTGAGGCGATATTCCACATCTGCGGTCGCTCCGGTCACCGTGCGCAAATGGCCCGTTGTGGTGACTTCAATCGAATCCGCGTTCTGCGTGACGCTCATCTTTCCCTCCGTCTCATAAAGCGTGGCGTAATAAACCCCGTCAATGGTGCACTCGGCCCGGGGCGTCAACGGGAGCAGCGCGGATTCAATCGGCATGTGGATGTCTTCCTCGCGGCGATAATTGCTGACCGATGAAGCCTGCACCAAACCGGAGCGGCCGTATCCTTCGATCCATAGATTAGTAATCGCACCGCCGCGGCTCACCTGTCCGCGTCCGTAACGCGCGACGGCGCCATAAGCCGAGACGGTGGCCATCACGCGGTTCGTGCGCAGAATAGTGACGTTCACCGTTGGAAAAAAACGCACCCACTCTTTCTGTTGTCCGCGGAATGGAGTCGGAGTTGAGGGAGAAACGCCCGCGGTTTTCGTCGGCGCATAGACCAGCGCCATCGCAATGCTTTGCGCGCGGGCAAACGTGGAGTATAAACAGGGTGGAGAGACCGAAGTATGTTGATCGGCCTGTGGTCCGGTCATGACCATTCCATCGTGCATGGCGTCGTCGATCAGGTAGTCGACGCAACGATGTTCGGCCGAAGCGAAGCTCGGATCCTTGTCGGCCAGCAACGCAAACGTGAAATAAACTCCGGGGGCGGTTTTAGTCCCGCTCTCGTAAGTCCACTTGTAGGATCGCGTGCCCCAGGAATTGTCGACAGTGCCATTCGGGTAAACGAAAGTGGCATGTATACGGAGAAGCGCGGCGGCGCGATCACGGATGGTCTCATCGGATTTCAAGATACCGTACAGAGCGAGAAAGCCGATCGATTGCGCCATGTTATAACCCAAATCGACGCCCTGCCCTTCGCCGGTCAACAGCCCGTCGGCGTTCACCGCTTGGAAAGTGAGTGCGATCAGCGAATCCGCTTTTGCCAGCCATGCCGGCACCGGATCGCGTACCGCGTCGGTCGCAAGCAGTAGCGCTACGGCACCGGTGGGACTATAATTAACATTACCGACTGGGAACGTCTGCATCACAAAATCAGCTGCGCGGTGAATCGCGTTTTCCCACAACGCGCGGTCGACCGGTGAGAGTTCGCCTCGGAGCATCGGGTAGGCACCGGCGATGGAGATGAGCTGGTCGGAAGTCGTGCCGGTCCAGCCATCGAAATTGGGCGCAGCTTCACCCCAAGCGCCACGAGCTTGCTGTTTGCCGATCAACCAGTGCGCGAGGTGCACGGCGGCATCGCGATAACGCGGATCTTTCGTGCGGCGATAGGCGACCGCGAACGGATAAACCGCTTCGGCCGCGCGCGAGTGCAACGGATGATTTTGCGGATTGCTACTCGGACATACCAGCGCGCCGAAATCAGGCGAAGCGGGATCTGAAATCTGGGTCGCCAGCAACGCGTCGCACAACGTAATCAACGTGCGATCATATCTCGCATCGAGCGCTCGCGTGGTGGCAGCGGCGAACAAAAATCCCAAGAGAATGGCTACAAGGCACAATTTGCGACGGAAACCTGTGGGCGGGGTGCCCTCACCCCGCGAGGCACCGGCCGCGCATGCCGCATCCCGCGAGGTGAGGGCGCCCCGCCGACAAGCACAAAAATCCGACAAATGAATGAAAGTATACATGCTCGGTGAAGTTCGGGTGACGCAGCGGCGACCAATTGAACGGCAGCGGTCTCAAATTCATAACGCGGCCCTTCATGCTGCGACAAACAGGAAATACAGACGGAGGCAGATACAAACGCGATAAGCCGGAAGTTATTCGTCGCAGAGCCAAGGTCAGGCGCGCACCGCCCAACGGAGTTTCGCAGAAGAGCTGCGGGGGTTGGCGCGGCGTTCCCCCGCGCCGGCGCGAACGATCTCGTCGTTGGTCGCCGAATAGATCCCGGCGCGCACGCCTTCGCGAAAGGCGTGCTTTACCCGGCGATCCTCGCCGGAATGAAAAGTGAGAATCGCGACCCTTCCGCCGCGTTTCAGACACGTGGGTAATTGCCGGAGCAAGGTGTCGAGCGCACCGAACTCGTCGTTCACCGCGATGCGAATCGCCTGAAATACGCGGCGCACGCAATCGTCGTCCATCTCCGGGTCGCGGCGCGGCCGGTGCTGGTGCAGGATCGCGCGGATCGCCGCGGCCAGTTGCACCGTCCGGGTGAACGGCCTGCCGATCCGTCGCTCGGTGAGTCCGCGGGCCAGAATTTCGGCGTCGGGTTCGTCGGCATTTTCCGTGAGCACGGACGCCAGCGTTGCGGATGAAACGGTGGCGAGCCACTCGGCGGCGGACGGTGCGCGCGCCGGATTCAGGCGCAGATCGAGCGGACAGTCGGTCTTGAAAGTGAACCCGCGAGCCGGATCATCGAACTGCATGGATGATACACCAAGATCAGCGAGGATTGCGTCCGCACCGTCCCATTCGAGTTTCGCGAGCACCTTGGGCAATCCGGCAAAATTTGAGCGGACCGCCGTGAAGACAGCCTCGCCCCAGCCAGCGGCGCGCAACCGCTCGATGGTTTTGGGTTGTTCGATCGGGTCGACATCCAAGCCGACGAGTCGACCTCCGGGAGCAACTCGCGCCAGCAACTCGCGGGCGTGTCCGCCAAAACCCAGCGTGCAATCGATTACCCGTTCCCCCGGTCGCAACGCGAGCACCTCCAGGATTTCCGCGACCATGATGGGCCGGTGACTACTCGCCGGGGTTTTACCCGCAGCGAGCACCTTGGTGACATCCGCGGCGTAACGGACGGGATCATGCTCCTTGTATTTATCCTCGAACCGCCGCGGATTCTTCCCGGCGTAGCGCGGACGCCGCACGTGAGGCGCGGCGGGTTTGTCCGTCGGTGGGATAGAGGATTCAGGATCAGACATACGGTGGCGATGGAGTATCCATATAATCCCGCCCAGTCGAGAACGGTGCGAGGGTTGCAATTTGGTGCGGGCGCAATTGAGTGCGCAAATGCCCAGTCGAAAAGGCACTCCCAATTATCACGTATTGGCCCAGCACGTCCTGAAGACTTCGGACACCTGGCAGCAGCCGGAGATGCTGGCAGATCAGCCGGGTGGCCGGGTTCACGCGCTCACGGCGTTGGTTGAAACCTGCTTCGGTCCCGACAGCGCTGAGGCAATCGCGCGCGACCTGATCATTGAATTGGATGAGTTCGATCAGGGCGACCCGGACGATCCCGCCGCGAAACCAACACCGACGGAGCGGGCGGAATTCCTGGCCCAATGGCTGCGCAATGAATTTGACGGCGATGCAATTTGAACCGCTGGCTTCGAAGAGGAATTTGTCGGGAGTCCACGAAAGAAGGCAGTTTGGGGGACGGGGCATTCACCGCACGCATCGGACAAGGGAAAATGAGTGATGATTGTGAATAAAACAGTTTAATATTTTACGTTACTATTGCATTTTTTCTGATCATGGCGTAAATGTGATCTTGAATTCGAACCCCGGATTCTACCCCCAAACATGAAAAACATATTGGTTACGAAGCTACCCCGCTACGTCGCGAAGCTTGCCTTCGCTTGTTTGCTCCCGTTATTCGCCACTCCCACCAATGCCGCGGTTTTTGCGAAGGGCTCCGATGTCGGCTGGCTGTCGCAGATGGAGGCAAGCGGCATCAAATTCTACAATGCCAGCGGGACGCAGCAGGACTGCCTGCAGGTTTTGCAGGGTTGCGGGATCGATTCGATCCGGTTGCGTGTCTGGGTGAATCCTTCCGGCGGTTGGTGCGGCCAGGCCGATGTGGTGAAAATGGCGGTGCGGGCGAAGAATCGCGGCCAGCGAATCATGATCGATTTTCACTATAGCGATTCCTGGGCCGATCCGGGCAAACAGACCAAACCCGCGGCGTGGGCGAGCCATGGCATCAGCCAGCTCTACACTGACGTCTGGCAACACACGACAAATGTATTGCAGGCTCTCAAGGCTGCCGGTGTAACTCCGGAATGGGTGCAGGTGGGCAACGAAACCAACAACGGCATGCTTTGGAATGACGGCAAAGCCTCGGTCAGCATGAGCAATTTCGCGGGATTGATCACCAGCGGCTACAACGCGGTGAAACAAAATTTTCCCAACGCCAAGGTGGTCGTGCATATTTCCAACGGCTACGACAACAGTCTGTTTCGCTGGATGTTTGATGGATTGAAGGCAAACGGCGCCAAATACGATGTAATCGGTCTTTCCCTCTATCCGACCACCTCGAACTGGGCCACCTTGAACAGTCAGGCACTGACCAATATGAATGACATGGTCGCGCGTTACGGAAAGGAAGTCATCGTCTCAGAAGTCGGCCTGGACGTGAGCGCCGCAGCGACCACGAAATCCTTCCTGACTGATATTATCGCAAAAACCAAATCCGTTTCCGGTGGAAAGGGTCTGGGAGTCTTCTACTGGGAACCGGAATCCTACAACAGCTGGCAGGGATATACCAAGGCGGCTTTCGGCTCCAACGGTCGTCCCACCGTCGCCATGAGCGCGTTCAACTGACGAATGCGATCGAATTAATTGCCGATGGTTCAAAGGACATGGTTTTTTATCATGTCCTTTTTTGTCGCAGAGAACCGGGCACCGTTTTCTCGAGGCCTCGGCCTCGCTGCCCTGCCAACAGCGTTACGGTCCCATCGCGAGACCTTGCGCCAGTGCAGCCCGCTCCTCGGGAGAGAGTGAACTGGCGGACTGGATGAAGCTCCGGGCTCCTTCAGGGTCACGTTGCGTCCACAGTTGCGCCACGGTCGTCAAGGTAGTCACACGCAAATGGGGATCGGCGATGTTTTCCGCCCAGCCGATGGCGATTTCGGGGCGCTGACTGACCAGGCTTGGCAGAGAGGCGACGGCCGAAACTCCACCATCCAGATCGGTCGATGGATTTAAATTTTGCAGCATCCATTCCGACGCAGTGAGCGGATCCCGGGTCGCCCATTGCGAAAGCATTTGTCCCAGCGCTTCAGCCCGATCGGATCCTGCGGGCAGATGCAATGCATAGCTGGCAACCGCCGCGGGATTCGCCTCGGCCCAGCCTGCGGTCAAACCGAGAAAGGCAGCGCTGCGGATCGCTGGATCGGTGATCGCCCCAAATGCTTTCAACGCCGGTTCCGGCTGCCGCATGGCCCACTGATAGTATGCGGCGTTAAGCCACGCGGAGACGTGATCGGAAGAACCGCCCCGGGCGAATTGGGCGGCAGTTTCATACGCGCCGGCCTCCGTGAGGGCGGCGATCAGCAACTGTCCATAATCCGCCGCTTCCGCCGGCAACTGCTGGCATAAATTTTCGCCGAAGCGAACCGCCTCCCCCGGTTTTTCCGCGGCACCGCTAAAAACCGCCATGAGTGCCTGCCGGCGATCCGCAGGCGGAAGGGCCATCGCCCAGCCGCCCGCCTTTTCGGGTGACACCGCGGCCCAACCTTGCAACACCGCGTCGCGTAAACGCTCTCGCAACATCGGATTGTTTTCGCCGAGAGCCAGGGTCATCGCCCGCGCTGGATCACTTCGCGCCAGTCCGTTCAATGCGTCCATCAGGTTACGTTCTGTTCCCGGGGTTCGCGCCTGAGTTTGCCATTCCGTCCATCGGTCAGCGAAATTTCGCTCACGCGCCGGAGGCGGGACGTCGCGACTATATTCCGGCCCATTCGCATCGGTTGCCCGCGTCGCTCGCACGTGAGTCGACCGTGGCGCCTCGAAACTCGGGTTCGAACTGCTGTGTTTGCCCCACAGATAGGCGACGACACTCAAGCCGAGAGTGACGACGCACAACGAAAACGTAGACCAACGAGGGGTAAACATACACGTATCCGAAAGATGCTTCGATCTTGTCGGGAAAAAAATCCACGGCAACGCCGTTCGCACCTACATCGGTCATTTAAAATCCATCCAGACACGACCGTGGTTTCCTTCGTGCATTTGGCGGAGGTTTTCTGATAACTCCGTTCGACCCAGCGCTGGTTGTTGGACCAAAACCCATGAATCTTCTCAAAACTGCCCTTAGTCTCGCCGCGTTGTCTACGTGCCTGCACGCACAGGAAATCAGTCCGTTGCTTTTCGGGCAAAATCACTGGCTCGCCCAAGGCGACGAGAATCGCACCGGCTATCTGCATCTGCTTTGGCCCAAGGTGAAGGCGAGCGGGGTTCAACTCGTTCGCATCGGTGGGCACGAATACGAAGTGCATCCACCGTCGATTGCCCGGTGGACCGCCATGGTGGATTCGGTGCAGGCGATCGGAGCGGAGCCCCTCGTCCAGGTGCCGCGGCAATTCAGTGCGGCCAACGCGGCGAACCTCGTGAAGCAACTCAACCGGCCCGGTCGACGGCCCGTGCGCTGGTGGTCGATCGGCAACGAACCAATGCTGCACGACGAAACCACCCTTGATGGCGTGTATGCATTCCTGATGCGGATCGCACCGGCGATGAAAGCCGCTGATCCAAGCATTAAGATTCTCGTGTTCGATGAGGCATGGATGCGTCAGGAGGCTTACGAAGCACTTTGCGGCGGGCGGTTGGATATCACAGGGAAGGACGCCGCGGGACGCTGGCTTGTGGATGGATTTTCCTATCACAGTTATCCGAATGGGGAAAAATTCGGGCGGAGTGACGTCACCACATCCGGCGTGGAGCGAATTCGCGACCAGACAAAAGCGCTGCTGGCGCTGATCGCGCACGCGAACGAGAAACATGGGCGCACGGGTGACGCGCAACTGCGTTGGGCGCTCACGGAATTTAACGTCACTTATCTCAATCCCGGGCGGAATGTCGAAGGCATCGGAAATCCGTCATTCGTGGCCGGTCAGTTTTTTGCCGAAATCTTCGGCCTCGGCATGGAGTATGGCGCGTTAACTGTCGCACCGTGGGCGATCAACGAGACGGATGATCCGAAGACGGACTTCGGGTACCTCGGGCTGCCGCCGGATTTTTCCCCGCGTTCGTCCTACTATCACGAGCAGATGCTCGCGCACAGTATGCGCGGGACGTTCATGACCACGCGGTCAAACCAGCCGCTGGTCAAGGTCATCGGGACAAAAAGCGCGGGTGGCATGAGCGTGATGGTGTTGAATGAGGAACAGACCCAGGAATTTCCCTTTGAACTCACTCTCGCTCTGAAAAAAACGCCATCATCCGCGCAATCGCTGGACGTGCAAGCGGACGCTTCACTATCCGGCGCAACGACCGGCACCATCGCACCGCAAACCACGCTGCTGTTCGAATTCGATCACACCGGAAAGCTGTTGCGAAAAACGACGTACGACCTCGGGCTCAATCTGCGCAATCTTCCGCCAACGGTGGAGACGTTCGCCGGCGGCTACCCCGGTGACTACGAAGGCAAACCGTTTGGCGACGCCCATCACGCCCGCGAACCGCAGAAGATTCCCGGCACCGTGTGGTGCGCGTATTACGATCGGGGCGGCGAAGGCATCGCGTACCACGACAGCGACGCGATCAACAATGGCAGCGGAAAACTGAATCCAGCGAACGGCGACTACCTGAACGAATTTCGCAAAAGCGAAGCGGTGGACATTTCATACACCAAGTACCACAACGACGTTGACCGGAATCCCTTCGATCGCGTCCAACCTGCAGAGGGAATGCTGTACGTCGGTTGGACCGAGCCCGGCGAGTGGTTCAACCTCACGGTCGACGCAGCGGCGGCGGGGACGTACACTGCTGACATCCTCTACACGGCCGCGGTCGACGGACAAATTTCCCTCGACGTGAATCAAAAGCCAGTAACGCCAGCCATCACGCTCCGATCGACATATACGCCGGCGGAACCGATCGCCTGGCGCAACTGGCATCATTGGAATCTCGCGAAACGGGCGGTAACCCTAACGCTGCCAAAAGGCCGCAGCGTCCTGACGCTGCACATCGAAGCCGGCGGCAACATGAACCTGTGCACACTGGAGTTTAAACGGCAGGATTAGTTCGCGGCCGACCTTCCGCAGCATACGTTCCTAACTGGAGCTCCTTGACCTCGCCCGCGGATCTACGAACCGCAGCGAGGTCGCTGCGGCTCCACGCCATCTGCTGAATGCGGTGGGTTGAAAAGAGAGAACTACGACAACCGGAACGCGGATAACCAATACCTACGCGGCGCGGTTCAACGGCAATCTCAACGCCGCACGCCGACGTCCAGCACCCGGTTTACATCCGGATGGCGGGTTTGGACCGGCTGGCTGTCGTTTCCAACGCGAAGGAAATGGGCCAACCCAGAAACCTCCACTCCACCGATGAACTTACTCCACTTGAATTCACTGGCCAGGACAGTGGTCAGAATTAATCCGCTCAGCGTTGCCACCACCACAATTCGCCCGCCGGCGCCGGCTTGGATTTTCCGCCGCGTTTTGAGCAAAACTATTTCGATCTGCGTCCACTCAGCCGTCATTTTCGCCTCCGCGGTTGCGGCACCATTCCTGACCGCCGCCAACTCCTGGCAATGGGCGTCCCCGACTCCAACGGGCAACCATATCAATAGTTTTGTATATGGAGCAGGTCAGTTTGTGGGTGTGGGAAATGAGGGTGAAATTGTCACCTCGCCCGACGGCGCGACTTGGACGGTGCGCGAGTCCGGTGTTTACGATTCGCTTTACCGGGTGGTTTACGACGGGGCGCGTTTTGCCGCTGTTGGCGGAAATACCGGCGTGACCTCAACCGACGGCGTAGTCTGGACCAAGGTCACCGGCACGCTGACCATTGGGTCCGCCGTTGCAGGAAACAATCGATACGTGGCCGTCACAGAGCATGGTTTTCTGACGAGCACGGACGGAACCAACTGGACGCCAACCACCACTTCAACTCCACCCGGACAACTCTGCTTCACGAACGGGATTTTTGTCGCGATCGACTCGACCGGTCACGCGCTGTCTTCAACTGACGGTCTCTCCTGGGTCACGACTGCGCTGCCCGAGAATATTCTCGGCGGATATTTCGTAGCTGGCAATGGCCGCTTTCTTCTGAGCAACGGATTAAATACTTACCTTTCAACCGACGGGATTTCATGGCGTGAAGTGACTTCGCATCCGCCCAGTACCGAACCAGATCAGCCGCCCTTGAGCATACCGAGGCTGGATGGAGGCGTGGGCGGAAGCACCATGGGTTTTGCAGGCGGCTATTTTTATATTCAGCAAAGTCGTTACGCGCTGGACTCGTATCGCAACTACCGCTCGGCTGACGGCGAAACGTGGGAAGCGACATCGGTATTTTCTGGGGTCGATTTATCGACGCTGTGCTCCGGCGGCGGGGTGACGGTGGGAACGGAATTGGAAACCCTTTACGCCGGTGCCAACTCGAGTAGTTACGCGATTCATTCCTCCAGTGATGGAGTGACCTCGACCAACCGGAGCAACAATGCAGCGATTTCCGATACAAGTTTGGTTTATGGTTTAGGCCGTTTCTTCGCCGGTGGTAAAGTATCGAGTGACGCCCTCAGCTGGGTTTCAACGCCTTTCGAACCGACCCACGCGGCAGGTGACCTTGTATTCCGCGTCACCTCACAGTTCGCGGGCGGCGGCTCCATCTCGACGACTATCAACGCAGCCGCCGTTACCAGCGTCGCCGTCTCCGCCGATGGTTTGGCCGGCGTGTCAGTCGATGTGAAAATGTCCACACCTCGCTCAGTCGCATTCGGTGCGGGGCACTATGTCTTTGTGGGCGACGGCGGAAATGTATCAAGCTCGACCGACGGCTTGACCTGGACATCCGGCACCAGCGGCACGACGGCCAATCTGCAGGCGGTGCTGTTCGCATTCAACCGCTTTGTCGCCGTCGGCAGTGGCGGCACATTGGTCACCTCGCCGGACGGACTGACTTGGACCGTGCAAAACACGTCGACCACGATTGATTTCATTTCCGTCGCCGCCGGTTCGGATCGCATCGTGGTCGGCACTCCTGGATCGGTCACGTCGGTGCCCACGCTCATGCTGGCGGGAAATCTTACCGTCCAAATCGCAACGGGCGCCCGATCGGACGCGCTCATCTGGTTTGATGGCGAATTCGACAGCGCCGAATTTTATGTGCCAAGCATTGAAAGCGCTGTTGCCGGGGTGACAAAATCCACGGACGGCGGCACGTGGACGGCGGTTCCGCTGCATCTGCTTTTTGCACATACCGGACGCGCGCTGATGACCACGGGGAACAACACCGCACTCATTGCGTTCCCCACGGGCGTGGATTGGACCCTGGGACCAAACGTCACCGCGGTGCTCCAAAAACGGAACGCCGTCACCGCCGCGCCGATCATCACTTATGCACCCCAGGCCACGACGGCAGATTACGGAGAGACCGCGCTTTTCAGCGTCGGCGTGACCGGAAACGGACCACTCTCTTACCAATGGAATCACAATGGTACACCCATTGCCGGCGCGACGAGTCAGATTTTATCGCTGCCTCTCGTCAAAGACGAAGACGCGGGCAACTATACGGTCACCGTCACGAATTCAGTCGGCTCAGCAACCAGCACGCCAGCCAAACTCACCGCGGAGACAGCGGTGCCGCTTACTATCACCAAGCAGCCGGTCGGTGGAACGCTCTATGCCGGCCAGGTATTTTCACTGTCGGTTGAAGTCAGCGGTTCCGGACCAATCACGTACCAGTGGCGCAAAGACGGTTCACCTGTAAGCGATGGCTCGTCGGCAAACTATCAGCTTTATCCCGTTTCCTACTCCATCGACGACTACGCGGGAACCTACGACGTGGTCGTCACTGCGCCTTCCGGCACCGTTACCAGCCAGGCCGTAATCGTCAGTCGTAGCGGACCGGTTGTGTCGGTCAGTGAATCCGGCAGCACGGGTACGGGGAATACATTGATTGCCATCGCTGCAGTCACCGGCAAGAGCCCGTTCACTTACGTCTGGGGCAAAGCAGGCGGCTTCGTCTTCGCTGGCGCAACCAATGCAACCCTCGCATTGCCCAACATAACCGCCGCCGACAGCAGTGCCTACTCCGTCAGCGTCACCGACGCCGACGGGCTGACGACGCAGGCATTTTTTGCCATTGGAGCATTCAATCAAGATCCGGCTCCGGCCCACAGCCAGGCAACCGCAGGCACCGGTCAAAAATTAACCCTGCGGATGCCGCTCACCGTTCCCGTCACGGGGTCTTTCCAATGGAATTTCAACAACACGCCCATCGCCGGCGCAACGAGTTGGAGTTACACGACCCCGGCAATCTCCTCCAGCACCGCTGGCGACTACTCAGTGGTGATGACCGACCCGAATGGCAACGTGACGACCTACACGACTACCGTCGCGCTGGGGAATGCAACTACTGCCCCCACCTTCGTCGCGCAAACTCCCGCTCGCACGGTAGCGACCGGAGCCGCGACAACGTTTTCCGTTTCCGTCAGCGACGCTTCCAATTTGAGCTACCTCTGGCAGGTGAGCACGAATGGTGGCGGCAGCTGGACCGAGGTTACTGATGGCGGTTCCTACTCCGGCAGCAAAACTTCTGTCCTCTCGATTACCGCCGCGACGGCGACGATGAACGGCGATCAATACCGTTGTATTGCCCTCAGCGCCGCCGGTATGACAACCATCAGCAATGCCGCAACCCTTTCGATCAACAACGATCCCTTCTTGGTTTATCCAGTTGCGATCGCCCGCGATCATTCGGGGAATCTTTTTGTCGCCGACGCGTCGGCCAACGTGATCCGCATGGTCACAACCGGCGGCGCCGTGAGCATCTTCGCGGGCACAACCGGAAACGCCGGCTCGACGGACGGTGCCGGCAGCGCCGCGCGTTTCAATCAACCCGGCGGACTGGCGCTCGACGCTACCGGCAATCTCTTCGTCGCCGATACCGGCAACGCCACGATTCGTAAAATTACCTCGTCCGGTGTCGTCACGACCCTCGCCGGCGATGCCACGGCGCGTGGCAATGTCGACGGCACCGGCAACGCTGCGCGCTTCAATCATCCCATCGGTCTCGCCATCGATTCCGCAGGCAACCTCTACGTCGCCGACACCTTCACCGACACCGTGCGAAAAATTACGCCGGCTGGCGCCGTGTCCACGCTCGCCGGATCAAACGCCGTTACCGGATCAACCGATGGATCGGGTTCGGCGGCGCGGTTCAACAATCCTTCGGGCGTCACCGCCGATGCCAGCGGCATCGTTTACGTCACCGACACCGGCAACAATACCATTCGCAAGATCACCGCCGACGGCACCGTGACGACGCTCGCTGGTTTACCCGGCGTCAGTGGTTCAACGGATGGAACGGGCAGTGCGGCCTTTTTCAGTCAGCCCACCAACCTCGCCATCGACGTAAACGGTAACTTGTACGTCGCCGACACCGGCAATGCCTTGATCCGCCGCGTGACGTCTTCCGGCGGCGTCTCACTGCTGGCCGGAGTACCCGGCATCGCCGGTCTCTCTGACGGTGTGGGCCTCGATGCCCTGTTCGACCAACCGCACGGCCTCGTACTCGATGGCAACGGAAATCTCCTCGTGGCCGACACCGGCAACGCCGCGCTCCGAAAAATCGCCACCGATGCCACCGTCACCACGCTCGCGTTGACGGCTGCGTCAACTCCAGCGCCCGTGACCACCACTCCCACGACCCCGACCCCGCCAACCAGCACGGCGGGCAGCGGCAGCACTTCCGCACCGGCAAGCAGCAGCGGCGGTGGTGGTGCGATGGCACCTTGGTTTGGAATCCTAATCCTCGGCCTGGGCATTGCGCGGTTTCGTCTCGGATCCGCCAGGAAATTTCGAACACGAATTTGTTAGTCACAAAAAATCACGAAGAGATTCGCCCGGCCAACTACATTTCCAGTGCGCCCTTAGGCGCGACGCAGATGTTGCTCCGCGTATTGAATCTTCCTGTGACTCTTCGCGGCAATATGCCCCTAGTTGATTGCGGGAACTAAAAATGAGTCGTCCTGGCAACGGAGATACCGCCGGAGACGTCGGCCACATTCAGCACACTTTCGTCATCGCTGAAAACACGGTCGATGTCGTCGACGGTGAAATTCTTCGCCGCGGGGACCCACTGTAGCAGGAATAGCATCCAGCCGAACTTTTTAAGCGGAACCACCGGCCCTTTTTTGGAACGCTAATCTTCGCTGATGAATCAGTCCTCGAAGAATTCACCTGATCGGTGAATTTGTCGGACGTGATGTGACTCTTTGCGCTGCGGGTTACCCCCAATTCTCTCTGTGACGAAAGCCTTTCGGGAATGCCCAGGCCCTTGAAGCCGCAGTGACCTCGCTGCGGTCCGACAATCCATCACGGGCGGGGTCGCCCGTGCTCCAAGAATCCCCATCACTTCACACAAAGGTCAGAGCCCAGAGCCACCACCCACCACGCCTTTCTTGCACGGCGGCGTTAACGCGGTCACCTTACGTCGATTCCGAAATCATGCTTCAACGACCCGACGACTTCCCTGCGCCTGACGAACCCGTCATTCTGCTCGATCCCCATCCGCGCCGGATCGAACGGATTTTTGACGAGTCCACCAAACGCCGCTTGGAAAAGATTGCCCGTGTCCTCTGGCATGACGGATCGCCTGCATCCGCGGAACAGATCGACCGTTACCTGCCGCAGACGATCGCCTTGATCGGACAATCGCCCTTGGACAAAGCCCGCCTGGACCGGGCACCGCATCTCCGCGCGGTGTTCAATGTCGAAAGTAATTTTCTGCTGAACGTGGACTACGCCGAGTGTCAGCGGCGCGGCATCCCGGTGCTTTCCACCGCGCCCGTTTATGCACGCCCGGTCGCCGAGCTCGCGCTGGCCATGGCGATTTCCCTCGCGCGGCGCATGCACGAGGCCGACGCCGCTGTGCGAATCGGCAAAGAGTTCAAAGGCGACAACCACGACTCGTTCCTGCTGCATGGCAAGCCGCTTGCGATCATCGGATTTGGCAATCTCGGCCGGGCGTTGCTCCCCTTGCTACGGCCATTCTCGCAGGAAATCCTCATCCACGATCCGTGGGTCGCCGACGATATGCTGCGAGCCGCGGACGCAATTCCCGCATCGCTCGACGAATGCTTCGCCCGGGCCCGTATCGTGTTTATCCTCGCCGCCAACACCAGTGAAAATACCGGCCAAATCGGTGCGCGCCAGTTCGCCAGCATGCAACCGGGCAGCGTCGTCATCCTCGGCAGCCGGGCTGCCCTCGTGAATTTCCCCGAGCTGCTCGCCGCCGCGCGTAGTGGCCAGATCCGCGCCGGCATCGACGTCTGGCCGGAAGAGCCCATCCCCGCGAACGAACCCGGCCGCACCACGCCCAACACGCTGCTCGCGGCCCACCGCCTGGGCAGCGTGCCCGAAATTCAAACCCTCATCGGCCAGTCCGTCGCCGGCGATTTGGAAGAAATCCTCGCCGGTCGCGCGCCCCAGCGCTGCCAGCAAGCCGATGTGACCACGGTCCACAAACTCCGCAGTATTCCCGTCGGCGCGTGGTCGCTCGGCGGGACGACACGCCAAGCCTGATTTCCCATGAAAATTCTATTTATCGGCGGCTCGGGTATCATCAGCCGTGCCGTCACCCTGCAAACCCTCGCCGCCGGTCACGATCTCTGGCTGCTGAACCGCGGCCAGCACCGCCCCGTCGAGGAAGCGCGCTCGCTCGTCGCAGACATGACCGATCTGGCCAGTGTGCGGACCGCGCTGCATGGGCACACGTGGGACGTCGTGGTGCAATGGATCGCATTTGGGCCCGACGATATCCGGCGCGATGTCGGGTTGTTTCGTGATCACACGCGGCAATACATTTTCATCAGCTCTGCGAGCGTCTACGAGAAACCACCGGCGCCGCCCTACCTCATCACCGAGTCGACGCCGCGCGTGAATCCCCATTGGGACTATTCGCGGAAAAAAATCGCCTGCGAACTTGAGCTGGAAGCTGCGCACGCCGCTTCCGCGTTTCCTTACACCATCGTGCGGCCTTCCCTCACCTACGGCGACGATCAGATTCCGCTCGTGCTCAACGCGTGGCAAAAACCCTGGACGGCGATCGACCGGCTGCGCCGGGGCGCACCATTGATCATCCCCGGCGATGGGACTTCGCTGTGGACCATCACGCACAACAGCGATTTCGCCCAAGGCCTGATCGGATTGTTCGGCAACCCCGGTGCGCTCGGCGAAGCAATCCACATTACGTCGGACGAAGCGCTCACGTGGAACCGCTATTTCGCGCTCACCGCCGAAGCGGCGGGCGTGACCGCGCCAAAATTCGTGCACATCGCCTCGGACTTCGTCATTGCGTGTGTGCCTTCGGTGGAGGGCACGCTCCTCGGTGACAAGGCCGTGTCGTCCGTTTTCGACAACACCAAGCTCAAGCGCCTCGTGCCCGGTTTCGCCGCCCGGACACCATTCGCCACCGGCATCCGCCGCACCCTCGCTTGGTTTGAAGCCGACCCCACCCGACAGCAAATCGACGCCGAGCTGAATCAGCGTTGGGATAAACTCATCGCCCTTTACAATCGCGGGCTCGCCCAGGCAAAATCGGAATTCGCGGAAAGCTGAAACCAGGGTTCAGTTGACAATTAAATTCTCCGGAGACGACTGGCGACGAAAGAACGCAACGGACAATTGCAACGGAGGCTCTGCCAAAATTCCCCAATGAAACGACGGATAAGATCCCCAACTTTGCGTTCTGAAATTGAGCTTTCTTCGCGAACCCGCCTTAGCCCGCCCTACTGTTCGCGTTGAACCAACTGTTTCCAAACATCGCCTCACGGTGTTTTATCTGATCTCTCCTGCGCAACAGGTTTCCCCAAATATCGATTAAGGAACAGTGCGATCTCGTTCAACCGGATTACGCGGTCGTCGAAAGTCCAATCGGTATGGGCGGCATTGGGAAAGGAACGCGCCTGCACGTCCGGATTTTGTTTTTTGAGCGCATCCAGCATCAATTTCGCCTCCTGCGCGCTGACCCGGGTATCCCGTTCGCCATGGATAATGAACACCGGCTGCTTTATTTCTCCGGCGCGCAACAAGGGGTCGATAAATTTTTCATCAACTGCAAAACCCTCCCGACCAAGCAATGATTTCC
The DNA here is from genome assembly GCA_036499685.1 of Lacunisphaera sp. Taxonomy (GTDB): domain Bacteria; phylum Verrucomicrobiota; class Verrucomicrobiia; order Opitutales; family Opitutaceae; genus Lacunisphaera. Next base: position 127,579 of record DASYDH010000006.1, on the reverse strand, counting down.
AAAAAGTATAGCCAAGCCTGTTTTCAAATCGCCAGCGATCATCGCGCATGGATTTGCGCCAGTTTGAAATTGCGGAGATAGCAACCCCGGCGTGATAGAGCTCCGGGTACTTGATCAAGCTCATATAAGTGGCCCAGCCACCGAAACTCGCCCCCATCGCCACGATCCGCGTGGGATCTGCTTCCTTCCTGTCGATCAGGCATCGGACCCCATCCGCAATATCGTCAATAACCACCGTATCCAATCGCGCCCGCAAACCTGCATTCTGAAAAGCCGCCCCATAGCCGGACGAACCCCGGTAGTTGACCTGCAACACCAGATAACCCCGCGATGCGAAAAACTGATTTTCCGGATCATATCTCCAGCTATCGCGTGCCATCGGTCCGCCGTGAATGGAAACGATAAGGGGGAACGGGCCATTCCCTGGCATGGACGGCCTGGTCAAGTAAGCAGGGATCTTTTGCCCGTCCCGTGCGGTGAATTCAAACGCCTCGGTTTTCGCCAACTTTTTTCCTTTCAACCTTTCTCCCAGCTCCAACAGCGGGATCAGCCGTGACTCCTGGGGCTTGTACACGTAATAGGTTCCCGGGTCCCGATCACTGGTGGAAAAGAAAATAAACGTGCTGTGATCGGCGGACCAATCGACTGGGAAATTCACGTGGTCCGGATAGGTCGCGTCCATACTTTTCTGTACTGCGGCATAGGCCGGATCCAGCCATACGACCTGGGGCTTTTGCCCCTCGTAAATAATTCCCAACAATTGGGGGGATTTCTTCGCAAACAGCAAACGGGCAATCCCACCATCGCCTGTGGTTAGATCATACTTCGGATGTTTGGCTATCGTGCGCTTGATCACTCCTTCGGACATGCTGAATGCGGCAAGTTCAAACCGGTCAGCTCCGCCCAGCCTGGTGGATATATAGAGGGTATCACCGTCTGGGCCGACAGAATGCACGTCAACTACACGGTCTAGCAATTGTGACCCACGTATATTGAAGTGAAGACCGGGTTGCTTCACCGCATCGTCAATCTCCTGCCAACGGCCTCCCACGATGGGTCTGAATGCAAAATTTATCTTGTCGTCATCGTATCTGACGGTGAGACGGCTGTTGCCATTGTGATCGAACAGCAGATAGCCGGCGCCCGCTCCATCGTCGAGCCGCTGGAGATCGGTCTTCGTTCCATCACGAACGTTAAACCTTTCCGTTGCCCATCCATAGTAGAGAATAAGTACCTCCGGTTTGTCGGGGAGCGAACCGACAATTCTGGAAATATCTTTTGTGATCTCCCGGGTCTTTCCAGTCTGCGTATCCAGAAGGTACAAATTGTACTCAATACGGTATTTTACCAATTCGGTCTCCGCGATGTATGCGACTTCATGATCGGAAATCCAGTACAAGTCATAAACTGACCGATCGGAGTCCGTTATCGGAGCTTCGCAGACCATTTTCATCGATTTGAGATCGTAAACAATCAGTACTTTTTTCGCCTCCCGAATACGCAACGCTACCAGCAGGTTTCCGTCAGCCGAGAGCTTGTGCTCGTAAACATCCTCGGCCTTGAGCAATTCCGTCGCTGACAAAACGTGGACGCTTTTCACGAGCTCCGCGTAGTAAGCCAGTACATCGTATGCCTGCGCGTGCTGGGTCGATCGGATTTCCAGCGTCTTGGTGAAAACGTGAAGAGAGCCAACTGAATCGACGGAAACGGGCAGCTTGACCTCGATCGATTTGACGGTGCCGGCACCCAACCGGCCAATCGAAATCAACTTCGTCCCCACCGAGCCCTCCGTGATAAAACTCAACAGCGCGTAGCAGTCCGACATCGGACGGTCAGCGGCAAGCTCGGCTTGATAGTGGAAACGGATCACACTTGGATTGGTACGCGTCTTGGTGGAAGCATCCCGCAGGGGATCCATGTCGACGCAAATATTTTTTACTTCGACAAATCCCTCGGCAAACGACGATCCAGGGCGGATGTGACAAGCCATCTCCCTCGTTTGCTGTTTTTTACCGTCCTTTAGGACATTAATGTGGTCGTCACTACAAGTGACGATGGGCAGAAGCTCATCGTCGAGCTTTGCGAACGCCTGCATTTGGCCCGCGAGCGGATTGCCTGCTTGAAATCCGAGCACAATGACAAACACCGGTGGGGCATGGCGAAGAACGGCGTTAACGAATGGAAATTTGCGAAAGGACGGCACAGATGATGGCCTATTTTTGGAGCGAAACAATTGAGCGCCCCCTCGGCAATACCCGATATAAACATTCCTAACGAGGATTTTCGAGAAGCGCAGCGAACTCGAATTCACAAAGTCTCCAAATCAGCTTCCGCTCTATGCTTCATCGTCCGTTGGGTTTCGCTATTGTACCATCCATCCTCTGTGTCCCAAATTTCGTGTCCGGGACTAGCGCCGATCAGCGAAGATTAGCGTTCCCAAGCCTTTCTCCGGCACCGCGTTTGATCTCCATGTTTTATCCGTGCCAATCCGCGAAATCCGTGGTTCAAAATCCGGTATTTCAGCGGCGAGCTCTCAAAAACGCAGGATATTTCGCTTTTCGGTCAAAAAATATCCCAAAGATAAAGCCCGTTCGCTCGTACTATATCCATGACGCTCAAATTCCCCGCCAGCTGCCTCATTCTATTATTTTCCGCCGCTTCGCTCTTCGCCCCCGGCTCAACCGCCGCCGCTCCAGTTCCGGATATTGCTCCAGCCATCAACTCGCTGGGACTCGATCTTTACCGGGAAGAAATCAAATCCGCCGGTAATTCAGCCGTACTGCTTTCCCCCTATTCCATCGCAAGCGTGCTGGCCATGACTTACGCCGGTGCCGACGGCGTCACGAAGGCTGAGATGGAGAAAACACTTCATCTGCCATCTGATCAGAATGCCTGCGGCGCAGCGTTCCAATCGCTCTCTGACCAACTCTCCGACGTTGTCAGTAAGTCGGCGGGCAAAGTAGCCGAAATACGTCTGCATAACGGTGACGCCACACCAATTCAGTTGAACGTCGCCAATCGATTGTTCGTACAGCGCGGCTACTCTTTACGACCTGCCTTCATCGATGAGGTGCACCGTCATTTCGACTCCAACCTCGCAGAGTTGGATTTCAAAAACGACGCGACGCACGCGCGGCAAGTCGTCAACCCATGGGTCGCCGACCAGACAAAGAATAAAATTCGCGATTTACTGCCGGACAATCAACCCGAACCCAATACCCGGATGATGCTGATCAATGCCCTGTATCTGCGAGCCGCCTGGGCGGATGAATTTGAAAGCTCGGCCACGAAACCCGAGCCGTTTCATTTTATCGGCAACGACCCCGCTCCGGTTCAAACCATGCGAGCCCGTCGTAAGTATGGCTACGCGAAACATGAAGGGTATTCGGTGGTAACGCTCCCCTATCTCGGCGGCCAACTCCAGTTCGTGCTACTCGTGCCGGATAAGACCGACGGCCTGGCGTCGCTGGAGAAATCACTCACCGCCAAAGTGCTCTCAGGGTGCGCCCGATTGGAACAGCGGGAGGTGATTTTGCATCTGCCAAAATTCAGGCTGGAGCCCGGGACAATTGCCCTCACGCCAGCCTTGCAATCGTTGGGTTTACGGACGGCTTTCGATCAGCCAACCGGCAGTGCCAACTTCGACAAAATGGCACCACGCAAACCCGGCGACTATCTCGCCATCTCAAACGTCTTTCACAAAACCTGGCTCGTCCTGGATGAGCACGGCACTGAGGCGGCGGCGACAACCGTGGTGGAAATGCTCACCTTTGGCGTCATGGTTCACTCCAAGGAACCTCCGCCAGTCGAAGTCCGGGCAGATCGACCATTCATCTTCGCCATCCAGCACGTTCCTTCCGGCACCTGCCTCTTCCTCGGTCGCGTAACGGATCCGAGATAGTAATGCCGCGGGAGAGAAGGCGTTCGATTAGGTAAATTCTTCCAAATTCGAATGATCAGCGAGGATCAGCGTTCCAAAGCCTTTCCTCTGGAGTACGTTTAGTCTCCCAGATCCTAATACTTGGAAATTCCTTTGCGCTCTTTGCATTCCTTCGCGGCCAATTGCTGCCTGCTGGCTCTCATTTCGATGACAATGCGTGGTCCGCCGGCAAATCCTCTCCCGACCAAATTTTTTCCCACGTGGTCTTTTCCGCAGGCGCATTCCAGAAGGGATCGGCGGGCGGAAGTCCCAACGGGAGCAACACCACACTGCAAAGATAGAGACTGCCGGTGGAAATATATGGCTCGCCGAGCGCAGGCTGATGTCCAGCCAGACCAATTTGCAGCCAGCCTTTTTCATCGAAAGTGCCGGGAGATCCCAGCGTTCGCCGGATAACACGACTCAAGGCCGTTCGCGCTTGGGCCGGGACCACTTCTCCGGGAAGTTGGTGACGCAGGGCCGCGAGGGCGAGCGCATGAAACGCGCCGCACCGATAGGTAATGGAGCGGCCGATCACGGGATAGGATCCATCGGGTCCGATCAGTCTTTCCTGAATGGCGGCATAACGCGTCAAACGCGCGCGAGCTTTTTCGCGGAAGGCCTGCCACTCCGGTGCCTCGTCGCCGACCACGTCGAGCGCTTCGACCAGCATGGGCTGGATGACGAAGGAATTGTAGTAATCCCAATGAAATTCCGGACCGTCACCGTAGATTCCGTCGCCCACATACCAGTCGCGGTGCTTGCGAATTCCCTCGAAGAGCCGTGCTTCGTCCCGTGGCTCACCGATCGACTGGAGAAAAACTTCCACGGTGGTGGCAAAAAGTTTCCAGTTATTTTCGCCCGGTTGAATCACACGTGACGATTGCAGCGCCAAGATTACGTTACGCTGGACGCGCGGCTCGAGTTTGCGCCATAGCTCCACCGGCGCCCGCCGCAATGCCTGGGCAAGAAACGCTGCATCGACCAGCGGCTGTTTCCCTCGGGAAAAATTCATGAAGTCGGGCGACGCCGGGTCCGTCGCCGCGTCGAGACCCGCTCGCGCCAGTACCACCAGTTCGGAACGCAGCTTGTCCTCCCCCGGCTGTCCGCCGCCGGTTTCAAACCACGGTGCAAGTCCCGCCAGCAGGCGTCCGAACCCTTCCAGATGCGTGAAGTTCGGACGGTCATGCGAAGTCGGATGAGATTCCACCGGCATGAGCGACTTCAACCTTCGCACGGACAAGGCTGACAACAATGGCGTCGCCAGCCGGGCCGCCATCTGCGTCCACTCTGCACGGTCCTCCCCTCCCGTGTGCCCGGACGCGGCCGGGGTAGCTGAGGTGGACAAACTTTTTTCTGTGGCCCGCACCAGCGAGGCCCCCAGCAGGCCGGCGGATGCAGTCAGCTTCAAAAAATCACGGCGGGTATTCATGGAGGGAACATGGAGAAAGCTGGCGCGCAAATCACGCGAATTGCTGCCAAACTAAACTTCCGAGTCCACGATTTTTTTACCTGCCAGCGGATCCATCAACGGGAAATTAAATCCGAAAGGATGAATCTTTTTGGAACGCTGATCCGCGCTAATGGATTGGGCACCGGAAAATTCACCTGATCGGTGAATTTGCGGGACATGCCTGCCTTTGTTTACTTCGCGCGCCTCATCTTCCCTCTTTCACAAAAATCTCGTTCCGATAATAGCACTGATTAGCGCCGAACCCCTGTCGGCAGCACACAAAAATTTCTTTTCTCTCTTTCCGACCCTTCGCGGCAAATCTTCCGCCGCTATTCCCTCCCTGCTTAATGCCGGTCCTGATTGGGCCGGTGATCTTGATCGTGGTGGCCCGAAGGATTTGAATGCTGGGTGGGGGCATGATTGCCGGAACCCGCCGGGCGATGATCAGGGGTATGGTGCTGATCGGAACCCCGGACATGATAGGCGGGCGGATGGATATATGCCCCGGGGGCGTGGCGATATCGCGGTCGGCCATCCAGCCAGGGACCGTCATGAAACCATGGGTCCGATCCGTAATAGATACTTTCGCTGCCGCTCACATAACCACCACCATCGGCGACGCATCCGCTGAATCCAAACTCAACGGCGGCCAAAAGCACTGCACCAAAAAGAAGTTTGCCGATGGTTTTCATGGGCGGGTGGCGGGATTGGCATTGTCCACATATTCCACGAGTCCGATCGTGCCGCCGGTGGGATCGGCGATAATGGCAAACCGGCTTTCGTAGGCGACGGCGCGAGGCGCCACCAACACTTCGCCTCCCAGCGCAGCCACCCGCGCCAGCGTTTCCTCCATATTCTTGACGCGCGCCACACAAAGCCAGCCAGCCTGCGCGTCTTCCCGGTCAGGCATCGGCGCTACTCCGCCCCGGGCAATGTTATCGCTGGTCAGCAGATAATCGTTTTTCCGCTCGGTCCGATCGTCCGGCGAAACCGCGTAATGGAGGACCTTGCCGTAAAATTCAGAAGCTGCCTTGGGATCCTTCGCATAAAGCTCAAACCAGTTCCACTCGCCCGGTTTGGGTTCATCGTCAATCGCATCGCCCGAGCTCGACTGCAGCAATCCGATCGGTGAACCCTCGCCATCGGAAACGATGGCTTGGGAACCACGCTGGGGAAAATCGCGGATTGGTGCCCGCACCTGTCCCCCGGCTTGGGTCACCGCCTCAAGCGCGGATTTGATGTCGGGGACGGCGACATAACCGAGCCAGCGTGAGGGGCGCTGCTTTTTGGCGGGGTTGCGCGGCACCAACCCGGCGACGGGATGTCCGTCGCTGCTGAATACGGTGTAGGACTTGCCATTTTGATCGGTCGAAGTCGCTTTCCAATCAAACACGCCCGTGTAGAATTTCGTGGCTGCAGCCAGATCGTTGGTAAACAAATCAGCCCAGACAAATTTGCCCGGATGCTGTTCATTGGTCGCCGGACTGTTCAGCGGCTGAAAGCTCGGGGTCGTGGGAACTGGCGGGGCATCCGCCGTCGCCGCGAAAGCGCTTGGTCCGACGCACCACAGCATCGCCACCGCGAACGCGCCTATCCAGGGGGAAAATCGAGTCGTACGCATAGTTAAAGCTACCTTTGTAGAATGAGAGACAACGTTGGCGGCAAGACGTTCACGCATTTGTGATCACGCCCGAAACTTGACCCCCGTTTTCTCCTGTCCGCGAACTCTGAGCACTCCGCGTTTAACGCATGGATTCGGACAGTACACGAAGGCAGCATTCTCTTGGTGTAAATCGGAAATTCAAAATCTCATTTCTCTTTGTTTCCTCCGTTGAAAACACTCCGGGGATTTGTCAGTGAGATTTAGTGTGGATTAGTGGTTAACCATTCCGGAATTATCTGGCCGCGAAAGAGCGGAAGAGCCCACTACTTTCTTCTGCTTCAGCAGCCAGTCGTAAATGTCCTGTCCCGCATAAACCCGTTGCCACGCGTCATGCCCCATATCGGCCAGGATGGTGAAGCGCACATCAGGATCGCCGAGTCTTTCAAGTTCATTAAGCCCGGGATAAAAAAACTGTTGCTTGAAGTAGGGATCGCGTCCGCCCATGAAAACCCACACCGGCAACCTGGCTTGCGCAATGGCCGGGGCCAGATCCGGATGGCAAAAAGCAGAGATGGGAGCGATCGCAGCGAACTTCTCCGGATGTTTACCGGCCATGTACCAGGTTCCAAATCCACCGGTACTCAGACCGGTGAGATACACGCGCGAAGGATCGCCTTTGTACTTCGTGAGAACCGTGTCCAACATCGAGAGCAGTTCGTTTTCGATCATGCTCCAGCCTTGCTCCGTCCCATCGAGACCAAACGGCATGTGAGCGTCAGACAGGGCGCCGTCCATCTTCACCTTGCCGCGGTATGTGCCGGGCGGAAACTCGGGATACGGGCCGTCGGCTTTCGGGTAGCGAATACGCGTGCGGGAACGATTCTTGATAAAACCCTGCCCCGCCTGATCGAACATCGGCAACTGTGGAACGAGAATGACAAAAGGCAGATGCCTCTGCTGCGACCAAGCCTCGAAGAGCGGTCCGGTGACCATGAGATAGTCGAGGTCTTCCTTTCCGTCGCCGCGCTCTCCGTTCCCTTGGAGAAACATCAGCACGGGCCAGTGGTCCTTTTGCTCGTATCCTTCCGGCAGATAAACATAGAAATCCCGCTCCAACCTCGTGGCGGCACTCTGATAGGAAACGCGCTTCAAGGCCGGCGCGGATAATTTTTCCACGGCGAGTGACTGGGCAGGTGCAGCAAACAGGGAGTAACCAGCAAGCAGTGTGGCCAGTAGTTTTGGGATGGGCAGTTTCATGGATTGCGAGGACAGCACGATGGATGACCGGGGGTTGCGTGAAGCGGTCTGGAAAACCAAGGAAGAATCCACCGACCCGATATCGGAAGCAATCTCCATGATCCAGTCTGACCAATCGTTCCCGTCAGCATCTTCCCCGCGACGCATTGCAGGAATGCGCCGAACATGGGGCGAAATACAGCGTGCTGGTCGGAGTCCAGAATCACGGCATACTTGCCTCTCAGAGGAGAAAACTCAATTCAGGCGCGTGAATCATGCCCGGCGCCAAGCCGGGTCATACTTTCGAAACAAGGCCGCACACATCGCACAAACGGCTTCTCCGCTGAAATTCAATGGCACGATTCTGTTTTGGACAGCAGTGATCCCGTTCCCTCGATTTTATCACGTGCGGCTTCCGGCTGCGCGCTTCGGTAGCTTCCATTTCGGCCGCACGAAATGACAGGTATATCCGCCGGGATGATTAATCAGGTAGTCCTGGTGTTGAGGCTCCGCTTCCCAAAATTCGCCCGCCGGGACGACCTCGGTCACCACCTTCCCCGGCCATAACTTGGAAGCGTCGACGTCGGCGACGGTGTCTTCGGCGATCCGCTTCTGTTCATCGCTGGTGTAGAAGATTGCCGATCGATAACTCGTGCCGACGTCGTTGCCCTGGCGGTTCCGTGTGCTCGGGTCATGAATCTGGAAAAAAAATTCGAGGATCTCCCGGAAGCCGATGCGCGACGGGTCGAAAATGATTTCGACTGCTTCGGCATGACCTGCGTGGTTGCGATAGGTGGCGTGCGGGACGCTGCCGCCCGTGTAGCCCACCCGGGTCGAGAGGACGCCCTCCTTTCGGCGGATCAAATCCTGTGCACCCCAGAAGCAACCCCCAGCGAGAACCGCGCGTTCCTCAGTCATGGCCACTGTTCTCCTGGTCTAGGCAATTTTTATCGTGTTCGGTTTTCATGTCGGAGTGTCGAATAGACCGCCAACCTGCCCCATTGATGCAATAACGCAAGAGGGCTAAAGCTCGCTTCTCCCGAGGGAATTCCCACGGCCATCCTCCACTAACGCCTGGAGCGCCTCCGCCTGTACGGGCTGTGGAATCGACCGACGCGGCCGACGGTTCCAAACGCCCGGCCTACGAGCTGACGACCAAAGGCAGCGGGAAAATGGGGTCAGTTGACCCTTTGGCTCGGCCAGCCACCTCATCCGACCCTATCTGAAAAGCGGTCGGTTCGATCAAATGATAGATCAAAGAATTTAGCGGGACTTCAACCAACCTCAGGCTGATAATTGGATTCCGCAGACAACGGACCACCAAGTACAACAAAATTTGAAGCCGTTCTGCCCATAATTTCTGATCGCTGCGTACCTGCTAATCCGTCATCTAAGCAAAGCCAGTGCATATGGTCATCGATCAGGTGATCAAACGAAATTTCCACCTGTTTCCCGCATTCGCTTCTGCAAGTGCAGAATTGATCAACTGGTGACTCCGCGCTGATTCTTGCTTACTGATCAAGTATCACCATGCGATACTCCTTCTGGCGGTGTTAATCGGACTTGCGCGGAATCACCCTTTGGATCCTTTAATATCCTCAATGGCAGATCACGTTACCGCCAACGTTCGAAGCAAGATCATGGCGAGCGTGCACCAGCGAGACACCGGTCCGGAAATCAGCATTCGCAAAGCACTGCATCGTAAAGGTTTTAGATATCGCACAAATGTCGCCAGTCTGCCCGGGCGCCCAGATCTTGTATTTCCTAGCCGACGTAAGGTGATTTTGGTGCACGGCTGCTTTTGGCATGGGCACGCATGCCGTTGGGGACGGGCCCCAAAGAGTCACAGAGAGTATTGGCTTCCAAAACTACTGGGGAATAAACGCCGTGATCGCCGAAATCTGAGGGACATTCGAAAACTTGGGTGGGAACCGCTCGTTGTCTGGCAATGCGAATTGAAAGATTTCGATCGACTTATAACCCACATATCATTATTTTTGGGACGGAAAACAATAAGACGCTCGCCTTGACGCGAGCTAACTTTCAGAAAATTCACATTCATGCGTCCCATTGGCATAGATCTCTTTTGCGGTGTCGGCGGCCTCAGTTTGGGTTTTGAACAGGCTGGCTTCGATGTCGTGGCGGCGGTTGAATACGATCCCGTTCACGCTGCTGCGCATGCATTCAATTTTCCGGCGTGCGCGACAATGGCGCGATCCGTTATCGGACTGAGCGGAGAAGAAATCCGTCACGCGGCCGGCATTGGTGATCGGAAAATCGATGTCGTGTTCGGCGGAGCGCCATGCCAAGGTTTTTCGCTGATGGGACAACGCGCTTTGGACGATCCCAGAAATATGCTTGTTCGGGAGTTTGTCCGCATCGTTCGCGAACTCGAGGCTGATTATTTTGTCTTTGAAAATGTCAAAGGGCTCACGCTTGGACCTCAGCGGAAGTTTTTGGATGAGGTCATTGAAGAATTTAAAAATGCAGGCTACTCGATTCGTCATCCTTGGCGCGTTCTAAATGCCGCAGCCTACGGGACCCCGCAGGATCGAGAACGACTGATTCTTATGGGAGCCCGCTCTCGCAAAAAAGTGCCAGAGTACCCCGAGCCTTTATTTGCTGACCCCAACGTTCGTACGGGCGATCTATTTGAATTAGAGAGAGGACCTACTTGTCAGGAGGCATTGCGAGACCTTCCTGATGCAGAGCAATTCGCTGAACTGAACGATACCGATTCCGTCGCTTGCCGCAAATGGACCAAGCCGTCCGCTTATGGATCGGAAATGCGTGCCCTATCTCAGGGGGCCTGGCACTTTGGTTACAGACGCGAATGGAAACCCAACGTACTGACAGCAAGCATGAGAACGGAGCACACAGCTATCTCGCGCCGACGGTTCAAACAGACGGAAGCGGGTTCTGTAGAACCTATTTCGCGCTTCTTCAAACTTCCTCCCGATGGACTCGCGAACACACTTCGAGCGGGTAGTGATTCCGCGCGTGGGGCGTTTACTAGCCCACGTCCTATCCATTATCTTTATCCACGATGCATAACGGTGCGTGAAATGGCACGCCTTCACGGTTTTCCCGATTGGTTTCGATTTCATCAAACCAAATGGCATGGGGCGCGACAGATCGGAAACGCAGTGCCGCCTCCGTTGGCGCGCGCCGTAGCATCCGAAATATTACGCGCAGCCGGCTATAAGGCTACCCGACCGAAGACAGTGTTGCCCTTGGGGGCCTCAACGCTCCTGCTTATGGGCATGGCTGAGGCATCCGAATATTGGGGCGTGGTCGTTCCGATTGGCCCGCGCAACCGCAAGAGCGGTATACGCAAGAGAAAACAAGAGGAAATTGAGGCACAGCTTCGTAAGGAAAAATATGCCTAAGCGCCGAGTTCCAAGAAAGCAGAGCCGCTATCAAGCCCTTATCGAGAAAATCTTTTTCGATCATTACAAAAAAGGTGCGAATGAGGTGCGTTTTGTGCGCACCGAGTTTGAGGCAGCTGCAAAGCAGCTTCGCATCAAGTTGCCAAAGAATCTCGGGGACGCCGTATACGCTATGCGATATCGCGCCCCGCTTCCAGAGCGACTTATTGCGCTTCAGACCATTGGCCATGAGTGGATCATCGACGGGATTGCGCGAGGTCAGTATGCGTTTCGGCTGACAAAGATCAGCAGAGTGGTACCAAATCCGGATTTGATAACAATCAAGGTACCCGACGCGACTCCTGAGCTGATTTCGGCACATGCTCTCTCAGATGAACAGGCTCTCCTAGCGAAAGTTCGCTACAACCGCCTAATAGATATTTTTCTAGGGATCGCTTCCTATTCCCTACAAAATCATTTACGCACAGCGTTAAAAAGCGGTGTGCAAATCGAAATCGATGAAGTCTACGTTGGCGTAGATCGATTGGGTCGCCAATTTGTCATTCCCGTCCAAGCGAAAGGCGGAAATGACCAGCTCTCGCCTGTCCAGGCTAAGCAGGACATCTCTTGCTGCGCCGAGAAATTTCCGACTCTGATTTGTCGAGCAGTGTCAGCACAATTTATGGCGGATCAGCGGATCGCGTTGTTCGAACTAACGTTGGAGAACGGAGCAGTTAAAGTAGTTTCCGAAGTGCATTACCGCTTAGTTCCTGCAGAGCAAATCACCGCGGAGGACCTTGCTTCCTACTCTGTGCGCAAAACTTAACATGCAGTTGGTTGCCTTGGCGGAGGTGACCTTCAAATCAGGGCAATCTCAGTTTGACCCTGGATTTTGCTCCGGAGACTGAGAGCCCGTACCAGTCGCGAGGTGGCGGAGTTTGTCGGGGTTGCAGACGATGTAGATCGCCTGAATTCGGTCGGCGTTGATCTCGAAGGTCAGCGCGTAGTGAACCTGGCCTCCGGAGCTCACGACGAAGCCGGGGGCGCCGTTGATGTTGATCAAAACCGGCTTCACGCCGGCCATGAAGCGTGGCCAGATGCCGAGCAGGAAGCGGCTCACGTGGTCCAGACCGCGGATGGCGCGGCCCACCGCCTTCACCTTGCCGCCGCCGTCGCTGTAAACGGTGCTGTCTTCCGCCAGCAATGTGAGCACCTGCCGAATGTCACCGGATTCGGCGGCGGCGAGAAACTCCGCGACCAGGCGGCGGGCCTGGTCAGTCGGCGGCGTGGGTGGTTGCGCCTTCACCTGCAAGTGCTCCTTCGCGCGGCGCACGATCTGCCGGCAGGCGGCTTCGCTTTTGCCCACGATGGCGGCCGCCTCGGCATAGTCGTGGCCAAACACTTCCCGCAGGAGAAACACCGCCCGCTCCGCCGGTCCGAGAGCTTCGAGCATCAGCATGAAGGCCACGCTTAACGAATCGGCGAGTTCCGCCGTCCGCGCCGGGTCGGTCTCGGTCGTGGGCATCAACGGCTCGGGCAACCACACGCCGTAGTACTCCTCGCGCTGGCGACGCGCCGAACGCAATTGATCGATGCAAAGGCGCGTCGTGGCTGCGACCAGCCAGGCTTTCGCCGACTGGATGTCGGCGATGTTCTGCTTTTGCCAGCGCAGCCAGACGTCCTGCAGCGCGTCCTCGGCTTCGGACACGCGTCCGAGCATGCGATAGCAATGCCGAAAAGCAGCGGGCGATGCGTGGTGAAGGTTTCGAGCATGATGGCGAATCAGACGGCGGCAGACGTTGCAGCCAGTCTGGCTTTTTCGGCGTACGCGGCGAGCCAGGTTTCGTAAGCGGTGGTACCGAGCATCGGATTCGCCCCGGGCCGGAGAGTCTGGTCGTTCACCGGGACGCTTCCGAAATAGGGAGCGGTGGGATCGGTGATGACCTTGCGAGGATCGCTGGTGGTTTCGAGGAAGCGACGGACAAACCCGTCCTGCGGGATGGACTCCGGACCGGCGACCTCGGCCGTGCCGTTGCGCGGGGCCGCGAGCGCGACCTCGACCACGGCGGCGGAGACATCGGCCGCCGCGATCGGTTGCATGAGCGCCGGGGCGAGACGCACAGTCGTCCCTTTGGTGGCCACGTAGGCAATGCCTCCGGCGAACTCGAAGAATTGGGTGGCACGCAGAATCGTGTAAGGCAGGGGCGAAGCCTTGATCTGCGATTCCTGGGCGAGCTTGGCGCGGAAGTAGCCGCTCGAGGTCATGCGCTCGGTGCCGACCACGGAGAGGGCCACGACGTGGCGAACGCCCGCGGTCCGGGCGGCGGCGAGGAGGTTGCGCGTGGAGCGGGTGAAGAAATCGAGCACCGCCGCGTCCTCGAACGAGGGCGAGTTGGAGACATCGATGACGGTGTGCGCGCCAGCGAAAGCAGCGGCGAGGCCTTCGCCGGTGACGGTGTTGATGCCTTGGGAAGGCGAAGCGACGACGACGTTATGGCCGAGATCACGGAGACGAGCGACGACCGGCTTGCCGATAAGGCCGGTGCCGCCGATCACGACAAGTTTAAGTGAAGACTGGGAGTTGGTTTTTGTATTCATCACCAATCCAGACGGGCCAGGGTTTCGTTTTGTGACAAAGCCGACGCGGCGCGCCGTTTTATCATCTCAACCAACACCTACGGCGGCACGGGAGTGAACATCAGTTCCTCGCTCTCACCGGATGACGTCACCTATTGCGTGACATTTCTCCCGATAAACCTGCCAGCCCGGATGTCACTCAATACGTGACGTTCATTCTGCGGGCTCGTCCCAATCCACATGTCACGTAATAGGTGACATCGATCCGGCAAACGCATCGGTCCATGGGATGCGTGGGCGCGCCACCAATAGCCTCAGGGCAGCGGCTTGATCCGCAGCCGGTTCGGCTCGCTCCATGCTCGCTACTACCTAAAAGACAGGCCAAATCCGACGCGGGGGAAGCTTGAATCGAGAGGGGAAAAGACTAGCTTCGCTTCATGAAACCCGCACTCAAAGCCGAGATTGGCCGTCTCACCCCGACGGAGAAGCTCCAACTGGTGGGAGCGCTTTGGACCGACCTTGCGGCCAACCCAGAACAGATTCCCATTCCTGCCTGGCACGCGCGGTTGCTCGACGAAGACCAGGCGGTGTACGGCGTGAATCCCCACGAAGGATCTCCTTGGTCGGAAGTGAAAGCCAGGATCATCCGTCCCACGTGATTCAACGGCTGGTCGTCGCTCCCCAAGCTGAGGTGGATCTGCGGGATGCTTTCATTTGGTATGAACAACGTTCAGCCGGCTGGGGACGGGATTTTCTTTAGCGAGTTGAAGCCGCGTTTGAATTGATTTCGATGTCACCACAACTCTTTCGCTCGCGCCACGGTCCCTATCGCATGGCGCCCACGCAACGCTTCCCTTACTCGATCTATTTCATCTGGGACGACGTTCACCACATTGTGTCCGTTCGGCGGGTGCTGCATTTCAAACAATTTTCCCAACCACTCTTATGAATGATGACGAACTGGAAAATTTCTACGACCGCGTGGATTCCAAGGAGAAATTTCTTGGTCTTCTCGCTGCTCTTCGATGGGATTTGGAACTTTCACGCGAGGAAGAAGCATCGCATCCCTCTTCACCGTATGGTCCGAACGCCAGAGGCTGGGAGAATCCGGATTTGGGACGATATCCTGAGGCGATGGCCGATTGGCTCGAATCTGCCGACAATTACTACCGAAATACCAAACAAGCAGTGGATAGCTCCAAACCGTCCTGGCAATTATTCGCCGACATATTGCTGGCGGCGAAAGTATATGAGTAGCGCGGGATGGAAAACACGCTGCGTTTCAGTTGCAATGGTCTCGTGCAGGCGACGGAGAGGTCAGTTTGACCTTGGATTTTACTCCGGAAACTGGAAGCCGGTGCCAGCCGTAAGGTGGCGGAGTTTGTCGGGGTTGCAGACGATGTAGATCGCCTGAATCCGGTCGGCTTTGAGCTCGAACGTCAGCGCGGAGTGACCAGTGTCCTGATCGGGCGGCGCGAACCCAATCAATCACGCGAGGTAACCAATTCGACGCGATCACCCACCGCGACCGTGCCGTGAGCGGTCGCTCGTACGTAAACGCCAAAAGCGGCCGGAGCAAAAATCCCACGGCCCCGGCTGTGGGCCGCGACGGTCTTCAGAAACCGCGGATCGATCGCACCGGACGTCGGATCGACATTGATGACCACGCAGCGTTCGCAAGGGGCGGTGATCGCAAGAACGAACCGGACATTCCCGAACCAGCACACCAGCGATGTCGCCCGCTCCTCGGCAAAAGGCGTCAGCCTACCGTCATCGTCGCAAATTACGATATTGGGACGGAAGCGCAGCAAATCCGTCTCCTGGCCGAGCTGGGCTGACATTACATTGAGTGAACTTTCTGAGATCACGTGGGCCGGATTGGGCTTGTGCGCAGAAGTGACCGGACGAACGAGTCGGACTGGTTCACCCGCAATGGTTGACGCGAGTTCGGCCACAGCGTCACCTGCATCGTGGCCGGAAAAAGTGTCGAAAGCTTTAAGCCCGGAATTCCAAATCGACCCCACCCGCAGTACCCCCACGCCAGGAGGCGGCAACACCGCCGAGTCACCGGCGGCCGATGCGATGGCCAGCTGGCCTGAAGTTTCAACCGGCAGGATTCGTGCGAGAGACGGGATTGCGCCCTGCCAGGTGACACGATCATCCGCGTCCACCACGACCCAGGAGCGATCTCCACCAAGGCCACCGGTTGACTCGAACGTCAATGACGGTACCCGCAACGCTGCGCAGGCTTTGATCGGGTAGAGATAAGTGGCACTGACGCGGGCCAACATGCAGACCGAAGAGAACAAAATACCCGGGTTCGAGCAACGGTTAAGACCGCGGACGGAATTTTTTTAACCGCAAATGAATTCCTCGACTGAGGAATTCTACTGGATGCATGCCGACTGACCCGCCTTCGAGCAAAGCTTCGGTGCAACAAATCGCTGGCGGAGAACTGAGGTTCCATAAAGGTAGGGCGGATTGTCCCCAATCCGCAGCGTTTGCGATCGTCCCGGTGCATTGGGGAAAATGCGCCCTACCCCCATCAACCAATCTCCAATCAGCACCGCGGTCGCGTGCTTGCATCCCGGTATTTGTCCCCGCACCTACATGCGAGGCAAACAGACTCTTCCGACCCCAGACTGGAGACGATCAATCGAATTACGCGTCTTCGCACAAGGCTTTGGCGCGGCGGGCAAAGTACCAGAGACTAATCGAAATCGGCAGTCCGACCAGAATCACGTGAAAACTCAAGCCGTTGCGGAGTGCACCGACGCTGAATGGACCGACGGGGAACGGGACGGCCGAGAGCGGAAGCACAACAAGGTTCATCCCCAAGAAAACCGCCGTCCCGCAAATCACACCGCCGAGGAGAAAATTGTTCCGGAGAAAACCAAATCGCCGGCTCGCGAGGCCGTAGATCGCCGCCGCGCCGAACGCGACGGCGAAGTGCAGGGCAAGCCCGAGGCTCCAGATCGCGGGCCCACCACCGCCGGCGGCGGGAAAGGCCTTGGAGCCGAGAAGTCCGCTCGCAATGCCGTATGGCATGCCCGAGCCGAAAGCGTGAAAGGCTGAGGCGCCGTCGATGATCCCGGCCGCGAGACCGCCCGTCAGGATCGCGGGCAGGATAATCGACGACGGGGATGAGGGAACGTTTTTTGCGGTGGTCATGCGCGGCACCGTGGCGCATTTGCGCCGAGATGAAACAACCATGCGACCAAGTCTGACAACTTTGGGGTCAAGCCTGAGTTTGCGCGACGAAGCACGCGGACGGATTCGGAGGATTGCCGCGAAGGATCACAAAGGAAATCTCCCCGCGCCTATGGACGCCTCGTGGTGTTCAACTGCACCAAAGCCTTTGCGATCTTTCGCGGCTAAAAATTCCGGAATAATTAACCACTAATCTACACTGATACTCACTGATAAATTCTCGAAATGTTTTCACAGGAGCAAAACAGGGGGAGCTGAGATTTGAGTCAGAGAGTTCACTTTCGGCCTTAGTGTAAAATCATTCTCCTCCGTTTTTCCTGATGAGTGACAATGAGTGAAAATAAGTGGTTTAAAAATACCGATTCCTAAAAATTCTCAGCGTCCTTCGCGAACTTGCTCCGCGTTAAAACTGCTGAAACAAGGCCGTTGAAGGCAACCGCCTCTACGGTGATGAACTACGCAGTCCGTCCCCGTCCGGCGACGCCGTCCTGCATCTCCTTCAGGTAGGCATAGCTCGCGTCGAGCCGGGTTCCATTCTTCATCACGACGACCGAGGCCCCGCGCGACAAGGGACGAAATTCCCTCACTTGTGAGAGATTGACGATGCGGCAGCGGTGAATGCGCACGAAACCCTCGGGCGCCAGACGTCGTTCGATTTCGGCGAGCTTCATCCGGGTAAAATGCGCGTCACTCCCCGCGTGAATGCGCACGTAGTCGCCGTCGGACTCAACCCAGTCGATTTCGTTCGCTTGCAGCACCAGGACGCGATCATCGCGCTTCACCAGCAGGCAACCATGCGATGCCTGGCGCTGCATCGAAGCGAGCAGCGGCATCAGCCGGGCGGCGTGTTCGTCGCGTGCCGTGTCGCCCCTGATGCACGTGCGGGCGCGTTCCAACGCCTGCCCGACGCGCGCCTCGCCAAAGGGTTTGAGCAGGTAATCGATCGCGCGCGCCTCGAACGCCTGCAGCGCGAATTCGTCATACGCCGTCACGAAAATCACCACCGGCAACCGCGTGTCCTTCAGCGCGTGCAACACCTCGAAGCCGGTCATGCCCGGCATCTGCACGTCGAGGAACAGCACGTCGGGTTGGTATTGGCGTACGGCGGCGACGGCAGCCGCGCCATCGGTGCACTCGGCGACGATCTCCACGTCCCCGCTGGGCGTGAGCAAGCGGCCGAGGCGGCGCAGCGCCATCCGCTCATCGTCGACTATAATCGTGCGCAGTTTCATGAGGTTTGTTTGTTCGCCATTCGGTTCAGCCGGACACTGGCAACGTCATGGAAACGACCAGCCCGCGGTCGTTGGTCAATTGGAAAGCCGCTCGTGACCCGTAGAGCCGGTCGAGCCGGGCGCGGGTGTTCTCCAGCCCGATGCCGTGGCCCGGTTTCTCTCGCGGCGCGCCCAAGCCCGGGCCGTTGTCGCGCACTTCCAGTCGCAATTGATCGTTCGTGCGCACGGCCGTGATTTCCAGGCGTCCAGCGTGAGACGAGACGGCGATGCCGTGCTGGATGGCGTTCTCGACGATTGGCTGCAGGATCAGGCTCGGCACCAGCACATCAACCGCAGCCGTTTCGATTTTCCAGACGAGTTCCAGTCGCTCGCCCAACCGCATCTGTTCGATCGCGAGATAACTGCGGATAAAATCGAGTTCCTCGCTCAGCGGCACCTGAACCGCCTGGGTCTTGAGGGATTTGCGGAGCAGGTCGCCGAGTTGGAGCACCATCTGTTCGGCGTGGCGCGGATTCTCGTGAATCAGCTCCGCGATCGAGTGGAGGGTGTTGAAGAGGAAATGCGGGTTCAGCTGGCTTCGCAACGCCTGCAGTTGCGCCTTCTGCAGCATGGCTCCCAGTTCGACCGCCTCGACTTTGCGCTCGCGGGCTTCGCGATAGTTCGTCACCGCATACCACGCGACGACCGTGCAGGCGAAAATGACCACGGACGCAGTCAGGAAGTGCAGGTACAGCTCACGGTATTCGGTCCAGAATGCCGGCGGGTGTTCTGCAATCCACGTGAACTTCCAGGCCGCCCACCATAGACCGAGGCGAATGGCCTCGTAAGCCAGGGGAAGAAAGAGAATCGAGAGCCCGGTGCCGGCGCCCAGGCCGAGTGCGTAACGCAGCCAGTGGCGCGGGCCGGCATGCATCCAACGGCATAACCGGAAAATGGGCGGGATCAGGACGATCCACGCGGCGCAATAGACAAACTCCCGCCAGAGCGCCACGGGCCAGCGGGGCCCGTCGGAGCGCAGCAATGTCTCCACGCCGCCGACCAGTGAGAAAAGGACGGGCAACGCGAGGTAGAGGAGAGCCAGCGATGCGCGCGGCCAGCGCCGGGGTGAGTTCACGGAAACGAAGTGTAGACGCGATGACAGGCCGGGCAACCATCGAAAGCCATCCCGAACAACGCGCGAGCCGGCCACATTAGCAACGCCGTGATTTCCAGAAAAGACGCGAGAACATTCGCAGCAGTCATCCTGAGTATGACGACAAATCCATTGAGCTCACGTCGTCGAAGCCATGGATCCTTTCACTTCGTTCAGGATGACAAAACAAGTTTGACCACATGGTCCGGTGCTTTTTTGAAGACGGCCCGCAGGCTACTGCTTGAGCGTACTGAAAACGAACCCGCGCTCCGTGCCCGCGTGCTGGTGGCATGCGAAACAGGACTGGGCTGCGTTAGTGCTGACCTGGCGTTTCGTGTGGCTGTCCTGGTCGAACTTCGTGAAGCCCCAGCCGCCCGTCGCTGTGTAGCGGCCATCGCGAATCATGACGTCGACCGACTGGCGTGCACCCTCCACGAGTCTGCCCCGCGTTTCCTCAAGGGCAAACCAGTCAGCGATCAACACCGCACCTTCGGGAAAGCGTCCGGTGCGATAACCCTCAAGGGCCAGCTCATTGGCGTACAGGTGATGAATCAAGCCGTGCGGCGCGGGTGTCTTCCTAGGTTCCCTGGACGGGGTGCCAGCCTCTTCTTTTTCAGGCAGGTTGACCACGCTGGTGATGTGCATCCACCGGCGGTAGCCGTCGGGATAAGGGACTTCCGGAACAGCGGCAGTTGGTGCTGCGGTTTGCGCCAGCAGGACAGTCGCCAACGCCAGCACGGGGATGGACAGAAGCGGGAGAAGTTTCATGGAACCGAGCCAACCCGTGGCCGAAGCCGACACAAACTTCGTGCGACCAAGGCTGAAATTGGCGGCTCCAAGCCTGAAATCCGGGGACAGCTCGAGCGAAAATGCACTGAATTCCACGAAACCCTGTTCACCTGCAGCAAGAAGTGTCAGTTCGCTGGTTTCTTTTCGCGATAGGACCCACTTATCCGGTCCATTTTGTATCCCCATTGTCGTTACGAGAATGATTATTTTTGTGATTTCGACTCTTCCTGGCCAAACGAAACGGCCCTTTAACCTGCCGGTTTTCCGGAAGCACCGATAGTGGGATCAGTCTTCGCCTGATGCCATGGGGAGCTTGCCCGCCTTGACAAGTTTTCGGTCGAAGCTCCGGCTCAGCCCAGTTACCTCAACCCTCCCCACGCTCATGAAATCCATCCTGATGACGAAGGCTGCCCTGGCGGTCATTGCCCTGACCTGTTTAGTAACGACTGGTTCTTCCGCCGTAAAAATGTACGGCGACGCCGATGCCTTGGGCACCGGGGCCTATGGGGCCAACGATCCCACGGCCGGTGCCACGCTTCAGGGTCTGGCCTCGGGTACGATGACGTTTGCTTCGTTGGTGACGGGGCATGGCTATCCTTTTTCTCCCGACGCCGGTGATTTTCCCGACACGGATCAGATTTTTGTCGGTTCGACCCAGACCGCCTTTCACGACGGTTATTCCACTGCCGGCTCCCGCCTCAACGGCCCACAGCTCTTCACCCTCGACTATTCGTCGTTGATTCCTTCCGGATCAAAAATCGGCACCCTGACGCTGGGAATCGCGGCCGACGATTTCCAAGCCACGGTGTTTGGACAACCTTTCACCACCAGCATCAACGGCACGGACTACCCTGCCCTGGCCACCGCGCTGAATTCCCTGAATCAGACCGGACCGGTCACCCAATTTTTCACCATCGGGATTGACCCCGCCGCACTGACCGGCAATCACCAGCTGAGTCTTGCGATCAACGAATTGGGGGATGGCGGAGATGGTTGGGCCGTGGACTTTCTCACGGTCGGCGTGACGACGAAACCAATTTCGATGAGTCCGGTGCCAGAACCGGCGACGACGTCGCTGTGGGGTGCGGTTGTTGCGCTCAGTCTCGCCGGCTTTCGGGTAAGATCAAAGTTGCGCGGTCTGAAGCGCAAATCAGCAGCCTGCTGAAGGCTCTTTTAGCCGCAAAAGAACGCAAGGGTTCGATTACAATTGAAACTCGCAAGGCGCCCATAGGGGCATGGAAATTTCTTTGCGATCTTTGTGTTCCTTCGCGGCCAATCCCGCCGCTTCGGCTAATGCGCAGTCAATTCAATTGCAGTGCTTTTCGCGCGCTGCTGGAGCTCGGCGAAGTGTGTCGCGTTTGATGTTAGTCGTCCGTCTACGCCGAAGCTATGACGCGACAAGCATTTCAAATCAACTTGAGCTGCTTCCGGGCTTCGGCGGCGAGTTCGTTGAAGCGCGCGGCTTTCTCCGCAGGCCGGTAGTCCATACCATCCGCCTTCGCTCCAGCTACGGCGCGACGAGTAGATTAAATCAATTGAAGCGCTTTCCGAGCGCGCTGTTGAAGCTCGCCGAAATGTGGGGCGTTTGATGCCAGTCGTCCGTCTACGCTGAAGCTACGACACGACAAGCATTTCAAATCAACTTGAGCTGCTTACGGGCTTCGGTGGCGAGTTCGTTGAAGCGAGCAGCTTTCTCCGCGGGCCGGTAGTCCGTACCATAAGTGGGAATGATGGCCTCGATGCGCTTTTTGCCGGCTTCGCCTTCGAGCAGCTGCGGGAAACTCGTCTTGATGACTTCCATCACGATGTTGACCGAGACGGAAGCGCCAGGTGAGGCGCCGAGGAGGGCGGACATGGATTTGTCGGCGCTCGTGAGAACTTCCGTGCCGTAGTGCACGATGCCAGCTTCGCCGTCGGTCTTCTTGATCGCCTGCACACGGATGCCGCCATCCTTCAGCGCCCAGTCTTTTTCCTGCGCGTTGGGATAAAAAATCCGCAGCACTTCCAAGCGGTCGGCCATACTTTGCGTGCCTTGTTGCACGAGGTAACGCACGAGCGGAATATTCGTCGCGCCGATCTTGAGCAACGTGCCGACGTTGTGAAATTTAACCGAGCGAAAGAGATCCGTCCAACTCCCGGTGCGGTGCAGGAAACGCGTGGTCCACGCGGCAAACGGACCGAAGAGGAGCGTCTTCTTGCCGTCGAGAACGCGGGTGTCGAGGTGCGGCACGGCCATCGTCGGCGCGGCATCGAGCGCCTGACCATAAACCTTGGCCTGGTGCTTCGCGACAATTGCGGGATCTTCGCACACGAGCCAGTGACCACCGATCGGAAATCCGCCGAGGCCTTTCGCCTCGGGCAAACCGGCCATTTGCAAAAGCAAAATACTACCGCCGCCCGCACCGACGAAAAGGAATTTCGCATGCACCTTGCGCTGTTCGCCAGTTTTGTGGTCGCGCGCGGTCACGTCCCAACCCGCGCCCGACTTGCGCAGACCGACGACTTTGTTGCCGGCTGCGACGCCACAGCCTTCCTGCTGCGCGAGCCACGCGAGCAGTTTGCGGGAAACCACGCCGAAATTCACGTCGGTGCCACCATCCATCTTCGTCGCGGCAATCGGCACGGCCGGATCGCGGCCTTCCGTGAGCAGCGGAGCCCAAGCGCCGATCTTCGCGCGGTCGGTCGAGTATTCCATTGAGGAGAAAAAATGGTGCGCCGACATCCCGCGGTGACGGGCACGGAGAAAATCCACCTGTTCCTTCCCGTGCACAAAACTGATGTGCTTCACCGGATTAATGAACTCCTTCGGCGAATCGATCATGCCGCTGCCGACTGCGGTCGCCCAGAACTGGAGCGAGTGCTCGAACTGCTCAAAAATATCGATGACCTTCTGCACCTTCACGGTGCCGTCGGCTTCGCGTTTCGGCGTGTAACTCAACTCGCAAATCCCAGCGTGCCCCGTGCCTGCGTTGTTCCAGCCGTTCGAACTTTCGTAGGCCAGTTCGTCGGCCGCCTCGTACACCTGAATCCGCAGCGTCGGGTCGAGGCGCTTGAGCAACGCCCCCAGATTGGCCGACATCACGCCGCTGCCGATGAGCACGACGTCCGGGTTATCGATAAAAGTAGGTTTCATGAATGAAAGAGGAAAAACTTTTAACCGCTAATCTACGCTAATCAGAAATATCAAAGGTTCCGGTAAAATGTGCGGGCTTCCCCGATCAGGGGAAGTCTGTACATTGATCCGAAGCCTCAAACTCATTTCCATTAGCGAAGATCAGCGGTTAAAGATCAGGAACGCTTGGAGAGAACTTTCGTTTCGTAATTGGCGACATCCTCGAGCCAGGTTTCTGCGGGTCTGGTGCCGGAGCGCAGACAGAGCTCATCCCAGACTGCTCCCCACGGCATCGACTTCGCCTGCTCCATCAAGGCGAGACGTTCGTGGCCGCGACCACCGGCGTCGGCGGCTTTCAGCAGTTTTGTCGGATCGAGCAGGCCAAGGAGAATGGCCTGACGTGTGGCGCGGGCGCCAACGACGTAGGCGGCGATGCGGTTGATGCTGGCGTCGAAGAAATCGAGCGCGACAAACACGCGGTTGAACGCGCCGCCGCGAGCGATCTCGGTGAAAAGCGCGCGCACGGCATCATCGAGGATCACGACGTGGTCGCTGTCCCACCGCACCGGACGGCTCGTGTGGAGCAGCAGCCGCGGATGGAATTGCAGCAGCGCCGAGACTTTGTCCGCCACGGATTCCGTCGGGTGATAGTGGCCGAGATCGAGGCACGGAACGACCTTCCGGCTTTGCGCGTACGAACAATAAAATTCATGTGAACCGACCACGTAATCCTCGCTGCCGAGACCGAAAAGTTTTCCCTCGACGGCATCGACACAGTGACTTGCGCTGACGCCTTTGTCATCGAGCACGGCGTCGAGCGATTCGACGAGGCGCGCGCGCGGACCGAAGCGATCAGCAGGCTGATCCTTCGTGCCATCGGGAATCCAGTGATTGATGACACTGGGCGAACCCAGTTGCTTGGAGAAATACTGCGCGACGCGACGGCTGGCGCGACCGTGGTCGATCCAGAATTGGCGGATCTTTTTGTCCGCGCTCGAGAGAGTGAAACCGTCGTTGGCCTTGGGATGCGCAAAGTAGGTCGGATTAAAATCGAGGCCGAGCTTGTGCCTTTTCGCCCAATCCACCCAGTTGGCGAAATGCGCGGACGTGATGGCATCACGATCAACGGGTTTCCTGCCCGTCTCGGCGTAGAACGCGTGTAAGTTGAGGCGTTGCGCACCCGGCAGCAGTTTCAACACGAGATCGAGATCGGCGCGCATCTCATCGCCATTGCGCGCGCGGCCCGGATAACCGCCGGTCGACATGATGCCGCCTCCGGCAAGACCTTCGATGGGCGTCTCGAGGCCGCGGACATCGTCGGCCTGCCAGCAATGCAGCGAGATCGGCACCGCGAGCGCTTTTTTGATGGCGGCATCGGTATCGACGCCGCGCTCGGCATACGCGGCCCGGGCGAGACGATAGGAAGCGTGAATGGCTTTGGCGGAAGTGGAAGCGGAGGGCATGGGAAAGGGGAAAGAGTGAAAAGAAGAAATTTTAACCGCTAATCTGCGCTAATGGACGGATTAAAGGTCTTGGCAAAACCTGCGGTCTTCCCCTGATCGGGGAAGCGTGGGCGATTGGTATGTATCGTTTTTATTGGCGTGGATCAGCGGAGATTAGCGGTTAAAAATCCGGTGCTAAGATTTAGCTTCAGGATGATAGATGTTGGCTTTGATCTGGCGGCCGAGAATTTCACGGAAGGTTGCCAGATTGTGCACGGCGCGCAGGCCGATGAGTTGGGAGGCAATGTTGCCGACGGCCGTGCCTTCGAGGGTGAACGCATGCACGGGCAACCCGCTGGCATCGGCAGTGGCCTGGCAAAGGAGGCGGTTTTTCGAGCCGCCGCCAACGATCAGGATGCGCTTGAATTTGCGGTCGGCGAGGCGCTCGAACGCTCGGATCGCGTCGGCATGGCCGCGCCCCAGCGAATCGCAGATCAAGCGCGTGTAACCCGCGAGATTTTTTGGCGCGGGAATCTTCCGTTTCTTGAGCTGCGCATCAATCGCCGCACGCATCGAGACGGGATTGACGAATGTCGGATCCGTGACGTCGAGCAGTTGCCTGGGCGCGGGAAGTTTTTCGGCCGCAGCAATCAGCGCGGCCCAGTCCTTGTCATTTTGCGGTCGGGTCGGGAAGGATTTTAAGGTCTGCTCCAGCAACCAGAGACCGATGACATTCGTGAGCGGCCGATAACGACCATCGCCGGTGCGCTCGTTGGAGACGCGGGCCGTCAGCGCGTCGTGACCGAGTACAGGTTTTGCGCTTTCGAAACCCACGAGCGACCAAGTGCCGGAGCTGGTGTACAGATCGCCGCCAGCGGGATCGGCGGGCATCGCGTCGTAAGCTGCAGCCGTATCGTGTCCGGGAACGGCGACAACTTTGACGCCCTTTAATTCCGGAAAATCGCGGACCGGCCCAAGCACGGTGTTGGCGAGGATCGGCTTCGTGAACCACGTCGACGGAATATGAAAATGATCGAGCGTGGCGCGCGACCAGTCGGTGCCGTGGACATCGAGGAGCTGTGTCGTGCTAGCGAATGAAATTTCGTTTTCCATGCGGCCCGACAGCAGGAAATTGAAATAATCCGGCAGGAAAAGGCAGCGCGTGGCAATGTCCGCCACCGCCGGGCAATGCGCGATCGTTTCCTCCAATTGCAGGCTGCTGTTGTAGAAAACATTTGGGATGCCAGTGGCGGCGTACACGCGCTCGAGCGCAGCGCGGGTGTTGGCGAGGCGCGTCAGGCCGGGCTGCGTGCGGGCGTCGCGATAGGCGTGCGTGGGAAACACCATGCGGCCGGTATCGTTGACCAGCACGAAGTCCACGCCCCACGTGTCGACACCGACGGAAGCGAGTTTTGGAAACCGCTTCCTGGCTTCGCGCAGACCCTTGGAGATTTCCGTCCAAAGACCGGGGATATCCCAGTAATCGTGTCCGCCGATGGAACGAAATTGGTTGGGAAAACGGTGGACCTCAGTGAGGTCGAGACGTTTTCCATTCCAAGCGCCAACGATGACGCGCCCGCTCGTCGCACCGAGATCGACGGCCGCACAATGGATGATTTTTGAAGAAACCATGGGAATTTACGGAAGATAAATGAACAGAAATTTACATCAGGGTCGCAAAGCGCGCGAAGCAGGAAATTGGTCGGACCTCATCCTTTGTTAACTTTGCGTCCTTGGTGTAAAACAATTTTGGTTTAACGCAGGAAAGCCTCATGCAGGCCGCCATCGACGGTGATGACCTGGCCGGTGGTTTTGCTGAGGCGTTTTGTCACGAGGAGGAAATACGCCTCGGCCTGGTCGGCTGGCGTGATCGGTGCTTTGGTGAGCGTGCGGTCGGCGTAGAATTGCGCGAGCTTGCTGACGAGCGAGTCGGTGGCTTCATCGTCCTTGTACGGGATGTTGTACTTCGCGAGAGAACCAATGACGCGATCGCGCGGAAACATCGCACTTCCCTGCACCACCGTGGCCGGCGCGACGCCATTCACGCGCACGAGGGGCGCGAGTTCGATCGCGAGTTCGCGGACCAAATGATTGCCGGCGGCTTTCGATACGTCGTAGGCAACGGAACCCTTCTTCGCGACAGCGGCGTTCGCGCTCGTCGTCAGCACGAGATTGCCGCGCAGCCCCTGCTCTTTCCAGGTCTTGTAAGCTTCGTCGCCCACGAGGTAACTGCCCGTGACGTTGATCGCGAAAGTGACAGCCCATTTGTCGTCGGGAATATGACCGGTGGTGTCGCTCGGCACGAAAATTCCGGCCGTGACGCAGATGGAATCGAAGCCGCCGTACGCGAGCGCGACTTTGTCGAGCATCGCGCGGATGCTGGCGCGCTCGGTGATGTTCGCGGCGAGGCCGAGCGCCGGGCCGCAGTTGGAAAGACCCGTGCCCGCAACGCCGATGCCTACGCCGTATTTGTCGGTGATTTCCTTCGCGGTAGCCTGCGCGGCACCTTCGTTCAGATCGACGCATACGATGTGCGCGCCCTCCTTGACGAGACGATGCGCAGTTTCCTTGCCGATGCCGGAGCCGGCACCGATGACGATGACAACTTGACGGGCAAGTTCCTTTTCCGCTGGCATGCGCTGCAGCTTCGCTTCCTCGAGCAACCAGTATTCGATGTCGAAGGCTTCCTGCTGCGGGAGAGCGATGTACTTGTCGATCGCCTCGGCGCCGCGCATGACCTCGACGGCACAGTTATAGAATTCAGCAGTGACGCGGGATTCGGATTTGTCCTTGCCCCAGGCAATCATGCCGATGCCAGGAATCAGCACCACGGTCGGATTCGCATCGCGGATCGCGGGTGATTTTGGTTGCTGCTCCACCTTCATGACTTCTTGGACGCGCTCCACGGACAAATTCATCCCCTTCGCCACTTCGGCAGCCGTAGGCACGCGACCCAATTCCTTCAGCAGTTGCTTTTGGACCTGCATGAGCTTGTTAACGGTCTCAAGCATGTGCACCGGAATACCGTGTTTGCATTTCTCGTAATACGCGGCGTAGTCCTTGCGGTAGGCTTCGAGGCCGGCGGCGAGTTTTTTCTTCAATGCGGCCGAGTCCTCCGTCTGCGGATTCCAATCGACGTAAAGCGGCTTGATCTTCGTGCGCAGGAAATGATCAGGGCAGGAAGTGCCAAGCTCGGCGAGACGGGCGGCGTCCTTGGAATTGACGAAGCGAAGAATCTTTTCGTCGTCCTGGACGGTGCCGATAAACCGCTTCTGTTGGGAAACCTGGCCGCGCAACCACGGCAAAATCGCGGCGAGGGTCGCGTTGCGCTGCTCCTGCGCGAGGGTGGCGTACTTCGCGCCGCCGAAAGCCGCGGCGTCGCCGCCCTTGGCTTGGTACTTGGCTTCGATGTAGGCCGAGGCTTTTTCGATGAAGTCGAGGGTGAGCGTGTAGCAGGCCTTCTCGTCATGATCCCACGAGATGAAACCGTGCTGGCCCATCATGATCGCCTGCACCTTGGGATTCTTTCGGGCGATTTCCTGCATCGCGAGGCCGAGTTCGAAGCCGGGGCGCATCCACGGCACATAGGCCATCTGGCCGTCGAAGATTTCCTGCGTGAGTTTTTCGCAATTGGCCGAGGCGGCGATCGCGATGATCGCGTTCGGGTGCATGTGGTCGACGTGCTTGCCGGGCAGGAACGAATGCAGCGGCGTGTCGATCGAGGAGGGACGCGGATTCAAATTGAACGTCGTGTGGCTGTACATGCCGACCATGTCGTCCTCAGCGGGCGCCTTCAGCCCCTTGTCGGAGCGCGCCGCGTAAAGTTTTTGCAGGTCGAGCAACTTCGGTTGATAGAGGGAGGAAAAATTCTCACGCTTGCTCGTGCGGAGATCGCCGCCGGAACCCTTGACCCAGAGCACCTCGGTCGGCTGGCCGTTGAGTGGATCCTTCTCGCTGATCTTCGAGGAGGTATTGCCGCCACCAGTGTTGGTGATGCGCTGATCGCTACCGAGCAGATTGGAGCGGTAGATCAAGCAACCGACTGGATCGAGCGACGCGGCCTTGGCGTCATCCCAGAGATAGTTAACGAATTTGTAGGATTTCATGGTTGATGTAAATTTGAACGGAAAAACAGGGATTAAAGTCCGAGGGCTTTTTGGCGATAATGTTCGTCGGGGCGGCCGGCGATGCGGGTGACTTGCGCAGGAGTGAGAAAACGCGGCGAACCACCAATGGCGGCGGCGCCCGCAAAAATTTCGGCGGCCTTCGCGCCCATCAGCGTACTCGCGAGCACCGACTCCGGCGTCGCGCCGAGGGCGATGAAACCATGGTTTTCCAACAGGATCACACGCGGCGGACGCGACAGGCGCTTGATGTACGCAACCACTGCGCGTTGGACCGCCTGCGCCAGTTTCAGACCGGGATCGGTGTAAGGTACGAATACGCTCTCGACCCCGCAGCAGACAATTTCATCGGGAAAAGTCCGCCGCTTCGCAAACGTCCGCGCATGTTTTGAACAAAGGAGTTGGTTAACGGTGACCGGATGGGTGTGGCCCACGAAATTCACGCCCGGCAAGGTCAACAGGTACGCGTGAAAAATCGCCTCCACCGAGGGTTTTTTTGCGCCATCGGAAACGCGCGCAGAAAACAGCGCTTCGTCGATCGCGGCATCGGTGAGTTTATTGGCCTTAAGCAACAGCAACAGGTCGCCGAACCGGCACTCCGTTACCCCACTCGCGCTCAGCGTGCCGAGATTTGAACCGCTCGCCTTCACCACAAACGTGTCGGCCGAAATTCGCGCCGACGTGTTCCCCTCGCCGAGGATGGCAAGTTTGCGATCCTCCCGTCCGAGTTGATGCGAAAGCTCAAGCAGGCGGTTGACAACATCGGACTGGGGAGAGGCGGAAGGCATGGGTGGGTCAGGCGCGAAGCAGTTTACGGGCGGGAAGTTCGATACCGGCGGTCGCAAGTTGCCGGGGAGTGGCATCGGTAATGAGCGCGGTCAATTGCCGCCAAGGCGCGACCCGGTGCGGCGTGGAGCGCCCGATTTTGGAGGCGTCGAGGCAGAAATAAATATCGGCCGTCTGGTCGAGAACAGCGCGCTGAAACTCGGCGATACTCTCGTGCGAATTGCTGACACCGGCATCGTCCATCCCTTCCCCGCCCAGAAAAGCCGCATCGAATGACCAATCCTCCAGCGCGCGCACAGCGCGCGGGCCCATCAGCGCCGCCTGGCGGTTGAGAAAGGTGCCGCCGACCACGTGGAGTTCGACGCCCGGTGCGCCGCCGAGCACGGAGGCCACCGCAAGATTGTTCGTCGCCACCACCAATTGGATCAAATCGCGGCGATGCATGAGCGCCCGGGCCACCGCTTGGATGGTCGTGCCCGCATCGAGGAAGATCGTGCCCTTGGACCGGATCTTCGCGACAGCCCTCTCGGCGATGCGTACCTTCGCCGGCCAAGCGTGCCCCGTGCGTTCGTCGAGCGAGGCAAACGCACTGTTGTAGTCGGCCAGCGCGCCACCGTAAGTGCGGGTGATGTGCCCATTGGCCTCGACGGCGGCGAGATCGCGGCGGGCGGTCGCTTCGGATACTTTCAACCGCCGGCAAATCTCCGCCACCGGTAGAAATCCATCACGCCGGATGAGGCCGCGAAGTTCTTCGCGACGACGATCGACGAGATGCTGGGCCACGCGCATGGGGGAAAAGCGAACGGCTTTATATGATTGAGGTCAATCATATCTTTTAAGGCCTCTGCCCACCCTCCTCCTGGCAGCGCCGGCTACATCCTGTTGGAGTCACGGCGACCTCGCCGTGGTCCGGCCAATCCCGCAGCGGGGTCGCTGCGGCTCCATTTAGGACATGTCAGCTTGGAAACCCAAAACCCTTGGCAAGGCTTATTTGACTGCAGGCCCCGAGGGCACCGTGCCACCACTTTCCAGGATTTCCAACGGCCCCAGCTTGATCGTGCCCGACCGTACATCGCGACGCAGCGCCATGGGTTGCGTCGATTCGCGCCCATAAAAATCTTTTCCCATCACGATCAACGCCGGCATGCCTTGAACCATGTTTATTCCATGGCTGTTAACCGTCATGGTCGTGCGCCAAAGCAACTGGGGTTTGTGATGCGCCACGTCCTCAAGTTTATATGCCGAGACGACCACATAAAAGAGATCGTCGCGGGCTTGATCCCGGAGAAAATCCGCCTTCAGCGTGTGGTCGATGACCAGCGACGGACGGTCGAGTTCTTCCGATAGTTTCCGGGCGTAATCCTTGCCCCCGATCAACAACGCCCGCTCGATCACGTAGTTTCGCGCCAATTCGGGAAACTTGTCCGCCGTGTCGTTATTCATGCGATCGTGCGCACCCCAGAAATAATTCAAAATCAGCGCGGGTTTCTGCGCACCCTTGGCCGGGAGAAACCCGGCGGCGGACAGACTGCGCTCGAGCATATCGCGCAACACCGCCGCCGAGGGCACTTCGCTGTAGGCGGTGATCTCACCGCGCAATTGTTCTCCCCCATCGTGAATCTGATAATAAACCGGGGTTTTAAGCGACGCCAGGGGCTGGGTCTTGCCGTAATCTGTCATCACGGTGAATCCCGTCATCTCCAGCGAGGGGTTTTTCTGGAATGCCTTTGGCAAAAGCGAAAACGTATGACTGTCCATTCCACTCTCATCAATCTCGTCGCTTAATTTCGGCGCTGCCGCCGTCGTTTGCACCGCGGAACCCGCAAGTACAAAAACGGCAATCAAAGGGATGATAGATCGCATAGGCGTTAAGGGGTGACGCATCCGGAGCGGCAAAGTTTCTAGCACAAGTATCACCGCACGCAAGCGACTAAGGGATGCCGCGTCTACTTTTGGCCGAACCCGGCCCCACCCAGATGGATCCATCCAACGAAACCGACCAGCTTGCCGGGTCAAAATTCTTCAGCGTCGAGAAGGTGGCGAGGCGAACTGGACCGCGCCGTCGCTGATTTGCGCCTTCGCACCGAGGCCTTCGCGGAGCGTGATCATTTCCGCCCCGGCGAGCAGGACCGCGCCGTACCCATGCGCTGCATGCACGCTGACCGGACGATGGTAATAAAAAACCGGATCGAAACCCATGCCTGTTCCCACGCAGGTATTTTCGACCTGGCCCTGCGCGTTAACCTGATGGGCCACCGCGTTCCAACCCAGCGATACGATCGGACCGTACGTGAGCGGATCGAGCCAGCCGCGATTGATGCCGCGCGCTATCGCGTAGGTGAACATCGCGCTTGCAGAGGTCTCCAAATAGGAATCGTTGCGATCAAGCAACTGATGCCACAGGCCGGAACCACTTTGGACCGCGGCAAGCCCGGCGGCGTGCGCGCGATATTGCGCGAGCACGGCGGCGCGTCCGGGATGATCCTCGGGCAGCACACTCAATAATTCGGCCATCGCAATAATTGCCCAGCCATTCGCCCGTCCCCAATGAAAAGCGGGATGCGGCTCCATTCCCTGCACCCAGCCATGCCGGTACAGGCCCTTTTCCTTGACGAACATCCGCTCTGAAAATTGCCGCACCTGCTTCACAGCGTCGTCGAAGTAACTCCGTTCTCCCGTCAATGCGCCCATTTGCGCCAGCGCGGGCACACTCATGTAAAGATCGTCCAGCCAGAGCGAATTCGGCAATGGCCGGTTGCGGGCGAGCGTGCCATCGGCGAGCCGAAACTGGCCGGTCGAAATCCACTTCATGTAATTATCGATCCACGGCCGGAGCTCATCGGCATGAACGCCCGCGCGGCTGGCTTTGATGAAAGCGGCACACATCGAACCGGAATCGTCGAGGGATCGCGGCGCGAGCACCGGGCGGAGGACGAACATCCGTTGCGCGCCGACTGGTTCGCTTGCGGGTGCGGGTTGCGTGCGCAAATGCGCTGCGACCGTGGCGATCACCCCCACGCGTTCGGCGACGTAATTTTTGTAGCGCAGGTCGCCCGTGGCTTCAGCGGTCTGCAACATCCCGCAGTATGTAACACCCCATTCGTAGCTCGTGATCAGAAAATCGGTCCGATCAAAGGCGACCTGCGGCGGCAGATGCGCCAGGTCGGTGACGGCCTCGCGCGTATCGCGATTGATTACCCGGACCGGACTGGCCGTTTCGAGGTAACCCAGCACGCGATCCAACACGGTTTTGATTTCGGCCACTGAGGCCGGCTCATAGGCCATCGGATAGGCCGGGGAAATGCGGCCCGAGTTGATGAGGATCGGATTCGGCTTTTCAGCGGGAGCAACGCTTTGCGCGAACACGGGTACAGCGAACAACAACGCCGGAACGAATCGAGAAATGATTTTCATTGGAACGAAGACTGGACTTGATCAGTGACGACGAATTCAGGCGACGGTTGCGCGTCCGTTTCGCAATGCCGACGCGTGCGCCTTGCGCTCAGCCCGCCGTCACTCCTTCGATTTTCAAGGCCAACGTGTTTTCAGGATGGTCCATGGCGGGCAATTGCACGTGCAAGCCGGCTTCATCCTGCGTCCACTGTAATTTTCCCTCGTAGCCGAGCAACGAAACGCCTGTCACCTTGCGATCCGCCACCTGCGGCGAATGCGTGGCGATGGACTTGATTAGCACATTTTTGTCCGCGGGAATTTCGAGCACGATCGCGTAAAGCGCGCCGCCCTTTACCGTGAACCGCATGTCTGCCGCCGTGTAGGGCTTACTACGCACGTCCTTGGCCCCGCCAAAATGACCGGCCTCGGGATCTTCCTCGGTCGAGGGGCCCTCGCCGTAGATTTCCCATGGACGCGTGGAGAAGATCGCTTCGCTGTTCACGGCCATCCATTTGGCCATGCCGTCAAGGAAGGCAATTTCGTCCGGATCGATCGTGCCGTCCCCGCGCACGGGAATGCTGAGCAGGAGATTGCCGTTCTTGCTCACGATGTCCGCGAGCATTCGCACGACCTGGCCCGTGGTCTTGTATTTGTGCTCCTCGAAAATCCGGCGATCGTAATGCCAGCTGCCGATACAGGTGTCGGTTTGCCAAGGGTCGGGCTGGATGCCCGTCGCCACGCCGCGTTCGATGTCCTTCACGAGGCCGGGCGCATGCGCCGGTGACATGCGTTTCGCGTTCAGCACCGCCTCAAGCTTTCCGTTATGTTGGATGTTGGCGTTGTAATAATGTGCCGCGATATCGAGCCCATACTGACCGAGCGGCAGCTCCTCGTCATCGAAATAGAGGAGGTCGGGATGGTATTTATCGACCAGATCCTGTGCGCGCAAAAACCAGCGCTGCGAATAGCCATTGTCATTCGGGGGCACGATCTCGAACCAGTGGCCGTCGATTTTCGAGTGCCAGTCCTTCGCGATCGCGGCCGTCGGAAGATTGTTCGGCATCGGAAGGCGCAGCCCGGCATAGAGGTTTTGTGGATCGAGACCTTCCCACCATTTGCCTTTGCCATCCGCCTTCGTGAGCGTCGCGGCGTCGTAGGGGACGCCGGCCAACGGGCCTTCCACGTCATGACCATACGCCGGCTGGAACCAGTGCCACGCGTGGGACGAATGATTGCTCACCCCAAAACGCAGGCCGTGCTCACGGGCGATCCTGGCCCACGTACCGACAATGTCCTTTTTCGGACCGACGTTGACGGAGTTCCACTCGTTGTACTTCGAATCGTAGGTATCAAAATTATCGTGGTGATTCGCGAGCGCGACGAAGTATTTCGCACCGGCCTTCTGGTAAAGCGCCATCAGTTTCTCCGGATCCCAATGCTCGGCGGTCCAGAGATGATCCAGCTCCATAAAACCGAACTTCGACGGGTGTCCGTAGTGGGCGACATGATAGTTATATTGCGGTGTCCCCTGAATATACATGTTGCGCGCGTACCAGTCGCCCTGCTCGGGAACACACTGCGCCGACCAGTGCGCCCAGATGCCGAACTTGGCGTCGCGAAACCATTCCGGTGCATGATAATTCGTGGCGAGCGATTCCCAATTGGGCTTGAATGGTCCCGGTGCAA
Source organism: Lacunisphaera sp. (assembly GCA_036499685.1). Classification (GTDB taxonomy): domain Bacteria; phylum Verrucomicrobiota; class Verrucomicrobiia; order Opitutales; family Opitutaceae; genus Lacunisphaera. Next base: position 92,517 of record DASYDH010000006.1, on the reverse strand, counting down.
GGACGCGCTCGTTCGTGATCGGTGCCTGGGTCGCGCACGCAAGCGTCGTAAAGCCGAGAAGCGCGGACAGGCCGAGAGTGAGAATGAACAGAGCATTGGGGGGTTTCATAGTAAAGTGACTTTTGAAATGAGGTCTCATTCGGAAAATCAGCGGAGCGGTTAGGGCAACGGCTCCTGCTCAGGATTGGGTACAGCAGGGAAGTCGCCTCAGTGTTTGAGGGGATCGAGCAGTCCGCGATTGCGCAGCCATTCCTCAGCGCGACGCGGCCATTCGGACGCCGTGCCCAAACCGTCTTTCATGCCCATTCCGTGGGCACCGTGTTCAAAAAGATACATTTCCGCCGGCACGCCGGCCTTGGTGAGCGCATCGAAAAACAAAATGCTGTTTTCAACCGGCACGGTTTTGTCCGCCTGCGTATGAATGAGCAGCGTTGGCGGCGTGTTGGCGGTCACTTGTTTTTCCACCGACAAGAGCTTCACCCAGACCGGCGAAGGATTTTCTCCCAGCAGCGCGCGCCGCGAGCCCATGTGGGCAAACGGATCCTCCATCGTTATCACGGGATACATCAAAATCAGGAAATCGGGCCGCGCGCTGGTATCGTCGAGCGCCGGGCCGGTTCGGCCGGCCGGATCGTCATACAATGTTCCCGCGCACGCCGCGAGGTGTCCACCCGCCGAGCTGCCCATCACGCCAACCCGCGTCGGGTCGATATGAAATTCCAACGAACGCGACCGGACGATCCGGATGGCTCGCAACACGTCCTGCAACGGGGCGGGATGCCCGAATTCCTTCAGCCGGTATTTCAGGACAAACGGCGTCACACCGAGCGTGCTCAGCCAATTGGCATATTGCACGCCTTCCCGCTCGGTTGACAGATTAACATAACCGCCGCCGGGACAGATGATCACCGCCGTGCCGTTCGGCCGGTCCACCGCCGGCGAATAAACGGTAAGCGTCGGTTCGGAAACATTGGAGTAGTGGCCGTTTTCGTATTTTTCCGGACCGATGTCTTTTTTTCCGGGGACGCCTTCCGGCCAGAGTGGGATTACCTTGGGTGGCGGACTGGCAATCAGGTTGGTCGAGGCCAGGAGAATCAGGGTGGCGAGAATTTTCATGGGTTGGGATGCCGCGCTATTTCCACGGCGTAGACGTGAACCGCACCGTGCATGTTCGAGCGGAACACTATCCATTTCATGTCCGGGGTAAAGTGGACGTTTGGTTCCAGCGAATAGTCATGCTTCGCCAGGTTGACGAGGCGCTCGGATTTTAAAACTCCCGGATGAATCAGGCTGGCGGAATCGGGAGCGGCGATGCCCGCCACATCCGGAATGCCCTGAGGGCGAAAAAGCATGATCCACTTTCCGTCCGGCGCATGCGCGACCATTTCGGAATCGCCACCGTCGCCGGCGAACATCGTTCCGTCCGGTGAAACGTTGAAATGCACCGACCATTCGTTGCGTTGCAAATGATACCAGTCGCGCCGTCCGGTGGAGAGTTCGTACCCGGCCAACCAGAAATCCTCGCCGCGCGGCGTCTGCAAATCGTACCAGATGTGACGGCCGTCCTGCCCGAAGAACTCGTGGCCCGCGATTTCCATGTTCATCGTGCGGGTGTGGATCTTCGTAATCGCGCTGCCGTCGGTGCGCATGGTCCAGATGCGGTCGACCTTGTGCCAGTTACCCTCGTGGCAGAACATCAGCAGCGTCGGATCGACCGGGGAAAACTGAATGTGGCCGAGCCAGTCGGTCGTGTGCAGGATGTCTTTGCGCACACCTGTGTGCAGATCGATCGTGAACATCGTCATCGGCAGATGTTTTTCGAGGCGCTGATTGATCAACACTTCGCGCTGTTCGGCAAAGGTGAGTTCGCGTCCATCCGGACCCTTCATCACCGTGCCGGGCGCGGGCCAGCCGGACGGACCGGGATTAGGCGTGCCTTCGTCAATCATGGCACCGACCAGCAAGGTTTCGTCAGCATTGATGTCCGACATCGATGAACCCTTTGGCAAGTCCACGAGATGCTGCGATTCGCCGCCGGCGGGATCGACGGAAAAAACGGCTCCGGCGCGGGCGTAGTAAACGCGCCCCGTTTTTTCCCCGACCTCGATGCCAGAGCTGCTCTGCGGACGGTATTTCATGCCCGGAACGATGAGCCGGTTCTCGCGCGTGGCCAAATCGATCACCTCAAGACCGGTGGGCGCGATCACGATCATGCCTTTCCCGTCGCGCGTGAACGCGTCCTGATGAAAATAAAGACTCACCGTCCCAGGTTCACGCGAGAGCCGGACAATGCGATGCCCGGTATCGGGATCGATCCAATCGGTGGGCGGCTCAGCCGCGACCACGGAAATCCGCAGCGCCAAGGCCAAAAGCGCAAACAAGACGAGACCCTTCGATCCTGGAGCCGCAGCGACCTCGCTGCGGTTTTCGGAAATACCACGGCGGGGTCGCCGTGGCTCCATTTCCAACAATTTTCGGGTTAATGTTTTTTGCACTTTGAATTCGTTTGGGGAAATGGAAATCAAAGCAGCAAGGCCAGCCCACCGGGATTCCCACCCGTCTGTCTCTTGATTGAATTTAAACCAATTCGCTGAGATGCCGCGCGTCCGGTCGCAACGGCACGAGATCGGTCAGTTTAACCGGGGCGTTGCGTTTGATGGACTCGACGCCCGCGATGCCGACAAGAATGGATGCTGCGCCTTGCTCGTGTCCGGCAAAACGGCCCCACTCATCCTTGGCCGGCGCGTCAGGCGCATAAAAGGAACGGTTGAGGATTTCGTCCGCGCCGCCGTGCGCGCCTTGGATCGGCGGCATCGGCACAACGTAGCTCGGCTTGAAATGTGGAAACACCCTGATCCATTCGCCCTCCGCCTCGGCGCCGGGTTTATCGTCGAGCTTGTAATCCTTCGCCCGGACCGCGCGGTTCATGTGGGTACCGATGAATTCGTGATACTCGAGGCGACCGCGATCGCCATTGAAACAAACGCGCATGCCTTCGCGCGGGCTGTAACACACCAGCGAATACGTCAGGAGTTCGCCCGTGCGATAGCGGACATTGAGCGACATCTGGTCGTGGATGTCGATGCCCTCGCGAAAAACGTTCCGATCCCGCAAATAACCCGAATCCTTTTCGCCGTCGAGGTAGAGGCCGCGAAACGGCGCGCTTTCCGATAAATCGAGCCGGAACGGATCGTCCTTCGCCGCTGGTTCGCCGGTGTACCGCGGATAAGCCGCCAGCGCCGCGTCACCGCGCGCCTCGGCATTTTTCCTGCCGTAGAAAACGAGGTCGCCGAATGCAAACACTTGCTCGGGGATCGCATCGAGCCACCAGTTGACCAGATCGAAATGGTGCGTGCTTTTATGGACGAGCAAGGTGCCGGAGTGAATGGCTGACGCGTGCCAGCGCCGGAAATAATCTGCGCCGTGATTGGTATCGAGGAGGTACTCGAGGTTAACCGAACGCACCCGGCCGATGACATTCGTCGCGATGAGTTCCCGCACCTTGGTGCGAAACGGTGCCCAGCGGTAATTGAAGGCCACACGCACGCTGCGACCGCTGGCGCGCTGCGCGTCCAGAATGGCGCGACATTTCTCCGCATCGACCGTCATCGGCTTCTCCGTGATCACGTCGCAGCCGGCGTGCAGCGCGCGGACAATGTAGTCGTGATGCGTATCATCCCGCGAGCAGACGAAAACAATATCGGGTGTCTGCTCGACGAGCATGGCATCGAACCGTGCCGCCGGGTAAGCCGGAACCGCATGATAGCCCAATTCGCCTTCGAGCATCCGGTTGTAATAAGCCATGCGCGCCGGACTGAGGTCACACAAACCAACGAGCTCGTTCGCTTCGCGATAGGTGGTGACCAGGGGCTCGATAAAACTGAGGGCGCGTCCGCCGGTGCCGACGAATGCGATGCGTTTTTTCTTCATTTTAGATCCGGAAAGGAAGCGGCGGCGGTCGCGAAAGTGGGGTTAACCGAGGTAGGCAACCGGGCTCAATCCATGGTGGGGTCGAAAGCGTTCCACCGGTAAGCCCGCAGGCAATTGACAGTCAGACCTTCGCTGCGGCGGCACGTCCAGCGCGCCGTCGCAACGTCGGACCATCCACCCAGCTCGACGGCAACGTCGTCAGCGAATACGAGGGCGGTACGCCACGCTCGTTGCGGTGGAGTTGCGCGATCACCAGCTCGGCCGCGCGCACACCGATCATATGCGGCGCCTGATCGAGCCCCGCACAGGGCCGGTCGGCGTGCACCAGGTTGAGACAGAAAAAACCGTGGGTCTGGGGAATGCGCGCCCCGCAGGCCTTCATCCAGTCGAGCGACTCCACGAAATGGCCGAGCACGACGTCGGGATTGTGGCGGCGGAACCAGGCGGAAAAAGTCTTCTCGTCGATCGTATCGGCGATCAGCGGCGGCACCGGATTCGGTGCCGGGTGGTGGCGTTGAAACGCGAGGTAGGCTCCTTCCCATCGGTGATGCAAACGTTCATCCTGATGCCGCAGCAAGGTGACCCCCGGACGACGGTAACCGAGATCGTGCAGTTTTTGCAGCGCCATCATCATCGACCGGAAATGATCCGAGGAAATGCACAGCAACGCCGGCCGCTCGATGTAATAATCCATGTACACGCCGGCGTAACGCGACCAGTCCAGCTTGAGAAAATCCGGATCCTGCCACGTCGGCATCAGCATGACGCCGCGAATGCCGCGCGATTGCAAAATATGGTTGAGCCGGCGCAAGGGCAGCACCGTCGCATCGACCGTAAAACACTCCACCTTGAAACCCAACTCGGCCGCACGTGCGGTGGCACCGCGGATCAGTTCGTCATAAAAGCGCGCCGCATACGCCGGGCGGTCAGGTTCCTCGACACCGATAATCGCGAGCACGCCGCGGAAAAGTTCGCCGCGCGACCGGCGCAGCTCCGACATGATCGCGCCGGCCAGCGGATTGTGGTGATAGCCCACCGCCTCGGCGGCGGCGCGGATTCGCTCGGCGGTGGCGGGCCGAACCCGCGGGGAACCACGCAACGCTTCCGAGATGGTGGTACGGGATACGCCCAGCGTGCGGGCGAGCGAGCGGAGAGTAGGGGCAGACATGGTCTGACTGTCAGGCTTTGGCCTGTTCGAGGGGGCGGCAACATTTTTCATCTATTCGGCATCCGCCCGGTTTGAGCGTGGCGCTCGACCGCGATCCTCCTCAACCTACTTTCCCCCTATGATCCGCAAAGCTTTTGTCATGTCGGTCAACCCCGGCCACGAAAAGGAATATGCCACCCGTCACCAGCCAATCTGGGACGATCTCGCGAAAACCCTGCGCGCACACGGCAGCCATAATTACTCGATCTTCCTCGACCCGACGACGCACCAACTGTTCGGCTATGTGGAGATCGAGGACGAAGCCCGCTGGCAGACTGTGGCAAAAACGGAGGTTTGCCAGCGCTGGTGGAAGTTCATGAGCGACATTATGCCCAGCAATCCCGACCACAGCCCGGTCTCGCGCGAACTCACCGGGGTTTTTCATCTGGAGTAATCCCGCCCGACGCCCGCACTCTGCGGGACGTTTGTTGTTATGCCCGCCCCGTCACCCTCCCCCGCTCCCCCGCTGTTGATTCTGCGCCACGCCACGAAAAGCTTTGGCGGCGTGCGCGCGTTGCGCGGGGTCGACTTCGAATTGCACGCGGGCGAAGTGCATGCCCTGCTCGGCGAAAACGGCGCGGGTAAGAGCACGCTCATCAAAATCATCACCGGAGCCCACCGGCCGGATGGCGGCGAAATCGTCGTGGCCGGACAGACCCTGGCCGGCCTCACCCCCGCGCTGGCCCAGCGGCTCGGCATCGCCTGCATTTACCAACAACCCGCGCTTTTCCCGGATTTGACCGTGGAGGAAAACATCGGCCTTCGTCTGGAGCCGGTCGGCGCGTGGCGCCGGATCGACTGGTCCGGCCGACGGTCCCGCGCGAAGGAACTATTAAGCCGGGTCGGCGCCGCCATCCCGCCCGATGCAGAAGTGCGCATGCTTTCCATGCCCGAACAGCAACTCGTGGAAATCGCCTGTGCCGTCGGAGCCGGGGCAAAAATCGTGGTGATGGACGAGCCCACCGCGTCGCTTACCCATCGCGAACAACAGCAGCTGTTCGCCGTGGTGCGCGAACTCCGCGCCGCAGGCGTCGGGGTCATATATATTTCCCACCGCCTCGAGGAAATTTTCGCCCTCGCCGACCGCGTCACCGTGCTGCGCGACGGCGCGAGCGTCGGCACCCACGCCGTCAAGGACATGTCCGAGGCGGGCATGATCAAGCTCATGGTTGGCCGCGAGGTCGCCCAACTTTATCCACCCGCCGAATCCTCGCCGGGCGAAGTCGTACTCGCGGTCCGCAATCTGGGTTGCGCCACCTCCAAGGTGCGCGGGGTCAGTTTCGAAGTTCGCGCCGGCGAGATCTTCGGCCTCTCCGGACTCGTGGGCGCCGGCCGCACGGAGCTCGCGCGGGTTCTCTTCGGACAAACGCCGGCAGACAGCGGCGAAATTATTCTCAACGGCAAACCCGTCACCGTGCGTTCCCCCGGCGAGGCGATCGCGCTCGGCATTGGTTACGTGCCGGAAGACCGGAGGCGGCACGGCGTGATTCTGGAAATGCCGATCGAGGAAAACATGACGATGGCGATTCATCGCCGCGTTTTTCCCCGCGCGTGGCTGCGCCTCGGCCGTGAACGCGCGCTTGCCCGCGAGTTCATCAAGGATCTTGCCGTCAAGTGTGCCGGTCCCCAGGCACCCGGCGGCAGCTTGAGCGGCGGGAACCAGCAAAAGGTTTCGCTCGCGCGCTGGCTCGCCACAAAGCCGAAACTGCTCATCCTCGATGAGCCCACGCAGGGCGTCGATGTCGGTGCCAAAAGCGAGATTCACAAAATCATCCGCCAACTCGCGAGGGAAGGGCTCGCTGTCATCATGATTTCGAGCGATCTGCCCGAGGTGCTCGGCATGAGCGACCGCATTGGGGTCATGCGCGAAGGCACCTTGACCACGCTGCTCCCCGGCGGAAGCGCGCCGCCGTTCGTGATGGCCGCAGCACTCGGCCAGACCGGAGGAAAGGGCGAATTATGAGCGCAAGAATTTCCAATTCGAAACTGGTGGAACGCGACCTCCGGGCGCGTTTCAGAATGTTCGCCCGCATTGAAAACGCGCGAACTTTCGGCCGGGACCGCACCAAACGCGCCCGGAGATTGCGTTCCACCGGTTTTTCAATCCGCGCGCTCGCATGAACCGTTACTTCCGCGAATTTTCCGTCCTGGCGGCACTCGCCGTGGTGTTGATCGCACTGGCCGTTTTCGCACCGGCGTTCTTTCAGCCCCAGCCGTTGCTGTCGCTCGTCACCCGCGAAGCGCCCACGCTGCTCGTCGCGTGTGGGATGGCGCTGGTGATCATCGCGCGCGAAATCGACATCTCGGTTGGCTCCCAATTCTCCGTTTGCAGCGTCTGTGCCGGACTCCTCGCCGCACGCGGCTGGCCGCTCGCGCTGGTGCTGCCGGTCGCAATTGGCGCGGGTGCGGTGCTCGGTGCAATCAACGGTGTGCTCGTCGCCGGGCTGCGTTTACCGTCAATCGTCGTCACGCTGGCCACCATGGTGACGCTGCGGCAGGGATTGAATCTGGTGCGACAGGGTGAGTTTGTGAACATGCCGGAAAGCTTCCAGTGGTTCGGCCTCAGCCAGGTCGCCGGCCAATGGACGTTGGTGATCGCCGCGCTCCTGGTGCTGATCGCCCTCGGTCTGGCCATGCGACACCTCGCCGTGGGCCGTTGGATTTACGCGGTTGGTACTGATGCCGAAGCGGCGCGACTGGCCGGGTTGAAACCGCAATGGATCACGTTTGCCGTATTTGTATTTCTCGGCGCGCTGACTGGGCTGGCTGCGGTGATGAATCTCGTCCAATCGCCGCAAGTGCAGCCCGCGGTCGGCGAGGGACTCGAGTTGAAGGTGATCGCCGCCGTGGTCGTCGGCGGCGTCGCCATCTCCGGCGGTCGCGGAAATCTCTGGGGTGGTTTCGTCGGGCTGCTGCTGCTGACCTGTGTCTCGCCCGCGCTGACCCACCTGCACATCGAAGCCTACTGGGAAAAAGCCATCCAGGGCGCCATCATCCTCCTCGCCGTCGTAGCCGACGGAATCAGACAAAAAAATAAAACCGCTAATCTTCGCTAATCACCGCTAATTTATGAACCGAGAGATCTACAAGGACGAAGGCTACAAACTGATGGGTGCAGCTTTTGAAGTTTATAACGAGCAAGGCTACGGTTTGGGCGAAGAAATCTATCAGGAATCATTTGAACTGGAGCTGGAAATCCGAAAAATTCCTTTCCGGGCCAAACACGAATTGGTGTGTTTCTACAAAGATCGACCACTCAGAAAGCGTTATGTGCCCGACGCATTCGTCTTCGGACAGATAATGGTCGAACTCAAGGCCGTGACCGCCCTTCTCGCCGAACACGAAGCCCAACTCATCAACTATATGCGGATCAGCCGCCAGCCGGTGGGTTATTTGATCAACTTCGGCCATAAGGAAACCCTCGAATGGAAACGAATTATTCTCTCTGAATTCATCCCGGCGTTCTCCGGGATTAGCGTCAATTAGCGAAGATTAGCGGTTAACAATGTCTCAGCTTCAAAAAACCTCCTCGTGGAAATCAGTGCTGTTTCGCTACGAAACGCTGCTGGCCATCGTGCTGGTCGTTGAGTGGGTGCTGTTTTATCACTACGGCACCACGACGAACCGGCGCGGGATCGTCGTCGGATTTGGCACGGTTGACCGGCAGTTCGATATTCTCCGGCACTCGTGCGAAATCGGCCTGCTCGCCCTTGCCCTGACGCCAATCATTCTCACCGCAGGCATCGATCTTTCGGTGGGATCGTTGCTCGGACTGTGCGCGATCCTGTTTGGCAAACTCTGGCACGACGCCGGGCTTTCCATTCCGCTGGCCGCCGCGCTCACGCTGGTCTGCGGCGCAATCGGCGGCGGCGTCAACGCGAGTCTCATCACTTGGCTGCGACTGCCGCCGCTAATCGTCACGCTCGGCACTTACTCACTTTTTCGCGGACTTGCTGAAGCGATCACGCACGGTGCGATCACGTATACGGATTTTCCCGCAAGTTTCCTTTTTCTCGGACAGGAGCACTGGCTGGGACTCCCGACGCAGGCCTGGATTTTCATGGTGGTGGCTGTGGCCATGTGGCTGCTGGTCCACCGCATGACGTATGGCCGCTCGTTCCGCGCGATCGGCTTCTCCCCGGAGGGCGCACGCTATGCCGGACTCCCGGTCAACCGGCGGATTGCGTTGGTCTACGTCCTCGCTGGCGTGATCTCCGCGATCGCCGCGCTAATTTATACGGCGCGGCTCGGCCAGGCCAAGGCCGACGCCGGAACCGGGTACGAATTATTCGCCATCACCGCCGTGGTGCTCGGCGGCACCAGCATTTTCGGCGGACGCGGGAGTGTCACCGGGACGTTGCTCGGCGTCGCCGCAATCGCCGTCTTGAAAAACGGCCTCGCCACCCTGCCCGTCGTCATGCGCATGAACGCCGCCCAGGAAATGTCCGGCCTGCTGACCGGCGCGCTTTTGCTGGTCGCCCTCACCGGGAGCGTTTTGCCAAAACTCGTGTCTCAACTCCGAAGCCGAAAGCCGGCCTGAACCAACCGGAAAACCGAGCTTACCACTAATGAACACTAATATTCACCAATTTCTCCGAGTTCGGATTAGTGGAAATTAGTGGTGAAAAAATCGGTCCCTTCGTTTTCCTCATTCAACCTTTACCCTATGAAAAACAACCTCCCTCGTTTTCTTGCCACCGCCGGCGTGGCCTTGCTCGCCAGCCTGACCTCAGTGTTTGCGGCCGATTCAAAACTGATCATCACCATGATGCCGAAGGCCAAGGGCAATGCCTACTTCATCTCCTGCAAAGTCGGTGCGGAAAAAGCGGCCAAGGAACTCGGCGTGGAATTGCTGTTCGATGGGCCGACCGATTCCAACGCGGCCAAGCAAAACGAAATTGTAGAAAATTGGATCACCCTCGGCGTGGACGCCATCACGGTTGCGGCCGAAAACAAGGAAAGCATTTCCACAGCCTTGCGCAAAGCGGAGAAGGAAGGCATCAAGGTCGTCACTTTTGACGCCGACGCGCTGCCCGATGCGCGCTCGTTTTTTGTGAATCAGGCGACGCCCAAGGGCATTGCCGACGGCCTGATGGACGAAGCTGCGCGTCTCTGCGGGAATGAAGGCGAATTCGCCATCATCACCGCAACGCTGACCGCCGGAAACCAGCGCGAGTGGCTTAAATACATCAACGAACGCCTCGCTGAAAAATATCCGAAGATGAAACTCGTCGCCGTCCGTCCCAGCGACGACCTCAAGGACAAGGCCCAGTCCGAGTCCACCGCGTTGATGAGCGCCTACCCGAACCTGAAATTGCTTATGGCCATCTGCACCCCCGGCACGCCCGGTGCGGCCGAGGCCGTGAAACAAGCCGGCAAGACCGGCAAGGTGAAGGTAATCGGCCTCGGTTTGCCCAACGAAAACAAACGCTACGTCCACGAAGGCGTGACCGACAGCGTGGTGCTGTGGAACACCGGTGATCTCGGTTACCTGACCGTCTACGCCGCGGTGGCCGTGGCAAAGGACCAACTCAAACCCGGTGCCACGAGCTTCAAAGCCGGCTCGCTCGGCACCTTTGAAATCAAGGGCGACAATATCCTCCTCGGAAAGCCCTTCATCTTCAACAAGGGCAACATCGATCAGTTCGATTTTTAGGCCGGGTTTATGGGGGGGAGATTCAGTTGAGACGAATAAAATGTCCTCCCGCGAAAAAATTACCGAGCTGTTACCGCGAAAAAGAACCGAGGCCGTTTTCCGGAAAAGCCGCGTGTTTCGAATCATCGTACGGCTGCCTTTTTACTTCGTATTTTGTCCGGTGATATTTTTCTCGTCCCTTGCAGCGGGGACCAATTTTGGCCGGATCGCCGGCGGGCTTGTGATTCTCACCGCAGTTCCCGTCGGTCTCTTTCTCTGGGCCCTGTTCTGGGGATGGACTAAAAAGATCTGCTACTTGAATTGGAGACGAGCAGTTGAAGCTGGTCGCGCGCCGGACTGAATCAACCGGAAAGCCCAATGGCATTCCACTGAGCCTGAACGATGCAATCGGGGTGGCCCACGAAACACACGAATGACACGAAAAGAAGCAGTTCCTGGCAAAATCAATCTGGTTTTTATTTCACCAAACGGTGGCCTGAATGGGACAATGAATCACTGCGCCCCCGTCTGATTTTCGTGCGATTCGTGTGTTTCGTGGGCCAATCTTCTGCATGGATTCGGCGGGAGGACATATCGTGAAAACCAAGCTTCTTTTCATCTGCTCGCGCAATCAGTGGCGGAGCCCCACGGCGGAGGCGCTTTTCAGGAATCATCCGGCTTACGAGGCCCGTTCCGCCGGAACGGAAAATAGCGCCCGCGTCAAAGTCACCGAAGGTCATATCGGCTGGGCCGAGCTGATTTTCTGCATGGAACGCGGCCACGCAGACCGCCTGCGCGCCCGCTTTCCCGACAAACTGAAAGACAAGACACTGATCACACTCCGTGTTCCCGATGACTACCCTTTCATGGATCCGGAACTCGTCGAACGGTTGAAAGTAGAACTGCAATCTCACCTGGTCCTCTATTGATGGTTACGCTAAAAAGTGACGAAGCCGATTGAGGTAGGCCGCTCTCGGCCACTTTTTGGTGTAAGCCTCAACAATTTATTTTTGTTTCTGAACTTGTCGCCGGTGAAATTTTTTCAAGAACGCGCGCCAGCCACCAAAGCTTGTGATGTCGTTTGCGCCGGCGAGTGCGGCGGGTTCGCAGATGAAGCCTTTTACCGTCGTACCGTCGATGAGTTGCAACGTGCCAATGCCGAGCGGTGGCGGGATGGCCGCGACAAATGAACCGAAAGAGGCGGCGTTTAGTCCCCACACTTCAACCTCGATCATCGCGCCGGTTCCGGCCGCGCCGCGCACCAAACCGGGTTTGGGCGGCGTCGTCCCGGGAAGGGTGTAGAATCGGTAGGCGTCAGTGGTGCGCGTCGTGCGCAACAATCGGGCACCCAGCGTTGTCAGCTGACCATTTAATGGCTGACCAGTGAGATGCGCCCCAACAACTGCGAGTTCGATTTCTCCCACGATAACCGCTGGAATCGCCGATGCCGGCGGAAGTGCCAGGCCGCTGGCTCCCGTCGTTTTTGCCGTGGTCCGATGGAGCGCATTCCCGACGGCTGCGAGCCGTCCGTCGCTCCACGCCGGACCGAAAAGCGTGACGCCAAACGGCAATCCGTCGGAACGAAACCCTGTCGGCACGGCGAGTGCGGCCGTGTCGAGGAGGTTGGCAAAATTGGTATAGATGCCCAGACGTGAATTGAGTGTAATGGGATCGGCCTCAAGCTGTGCGCGGGTGTAGATCGTCGCCGCCGTGGGCAAAACCATCGTGTCGATTTTTGTCCACGTGGCGTCCGCCGCGCGACGGAGCGACGCCAGTTTGTAGCCGGATTCGAAGGCGTCGACCGCCAGCAGCTTTTCGCCGCCCTCGACAATGTGACGCGTCACCGGCCAGATCGCGTCGGCGTGGCTCGCATGAAACTCGCGCACAGCGGACCAGCGTTCGGCTACCCACGGTCCTTCGTAGAGCAAGCGCGCCGCATCGCGGAACGGAGTGAAATCGATTTCGATCCGAATGCCGCCGAGTTTCTCGAGGTCCGCCACCGCACGCGCAAAGCACTCCGGCGAAAGCGTATCGCCAAACCATTCGAGCTGGCCGGCGGCAGGAACACCGAAACGAAAAGTTGCCGGCATTGCCCCGGGCGAAAATACGTTTTGCGGCGACGGCCGTGCAAATGGATCGCACACATCATAACCGCCCGCCACCGAGGCAACCGCCACCGCATCTTCCACGGTCAGCGCAAAAACGGACACGCAATCGAGCGAGCGGCACGCCGGCACCACCCCACGCGTGCTCAATGCACCTTTCGTCGGCTTGAGTCCGACGAGATTATTAAACGAGGCCGGCACGCGGCCCGACCCAGCGGTATCAGTCCCGAGAGAAAAACTTGCCAATCCTGCGGAAACGGCGACCGCCGATCCACTGCTGGAACCGCCCGGAATCATTTCCGAATGAAAAGGATTGCGCGGCACGCCGTGGGGCGACCTGACGCCAACGAGCCCGGTCGCAAATTGATCGAGATTGGTTTTGCCGATGGAAATGGCACCCGCGTCGAGCAGTCGTTGCACAACAAAAGCGGACTCGGCCGGCGTGTAGGCAAACTCCGGACATGCCGCTGTCGTCGGCACGCCGGCAAGGTCGATGTTGTCCTTGATCGCGTACGGTACGCCATACAGCGGCTGACTTGAAATGCCGCGTTGCTCAACCTCCCGCGCCCGCGCCAGCAACTCTTCGCGACTGAGCCGGTGAATCCAGACAGCGGGATCGTTGTAGGCTTCGATTCGCTGCAAGATTTCCTCGACGAGAGCGGTCGGCGTTAATGTGCCAGCCGCGTAAGCTGCGCGAAGAGTGGAAAGGTCAAGGGAAAGCAGCATGAAAAAAATCTCGCAAAGGTTTCGAAGGAAACGAAGGGATTCGGAATAAAGCTAATTCCCGGCCAACTCCGCCTTTACTTCGATTCCTTCCAATCCTTCGCGGGACATAAAAGTTTTACCCCTCAATCACGACGAGCGTTTCACCGGCGTTGACCGGTTTACCCTCGGCGCAGCGGATCTCCCGCACTTTCCCGGGACGACTGGCGACCACGGTGATTTCCATCTTCATCGATTCCAGGATAACGAGTGGGTCGCCATCATTTACCGCGTCGCCCACAGCCACGGCGATTTTCCAAACATTGCCTGGGATGTGTGAAGGCACCGCCGTGCAACCGGCCGGAATCGCCTGTTCGTCGACCACCGCCGCGGACTCGGACTCGGCGGAGAAATTGAGCTGCCCGCTTTCCTCCCAACGCTTCCGCTCCGCTTCGAAAGACGCCTGCTGGTGGGTTTTGAAAGCGCTGATCGTGGCGGAATTTTCTCCCAGGAATTTTTGATAATCACTGAGACGGAATTTCGTCTCCTCGATTTTCAATTTCACTTTTCCCTGAGGAAAGTCTTCACGGAAACGCGTCAGCTCCGCATTTGAAACGGGATAAAACCGGATTTGATCAAAGAACCGCAACAGCCACGGCGTGCCTCCCTTGAACTCCACAGTCTGCTTATAGCGATTCCACATCTGGCAGGTCCGGCCGATGAATTGATAACCACCCGGGCCTTCCATGCCGTAAACGCAAAGGTACGCGCCGCCAATACCGACAGCGTTCTCCGGCGTCCAGGTGCGGGCGGGATTGTATTTGGTCGTCACCAGTCGATGACGCGGATCGATCGGCGTTGCCACCGGAGCGCCGAGATACACGTCGCCGAGTGCGAGCACAAGATAGCTCGCCTCGAAGGCGATGCGATGAACCTCATCAACCGAATTGAGCCCGTTGATCCGGCGAATAAACTCGATGTTGCTCGGACACCAAGGTGCGTCCTTGCGGACGATCTGCATGTATTTGCGAATCGCGAGCAGGGTGGATTCATCCTCCCACGAAAGCGGCAAATGAACGATCCGCGAAGGCACCTCGATATTGTCGACAGCCGGCAACTCGCTCTCGGCGCGCAACAGGATTTCCATCAGCCGCTCCATCGGTAGCAGCCGGTAATCGAAGTGAAGTTGGAGCGAACGAATTCCCGGCGTGAGGTCGACCAAACCGGGGATGTGCTGGCGCTCCAACCAAGATTGCAGCGCGTACACCCGCATGCGCAACGCGATGTCGAGCATCAGGGGACCATACTCGACGAGCAGATAGGAGTCGCCCGCGCGGCGATAGCAGACGGCCGGCGCGTCGGGACGTTCGGAAATTTCGTGCAGGACTGCGGGTTCGGGCGGAAGCTGCGTTCCAAAATCCCACGCTTCGACTTTGGCGCGGCGGGCAGGCAGCAGCGATTCGATCTCGGCATCCTGCGCGGTCGCGGCGATTCGGGCTTCCTCGGCGGTGAGTGCGCGGAAGCGAACCTTGTCGCCGGGCTTGAGCTGGCCCATTTTCCAAAGTTCACCCTGCACGATGGTCACCGGACAGACAAAGCCACCGCAGCTCGGACCGTCCGGTCCGAGGATGATCGGCATGTCGCCCGTGAAATCGATCGCGCCGATCGCGTAGGCGTTATCGTGAATGTTCGACGGATGCAGTCCGGCCTCGCCACCGTCGCGGCGCGCCCACTGCGGTTTCGGACCGATCAGACGAACTCCCGTACGCGCCGAATTATAGTGCACCTCGTACGTCGTGCTGAACAGAACCGCGATGTCGTCCTGCGTGAAAAAATCCGGCGCGCCGTGCGGTCCGTAAAGTACGCCAATTTCCCATTCGCGGGTAAGCGGGGGCTGGATGCTCCCCGGAGCGCGCAACAAGGCAGCGTCGTCAGTGACGCCCGCCGCCGTGCTGCGGTTGACCCGCAAGACGTCACCTGCGCGCAAAGCCCGACCAGCGTGTCCACCGAAAAGCCCGAGCGTGAACGTCGCCTTGCTGCCGAGATAATCGGGTACATCGAAACCATGACGGATGGCCAGATAAGCGCGCAGGCCGGGACCATTGATCGCACCCAGACGCAGCGTTTGGCCCGGTTTGACCCGCATCGCCCGATGATAGGCGACCGCCTTGCCGTCGAGCGTGGCCGGCATGTGCGCACCGGTCAGCGCAATGATTGCCGCCGTGTTGAAGCGAAGCGATGGTCCCTGAACGGTAAGCTCCAGTCCGGCGGCGGTATCGGGATTGCCCACGAGACGATTCGCGAGGCGGAATGAGCGCCCGTCCATCGGCCCGGAAGGTGGCACCCCCACATCCCAATAACCGAGACGCCCAGGGTAATCCTGCACGGTCGTTTGTGTGCCGCCTTCCAGCACGTCGACCGTCGCCGCCGAATAAGGAAGCGTGTTGAGGTATTTCGTAGTCACACCCCCGGTGCGAAAACCAGCGGATGTCACAATTTGGCGGAGATAATCGAGATTGGTTTCCAGCCCGTGCAAGCGCGTGTCCGCGAGAGCGACGTCGAGCCGCCTCAACGCTTCGGCCCGGTCCCGGCCTTTAACGATGATCTTGGCGAGGAGCGGATCGTAGAAAGCGGAAACCTCCGTGCCGCGTTCGACCCAGGTTTCGATGCGCGCGGAAGTCGCGAAATGCACGTCCGTCAACGTTCCGGCGGCAGGCTGGAAATTCTTGCCGGGATCTTCCGCATATACGCGCACTTGAATCGAGGCACCAGTGGCTGCGGCCGTCCATTGCGACAGGTCGAGTTCGCCCGCCGCCGCACGCAGCATCCACTCGACGAGATCGATGCCGGAAACTTCCTCGGTCACGCCATGCTCAACCTGCAGGCGCGTATTGACCTCCAGAAAATAAAATTCGCCGGTGGCATTGTCATAAACGAATTCGACCGTGCCGGCATTCTGGTAACCCGCCGCTGCACCGAGTCGGGCGGCGCATTCGAGCAGTTGCGTTCGCTGGGCCGCCGTGAGCCCGGGCGCGGGGGTTTCCTCGATGACCTTCTGGTTGCGGCGCTGGACTGAACAGTCGCGCTCGCCCACGGAAACAACGTGCCCTTTGCCATCGCCAAAAATCTGCACCTCGATGTGCCGGGCATGCTCAACGAATTTTTCGAGGAAGATACCGCCTTCCTTAAAATTATTTTGGGCGAGACGGCCGACGGCAGCGAAAGCCGTTGAAAGCTCCGCCGGTTTTCGGATCAGCGACATGCCAATGCCACCGCCACCTGCTGTGCTCTTGAGCATGACGGGGTAACCGATGCGCGCTGCCTCGCTGCGGGCGTGGTCCTCATCACGCAGCAATTCGGAACCAGGCAGCAATGGTACTTTGTGCTGCTGCGCGATGGCGCGGGCGGCGTGCTTCAAGCCAAACATTCGCATCTGATCGCCCGTCGGACCGACGAAGACCAAACCGGCGGCGGCACAGGCGTCGGAAAAACCCGGATTTTCAGAGAGAAAACCGTATCCCGGATGAATGGCTTGCGCGCCCACTGATTTGGCGGCGGCGATGATTTTATCGCCGTCGAGATAACTTTGCGCGGCAGGTGCCGGTCCAATATGGATGGCTTCATCGGCTTGCTGCACATGCAGCGAGTGCTTGTCCGCGTCGGAATAGACCGCGACGGAAGCAACCCCCATGCGGCGAAGGGTTCGAATGACGCGGCAAGCAATGGCTCCGCGATTGGCGATCAGGACTTTTGAAAACATGCGGAAGAAACTTTCAGTTCCAAATCACAACCTCGACCGGTGTTGGATTGTACGCGTTGCACGGGTTGTTGAGCTGGGGACAATTTGATAAAACGCAGACCACGTCCCGTTCGGCGCGCAGCTCGACGTAGTAACCGGGCGCGGAAACGCCATCGGCAAAGGTTAGCTGTCCGTCGGGCGTCACGGGTACGTTCATGAAGAAATTAATATTCGGTGAGATGTCGCGCTTGCCGAGATCGGGCCGCCAGGCATGGACGCCACAGATGAAACTGTCACGGCAGGCATGCATATATTCCTTGTCGGGCGAGTAGCGCATGGTGTTGCTCTCGCGGGAGCAGGCGCCGCCGAGGGTGTCGTGACGTCCACACGTATCCGCGACGATCGTGAGCAACTCGTCGCCCATGGTGGAAATCAGGCGCGTGCCAGTGCTGAGGTAGAGCGCGGCTTGGCGCTGAATCGTATCGGACGCGCTATAGCGGTTGGCCGGAGCATGCGCGTCGTAGAAAAGGGTATCGGCCGCCTGATTGCCTTCGAGATCAACGATCCGGAGAATCTGGCCGCGTTTGATTTCATGCGTCCACGGATCGCCGGCGGGAATGACGTGGCGGTAAATGGCATCTGAGACTGAAAGTTTGCTCGCGATCATGGCGTACGAAGGGCGACGTAATTTTCCGTGTTGAGAAATGCGCGCTCATTTTCCGGCCGCGAACGGCGGCATGGATCGTCTGCGGCCACCGGCTGCGCCCGGAAAACTTCCAGCCGAACGTCCCGAGGGTGATACTTCGCATCCGGGTCGAGGGGGTGCTGACAGGTGTTGAGCACGACCAAGGCATTCATTTCGAATCGCAGGTCGATGTGGTCACCGGCCTTTGAGTTGCCAGGTACAAACGTCAGCCGGCCCGCGTCGTCCGACACGACCTTGCTGAACAGGTTCAGATTCGGCACGAGGTCACGTTGCCCCAGACCCCACTTGGTCAGCTCAATGAGAAAAGCGTCGCGTGCATTGCGTTGATAGTTATTGCGGGCGGTTTGGTAGTTCACGCCACCGTATTTCGCCGTCACCAGTTTCGCGTCCGACGCGCCGCAGACCGTGTCGTGCCAACCAACCGTATCGGCGGTGATCGAGGCCAGCACCCGGCCCATGTCGGAATGCAGGCAGTATGGGTGCCGGAGATAAAAGATATGCTGACCTTTCAGTGTATCGGGCAGGTTGTATCGCTCGCTGGGCACGTCTGCATCATAGAGCAACAGCCCCACATTAGCCCCGGCTTCCAGCGCCGTAAGCCGTAGCGTTTTTCCCCGTGAAATTATGCCGGACCACATGCCGGCATGGGTCAGAGTCTTGGCAAAAAGCGCCTCCGCCGGTGAATTGTTGATGACGATGTCCATGAGTCAGTGTTACGTTTTTATTATTTCGTGTTACGTCAAGAACAAGCGGGGTTCATGCCAATTGCGGCACTATCCTCTTACAAAAGCGGCGGCATCGCCGTCGCGGTCAGGCTGAGTTTCGCGTGTTTCACGCCTTTGCACGCCGCCAGGGTATCGGCGAGCCGGCGCAATTCGCGGGCGGGCCCCTGTACCAGCAGCACTTCGAGATAGTGATGATGTTCAAGGTGCACGTTCATTGAAGTCACGACCATCAGGTAATTCCCGTGCTGGATGTCGGCGAGTTTCCTCTGAAGATTCCGTTTCCGATAGTCATAAACCAGGCTGATCGTCCCCGCCATGCTCTTGGTACCGAACTCGCGGGCGTGCTCCGTCAATTGCTCGCGCGCCATCTCCGCAATCGCGTGGGAACGGTTCGGAAGTTTCCGACGCACCACCATATCGTCCAGTTCATCGAGTAACTCGGACGGCAGCGAAACACTGAAGCGGGCGAGACTGGCTTGGCGGCGTGGCATACGAACCGGCACCTTGAAGGACGCGGGCGATCCGGCCAATGGTAAAACGACGGTGGTCATGGTTTACTCCACGTCGTCGCCAGCTTGGGTGAGACGGAAAATCGGCAGTTTTTCCATCGATGAATGTGCGACCGGCGGATGAATGAGTTCATCCAGCCGCCGGCGCGTGGCGATGAATTCGGGTGAATTATACTGGGCTGCCGAACGCGGACGCGGGACCGGCACTTCAATGATCTCCTGGACCTCGCCCGGGTGGGCCTTGAGCACAATAATGCGGTCCGCGAGAAAGATCGCTTCATCGAGATCGTGGGTGATGAACAGGATGGTGACGTCGACGTTGCGCCAAATTTCCAGCAAGTGCGCCTGCATTTGCGCGCGCGTCTGCGCATCGAGGGCGCCAAAGGGCTCGTCCATGAGCAGCACCCGCGGATTGGGCGCAAGGGCACGCGCGATCGCCACGCGCTGTTTCATGCCGCCGGAAAGTTGCGAGGGATACGAATCTTTGAACCGACCCAAACCCACGAGATCGATCCATTGCAATGCCTCCCGCTCGGCTTGCGTCTTGTCCATTCCGCCCATTTCGAGGCCAAACATCACATTGCGCCGGACAGTCAGCCACGGGAAAAGTGTATAACCCTGAAACACCATGCCGCGTTCCGGACACGGGCCACTCGTTTCCTTTCCATCCACCAACATCCGGCCGGACGTGGGCACGTCGAGGCCCGCGATGATCCGGATCAACGTCGACTTTCCGCAACCGGAAGGACCAATCACACACACCAATTCCCTCCGGTGAATCTTCAGGGAAATATCGCGCAACGCCGTTACGGTATTTCCATTGCTCGCGAATTCCCGGCCGAGATGTTCAACTTCAAGTACGACCGGCCTTTCGTGAATCCGCCGAAACCGCTCGGTCACCGCAGGTGCCTGCTGCCGGTAGTCCGGATCGGCGGAATCGATGCGGGGATTCATGAGGATGCAGCCGGCGGAGCAGGCTGCTCTGGAACAAGCAGGGCGTCACGGCGCGCCAAAAGCCGGCCAAAAGCCACCGCCCAACGGCTGGGATTGGGATTTTTCCACGCAAAAATCTGCCTTCCGACAAACGCGAGCAACTGGTCGGTGGCCAGACCGATTACCCCGATGATGATGATCGCGGCGTAGACGTTGTCGAAATTCCGATACTTGGCCTGTTGGTTGATGAAAAAGGTAATCCCACTGCTCACACCCACCACTTCCGCGACGATCAAGTAGGTCCAAGCCCAACCGAGCAGGATGCGCTGGTCATTGTAGAGATCGACGACGCAACTCGGCACGATGACCCGCAGGAGCAATTGCCGCGGACGGGCACCCAGCGTTTGAGCGGCCTCCACCAACGCGGGATCATGCCGGCGCACCGTATTGGCGATCACCAGGACCTGCTGGAAAAATGTCCCCACCACAATGATCGCGACCTTCGGCGCGTCATAGATCCCGAGCACCGCCACGGCGAGCGCCCCAAACGCCGGCGCGGGCATGTAACGAATGAAATCGATCACCGGTTCCCCCAATCTCGAAATCGGAGCATAGGACCCGCACAAAATTCCCAGCGGCACACCGACGAGCGAGGAGATCGTAAAACCCCAGAAAATCGTTTTGATGCTGAGCGCCAGACTCTCGTGCAACCAGAGATCGCCATGCAAAATCGGCTTGGTATTGAACGCCGTATAGAATGCCTTGGCGACTTCGTGCGGCGCGGGAAGAAAAACCGGGTTCGCCCGCGTGCCGTCCGCCGCGTGACCGCCGGCCGCCACGGCCTTGGCATTTTCCTCGGCGAAAACCGCGCGTTCAACCAGGAGGCCTGCCTTGAACCATGACACATCGCCGGGGGAACCAACCCGGATCAACGGATGCCAGACAAACGGCACGTAGCTCACCACCGACCACAGCACCAACGGCAGGAGAAATGACAGCAGCGTGAACGCGGTGCGCACCCGCGGCGACAATTCCTTGCCGATGACGAACCAACGGGTGCGCTTCATTAAACGGAAAGAGCTCGGGTAGCGGGCGTGGTCGATTATTTTTTCGCCGCAGCGATCGCCTCGGCGGTCAACTTGGGATCGATATAGGAAGACACATCCTGTGATGCCTTATAGACGGCGTTCTTGACGTTGAAATCGTTCGCCACGGAGGAAGAACCCACGAGTGATTTGAAACCGATGCCCTTGGCCGCAATGATCGCCGCCCCATTTTTCAGCGAAAGGAAATGCGTTCCGCCGATGAAGGCGGCGTAGTCCGCCGGCGTGGAACCAGTGCGAGCTGCCATGATCTTCAGCGCGTCGGCCTTGGTCGCAGGATCGTTGATGTAAGCGAGAATCTTGTCCCAGACGGATACCAATTTCACCCACGCCTCCCGATTTTGCGCCAAACTCTGCGGGGAAACCGTGATGGTGTCGTAAATCAACCCGGGTTCATCGGCGCTGGAATAAATCGCCTTCGAACCCGCCACCGCCGTAAGGGCTTGACCAGCGTTGGGCTGCCATGCGGCAATCGCGTCCACCTGACCGGACGCAAGCACCTGCGGCGTCTGATTGGTGGGCGTATTGACGATCTGGACGTCGGATTCCGAGAGTCCGATCTTTTTCAAGGCATTCAAAAGCATGAGGTGTTCCACCAAACCCACTTCGAGGCCGATTTTTTTGCCTTTCAATTCCTTGAGCGACGTGATGCCCGGCTTGGCTACGATCACATCGTTGCCGTTGCTGTAGTCGGTCAGCATGATGATCGTGTTCTTGGCCCCGTTGGCCCCGGTCACGAGGGCGTCGCCGTTGGTAACCATCACCGCGTCAACCTTACCCGCGGAAAATGCGTCCATGGACGGACCGTATTCAAACCAAAGAAACTCGGCGTCCACGCCGGCGTCCTTGAGCCAACCTTTTTGAATGGCGACTTCCCAAGCCACCCAACCCGGCCAGTCGCTGTAGGCGATCTTGATCGGAGCGGCGGTGAGGGCCGACGACAGGACGGCAAGTGAAAGAATGACGAAACAGGTGATCCGACGGTGAAGTTGCATGGCGAAGCGTGTTACGATTATGATGGAGCGTGTTACGCCTCGAAGTGAGCAGATCGCATGCCGATCCGTGAAGATTTCCATCCAAATTCTACCCGAATTTGAACATGGACCGCCCGAAAACCGGGTATTCCAGCCCACCCGCCGGAACCGGTGCCTTTTCACGACGCTCGCCAGCGATCAACGACATCGAGCTGATGATGTTCGCCCAGGCGAACTCCGAACATTGTCGCCGCAAAATCTTTCGGTTTACTTTAACCCATCAACTACCGCGCGAGGCACGCGCAGAACGGTACCATGGCGAATCCCTTTGGGTAAGACGAGCTGATCGCTCACGTCTTCCCAATGCGTCAGATCCTTCGAGCGGATCACGCCATATTTTCTATCGCGGTATTTATCGAAATAAACGTGCCACCACCCGCCGATCTTGATCGCCGTGGGACCTTCCACCCAAACGCCGGCAGGGGAAATCGGCGGACTCGGCTGGCTCCACGGACCATCAGACGTCGGGCCACGGACGATGAAAATATTTTTCGCAGGAGCCGGAATCTCCGTTTCGTTCTTCACGAACATTACCCAGGAATCACCGTCCCGGACGAGAGTTTCGTCGATGACATTGATCCCGGGATTGTACTGGACCCGGGTTGGGGTGAACGTCACGAAATCCTTGGTCGTGGTCGCGTAGAGCCGGTGATTGCACGGCGGCTTGTCGCGATCCTTGCGCTCCGTTTCATCGGGCACCGGAAATTTTCCCGGAATCGTCGACGACCAATAAATTAGGTAATGCTTCTGCGCCGCGTCGTAGATCACCTCCGGCGCCCAGCAGTTCACCGTCGTGGGCTCGTGCGCCATGACCGGCAGAGCTTGTTGCGCCGACCAGTGCAGCAAATCCTTCGAACTCGCATACCCTATCGTCACACCGGTCCATGATGTCGTCCACACCATGCGGAAAACCCCGTCGGGGCCCAGCAGCAGACACGGATCGCGCATCAATTTATTTTCGCCCACCACCGGCTGCAAAAACGAAGCGCCTCCGCGCAACGCCGTCCACTCCAGCCCGTCGTCACTCGCGGCGAGATGGAGACCGTCCTCCCCGTTGCCGGTGAAATAACTAAAAAGATAAACTTCGTCATCCGGAGTGGCAGCGGCCATCCGGCCGAAGATCAGGACCACAAGAAAAAGCCAGCGTACAACCATCGGAGATAACATAGGTCCGCAAACTGCGGGACGCTGCAAAACGGCACAAGCTAGGATTAAGGTTGGCGAACAGGACCGTAACGTGCTTGCAGATTCGGCTCCCCGTCCCGTGCAAACCTGTTACCTTTCATTCATGCGTTATCCATTTTCCTTGCTTCGTTGTTCCGTAATGCTGGCGTTCGTTGGTGGTTCGGTCACGGCGGCCGAACTTTTCAATGGACACGATTTCGCTGGATGGGAATTCGTCACAACTCCGGCGTCCGACATCCAAACCGTTTGCAAAATATTGCCGGAAGGCGTCATTTCCGCTGCTGGCCGGCCGATCGGTTTCATGGCGAGCAAGGCAAGTTATGAAAATTACAAGTTCCACGCAGAATGGCGCTGGACCGACAAACCCGGGAATGGCGGTGTCCTCATTCACATCAGCTCCGGTCCCAAAGACCGCGCCTGGCCGCTGAGTCTCCAAATTCAAACCAAAAACAAGAATGTCGGAGACTTTCTCCCCATGGCCGGAGCCACGTTTACCGAATCGCTCACCAGCGAACCAGGCGCAAAGACCCCGATCAAAGCCCGCACCGGTTCCGTCGACAGCGAGAAACCCGCCGGGGAATGGAACAGTTGCGACATCGTTTGTCAGGACGGAACCGTCGAAGTGACCATCAACGGCGTCCTGCAAAACAAGATCACAAACGCAATGCCCCACTCCGGACGGGTTGGATTTCAATTTGAAGGGACTCCTTTCCAAATCCGACGCGTCACGCTGACCCCGCTAAAATAGCCGGTCGCGTCACCGCATCTTTCTCATGAGCGACGCCACTTTCTACGAACAGCTGCTCGCGCTTGAACAGGAAGGCACAGCGTTTGTTTTGGTCGTGTTGGCGGAGTCATTGGGCAGCACGCCACAGGATTCCGGGGTGAAAATGTTGGTGACCGCCGCCGGATTGCACACCGGCACGGTGGGTGGCGGCAAAGTGGAGGCGAAGGCAATCGAGCTCGCGTCCGAAATGTTGCAGGCGGCCACGGCCCAGACCCGGTTCGTCAATTGGACGCTCAAGACTGACGTCGGCATGACCTGCGGCGGTTCCGTTAAACTTTACTTTGAACCACACCTTGCTGGCGGCGCGGGAGCCGCGTGGCCCATCTGGATTTTCGGCGCCGGTCACGTGGTGCAGGCCCTCGTACCAGTGCTCGCGCCGCTCGACTGCCAGCTCACGATCTGCGATCCGCGATCCGACTGGCTGGATCGGCTGCAACGCGCCCGGAACATCCGCTACGTTCACGCCGAACAACCCGCGGATTTAGTCGGAGAAATGCCGGACAACGCTTTTCTGCTCTGCCTGACCAAGGGACATTCCAGCGACCGGCCGGTGCTGCAACGCGCCCTCGCCGAAAGAAATTTTCCGTATGTCGGTGTAATTGGCAGTGAAGCGAAGGCTGAAATATTACGCCGTGAATTAATCGCCGCCGGCCTCGCACCGGAATTGGCCGGAAAATTCCATTGTCCCATCGGGCTTTCCTTTGGCACGAACCGAACGCACGAAATCGCCCTGAGCATCGCCGCGCAATTGCTGGCGGAGCGCGACAGAATCAAATCGGGATAGACTGGAGGCTGCAGCACAAACGCCCTGAAGTGACATCCATTACTCCGTTCGCTCGAAAACGTATAGATGGTTCAAGCCAAGTTGAAACTTCGATCGATGGATCAATCGAAAACCGGGCAGCCCAAAAATCTTTTCCGTGTCCGCCGGCTCAAAGCCATAATGTTCCTCCAGCGACATCCCGTCGATCAATCGCAGCCAGCGCAGCACGGCGAGAATGTGGTCCACCGCCTTCGACGGAACCGTGATGATCACCCGCCCTCCCGGTGCCAGTAATTCGCGGCAAGCGTCAGCAAGCGCGGGCTGAGCCGCTGTCGGAATATGCTCCAATACCGCGAGCATTGTAATTGCGTTCCATCCGCCATTCACCGGGCGCGCCGCCGGAAAAAAACCGGGTACGATCACAAAGTTTGTGGCTTCCAATACCGCTTGCCGCAATGGCTCCACGCCGAATCCGCAGACCAGCTTCCCGCCCAGCGCCTTGAACAATTCGCCTTCGTGCGCGCCGATATCGATGACCCGGGCATTCCCGGGAATAAATCGCACCGCCTGACGCATTCGCCAGCGCTGAATAAACCGATCCAGTTGCTTCATGCCTTGGGTTTAAAGCGCGCTTGAAGGGATGCAAATATTGCCTCGCCGGTCGCGGGGGAAGCCAGCGCGACCTCGCCGCCTTTTTCGCCGTATGCCGCGATCGCGTCGCGAATCGCCTCGCGCACGGAGAAAGCCAGCATCAACGGCGGTTCGCCGACGGCCTTGCTGCCGTGAATCGTGTTCGGTTGCGCCGCTTTCGGCAGCAGCGTCACATTGAATTCAACCGGCGCATCGCTGAACGCCGGAATCTGGTAGGTGCTGGCGCTGTGCGTGAGCAATCGCCCTTGCTTATCCCAACGCAATTCCTCGCGTGTCAGCCAGCCCATGCCCTGCACAAAACCGCCTTCGATCTGCCCACGATCCACGCCGGGATTCAGCGACTCGCCCACGTCATGCACAATGTCGACGCGTCGCACGCGATGCATGCCGTTGAACCCATCCACCTCGACCTCCGCGACCGCTGCGCCGCAGGCAAAATAATGAAACGGGCGTCCTTTCGCAGTGGTCCAATCCCACACAACGTCCGGTGTTTTATAGTAACCCGCGGCAGCCAGGCTCACGCGCGCGACGTATGCGTGCCCGCAGACTTTATTGAAAGGCATCTTGTTGTTGGCGTTACCCCGCTCCGCCGCACAGCCGTGTACAAATTCCACTTTCTCCGGCGCAATCCCCAACAGCGGACCGGCCACGGCCGCGAGTCGTTCGCGCAACGTGACGCATGCCGCCGCCACCGCCATGCCGTTGAGATCCGCACCGGACGAAGCCGCGGTGGCCGATGTGTTCGGCACCTTGTCCGTGCTCGTCGCCATTAACCGGATGCTTTCCACCGGCAAACCGAGTTCACGCATCGCCACGCCCAGGATTTTCGTGTGCAACCCCTGCCCCATTTCCGTCCCACCGTGATTCACCTGTACGCTGCCATCCGAGTAAATCACGACATAAGCACCCGCCTGATTGTAGTGCGAAAGCGTAAACGAAATCCCGAACTTCACCGGCGTAACCGCGAGCCCGCGTTTTATGTGGGGATGCGACGCGTTCCACAAATCAACCTCGCGTCGGCGCACCGTAAAATCCGCCTTCGCCAGCACCTGCGTCCACACTTCCTGAATCCGATTGTCGCCAATATCCTCCGCGTAATGCGTGCGATTCGTTTCGCCGCTGCCGTGATAGAGATTCCGTTCGCGCACAGTCTCCGGCGGCAGCCCGAGACGACGCGCGATGCGATCGATGATCTCCTCGATGACGATCATTCCTTGAGGTCCGCCAAAACCCCGGAACGCGGTATGGGAGGTGACATTGGTCTTTCCCACGCGTCCGCTGAACTTCACCGCCGGAATATAGTAAGCGTTGTCCAAATGGAAAAGCGCCCGATCACAGATCGCCGTGGACAAATCGAGCGACCAACCACCATCGGAAACGAGCTGCACGTCAACCGCGAGCAAGCGGCCTTCGCGGTCATACCCCACTGAATAGCTCGCGTGAAACGGATGCCGCTTGCCCGTCAGTTTCATGTCAAGATCGCGGTCCAATTGAATGCGGACGGGCCGCCCCGTCTTCACCGACGCCAGCGCCACGAGCGCCGCGAACCCATTGCCCTGCGTTTCCTTGCCGCCAAAACCACCGCCCATGCGCGGCGACTGCACGACCACCTTGTGCCGCGATAAATGCAACACCTCACTTACAATGGCCTGGATTTCCGACGGGTGCTGCGTCGAGGAATGCACTGTGACCGTTCCTTCCTCGCCCGCCTCGGCCCAGGCGGCGTGTGTTTCCAAATAAAAATGCTCCTGCCCGCCCAGCTCGAATTCGCCATCAAGTTTCGCCGGTGCGGCTGCCATCGCCACACGCACATCGCCGCGGGTCAGAACGTGCGGCTCGGTGTGATAACTATTTTGCGCGATGGCCGCCGTGAGTCCAACCACAGACGGCAACGGCTCGTATTCCACCTCGACCAGCGCGGCAGCGGCACGACAGACCGCCATCGACTCGCCCACGACCACGGCGACCATCTGCCCGTGGAACAAAATTTCATCCCTCGCCAGCAACGGTTCATCATGCCGTACGGGGCCGGTGTTGTTCTCCCCCGGAATATCCTCGGCCATCAAAACGGCGAAGACGCCCGGAGCCCGGCGTGCCTTCGTCATGTCGCGCCGGGTGATCCGCGCTCGCGCATGCGGTGCACACACCGGCCACATTTCGAGCATGGAGCAACGCTGCGCTGTATCGTCCACATAGAGCGCGCGGCCCGTCACATGCCCGACCGCGCTTTCGTGGCTCAATGCCCGGGAGCCGTCCTCATTCGGCCATTTGTGATTCGCAGCAAATTCTAGCGGCGCGTCCTGCGCCTGGCTTTTTTCCTCCGCGACAAACTTCTCCCACAAACTGACCACGAGGTTGCGCCGGTAGTCCGCGCCGCTGCGCGCATCGTCGATTGGTTTAAATTCGTCGCGCAGAATCGCGTTCACTGCCTCCGTCACTTCGCCCAGTTTTTTCCCCACCAACGCCGCTTCCGCTTTTCGCGCGCGGCTCGGCATCACTGCGACACCGCCATAAGCCAGTCGCGCGTGGCGCACGATTCCGCCCGCATCCGTTTCCACACAAAACGCGCCAGCCACAATACTGATATCGAGTTCGCGCCGTTTGGATACCTTGAGAAAATCGGTTCGCCGGACAATTCCCGGTCGTTGCGCCGCGATCCGCGGCAGCAAAATTTCGCGCATCACTTCATCCGCCCGCATGACGGTTTGCCGGTAACCCGTAAAAAAATCCGCGAGTAACACCGTTCGCTCGCCGGCCGGCGACACCAGGACCACACTTGCATCCAGCGTAAGCAGTACCGGTGCACTGTCGCCGATCGGCGACGCCGTCACCAAATTTCCGCCCAATGTCGCGCGGTTGCGAATTTGCCGGGCGGCAAAAACGCGCAACATTTTTGCCAGCGACGGAAATTCGTCGCCCAGCGCTTCCTCGACACAGGTCAGCGTCGCCGCCGCGCCAATTTTCCACCCGTCCGCGGTCGATGTGATCCGCGTCAATTCCGGCACCGCCTCCAACGAGATCAACAGCGGGAAAGCCTTGAATTTCTTATTCAAGTCCACCCCGATCTCGGTCGCTCCCGCCACCAACCGGGCCGCCGGGTGGGTTTGTTTCAGTGCAAGCAATTCAGCGAGCGAGGTGGGACGAAAAAAACGGTCATTGCCCGCCGCATAGGCCAAGGGTTGCGCGGCTGCAAGCGGTTCGATCAATCGCCGTGCGAAGGGATCTTCGGCCGTTCGCGTGGGGAGATCCTTTTCATCCCGCGCCTTCAAGACGAGGTTAGCCGCATCGCGGATTGGACGATAACCGGTGCATCGACACAAGTTCCCGCACAGCTGGTCGCTGATTTGCCAGGGTTCGCGGCAGCCGTCGCGATAGTAGGCCTCGAACATCGAAACGACAAAACCGGGCGTGCAATAGCCGCATTGCGAACCGTAGTGCTCCACCATCGCGCTTTGCACGGGGTGAAGTTTTTTTCGGTCGGCCAGTCCCTCCACCGTGACAATCTCCCGACCAGCGAACATCGGCATGAAGGCGATGCAACTGTTGATCGTGCGATAAGTGGTTTTCCCGGCGGCGTCGCGATCGACCAGTGCAATCGTGCAGGCGCCGCAATCTCCCTCGGCACAACCCTGCTTGCTGCCGGTACGACCGTTCGCACGCAACCAGTCGAGGAGCGTGGTCGTCGGTGAAATGCCGGAAATGCGCACCGTTTCCCCGTTGATCACAACGTCGAAGGCGGTCTGCGCCACGGTCGCGTCAGTCATGGGCGAGCTCATTGTCCTTCAAGCAAACATCAGAAACAGTGCGGGGCAAATTAAAGCCGCCGCGAGGGCGATATGCGACGATCCAACCAACGCCACCGACGTACACCGTCCCGTCAAGGACATCAGAGCGCGGCGCGGTTGACATCCTTGTAATACAAATAGCTCGCCGGCTTTTTACCCATTGCGACAAACCATTGGGCGCAATACGGCGCCATCCAGATCACGTCGCCGGTCTGCACCGGGTACCACGAATCCTCCAATCGGTAAACGCCCTGGCCGTCGAGCATCAGCAACCCGTGCTCCATCACGTGAACTTCCACGAATGGCAAATGCCCGCCCGGTTGATACGCAAAAATATTCACCGCCATATCGAAGGCCGGATCGTCCGGCAGCAATACCTGGAGATTCGCCGCGGGATCACCGAGAAATGGAACACCCTTCACGGTCGCCGCGTCGCCAAAAATCGCCTGGGGTGTACTGATGCCGTCGAGCGGCACATATTTTTTCTGAAACAGCATCAATTGCGTTCCTGGCTTCGGCGACGAAAGCGACCACGCCTGACCGGCTGGTGCGTAAAAATAGTATCCCGCGCCCGCTTTCTGTTTTTCGCTCCCGATCGTCACCATGGCGCTCCCGTTCACAAAATAACCAAACGCCTGGGTGCCGTTAACCGGGAGTGTGATCGCGCCGCCTTTTTGAAAGGTCACGAGCGTCTGCGCAAAGCCTGCTCCCATCGCGCCGTTGATCAATACAATCGCCGTCGCTCCAGTAATGCCGGGCACGGAACCGTTGACGTGATTCGCCGGGGTGATGAGCGCGTGACGGTTGCCGATGTGGGCGCGGGTGGATCCAAAGAGTTCGGTCATGGAAATCAGATTGAGGGTTGCAGGAACCTACCGGCCGGACTGCCGGATGCAATCAGTCCTTCACTGTACACCGTGCGACCTCGCACCACTGTGCGTTTTACCCGCACCCGGGAATGGCGGCCGTGATAAGGTCCTTGCTGATGATGGTAGAGCAACCCGGCGTTCGACAACTCGTGGGGCGAATTCAGGTCCAGCAGGGAAAAATCCGCATCGAAGCCCTCTGCCAGTCGTCCCTTTTTCGGCAGACGAAAACGTCGCGCCACATTGTCGGCCAGCAACGACGCCAGCGCCGGCAGCGCGTGGGCACCGGGAAACTCACCGCCCAATGCTTCCGAAATCAACAACGGAAACCCATGCTGGCACCCCGAAATGCCGCCCCAAATCGCAAAAAAATCCGGCGAGGTTTTCATTGAGGGCGGGGCCGGCGAATGATCCGAGCCGATCGTATCGATGCATCGTTGCTCCAGCGCGCTCCACATTTCCCGGCGTTGGTTTTCCGGCCGCAAAGGTGGGGCGCATTTTGCCACGGCGCCCCGGCGAATGACGTCTTCTTCATCAAGCAACAAATAATGGGGACAAGTTTCCGCCGTAACCTTGACTCCCCTGCGCTTGGCGGCGGAGACGAGTTCGATGCCTTCCGGGCTGCTGACGTGGACGATGTGCAGATCGCATCCCGTTTCCCCGGCGAGCTCCGTCGCGGTGCGGATCGCAGCCAGCTCCACTTCAACCGGTCGCGTCGCCAGCCAGGAGCGCGGGTCGGTCGCGCCGCGGGCCCGGGCCTTGGCGGTCAATCGCTGCACCATGGCCTCGTCTTCTGCGTGCACTGCGACCAGCAGGCCGAGCGCAGCCGCCTGCTTCATCCCCGCGCGAAGAGTTGCGGCGTCGGTAATCCCCTGAAAATCGTCGATGCCGCTGCCGCACATAAACGCCTTCAGGCCGATCACACCGACATCGCTCAATTCCTCGAGCTGGTCGAGATTGCCCGGCACCAATCCGCCCCAGAGTGAAAAATCGACCACCGATTTTTGCTCCGCCAGCCGGCGTTTCTCGTCGAACCGCAATGCATCCGTGACCGGGGGCGTGGAATTGAGCGGCATGTCGCAAAACCACGTGCCACCACCGGCCGCCAGCGCCGACGAACCGGTCGAAAGTCCCTCCCAATCCGTGCGGCCGGGTTCGTTGAAATGCACATGGGCATCCAGAATCCCCGGGAACACATGCAGGCCCGTCGCATCAATTTCCTCGACCGCTGTGCCGGTAATCGCCGGTGCCACCGTGACGATATGCCCGCCGAAGACGCCGAGGTCCGATACACGCACCGATTCGGGCGTCACGACCGAACCGTTGCGAATGATCAGATCGAGCGTGCGGTGCATGGTTCAAATCAGGTTTTCGTTTCGCACAGTCTTTCCAAAAAATCCACGATTACGCGCAATGCAACCTCGAGATCCTTCGGCGCGGCGTACTCCGCGGGATGATGACTGAGCCCATCGCGGCAGCGGACAAACAGCATCGCAATCGGCGTGAGCGCCGCCATCACCACTCCGTCGTGACCCGCACCACTGATGAGCGAAAGACCCTTCCCCTGCACCACGCGAATGCTGCGCGTGAGTTGTCGCGTCAACTCCGGTGAACATGGCGTGGCCAGGTGACGCATGGTCGGCTCCCACTCGCACACCAGCTGGCGTCGGCGCGCGGTGCGCTGGGCCTGCCGCACGAGTTCGGCGACGGCCGCATCGCAGGTTGCATCGTTCGCATGCCGGACATCGAGCGACAAGACGGTTTCTCCCGGAATCACGTTGGCCGCACCGGCGGGAACATTGATCGTGCCCACCGTCGCCACGAGCGGCGGGCGCACTTCCGCAAAGGCTTCGGCAAACACGATGAATTCCGCCGCACCGGCGAGGGCGTCGTGGCGCAAATTCATCGGCGTCGTACCGGCGTGTCCGGCTTTGCCGCGAAAGGTCAGCCGTCCCCGGGCCTGGCTCGCAATGGTTGATACCACCCCGACGGCGAGCTTCTTCGATTCGAGCACCGGACCTTGCTCGATGTGCACCTCGATGTAGCCCAACAAATCCCCGGCGCGGTGAACGGATTTCGGCGGCGTAAACCGCCTTTCCACGTGGGCCTCGATCACCTCGCGCAACGTTTGATTGCGCGCGTCGCGCAGTCGCAAATCAGCCGCGCGCAAGCGGCCGGTGTACGCTTTGCTTCCGATATAAGCGCCGCTGAAACGCACCGCTTCCTCCTCGGAAAACCCCAGGATCTCGACGTGAAACGGCAGCGTTAGGCCGCGTTCCTTGACCTGCATCAAGGCGACAATCGGCAGCACGACGCCCAAGGCCCCGTCGAAACGCCCGGCGTTGCGCACGGTATCGAGATGCGAACCAAGCAGCAGCGTTTTTGCGCCTTTCACGGAGGATTCGAGCCGGCCGATCAGATTGCCCGTTTCGTCTTCGCGCACACTCAGGCCCGCTTCGCGCATCCATCCACCAACGAGATCATTTGCCCGTTCCATTGCCGGGGAAAGAAACGTCCGCGTGAGTCGACCCGGCTCGTCGGTCACCCGGCCGAGTTCGTCAAGCATGCGGACCAATCGGTTGCTCAGCTCTTCCATAATCAATCAGCTGCCGCGATAAGTTTGATAAGACCAAGGGGTGACCAGCAACGGCACATGATAACCGACACTGGGATCGACGATGGAAAAGCGCACCGGGACCTTGTCGAGGAACGGACACTCAACGCCTTGGGCGGTGAAATAATCTTTCACGCAAAACAGAAGTTCGTATGAACCGGCGGCCAAGGCGGAAGCATCGAGCAGCGGGCCGTCAGTCCGGCCGTCGGCGTTGGTCTTGACGTTCTTGATCAGCTTCGTCGCGTCGCCAGAACGCCAAAGCTCAATTTTCATCGCGACCGCAGGTTGGCCGGAGGTGAGATCGAGAACGTGGGTGGTGAGTTTACCGGGCATGGGAGTTTTTTTAAACACTAATGGACACTAAGAGACACTGATTGAGCCAGACTAAGCGGCCCGAAGCATCATTCATTAGTGAGCCATTAGGGTGAATTAGTGGTTGCCAAAATATCCTGCAATCTCAGCAGGGCGATCTTTTCGATCTCATCGAGTGCGGTCGAAAATTCGACGGCGGGCGAATTGTCCAAGCGGGCTTGCATCGCGGTGAGAATGGCGGACTTGGCATTGAGACGCGCGCAGATCACGAAGGGAAAACCGAATTTCGCCTTGTAGGAATCGTTCAGCCGGGTGAATTCCGCGAGCTCGGCATCCGTCAACTGGTCGAGACCAGCAGTCGATTGTTCGCGCGTGGATTCGGCGGTGAGCTTGCTTTGCTGCGCGAGCCGCCCGGCCAAATCGGGGTGTGCATTGATCAACGCCAGCTGCTTTTCCCGGGTCGCGGAACGCATACTGAGACAAAGCTCCGCGTGCAGCTGGGCCGCATCCCGGAACGGCCGGCGCGGCCACGTTTCTTCCGCAACCCACGGTGAATGCTCAAACAAATGGCCGAGCGCGGCGACGAAATCCGCGCAACTGGAGCGGTTGAGTTGATCGAGCGTGAGTGGCATGGAGGCGATCATTCGTCATTTGTCATTCTTTCACGGCAGCAATTCGTAAGCCGGCAGCGAGAGAAACTCATCGAACTGCGCACTTTTCGACATGCGCATAAAGAGTTCAATGGCCTCCTCGAAATGACCGGAGTCGAAGCGCTCGTCGCCATATTCCGCGCGGATCTTTGCCAGTTCATCCGGCAACAGTTGATCGTAAAATTCCGCGGTGATCGGGCGTCCATCCGTGAGTTTCGCGCCGAATTTGAGCCACTGCCAGAGTTGCGAACGTGAAATTTCCGAGGTTGCCAGATCCTCCATCAAATCATGAATCGGTTCGGCACCGGAACCGCCCAACCATGCTTCCAAATAACGGACGCCGACATGCAGATTCCAACGCACTCCCGCCTCCGTGATCGGGCCGTGGAGCGGCGCAAGCAGATCGGCGGCGGTGATTTTCACGTCGTGAATCACGTGTAATTGGTTCGCGCCCTTCATGTGCAACGCAAAGGCGTCGAGCGCGGTTTGCACCAGTCCCGGATGCGCGACCCAAGTGCCGTCGTGACCGGCGCGGGCTTCGCGTTCCTTGTCAGCGCGCACCTTCGCCAGCGCCGCGTCGTTGGCGGAGGGATTTTTTTTGATAGGAATCTGCGCAGCCATTCCGCCCATCGCGTAGGCGCCGTGGCGATGACAAACGTCGATGACGTGACTGACGTACGAACGCAGAAACGGCACTTCCATCGTGATCAGCGTGCGGTCGGGAAAAAGATAGCCAGGCCGGTTGCGGAATTTTTTGACGAAGCTGAACATGTAATCCCAGCGCCCACAATTGAGGCCCGAGCCGTGTTCCCGCAGTTCATAAAGAATTTCCTCAGCCTCGAACGCACCGAGGATCGTTTCAATGAGAACGGTCGCACGCACCGTGCCGCGGGGAATGTCGAGTTCGGCCTGCGCGTGGATGAAAATGTCATTCCACAAACGCGCCTCCAGATGGCTCTCCATTTTCGGCAGGTAAAAATAGGGTCCCGAACCACGCGTGAGCAGCGCCTTGGCGTTGTGGAAAAAGTACAGACCCCAGTCGAAGAGCGAGGCGGACAATCGCTGTCCCGCGAAATGGACGTGTTTTTCCTCCATATGCCAGCCGCGCGGGCGTGCGATGATCGTGGCGATCTTCTCCTTCAGCGCATACTTTTTCCCCTCGGGGCTCGTGTACGCGAGCGTGAGCCGGGCCGCGTCGCGCATGTTGATCTGTCCCTCCATGACGTTTTCCCACGTCGGTGAATTGGCGTCCTCAAAATCGGCCATCCAGCATTGCGCACCGGAATTGAGTGCGTTGATCGCCATCTTGCGGTCAACCGGTCCGGTGATTTCCGTGCGCCGATCGAGCAAATCGGGCGGCGGCGGCGGCACCTGCCAGTTTCCGCCGCGTATCGCCGCGGTTTCCGGCAGAAAATCCGGGAGCTTTCCGGAATCGATCTCGCGCTGCCGGTCGACCCGCTTCGCCAGCAATTCCCGCCGGCGCGGCTCAAACTTGTTCACCAAGCCGACGAGAAATCGAGCGGCTTCCGGAGTCAGGATTTCGGCGTACGCCGCATTCATCGGCCCGCTGATCTCGAGGCCTGCAATCGTCGTGGAGCTCATAGGGAAAACCACAGTAAAGCCGGATGCGCGCCAACTGTCAGCTCCAGATTAATTTAGCCCTCCGATCGGTAAGGGCCTCGCCAGACCAGTCCCGCATCCCGGCTGGCTTCTGGCGCAGGCTTTGTTTTCATTCCATGCATGAGCGCGGACCAATTCATGCGGGAAGCCATCAAACTTGCCGACGCCGGCATGCAGTCCGGCCACGGGGGACCATTTGGATGCGTGATCGTTCGGGCCGGAGAAATTGTCGGCCGTGGCCACAACCGCGTGACGTCGACCAACGACCCGACCGCTCACGCCGAGGTAACCGCGATCCGCGACGCCTGCGCCAGTCTCGAGAATTTTCAGCTCCCTGATTGCGAACTCTACACGAGTTGCGAACCATGCCCGATGTGTCTTTCGGCCATTTACTGGGCCCGCATTCCAACGGTCTATTATGGCAATACCCGTGAGGACGCGGCGGCGATCGGGTTCGACGATGATTTTATTTATCAACAGGTCCCGCTCGCACCGGAAAAGCGCGCGATCAAGATGTCGCCGCTCCTCCGTGAAGCCGCGTTGGAATCGTTTCAGGCGTGGGCGAAGAAGACGGACAAGGTGCGCTATTGAGCGGAAATTTGGCGGAAGTCCCGCAATCCGGCCTTGCGAGCCGCGGCGGTATCCGTAGCTGTTGCCGTGCGCATGATTTCACTTCCCCGCCCCTTTCGCGCGATTGCCGCGCTCGCTGTTGGCTTCATTGTTACCGCCGGCCAATTGAGCGCTGCGGAACCCACATCCGAAAAAGCCGCGCCTTCCCCGACTTCGCCCGCCGCCGTTGCTGGTTCCGCGTCGACCAAGACCGAACCGGCCGCGGACTCCGATGTGGTCGGCAATTCCGTCGTCAAGGTTTTCTCGACGATGCGTTATCCTGATCCGTACCGACCCTGGACCAAACAGGCACCCGCGGACGTCACGGGTTCAGGCGTCGTGATCGAAGGCAAGCGCATCCTCACCAATGCCCACGTCGTGCTCTACGCGAGCCAGGTGCAAATTCAGGCCAACCAATCCGGCGACAAGCTTTCCGCCACGGTCGAAATGGTCGCGCCGGGCATCGATCTCGCGATCCTCAAACTCGACGACGAATCCTTCTTCGACTCGCATGCGCCCGTGACGCGCGCGAATACGCTTCCGGATATCAAGGACACGGTGCTCGCGTACGGCTTCCCCACCGGTGGGAGCAGTCTCTCGATCACGAAGGGCATCGTTTCCCGGATCGAATTCACGCCGTACAATTATCCCGTCTCCGGCCTCCGCATCCAGATCGATGCCGCGATCAACCCCGGCAACAGTGGTGGCCCCGCGCTTGTGGGCGACAAAATGATCGGTCTCGCCTTCAGCCGTTTCGGCGGCGGCGACAACATCGGTTACATCATTCCCAACGAGGAAATCGAACTGTTTCTCGCGGACTGCGCAGACGGCCACTACGACGGCAAGCCGGCACTCTTCGACGAATTTCAAACGCTGGAAAATCCCGCGCTGCGGGCGTTTCTTAAAATCGACAAATCCGTCTCGGGGCTCGTTGTTCACCATCCGTTGAGCGATGATGCAGCCGATCCCTTGAAGAAATGGGACGTGATCACCCACATCGGCGACACGCCGATCGACGATCAAGGCATGATCCTGATCGGTCATAACCTCCGCGTCGGCTGCGGTTATCTGATTCAAAAAATCGCGAAGCAGGGAAAGTTGCCGCTCACCGTCGTTCGCGCCGGTAAGGAATTGAAAGTGGAAATGGACACCCATCAAAATCACCCGCTGCTGATCGCCGATGTCCAGGGTGAATATCCCCCCTACTTCGTCTATGGGCCATTGGTGTTTTCCAAGGCGACCGTGCCGTTTCTTTCCTTTTTCAACAATAACGCCGGTTCAATGGTCGCATTCAGCTTTATCCACAGTCCGCTGGTGGCCCGTCGCGGTGATACGCCCGCCTTCCCCGGCGAGGAACTCGTGGTCGTCGCATCGCCGTTTTTTCCACACAAACTGGCCAAGGGCTACAGCAATCCCTCGGGCTCGGTGGTCTATTCCGTGAACGGCACTGTGGTCAAAAATCTCGCGCACCTTGTGACCCTGCTGCGCGATCTCAAGGACGACTATGTAACCTTTGAATTCCAGCACCGCGGCGGCGAAACCATGGTGTTTCCGCGCAAGGACATGGTTGCAGCCACGGAAGATATTTTGACCGATAACGGCGTCCGCGCCCAAGCCTCACCCGAGATGCTCGCCCTCTGGAACGCGAAACAGAAATAATGACGTCACGATCAACTGGAGCTGCGGCGACCCCGCCGCAGTCTGATCGAACGCTCGCGCGCATTCGCGGTACCTCCGACACCGGCCGCCACAACGCCCACTCCAGTCTTGCCCGGCGCGAGGCAATGAGTTGCTGTTCGAAGTCAATGATCCCGTTCCCCCGCCTCCTTGGTGTCGTTGCTGCCTTGCTGGTCATCTGCCTCGGCTCGCCCGCCCACGCCGCGACGGAGACACCGGCGACGGTCGAGAAACTGGAAACCCCGACAGCCCCGACTCCCACAATCCCAGCTGCGGCGCCGGCAGAGCCGAGCGCGACAACCCCAGCAGCCAAAGAAGAGCCTCCACCGAAGGTCGATCCGATGGAAAATTCCGTCGTTAAAATCTTTGCGACAGTGCGGGCGCCCGCTCCATTCCGTCCGTGGACCAAACAGCCGCCGCACGAAATCACCGCCACCGGCGTTGTCATTGATGGCAAGCGCATCCTGACGAACGCGCACGTTGCCCTTTACGCGACCCAAGTGCAGATTCAAGCCAACCAGTCCGGCGACAAACTCGCCGCCACCGTGGAATTTGTCGCTCCCGGCATCGATCTCGCCGTGCTCAAGCTCGACGACGAATCGTTTTTCGCCACTCACCCCGCGGTCGTCCGCGCGGCGAAACTTCCCTCGGTCAAGGATTCCGTTTTCGTGTATGGTTTTCCCACCGGCGGCACCAATCTCTCGATCACGAAGGGCATCGTTTCCCGCATCGAATTTTCCGCCTACAACTTTCCCGTGTCCGGCTTGCGCATCCAGATCGACGCCGCGATCAATCCCGGTAACAGCGGCGGCCCGGCAATGGCCGGCAATGAAATGATCGGCCTCGCCTTCAGCCGGCTGGGCGGCGCGGACAACATCGGCTACATCATCCCGTGCGAGGAAATTGAGCTGTTTCTCAAGGACATCGCCGACGGACATTACGACGGCAAACCCGCCATGCACGACAGCTTGCAAACGAACGAGAACCCGGCGCTGCGTCCGTTTCTGAAAATGGACAAGACCACCGAAGGCATGATCGTGTGCGAACCCGACGAAACGGAAGCAGGTTATCCACTGAAGGAATGGGACGTGATTACGCGCATCGGCGACACTCCGATCGACAATGAAGGCATGGTCCGGATCAGCGAAAACTTGCGTGTCCGGTTTCAATACCTGGTCCAGCAGCAGGCAAAAAACGGGAAAATTGCGCTGACCATTCTGCGTGCGGGAAAGACGATGAACGTGGAGCTTCCCGTCTCGACGGAACATCCGATGCTTATCTCCAGTCTCGAAGGCGAATATCCACCCTATTTCATCTACGGTCCGCTGGTTTTCTCGACGACCACGATGCAATACGTCGGCCCGATCAGCAGCAACGCCAAGGCCATCGGCGCCCTCAGTTTCGCGGAAAATCCCATGGTCACGCGGCGCGGCGAAAAGCCGGCCTTTCCCGGCGAGGAACTCGTGGTCGTCGCTTCACCTTTCTTTCCACACAAGCTGGTCAAAGGTTATGACAACGCGATTTCGCACGTCGTCCAATCGGTCAACGGGATCGCGATTAAAAATCTCGCGCACTTGGTGACCGTCCTGCGCGATGCCAGGGATGAATTCATCACCATCAAGTTCGCCGGCCGCGCCACCGAATCACTCGTGTTCGAGCGCAAGGACATCATGGCGTCCACCGACGACATCCTCAACGACAACGGTGTACGTGACCAGGGTTCGCCGGAAATCCTGAAAATCTGGAATGACAAATCTGGGAAGTGATGGGTTATTCGTGAAGCGGCACGAAGTCCCACTTCGCCGCCGAAAACAATCCGCGATCGCTCAATTTTAAATCCGGGATGACGAGGAGTGCCATGAACGAAAGCGTCATGAACGGCGCGTCCAATTTCGATCCCGCTTTTTTTGCGAGTCGGTCGAGCAGCGTGTAACGAGCCGCCACCGACCGGCCGTCGCGGTCGGACATCAAGCCCGCAATCGGCAGCGGAAGCATCGCCCGTTTTTTCCGTCCGACAAAGCTGAGTCCGCCCCGGTTTTTGATCACGAGATTCACCGCGGCGCAAAGCGCCTCATCGTCGACGCCCACCGCCACGACATTATGCGAATCGTGCGCGACCGAAGAGGCAAGTGCACCGGACTTGAGTCCAAAGCCACGGATGAACCCCACCGCTGCGGACGCGTGTGGCGCATAGCGGTTTACCACGGCGATTTTCAAAATGTCCCGCTTGGGATCGGCGACAATTTCGCCCTTCACGATCCGGGGCCGCTCGCGCGAGTGTCGTGTGACCAACTGGCCGTTGATGGCATCGATCACATTCAACCTCGGCGCGTTAGGGATAACGCGCCCCACCTTCACGGCAAAGTCGGCGACGCGGCGCGGGTTCGCACGAAATTTATTCGGCGTTTTAGACCGTTGTCTCGGCAACAAAGTGCGACCGTCCCGAGCGACCAACACACCATCAAGGTAAGTGCGTCGTACCCGAAAATCCTTCCAATGGTCGAAAACAATAAAATCAGCCGCGTCACCCGCCCGCAGCAGTCCCACGTTGAGTTTATAGTGTTCGACGGGATTGACTGAGGCGCAGCGCAACACGTCGAACCGATCCGCCCCAGTCTTCAGCGCACGTCGCACGTGTTCGTCAAGGTGGCGAACCATGAGCAAATCCGGATGCAAATCATCGCAGCAAAACAGACAGTCGGATGCATTGGTTTTCAGCAAAGGCGCGAGCGCGGCAAAATTGCGTGCGGCCGAACCTTCGCGAATGAGAATCTTCATCCCAAGCTCTAGTTTCTCCACCGCCTCGGGCAGCGTGAAGCACTCATGATCCGTCGTGATTCCCGCCGCGGCGTATTGCTCCAAATCGCTTCCGCGCAATCCCGGGGCATGGCCATCGACCGGCTTGCCCGCTTTTTTGGCCGCCTCGATCATCGCCATCAGAGAGGGTTCGCGCGCGATCACGCCGGGGAAATTCATCACCTCGCTCAGATAGCCGATTTCCTTGCGCCGCAACAATCGTCTCACGGTCGCCGCATCCAGGCGCGCCCCGGCCGTTTCAAACGACGTCGCCGGCACGCAGGAAGGAGCACCGAAGTTGAACTTGAAGGGCGTCCGCGCACCGTCCCGGATCATGTAATCCACGCCGGCCACGCCGAGGACATTGGCGATTTCATGCGGATCGGAAACGGTCGCAACTGTGCCATGCACGACCGTCCAGCGGGCAAATTCGGCCGGCGGTAGCATGGAGCTTTCGATATGAATGTGAGCGTCAACCAAACCCGGCGCGATAAAGGGCGTGTATTTCTTGTCCGGCTCTTCCACCAGCCGCGTAATCCGGCCCGCCTGCCATTCGATGGTTCCGGGATAGATGCGCCGGGTGTGCAGATCGACGATGTTACCCGAGAGGCGTTGAATACGGTTATTCAAGGAGGACAAAGTGGTTGCATTCGACCGGCTTGGCAATCCCCGGCAGCCCCGAAAAATCCACTCGCAAAACGGCTCGGCCGGTGCACGTTTCGATCCCATGTCGACCAATAACCTTTCCCGCGATTATCACAATCCAATCACCCCTCGCTTTGACGATGACGAGGATGACGAACAGACCCCAAAGCCAGCCACCGCACCAGTGGGCGCTGTGATCCAAAAGAAGTTTCTGGAACAGCGGAAAATCTTCCTGTGGGGCGCGGTAACCGACGAGACCGCCAAGGACCTGACCGAGAAACTGCTATATTTGGAGAGCGTTGGACCCGGTAAGGATATCACTTTTTATATCAACTCCCCCGGCGGATCCGTCACGGCTGGCATGGCGGTGTTCGATACGATCCGTCTCATCTCGTCGCCGGTGATCGTGGTCGTCACCGGCATGGCCGCGTCGATGGGTTCGATTTTGCTCTCCGCCGCCAAAAAGGGCAACCGCTACATCTACCCGCATGCCCGCGTTTTGATTCACCAACCGCTGATCAGCGGCCGCATGGTGGGCCCGGCTTCCGACATCAACATTCAGGCCAAGGAAATGGAAAAGCTCCGCTACGAGCTGAATCACATCCTCGCCGAAGCTTCCGGTCAGCCATTCGAGAAAGTGAACCACGATTCCGACCGCGACTTTTATTTGAATGCCGAGGAAGCGATCACCTACGGCCTCGCCGACAAAATCGTCGAAAAGATCTGACGTTCGTCTACTCTCCGCAGCCCGCCTTTCCGGCGGGCTTTTTTTTGCGACTGCCATTTCAACCCCAATTCACCTCGCCATCAACGGCGGCGGCAATGCGTTGAACTGCCGCGCAAATTCGTCCGATAAAACCTGGTCCTTGGCCGCATCCGCGACGCCCTTCGCCTCGATGAGCAGCGCGCGTTGATCGTTGGCCGTGGGTGCCTTCATTTTGACGAGTCGCGTATAAACCTTGAGCGCGGCAGGACGCGCATCGTGCGCTGCCAGCAGACTCGCCACTTGCAGCACCAGCGGCCAGTCCTCGGGCTGGAATTCCACAGCATCGTCGATTGCTTTCAACGCGTCGATCCCTTCTGGCAGCGCCTTGACCGAAAAAGCCAGCTTCGCGCAACCAAGCGCCAGCACCAACCCGGGACGCTTTTTCAATGCGGTGCGGAGTAAGGTCCACGCATCGCCGCGTTTACCTTGAAGCAACATCAAATTTGCCTCCCGCGTCAGCACGTACGGCGCGAGGTCTGCCGGCAACTGGGCGAGATGGCGCTCCTGCTGTTCCAGTGAAACCTTGAAGGGACGGTAAAGCGGATCGCCGATCGCAATGCTTTCCCAGCTCAGCACGGGCAACGCATAGTAGGCCGCATCACCAAACGTTTTTCCCTGGCTCAACGCCTGCAGCAACAGATCGGGCCGATGGGTGAGTTGCAGGTAGGGCTCAAACACATTTCCCACGGTGGCCGTCACTCCCCGTGCCACCAATGGTCCCGACCAACCGATCTTATCGGAGTGCAAAGTCCGCGCTGAGTAGCTGTGAATGTGAATCGCGATCGCACCCGGAGGGAACTTGAAACCTGGCAGGGCGAACGGTCCGTTCAGCTCATTCGCGTACCAACCAAAATATAACACCGGGGCATCGAAGCGCGCTGCCGGATTGAACGTCGCGGTGGTGCGTTCCACGTCACCATCAAACCCCAACGCCTCGATCTCCTGCATCGAGTCCTGAAGCCACCGGTCGCCATCCGGATGCGGTCCTGCGAGATCGACATAACCGCGCCCGATTAATCCCGAGCGCTCTGCTTCCAACGCCGAGGTAACCAGATTGTGGGCGCTCTCAAACGTAGGACCGTCCAGCCGCGAGACCTTGATGACAGTTCCCGCGTCGAGAGCGGAAACGATTTCCTGGCCGAAGAACGGATTGGGAACCGTGCCCGTGATTTCATAACCGCTTTGCGCGAGCAGACTCAGTTCGGAATCGACCGCCGCCTCGTCCTTGTACAACAACCGACCCACTTTCCGGCCCGTGTCCTCATCGAGCAGGGACGGATCGTTGGCAATGCGCAACGGAACGCCGCGACACGTTACCAAGTACGAAATATGATGGCCACTAATCGTGTAGCGCTGACGCCCCAAACGATCATTCAAGGTACTGACGGTCCCGTCGATCCACCCCCGATGCACCAATTCCTTCTGCAGCGGCCGGTAGAGCTGATCGATGAATTCGCGCCAGGTGATGGTCTCCTCAGCCGACAGTGGCAGGGCGATGATGTTGATCGGAGGAATCGCGCGTTTTTGTGCATAAAACTCCGCCAATTTCACCGACTCCGGTTCGCGCGAGTTCGCGAGTACGATCACCCGCGAAGCCAGGTCATCACCCGCCGCGAACAATTGCAACGCACCGAACGACAACGCCGCCGCGACGATCCAACGAAACATTTTTGGGGCAATCACTTCCTCCACCTTGCCCGGTGTTCGCCAGCAAATCGAGCATGGTTTTCAATCACGCCGCCCACGCCGCGCTTGCCAAGAGGGAACGCTTCTCTTTTCCTGCGTGCGGCGATGGATTCCGCCTTCCCCCTCGGGTAAACCGCCGGCGCTTTGCCGGCTGATGACTCCTGTTACAATTCAATCCTAACAGGCATGTCATTTCACTCTGGCAATGTATCATCCGTTTTCGCGGAGGGCTTCTTTTCGTGAAGAATCTTTTCAATTGGGAAGAGCACTGGGCTAATTTAAAACACCTGCTGGTGTCGACCGGCTTGGTGCTGCCAGTGGCGGTACTCTCAGGCTCGGCGAGCGCGGGTTTTCTTTGGGCACTCGACGCCGTCACGCGGTTGCGTTGGGAACATGGCTGGTTGTTGTTCCTGCTCCCGGTCGCTGGTTTGGTTATCGGTCTCCTCTATCACTTTTGCGCCGGTCGCGCCGAGGGTGGCAATAATCTCATCATGGAGGAAATCCATGAACCCGGCGGCGGCGTGCCGGGCCGGATGGCTCCACTGGTGTTGATCGGGACCTTGATCACCCATCTCTGCGGCGGATCGGCCGGACGCGAGGGCACGGCGGTGCAAATGGGCGGCAGCATTGCGAGCGTTTATGCGCGTCTTTGCCGTATCTCCGCCGACAATGTCCGAATGCTGCTCATGTCGGGTGTCGCCGCGGGCTTCGGCTCGGTTTTCGGGACACCATTGACGGGCGCCATCTTCGCGCTGGAGGTGCTGGTCGTGGGCCGGATGCAATATGACGCGTTGATTCCCGTGCTGGTGGCGAGCGTGATTGGCGACTTCACCTGCTCGGCGTGGGGCATTCACCACGCGATTTATCACATCACATTTTCGGAATCGACCGAGGCGTT
The DNA here is from genome assembly GCA_036499685.1 of Lacunisphaera sp. GTDB lineage: Bacteria > Verrucomicrobiota > Verrucomicrobiia > Opitutales > Opitutaceae > Lacunisphaera. The sequence goes on along the minus strand of DASYDH010000006.1, from coordinate 47,879 downwards.
TCATCTGCTGAATGGCGCTCTGCTTGGCAAAGTAGTGCTGGCAGCGGTGGCATTTGGGTTGGTGAGCCAGTTGTTCGCGGAGCTCACTCATGCGATTAAAAATCAATTCACCCGCTTCATTGCCTACGCGCCGCTGCGGCCGGTCGTCGGGGCGCTTTTCGTGATCGCACTCGTGTATGCGCTCGGCACGCGCGACTATCTCGGCATCGGCGTTACGGCCCGCGATTCCGGTGGGATCAGCATTTTGTCCGCGTTTACTGACAACGGCGCCACGCCGTGGAGCTGGTGGTGGAAACTGCTGTTCACCGCGGTCACACTCGGCAGCGGTTTCAAGGGTGGCGAAGTTACGCCATTGTTTTTCATCGGCGCGGCCCTCGGTCACGCCATCGCGATTCCGCTCGGTGCACCGGTCGATCTGTTCGCCGGCCTCGGATTTATCGCGGTGTTCTCCGGGGCTACGAATACTCCGCTGGCCTGCACCATTATGGGCGTCGAATTATTTGGCGCGCATCATTTGGTGTATTTTGCGGTCGCCTGCTTCATCGCTTATCTTTTCAGCGGACACTCAGGCATCTACAGTGGACAAAAACGCGGCGTGCCAAAAAACGCCCGGTCCGTCGTCGCGCACACGTTAACGGAAACAAAGTAAGATGAACTGGCTTTACTGGTCGCTCCTTTCCGCGCTCTTCGCCGGGCTGACGGCGGTCCTCGCCAAGATCGGCGTGAGCGGCGTGGACTCAAATCTGGCCACGGCAATTCGCACCAGCGTCATTTTGGTCTTCGCGTGGGCGATTGCTTTCGTCACCGCCAAACCCGCCGAGCTCGCCACGCTGTCTTCGCGGACATGGTTGTTTCTCGCCCTGTCGGGCGTGGCGACGGGCTTATCATGGCTCTGTTATTTTCGCGCGCTACAGCTCGGGGAGGCGTCGCAAGTGGCACCGATCGACAAGTTGAGCGTCGTGTTCGTATTGCTTTTCGCCGCATGGTTTTTGCGTGAACCTCTCACCCTGCGCACGGGCATCGGCGGCTGCCTGATTGTCGCGGGTGCAATCGTGCTTGCGTGGAAACGCTGAGCCGCGCTGAAAACTATTTCGCTGCCGGCGGGGCTTCGGCTAGCTGGCGTTTGATCAACTGTCCGCGCAGATAAATATCCGGCACGGCATCGCGCCACGCGGTCGTCCAGAGATCGGCAAGCATCTCACCGCCTTTGAGCAACTGGTTCTCGACGAAGGCACGTCCTTCGGGATCGACCGGTCCGGGATGGGGTTTCGTACGATCGGTTCTTTCCAGCTCGTCGCTGAGTTTGCCGGCTTTCTCGAGTTGGTACAACGGTTCGACCAGTTGATTTTGCGCGATCAGGTAATCCATCACCGCGACGAACACCGGATCGCGTTTGTCCGCCCGCGCCGCGATCGACAACGGTTTCGCCGGCGTGACTTTCGACACGATGGATTTTGTCGCGATACCGGCTTTTCCAATCAGCCCGCCATCGATCCACGAATGGAATCCGGGCCACGTCGTGTAGCCGTTGGGATTCGGACCCACCCAGCCGTTGTGATGAATCGTAGTGTGCAACGGTTGGGCGCAGTCCCCAACGTAGTGGCCCATGATGCCCATGATATAAATGGCGTTGGCCTTCGCGTTCGCGATTTCATCGGGGGTGCCGAGTTCCTCGAACACCTTGAGATAGGAAAAAGTCGACCGGAGTTTGCCGTAATATTCGGTGATCGCCCAAGGCGCGAAGCCCGGCCATTCGCGCGTGTGGTCGGAATCCTTCGCTGGATCGATGAGCGGAAATTTGTCCGCATGGGCGGCGCGGCCGGCGGCGAAAGCGAGGATGAAGTCGTAGCGGAATGAAGAGACCTTGGTCGGATCGATCCCTGCTTCCGGCAACTGCTCCAAGTCGCAAAAATGATCGGTCCAACTTCCACCCGACTGTTTCAAGGGCAGATCGGGGACATTGCGCCAGCGGTCGGGATCGCCCGCCAGAAACGCCACGCGTTCGGCGTTGGCGGGTTCATCGACGAAAGAGGGAAAATCGGCCGGCAGCGCCGCCAATCCAAGTTGATTGACGATGCGATGACCTTCATAGTCCCAAGCCGAGACGGTGGTCGCGGTGGAAATTCCAATAAACAGAACAAGCGCAGTGAACGGGAGTTTTTGCATACTCCAATTCCTAGCAGTTTCGGAAGTCAGAACGAAGCGAAGAATCGCACTCAGTGGCCGGCGGCGGTTGCAGGTCGCAAGGTCGCGAGGGTCTCGGCGTAATTGCGAATGCCGTCGGCCAAAGCCTCCGCGATCTTCTGGCGAAATTCCGGCGTAGCGAGCTTCCGCGCCTCGGCGTCGTTCGAAAGGTACGCCGCCTCCACGAGCGCACCCGGGCAATTCAAGGTGCGCAGCACGGCGAGCCGGTAGCGTTTGTACCCGCGATCCGATCCTTTGAGCTCGCCGATCAACTGCCGGTGCAGGTTGTAACCCAGCACGGCGTTGGCGAAATCCTGCTGATTTCCGGGATAATGTTCAGCGATCATCTTTTTTTCCTGCTCGGGTTGCGTGGAAACCTCAAATTGAGGCGTAAACGCGTACGTCTCGGTGCCGGCCACGCGTTGCGGATCGTGATCCACGGCGTTAAAGTGAATGCTGAGGTAGAGATCCGCCGCCGCCTTGTTGGCTAAATCGGCGCGCAGCGGCAGATCGATGATGGGATTATTCGAAAAGCGCTTGTCAGTCGTGCGCGTCATGAGCACGCGATAGCCGAGCTGTTCCAATAATTTCCGGAGACGCAGACTGACATCCAGGGTCAGGTCTTTTTCGTCGAGTTTCAGCCGGAGGTTTTGTTTCCCGGGATCGGTGCCACCATGACCGGGGTCGATTACGATCGTTCTCGGTGGAGGCGGCAGCTGAGCGGCGTAATCGCCCGGTCGGAAAATCGGGATGACATTCTTGATGAGGTCCAGCTTGCTGACCCACAACGCATCCCGATCCAGCACCGCCGGCTCGCCCATGAAAATCCGCAGCCCGTCGAAATAATAATCACGCTGATTGCTCTCAAATTCCAACCTCACTCCCCGCGCATCGGTCAGCGTCTGCGTAAAGCCGGTTTTCTTCCACGCGAGTTTCATGCCGAAATGCTCCGCGACGTCGCGCAGGGATACATAGTCGATTCCGTGAATGCGGGTGAACGCCCAGAGTTTCCCCGGCCGCGTGGGCGCAGCCCGGATCGGGGCCGGTGGAGTGGGCGCAGGCGAGTCGGACTTGGGTGGCACTCTGCCGACTTGAGCGAGGGCCGAGATCGAAAATCCAAACAAAATGACCGTCGTCGCGAAAATTCGCGCAGCCGCGCCGGTCCGACCGCAACCTAAAGTTTCACGAGGAGAACGTGGAATTACCATAATCACAGGCGGCAGTTAGAACAAGAAACCGGTGGAACGCGACCTCCGGGCGCGTTGGTTATGACTTTGCTCACGAAAAACGCGACCTCCGGGCGCGTTCCACCGGCAATTTTCGTCGCACGTAAGATCATTCGGCCGCCTTTGTGCCGGACGCTTCCACGACGGAGACATAGTGACGGACGCCTCCGGCGATCGCCCGGGCGATTCGCTCCCGATAGGAGGCGGTCGAAAGCTTCCTCGCTTCGGCGCTATTGGAAAGAAAGCCGCCTTCCACCAACACCGCCGGGCATTGGGTGGTGCGCAAAACAACAAAGCGCGCCCGCTTCACTCCGCGATCCGTGGCATCCAAGCCGTCGACGAGTCGCCGCTGAATGGCTGCACCGAGCAGGAGGTTCCAATGGTCGGTTCGATTTCCCGGCTGGGCTTTCTCATCGGCCGCACGGTGACTTTCCGCCACGGTCGACCGCTGGCCGGCGGGAGTAAACGAGTAGGTTTCAACCCCGCGCACCGACGCGTTTTCCTCGATTGAATTGAAATGGATGCTGATGAAAAGATCCGCGCGGGCGCGGTTGGCGGCGGCCGGGCGTTGTTCCAGTGCGACGTAATGGTCGGATTTTCGTGTCAGCAGCGTCCGGTACCCCAGTTTCTCCAAAGCAATTTTCAAGCGGAGCGCGACGTCGAGGGTGAAGGTTTTCTCCTGCAAGTTTAGGCGTTGATTCCGGGTGCCGGAGTCGTTGCCGCCATGGCCGGCGTCGATGGCGATGAGATGCGGATGCGGGCGTTGATCGGCCGAACGGGGACGCATGAGCGGTTCCACGGTGGAACGCACGTCGTCAAGGGACAAGCAAAGCGAGTCCTGATAAGGCGCAACCGTCTCGCTGAGGAAAACGCGCAGGCCATTCCACGACATTTCCCGATCGTTCACCTCCAGCTCGATTTTCGTGGTCCCATTTTCAAGTCGAAGCCGCTTTTTCTTTTCCAGCCAGGTCATCTTCAGGCCGTAGTGCGCCGCCACCTCATCAGCCGAAACATAATCAACCTGGTAAAGGCGGACCGGACGCCAACCGGTTGTCCCGGCGCGGCTGCGCGGCATGGCGATGCCGGCGAATAAAAGCGCGACCGTCATCCACACGCCGCGCGCGGAAAGCCGCGCCATTACATCCATCTCCCCGGCTAGCTCGCAGCTGGTGCGGACGGCTTGGCCGCGGGAGCGGCAGGCTGAGCCGACGCACCGGACGCCGGTGCGTGACCATGATCATTATGATGACCCGAAGCGTGCGCACCGCCCGGAGCGTGATTCGTTTCGCGGACGTGGAACTTCGGCTTGCGCTTGTTGACGGGCAACGCGGACAACATGACGTTGATCTGCTTGCCGGTGAGCTTGGGCGGCGAATCCGGATGACCCATGCCGTCGAGTTCGGCGAGGGCTTTGTTCATCAGCTCAAAGCCCATTTCAGTGTGAGCCATTTCGCGGCCGCGGAATTTCAGGCGAAGCTTCACCTTGTTGCCGTGATCGAGGAACTCCTCGGCGTGACGCACCTTGGTGTTGAAATCACCTTTCTCGATGCGGACGGTAAATTCGATTTCCTTGATCTTGCTCGCCGTGGATTTCACGTGCGAAGTCTTCTTCTGTTCCTCGTAAACGTACTTGCCGAAATCCATGATGCGGCAAACGGGAGGCGTGGCAGCGGCGGCGACTTCCACGAGATCGAGATTGAACTGCAGCGCGAGGGCGATGGCCTTCGGCGTATCCATGATCCCCAGCTGATTTCCTTCGGGACTGATCACGCGCACTTGGGGCGACTTGATCCGCATGTTGCGGCGGATGGCGGCGAAAGGGTCGTTGTTGCGACGATTGTCGCGATTATAAGGAGTGCGGCCGCCGGGCGAAGAAGAAGGAAGTGCCATTCAGTAGAGTTGGATTGCAGGAAGTAAGATCGGGAAACGTTTCTGTCGTCGGTACAGGTGAAGACAACACCTATTTAGGGGGAAAATCGCCCAGTTACACACTAAAACTCTCCCCGCACGAGCAACTGGCCTTGGCGTTGGGGTTGGAAAACTTGAATCCGCCTGCCACCATTTTATCGGAATAATCGAGCACCGTCCCCTTTAGGTACAAGGCGGTCTTGGGATCGACCACCACCGGTACGCCAGCCGAACGCACCAGAATGTCGCCACGCCGGGGTTCCGGGGTAAACTTCATCTTGTAACTCAAGCCGTTGCACCCGCCACCGGTGATCGCAATCCGGAGGAATTCACCCTGCTGTTCCCGAGCGATTAATGCCGCCACCTTCACACCAGCATGCGGCGTAACCCGCACGAGGTTTTCATTACCTTCGCGCACGCCTTCGGGCAGAGTCAAAATGGGTGGAGCAGCAGACACAGCCACACTTATTGCCCGCTTCGGGATTTTATCAAGCGCCGCGCGACCAACACAGCGTTCGTGAAGCTGCGCGGGCTGGCTTTCCCCTGCCCGGCGATACCAAATGCGGTCCCATGATCCGGACTGGTCCGGACAAATGGCAGCCCGAGCGTCACATTAACCGATTCGTCAAAATCGATGACTTTGAGCGGTGCGAGTCCCTGGTCATGGTAAAGCGCCACCACTACGTCGAATTCGCCCTTGAGCGCCCGAGCGAAAAGCGTGTCGCCCGGCTGGCACAAGGACAGCCTGGGAAACTGCACCTGGAGTTGCACCAGCGCAGGATTAATTAAATCGCGTTCCTCGTAACCCAACATTCCCTCCTCACCCGCATGGGGATTCAAGCCGCACACACCGATTCGCGGCGTCGTGATGCCCTCCGCGCGAGCAAGCGCGTCGGCCGCGACCACCGTCCGATGCAGCAAATGCGGGCCGAGCGACCTCCCCACTTCATGCAAAGGAATGTGCCAGGTAGCGAGGACGACCCGGAGTTTTCCGCCGCAAAACGCCATCACTGGATCGCCACCCCACCGGGCGGCGAAGAATTCCGTCTGCCCGGGAAACGGATAGCCGATCCTCGCGAGTCCACTTTTGCTGATCGGACCGGTCACAACGCCGGAAAATTCCCCGCTCGTACAACCGGCCGCCGCCCGCTCCATCGCCGCCCACGCCACGAGCGCACCCTCGCCCGATGGCTGACCGGGGGTGGCGATAAACTCGTCGAGGCCAATCGCAATTTTTTCCGCTGCCGTATCAAGCGACGCAAGCCACCCGGCTGGTCCAATGATCGCGACGCCGGCCGCTTCCGCCGGATGCGCCGCGAGCCACGCCGTAATAATCTCCGGACCGATTCCGGCGGGATCGCCGCAGGTGAATACGAGCTTAGGCGTCATCGCTTTCTCCCGCGAGGTTTTCGCGGCGTGCGCGCGCGAACCCGCGTTTTCCCGCACTGAAAAAAGCGAGGAACTGCCGCGCCTCGGCACTCTTGAATGCGCCTCCGTCCAACGCCGCACGCGCGACCTCGCGAATATTGCCCGGCGTAAAATAGACGGCGCGGAACGCATCCTTGATTTCACGGATCGCCTCGCGACTGACGTTGCGGCGTTTGAGACCGATCAAATTCAGCCCGATCACCTCGTTGCGTTCCGCAGCCATCGCAAAAGGTGGAATATCCTGCGCCATCCGCGCCAGCCCCGAGACGACCGCTCCTTCTCCAATGCGACAGAATTGATGAAAGCCCGCACCACCGCCGAGGAACGTGTGGCTGCCAACTATGACGTGGCCGGCGAGCATGACATTGTTCGCCATCACGACATCGTCGGCCAACTCGCAGTCGTGACCGACATGAACATTCGCCATCACGAAACAGCGCGCACCAACGATGGTAGATTTCCCGGCATGAATCGACCGGTTAATCGTCACGTGTTCCCGCACGACCGTTCCAGCGCCGATCCGCACCCCGGAAATGATCGCCGGATCAAATTTCAAAAATTGCGGTGAATCGCCGATCACGGCGAACGAATGCACCGTCACGCCCGCGCCGAGCACGGAATATTTTTTGATCACGGCATAGGCGTGAATCACGCAGCCCGCGCCCAATTCCACACCTTCCTCGATGATCGCCGTCGGATGAATGCTCATATTATCCGCCATCAGGATTTCTTGCGCGGTGCCGAATAACGCTCGGTCATGAGATCGAGCTGCGCATCCTTGAGCAGGTCGTAATTTTTGAGAATGCGAATGACCTGCAGCGTGTCTGATTTGCCATAACTCTTGTTGATTTCCACCCGCTCGATGATGTCGAGCAGCATCGAACGAAACGAAATAATGCCATCGACACCGTGCTCCTTGAGCATCGCGACACTTTGCGATCGAAACGGCTCAGCGGTCGGCAGACTGGGCAACACCAGAATCTTGGTGACGTCGGGCGCATTGCCTGGCTCCTCCGCGTCGACCGGGAAAAATCGTTTTACTTCCTTCGTCACTTTTTCCTCCAGAAACCGGAAAATCTCGGGACTGCTCTTGAGCATGGTCGGCGTAAAAATACCGGTGTGCCAGCCCTTGACCACGACGATGGCGCGATGGACGCAAGCCAGTTCGTTCGCGAAAAGGAAAAAATCCGGGCGCCGTGAATTGCGCACGTAAGCGGGATTATAGACGATCAGATCGACTTCCTCGTCGCCGGTTTTGCGCCGCGCCTGAACCTGATATTTGCGCACCTGACGCACAAGAAAGCCGTTTTGCTCGAAATATTCACGGACTATGCCTTCGTCGATGGCTGACATGGGGCGGCTAGGTTAGCCATTTGGCGGACGATAGCACATCAATTTTCATGCCGCGCCCAGTTCGCGCCAGACGGCTTCCACCAATGCGGGCTCGATCCCGGTTTGTGTGGCCGCTTCGCCCAAGCACTTGAGGACAACAAACCGCAATTTTCCCGCGCGCACTTTTTTGTCGTGCTGCATCGATTCCGTCAACGCCGGAAGTGGCAGCGGTTCCTTCAAGCGAACCGGCAACTGGTGCGCGGCGACGGTCCGGTCAACCCGCTCAACGTCGGCTGGCGTGAGGTAGCCCAGTTTTTGCGAAAGACGCGCCGCTGCCGCCAGCCCCACTCCGACCGCCTCGCCGTGCAGGTAGGATTTGAAACCGGTAACTTGCTCGATGGCGTGGCCAAAAGTATGGCCAAGATTCAAGAGCGCGCGTCCACCCTCGGCGGACATTTCGCGTTCATCGGCGCGCACGATTTCCGCTTTCATTTCGCAGCAACGGCGAATCACCGCCGCCAAATCCGCGCTCGCCGGCGTGAGCGCAGTTTTTTCCAATCGGTCGAAAAGAGCGACGTCGCCGAGCAAACCGTATTTGATGATTTCCGCCGAGCCGGCGGCAAATTCCCGCGGCGGTAACGTCTGGAGAAAATCGGTCGCAATGATCACCGCGCGCGGATGATGAAATGCGCCAACCAGATTCTTGCCCGCGCTCAAGTTCAGCCCGGTTTTTCCGCCGACGGAACTATCGACCATCGCAAGCAGCGTCGTCGGCACCTGCATGTAATCGATCCCGCGAAGGTAACTGGCCGCCGCATAACCGCCGAGATCGCCCGGGACGCCGCCGCCCACGACCCAGAGAATGCCCTGCCGCGCGACCCGATTGGAGGCCAGAAAGTCCAACACTTGGCCAAAAACTTCCAACGACTTCGCTTTCTCCCCGACGACAACTGTGAGCTGACATGAGCCCGCGAAATGTCGCGCAAGAAATGTCCCCTGCGCCCGCGCCACGCCTTCGTCAGTTAACAACGCCGATGAACGTCCTTCCTCGCCGAACTGCTTCAACGCTTTCGCCACCTCATCTCCAGCATTCTGGACAAAATGAATCGGATAACTTTTTTGTCCTAATTCGACGGTGAGTCCCTGTGTCATTGAATCGTTTAAAACCAGCCACTTGTGAAGGTCAATGCTCGTTATTGTCCTCCAAATGAGACAAAATCTCAAATTCACTATTGACGTGAGACTGTGTCTCATCCTCACATTTCATCCTCAAATGAAACTCATCGATTCTGCGCCTTATTTTTCCTCTATCGACGTCCGCTTTGCGATTGCTGGAGCGACGGCGCTCGCGCTGGTCGTGGCGTTCGTTCTGTCGATCCACCTCTTTTAACTTTTAGCCCACCGTCGTCATGTTCCCTGGCTCAAACGGTTCAAATTCACCCGGATTTTCCAGGCCGGCGGCGGGCTGACCATTTTTCAATCCTAGCTCCACCGACACAATGCCATCGGATTCGTCTACTCCCACTTTTTTGCCAACTCGCCGCAAAGCCGCCATCCTCGCCACATTGATCGCCGCTCCCGGCCTCGCCATTTCAGCGCAAGCGCAGTCGGTTTCCCCGACCGCCGATAAGCCGGCTGAAGGTACAAAGCCCGGCGAGACCCCGGAAAGAACCACCAAACTGGCCGACGTCACGGTCATCGGCCAGACCGTCAAAGACGTTTCCTCGCCCAAATACACCGAGCCACTGCGCGACATCCCGCAAACGATCGTGGTGATTCCGAGCAGCGTCTATTCCGAACAAGGTGCGACGTCTCTCCGCGACGTTCTCCGCAACACTCCCGGCATCACCTTCCAACAAGGGGAGGGTGGTTCCGCTCCCGGCGACAATCTTTTCATCCGCGGCTTCAGCGCGCGCGATGACGTCTATGTCGACGGCGCCCGCGATCCCGGCGTGCTCACCCGCGATACGTTCAACATCGAATCGGTGGAAGTAGCCAAAGGTCCCTCGTCCGCCACGACCGGCCGCGGTTCGACCGGCGGATCGGTCAATCAAGTCAGCAAGATGCCGCGTCTGGATAATTTCACCAAGCTCGATGCCACCGTTGGCAACGGCGACTACAAGCGCTCCACGCTCGACGTGAATCAAGCCCTCGACTCAACCGTCCTTAAAGATGCCGCCGTTCGCGTTAACGCTCTTTGGAATGACGCAGGCGTGGTCGGCCGGGATGCAGTTTTCAATAAGAGCTGGGGCATCGCCCCGTCCTTCGCCGTCGGCCTCGGCACTCCGACAACCCTCACGCTTTCCTACTTTCACCTGCACCAAAACAATCTGCCCGATTACGGGCTGCCGATGACACTGCCAGCCGGTGCGATTGCCGCAGGTAAAACCATCGACGATCTCGACTGGAGCAATTTTTACGGCCTGGTTTCCCGCGACTATGAACACGTCGATTCCGATGCGGTCACCGGCATTGTCGAACACAAGTTCGATGCCGACACCACCCTGCGCAATCTGATCCGTTACGGTGTCAACAAACGCGACGCCATCGTCACGCCGCCGCGCGCTGTGTCCATTCCGCCCACCATTCCGTCTGCCACCGACGGCATGCTCGATCCCGGCTACAATCCTGCGATACCCCAAATGCGCCGCACGGACACGAAGTACCAGGATCGCGATGACAAAACGCTTTCGAACCAGACCAATCTCACCACCGCCTTTCAAACCGGTGCACTGAAACACACCGTCACCACCGGTATCGAGGTCTCACGCGAAGATCAGAAGAGTTATGCAAAAGTTGACGATAACGTTCTAGCCGGTGCGCCCAATGCAAGTCGTCCGCCGGTCACCGATCTCTACAATCCCGATCCCTATCAGCCATACACCGGGGCCATCCATCGCAATGGTGCCTACACCGCCGCCATCGCCGATTCCGGCGCGATCTACGCGTTCGACACGTTGAAATTCAACCCACACTGGGAAGTTAATTTTGGCGGACGTTACGAGCTGCTCGATGTCAGCTATAAATCGGTCACCGCTCCCACCCCGACGGTTCCTTCCGCAGTATCGCGTTTCCAACGCACCGACGACATGTTCAGCTGGCGTGGTGGCATTGTGTTCAAACCAGTGGAAAGCGGCAGCATCTACGCGGGCGCAGGCACGTCGTTCAATCCCTCGGTCGATGCCGCCCAAGGTCTGAGTCTCGCTGCCACCGGCGCCACCAGCGCCAATCTCGCACCCGAGAAAAACCGCAGTTCCGAACTCGGCACAAAGTGGGATCTGATCAAAAAAAAGCTCGCCGTGTCCGCCGCGCTCTTCCGCACGGAGAAGACCAATGCCCGCACCACGGATGATTCCGGCAACACCGTCCTCGCTGGAAATCAAAAAGTTGACGGCCTCGAACTCGGTGCGACCGGCAACATTACTGACGTGTGGACCGTATTTGGCGGTTACGCTTATATGAACAGCAAGGTCGATGCATCCGGCGTCGCGGCGCAAGTGGATTCCCAGCTGACCTACGTGCCAAAGCAAAGCTTCAATCTCTGGTCAACTTACCGCCTGCCGATCGGATTGACATTAGGCGCCGGCGCGCAGTTCACGGACGGTTACTTCTTCGCGTTGCCGTCCGCCACGGCCACACCGGCCGTTTCGCCCCAAACCCGTTACTGGCTCTACAGCGCCATGGCTTTGTATCCCATCAACCAGCACCTGACGCTGCGCCTGAACATCAACAACGTCACCAATGAACGATACATTGATCGCGGCTATCAAGGCCACTTTACGCCCGGCGTCGGGCGCACGTTCCTGCTCAACGCCAGTTACAGCTTCTAATCGAATCCGTCACCATGCTGCTTGCGATTCCCAACGTTCTCACGCCCGCCCAAACCGCCGAAGCCAGAAAAATTCTGGAGGCGGCCGAATGGATTGACGGCAAGACGACCGCGGGCGCGCAGGCTGCGCGGACCAAGGATAACCAGCAGATTTCAGTCACTCATCCCGCCGCCCGCCAGGTCGGCGAAATGATTCTGAAGGCGCTCGCGCAAAATCCGTTGTTCATGTCGGCTGCGCTGCCGCTGCACATTTTGCCGCCGATGTTCAATCGCTACACGGGTGGCCAGCACTTCGGCACGCACGTCGACGGTGCGATTCGCCAGTTTCCGGGTTCATCGCATCGCATCCGCACCGATCTTTCCGCTACGTTGTTTTTCGCCGGTCCGGAAGAATACGATGGCGGCGAACTGGTCGTCGAAGATACCTACGGCGCAAAAAGCGCAAAGCTTCCCGCCGGACACCTGATTCTTTACCCGGCCACGAGCCTGCATCACGTGACGCCGGTCACGCGCGGTGCCCGCCTTTGTTCCTTTTTCTGGATCCAGTCTATGATCCGCGATGACGGCCAACGCTCGCTCCTCTTCGACATGGACACCGGCATTCAGCGCGTCGCCGCCGAACAACCCGGCAATCCCGGCGTCGTTCAGTTGACCGGCGTTTATCACAATCTCCTTCGCCAGTGGGCGGAAATGTAAGCCGACAATTCGCGATGTCACAAACGGCCACCACTTCCGCGCCCACTCCGCTACGCTTTTCCGAATCGTCGGTTGCACCTGTCGCGCAGCCAGCTCCATTCGTCGCACTTTTCGTGGAGGACCGCGCAGATTCCCCAATTAATTTCGCGCAAATTTCAACGCTCGTGCTCTGGTCGGCCTGCCTGCTCGTCGGAGTTCTTGGATTCATCCTGCCCTACAGTCGCCCGCATCCGCCAGCGATTGCTCCTGCACCCATCGTAGTCGAAAAACTGGAAGTTGAATTGACGAAAGATCCGCTGCCGCCGGCCGCGCTGCCGGCCGATCCGCTTTCAATGCCGCCTCTTCCGTCCGCGGTCGTTGAGCCGCAAATTTCGCCAGCGGTCGCGGTCGCAGAACCCTCGGCCGTGGCGTTTGCGGTTCCCGTTGAAGGACCAACCGTAGTTGTCACCGCCGATCAGGCGGCTCACGCACGTCCAGCGACCGTCCCGGTTTCATCGTCCGCCAGCTCGTCGTCGCCGCAAACGCTCGTCTTCGGCGAGGGCGAAGGTCGCCAGCCGGCCCCATTCTATCCCGAGCGCTCGGCCCAACTCGGTCAGGAAGGAACAGTCGATGTGCGGCTGACGGTCGGGACCGATGGGCGCGTAATCGAGACCGTGGTCGCGAGCCCTTGTAAATGGCCGCTACTCAACGAAGCCGCGGAACGCACCGTGCGTCATCGCTGGCGTTTTTCGCGCGGACCCCTGCGCGTGTATCAGGTCGCGATCCACTTCGCCCTCGTGCGTTGATTTTTTCTTTTTTTGAAAATGAAGCCTGTGCTCGCCAATATCGTCGTCGACTTGTTCCTCCGGGGCGGCCCCATCATGTGGCCAATCCTGCTCTGCTTGCTGGCCGCATTGGTCGTCGTCGCAGAACGCGCCCTCTGGTGGTGGTCACTCAGCCGCCGGCTGCGCCCGGAAATCGTCAACGAAACCTTCCACGCCATTTCCGCCGGCCAATTTGAGCAGGCGGTCAAGCTCACGCGCCCGAATGAGGAACCGCATCTCGCCACGATCCATGCCGGGCTCCTGCAGGCGCACACCTCATTGCTCGGCGCGATGCAGCTGCGCGCCACCGAGGAAGTCGAACGCGCGGAAAGCCGTCTGTGGTTGTTGGGCACATTCATCACACTCGCCCCGCTGCTTGGCTTGCTAGGCACGGTCACGGGCATCATGCATTCATTTAACTTCGTCGGAAACGAAGATCTCGCCGCCGTGAAAGTAAGCGGCGGCATCGCGGAAGCGTTGATCGCCACGGCCTGCGGCCTGGGCATCGCGATCTTCTGTTTGCTCCCGTATAACTATCTCCATCGCCGCCATGCGCACCTTCGCTCGCGGCTCGAGCGGACGATCAATCACACCGAGCTGCTCGTCGAATCCGCCCGTCACCACGGCCACGATCTCGATGAATTTGCCAAAAAGTGCGCACTGGCTGGCGTGACGGCTCAATCTTAAGCCCGAACCGTCATGCCCGTTAAACTTGGCTCCAAGCTTCCTTCCGAGATGCCCGAGGCGCGGATTGAGGTTATTCCCCTCATCGACATCATGTTCTTCCTGCTCGCTTCATTCATGCTCGTGAGCCTGAGCATGGTGAACATGAAGGGCGTGAAGGTGAATCTACCGACCGCGACCACCGCCACGAATGAAACGAAAAAAGATTTCATCACGGTCACGGTGGACCAAGGAGGTCTCGCCTACCTCGACGCAAGACCGGTGGGCGACCACGAACTCGTGCAGGCGCTTTCCGCGAAGCACCAAGCCGACACGACCCTGCGCGTTTTCATCAGCGGCGATCAGGATTCGCGCCATGGCGACATGATGCGCGTGTTGGATCTCGTTCGTTCAGCCGGCATCGAGAAAGTCGCGTTTGAAACCCGCGAAACTTCCAAGCCATGAGCCGCACCCTCACGTGGCTCAACCTCGCCGGCGTGGTGGCGCTCGCGCTGCTGTGCGTTTTCCAATGGCGTACCAATCGCACCCTGAATCTCGACGTCAACGCCTTGGAAAAAAACCGCCAGTTGCAGGTCATTAAAATCGGCGAACAGGAAATGAACATCCAAGGGTTGTCCGCCGATTTGGAAAATTTCCGCACGCAGTTGACCCGCGCCCAAGGCGAACTACGCGATACGTCCGCCAAGTTATCGACGGGCGAACGCGACCACGCCCAGCTCAGCGCGGAGCGCGATCAATTAAAGGACAACATCGAAAAGTGGACCGCCGCCGTCCGCCTGCGCGACCAGCGCATCGCCGAGGCCAACGATCGCATCCGCGACGCCGGTCACCGATTGAAAGAAAGCGCCGACAAATTCAACCAGCTTGCCACCCGCTATAACGATATCGTGAAACAAATGGACGAGCTGATCGTGAAGTATAACGCGCTTACTCCGCAGCTCGACGAGGCCAAGGGCAATTCGTCTGCGAGCGTAAAACCGAAATCTTCATAGGCGGACGTCGCCTTCGACTTTCCGGCCATTTTTCATGAAACGTTTTCGCACCATTTTATTTTGGACGCATCTGACAGCTGGCCTGATCGCCGGAATATCCATTTTCATCATGTGCTTCACCGGCTCGGCCCTCGCTTTTCAAACCGAGATCACGGCCTGGGCCGAACGCGATGCCCGGCAGATAACGCCGCCAACCGCCGATGCGCCGAGACTGTCGATCGACGATCTGATCAGAAAAGTTCGCGAAGCCGAACCCGACACGAGACCAAGCGGGATCGTCGTTTCGTCCAATCCCCGCGCCGCAGTCGCCTTCACCCTCGGTCGCGAAGGCGCACTTTACGCCAATCCATACACCGGCGAAATTCGGCGGCCTGCATCGACCAAGGCAAGTAATCTTCTCCACACGCTCGAAGACTGGCATCGCGTCCTGGCCATGGGCGGCGACAATCGCTCCATCGGCAGGATGATCAACGGCGTGTGCAACATCGCCTTCTGTGTTCTCGCCATCACGGGTCTCTACCTTTGGTTCCCGCGCTCGTGGTCGTGGCGTAACGTCCGGGCCGTCGCGTTGTTCGACTGGACCTATTCCGGCAAAGCCCGCGATTTCAACTGGCACAACGTCATCGGTCTCTGGTGCGCACCCATCCTGATTGTCCTCACCCTCACAGCCATTCCGATGTCATACCGCTGGGGTGCAAATTTGATCTACAAAATAGCCGGCGAAGAACCACCCACGCCATCGTCGGGTGGCCCGGGTGGATTGGCCGCCGGTCCGGCCGTCGAAGTGCCCACGCCAGCGCCGGGCGCGCATCCCCTGGGAAATGCCGCGATGATTGCAGCGGCCCAAAATGAAATCCCCGACTGGGAATCGATCACGCTGCGCCTTGGCAATGGCCGCGGTACCAGCGGACGTGTTTCGCGAGCATTGGAAGAGTCCGGCGCAGCTGCTCAACCGAAGCGCGAGGGTGAAGGCCGTCCACAATCTCCGGCTGTTTCCGTGAGCGTAAAAGAACCGGGCTCGTGGCCACGCACCGCGACGACCGCACTTACCCTGAATCCTTACATGGGCGAGGTCTTGAAGCGCGAAGGTTTCGCTGACCTGCCCGCTTCACGCCGAATCCGGACTTGGACGCGGTTTCTTCACACGGGTCAGGCGGTCGGTTGGATCGGGCAACTCATCGCCGGACTCGCGTGCCTCGGCGGGTGCGTGCTCGCTTATACCGGATTCGCCCTCGCGTGGCGCCGTTTTTTTGGCCAGAAGAAGAGTTCCGCCAACTAAACGATGCTACCCGAAACACCCGCCGATTGGCTCCGCTATGGTCAGGCCCAGGAAGTCCATGCAACCGCAGAATCCGTCACCAATGCCGTGCAAAGTTACCAGCGGGCGATCGAATTACTCACCGCGCAACCGGCCGGACAGGTGCGAAAAGAACTCGGCATTGCGTGGATGAATTTCGGCAATGCACGACAAAAACAATCCGACACCCTCGCCTCCGAAGAAGCCGTGCGCGCCTACGACGACGCGATCACATTGCTCAATGATGAACCGGCGGCCGGTGATCCTGCATTGCGCAACAGCATTGGGGCCGCGTGGATGAATCGGGGCCACGCCTTGCAGCGGCGCGGCCTTCGCGAAGGCATCGCCGCCGCGCTCGAATCTTACGACCGCGCGATCGCGTTGCTGGAAACGCTTCCGCTGGACGAAAATCAGTTTTTCACCATCAATCTCGCCGCTGCATTGTTAAACCGGGCGCAAGCCTTGCTGGCACTTCCGACGCCAGCGGCCACCTCCGCCCATGACGCCGCCAACAGAGCACTCCAACTCGTGATTGAAAACGCGCGCACCGATCCAACGGCGGCAGACGTTGCGCTGAAAACGTACCACGCGCTTTGTGCGGCACTTTCTCAACGGCTCTCGCGCAGTCCTGACAAAGCGCTGATCGCGGAAACCAGCGACACCATCGACGACGCCCTCGCCCTCGTCCGCCACTGGGAAACGCAGGGAGTGCAAATGATCCGCCCCTTCAAGATCGTGTTCTACCGGTTCGGCGCTCGATTCTACCTTGCCCATCAACCGCAATTTATCGCGGAGTTTTTATTGGAAACGCTCACCCACATCAGCACCCCCGGCGTCGAGACCGACAACGGTGAGTTACACTCCATCGCAACCTCCACCCTCGCGCAGGTTCGCTCCGACGTCTACAATCGCAGTCTCCTCAATCCCAATGACGACCGTCTCGCCCGCATGCGCGAGGAACTGGATCAGGCCAACCAACAAATCGCGACCCTGTTCCAAAACCGGGAAGCCGCCGGAAACAAAAGCGGTGCATGACCTCGTCCGGCCCATCGTCGCGTTTCCGGAAATCGCCGCTCACGACCATCCCGCCTGAAATCGTCGCGGTGTCGGACTACGAAGCGTTGGCCCGCGCGCGACTGGACGACAATGCCTGGGCATATCTTTCCGGTGGCGCTGCCGATGAAATCACCTTGCGCGCCAATCGCGATGCCTTCGACCGGTTATCTCTCGTCACGCGCGTGCTCGGCGATTTCTCCGGAGTGAGCGGCACGCGTCGCATGTTGTTCGGGCAAACGCTCGACTATCCCATTTTGCTCGCACCCGTCGCGTATCACAAACTCGCCCACGATGACGGCGAACTCGCCACGGCGCTCGGGGCGGCGGCAGCCCGTGCGGGTTTTATTGTCAGCACTCATTCCAGCGTATCGTTCGAAGAAATCGCCAGCGCCACGCAGACGCCACTGTGGTTTCAGCTCTATTTCAAAACCGACCGCAACTTCACGCGCGAACTCGTGCAGCGCGCGGCGGTCGCGGGCTACGGAGCACTCGTCGTCACAGTCGACGCTCCGGTCAACACGATGCGCAATCGCGAACAGCGCGCGCAATTCCACCTGCCGCCCGGCGTCGACGCCGCCAATCTTCGCGGCCTGCCGCCCGCCGCGGCGCACGAGATGGACGGGAACGCCCTCTGCGGCGGCATGATGGCGACCGCGCCAACCTGGAAGGACATCGAGTGGCTCCAGTCGATCACGAAACTCCCGGTCATCATCAAAGGCATCATGAGCCCCGAGGACGCCCTGCTGGCCGCGCAACACGGTGCCGCCGGGCTCGTCGTTTCCAACCACGGCGGCCGCACTCTTGATACCGCGTGCGCCGCGATTCACGCGCTGCCGCGAATCGCGGATGTCATCGAAGGCCGCCTGCCATTGTTGTTGGACGGTGGGATCCGGCGTGGCACCGATATTCTCAAAGCGCTCGCTCTCGGTGCCTCGGCTGTCCTGATTGGACGACCCTATATTTATGGACTCGCCGCCGC
This sequence comes from Lacunisphaera sp., assembly GCA_036499685.1. Taxonomy (GTDB): domain Bacteria; phylum Verrucomicrobiota; class Verrucomicrobiia; order Opitutales; family Opitutaceae; genus Lacunisphaera. The sequence continues at coordinate 29,465 of DASYDH010000006.1, read as the reverse complement.
TGGCGCCGTCGGCGTCGCGCATGTGCTCAATATCCTGCGCGCCGAACTGGAAGTCGCCATGGCGCTCACCGGCTGCCCAACACTCGATAAAATTAGTCGCAACGTGATCTGGCACGATTGAGCCGGGCCGGATACTGGAAAAATGAAAAGCGCGGCTGTCCGCGCTTTCTTTGTAATCCAATCGTAACCTAAAAGTGATCAGGCTCGCGTGCGTACAACGGGCCAGTCAAACGCACGCGAGCCCTTTTTATCATCTCTCGCCCCTGTTGCCAGGTGCGAAAAGTGAGCCGTCAGTAAACCACGAATCGTCGATTTCTTGGAGAAACGAAACGGCCTCTTTTCAGGCGAAACCGACACCACAAAGGACGCTGTCGCGGAGCCATCCGATTCCCGGAAAATTGCCTGTGCCTGACGCGCGGCGAATGATGAAGGAACGAGTTCCGCTCTGCCGCGCAGGATCGCCGCTTCGGGCGCGCCCTTTCTCACAACGACAGGTGATGCCACTTATTTGTCAGACATACCATAGGGCGCGAAAACTAATCGCAACCGCGTCAGGTATCGCCCCGGGCCTGCCGCTGTTCGAGTACGACGCCGTTGATTCGCCAGCCGGCCTTTTCCTTCACGAGCGAATACCCATAGACAATCACACGTTTCTGACGGTCGAGGATCGTCACCGTCACTTGGGCGATTTCTTCATCCTTATCCCGTACGATCCCCACATCGGCGTCATTCGGCTGAAGCAGCATTGGGTAACCCTGCCGGATCAGCGCCGCAAACAAGCGCACATCGAACTGCGCCTTGATTCCAGTCGAAGCCATTTCGTAGGCCTGCTCGAAGTTCCCCCTGCGCAGGGCGTTGAGCTGCGTCTCGACCGTGGCATGAACTTCCTCCCGGACTTTTTTCGAGCTCAATCGCATCTCCGGTTCGGCTGCGTAGGCGATCCCGAAAAGACCGATAAAAAAAAGAAGCCCCCACCGGCCGGATATTTTCAAATCCGTTTTCAATTATCCAAACCAAAAACCGCCCGCGAATAATTCTCAATCGAGAAGGGTTGCAGATCGTCGGGTTGCTCGCCCAATCCGATGAAATAAATTGGAATCTTCAACTGGCGAAAAATGCCCACGAGCGCGCCGCCGCGACTGGTCCCGTCCAGTTTCGTCACCACCAATCCGGTGAGACCGAAGCTCTGGTGAAACACCCGCGCCTGTTCGATGGAGTTGGCCCCGAGGCTGCCATCGACCACCAGCCAGCGATGTTGGGGCGCGGCAGCATCATTTTTTTGCAACACCCGGCGGATCTTCGCCAGTTCCTCCATTAAATTGCTCTTGGTATGCAACCGGCCGGCGGTATCGACGATCAGCCAGTCATGGCCGCGAGCCTTCGCCGCCTGCCACGCATCGAACGCCACCGCGGCGGAATCCGCGCCCGTGTGGCTCGCAACGATCTCAATCTTAAGGCGGTCGGCCCAACTTTTCAGTTGTTCGACCGCCGCGGCGCGAAACGTATCGCAAGCGGCGACAATCACTGACTGGCCTTCATTCTTGAGCTTGTGCGCGAGTTTCGCGGTCGTCGTGGTTTTGCCTGAACCGTTCACGCCGATCATGCAGATGACGGTGGGCTTTGTGGCAGACGTCTCCAGTTTTCCTTCAGCCCCAGCCAATGCGCGCTTCAACACTTCGGCACCAATCGTAGCAGCCTGTTGTCCCTTCAAATTCGGATCCTTCCGATAGGCTGTTTTTATTTCCTCCAGAATCTCGACGGTCGTCTCGACGCCGAAGTCCGCCGTGTAAAGCGCCTCCTCCAATTCCTCCAGCGATGCGGCATCGATCTTGCGTCCACCAAACAGCCCGTGCGTCTTGGCCGCAATGGCCGAGACGGTTTTGGCGAAGCCGTCTTTGAACTTTTTAAAGAAGGAAAGCATGCGCTCAGGTTAAATACCGAATGACGGATTACAAATGCCGGCCGGACCAAACGAAGCGGTCGTCAACCGTTGAAATTCGTCATTCGTTATTCGCCACTCGTCATTTCAATCAGCCGCTGGCTTGCGCGAATCGCGTCCCAGCTTGTCCTTCATCCGATCGAGTACGCCGTTGATGAAACGCTTCGCGTCCACGCTCGAATACAGCTTGCTGAGATCGATCGCTTCATTGATCGAAACGACCGGCGGAATATCCTTCCGATGCAACATTTCGAACATCGCCAGCCGCAGAATCGCGAGGTCGATCTTGGCGACGCGGTCAAACTCCCAGTTGTGCGCGAGGGCCTTGATATGGCCGTCCAGCTCCTGGATGTGCTCGATGGCACCGTGGATAAGTTCCTCGGCAAATGCGTAGTGATCCCGCGGATGCTCCAAGTGCTCAAAGAACAATCGCAGATCCTCGGCCAGATTGGCCGGCTGGTTTACGCTCCACGCGTACAGATATTGGAACGCCGCCGCCCGGCATTCCCGGCGTTGGGTAAATTGAGTGGTCATGATTTTCCTCCCACCGCGCGATTGAGCGCAGCCATTTCCAAGGCCGCGCGCGCAAACTCCGCGCCGCGGTTGATGGGGCCGAGGCAACGCGCCTGGGCCTGTTTGAGAGTGTCAGCTACAATCACGCCGTTGATGACTGGCGTACCCGTGGCGAGCGAGACTTGCTGGAGGGCGTGCGATACGCTTTGCCCCACCATTTCGTGATGCTTCGTGTCGCCGCCGATCAGGACACCGAGCGCGATCACGCAATCGCATTTGTTTTTTCGAGCCAGCCACTGCGCTGCCACCGGAACCTCGTGTGAGCCGGGCACCCGGATCACTTCGATTCGTTTCTCCTTCACGCCTGCATCCCTCAGCCCGGCGGTCACGGAGCGCAGCAGCGCCTCGACCAAGCCGGCGTTATAACGTGCTGCCACGATGCCAAAGGACAGCCGGGCACCCTTGATCGCAATTGGTTCGGGACTGGAGAGACTCATGGAGGGTTCAAAGCAGAAGGGACCGGGCCACGCCGCAACCTAATTCTTACACGTGAATTTGCTCCACAATCTCGATGCCATAACCGTCGAGTCCCACGACCCGGCGGTTCGAATGGGCCATGAGCCGGATCTTCCTCAGCCCGAGCGCAGTAAGAATCTGCGCCCCGATGCCATAATCACGCAAACTGGCGGGAATTCCGCCCTCCGCCGGTTTATCGCCTCCCTGAATGGCGTTTTGCATGCGCCCGGTCTGCTCCATGTATACGATCACCCCGTGACCGGCCTTGGCCACATGCTCAAGCGAGGTCATCAACGACTGGTGACTATCCATTCCCTTGGCGTGAAAAACATCGCTGAGGAGATTTTCCGTCTGTACCCGAACCAAGGTTGGTGTCCCATCCAGTTTCCCCTTCGTAAATGCAAGGTGATGCCGGCCGTCCACTTTGCTGCGGAAAACGTGCAGTTGGAATTCGCCGTATTCCGACTGAAAAGAACGTTGGGAAAGAAGTTCGACCAATTGCTCGCGGCGATGACGGTACTCGATTAGCGAGCTGATCGAGACGAGTGGAATATTATGCCGCCGCTTGAATTCACTCAATTCCGGTACGCGGGCCATGGTGCCATCTTCGGACAAAATTTCGCAAACCACCGCCACGGGGTTCAGTCCCGCCAGCGCCGCGAGATCGACGGCGGCTTCGGTGTGTCCGGCCCGTTCCAGAACTCCGCCAGGCCGCGCACATAGCGGAAAAATGTGCCCCGGTTGAACCAATTCGTCGGACCGCGTCGCCGGGTCGGACAAGAGCTTGATCGTGCGAGCGCGATCGAAAGCGCTGATGCCAGTCGTAATTCCTTCCGCCGCATCAACCGAAACGGTGAACGCCGTGCACAACGCCTCGCGGTTCTGCTGAACCATGGGATTGATGCCGAGTCGCCTCAACTGCGGCTCTGTCATCGGCACACAGATCAGGCCGCGCGCATGACGGATCATCATATTAACCAATTCCGGCGTCGCCTTTTCCGCCGCCATGATGAGATCGCCCTCATTTTCCCGGCCCTCATCATCGGTCACAACGACAAGGCCGCCGGCAGCGATCGTCTGGATCGCGGTTTCGATGGAATCAAAAATTGGCTGGTCAGACATGGTTGGGGAGCAGCATTTCCCCACCCCGCCACGCTGTCAAATCCAGTGCTTGCTAAAAAGCACTCCGGTCCTCCGCTGGGAAATTATCCGCGAAACTGTACGGTATACGTCTCCACCGCCTTCGCGCTTTCACCCTCACCTTTCAAGAGAGTGATATAGACATTGAAATTGAAGGGCGGAATCGCCGGTTTGGCGCTGATCAGGGCGGTCCCGCTAACGCTCAATGGCGAGCGAATGTCACCCGGCCCCCGGGTATTTGCCCAGTGGGCCAGACCACCATCAACGTCCACCGCCATGGGCTTTTTCTTTTTGTCGTAGAACGAAAGCTTGAACTTTCCACCGACTGCCTCGAAGCCAATGAACGTACCGTTGGGACGAACCAAGGTCATGCCGGGAATCACCGGTTCTTTCGGCGCCTTCGGTTTCTCGACTTTCTTCACCGGTGGCGCGACGACCGGCGGTGGGGTCGAATCGGCTGGTTTTTGATCGTCCGGTTTAACCGCTGATGGCGGTTTCGGCTGCTGCACCAGCGTGATTCCGGTGGACGCGGCAAAAGAGTGACCGACAGCAAACAAAACGGCAACGCAGACAACGGGGGTCTTCATTTCCTCCACGCTAACTTTGCCCGGACTCGGAGCAAGCCCGCGGTGAGCCCGCCCCCGCAAAGGCGCAAATTTCGCACCTAATTCACCTGTCGTGGCTTCCATCCCGACCAGTCCCGGCCATTTTACTCTTTCCGCCGGGCATTTGCCCTCAATTCACCCCAGCGGGCGAGGCGCTCGGCGATTTTCGCCTCCCAGCCCGCGGTTCTGGGCGTGTAAAGCGTCACCGGTTTTTCGAGGTAAGCCTGGCCGGAAATATTTTCGGGGAAATCATGCGAATAAAGATAACCTTTGCCGTGACCGGCCTGCTTGCTTGCCGCGCCGCTTTTATCGCGCAACGCCACCGGCACTGGTTGCACCGGCGATTCTTTCAGGACCCGGTGCGCCTGGCCCAGCGCCAGCGTGGCAGAATTGCTTTTTGGGGCCGTCGCGATGTACAGGGTCGCGTGCGCGAGCGTGAGTTCGGCTTCCGGCAAACCGATGAAATCGCACGCATGATGCGCGGCCACGGTCAATGGCAATGCCTGCGGATCGGCGAGGCCAACATCCTCGCTGGCGAGAATCACCAGGCGCCGCGCGATGAAGCGCGGGTCTTCACCGCCCGCGAGCATCTTCGCCAGCCAGTACATCGCCGCATCCGGATCGCTGCCGCGGCAACTCTTGATGAAAGCGGAAATCGTATCGTAATGCTCGTCCTCATCGGCGTCGTAACGTATGCGTCGCTCGCGCGCGAAGATTTCCAATTCCTTTTCGGTAATCGCTGCTTTCTCCGGCAAACTCAGCGCGATCACTTCCAGTGCATTTAGCGCGCGGCGCAAATCGCCGTCGCACAACACCGCGAGATCTCCGAGCACCTTGTCGTCCGCCGTGTGTCCACGCGTGCCCAATCCGCGCACTTCGTCGGTGAGCGCGCGGCGCAATACGCCGGCCACCTCCGGCGCGGACAGCGGCTCCAGCCGAAACAAATGGCTGCGGCTGAGCAGCGGCGGATTCACGTAAAAACCCGGATTGTGCGTCGTCGCCCCGATCAGGCGCACGGTGCCTTCCTCGACGTCGGGCAGCAGCAAGTCCTGTTGCGATTTGTTGAAGCGATGAAGCTCGTCGATAAACAACACTGTCGCCGCGCCGGGATTGCGGCGCGCGGCCTGCAGGATTTCCCGCATTTCAGCGACGTTCGACATCACCGCGTTGATCCGGATAAACCGGCTTTTCGTTTCGCGCGCGATCACTTCCGCGAGGCTCGTCTTGCCGCAGCCGGGTGGCCCATAAAACAGCAGGCTTCCGAAGCGGTTGGTCGCGATCAGTTGCGGCAAAAGACTGCCCGCTTTGAGAATGTGCTGCTGGCCGGCAATCTCCTCCAACCGATGTGGTCGCATGCGCGCCGCCAGCGGCTGATGCGACGCGGGTTTGTCCGGCAACGGCGTCACCTGACGGGGAACTTCCCCGCCAAAAAGTGAATCGGTCGTGTCCGCCGCGCGCGCCATGTGACTTTACTGTGGTCCGAACGCGGAGAGAAACAAGTTTGAAGACGGCGCGGAATACTGTTTACCTGCCCGCACAAAACAGCCGGGGCCACGGCGCACTTCCGCCGTCATGCCTTCGCCCAACGCCCAACTTCGTGCCCCGCTGCTGTGGATCTTGTTTCCCTTCATGGCTGGACTCACGGCGGCCAAACTTTGGCCGATGCCAGCGGGCGGTCCTTTGCCGGTTGTTGCAGCAGCCTTGGTTCTCGGCGCGGTCGCCGCGTGGACCGCGTTTCACCCCGGACGGTTGAACCACGGCTCGTGGGCAACCTGTTTGTGCGGGTCCATTGCACTTGGCAGCTTTGTGATGCTCCATTTTCGCGAACCGCAATTGCATCGATGGGAAGACCTGCCACCCCGCGAAATCGCCGTGACAGTACGCGTCGATCGCGTTTATCCGGACCGCCCGCAGGCGCGGAGCGTGAGCGGTCTCGGGACCATCGTCGCCATCGCTGATGCGGATGACACGCTGATCGGACGGCGGGTTTATTTCTCCGCACTTCGCCGGATCAGCGTGCCGCCAGTGCGTTCGGGATGCTACGTGTTTCGCGGCGTAATCGAGCCCCTGCCTCGCGAACCGGCCGCAGCCAGTTTCGACGATTATCTCGAAAATCTGGGTATCCGGCAAAAGCTCACCCGCGGCAAAATCGGCACCGAGTCGTCCCCGCCAGCTGCATTGCGCAAATTCTGCAACCGTATGGACGCGCGCTTCGATCAGGTTCTGTCACGCGGCTTGGAGGCGCATCCGGAAATTCTTTCGCTCTACCGTGCCATGCTCCTCGGGGAGAAAGCGGCAATTTCCGCCGACCAAAAAAATGCATTCATGCGCAGTGGCACCTTCCACGTCTTTTCGATCAGCGGTCTCCACGTCGGGGTCATCGCGATTGTCCTGCACAGCGTGTTGCGCCTGCTGCGGCTGCCACGTCGGCTGACCGCCGCGTTAAGCCTGCTGATTCTCGGATTCTATCTGGAAATCACCGGCATCAACGCACCGGCAGTGCGGGCGTTTCTGATGATTGCATTTCTCTTCGCCTCGCGGAATTTTCGACGACAGGGCAATCCCCTTGCCGCGCTGTCCGGGGCGGCATTGGTCACCTTGTCAATCGATCCGATGCAACTCTTCGGCGCGGGTTTTCAAATGTCGTATGCCGTCGTCACCGCCCTCGTGGTCATGGGAATGCCCTTGAGTGAAAAAATTATCGGGCGCTGGCGCCCGTATTCCTTTCTGCCACGTCCAAACTGGACGTGGCTGCATAAGACCGTCGATTCGAGCGGGCGGTGGCTGTTGGGTTCCGCCTGCGCCGGCTGCGTTGCCTTTTTAGCGAGTACACCGCCGGGCATCGGCTATTTTCAAATATTCTCGCCCGGCTCATTGGTCGCCAACCTGGTCATCGTTCCCCTCTCGTCGCTGGCGATCGTCAGCGGCGTTCTTTCGCTGCTGGTCGGTCTCGCGGGACTTTCATCGCTCAGCGCGCTGTCCAACTCATCCGCCGCGATGACGCTGATCGGCGTAAACTGGCTGGCCCAACACGGCACGCAACTGCCCGGCGTTTTCTTTGGCGCGCAATTCAAGCAGGCATGGTTCGCGCCGGTTGCGATCATTGCGATGACCGCCTGCATGTTCGCCGGATTGGCCGGAGGCTGGTCACGCCGGTTCGGCAGTTTCTGGCCGCCGCTGGTGGTCTTGGCGGGGATCCTCCTTTTCGCGGTGAAGTTTGGCTGAAGGCACGCTAAAATTTCCGTGTCTTCCGGCCGTTCCGTGCTAACTCATTTTATATGAAAAGCGCCTATGAACTCGCCATGGAGCGGCTGGCCAAAGCTGAACCCGCCGAAGCACCGTTGACTGCCGCCCAAAAAAACCGCCTTGCGGAAATCGATCGTCTCTACAAAGGCAAGATCGCCGAGCGGGAAATCTTCCTGAAGCAGCAACTCGACGCCGCACTCGGGGAACAAAAATTCGACGACGCCGACAAGATCCGCAAACAAATCTCGGGAGAGAAAGCACGCTTGGAAGAAGAACGCGACGACGAGAAGGAACGCGTACGCCGCGCGAAGTAGGCCGGGATTTTCGCCGCCGTTGACGTGCACCCCCTTTCCTTTGGCGCGACGGCAGATCTAGCGCGTGAACTCAAACTCCGCGGACACGGTATGGTGATCGGAAGCCGGTGTCGGTTTCACCCAATGCGCTGTGGGCCGCAGCCAGTCGTTATAAAAAATGTGATCGAGCACGAACGGCCGGCGGCGCCAGGTGCGTTCGCTGGATTGCACCGTTTGATAGCCCACGGCATTGAATTGTTCGATCAAACGATCGTGCTTCGAGACGTTGAAATCGCCGCCGATCAGCGTGGATTTGCCACGACTGGCGCTTAACTGATCGGCGATCAGTTCACGTTGGCCCCGGTGCTCCTCACCGGTGTGCAACATGAAGAACGCGAGCAGGTGGGCGTTGAACAACTGGACTTCATGTCCGGCGATGGTCGTTTTCGCACCGATCAGCAAACGGTCGGTCGGTGTTCTCTTCTCGCCAAAAAAATCGAACTCCACTGGCGGCGACGGCAAGTCCATTCGAAACATCTCTCGCAGCGGAGTCTTCGAAAAAATGGCGAGCCCAATGCCAAACGGCAGTTCCCGTGAGTCCGCCCTGGGAAACGAGAAATAACTATCGTACCATGGCAACGCGCGTTTGAGTTCTTGAAAATTTTTCGGTTCGGCCGCCTGCGTGCCGCCCGGTTCCGCGTGCTCGACTTCCTGCAAGGTGACGATGTCGGCGTCGTGTGACTGAATTTCCTGAATCGTCGTCGCCAGCCGCACCGGGGCGTGATCGGGATAGGAATCGCTCCAGATCTGCCCATACTGCATGTTAAACTGCAGCACTTTGAATCGAGGCTTCATTGGATTGCCACAGCCATCGCGCTGACGGTTGCGAACGCGCCGGCCACGACGGGAATAATGCCGATTTTCGCTCGATGAAACATGGGCAAAGAAATCAGCGCCATGTTCGCCGACCGACAAGATCCGGCAAGCCTTATTCCGGTTCGGCCGTGCCCTCGACTACCCAGTCTTTCGCCGCCGGCACTTGTCGCGTGAATTCGCGGAGTGCCGCGCTCAAGTGTTCCGCGTAACGATAATGTGCACCCATGCCCGTACGAAGCTCGGCTTCGTAGATGAATTTGTCGGCGTGCGTGCTGTGTTCAAACGGCGTCTGCGCGCCTAACAACAGCGAGTAAACATAGGCGGGTGAGCCGCGCTCCATCAACTCGCGGGTGAGTGCCGCCTGTTCGTCGAGCAACGATTGATGCGGTCCTGCGGCAATTTCCGGCGGCAGGTAAAATCCGGCCTGAATCAACGGTGTATAGCGATGGCCAGTCCGGTGGCGGTTCAAATCCCGCAGCTCGGCGATGGCCATATTGTTCCAGGCAAAACTCACGCGCATGCGACGGGTCGCCTTCCCTTGATAGCCGTAACGGTTCGCGCGGTGCTTCAACGCCTCGGGCACCGGTTGCTCCTCCCGCAACCAAGGCGGCGTGTCGTGATCAATCTTCACCCATACTTCATCCGCGAGCGGCTTGGCCGAAAGCCGCGCCAAGCCGAGGCGCAGGCTTTCTGCGAGTTCCTGCTGCGCCTGGGCTTGAAACGATTTCTCCGCAAAACTGTGTCGCATGAGGCGCGGCGATTGTTTCAGCAGCTCGTCGCGAATGAGTTTCGCCGCCGCCTTTGCTTCGGGCATGTCGAGCGAATCGAGATGCTTTACGGTCGTCGCCCACATGCGCGAACTCTGGACCAGGCCAAGATTGGTGCGCGTCGCGACCGGAATGAAATAGCGCGCGCGATCCAGCGCATAGTTCTTGCGCAGCCGGGTGACCACCGCCGGCTTCGCCTCCTTTGGCAAACGCACGAGTCCCGGATCGGCCTGGGCCAATTTATCGAGCCGGTCGTACTCTGCGTGATAAGCGGCAAACGCTTTCGCCATCAGCGCGCTCCAGCGCGGCGCGAGATCGGAGGGGATGCCGATTTCCTCCGCCGTCGGAAGATTTGAGGCGGACATCGTGATATACCGCGTGCTCGATTCCTGCCCATCAGCCATCTGGGCGATTTCAAAAACTTTGTACGCCAGCCACATCGAGACATCGTCGAGCGCGATGGCGAGGCCGCCCGTCAGTCCGCCGATCGAAGCATGACCGTAATCCACGAATTTCAGGATGCGATCGATCGATTCGTCGGGATTCGCAATGTCCACCTTTTCGAGGATCTTGCCGATGCCATCGTTGCTCCGCGAATAGCGCGCGAGCACCGAGGCCAGCAATTCAGGAGTGACTTTGGGTAAACCAGCCGCAGCGGGTGGCGGTACGATGGCGAGTCCGGTAACTTTCATACGTCGTCCCTAGTTGAACCAGAAACCAAGGAAGGCACGAAGAAAAATAAACAGCGTTAAAAATGCGGGTTTTCTGTCCCGCGCGCCCGCCGATGCGGAGATCCGCCCGATCCGGCTAATCCGTTGCCTGTCCTCGCGTGCGCCACAGATAAGATCGTCCCAAAAATGATCGTTCTTTCCGACTTCGAAGTCGGCGACGACACCGGCGATGTGCCCGGGGAATTCAGGCTAAATTCCGCAGTTGAAACCACGTTATCGGCATGGCGAAAGGCGCACGATCTGGGCGCGCGACCAGGTGAAACTTTGGACGGACGGCAAAGGTGAGTTCAGCACCACCGCGATGGAACAAGCGGGGTACGTCAGCACGTTATAGCGCATGACCGCGCAAGGTTTCGTCGATTTCAACCGCGTCATGATGCTGCGCGGCGCGAGCAATTATTGCCTCCCGCCGGCAGGAAAGGATTTTCTCAAGACCATCGGGGATGAATCCCTGGGCGCCGCGCCCGCTTTCGAAGACGCCTATCGCGCCGGCTTGGTCGTGATTTACGTGCTGTTAAAGAATTGGTCGCAGTACTAAGATGAAATTCACGGCAAGCAGAGCTTGCCGTGTTCGCGTAAAATTTCCCGCTGCTTTTCACAGTGCAATTCGCGCGGATTCGTGGCTTTAATCGTAAATGCCTCGCAAGCGAGTTTTGCTTTTTTTGGGACCGTTGATCGTCTGGCTTGGCAGTTCGTTTTGTATGCTGGCGTTTCAGCCGGACGATCCATCGCTGGATCACGACGAGATCTATTGGATTGGCTCCTCCTATTATTACGATCTGGCATTCGGAAAGTGGGACTGGGCAAATCCGGCGTGGCGCTTGTTGCCGGCCCGCGAAAATCCTCCCGTGGCAAAGTATGTCCTCGGCTTGGGACTGGCGGGCGCGGGGTACCATGTCACGAGCATTGATAACTTGAGTTATTTCTACCTGTTTTGGCTGGGCTGGGAAAAGGATCCCACTGCACATGGTGAAGGCGCAGACGTTCAGAAGCGGGTTAAGGTACTGGAGGCCGCCGGCCCCGGTTTTCGAGAGCGGTTGATGAAAAACACCCACGCTCCGCTCACGCGTCCCTTCGTCCGGGCCGCACGCAATACCGTCATGGTGTGCGCCGCGTTGGCCAGTCTGCTTTTGTTCCTGATGGCGTGGAAAGCCGGTGACTGGTTCGGCGGTTTGTTGGCGAGCCAATTGCTTTTGCTCCACCCGGCGGTGGTCTTTGCATCAACCCATGCCATGTCGGATTCCATCGCCCTGATGTTCTCCATCGCCGCCGCTTTCGCTGCTTACGGATGGTTCGAGCATTTCTCTGGACCGGTCACCACGCGTTTTTCCCCGGGTCTCCCGCAGTCGATCGGGACCGGCATTCTTTTGGCGTTAGCCTGCGGGGCGAAGATGAATTCGCTCGTACTTGTTATTTTGACCGGGGTTCTGGTCGCCATGGTGACCGGTCAAAAATGGCTTAACCGGCAACGCTCCGAGGCCGTCGTCGCCAGCGCCCATGGTTTGATCATTCTTGGGGTTTCCTTGCTTGGATTCATCGCCATCAACCCGGCGATTATCCAGGACCTTGGTGGAGGTTTAGCGGCAAGTTTTTTGGAGGATCAACACACGCTCGCGATCCAAACGGATGCCACTAATTCTCATTTGGCGGGCCTCGCAGCCAAGCTGGAGACGGTGATATCGATGGGCTTTTTCCACTGGACTATCTTTGGCTTTGTCGTGGCGGTTTTGATTTGGTCGATGGTCTTCCGTTGGCATCAAAATATATTCCGTTTCGCCGTCTGCTGGTGGTTGACGACTTTTCTGTGTGTTACCGTGTGGATCCCGCTCGCCTGGCCTCGTTACGTGATACCGGTGCTCGCCCCTTCCGCGTTGCTCGTGGGTTGTTTCGCCTCTATTCAGATCCGTGAGCTCGTTCTGCGTATCGGCGGCAAACCGAGCCAAATTCACCGATCCAGTACTGCCGCGGCAACTACTTCAACAACCAGCCGGTAAGAGGTTGTTGGTAGAAACCGAGCAACACCGTCGCCAATGCGAGGACCGTCAACGTGGTCGCACCAATCAGGGAAATCGTCGTGACCGGGCGTGCGGGTTGACCTTCCTCACCCACGACGGGCGATTCAAAATAGGCGGCCTTAATCCAGCCAAAGTAATAGTAGATGGAAATAACCACGCCGATAATGGCCACGGCCAAAAGCCCATAAAGATGAGCCTTAAACGCCGCGACAAAGATCAGCAGCTTGCCCATGAAACCCGCGAGCGGAGGAATTCCCGCCAGCGATCCAACGGCCACCGCCAGAATCGCACCTAAAAACGGATGGTCCTTGGCGAGCCGATTGTACGTATCGATTTCCTGACCCGCATCTTCCGTCACACCCAGATACGCCATCACGCCAAATGCCGCCATCGAAGCCAGCATGTAGGTGAAAAGATAAAACCAAACTGCCCCGGTCGCCATAGGAATCGTCAGCGAAGCCACCACACCGAGCAGCAGATAACCCGCGTGCGAAATACCGGAGAGTCCCATCAAGCGTTTGTCGTTGCGTTGGGTCAGGGCCGAGAGGTTTCCAAACAGAATCGTAGCAGCCGCCATGATCGACAGCACTGGTCTCAAAATCGCGGAAAGCGGCGCGAAAACCTGGTCGACCAGCACCAGCAACACTGCAAAACCCGCCGCCTTAGACGAAACCGCGAGGAACGCGGTCACTGGTGTCGGTGCCCCTTGATAGACGTCGGGAATCCAGATCTGAAACGGAAACGCACCAATCTTGAAAGCGACCCCGCCGATCACCAGCAGCGCACCGGCGATCGCGAGAAAGTTATCCGGATGCTGTTGGAGAAAAGTCGCAACCGTCCCATACTCAAAGCCAGTGTGAACAACGCCATCGACCACCACCCGGCCAACTGCACCATAAATCAGCACGATCCCGAACAGCAGGATCGCAGAACTCAATGCGCCGAGCACAAGGTATTTCAGTCCCGCTTCCAACGAAAGGGCGCTGTCACGAAAATAACTGACCAAAATGTAGAATCCGATGGTCACCGTTTCCAGCGCCACGAAGAACATCACGAAATGATTGCTCTGGGTCAGCAGCATCAACGCTGCGGTCACGACCAGCACGATATGGGAAAACTCCACCCGCGGCATCCGCGTTCGCGGCAGGCATACGCTCGCGAGAAACAAAACGAGCAGCGAAGCAAAAAGGAAAAAGACCCGTGCAATCTGACCCGCCGCGCTCAAACGGATGAGGCCGCCAAACAATTCCTCACCGCCCCTGATCGCATCGAAATTCATGATAACTCCAACCAATACCGCAACCAGGGCAAGCACCGCCACGATGGGGATAAAACGATGCTGGTCTTTCGGGAGAATGATTTCCAGCACCAGCAATCCTAGCGCCGCACACGCAAGAATCATTTCCGGCCCGATGGCCCACCATTGATTGGAGTCAGCGATTGCTTTGAGTAATTCCGTGGACATGGCGGCGGGAAATCAGCGGTGAAAGGAAAGAGTAGCGTCAGTCGCTGAGACCGATTCGGTCAGCGCCTGATTGACCGGCAACGACAGGGCGCGCGGATAAAAGCCGAAGAAGAGCAACGTCGCTAACAGGATCAATGCGGGCAGGCGTTCCCACCAATCGAGATCCAACGCCGGATGTTTCGCCAGGACGCGTTGGAGTTGCTCGCTGGGCTGGCCAAAAAATACACGGGCGGCAGCCCGCAATCCATAAACAGCGGAAATAATCACACCGGCCACGGCTACGGCCGTCATAACCGGAGATAATTTCCACAGTGCGACGAACACCGTAAATTCACCCCAGAAGTTGGCGAAGCCCGGCAAACCGATGCTCGCCATCGTAGCAGCCACGAAAAATGCGGCCAGTACCGGCGTCTTCTGGACGAGTCCGCCCATCTCCGTGAGATCAAAGGTATGTGTCCGGTGATGAATGCTGGTTGCCAATAGAAACAGCAGCGCCACGGAAAGTCCGTGCGCGAGCATCAGCATCACCACGCCACCGGAACCGGCAGTCGAAAGTGTGGCGATGCCGAGAAAGCAATAGCCCATGTGCATCACCGAGCTGTAACCGAGCATTTGCTTCAGGTCGCGCTGGGCAATAGTGACAAATCCGATCACGAGGATGTTGCCGATGCCGGCGAGCAGCGCGAGCTTCCACGCCCAGTGCGCGGCGCCGTCAGGCAGCAGCGGGAGGGCAATTTGGATCAAACCGTAGAGACCAAATTTCTTAAGCACACCTGCGTGCAACATCGCAGCCGAACTCGGAGCCGCGCCGTAACCGAGCGGGGCCCACGTGTGAAACGGCCAGAGCGAAACCAGGATGCCGAAGCCAAACATCAGCAGCGCGAAGATATTGTTTTGCGCGACGCCATGAATCCCCTGCACCGCGATCGCATGCTTGAGTTCGATCAGATCGAAGGAATTGGCGCCACTCCGCGTATAGAGCGCAATCAAGCCAATCAGCGAGAGCATCGCGCCGATCGTCAGATAGATCGTCATCTTCATCGCCGCGTAATTGCGATCACGTCCGCCCCAGATTCCCACCATGATGAACGTCGGGATCAGCGCCAATTCGTGGAAGAAGTAGAAGAAAAACACATCCACCGACGAGAACACGCCCAGCAATCCGCCGTGCATGACTAACAGGAGCATCAGGTAAAGTTTCAGCCGCTCGGCTCCGGAGCGCAGCGCGTAAAGCCCGGCCGCCAGACCGACAATCGCCGCAAGCAAAAACATCGGCAACGCGATGCCGTTGAGGCCGAGTTTCAAGTTGATCCCAAACGAACCCAGCCCGGTGTCGATACTGCTCAGGTATTGGTATTGTCCGCCGCCTTCCGCAGGAAACTGCCACCACAGCCAGAGGGCGATCAGCGCCGGGATGATGAACGCCATGGCGGCGAGCTTGACGGAAAACCGCTTGGGCAGTCCGAGCGCGATGATCAGCGCTGCCACGAGCGGCGTGGCGATGGCGAGCTGCAGAAGTTGGGGATTACAGGAATTCACAAATTAAAATACGCCGGCGGCAAAAGCCCACAGGACCACCGCACCGAGCAGGAACCAGTAGACGTAAACATGGAGACTGCCGGTATAAAGCGCCCGCGCACCGTAGCCGACGAGTCCGACCAATCCCGCGAATCCGCGGATGATGAGACCGGCGAGGAAAATTTGATCGAGGAAGTTCAACAGCATCGCAAACCGCTGCTGGATCTTGGCGACGTAGTAATTGTAGAGACGATCGAAGGATTCCTTGAGCCACTCCAGCACTCCAAATAGGCCCGGCGACTTTTCTTCCAGTGCATCGGTCGAGGCGGCCGGGTAGAAAAACCACGCCGAACCCACGCCGACGATCAAGATGGCGAGCGAGGTAAGCAGCATTGTCATGTGCTTCGCCCCTTCCGGTTCCGGAACCAGGAGTGCAACCGACCCAGCCAGTTTGCCGAAGACGCCCGAGTAACCACCAGCGACGGAAAGCGCGGCGAGCAAGAGCAGCGGGAGCGTCATCGACAGGCCGCTCTCATGGGCGTGCGAGGCGTTTTCCGAGCGAGCCGAACCGAAGAAAGTGATTTTCCACATGCGGATCATGTAGAAAGCGGTCAACACCGCCGTGAAAACGAGGATGGCAAAAACCGCCGCGTTTTTTTCCAACGCGAGATAGAGGATCGCATCCTTCGAGAAGAAGCCGGCGAGTCCGGGCATACCGATGATGGCGAGCACGCCGATGGTGAAGGTGACAAACGTGATTGGCATCTTCCCCTTCAAGCCACCCATCTTGAAAATGTCCTGCTCGTGATGACAGCCGTGAATTACAGAACCGGAACCGAGGAACAAAAGACCTTTGAAGAAAGCGTGGGTGGTGAGGTGAAACATCGCGGCGCCGACGCCGGCGGCGAGAAATCCCCGACCCACAGTTTCCAAAGCGGCGATATCTTCAGGATGCCCAACCCGAGGAAGTCCCAACGGATAAATTTTCATTTCCAAGGCCCCCAATCCAAACGCCGCGACCATGTACCCAAGTTGCGACAGCGTGGAGTAAGCCAGCACCTTTTTGATATCGCTTTGCACGATGGCACAGAGCGCAGCATACAGCGCCGTGATCGTGCCGATCCACATGATGACGTTGAGCGCCTGTGGCACCATCAACGGCTCGATGCGGCAAAGCATGTAAATACCGGCCGCCACCATCGTCGCTGCGTGGATGAGCGCTGAGACGGGCGTCGGGCCTTCCATCGCATCGGGCAACCACACTTGCAGAGGCATCTGCGCCGACTTGCCGAGCGCACCGCAGAATAGGAGCAACGGAATCGCGGTGCTGAACACGTGATGCTCCGCGAGTTCACTCAGGTTGACCGTGTGGTTCAGCCAGTAACACATGATGATGCCGAGCAGGAAACCAAAGTCACCGACCCGGTTGACGATAAAGGCCTTCTTTGCCGCGTCAGAGGCGGACTGCTTCTCGCAGTAATGATTGATCAGCACGTAGGAACTGACTCCCACCAGCTCCCAGAAAATGAAAATCATGAACAGATTGTCTGCGAGCACGATGCCGATCATCGAAAACATGAAGAGCGACAATCCGCCGAAGAAGCGGGCCCGCGCCCCATCGTCATGCATGTAACCGAGGGAAAAAACGTGCACGCACAAGCCGACCACACCGACAATGAGCAACATCAGGGCCGCGAGATCGTCGAACTTGACCCCAAGCGAAATCGCAAAGTCGCCAAAACGAATCCACTCCCACGACGCGGGAAAATTCCGCGCGCCGCCGAACAGCAGTTGTAGCGAAAACACAGCGATGACTCCGGCGGCAATCGTCGATATCCACGAAGCCAGCGCTCCGTGCTTACGCAGAAACAGCGCAATCAACGTCGCCGAAGCAAGTGGAATGAGCAGAGTGAGAATTGCGGTATTAACTGGGAGCATCGACAGGAGCGGGAGGTAACCACTAATTCACACTAATGAACACTGATGCCGGAAGATCTGGGAAGCGCTGGTTCATTATAAGTGATAATTAGTGTGGATCAGTGGTTAAAAAGAGCGGTTCAGTTCTTGAGGCTGTTCAATTCCTCGACCGCAATCGTGTGCCGCTTGCGGAACAGCGCGACGATGATGGCCAGACCCACCGCGACCTCGGCGGCGGCAATCGTGAGGATGAAAAAGACAAAAACGCTCCCATCGAGCGTGTGATTGAACCGCGAAAAAGCGACCAGCCCGAGCGTTGAGGCAATCAACATCAATTCAAGGCACATGTAGATCACCAGTGTATTCTTGCGCAGCAGCACGCCAAAGAAGCCGATGGCAAACAGCAGCGCGCTGATGAGAATGTAGGCGTTTAAACCGAAGGGACTCATGATGCTTTATCCGTCACGGCAAACCGTTTGCTGAGCACAATCACGCCGAGCATCGCGATGAGCAGCATGAAGCCGACAATCTGCACCGGGAGCAGATAAGTGGTGAAAAGTTGTTCGGCATAATTTTTCAGCGTCGGCACCGAGCCAGCGGCTTCGGTGGAAGGCAGCATACCGCGCTTCGTCAACGAAATCACTCCGAGTATAAGCAACGCTCCGCCAAGCGTCGACGCAGCGATGGTTGCCTTTTTAAACGGTTTCTGCGCACCGGGCGTCGTATCGAGCAACATGATGATAAACAAAAATAATGCGACCACCGCACCCGCGTAAACCAGCAGCAAGACAAAGGCCATCAATGCCGCGTCGAGCAGCACAAACAATCCGGCCACGCCGACCAGCGAAAGCAGCAGGAACATCGCCGCATTCACGGCATTCCGGTTCACGACCACGAGCAGCGCACCGCCGACCGCGAGAAAAGTGAAAAGATAGAAAAGCAGATTAGGCATGACTCAGTGCGCGTTGCCGTGTTCGGCGGCATCCTTCTTTTTGTCCCATTTGAAATGCTGGTCCGGCAGAGTGCCGCCGAGTTCGTAAAGCTTGTCCTTGTGATTCACCATCTCCTCGCGCGTGTAGCCGGTCATCGAATACTGGCTCTGCAGAAAGATCGCCTCCTCCGGGCAGACTTCCTGGCAAAGCCCGCAATAAATACAGCGCAGCATGTCGATATCGAACGCCTTCGGGCCTTTCTCGACGTGGGCGCGATCCGGCTCGTCCGCGGGAACTTCGCCGGGGGTGATACGGATGGCCTTGGGTGGGCAGACGAATTCGCACAGCTGGCAGGACACGCATTTCTCCCGGCCGTTCGGATCCTTCACGAGTGTCGGAACCCCGCGATAGTTCGTGGGAATCGCCGGGCGTTGCTCGGGATATTCCATCGTCACATTCGGCGCGAAGAAATGCTTCAAGGTCACCCGCATGCCCGCAAAAATTTGCGGGAGGTAAAGTCGCTCCGAGAGCGTGAGGGCTTTGCGTTCGACGACGTAGGACATGGCGGAGATTAGTTTTTAACCACGGATGGCACAGATGGACACGGATTCAGAACAGAACCGTGGCTTGTCGTTCTGGGCGCGGCGAAGAATCCACCTTGATTGCCACTGGCGGAGATCCTGACGGATCCTTCGCTCCGCTCAGGATGACAGGTATGATGGGTCTTTTTTGTATCCGTGATCATCAGTGAAATCAGTGGTTAGCTCCGGGTTTGCACCCAGGCGATGATCAACGCGTAGACAATCAGGTTGGCAATCGCGAGCGGCAGCAGTTTCTGCCAGCCGAGCTTCATAACTTGATCGTAACGGAAACGGGGCAGCGTCCAGCGCACCCACATGAAGACAAAGATCGAGCAGAGCACTTTGCCCAGAAAAATAACAATGGAGAGAATGCCGACAAAGAGCGGATTCAGCGCCAGCGGAGTGAGATGCGCGAGCCATGCGACGAGCGTCGAAAGCGGGATCCATGGCAGCGGATTCCAACCACCACAAAAGAGCAGCACAAACACCCCGGAACCGACGATCATGTGCGAGTACTCGGCGACGAAGAAAAGCGACCATTTGAAAGCGCCGTATTCCGTGTGAAAACCACCGACGAGATCGGCTTCAGATTCCGGCATGTCGAACGGCTGACGGTTCGTTTCGGCGTAGAGCGCGATCAGAAAGATGATCGCGGAGAGCGGCATTCTAAACATGAACCACACGCCATCCCAAGTTGGAAACAGACCCGATTGCGCCTGCACCACTTTGAAAAGACTTAACGTGCCTTCGCCACCCGGGGCGTTAACCCAAAGGAAAACCGGAATGATCGCCAACGTCATCGAGAGCTCGTACGAAATCAGCTGGGCCGAGGCGCGCACACCGCCGAGGAACGGGTATTTCGAATTCGACGCCCAGCCGGCGATGATCAGCGAGTAAACGCTCAGCGAACCGATGGCAAAAACGGCGAGAATGCCGATATCGACGTTGGCGAGAATGAGCGGCACCAACTCGTGCGTGTCGGTCATATAAACGCCGAACGGCACCACCGCGACCGTCGTGAATGCCGGCACCACCGCGAGCACGGGCGCCAACAGGAAATAGAATTTGTTAACGTGTCCGGGAATCGGGTCTTCCTTGAAGAGCATCTTCGCTCCGTCCGACATCAAGTGGAACACGCCCAGTCGTTGCAGGAACGGCCCGAGGACCGGTATCCAGGCGAACCAAAACGGAATCGCGCGATTCGGACCGGGCCGGCCCTGAATCCAAGCCGACACCTTGCGCTCGGCCAGCGACGACGCGCCTGCGAGTGGGAAAATGACACCAATCACCGCGATGCCTTTGATGAGCATCTGGACGACCGGGTTGAGATTATTCCAAAATTCAATCATGGCACATCAAGCGGTCGCAGCCGCCACGGGTGCGGCAGGTTTAAAATGCAACGTCTCACCCTCGACGAATGGCAACGCGGCCCATGGCGTGCCGTCGAGCAACAGACCCGTCGACGGAAGATTTGCGTAGGTGATCGTCCCGAGTGATTTTACCTCGCCTGCAATCGCAGACCATAGCGCCCCGAGATCAGACGAAAGCGTCGCGCCGCCCGCCGCCGCGAGCAGGTTGCTCAAGGTGACGAGATCGTCGCTCACACCCGCCGGACCGGGCACGGCCTTCGAGAATTTCTGCAGGCGGAACTGCTGGTTGATGAACGTGCCGCTCTTCTCAAACACGGTCAGCGCCGGGATCACGACCTTTGCGGCCTCACTTGTGACGTTCTGGTGCGTGCCCAGATAAATCACCGAAACCTTGGCGAGTTGCGTCGAGGTCAAACCGGCTGCAATGAGATCTTCGCCGACGGAAAGAATCGTCGCCACGCGTCCGGCGTCGATTGCAGCGCCAAGCGCGGAGAGTCCGCCCACCCGGAATCCCATCGGCGCGACGGTGCCTCCGCCGTCGTTGGACGCGCGCGACGAGGTCGCCGCGCTTCCAATTTCCGGTAACGAATTCACCAATCCCACGACCAGTGCGCCGCGGACATTCGGATTGCGATCGGCGGACACGAGAATCTTGTCGCCCTGCCCCACGCAACCGACGAGGTGCACGGTGGCCTTGACGGCATCGGCGAGTTTCTTCGTCAAAAATTGTTCTTCGACCGAGCTGCGACCCGACGCCACGATCACCACCGAACCCGGATTGAGGACGCCATTCTGCGCGCGCAACAAATCGCCGGCGGCCTTGAGCGCGATTTCGGGGGCAGTCGTCGTGCCGTTGATCGACGGTTCGACCAGGCGACCCACGGCCTTCACCTGTTTGTACAACGCGCGCCCGGAATCGGCCATCCACGTATCGTTCACCGCGTCGTTCTGCCGCGGCGTGATCCGGTAAATAACACCTTCGCGGCTCCACACCTCGGTATTCGCGCCAACGGAGGACTCGGTGTCGATGCTCGGAGTTTGCTTGAGAAACCATACGCGCATCTTGAAACGGAAATCCGTGCTCGTGAGTGCGCCGACGGGGCAGATATCCACCGTGTTCAGCGAGTAATTATTCTCGAGGCGTTTGCCCGGATAACACGTCAGCGTGCTGTAGCTGCCGCGATCGACAAACCCGAGTACGTCATCCTTGGCAACTTCCTTGCTGAAACGAACACAGCGCGAACAGAGGATGCAGCGTTCGTCATCGAGCGTCACGCGTGGCCCGAGTTGGGTGCGTTTTGGCTTAACATTCTTCTGCTCGACGAAACGCGAATAGCCGCGGCCGTAAGCCGTGGAGTGTTCCTGCAACTTGCATTCGCCAGCCTGATCGCAAATCGGGCAATCGAGCGGATGATTGATGAGCAACATCTCCGTCACGCCTTCGCGGCAGTCCTTGACGGCGGCGGTGTTGGTACGGATGTGCAGGCCGGGGGAAGCGTTCGTCGCGCAGGCGATCGTCGGGCGCGGCATCCAGTTGATCTTCTGCTTGCCCGTCGCCGGATCCATGATCGGCGCCTTCGTGGCGGGATCGACCGCCGGCATGCCCATTTCGACGAGACACATCCGGCAATTGCCCGCGACCGTCAGTTTCGGATGGTAGCAGTAATGCGGCACCTCGACGCTCACAAGGCGCGCGGCCTCGATCATGTTCGTGCCCTTCGGCACGGAAACATCCTTGCCGTCAACATTGACGGTCACGAGGTCGGGTTTGGGTGGTGCGATCATTGCGGAGGAAAAAGGATTAGCCCACGAAACACACGAAATCACACGAAATTCCGGAGAGACTGGAGCGGGTGTTTTTCATTTCGTGTCTTTTCGTGTGTTTCGCGGGCAAAAAATCAGATCAGAGAAAGGGCGCCGTCGGACTTCGCGGTTTTTTTGGTCTCGGGATAGCTTTTGAATTCGTCGCCGAACTTCGCGAGGAAGCTTTGCGTCGGCCAGGAACAGGCTTCGCCGAAAGCGCAGATCGTGCGGCCGGGAATCTGGTCGGCCACGCCCTTGAGCAGCGCCGCATCCTCTGCGCGCGCGGTGCCGTGGACCATGCGCGTGGTGATTTTTTTCATCCACAGCGAACCCTCGCGGCACGGCGTGCACTGGCCGCAGCTTTCGTGGGAATAGAACGCGTTGATGTTGGCGAGCGCCTCGACCATGTTGACGGTGTCGTCCATCACGATGACGCCGCCGGAGCCGCCCATCGTGCCGATCATGCCGAGCGAATCGAAATCCATCGGCACGTCCTCGACGCCCCAATCGTAGTCGACCATCTCCGCGCCGACCTTGCGCTTGCCTTTGAAGCGTTCGCCGAAGCGCAGTATTTTCGCTGACGAACCGCCGGGAATCACCGCCTTGAACGTCCGTCCGGGTAACGGGCCGCCGCACACTTCATTGAGCAACTGGCCCATCGTGATTTTGCCGGCCTCGAATTCGTAGTAACCGGGCTTCTGCACGTGACCCGAGACGCAGAAAATGCGCGTGCCGGTATTGTTGGGCGTGCCGATCTTGGCGTAAGCCTCGCCGCCCATGTCCACGATGTGTTTCACATGGCAGAGGGTTTCGACGTTGTTGACGATCGTCGGGCACTGATAAAGGCCGAGCACCGCCGGAAAATACGGCGGCTTGATGCGCGGATTGGCACGTTTGCCTTCGAGCGACTCGATCAGCCCGGTTTCCTCGCCGCAAATGTAGGCGCCGGCGCCGCGATGGACGTAGATCTCGCAGCTGTAATTGCTGCCGAGCACATTGGGGCCACAAAGATTGGCCGCGCGAGCTTCCGCGATGGCTTTCTCCAAAATCCGCGCGCCGTGCGGGAATTCGCCGCGAATGTAGATGTAGGCCTGCTTCACGTTGTTCGCGAAACAGGAAATCATCGTGCCCTCGATCAGCTGGTGCGGATCCTGGTGCATGATGTAACGATCCTTGAACGTGCCGGGTTCGGATTCGTCGGCGTTGACGATGAGGTAAATCGGTTTTCCGCTTTTGCGATCGACGAGCGACCACTTCACGCCGCACGGAAATCCCGCGCCGCCCCGGCCGCGAATACCGGACTTCTTCACCTCGTCCATCAACTCCTGCGGGGCGCGGGCGAAGGCGCGTTTCATGACCTCATAGCCACCATTTTTTTGGTAGCATTGCAGGTCATTGGTATAGCCGGGCTCATCAATGTGAGCGAAAATCAAGCGGCGTTGAGCGGGAGCGGGCATGGAAAAATTCAGTTGGAGTCGTCGGAATAATACTCAATCCCGCCGGTCCAGCGGGAGACGAAATTGTAGACGGTGGCAAGGACCACGCCGAACACGAAACCGGCGAGCGCGTAAATCAACGGCATGAACACCGCGCCCGCGCCGAAAAAGAGCCACGGGATTCCGAGCAAGGATGGTTCTTTTGTCGCCCAGACGCCGCCGGCAAACAGGATGAAAGGAACCATGATCAAGCCGGCCACCCCGAGGATAAACCCGAAGATGATGCCAAAGCGCATCGGCGCGATTTGCTTGAGACGGAGTTTTTTCATCAGGTCGCACGTTTCTGCGCCGTCGCCTTGATTTGTTCGCTGAGGGCCGTCGCCTTCGCGGGATCGACGCGTTCGTGCAGATCGTCGTCGATCAACACCACCGGGCCTGTCCCACAGCTGGCGAGACATTCCACGAAATCGATCGTCACTTCACCGTCCGGGGAAATTTCACCCGTGTGGCAGTTGAATTCCTTCTGAAACTGATCGCACACCTTGTATCCGCCGGTCAACGCGCAGGAAAGCGTGCGGCAAACCTTGATGTGGCGGCGGCCGATGGGCTTTTGCCGGAACATTGGGTAAAAGGTGACGGCCTCGTAAACATTGATCGGCTGGAGTTCCAGTTTCTGCGCGATCCACTCGATGGCTTCCGTCGAAATCCAACCCGCGTCCTCCTGGATGAGATGAAGTAGCGGAAGCGTGGCGCTGCGCTTCACCGGATAATGGGTGATGACCTCGTCGATCTGTTTGAAAGTTTCGGATTTGAGATTCATCGCGCGGCAAAAAAGGCAGTAATTTCACCCACGAAACACACGAAATCACACGAAATTCCGAAGCGACTGGAGCCTGTGGTTTTCATTTCGTGTCTTTTCGTGTGTTTCGTGGGCAGAAAATCAGCGGTCGCACTCGCCCATGACGAAGTCGAGCGAGCCGAGAATAGAGACGACATCGGACACCATGTTGCCGACGCAGAGTTTGGGCAGAATCGAAAGATTGCAGAACGAGGGGCTGCGGATCTTCAGGCGCCATGGCACCCCGCCGCCTTTGCTCACGATATAAAATCCGAGCACGCCCTTGGGATTTTCCGCCTCGAAATAAACCTCGCCCGCCGGCATCTGCGGACCCTCGGTCACGATCATGAAATTGTTGATCAACTCCTCCATTGACGTGAGAATCTTGTCCTTTGGCGGGGCAAAAATCTTGCGCGCATCCTTCGCGTACCAGTCGCCACCCGGAAAATTCTTGATCACCTGACGAATGATGCGCACGGACTGCTTCATCTCCTCTCCGCGACACAAATAGCGATCGTAACAATCACCCTTCGAGCCGACCGGCACGTCGAATTCGTACTGTTCATAACCGCTGTACGGACGATCCTTGCGCAGGTCGGTATTGACGCCGGAGCCGCGGAGATTCGGGCCGGTCAAACCGTAGGAAATGGCGTCAGCGCGCGAAATAATTCCCACGTCCACCGTGCGGTCGAGGAAGATTTTATTCCGCGTCAGCATGCCGAGAATTTCGTCGAGGATCGGCAGGAATTGGTCGCAGAACGCCTCGACTTTCTTCGTCCAGCCTTCGGGCACATCACGGGAAAGACCGCCGATGCGGGCGTAACTCGTGGTGAAACGAGCACCGGTCAGTTCCTCGAAAAGCGTATAGAGTTTTTCGCGCTCCTCGAAGCAATACATGAACACGGACCATGCGCCGACATCGATGCCGAATGCGCCGAGACCCATCAAGTGCGCGGAAACGCGCGCCATTTCCGCCGTGAGCACGCGGATTGCCTGGCAGCGGGGCGGAACTTGCAAATTGGCGAGGCGCTCCACCGCGATGGCGTAGGCCATGTTGTTCGCGAGCGGCGCGAGATAATCCAACCGGTCCGTGTACGGCACGAACTGGTTGTAGGTCATGTTTTCCGCGATTTTTTCGTCACCGCGATGAAGGTAACCCAGCACCGGATCGGCCTTGGTCACGACCTCGCCATCGAGTTCGAACTGGATGCGCAACACGCCGTGCGTCGACGGATGCGATGGCCCCATCGAGAGCGACATTTTCTCGGGCTCGAATTCCTTCGGCATCGCAGCCGCTTTTGCAGCGGTATCGGGAAATGAAAAATCGGTGGCCATCGAAGTTATTCAGGTTTTTCGCGCTGCTCGTTCCAGGCTTCGTCCTTGGCGCGCGGCTCGGCATCGCTCATCGGCTCGCCGGGTGTCGCAACAAACGGGCCGCCCGCCATCGGCGCGGAGATCAAGCCGGTTTTCGTCTCGGCGGAAACTTCGGGATCGTGAAAATCCGCCGGCAATCCGGCGAGCGGAAATTCCTTGCGCAACGGGTGATAAGGATAACCGTCCCACATCAGGATGCGGCGCAGGTCAGGATGGCCGGTGAAATTAATCCCGAACATGTCGAACGCCTCGCGCTCGTGCCAGTCGGCGCCGGCCCACAAACCGGTCGACGTCGGCATCGCGGGTTCCGCGTCGTTCGCGCAATCCGCCGCCAGCCGCATGTAATTATGTTTCGTGCTCGAATAAAGATGCCACACCACAGTGAAGCGCGGTGATTTTTCCGCGCTCCAGTCGACCGCCGTCAAATCCATCAGAAAATCGTAGCCGTGTTCATCGCGCAAAAATTGCAGCGCAGTGATCGCTTCGCCGGCAGAGATATTGAAGGCCGGACAATCGAGGCTCGGCCGGGCGGTGGCCGAGGGAAATTTCTGGCTTACGGCAGTCGGGAGATCGACGTCGGTCATGGTCATGCGCGGCAACGGTGCGTTAAGCGCTGAGCAGTTTGGAGGCCGAGCGCTCGCGCTTGACCTTGGCTTGCAGCTTCATGAGCGCGTCCAAAAGCGCTTCCGGGCGCGGCGGACATCCGCTGACATAAACGTCAACCGGAACGATGCGATCCACGCCCTGCAAAGTCGCGTAACTCCGATACATGCCACCCGAGGAAGCGCAGGCACCCATTGCAATCACCCATTTGGGCGAGGCCATCTGGTCATAAATCCGGCGAACGGCAGTCGCCATCTTATAGGTAACCGTGCCGGCGACGATCATGCAGTCTGATTGACGCGGGGAAAAACGCATCACCTCGGCACCGAAGCGGGCGATGTCGAAGCGGCTCGAGGCGGTTGCCATCAATTCGATCGCACAACAGGCCAGACCCATCGGCATCGGCCACATGGAGTTGTTACGCACCCAGTTGATCGCGGCGTCCGCCGTGGTAACCACGACGTCACCCTCGATCTTGCTGTTATAAGCTAACTCGGAATTGGCGGTGACCATTGAAAATGAAAATTAAGTCACCGTACCACCGCAGATGACCCATGCAAGGAGGTTTTCCTGACAAAGCAGGTCTTAGTAGCTCAACGAAAGACCGCTAGGAATTTCCGTTGACCGAGAAGGGGACTTTTAACTTAAATCGACCCTTAGGCCCGTCACGGAGAGGTGGCAGAGTGGTCGAATGCGCGCGCTTGGAAAGCGCGTGAACCGCAAGGTTCCGGGGGTTCGAATCCCTCCCTCTCCGCCATTTTTCTCCTCTGAGGAGTGAAAACCCGAAGCTAGGTTGTCCAATTGACGCGGCAACCTAAGCATGAACCACGAATCAATGTTTACCGTCAGCCGGTTTAAAAACCGGAATGGCGTGTGCTCGTACCGGGTTGATGGCCGGCTCCACGGCGTCCGCATCCGCCGCAACTTCAAGACCCCGGAGGAGGCAGCAGCCGAGAAGGCCGCACTACAATTAAAGGCCATGCATTCCGCCTCTGGGCTGCAATCCGCCACCACGTTCCTTGTCGCTGATCAATTGCGTGAAGCGGAAGCAGTATTTCGCCGACTGGCGGGGCGATCACACCCGCTTTCGTTTTATGTGGATTTCGCGCTGGCAAACTACCGGGAGCCGGTCACCCAAAAGCTACTCACGGAGGCAGTCACCGAATACGTGGCGACCAAACAGCACGAGCACGAACAGGACTTGCTTTCAGAGCCACACCTGACGCGGATGAAATGGGATCTTAAACGACTGGAAAAACATTTTCCCAGTGCTACGGTTGCCGAGCTGACGGGGGCTCGGCTGGTGGGCTATTTGGAAGCGAGAGGAGCCGTACTAAAAACCTACAATAACCGGCGCGGTATTCTCTCAACCTTTTTCAAGTTCGCGCATCAACGCGATTGGATCACGGACAATCCGCTGGCGAAGCTCCCGCCCCGGCGCATCCGCCGCCGGCGCGGATGCGCAGTGACGTTCAACTCCCAGCAAGCGCAAGCCCTCATGGCTTTCGTTGAGGAACACTATCCTTCCGCCGTACCCTTCTTTGCGCTGTGCGTGTTTGCCGGCATCCGGCCTTGCTTGCGTACCGGGGAAATCCTCCGGCTTCAGCCGGCCCACGTCAAACTCGACGCCTGCATGATTCGCATCGGAGCCGAGGTTTCCAAGGTGCGCGAACCGCGCAACGTTACGATCCAACCCAATCTCGCGACGTGGCTGCACGTGTATCCGTTGAAGAAATTTCCGATCATCCCGACGAATCTTCAGCACATTCGCGAAAAGGTGGCGCAGAAATTTCCGCTCTCGCATGACGTGATGCGGCATACGTTCATTTCGATGTTCGTCGCCAAATTCCGCTCGCTCGGCGAGGCAGCGCTTCAGGCAGGTAATTCCGAGAGCATCATTCGGCGTCACTACCTCGATTTAAAGACCACCGAGGAGGCCGAGCAATTTTTCGCCATCCTGCCCGTCCACGTTGCCGCAGTACCCGAAAAGACAAGCGACAATGCGATGTCGCTTGGTTCCTTTGCCGCTTAAATGCGGCCTGGACTCGGTCCGTTTCAACGCCGCTCTGGCCTCACCTCCAGCGCGGCGTTCCTATTTGCGCAGTAAAAAACGACACGGCGTTTCGTTTTACGATGCAGTTGAGTGCAAACAGAAACAGTGCGAAGCAGCCACGCTTCATCTTTTGCAAATCCTGCGATTCGGGTTGCGCTGCCTCACGCTTCGAATTGAGGTTCGGGACTGGGTGTCTCGGCCTCCCCACAATCAGGACCGCCCGCCACCGGTGTGGGACGGGCCGTAGCAAAGCATCGCGAGGAACGATGCGCGGGGAGGTCCGCCGACGCCCTGCAAGCAACGTCCAGTCCAATCAAACGCCATCTTCAAGCCACCCGCATTAACCGCGCAGGTTCCGCTGCGGCAACCGATGCGCGACCGACTGGGTTCCGCGTTTCTCGCCACGCTGATTCCGACGGCAACTCCACGCGCCATCCGACATCTGAGCCGATGACCTACCCGATGTTGAGGACCGCACCGTGAGCGGGGTTGGTGTCTTACCTTATTCTGATTTTTTCGGCGCGTTTGGACGGTTGCCAAACGCGGCGATTTTCCCAGACGAATTGGGGCATCGCGCGGTCGTACTTACGAAATTGAAACGTTACGTTTTTGCGTAAGGAGTGAGGTGTCCTCCCGCAAAAAAACACCGGTGTGTTTTGTAAGCCAAAAATCGAGAAGTCGATATTTTGATCCAATCCACGCCTTAACTCGGGCCATATTTCGGAATTCGTTCGTGCCTGGTGCAGGTAGATTCAATGAGATTAGATATGACCCCTAGTTCCCCGGCGGTCCCCTAGAGCATATTAAATAATAGTGTAGCCATTATTTTCTCGTATTTGGGGTGGCAGTGGCAAGAGTGGGAGTCATGAAAACCCTTTCACTGGATTTGCGGGAGCGGATTCTGGGAGCCTACGATGCCGGCGACGCCACGCGG
>DASYDH010000005.1:0-23290 GCA_036499685.1 Lacunisphaera sp. | reverse complement strand
AGCAGGGAGGGAGCCAAGCCCCCTCCCCCGCACCCTCCCCAATTTTTCAATTCTGAAAAACAAAATGTAAACAATCCTATGTCTCACTACCGGGACGCCTGTCGCTACGCCGGAATCAGCCGCATCCAATATCCAAACCCGACTACTTCAGCGCCGAAAAATCCGTCGGCGCGAGAAACACGGACGCCGGCGTATGAACCAGTATCTTGCCATTCTCCTCTGACGCGTTGCGAACTTTGATCCATTCCGGATCAGCTTGGAACGCCGCCCAATTCTTCGTCGCGGCTTCACGGCTATCGTGGACCAGAATGTAGATCAGCGTGTGTCCTGCGCCTTTGTCGGCGTCGAGCGGGTGCCAATATTCAAAACTGATAAGATCATGCCGCTTGAAGATTTCATCGGTGTGTTCGCGAAACCGTTTATCAAGAGCGTCGAGCTTGCCTCCGTTCGTCGTGTATGTGCGGAGTTCAAACACATGCGGACCACCTGAGAGCGTATGCGGGGGTTTCGAATAATCCGCGAGCGACATGAAAGTCGACGACACGCTGTCGACAATGCGACCATTGGCCTCGCTGGCTTTCTGGACCGCCTGCCATTCCGGATCGGCGGCGAAAGCCTTCCACGATTCCATGGCCATTTCCCGGGTGCGGTGCTGCAGAATATAAAAAAGTTTGTAGCCATCCTTCGCGTCCAACGGCGTCCAATAACCGACGTTTATCATGCCATGTTTCTCGAACAACTTGCAGGTATGATCGCGAAAGCGCGCCAGCAATTCCGGCAGTTTTCCCTCGTGAACCGTATAAACCCGCAGTTCAAAAACCGGCGCCGGCGGCAACGCGGCAGAAAAGCCGGTAACTGCCATGGAACTGATCAGCGCAAGAACGGGGAAGGCGAAAACATTTTTCATAGGGAAATGGGAAAACGAACACGACTGGAATTTCCAAGCTACGCGGATTTGTCGGGAAATCCAGAAGCGGATTGAGCTAACAGAAGACGGGAATGAAAAGCCAGACAGCGGCGCGACCAGCCCGCCACCTACTGCGTCAATCAAGAATACTCTTTTAGCTGCACTGTTAGACTACCGCGAGCGACACGGCGGGTTGCACTCGGGGTAATTTCGGTCTCACTTGAGGTTATCCCCATGATTCGTCTCTACGCTTTCAACCACGATCTACTGCTTGAGCACGATGGCAGCGTCGCCAAGGCCGGCCCGGATTTTACCATCGATGCCTTGTTCGCCGCCACCGATCCGGTCGCGCTCGCCACCGCGGCGTTTTTCGCCGGGGCTCCCGCCCAACTTCCCTCCCACGGCGGGAAACTCTCGGCGGTGATTTCGCACCAGGAAGTCTGGGCTGCAGGCGTCACCTACCTGCGCAGCAAAAGCGCGCGTGTCGCCGAGTCGCGCGATGCGGGCGGTGGCACATTTTACGACCGCGTTTACGAAGCGGATCGCCCCGAGCTTTTTTTCAAGGCGACTCCGCACCGCGTGGCCGCGCCCGGCACCAGCGTGCGGATTCGCTCGGATTCCAAGTGGAATGTTCCCGAACCGGAGCTGACTCTTGCAATCAACGCCCACGGCAAAATCTTCGGTTACACGATCGGCAACGACATGAGTTCGCGGGATATCGAGGGCGAAAATCCGCTCTATCTCCCGCAGGCGAAAGTCTATGATCTCAGTGCGGCGCTGGGTCCATGCCTGGTGATCAGCAAGGATCTGCCGCCGCCCTCCACGGTGGTGGCGATTGAAATTTTGCGCGGTGGTCAGTCGATGTTCAGCGGACAAACCACCCTCGCCTCCCTCAAGCGTCCGCTGCTGTCGCTCGCGCAGTGGTTGTTTCGCGACAACTCATTTCCCGCCGGCTGCTATCTGATGACGGGCACGGGAGTCGTGCCGCCCGATTCGTTCACGCTACAAAGCGGCGATGAAATCCGGATCACGATCGAGCCCATCGGCACGCTCGTGAACACCGTGCTTTGACCATGGAGCGCGATCCACTGCTCGATTCGGCTGACGAGGCGATTTTCCAACTGCGCACCACTGCCGCCGGCCCGACGGGGCGGTTGCCGGTCACGCCGGAAATGTTGAAGGACATGAGCAGCGGCGATTTTTTTGGCTTAACTCAAAACGCCGGCATGGGCTGGAGCCCTGCACAATTATTGCGGCGGCAATTCCTCATTCTCAGCACCCAGGGCGGCGTGCGCGCCGCAGACGGTACGCCGGTCGCACTCGGCTATCACACGGGTCATTGGGAAATCGGCCTGCTCGTTGAGGAAGCGGCGCGAACCATTTCCGCCAGCGGCGGCCTGCCGTTTGCGGGCGCCGTGAGCGATCCGTGCGACGGACGCACCAACGGCACGGCCGGCATGTTGGACAGCCTCGCCTACCGCAACGACGCGGCGATCGTGCTGCGGCGGCTGATCCGTTCGCTGCCCACGCGGCGCGGCGTGCTCGGCATCGCCACGTGCGACAAGGGACTGCCCGCAATGATGATGGCCCTCGCCGGCAGTCCCGACCTGCCCACGGTGCTCGTGCCGGGCGGCGTTACTTTGCTCGCGGAAGAGGCCGAGGACACCGCCAAAGTCCAGACGCTGCCGGCGCGTTTTGCGCGTGGGGAAATCACCCTCGATCACGCCGCCGACATGGGTTGTCGCGCCTGCGGTTCGCCCGGTGGCGGGTGTCAATTCATGGGCACCGCCGCCACCAGCCAGGTTGTCGCCGAGGCGCTGGGACTTTCGCTCCCGCACAGCGCACTGAGTCCGTCGGGCGCGGACATCTGGCGCGACCTCGCGCGGCGATCCGCACTCGCGTTGATGGCTCTCGACAAAACCGGTCAGACGACGCGCGACCTGCTCACGGTCGATTCGATTCACAACGCCATGGTGTTGCATGCTGCCGTGGGCGGCTCGACCAATCTCGTGCTACACGTGCCCGCGATCGCACACGCGGCCGGCCTGACGCCACCCACCGTCGCGAATTGGGCGCGCATTAACCGCCTGGTTCCGCGTCTCGTCGACGTGTTGCCGAATGGCCCACGACATTTTGCAACCGTCCAGGTATTCCTCGCGGGCGGTGTCCCCGAAATCATGCTTCACTTGCGCACGCTCGGCCTGCTGAAACTCGATGCCCGCACAGTCACCGGTCGCTCCCTCGGCGAAAATCTGGCATGGTGGGAACAGAGCGAACGTCGCTCCCGTCTCCGCGAAAAACTCCGCCAACTGGACGGCATCGATCCTGATGACGTGATCATGTCGGGCGATCGCGCGCGCAAAAACGGGCTGGCCAGCACGGTTACATTTCTCGGGGGAAATCTCGCTCCCGAGGGCGCGCTCGTGAAAAGCACGGCCATCTCCCCGGCGTTGCTCGATGCGGATGGCGTTTATCGCCACGAGGGCCCGGCGCGGATTTTCACCACTGAAGCGGCCGCGATCGCCGCGATCAAGCACTCCATGGTGAAACCCGGCGATGTGATGGTTTTAATCGGCATCGGCCCCGGCAGCGGCATGCCGGAAACGTATCAAATAACCTCCGCCCTCAAACACATGAAGGGCGGCGAACACATTCCGCTGCTGACCGACGGCCGGTTTTCCGGCGTCTCGACCGGTGCGTGCGTCGGCCACATCAGCCCGGAGGCGTGGGCCGGCGGCCCAATCGGACGGCTGCGCGATGGCGATAGCATCAGCCTGCGCGTCGATACCCGCGGCCTGGAGGGATGCGTGGAAGTTTTATCCGTCACGCCGGCCGATCTCGCGGCGCGTGCGGTTCATCCTGACCTCAAACCCGATCCCCGTGTGCCAGCGGACACACGACTTTGGGCGGCCTTGCAACACGCCAGCGGCGGAAGCTGGCGGGGCTGCGTCTACGATAGCGAACGCATCGTCCGGTTGCTGGAAATGGGAGAAGCCGCAGAAGTAGCCCAGGCGAAAAAGACGCCGGGCGCATCGAACTGACGTGCGGTCGTGCGCGAAGGTAGGGCGGACAGCCTCTCCTTAATCCGCCGATTCAGGATATTCGCACCCCGCTATCGTCATAGTGAATCCCAAGCGGCGCTTTAAGGACAAAGCACCCCACCCCGCTTGCCAGTCTCGATTTTTTTGGCTCGGCCACCACATCCAGCTTTCGGCTGGCGTTACGTGCGACCGACGGCCAGTTTTGCATTATGCTTTCCCCCTTCCCGTTGGCCGATCAATCCGCCGCGCTTGAAGCGAACCGGACTTTGCGCATCAAGATCTTAAATGCAGGCTGGCCGCGGTCAGAGGCGTCTTTCAACCGCGGGTTTTCAGCCACTTGACGCTGAACCGAGGCTGATTTTTAACCTTGGCCCCGGCGAGTTATCCCGAATTCTTCCTCCGCGCCCCATGAAGCCAACCGTCCCCGCCACTGCCCCCACCCATCTCACCACGGACCGGGATGAACGTCTCAAACATCTGCCGGATACCGCCCGCGCCGCGTTTCAAAAATTCCAAGTGGAGGGAAACCCGGCAGCGCTTGATCCGGTGATTTTCGCAATCTTGGAGGATTTCATCCCGCACACGCCCGCCACGCCAATGTCCGAACTCCCGCCAACCAGCCGGTTGATCGAGGATCTCGGGTTCGATTCGCTGGCCATCACGGAGGTGGTTTTCTTTACCGAGGATTTGTTTGGCATTGCCATTTCGAACGAGGAAATCATCCAG
Organism: Lacunisphaera sp.; assembly: GCA_036499685.1. Classification (GTDB taxonomy): domain Bacteria; phylum Verrucomicrobiota; class Verrucomicrobiia; order Opitutales; family Opitutaceae; genus Lacunisphaera. Next base: position 18,616 of record DASYDH010000005.1, on the reverse strand, counting down.
GTCCGCACGCTCGAGGATTTGCGGGGCTTCATTTTCCGCAAGGTGACACCCGCGCCGGGTCGTTAAACCGCCTTCGCGTTCGCATGCCGCTGCCTGTCATCACCGGTCTGGGTTTTGTTACGAGTATCGGCCATGACCGGAAGTCAGTGCTGCAAAGTTTGCGCGAGCTCCGCCATGGCTTCGAACGCGTGGAGTTTTTCGAAAATCCCAACCTGCCGGTAAAGGTCGCCGGCACGCTCAAGGGATTTTCGTTTCCCTCCACCAACTGGCGGGACTGGCGCTGGCCCGGACAATTTTCCGTCAACCGCGAACTGATCCGCGGCCTCGCGCCGCACGGCGTGTATGCCGTATGTGCACTGCAACAAGCTCTCGCTGAGGCCGGGCTTGAACCGCATCAGCTGACGGACGGTTCGACCGGCCTGTTTTGCGCGTCGGCGGGTTCGCCGTTCATGCTCGGTACTTTCCTCGGGCAAATCCGCGCCACGCGTGGCGAACGCGGTAATCCCATGGGCATCGTGTCGTCCATCGCCGGCACCTTGAATTTCAACCTCGCGGCCCACTACGGGATTACCGGCGCGGTGTGCGGTTTCGTCTCCGCCTGCGCCTCATCCAGCCATGCCCTCGGCTACGCGATGGACGAAATCCGGCTCGGCCGCCAACAGCGGATGATCGTAATCGGAGCCGAAGACATGACCGATGAAAGCATCCTGCCTTTCTCCACACTCCGCGCCCTCTCCAACAACCCCGATCCCGCGACTGCCTCGCGGCCTTTCGACCGGCGCCGCGATGGTTTCGTCGGTACCGGCGGGGCCGCTGTCCTTATCGTGGAGGAACAAAGCCTTGCCCGCGAACGCGGCGTACGCATTCAGGCCGAGCTCATTGGTTGGGGCCAAGCCGGCGACGGACACAGCGTTGCCGCGTCCCACCCGGAAGGCGCGGGCCTGCGCGAAGCCATGCGCCGCACGCTCGCCGATGCGAAAATCCGCCCCGCGGACATTGCCTACGTCAACGCCCACGCGACCTCCACTCCCGCCGGCGACCGCTCCGAAGCGCTCGCGCTCAAAGCCATTTTCACCGACCAGGACGCTCACCCACGAGTGAGCAGCACCAAGGCGCTGACCGGTCACGGCCTTTCCCTCGCCGGCGCAATGGAGGCGGCCTTCTGCACGCTGGCCATCAGCGACGGATTTATTCCCGGGGCCGCGCATCTGGAGGAACCCGATCCCGTCTGCGACGGCCTCGATTTGCCGCGTGTCTCGCTTAATACGCCGCCGCGCTACGTGCTCAACAACAGCAGCGGCTTTGGCGGGAGCAACGTCTGCCACGTTCTGCGCCAGCCGGAGCGATAAAACTTCCCGTCATTTGGTTCATGCTCGGTGCCACCCCATTTTCATGAAATCTCCTGTCCTCAAGATTAAATGCCCTCTTATCCTCGCCATCACGCTGTTTTTGGCTGGCTGCATGACACACATCACCACGGACATCACCCGGAATCCTCCTCCAACGGAAAAATTTTCCGCATTCAACCACATCGATCTTCTGCCCGTGACGCTCGCCGCGCCATACCAAGGTCAGGATGCCAATAAAAAGGCCCTCGCTAAAATCCAGGAAAACATCACTGCCACCATGACTCCACTTCTCTCGAAGTGGAACGAGCCCGGCAGCATGCCCGGTCCATCACGAACCCTCGTCATCACTCCCGTGATCACGGAAATCAAATTCATCAATGCCACCGCGCGCGTCTGGTCCGGTGCTCTCTCAGGGAGTTCAGCCATCATCGTGAAGGTACGGATTTCTGAAAAGGAAACGGGCCACACCATTGGAGAACCAATTTTTTATGCGCGTGCGGCCGCAATGGGAGGCGCATGGACTTTTGGATCGACGGACAATCTGATGCTGTCCCGGATCGCAAGCCGGCTGACCGACTATCTGGCCGATAACTATGCCACTGCCGTTGGCGGCCCCACTGGTCAGGATGCAAAAAAGTAAGAATGCGGGACCGAAACCGCCCGTCTGGACCCACCGGGCCAGAATCCATGAACTATTCCCACTGGCACGTTTCTACTATCCTGATTCTCTAGTCCCACCAATTTTATGAACTTAAGAACTCTCTTCATTCCCCTGATGGCGTTATCCGCTTTCGTTATTAGCGGATGCGCATCGGATCAGTCCGATGCGTCAACCGCCTCCAGCGCCCAGCAGGCCACCGCCATGCATCCCGAATCCGTGGCGATAAAGGTCACCGGCGGCTCGGATGGGAAGGCGGTAACCGCCTCACAGGTGGCCAATGCTTATTTTGCCGCCGGCCTGGCCAAGTCACTGACGCATGCCCGGGCTTTCGCAAAAGTTCTGCCTGCCGGATCCCCTGACGCGGTCTTTCAGCTTGAAGTGACGATCACTCCGCTCGAACCGCCGGCAATCGGCGAGTCAATGACCGCCACCGTCGAGGCCAACTGGACGCTGACCCGGATCAGCAACGGCTACGTGCTCTGGCAGAAGAAAATTTCCGGCTCCCATACCACCGACGCCAAGGAGGCGTTCACCGGCATCGAGCGCGTTCAGCTCGCGATCGAGGGCGCGGTCCAGGACAATATCAAGGACGGCGTTTCCCAGCTCGGCTCCGCTTCACTGCTCTAACTTTCCTCATGGCCGACGCGCTCAACCTCCGACTCAAAAACCTCATTGTTTCAACGCTCAAGCTTGGTGACGTCCAGCCCGTGGACATCCCGGACGACGAAACCCTCATCGGATCGCCGCGCCTCGGGCTCGACTCCATCGACGCCTTGGAACTCGTTCTTGCCATTGAGAAAAAATTTGGCGTCAAGATTGGCAGCAGCGAGGAATCGCGGATCGCCCTCGCCAGTGTCGCCACCCTTGCCGCGTACATCCGCAGCCAAAAACCGGATGCCTAGTCGAACGCGCCGTGCATGAGCGCAGCCGCTGATCAATTGCCCGTCGGAATCGAGGCCTGCGATTGCCTCACCCCGCTCGGTGACGCGAAGAAAACCTCCGCCGCATTGCTTGAGGGCAAACGCGCACTCGCGCTGACTCCCGTTCTAGGCCGCGACGGTGGCGATCCGGTTCCACTCGCACTGCTCGGCCCGATGAACGAAACGGTGCCGCCGCGCTGGCTGCCGGATTTGCGCCGGCTCGCTGCGCAAATTCCCCCGGACGATTGGGGTTCAGCCAAAACCCCGGTGGTCGTCACGAGCAGTAATTTCGGGGCCGGCAGCCTCTATGCATTTATCTGCGATCATGAAGCGCGCCATCTTGCGCATGGAACTCCGTTTGCGAGTGTGGAATTACTGCGGCGCGAATTCGGCTGGGGCGAACACGTCCATGTGTTTTCCCACGCCTGCGTAACGGCGCATTTGGGATTGGCGCAAGCCGCACGGCTCTTGCATTCCGGACTCGCCCACCGCGTGCTCGTGTTGTCGTACGATTTCGTCAGTCCGTTTGTCGCCGGTGGATTCCACAGTTTAAAAATCCTCAATGGCGGGATGCCCGCGCCGTATTCAGTCCGTGAAACGGGTGCGATCGGGCTCGGCGACGGCGCTGGTTTTGCCGTGCTGACGCGCGATGCCCGCCCATTTCGTCTCGCGGCGCACGCCCTGCACAACGAGATGTTTCATTTTACCGGCAATCAACCCGATGGTGCCGGTTTTGCCGCCTGCGCCGCAGCCATCGCCGCGACGGCCGGCGGTCGGCGCGTCTGGGTGAAGGGACACGGCACCGGAACGCTTGATGCCGGAAAATTGGAGGCGGAAATTTTTTCGCGACAATTTCCGGAAGCACCATTGACCGGTTGGAAAGGCAGTCTCGGCCACACGCTCGGCAGCTGCGGACTCGTGGAACTCGCCATCGCCGTCGCTGCGATTCGCGACGGGCGCATTCCGGGCACCGTTGGCGCAACCTCGCCCACCTTTGCGGGGAACGTCGCGTTGGAATCCTTCACGAGTGCGCCGTTTGACGGCGCGATTCTCACGAGCAACGCATTCGGTGGCGCTCATGCCGCAATGCTTCTCTCCCATGATTGAGCGCTTTCTCCATCACGTGCGCGTCGAACTGCCGGAACCCGTCGAAACCGCGGCGGTGGCGCGCAGCCGGCTCGCCGACAAATTCGCGCGCACAGCGCTGCGGCGAATGACCCATCTTGGCTTGCTCATTGGCTCCGTGCTCGACGGCGTAAAACTGGAATCGGAAGACGCGCTGGTCTATGCGAGCACCTACGCCGAGACTCGCGCGCTGGAGGATTTTCTCACGAGTTTTCCCGAAGCCAGTCCGCTGCTGTTCCAGACGTCGATTCATCCCGGTGGCGTGCAGCAGGTGCTGATTGGCCGGCAACAGCCCATCGCCCGCCTCTGGCCTCTCGCGGGACGTGTCCGCCTGATCGAACACGCGTTGCTGACAGCTCTGATGGACCCCGCGATGCGGGTGGCTTTCGTCGGCGGCGAGGAATGCGGGAGTTGGATGCTCGAACAAGGGATGGCGGCGAGACGGGCCTTTGCCTTTGCCACGTTGATGAATCGCGAACCAGCGGACGCAGCGGGCAAAATCACCTTCTCACCCTCGGACCGATCTGACGACGCCTGTCCTTCGTCGGAAAATTTTGCCCTTGCCCTCGCCCAACGCCATCCGCTCGCGTGGTCGGGCTCAGGCGGCGATTGGCACCTGCAATGGTCATGAACGAAAAGCCGCAGCCGCCGCGCAATCCCGGCCCGAGTTGGGGGTTTGGTTTTCTGCTTTGGGCGGAACGCTGGTGGCCGCGCTGGCTATTCCGTCCAATGTTGATGGCCGGCACATGGGTTGCGTTCGCCTTCATGCCCAAACAGCGGACCTGGTCGCGTGAATACCTGTCGGTCGTGTTGGGGCGACCAATCGGAGCTCTGGATGTATGGCGGCATTTTTTTACCTTCATGGAGTCACTGATGCTCAACCTTCGCACCGGGCGCGGCGTGCCATTGACCTGTCAGCTGGAACCGAAAAACAAAGAGGCGTTTGAACAACTGGCGAATTCGCCCCAGCCGGCGCTCTTCGGCACGTTTCATTTCGGCAGCTCCGATTTGCTCGGCTACTTGTTGGCCAGCAAAAACCGTCCGGTGTCCATCATCCGTTTGCAGGTGGAAAATTCCCGCGACACCCGCCTGCTCGGGCAGCGTTTCGGCGAAAACGTTTCGTTCCTGTGGATCAACAACCCCGCCAACTTGCTGTTCGATTTGAAAGCCGCGATCGAGGCCGGCCAATCGCTGGCGTTGAAGTGCGACCGGCTTGCCTACAGTGCAAAAACCGAGGCCTTCGAATTTCTCGGCGCCCGCCGGTTATTTCCATTCACCATCTATTACCTCTCCGTTTTGTTCTCCCAATCCGTGGTGTTCTGCACGGCCATCACGACGGGAACCGGCGACGGGATTAAGGTGTTTTCATCGCCGGTTTTCATCCCGGACCCGAACGCCGCGAGGGAGAAAAACCTTGAATCCGCACGGACCCATTTCCAAGGAGTGCTCACCGAGCTTGAAAAACTGGTCCGGCAAAACCCGTATCTCTGGTTCAACTTCCTTCCGCTCAATCCTGCGGTGGCAGATGGTTAGGAAACGACCGGCAATTACCTGATATTTCAGGCGTCGGCCCAGATCGCACGCAAAGTCGACGATCGCCGGGACACTGGAGGTTTGCGGTCGCCTTGATCCGAAATCCCCCGTTACTCATGCGGCTGAATCGTCGCATGTTTTTTCGTTCCGCCTATCATCTCTTCGCCTATTACCTGACACTTCTCCTGTTTGGCGTATTCAGCCTTGTCCTGTCGCTTTTTTCGCTCGTGGCCGTCGTGCTCTCCCCCAGTGATCGAAACCAACATTTCTTTCAACGCCTGATTCATCGCAACCTTGCCCTTTTTCATTGGTGGTGCCGGGCGCTGCGTCTTGTCTACGTGAACTACGTTGGATTCGATCAGCTTCCCGCAGGCGGGTTCGTGCTGGCGGCCAATCACCCCGCGCTCATCGACATCACCTGCCTGCTCGCGCGGATGCCGGAGGCCCTCTGCGTTTTCAAGCCCGCGATCCGCCGCAATCCCCTCCTCGGTGCTGCCGCCCGGCGCGCCGGTTATCTCTCCAGCGATGGTGGCCACGAACTTCTCCGGCGTGCCGTCGAAAAGGTCGCTGCCGGGCACATTCTGATCCTGTTTCCCGAGGGCACCCGAACCATTCCCGGAGAACCATTCCGACCATTCAAATCGGGTTTCGCGATCATCGCCCGGCGCGCAAAAGTTCCCATCCAACTGGTCCGCATCACGACCGATTCCAACGTGCTCACGAAAGGCCGCGCCTGGTGGAAATTACCAAAATTCCCCGCCAACATTGAAATAAAAACCGGTCCCTTGATCTCCACCGATACGTCAGCGAGCATTCAGGAACTGACGGCCGAAATCGAAACCTGGTTCCGAGCCGCAAAGCCCGAGTCATCCACAAAAACACTGTAGCCGGGGTGCCCTCACCCCGCGGGATATCAGTTTAAGAAACTCAGCCGACAAGTGACAACTCCATCACCCGCGAAGCCCTCTCATCCGGCCACGAAAAGCCGCGAGAAATTCTTTTTCCGTCTCTTAAGATATTCCGGGCGCCCATAGGCGCCTTTGCATTCCAATCGCCCTCGGTTTTTTGCGACTTTTCGTGACTAAACCTGCCTTGACGAAGTGCTGCCCACCCCCGCGCTGATTGCGCTTCTCGCTGCTTGCGCACGCTCACGTCCCGGGTTTTCTTTAGCTTTCGTTGCCCAAAATCCCCATGCCGGCTTCCTCCACACATCTTGTCCTTTTGCCGACCTACAACACCGGTCCGCGCCTGATCGAAGTCGTGCGCGAGGTGCTTTGCCACTGGCAGCCGGTCCTCGTCGTGGTCGACGGCAGCACCGATGGGAGCGAACAGGCACTGCTGGAAATGGCAAAAAACGAGCCGGCGCTTTCCATCCAAATTCAACCGCAGAATTCCGGCAAGGGCGCCGCCGTGCTGGCCGGAGCCCGCGAGGCCGTCGCGCGCGGATTTACCCACGCGCTGGTGATGGACGCCGATGGGCAACATCCGGCCGCGAGCATCGCGGAATTCATGGACTCCTCGACCCGGTGTCCGGAAGCACTCGTGCTGGGCCGCCCGGTTTTTCCGCCCAACATTCCGCCGGAACGCCTGCATGGGCGAAAATTGAGCGTCGGCTTGGTTCACTTCGAAGTACTGGGCAAGTCCATCGCCGATCCACTGTTTGGCTTTCGCGTTTATCCGCTGGCCGCGCTGATCGCCGTGCTTGGCCGGCGACGCACTGCGCGGCGTTATGATTTCGACACCGAAGCCGCCGTCCGCCTCGCATGGGCCGGCGTTCCTCCCGTCAACCTTGCCGCGCCCGTGCGGTATTTTTCCCGCGCCGAGGGTGGCATATCCCACTTCCATTACTGGCGCGACAATGCCACGCTCGTCTGGATGCACACCCGCTTGATTGCCGAACTTCTGCTCTGGCGCTGGCCCACGGTGCGCCGGCACCAACGTGCCTGGCGCAGCGCCGCACTCGCGCTCGCGATGCTGGTGTTATTCGTTCCGTCCGGACGCACCGCCGAGGCTGATCCACTGGTCAATCCCACCCACCAGATTTCGCCAAATGCCCCTGCTTGGCACGATCTTGCCATCGCGTTTGCGCACAAGCCGGACGTCACCGCACTATTCACCGAGCAGCGTTTTTTCCCCTTCAAAAAGACCCCGGTCGAACTCAAGGGCGAAGTACGCGTCTCGGCCAGCCGTGGTCTCAGCCTGCACTATACCGATCCGGAAAAACGCACGGTCATCCTCGACGAAAAGGGCGTGCTCATTCGCGCGCCGGCCGGCGAAAAAGCTGCGCCCGCCGATCCCCGCGCGGCTGCCGCCAATGAAGCGCTGCTCAATTTATTGCGCTTTGATTTCACCGCGTTGGAAAAAGATTTCGAACTCTACGGCGAACAGGATGCCGTGAAGTGGACGCTCGTGCTCGTGCCTCGCACCGACGCGCTGCGTCACAGCGTCGGCCGGATCACCGCCACTGGCGAAGGTGCCACCATCCGTCACATTGAAATCCGCCGCACCGCCCGCCAGGCCATCGAAATCATCATCGATCGTCCCCAGCCACCCGCGCCATTCACCGCCGGGGAATTGAAGGCATTTTTCCGGTGAACCAATGAATTTCCGCCAACGTCAATGGTCAGGCTGGGCCGCACTGGCAATCGTCGCCGCCCTCGGGGGAATATGGCTGCTGCGACTCGATTACTCGCGGAAAATTTCGAGCGACGTCCTCGATCTGATCCCCGTCGACGAACGCGCACCTGAGTTGACCTTGGTGCGTTCGCTCGCCAGCCAGGCCGAGGCGCGCGCCATGTTTTTTGTCCTGACCGCGACGGACGGCAAACCGGCGCCCGCCGATGCCGCGACGCTCTTCGCCCGTGAATTAACCAAGTCCGCCAGTTTCGACCAGGCCCTTTTTATGGGCGACACGTCCGCGCGTGACGCCATGGGGCGCGAGCTTTTTGAGCAACGCTTCGCGCTGCTGTTTCCACTCTGGCTGTCCAGACAGCAATCGAGCTACGCCGCCACTGGCGGCAGACCTGCTGATTTTTCTCCATGGCTGGCTACAAAAACCACCGCCGATCTCAGCCATTTCCTCGCCACGCCCGAAGCTCTGGCGTTTGAGGAAATGATTCCGTCCGATCCGCTGCTGCTCATGCCCGGCGCGGTTGACCGTCTCAAGGATGGCCTCGGCCTCGTGCAACCCGCCAACAGCGGCAAGTCCTCCAGTCCTACGCTGGTCTGGGCGCGGCTAGCGGCTTCACCGCTCAGTGAAGCCGGGCAACAACCGGCATTCGCCGCCATCGCACACGCCTCGTCTGTCGTGCTGGATAAATTCCCCGGCGTGCAGGTCGCCTACACTGGCGTAAATCGTTTCGCCGCGGCAAGTCGCGCGCGCATTAAAAGTGAAGTCAGCTGGCTTAACGCCGCTTCGCTCGCGGCCGTGCTGGCGGTCGCGTTTTTGTTTATCCGCCGCGTCTATCGCGGCCTCCATCTCATCCCGATCGTTTTGCTTTCGACGCTCGGCGCATGGGTCTGCACGACCGCGGTGTTCGAACGCGTGCATATCATGGTGTTTGTCGTCGGTTCGTTGCTGACCGGCGTGGCGATCGACTACGGTTTTTATTTGTTCATGCAGCCGCCGGTTGGGCCTGACGAAGATTATTGGCACAAGGTGCGCCGGCTCGCGAAACCGCTGCTCGCCAGCTGCCTGACGGCCGTCGCCGGATTCACGCTGCTCCTTTTTTCCGAACTGCCCTTCATCCGGCAACTCGGCGTGTTTGTGGGCAGCGGTTTGGTGTCGGCGCTGCTGGCCGCCGTGGTTTATTTTTCCACCGTCAAGAATCCGTTTCTGGAAGCGCGGGTCTTTCGGGGCGAACCGCTGCTGACACCCGTTGCGCGCAGAAATCTGCGGCGCGCGGTGACGACACTTTGGATTCTGGCCCTGCCCGGCCTGGCACTGCTCACGTGGAAGGACGATATCCGCGAGCTCGAAATTCCCTCGCCGCAATTGACGAAAGAGAATGCCCGCATCAACGCCCTTTTTGGCGAACAAACCGACCGTACGGTTTACCTCACCTACGGACCAACCATTGAAGCGGCCCGCGACTCCCTGGTGTCACTCGATCAGTGGCTGCAATCGACGGGCGGTGAAAAAGTGCGATCAGTCGGACTCAGCGTGGTGGTGCCGACTGCCCAACAAGCTGAAGACGCCGCAAAATTTGTCCGCGCGCACCCGAAGTTTCCGGCTGAACTCCATGCAGCTTTCGAAACCGCCGGGTTTGAATCAAACGCCTTCGATCCGTTTTTCGCCGCATTCGACCACTATGCCGCCCAACCGGTAAAAAACCGTTTAACCGCGGCGCTCGGCGCATTGCAGTCCAGGCTACTCGGCCCCGTCGGCTTGCTTTTGCACACGGGTCCCTCACTCAATTGGTTCGTAACGATCGTGAGCGACGCGCCCGTTGCCTCCCCGCCCGCAGCAACGAACACGATCAGCGCAAGCCAGCTGCAAACGCTCAACCGGCTTTTTGGCCGCTACCGTCGCTCGGCGCTCTGGCTCAGTTTGACCGGCCTCGCGATCGTGGGTGCAGGCGTTTTCCTGTCGTACGGTTGGCGGGACGGCGCGCGAATCTTTGCGATTCCCTGCGGCACCTGCCTCGGCTTGTTCGGCGTGCTCGGTTGGACCGGTCACCCACTCAATCTCTTTCACTTACTCGGGGCCTTCCTCGGCGTGTGCCTGACCCACAACTATTCGATTTTTTCCGCGACGTCGGCGTATCGCCGGGAAGCACCGCCGGTTTCAGTACGGCTATCCGCGCTGACCACCGCCGCTTCTTTCGGGGTGCTGGCCTTGAGCGGGATCCCCGTCGTGCGCGCGCTGGGTTCCACCGTCGCGATCATGGTGATTGCCGCGCTTCTGGTCATCGAGTTCGAACATCTCTCCGGCTTGGGAAAGCAGCCATGAATGACAACTCGTTGCTCTCCGCATGGGAAAAAACCGTCCGCCGACGCGGAGACCACCGCGCAATCATCGAAGCCGCGAACGGACAGGGCGTGACGTTCCGCGAATTGGAAATGCGCGCCAACGCCTGGGTTTCCCGTCACGCCAGCGGCGCCGGGCGGTTGTCACGCCGCACCGTGGTGGCTGCGATGCCGAACGGCATCGCGTGGTTCGTAACGTTTCTCGGACTCCTGAAAAGCGGCGCGATCGTCGTTCCCCTCGACGCCGCCGAACCACCGGCCGCGCAGCGTCGCATCGCAGAATCGCTGCGCGCTGGATTTTTATGGGAGGGCGAAAAAATCGTTCCACTCCCGGGCGCGGCGCGCACCAACCGCGCCGACCTGTGTCTCGTGAAATTAACCTCCGGCACCACCGGCACACCGCGCGCGATTCATTTCACCGCCAAGCAACTGCTCGCAGACGCGCGGCAGGTGACATCGACGATGGGAATCACCGCGCGCGATTTGAACTACGCGCTCATCCCTTTCGGTCATTCCTACGGCTTCGGCAACCTCACGATTCCCCTGCTCGCGCACGGCGTCCCGTTGGTGTGCGGCACGTCGGCGCTACCGCATTCGATCGCCGCGGATTTTGCCCGTTGGAACCCCACCGTATTTCCCGGCGTACCCGCGATGTGGCGGGCGTTGGCCGCTTCAGATATCACGCTGAAAAACCTGCGCCTTGGTATTTCGGCGGGCGCGCCGCTGATGCCCGAAACCGCCCGGGAGTTTGCCGCGCGCTTCGGTGTGCGCCTGCATAATTTCTACGGTTCCAGTGAAACCGGCGGCATCGCCTACGACCGGAGCGGTCGGCCAACGCTGAACGGCGGAGTTGGCCGCGCCATGCGGGGGGTAACCCTGGAATCACTGCGCCATTCCCGCCTCAAAGTCGCCAGTGCGGCGGTCTTCACCCATCGCAATCCTCGCCGGCAAAAGGGCATCGGTGCGTGGATCATGGCCGATGCCGTTGCAATGAATTCCGCCGGAGAGTTGACGTTGCAGGGTCGTCGCGGGCAAACCGTCAAGGTCGCGGGGCGCCGGGTCAGCCTCTCCGAAGTCGCGCAACGCCTGCGCGCGATCGCCGGCGTGCAGGAGGTGTGGGTGGGAACGACCACGGGAAATGAACCGGTGCTGTCAGCCGTCGTCGCGACCAAACTCACCGCGACCGAGCTGCGCACCGCGCTTCATGCGGACACGGCGGCATGGAAAATCCCGAAAAAATGGCTGACGCTTTCCGCACTCCCCACGACCGCGCGCGGCAAAACCGACACGCGGGCCTTGCAAGCGTTGATCGGGTGACTGCGTAGTGGCGCGCTACACCTTCACTCCAAGCAGTGTCGCTTCGATTTCGACCAGCAGCGACTCCCGGCAAATGTCCGCCTGCAAATAAGAGACGTGGTCGCCTGGCTTGAGAAATTCCCTTTCCAGACGCTTCGCGACAGCCGGCTGATCCGCCACATTCCGCACGTAAACCTTGAAGTGCCGCTGCGAAGTGCCGCGTCGATCCAAATACGGTCCGAGGCCGCACGCCGTCGATATCTCCCGCAAATTTTCCATCGTGCAGTCGAGCTGCCCGGCCAACTCATTTGGCGCGACGGTCGCGTGGCCGCGGATGGCGGCAGTCCCGGAAATAAAAACGGTGGCAGTGCTGTCGGCTCCGGCCACAACCGAGGCCCGGGCGAAACTCGGGGCGCGCGGACCGTAATCCGCCGGATAATCATACGCCGGAACCTGGAGTGGATTTTCAATGTGCCGCGGAATTCGCGCGCTCGCGGCAAACGACACGGTGATCGTCTCGGACCCACAACCCACGGCGGACGCCGAGGGCAAAAGCGCCTTGAAATCCGCGCCATGGTGTTCCTCAAAAGCCAGGGAACGCCCGCGGCAGAAAAGCCGGTAATTTTCCAGCCCGCCCGCGCCGGTTGCGTTGATCGCCGGCACATAATTCCAGATGCGCGCCAGCTGCCGCCCCCGTGCGGCGCGAAATATATCGAGGTAGAGTCGATGAGACGCCGCTTCCAGCCCATCGGTTAGCGGGACGCTTGCCGCGCCCAGCAGCCAGTCACCGGTCTGGAAAAGCATTAATGACCCGATCTTCCCAGCCGGATGTGCCGCGTGAAACAGGTTTTCCACCGTTTCTCCGGCCAGCACCGGCAGACCCGCTTCAAAAACTCCGGACTGATCCGGACCAAACGCAATTCGCAAGGATGATGATTTCGCCGTGGCGGATGACGACATAGACGGGGTTAGGCAGGGAAAAAGTTCAGGAACGAAAAGACCAAGGTGGGGCCGTTGCAATAATTCAACGGCAGTGCAATGCCTCATGTCCCGATCCGGCGCAAGCCATTAGCCCGTCTCGCAAGTGGTTTTGACCGCCAGTTTGGCATCGCCCCGAAAATCCCCCGGCGCCACGCTGACGACAAGATTTTCCCAGCCCATCCCGCGCATGTTTCATCACCTCAAAATCATTCTGATCACCTCATTGCTTTGCACCGGCGCGATCGCGGCCGAAGAAAAAGCGGTCCTTCCATGGGAGACGAGTTCGTGGAGCGTGGAGTCAGCCCTTTTGTGGGAAATCGGCACCGGCACCCCCATCGCCTACCGCCTGGTCCCAACGCAACTCTCATGGCGCTCCGCCGCGGCGTTGGATCATGTTTTTCCGGATGGATCGCGCATTTTGATCCGGCACCGGCTGACCTTGATCGGTTCGTGGATTCAAAACGGCCCCGAATCGCATTATATTGCGGTCACCGGATCACCTTCCCTCGAACTGTGGGACAGTTCATCCAAGTGGTGCTTGTTCACCGGATCCGGCGGCGGCGCCGGCGTTTTGGACTCACGCGGCGTCAAAGGCGGACAGGGCCAGGACTTCACGTTAACCTGGTTCATCCGCGGCGGCATCGAACACGTCATCGCTCACGACCGCACCATCAGCGCGGGCATCATGTACGAACACATGTCGAACGGCGGCCAGACCAAACCCAACCCCGGCATCGACGCGCTGGGATTTTCTCTGGGCTATTCGTGGAAATAACCGCGCGCGACACGGCGTAGACCCGGGCCAGCTGCGAAGCGCATGCTCCAGCCAATCGCCCTCCCGACCTCGCGCCCTATCCTTTCCTCCTGTTTATTTCCGCCGTGTGGTTTCTGATTATTTTCGCCCTGGTCGGAAAAATTCTCGCGATCTGCGTCGTCAGGGTCGCCGGCCCAACTGCCGCGGCACTTTGGTTTATTCCCGACGCGCTGATCGCCTATCATCTTTTCGTTCCCCGGGCACAGGGCCTCGTCCGCTCCTGCCGTTACTTCAAGACCGACCGGCGGGAAGTCTGGCTGACGATCGACGATGGTCCCGATCCCGACGACACGCCGCGCATTCTGGCGTTGCTCAATACCCACGGAGCGAAAGCGACCTTTTTTGTGATCGGAAGAAACGCCTGGGCCCATCCCGAATTGGTCCACGCCATTCACGATGCCGGCCATGAAATCGGCTATCACACCCACACTCATCCGGTCGGAACGTTCTGGTGTGCGTCGCCGCTGCGGCTTGCGCGTGAACTGGATCGCGGCCTCGCCGTTTTGAAGGGGCTTGGCGTGACCATCCGTCGCTTCCGTTCACCCGTTGGGATCAAAAATCCCTGGCTCGCCTCCGCTCTCACGAAAAGACAACTCGAATGCGTCGGCTGGAGCGCGCGCGGACTCGAACTGATCGGCGGCGACGCCACCTCCATCGCAAAGCGGGTTCTTCGCGGGCTGCGTCCCGGCAGCATCCTGCTCCTGCACGAAGGCCCGCCCCTGCCCGCGTCGCTGAGAGTCACCGCCATCGAGCAAACGCTGAAGCGTCTGACGAAAGAGGGCTACCAGTGCGTCATTCCCGACGACCATCGCGCACCCGGCATACGCGTGCACAACGAGGTTTCAGAGCAGCGATAGTTCCACCAGCGCCCGAGATGCCCGCCGTGTCATCAGGATGGGGCACAAAATCTTAATCGCTGGGTTTTTTGAGGATCGCCCCGTGAAGTTCCGCGGGCGTAGCCACGCAGGCATAAGCGCCCGCTTCCCTCAACTCTTCCGTCGATCCATAACCCCAGCTCACCCCGAGACCGGCAACTCCATTTTGGTGCGCGCCGATCATAACATGCTTCCGATCGCCAATCATGATCGCGTCAGCTGGCCCGATATCGTACCGCTTCAAGACATGCGCGATCAACGCACCTTTGTCGCTTCGGGTGCCGTCCAGCTCGCTTCCGTTAACCGACCGGAAATAGGTGCCCAACCCGAAATGCCCGATGATTCGCTCTGCAAACACCGCGGGCTTGGAAGTCGCCACGCATAACGTATGACCCGATCGCTTCAGTTGCTCGAGGTTTTCGGCAATAGTAGGATAAAGATTGTTTTCAAACAGCCCCACCGAGCCAAATCGTTCGCGATATTTCGCCACCGCGACATCTGCGAGGTGTTCCTTGTCCGGGCCCAGCAGACTTGCAAAACTTTCCCTCAACGGAGGTCCGATGCACCACCGGAGACTTTCGGCGGACGGTTGAGGCCGCCCTATTGCGACCAGAGCGTACTGGATGCATTTGGTAATCCCCGGAAAGGGATCCGTGAGCGCTCCATCAAGATCGAAGAGCAGATGCATGGACATTATAGCTAAGCGTGAACGACAGCGAAAAAATCACCTCCCCCGCCCACGCCAACCCACTGGTCGTGGGCAGGAGTTTTCACCTCATGGGTTATTGATTTTTGAAATCGCGCTTACGAATCTTTTTTTCCGCCCGTGCCAACAAGGACCATGAGGCTCCCGGCAATCTGCGCAAAGCTTCGCAGCCCTTTAAGCCCGCGAAGCTGGCTCTCAAGACCGCTCATATCGCTCGGATGCGAAGGACTGAAGGTACGGACCGTTCGTGATGAAAATCTCGATCCGATTATTTTGTTCGATCTCGCGACGACGGGTGCAGCGCACCGTCAGCCACCGCTTTGCGCGCATTGTTCAAAATGCGCACCGGAGAGCGAAAAAAGCGCAAGCGGATCGCCACCACCCGAACGCAATGCCGACTCAATCACGTACGCCCGGTTGCGGGCTCAACGCACGCGAGCCGTTCGGATCAATCGCCGTGCCGCGTTCGCCAATACAAAACGCATAGAGCGCCGCCAGCTCTACCGTTTATCAAGGGGCTTGCTCTTTCTTCACCATAGCTTCCACCATGGTTTGGGAGCCGAATTTGAGAATCTCTCTTTCAAATGGGCACTTCCTTCTTCGTAACTCATGGCGTAGCCGCCACCCTTCTTGGGGGTGTAAATTCTATAGGGCTCGCGCTGGCCATTCTGAGTCGCTCGCAACTGACCGAATAGCGCAAGATTGCCTTCGAGAAATGGAAGACCAAACGCTTCGCATGACTCCCTAACGCGTCGAAGCTTCGCTTCGGCATCTGCCTCAGTCAGGCTCATCGAAATGTCGTAGAGGTCTTTTTCTTCGGTATACGTCGCCGCAGACTGGTGCTGCACGATGAGCCACAGAGGTATCGCATTCCAGTCAGACTCAGGAAACTCGTCGCTACCCTCGCCGAACTTCAGCCAGAGATAATAAGGATAGTCATGAGGATGAAGCGTGGCTCCGATATTCACATATCGCTGATCCGCTCGGTAGCTAACCGAGAAGCTGAACTTTTCGTCTTCGCTCTTTGTGCGCTTGAAACCATAACGCGCGAGGAGAGCGTCAAACTGACGTTCGGTTGCTTCGCGAAAGAATTTCGACGTCACGGTCATCTTTATCCGCCCAACGTCCTCAGATCAGCCACGCCCGCCGGGAGGGCGAGCCTTCTCTTTTGACTAACTGGGTCATGTGGAGCGTGAACATGATCGGCGGACTACGGAACATCAAGGGCGTTGCGCTGTGGCTGACTGGCTTCTTCATTTCTTTTCCTTCGGGGTATCGGCCGGCTTGGCCTCGTCGGTATTGATGATGAAACCTACAAGCTGGATCGTCTCTTCTTGATCTTCGGGCTTCGCTTTCGATTCGGCCTGCTCCGGTGGCCTCTGCGTCTCCGCTTTCTTTTCGGGCGGGTGCGACACACAGCCAGCGGCTAGTGCAAGCGCACCAGCAGAGAGGGCAGCAATACCAACCTGGCGAATGCCGCGAGTCTCTCGTGGCGAGAGTGGTGACTCTGGAGTGACTAACTCGCCAGATAGGCGGACGAAATAGGAGCCGCAAATCTTCTCAGCCTGAGCACGCTGCAATATGGCTGCGCGCTGATCAAATGTGAGCGAAGAAAGATTGTGGATGGTGTGCCCGCATGCCTCGCAATACCGGGAAACGTCAGAGCCTTTCATCTCCGACCAAGGAATGGGGCACGCGAAGGAGAGTGTCGGCGGTGTGTTCACGGCTCTTTGCCCAACGTTTCAGCTCAGCAACGCCCTCCGAACGGGGAAGCCGAACTTTGGATTAACGGGGCCATGTGGAGCGGAGATATGATCGACGATTCAGGTGACATCAAGGGCGTTCGCTGTGGCTGATTGGGTTCGGCTTCTTTTTAATCACAGTCAGAATAGCCTGAGAGCTTTCCGCAATGAAGGCAGCGGAAAACATATGCTGTGGGGCTGCCATCATAATCCATATGCTTCGCATAGTCTGGCCACGAAGCTTCGTCCATACCGGCTTCCTCCATAAGAGCAGGCACGACATCTGGCCACTTTGCCTCCAACTCTTTCTTTCCGGCTCTTCCGAGAAACGCTGAAGCATCAGCACAGCATGTAATCCAGCGTTCCTGCTGCCATCCGGTAAAGCCGGGCGTGCGGAAGCTGACCTCTTCTATGATCGCCGTCGAAACAGGCTGCGTCCGGCCATAGGAGCCCACACCTGCTGCATCAGTGAACTCGGCGTTGAATCGCGTGTGCGCGGTGCCGTCTGCGATGCACCAAGGACAAATCGAATCCGCGAGCTCTTCTTCCGCGAAAACCGGACCGGTGTAAATGTAGCCGCGGCGCTTCCCGCAGCAAAGGCACTCAGCGTCGGAGGCGACAACGCTCTTCGTGGCGATCGGATCGGGATGATACTTAAAAATGGGAAGGCTCATTTTTCTGCCGAACGTTTAAGCTCAGCCACGTCTGGGCGCCAGCCCAGACGTTGGCTGTGGCGCCTTCCATGAGAAGGCTCTTTTTTCACGGTTTAGAATGGCACCCCTGAACGCCAACCGCACATCTCCCAATAACCCCGGAGTACTTCTTTCGTGCCGGTGAACTTCGCAAAATAAATGATCGGCACATAGGCGATGATATGACCGTAATAGACATTCCAAGCCAGGTCTCTCGCGCCACCAGAGGAATGATCGACCCCGAGCGACGCCAATCCACCGAGCGGTCCGCTGGCGGCAACGTAGATCGCCGCGACAATGGCTGCGATCTTCATCTTCTTCCGTGCTTTCGGGGTGGCCATGCGCAGTCTTCTTCTGCCGAACGTTCAAGATGACCCACGCGCGGAGCGCGTTGGGTCTGGCGACTGGGTCGCCCTCTTTTCGTCGGGAAAGGGCTGATTAAAATCCCGGAGTTGGTCTTCTTTGCAGTCGTACTCAGCAGACCAAATCAAATCTCGATAGTCAGTCTTCCCTAAGGAAACCGCGCCTTCCAATTCTTTGGTCGAGCCGCGTGAAAGGAAAAGCGCACACCGGATCAAACGATCTTCTTTTAGGTCTTCGAGCAGCAGGTGAACGTAAGGAATGGTATCGGCGTCAAAGTGGGCGATGATCCAATCAACGATGTCGGCCGGATAGTTCTCAAGACGACGACTGGTGCTTCGGTCGGGCATGTTGGCTTTCGGTGAACGTTTCAGCTCAGACATGAGGACCGAAGGTCCGAATTGTCTGTGGCGGTTGGTTGAACCAAGCCGCTGGCGCGGCGCAGGAGTGAGAGAGTGGCATGGGGTGAGTCGGATTTTGGAGAAGCGTGGAGGGAACGGTGAGCGGCGGCAAGGCTGGCTTGCCGAGCCGAAGCGTCGCGTAGGCTGGAGGGATGGCTATATCAAAATCCACCCGTCAAGTATCCACGCACGC
>DASYDH010000004.1:0-54628 GCA_036499685.1 Lacunisphaera sp. | reverse complement strand
ACCACGGGTGAGAGCTTCAATGGGGCCGCGCTCACGTGAGCGCGGAGAGCCCGATGCCGTTCGCGCGCTCGATCGCGTGGATTTTGCTTCAATGGGGCCGCGCTCACGTGAGCGCGGAGAGTCCTACTTGGTAAGCTATTGTTGGCGAGCGGCAATTGGCCGGGGTTGCGAGCACTGCGATGATTTACAAGGAACGGGCACCGACTTTGACCTGACTTTATCGGTAAACCTTTCCTATTGAACTTGCGAGCAGTCATTGGGAACGTGCGCATCGCCCCGCCGCTCGCCTAACTGAAGATGTCAAAGAACGAAATGGTTGTTCACTCCGGTCGCCGTACAGCCGCCCAATCACGCCACATAACAGGGTGGATCGACCCGGATATAACTCTGACCCAGCGCGGAAATGACCCGCTCACCCCGGCTCTCCGATGGGCCGAGCGCGATAAACAGAACCTGGTCATCCTCGCGATCGATCAACCCGCGCAACCGGCTTTCGAAATCGATTTTCTCCGCCGCTGTCAGGTCGCATTCGAATACCGACAATTGCAAATGCAGCCCGTAATCCTTGCACGCCCTGAACACCTTGCGCAGCCGTTTGGGATTACAGATGTCATAAGTGACGATGTAGTTGGTTCGGCTCATGATGCGGCGAGGTCGGAAGTTTATCGAGCTGGAAACGGTAGCGGCAGTTATCGTGTGGTGAAAGGCAGGTATCGTTCGATCTCACCCGTCAAGGTGCGGGCCAGCAACCGGAGTTGCAGCTCAATGGCTCGCCGGTAGCTGACTTTATAATCGAACAGCGGATGCGTGACCGTGTCGCTCATGCGTTTTTCATAGGCGAGAAAGAAACGTTTTCTTCCTGCCGGCGTCAGATTAACCGCTTCACCCGCCTGCACAAAATCGCCTGGCGTGATCATGCGGTTGTTGATGGCCGTGAGCACGCAGGAGTCCGCGATGAGCGGACGGAATTCCTCCATCACGTCCAGGGCGAGCGCCGGCCGTCCGTAGCGTGGCTGGTGATAAAGACCAATGTAAGGATCGAACCCAACCGCGAGTGCCGCGACGGTGCAATCGCGCGCGAGCAGACTGTAGGCGAGCGACAACAGCGCGTTGACGGGATCGCGCGGGGGCCGGCGGTTGCGCGTTTTGAAATCAAAGTTGAAGGCCGATTGCAGATTGCCGACGCGTCTATCGGCCGGTTCTTCGAGTCCGGGAATTTCGTCGTTGTCCTCCGCGCCCTTGATCATTCCCCGGAAATTCCGGAAGTAGACCAATGCCGCCGCGCCTTCGATGCCCAGGAGGGTGGGAAATCCCGGAGCGGCGAGCGCAGCCGAAGCCGCATGTTTCAACGCCCGCAGGGCGAGTGGCGGGGATTCGACGTGATTGCGCATGAGCAATGTCCGTTGATTGCGGATCTTGCCATACACAAACAGTCGCGCGAGCGGCAGGGCTTGAGCCGGGTCGGCGGCTCGCGCGAACTGCTTGATCCGCGTAAAGACATTCGTCAGTCCGTGGCCGCGCGTCAGGCCGTAGAACCAGCCGCCCATCGAAAAATACGAGATTGGCACCTCGCTCTCACACAGCGTCTGGATCAACGCCGTGGAAATTTGCGCCGCTCCGAAGATCGCCAGGTGATGCAGATCCTTGATGCGAATTTCAGCCAGTGTGTCGCCTTTGTCCTTCACGATTACCGTTTCCCCTTTTCTGGTCACCGCCACGCCCGGCGTGTTGACGTATAGAACCTTGGTGTCGACATCCGGTGCGATCAACCGGCGGACTTCGCCTTCGCCGGCGAGTCGAGGCACGCGCGGCTCCGGCAGGGTTTCCCAAGCGGGATTGTCGGTTTCGAGCGCATCGGCCAGCAACGCCACTTTGGTTTCCTCCGAAATCGCTGCATCACTGGCCAGTCCCGGAAGAGCCAGCTGGGATTCCGGCGGAGACAATTCATCATCCGGAACCGCCAGCTGAAGAAACTGGGTTTCATCGGGGAGACAGACGGGAGCCAATGAGCAACGCGGACATTTTGGCGAATGATCGAGCGGCGGCGGGATCGGTCCAGCCGAGCAGGCGCGGGCCGCCGCAATGCCGCGTCGAATCCACGCTTCGCCCTCGGCATCGAGCACGAAGCGCACGCGCTGACGCGTCTGCCGATAAAATACGACGCCCTCGGTGCAGGTGTAGCCGTTTTCGCGCAGGAGCAGAATTTGCAGGCCGAGTTGCATGCGGTCGGCGTCCCAGAGTTCTCGCCCCGTGTCGCCCTCACGCGGCGCGCCCGTCTTGTATTCGACGGGACAAACCGCGCGCGCCGTCGCGGTGGACGTGCCAGAGAGTGCTTCCTCCAGCGTCACCTCGACCAAATCGAGCTTGGCGACGACGCCGAGCAATTCCGAACCCAGCATGACAGAGCGTGCATGGATGATTTCGTCATTTTGAGTTTTTGAATCGGGATTTTCGATTGGCGGGACACCGGAAGCACCGTCCATGGGCTCCGATTCCTCCTCAGCATTCAGCTTTTCAGCTTTCTGGCTTTCGGTCTTTCCTGCCGCTTTCGGCAACGCCCCTTTGCCTGCGTCAACACGCGTATGCTCGGACGCACCTTTCTTGGTGTCCGCGCTGTGGAGAAAGACGCCCTCGACGTGTTCGTAATAAAATAG
The DNA here is from genome assembly GCA_036499685.1 of Lacunisphaera sp. Classification (GTDB taxonomy): domain Bacteria; phylum Verrucomicrobiota; class Verrucomicrobiia; order Opitutales; family Opitutaceae; genus Lacunisphaera. The sequence goes on along the minus strand of DASYDH010000004.1, from coordinate 51,974 downwards.
CCGCGGACAATAAATGAATTCATTGAGCATCCGCGCTGGCAACAAATCCGCCGCTGGGTCGCTCTGGGATTTGTCGCTCATGATGGGCTGGTGCAGATGCGCAGAGAAGTCAGGTCGCGTCAGAAAAAAACCGAGGCCGTGCGGTGAAGCAATTGCGTGGGCGGGATTGGGCGCGACGGATCATTCATCGGGATTGGGATACTGCTCGGGCGGGGTGCCGCCGGTGGAGATTACCTTTTTGAAGCGGCGCTTGGCGGCGGACTCCTTCACGGCGGTGCAGGTGACGAGGAAGAACCAGTCGTCGCCGTAGTCGAAATGGAAGAGCATTTTTCGTTTGGGTTGAAATACCCCGGCCACCTGCGTCCGTTTTACGCTGTGATCGCCCGGTTCCCCGTCACCGGTGTCGGCAAAGAGGGTGTAGCGCTCCTTGCTGCGGTAGGGATCCTTGAGGTTGTCGCAGAATTCGAAGGCGTGATCGAAGTCGAAGCCGACGGTCTTGATGATAAATTCGGCGAGTTCGTGAAGCGACCAATCGCCCCCGAGGACGATCCCGGTGGTGAAACTGTCGTGTTGGATTTTGAGGTGGTGTTCCTGCATTATGGAAAGGTCGCGATGAGGGTGAAGGTGTATGCAGGTGGAGGAGCAGGCGTGGTCAGGAGATTGCGGCAAACAGGCCGGTGCCGGAGAACTTGCCGCCGCCGAAGCATACCGGGCCAGGGACGGACAACGGCTGTCCCCCACCGTCACGAAATTGAATCCGGACATGGAGCTTTCGGTAACGATGGTGCTGGTCGCCAGTCATATAGCGTGAGGCAAGATCGGTGCCAGGGAGATAGCCTGAGCCGCGCCATTCGATAGCCGCGTTTTCGGTGATCGCTTCGGCGTAGCCCGCCTGGCAAAGGGCTTTGCGCAGGAGCAAGTCGATACGCTGGTCGAGCTTCGCGACCAGCGCATTTTTCTCTTCGGCCGTGAGGCCGCCGTTTACACGCAAACGATGGCGGATTTTGCGCGGATCGTCGTGACCAGGAAGCACGACAGGAGTCACCGATGTCCACGTTGAAGAGGCTTGTAAGTAAGATGAGATCGCTCGCTCGTTGTCCGATTGGCGACGGAGAAATGCGACCGCTCGCTTGGTATTTTCATCCACCAATTCCCGGCCTTCGAGGGCACGGACGATTCGCGAGAATTCGGCAGGGTCGCATCCTCCTGAAGCGGTCACGAGCACGCGACGAATCGAGCCAACCGCGCGACCGTGGCTTTCGCCACGCCATTCGATGGATGGAAGAGGGATGAAAACCAATCGTGAAGAGTTGGCTGTCGGTTTACTGTTGCCGGCTTCCCTTTTGTCGTGCCCGAGAGCAAAGGCCCCAACCTTCGCCTTGTCCCAGCCAAGCGCACGGGCGAAATCCGATTGGCTCGCGGTATAGCGAAGCATCCCTGTGAGGTGGAGGCGTCGTCTCAGGGGATCGAATGTCGCAAAACCAGAATCATCCGGAAGGCGCAGTGCGAAGACGGCGTAGGGTGGGCAGGCAAGATCGGTTTCGCACCGATAAGTGACAACGCGGTAGCTCGTGGGAGGAAGTGGCGGTACGGGCACGAAAACCTCGTTGCCGTCGTCGAGGTGACGGATGCGGCCTAGAAATGCAGCGTGGCGTTTATCCAGCGCGTCGAGAGTGCCGGGAGCGGGAACGCGCAACGGTGCGCCGCCGGAGGTTTCGACGGGCAGCCAGCGTTCGGCGGATGGCAGTACGCCGTCGTCGCTTTCTTCCACGGCGGCGTCGGCGACGACGAGATCAATGCCCCAGCCGAGGCACGAGACGGCGCGGACCATGGCGATGAGGGTCTCTCGGTGCGGGACGACATCGACACTGGCGTCGATCGGCCAAAGGTAGTGGACAGCGGCGTCGCCCGATAGTCGTAGCGGGCAGACTGGTTTTTCGGTGCGATAGCCGGAGATGTCGATGGGGTGGTTATTGCTCTCGAAATACTCTCCTTTCGACCATTTCTTTGCCACAAGGTCGCCTACATTGTCGGGGACGTAGAGTTGGTAGCCGGCTGTCGGCGTGGCGGTGGACGCGAAGATTTCGGGCTGTTGTTTCAATGTCTCCAGCCAGCGAAGGGCGGCAACGTTTTGCGCGCCGATGCCATTGCCGTCCAAACGAGCGGCTGCGTTGGTGAGCGACTGGAAGAGGCGCAGTGGCGAGGGCGGCCATTCGGATTCACCCCCATCGCGGCGACCGTGAAACGTGCCGTCGAGGAAACGGACGCTGATGCGAAGTTGTACGGGCATGGCGGGTTAGGAGGCGGGGGTATCGATAGTGCCAGCGGCTTTTCTTCCTTTTGGAGCCCTGGCAGTTTTACCTTCTTTCACGTCGGTGACGGCTTTCTCTTTGTCGAATTTAACGACTTTGTTTTCGCCCACGCCGAAGGCTTCCGCCGTTTTTTTCGCGTATTCAAGCGCGACTTGAGCGGTAATCTTGGTGGTGGCGTCGGTGCGTGTGCCGTCGAGGGAGACTTCATCGAATTTGCGAGCCAATGGGTTACCCTTATCATCGGTCGCGCCGACGAGGATGGTGCCTTGGCGATAATAGCCGAGCGGGAGACGTGTAAACGCAACGAGCGCGAGACCGAGGATATAGCGGCGAAGCTTGAGCGTGGCTTCCGGCGTATCGGCCTTGAGCAATTTCAAGGCGGAGAGCGCGAGCGTAGCGTCACGACGGATGCCGCCATCGGCGATAACGCCGCCATGAGAACCGGTAGAGGGCACATGGACAAAGCCGCGGGCGGCAAGCGGATTTGTGGAATCACCTTCTGCTTTTTGTTTTTCTTCTTCCGAAAAGATTTCCAGCGCGGAATAGTCCGCTGCGGGCATATATTGCGCCGAGCGAGTGAGTTTGCGGACGTTGTAAGCGCGGACGGTCGAGGCGAGGAGGCGCGGTAATTTTGCCTGTGTGTCGCGCGAATCCCAGACGCCGAAAACAAGCGACGTGGGGGCGACCTTGGCGAGCGGCGCAGCGTTGCCTTTGAGGACGGATTTGAACGCGTCCTGCAAAGTGTCTTTCAGCTCTGAGCAACGGGCGATGGCATCGCCGGCGCGGTGCCCGACGTCGAGCAGGTTCACGGATTTCTCCGCGCCCGCCGTGATAACGATTTGTGGGACGAGCTTGGCATAATCGCTTTCAGCGAAAAGCGGCTCAAGGCGGTTGGCTTGCGAGCCTACGCTGTCAATGAGGGCGACGTTTTGCGCAGACGGGTCCTCGGTGCGATTGCGGCCGTCTATGTTGTAGCCAGCATCGTCACCTCTTTTCGTGGGGGCGTAGGTTGCGGGAAAAAAGACGGCATCGGAACCCTCGGCAGGGGCGAGGTGCTCGCGAATGACGAGGGCGGCGGGGCCGTCCGGCTTGAGGTACATGTCAAATTTTTCTAGATCGCTCATAATGTTTTGGATTAATGGTGGGTTTGGGGGATGTGATGGAAGGATAAACAGGGCAAAAGTAGTTGTTCAGGAAATGCGGTTGCCAGGCGCAAAAGCCCGGTAGTCTTTTGCTCGTGACGGATTTGAAAAACGAAAGCGACAGGCCGAGTCAGGGAGAAGACCGGCAACCGCTGCGGCGAGTGGTGGGAGCGGAAGCGGACTATGCCAAAGGTGATAATCATATTCTCGCTCCTTGCCGCGTTCGTTAACTGTCAGCAATGGCCGCGCGCGTTGAAGTCCGATGAGGCAAAGTAGTTCAACCGACGGGGTTGCCGTGCTGGTGATTTTCACACCTCCTTTTTTCAGTTTGTCCACGGAGAAGCCAACATCCTGGGCCTTGGCGTTTATAGCGCGATTTGCGTCGAAATAAAATGGTTCGCCTTCGTTGGCGGTGCTCGAAAGGAACAGAATATTTTCGAGAGAGCTCGATGCCTGATGCACGAGTTCTCGTTTCAATGTTTCCCGCATGTCGTCGGCGATGTCTCGCACGCTCATTTGCCCGGCCCAAGGTTTGAGTTTTCCGACCAGGCCACCTTCATGACGCCACCAGTCAATGCGCAAAGTGCGTGGTTTGGCGTCGCTTCCGGTAAGCGAGATTTCGAGCGGCGTGAGCGGTCGATCTCCTGAATCGAGCGCACTGATTTTGGATGCGGTGATTTTGTTGAGGAGTTCCTTGAGTGAGATACCGGTGGCGGCGATGTGGAAGGTCGATCCGTCTTTTGCGAACCAAGCATGGGCGTCGGGAGCGAGCGCGGCGGCGAGTTCAAAGAGGCCGCAACAGGCGAAATAGTGGCCGGGGTTAGCGGGATTGAGGCGGAGGGAAATATCTGCAGAGGAAATGTCCACACCCGCTGTTTGCACGCTGTTGATGAATTGGCTGGAGCAGAGTGGTGCTGAATCGCCGTCCTTCAAAGGTTTGATGCCCGCGCTGGCAGCGTAGTCGGCGGCACGGAGGAGGGATTCGAGCCAAGCTAGACCCCAGCGTCCGAAGCGTTTTTGGACACGGGCAAAACGGCGCGGAGTCTCGGTGGCGATGGCGGCATCGGATGTTGTGCTATTGGCGTAATCACCAATTTCGTCGACGGGGAAATGCGGACGAGCGCGGCCATGGTGCGCGGCGACGATGTGTAGAACGATGTCGCGTTCGGGATCGCTGAGCCCGGCAAACTCTGAGGCTTTGTTGGCATCGTTAAGAGATCCGAACTCGTGTCGGTAGTGCTCGGCGACGTTGCGTGGGCGCATTCCGAGCGCTGACTTGGCGAGGGTGGTTTCCGGCTTGGCTGGGTCGTAGTTGAGGTTGCCAAGGTTGCGCTGCCATGATGCGCGATCCTTGCCAAGGTCGTGCAAGCGCGCGGCAATGACGAGCAGTTTGCTCAAGTCTGGCGGCAGAAGTTTTTTTGCGATGGCAGTAACGTTGGCGATGACGGCACCGGTGTGCGCGGCGAGAGTTTCGGGTTGCATGTCCATGGTGAAACGTTGCTCGCCGCGGGCGGCATTTTTCGTTTCGAGCCAGAGCCAGTAGCGATTGGCGACGGAACTATCGTCGGATTCGTCGGTATCTTCTTTGATGATGAGCTTGTCTATGATGCGAATGAGCCGGAAACCAGCGGGCACATCACGTGTGTTGCCCCAAACACGGTGGCGTTTGTCCGTGGCATCTTTGGCGACAATGTCGGCGACGTCGGCCTTGCCTTTGGAATCACCGACAGCGTCGGGCGTGAGCAGACCCTTTTCATCAATGCCACCGAGCGACGCGGGCAGGATGAGCGTGGCGTCAGCGAGGCGAGAAATGACGCGGTTCTTTCGTGCCTTTTCTGCTTTCTTGGCGTCGCTGACGTTTGCGCCTTCGCCCTCCTCATTCTCTGCCTCCGTGTCGTCATCTTCCGCTTCTTGGTCAGAAAGCAAGCGGGATAACGGAAAGATTTCCACGTCGCCATTCTCGCGGACAAGCCACGCGTCCGGGAGGGGCTCATTGTCTTTCTGTCGTTCAGATAGGACACCTATAATGCGGTCAAAAATGCGCTCGCTTGTATCACGCAAGAGTTCGTGTGGCTTGAGCGGGAAATCGTCGAGGAGTCCGGCTGGCGGATAAGCGGCACGAAGTTCGGCAGTGTTGAGCACATCGAGTTCTTGACGCCAGGCGACATGGGTTTCGGGTGGCTGCCATTCGGCTTCGCCGTGGAGGTATGGCGCGACTGGCGGACGGGCGGCAATGGGTTCGCGGATAGAGGTGAGCGTCCATGCATCGAACTGGATTCCCGTGGCGACGCGCTGTTCTGGTTCCGGTGAAAAGGCGGCGGCGCGTTCGGTGGCGTCGAGTTTGTCGAGCGCGGCGGGACTGGCGGAGTCGTCGAGTTTTGAGCTTTTCAGGAGCGCGAGGGTCTTGATGATGCGTAGCGCAGACTGATTTTTCTTTTCGTAGGCATCTATTTTCGTGTCGGCATTCGGGGAAGACTTCGCCTTGGCCAAACCTTCATCGTAGTTGGACTGGAGATTTGTGCGATAGACGACGGAGACTTCGCTGTCGTCACGTTCGCCGAAACGGTTCACTCGCCCAAAGCGCTGGGCCATGCTTTCATAGGTAGATAGGTCGCACACGAGATCGTCGGCGGAGAGGTTGACGCCGACTTCGCCGGCACTGGTGGCGATAAGGTAAACAGTGCGGACGCCCGCAGTGCGGTTTGCTTCGGGCAGGAAGCGCTGGAAGACGGGATTCTTGGAGACGAGTTCGTCGCGCTCTTTGCCGCGCATGGTGCCGGTGAGCGTGGCGACAACTTGTTCTGCTTTGCTGAGATCACCGGCAATTTTCTCCGCAGCTTCCACGGAGCGGACGAAGACGAGCACGGCGCGACTACTTTCTTTCTTGGCCAATGCAAGTTGGAGGATTTTGTCGCGAACGGTGCCTTCGTTGGCCTTGTCCTTGCTGTCTTCGACTTTGGTGACGGGAACGAGCGAGAGTCGTTTAACGGCGTTGTAGCGTTTTTTGACGGTGCCGTTGTCCGTGTCTTTATTATTGAGGTTTTCATCCAAACCGAACGGCTTTGCGGCGGCAGTGCGGTTGGTCGCGGTGAGTTCGATAACGCGCAGTTTACGAGGATCGGTGCAGTGGGCTTGCTCGGCGACTATTCCGTTGAGCAACGTTTGAAACGTCGGTTCCAAGTGTGCCTCGTCGTGGACTAGCAACGCGTCTTGTGCGAGAAAACCGGCGTGAAGCGGGCGCGTTTTGAAGCCGCGCGAGTAGCGGCTGAATAACAGCCCGCTGCCAATCATGTCCACGGTGCCGACGACGACGGCGGGGCGGCTCGGGTCGGTGCACCACTCGCCGTTGTCAGCGAACTGCCCGCGCAATGTGCTGATGGCCAAAGGAGGCGTATCGGGTGTTGGCAGCGGCAGCGCGCATAAGGACTCCAACGCATTGCAGATTTCGGCGAGTTCCGGCTTCGTGAGTGCGTTGCGGAGCCGTTCGACCTCGGAGGTTGTCTGGTCAACGACGGTTCGGCGATTGACTACATAGACGAGTCGCCGAGGCACGCGGTCGGGATATTGGGCGAGTGAGATGAGCCAGATGGCTATGATCGAGGTTTTCCCAAGGCCGGTGGGGATGTTGGCCGTGGAGGGAAGATCGTTGGCAACGAACCGTTCGTAGAGCGCGGACTGCCAAGGGAAGGGATCGTTCCCGGTAAGATCTTTGAATACGGTGAAGAAAGGCAGCGAAGGCATTGGGAAGTTTGATCAGAGGCCGGTGGGGATGGAGACAAGCTGGGAGGTGCAGGCCGTGCCGTTGTCGCCCCCCGTTGTTCGGCCAGGCTCACCACAAGCTAAACGGGATTGATAGTCGTAAGGCGTGTTGCCGTCGGTGGCGGCTTGAAAAAATTTTTCGAAGGAAGGTGCGGGCATGGGTGAGAGAATTTCGAAATGGAGAGGGCTCGGCTAGTGCTTCTTTAGACTCGTATGAAACCCCAGTTCTTTCCGGATAGGCGGTGGTGGGCTGAGCAAGGGGCGGAGCTTCTCATACACATCGCGCAAGATCACGTCGTGGGTGACTAGTTTCTTATCAATTTCGGCCAGTCGCTTGAAAATTGTCGCGTTCGCGAGGAGTTCATCTCGCATTTGGACGAAGGCCCGGACGACGTAAACGCTCATGGCCACCGCCCGCGGGCTGCGCAGGACTGTGGCGGCCATGATCGCTCCGTGCTCGGTGAAAGCCAGTGAAGACTTCCGGCGACCGCCACGTCCTTTTAAGCCCACAGTTTGTGACTTTAAATCAGGAGAACCTGCGTTTGATGTCACAATTTGTGATATCAAACGGGTGTGTTCCTCGTAGCTGATTTCGAAGACGAAGTCGGGAGGAAATCGATTGAAATTTCTGCGAATAGCCTGATTGAAAACGGTCGTGCTCACGCCATAGAGCCGGGCGAGGTCGCTATCGAGCATGATGCGCTGCTTGCGAATCGTATGAATGGCCGGAAGGTCTGGGGATTCTGGCATGATGGATTTGCCTGGCTCTCTCACGTGGAGCGGGGTTGAGATTTTAACGGGCCCGGGAATCTTCTGTGTGGGTTGTGGGGGCGGCATCAAATTGGGAGTCGTCGGTTTGCCGCGGACAGTAATTGGTGCTGCTGCTCAGGGTTTCCGGCTGGTCTGCTTTCGCTTTGGGGCTGCAGGCGAGACGACACTGATAGAGTCGTAAGGCGTGTCGGCGCTGGTGGCGGCATGGAAAAATACCTCGTAGGAATGGGCGGACATGAGTGAGGGGATGGGACGGTAGGGTAATTAGCCATTGATCGCCGTGCGTTGGCCGGCGGCGGCGAGGCCATCGGGCAGGGTGACCTTCCAGCGGCTTTTGCTCGCATCGATCTGAAGCACGATCTCTCCGTGGGTAGCCGGATGATGAACCGTTTGCTCCAGGATGAGAAAATCCGGTCCGAGCTGCGCGATCGGGAGCGAAGTGCCGCTGACTTCCAAGTGCATGCGCACTTGAGCGGAATGAGCGTTGGCGGGCCGGAAATTCAAAGGAGATGACATTCAGATGGGCGATCGGAAATCTGAGATGGGAATTATGACGACGACGCGGTGCCGGCGGTCGCTCGAAAGCGACAGAGGACGACTGTGGCCTTGTCCGAGTCCGGTGGTTCGTCGGATGATTTAGCCATGTATGCATAACGACGCGTGAAGAGATGAAAGCGAAAATGCTGTAGTTGCACCGGCCCGGGCACAGGCAGTCTGCTGCGGTTGCTTCGCGCGGTCAATCCTCCTTCACGCATAACGGGACAAAATCTGCCCAGAATCGAACCGAGGAAATTAAACGCGGAGGACACAGAGGAGGCGGAGTGCCCGAAAAAAATCCCATCCCGTCCGCGATGAGCACCGTTGCTGCGTACTTGTATCCCGGTACTTGTCCGCGCACCTACGTGCGGGGCAAGCGGACGCCTTTGGATCTAACCCCCGGACCCACCTTCGCGTGATGCTTCGGCGCGGCAAGGACGATGAGTCGAAGGGGACTTTGAAAGTTTCGCGTCTGCTATTAAGCGAAACCATTAGTGGTTAATGCCTCTGAGGATTGCACGCACTCAGACCTTTCGATGCGGCCAGCCCGTTTGACTCCTTATGGACCAAAGCGAAGTCGTGCGGCGGCGATCCTTCGCGGTCAGATTTATTTACCAGACACAGCCTTGGGAACCATCTCTGCCAAAGGCTACGACGGACACAGCAAAGCGCCCTACCTCGATGCCCGCAGTTGCCGATTACTTCTTTTCGTAAGTCTGAATTGTTTCCACGTCCGCCGGAATTTTTTCGCGTCGGGCCACCATCGTCGTTTTTGGCACCTTCATTTCGATTGAACCAGGCGCGTTGTTTTCCACTGCGATGAATTGCTGCGTGAGCCTCACTTTGTAGAAATCCTCTGTAATTTGGGTTACGACCCAGCTCGGCGCGGAGTCGGTTGGCGGCGAGTTGATGACTCGATACGCAAAATTAAAATGATCCCCGACCGCGAGTTGTTCCAGTGGCAGGATCACCGGTCGTGAAAGCGTTTTTCGTTCGCTCATGATCAACCTCCCGTGGTTTCACCGCCCATTACCTGGATGATGGTGCCCGTAATATAGGATGAGTCGGCATTTGAGGCGAGAAAGACATATGCCGGAGCCAACTCCTCGGGCTGTGCGGGCCGGCCCATCGGCGATTGCAGGCCGAATCGGGAAACTTTTTTTGGGGATGCGCCGGCGTCCGATGGATTGAGCGGCGTCCAAACCGGACCGGGTGCCACGGCATTCACCCGAATGCCCCTTGCGATCAGATCCATGGCCATCGTTTTCGTGAGTGCGTTGATCGCGCCTTTCGTCGACGAATAGTCCGGCAGCCGTTCCGCTCCCAAGATGCCGGTCTCGGAGCTCGTCGCGATGATCGCAGCGCCCGGCTTCAGGTGCGGGAGGGCTGCACGTACGAGTCTCACGTACCCATAGACATTGGTCTCAAATGTTTTTGCCAGCTCTGCATCGTCGACTTTCTCAAGAGTGGATTTCCGCGCCTGATGAGCGGCGTTTGAAACCACGATGTCCAATCGACCGAAGGTTTTGATTGTCCGCTCAACCAGCTCCTCCGCCGCGTTTGCGTGCGTGAGGTCGGTGGGCAGGAGAAGACAGGTCCGGCCCAGCGCCTCGACCGCCTGCTGAACGACGACCGCGTCACCTTGTTCCTGACGCAAATACGCAATCGCGACATCCGCTCCTTCCCGTGCAAAGAAAAAAGCCACGGCCCGGCCGATTCCGGAGTCGCCCCCGGTGATGAGGGCGACCCGATCCTGAAGTTTGCCCGCCGGGCGATAGTTTCTACCCCGCCAGAGCGGTGCGGGATCGAGTTTTGATTCCAAGCCGGGCGCATTCTGGTGTTGGCGGGGAAAAGGCGGGGTGGGATATTTTGTTTTTGGCGAAGAGCGGCGTTTCATCGGGTTTTATTATAGAGCGCGTATTTTCCCGCACGGTGGGACGATTTTGCGCGCGTCCGCTCACTATAGCCATGATGCCTCGTTTCACCTGTGGGTTGTTTACCTATAACCGCTACGGGATGATTACCGTGGAGAGGGGAACGGATTTCAGCGGCGAGTTCAAACTGCGGTCGAACGTCATGGAAAACCCGACAGAAACGAGACGCCGCAGCCTTTCCGAAACTGGATGGCGGTTCCGTGGTCCGTATAGGCGAACGATCCAAAAACCATCCGGCTTGGTTGCCGGCCTGAAACCGCGCTTCCAACCCGCCATGGACCATCACGACGAAAATCATCGCGAGACGACGACAACGACCGAGCGTGACGACACTGATCGACCGGACAATGCTTCCGACGCACCCGGCAAGCCGGAGAGCAAAGGCGACAAGAAACCGGCCGACTCAAAAAAGGCCGGCGACCATAAGCCCTCAAAAAGCCAAAAACCATGGTACCGGCGCCCCTTGTTGGTCGGGCTCCTGATGCTGATTGTAATTGTCGGCGCCGTCGGGGGCACCTTGTGGTGGCGCCACTCCCGCAAATATCAATCCACCGACGATGCGACCATCGATGTGGTGGTGCAGCGCGTGAGTCCACAGATTGCCGGACGCGTCCTCCACGTGTTGGTTAATGATAATCAGGATGTCGCGGTCGGAACGGTGTTGGTGGAACTGGATCCGGCCGATTTTCAAGATCGCCTCGATCAGGCCCACGCTGCGGAGGCGCAGGCGGCGGCCCAGATCGCAGAGGCGCAGGCGCAGGCGGCGGTGGCTGACGCACAGCGCGAACAGGCAGAGGGTAACGTGGGTGTCGCCGAAGCCAGTGCCACGAATGCCGCCAACGATTTGACGCGGCTTCAGGCATTACGGACCGACAGCACGGGCGCAGTCTCGCAACAGCAACTCGATCGCGCCACAGCCGCGGCCAACAGCACCGCGGCCCAATTGCGTGCAGCGCAAAAAGGCGTGCTCGCCGCGGAGGCGCAAGCGGGACATGCCGCCAAACAAATCGACGCCGCCCGCGCCGCCGCCAAAAGTTCCGCCTCACAGGTGGCGCAGGCGGAGTTGATGCTCTCGTACGCGCAGATAAAGGCGAGTGTCGCCGGTCGGATCGCGCGCAAGACGGTGTCGCCGGGAAATTACGTCGAACCGGGAGCCGATCTCATGGCGGTTGTTCCGCGCGAGGTTTATGTGACGGCGAATTTCAAGGAGACGCAATTAACCCAGCTGCGACCGGGACAGCCGGTGAAAGTGGAAGTGGATCCCTATCCCGATCTGAAATTAACCGGTCATGTGGAAAGCGTCCAGCCCGCGACCGGTCAGGTGTTCGATGTGCTGCCGTCGCAAAACGCCGCCGGTAACTGGGTCAAGGTGGTCCAGCGCGTGCCGGTTAAAATCTCGCTCGATAAACTGCCGGACGACCCCGCCATCCGGCTTTCTCCGGGGATGTCCGTGGCCGTCACGGTGACGGTGGAGTGAGGAAAATCGCGATCATGGCTGACGCACCGAACGATCAAGCAGCGGGCAACTGGAACGCAGACCGGTCTGCGGCCGGTGATCGAAGTCCGTGGTTGATCGCGATGATCGTCTCGATGGCGACGTTTATGGAAGTGTTGGACACGAGCATCGCCAACGTCTCGCTGCAGCACATCGCCGGCAATCTCGCCGCCAGCCAGGAGGAGAGCACGTGGGTCCTGACAAGTTATCTCGTGAGCAATGCGATTGTCCTGCCGATCAGTGGCTGGCTCGCCAAGGTCGTCGGAAGAAAACGATTCTATATGTTCTGCGTAGGGCTTTTTGGCGTGAGTTCGCTCCTATGCGGTCTGGCGCCATCGCTCGGAATGCTGGTTTTTTTCCGGGTGCTGCAGGGACTCGGTGGCGGAGGGCTGGCTCCCAGCGAGCAATCGATTCTCGCCGATACGTTTCCGCCGGCGCAACGCGGGCAGGCGTTCGCGTTGTATGGCGTCGCCGTCGTCGTTGCGCCCACGCTTGGGCCTACGTTGGGCGGATGGATCACGGACAGCTATTCGTGGCGCTGGATTTTTTTAATCAACATTCCAGTTTGTGCCCTGTCGCTTATCCTCTCCGGCCTGATGCTTCATGAATCGGACGTCGTCAGGAAGGAAACCGATCAGGCGCGCCACGGTGGAATAAAAATCGATTACCTCGGATTTGCGCTGGTCGCCGTCGGCTTGGGATGTCTGCAGGTTGTGCTCGACAAGGGAACGCAGGACGACTGGTTCTCCTCCAACTTAATCCTGGCATTTGGGATCATCGCGGGGCTTTCACTCATGTTTCTGATTGTCTGGGAACTGCTGCACGACGACCCAATCGTGGACATTCCGCTGTTCAGGGACAAAAGTTTTGCGACTTCCATGGCCGCGATGTTTGTCACCGGCTTCATCCTGATCAGCACGACGCAGATGTTGCCCCAGTATTTGCAGACGTTGATGGGTTACACGGCAACGAAAGCGGGCATGGCTCTGACTGCCGGCGGCGCGGCGACGTTGATCATGATGCCCCTGGTCGGATTTCTGACCAAAAAAGTGCAACCGAAGTTTTTGATTTCGTTCGGATTGGCGATCGAAGCCGTCGCGTGCTGGCACCTTCAGGGAATAACCACGGAAATCAGCTTTGCCTACATCGCATGGGCGCGGGTACTTCAGGCGATCGGGTTGCCATTTCTTTTCGTGCCGATCTCGATGGTGGCGTACGCGGGATTGCCACCCGGGAAGAACAACAGCGCGTCCGCGTTGATGAATACGATGCGCAATCTCGGGGGAAGTTTTGGCATTTCCCTCGCGGTTGCCTTGCTCGCGCGGCGCGGGCAATTCCATCAAAGCCGCATCGTCGAGTCCATCGATGCCTTCACTCCGGTGGCGGCGCATCACACCACCCGGGAAAGTTTGATTCAACTTGGCCAGTCGATCCGCGTGCAAGCCACCGTGGCCAGTTACACCGACATTTTCTGGCTGCTGGCGGTGCTCGCAGCGGTGGCGGTGCCACTGATGCTTATACTCCTGCGGCGCGTGGAGCCAAGCGAAGCGGCGGCAGCGCACTGACGGTACTCATGAAAAGCGAATCCACATTATCCTTTATTTTGGGCGGACTGCTTTTGTTGTCAGCGGGGTGTACGGTTGGCCCTCACTACAAGGCGCCAAAAACACCGGTGGCACCGGCGTATTCCGATTTGCCGGGAAAATCGACGGAGGCAAAGGCGAGCCGCGTTGTGCCAGGAGTCGAAGCCGTGACGCGTTGGTGGCTGATCTTCGGCGACGATGAACTGAATTCGCTGATCGTGCGGGCGAAGAAAGGGAACATCAATTTGCAACTGGCGGCATTGCGCGTGCGCGAGGCGAGGGACCAGGAAGCGATCATTGCGCCGGGGCTTTGGCCGCAAATTGAAGCCACGGCCGGTTACGACCGGGGCCACGGCAGCAAGAACGTCATTCTGCCCATTGGTGGCGCGAGCGGTGCCCCGGGTTCCGCGATGCAGCAGTCGACGACCACCAGATCCAGCGAAACGGCCGATGACTCGTCCGCACAACCGGCGGCGGCTGGCGGCGCGGGCGGCGGTGGCGGAGCAGGGGCCGCATCGAGTCCATTTGGCGGCGGCGGATTTCCGGGGGTGACCACGACGCTCTATCAGGTGGGGTTCGATGCTTCGTGGGAACTGGATTTATTTGGCGGAACACGCCGTGCAATTGAAGGAGCGAACGCCGTCGCGGATGCGACAGCGGAAGCGCAGCGTGGTGCGCTGGTGTCTCTGCTGGGTGAAGTGGCCGGCGATTACGTTCAATTGCGTGCGATCCAGCAACGGACGCGAATCGCCCGGGAAAACCTGGCGGCGCAACGGGACACGTTGAAAATAGTTCAGGCCAAATTCAAAAATGGCTTGGGCACGGAGATGGACGTGGCGCGGGAAAATGCGGAGGTTCTTTCCACCGAAGCGACCCTGCCGGCTTTGACGGCGGCGGAGCGGGCCATGATTCATGCGTTGGCGTACCTTGTGGACGAAACTCCCGATGCCCTGACGCCCGAATTGGTGCCGCAGTCCGGTTTGCCGCCACTGCCGGCGGAGGTTCCCGTTGGCGTGCCGTCGGATTTGTTGCGACGCCGTCCGGACATCCGCCGCGCGGAACGCCTGATGGCCGCTGCGACGGCGCAGATTGGCGTGGCCGAGGCCGATTGGTGGCCACGCTTCAGTCTCACTGGGACGGCCGGTTTCGACAGCAGCGAATTGAAACACCTCGGTGATTGGGACAGTCACTATTATTTGATCGCGCCGGGAATTCGCTGGTCGATCCTGGACTGGGGACGGATCAAGGCAAACATCCGGATCGAGAACACCCGGCAGCAGCAGGCCTTCCTTGTTTACCGCAACACGATTTCCAGCGCTCTGCGCGACGTGGAGGACGCGCTGGTCAATTACGAACAGGAACAGGCGCGACGCACCTCGCTGGCCGGAGCCGTGGACGCCAACCGCCGCGCGCGACAGCTCGCGCGGGAAAGCTACGACCACGGCGTTACCGATTCGCTGACGACGCTCGACGCCGAGCGCAGCCTGCTCCAATCGGAAGACGCACTCGCCCAGAGCGACGGTGCGATGCGCCGTGACTTAATCGCCCTGTACAAGGCATTGGGTGGCGGTTGGGAATGAACCGTCGCGGGTCGGACCGACAACCTCAGTCTGTCTAAAGAAAAGGCTCGCTTGCTACCTCAGGCGGTCTAAGTGAGAGGGATGGCCTCCAAATCCGAACTCCTCCAAGGTACTCTCGGCATGCTGGTCCTCCGCGTGCTCAGTCGCGGCGAGCTGCACGGTTGGGGCATCACGCTCAAGCTTGAGCAACTCACGAATAGTGCGCTTCAGGTGGATGAAGGTTCCCTCTATCCGGCCCTCTACCGCATGGAAGACAAAGGCTGGATCGAAGCAGAGTGGAAGATGACGGAAAACAACCGGCGCGCGAAATATTACTCGCTCACCCGGGCGGGTCGCAAGCAGCTCGAAACCGAGCGGGAACAGTGGGACCGCATGACTGCCATCATCGCGCAGGTTATGCGCTCGACCTGAACGGAATATTCTCGACCGGATTCGCCATGACGATCCTCCGCCGTATTTCCCGTCGCCTGCGCCACCTGCTTCGTCGCGGGCAATCCGAATCGGAAATGGCCGAGGAAATGCGCTTTCATCTCGAGCAACGAAAGGCAGTTTATTCCGCCGATGGTCTGCCGGATGAGGAGGCGGGATTTGCCGCCCAAAAGCGCTTCGGGAACGCAGCGAGTATCCATGAGCAGGCGCGGGAGGGGAGAGGATGGAGGTGGTTGGAAAACCTCTGGAAAGATTTTCGCTCAGGCGGGCGTTCGTTAGCCAAATCTCCAGGTTTTACCGTCGTTGCCCTGATAACCCTGGCCCTGGGGATCGGTGTTAACACCTCTGCTTTCAGCGTCCTGAACCGCCTCTTGCTTCGGTCCCTGCCGTACCCCGAACTTGAACGGCTGGTGCGAATTTACAGCACCACTCCAAACTGGCAGTTCGGGTCAATTTCGCCCGGAGACTTTTGCGATTTGCGTGATCAGAACGCCGTCTTCTCCCATCTCTCGGTGTACGGCATGAACAACACGTCGAGTATCGTACTACCGGGTAAAATCGCGGAGTCCGTGGTCGCGATGGCGGTAACCGACGGTTACTTTCCCACCCTTGGAATCTCCCCGGCACTCGGACGTAATTTTAGCCCGGAGGATCGGACCAGGCAATTGGAGGTGGTGATTCTCTCCAACGAATATTGGCAAACTAAGTTCGCCGGCGATCCGAAAGTACTTGGGCGTGCGCTTCGATTTAATGGCAAAATGGCGACGATTGTGGGAGTAATGCCGCCCGTCCTCGATGGCACAAAAATGTGGGGCAGTCCGCTCGCTCTATGGTATCAGGATTTCGTCGATGTAAACCGGCAGATGCGGAATAACTCATGGTACTCGCTCATTGCCCGCCTGAAGGCCGGGGTGACCCTGAGCCAGGCCCGGACCGAACTCACGACCATTGCCGCCCGCTTGGCTCACGACTATCCGGCAAGCAACGCTCAACGTGGAATTCGAATCGATCGCCTTTCTCGAAACAACCGGGGGGAAGGTGGTGGCGACGTCGTGTGGCTTGTCACGGCCCTGGCGCTTACCGTGCTTCTTATCGCGGGGGCCAATCTGGCTAGTTTGCAGTTGGCCCGCACGACCGGCCGATCTCAGGAACTTGCCGTTCGGCTCGCTCTCGGTGCAACGCGTGGTCGGTTGATCCGATTGCTCCTGACCGAAAGTCTGCTTCTCTCCCTGGCTGGCGGCACTCTCGGTTTGATCGTCGCCAAGTGGAGCAATGCCTATTTCGCGACCTTTCTGGATTCGACCCTGCCGATTGATTTCCGGGTGCTTGGCTTCACCTTCGTAATCGCGACGCTCACGGGTGTCGCGTTTGGTGCGCTCCCCGCCTGGCTCGGTTCGCGGGCCGATGTAAATGCCGCCCTGAAGCAAGGCGGCCAGGGCGCGACCTCCAATCGTTCGCGACGTCGCTTTCGCCACGTACTCGTCGTGGTGGAGCTCGCCCTTGCGCTTACCCTTTTAACGGGGGCCGGCTATTTCGTGTATGGTCTCCAACGGATTCTCGATCGCGATCTGCACTGGCGGCCCGAGAACGTGCTGACCGGAAATTTTGAATTACCCCGGGAGCGGTACGGCGACGACACCAACGTCCGGCACGAGATGTTTACCGAGAAGTTTTTGGCGGCACTGCGTTTGCTCCCGGGCGTGGACGCGGTCGCCGTTTCTGCTGGAACAATTGCGGGAAGACCGAGCGGCGCAATGATTTTTCAGGTCGAGGGACAGAGCGCGCCACCCAAGGGTCAGGAGCCGTTCGCGACCCGCGATTTTGTCAGCCCAGGCTACTTTGACACCTATGGTATTCGTCTGCTTCGAGGCAGGAATTTCACGGAGCACGACCGGGCGGGAACACCGATTGTGGCAATTATCAACGAGGCCATGGCCGAAAAATACTGGCCCGGCGTAAGTCCTCTCGGGAAACGATTCAGCAGTGTGGATCCACACAATCCCGGTTCGTTCGAGGTCGTCGGTGTCGTCAACAACACTTTATTTGGCGCCGATATTTATAATCGATTTCCGCCCGCTCATTTCTATTCGGCTTGGGCGCAAAAATCCTTTCGTTTTTTCTGGGTATCGCTGCACAGCGTCACGGATCCGCACTCTTTACGGGACGGAGTACGCCGTACGCTCGCTGGAATTGAACCTGATGTCGCGATTCCCAACTTGGGTACAGTCCAGGATGCACTGGCGGGCAGTTTATCCAGTCTGTCACTCATCCGGCGCACCCTTTCGCAACTGGCCGGTCTCGGGCTGCTGCTCGCCATTGTGGGAATCTACGGCGTCATCGCCAATCTTACAGTCGAGCGTACGCGGGAAATTGGCGTTCGCATGGCTCTCGGCGCTCAACCGCGTGACATGGTCCGGTTGTTTCTGCGCAACGGCGTAATGCTCTCCCTGTCCGGTGCCGCCGTTGGAGTTATTCTCTCGTTCGTTTTACTGCGCATCCTTAAGTCGACCCTGCCCATCGTGCCGGGAGATGACGCTCCGTGGGTTATTGTGGCCGTGACAACACTGCTGACGGGGGTTGCAGTTGTCGCCTGCTGGTTGCCTGCCCGGCGGGCAACCAAGGTCGACCCGGTCCTCGTCTTGCGAGCGGAGTGAACGACCACGACACATGGGGACCGCTTTTGAGCACGAATCTACCGCTGTAAATAAATCGAAAGAACCCGCACGCGGGTAATTTCTTGCGTTGGCGAAGCGAGAGATTGCGGTATCGTCCACCAGAGAGAGTCGATGGATGTCAGTTTACCTGGTTGCCCGGATGAGTGGTGTTGGAGTGATGCGTTGCGCTGCACCGACGTGACCGTCCGTGGCGCGCACTTGATCAATCCCGGCGCGTGGACGCTGGGCCGCAAAAGAACGCAGAGACCGTAAAGCTGAGCCTCGTTTTTTGCGATCGCCGTGTTCTTTTGCGGCCAAACCTGAATTAAACCGCCTTCGAATAAATGGTCGGGTCGGTGCTTTGCGCCCTCAGCGTGCTCTGCGTTTAATTTCTTCGGTTTGATTCTGAGACTTGGTGATCTGACTTTCTTGGTTTTGAATCGTCCCACGATAGCGCTGCCACCGCTTAGAATCCCGGCAATAGTCCCGATAATTCGAGTCTCACTGGGATTTGACTGTCGGCATCGAGCGGCACTGACTTTTCCCGGAGCGGCGTTTCTCGTGGGACGATTTGCCAGTTCCACAATTTATGCGCTTCCCCCTGTTTCTGCTTTTGCTGCTCGCGATCGTTCCTGCGTCGTTTGCGTCCAACGGGAACGAGACGGAAAACCTGTTTCTGTCCGGTCACGGCAGTGATGACCCGGTGCAATGGGACTTTTATTGCACTGCCGGCCGCAACAGTGGTTTCTGGACGAAAATTGGTGTGCCATCGTGTTGGGAACAGCAGGATTTCGGCGAGTACGAATACGGGGTGGAATCCCGGACGCCGAAAAGACTTTCGCCGCTGCCGGTGCCACAGGAACAGGGATTATACCGTTACCAATTTTCCGTGCCCGCAGCGTGGCGAGGTCGGGTGGTGCGGTTGGTGTTTGAAGGTGTGATGACCGACGCCGATGTGAAAATCAATGGAGTGCCGGCGGGGCCGATTCATCAGGGTGCGTTCTACCGCTTTAAATACGACGTTACCGACAAATTACATTTCGATAGATCTAACCTGCTCGAGGTGACCGTCAGCAAACACTCGGCCAATGCGAGTGTGAACCACGCCGAGCGGCTCGGTGATTATTGGAATTTCGGTGGGATTTTCCGGCCGGTGCGACTCGAAGCGTTTCCGACGCAGTTTATCGATCGAGTGGCCATCGATGCACACGCCGATGGTTCTTTTGCAGCCGACGTATTTCTCGGCGGTCAGGTGACCGGGGGCGGCGAAATCGTGACGCAGCTGAAAACATCCGCGGGCGCTCCGGTCGGTCCGGCGGTCACGCAAGCGGTTTCCCCCAACCCCACGGAGGTCGCGGTACACGCACACCTTGCGTCGCCCGCCACATGGACGGCGGAAACGCCTGCGCTTTATGAAGCGGAGTTCACTTTGCGCGACAGCGCGACGGGCGCTATCCGACACGTGATCACCCAGCGTTTCGGTTTCCGCACTTTCGAACTTCGGCCGGGAGACGGACTTTATCTCAACGGCCACAAGATCACGTTGAAGGGCGTCAATCGTCACAGCTTCTGGCCCGAGACCGGCCGCACGCTTTCGCTCGTGCGCCAACGGGAGGACGTGAGGTTGATGAAGGAGGCGAATATGAATGCGGTGCGGATGTCACACTATCCGCCTGACGCGGAATTTCTCGACCTGTGCGACGAGGCCGGCCTGTACGTGCTCGACGAATTGGGCGGCTGGCACGGCAGCTACGATACGCCGACCGGAAAAAAACTCATCGCGGAAATGGTGCCGCGCGACGTGAACCACCCGGCGATTCTCTTTTGGGACAACGGCAACGAGGGCGGGGAAAATCCGGCGAACGACGACGAATTTTCGAAATACGATCCGCAGCACCGCCCGGTGTTGCATCCGTGGGCGCGTTCATTTCGCGGCATGAATACTTCGCACTATCGCGAGTACGCCGAGACGGCGAAGTTTGCGGAAGGACCGGATATTTTCATGCCGACGGAATTTTTGCACGGACTCTTCGACGGTGGACACGGTGCCGGACTCGACGATTTCTGGGCGATCATGGGCGAGAAACCGCACGCAGCCGGCGGTTTTCTTTGGGATTGGGCTGACGAAGCCGTCGCGCGCGCGGACGAAAATGGCCGGCTCGATGCCCGCCGCGACCTTGCACCAGATGGTATTGTTGGGCCGCATCACGAAAAAGAGGGGAGTTATTTCACGGTTCGCGACATCTGGTCCCCCGTGCAGATTCCGCTGGCGACCTTGCCGGCGGATTTTTCGGGCACGCTGCCGGTGCGCAATCGCTACGATTTTCTTTCCTTGTCCGCGGTTTCTTTTCAATGGCAGTTGATCAAATTTGCGCCGCCGGGAGCGTTGTTATTTCACCGGACCGTACTCGGGCAAGGGAGCGTCAGCGGGCCCGCCATCGACGCCCGCACCGATGGCAACCTGGCGCTGCCACTGCCGGCGAATTGGCGCGATGCCGATGTGCTTTCCCTCACCGCGATTGATTCGCGAGCGCGCGCGATTTGTGCGTGGAGCTGGCAATGGAAAAGCGGCAGCGAAGCCATCGGGCACGCTGCTGAAACGAAAGCGAAAGTGGATTTTGCTGATACGGGCGGCGACGTGGTGATTTCTGCTGGACGAAATGCAGCGCGGATCAGCCGCGCCACCGGTCAGCTTCTGGCGCTCGAACGCGACGGCCGCACGATTTCACTTTCCGGCGGTCCGCGTCTCGTGGCTTACCGGCGGGTCGAGCGGAGTTTTGTGCCGCTGGATATTTCCGCGGGAAAAGTGACGTCGTTCACGATGAAGCATGCGGGCGACGCCGTGGTCGTCGATGCGACCTATGACGGCGCAATGCGTTCGGTCCGATGGACGATCACGCCTGATGGCGACGCGCGACTGGACTATGAGTTCATGGGGCCGGGCGTCGTGGATATTCTCGGCGTCGATTTCGATTACCCCGAGGAGAAAATGAAATCGAAAGAGTGGCTCGGCGTCGGTCCGTATCGGGTCTGGCAGAACCGGCTCAAGGGGGGAACGATCGCGCGCTGGGATACCGGATACAACGATTCGATTCCGGGCGTGACGTGGGATTATCCCGAGTTCAAGGGCTGGTTTTCCGGTTGGCGCTGGATGGCGTTCACGACCACGGAAGGGCGTTTTGCCTTACTCAACGACGCGGACGCGACGCAACGGTACGTCGGCGTGTACGCCGCGCGCGACGGTAGGAACAATCCCGTACTGGTTCTGCCTCGTCTCGGGCTGGGGGTTTATGAGGCGATTACGGGCATTGGCACCAAGGGTTCGCTCCCGTCCAATCTGGGCCCACAAGGCCAACCGCAAAATATCACCGGCGTGGTGAAGGGTGCACTCGTCATCCGCCTGCTCGATCAACCGTGACGGCGCGGATGGGGAAGTCGTTTTTTACTTCGCTCTGGACTTGGCCACGTGCGGTTTGGCCTCGTCCGGTCGGGCGTGGGAGCGGCTTGTTGAATTTTTCCGGAGCCTGCTTTGTGAATCTTCGTTTCATCGGCGGCATGCGCGCGATGTGTCTCGGTTTTTGCGGATTAATCTGCGTGGTGGCTGGTGCGACGGAAATAAATCCGCGTCACGAGCAACTACTCGACGACAACTGGCACTCCGTCGCAGAGGAAACGGACGCGAATAGCCACGATGGATTCGAACGGCGCGATTTCGACGACACAACGTGGAACGCGGTCGACGTGCCGCACAACTGGGATGACTACGGCGGGGATCACCGGCTCGTGCACGGCAATCTCCACGGTCGCGCGTGGTACCGGCGGACTTTTTCGCTCGATGCGCGCGAACGGAGACGGCGCATTTTTCTGTATTTCGAAGGAGTGGGCTCGTACGCAACGGTCTGGGTGAACGGTCAATTGGCCGGAACGCACGCGGGCGGTCGGACGACGTTCACGTTGGATGTCACTTCACTCGTTAAGGCCGGTGAAACCAACGTTCTCGCGGTGCGGGCCGACCATCCGGCGGGCATCACGGATTTGCCGTGGGTGTGCGGCGGTTGCTCAACCACGCCCGGATTTTCCGAGGGCAGCCAGCCGATGGGGATTTTTCGACCGGTTCATCTCATCTCCACCAACGATGTGCGCGTGGAACCGTTTGGCGTGCACGTGTGGAATGACGCGGATGCTACTGCGGCTTCGGCCAAAATTCATTTCACCACGGAACTTCACAACTACGGCGCGGCGCGCTCGCTGACGTTGGAAACCCAGGTGATCGATCCCGTTGGCAAAGTGGTTCAGTCGGCCAGTCAGCGGCAAGAAATTGGCCCGGGCGGGAGCATGGTCGCCGGGAATTTCACACTCGGAGGCGTTGCGCTTTGGTCGCTGGAGTCACCGTCACTGTATTTGATGAAAACCATCGTGCGCGACGGCGACCGCATCATCGACGAGACTGAAACGTCATTCGGAATTCGCACCATTCACTGGCCCGATCCGCATTCGACGGCGGACGCGCCATTCCTGTTGAACGGCAAACCGGTTTTCATCAACGGCACCTGCGAATACGAACACCTGCTCGGGGCGAGCCATGCGTTTGGCGACGAGCAGATTCGCGCGCGGGTCGCACAGATCCGTGCGGCGGGGTTCAACGCGTTTCGCGATGCGCACCAGCCGCATAATCTTCGTTATCAGGAATACTGGGATCGCGACGGCCTGTTGTGGTGGCCGCAGTTCGCCGCACAAATCTGGTTCGACACGCCGCAGTTCCGCGCAAATTTCAAGACGTTGCTGCGCGATTGGGTGCGCGAGCGCCGCAACAGTCCGTCGCTGGTTCTCTGGGGCCTCGCCAACGAAAGCAAACTGCCGCCGGATTTTGCCGCGGAGTGCGTGGCGCTGATCCGGAAACTCGATCCGACGTCGCCGACACAACGGTTGGTCACGACGTGCAACGGCGGAAAAGGCGCGGATTGGAATGTCCCGCAAAATTGGTCCGGCACGTACGGTGGCAAACCGGCCGGATACGCGGACGACCTGCTCGGCCAGCACCTCGTCGGCGAATATGGCGCGTGGCGCAGTCTCGGGTTGCACAGTGAAGGCGGCTTCGTGGTGAAGGGCGTGCGCAGCGAAGATCGGGCGGACGCGCTGTTTGAAACCAAGATCCGGCTGGCGGAGTCGGTGCGCGACCGCGTGGCCGGACATTTTCACTGGCTCTTTGCGTCCCATGAAAATCCCGGTCGCCCCATCGGCAGCGAAGGGCAGCAGGGCCGCGATGGTTGGGCGGAGCTCGACCGTCTCGGGTCGGTCAACAACAAAGGGCTGCTCACGCTCTGGGGCGAGCCGACCGATGCATTTTATCTTTATCGCGCTGCTTACGTGCCAGGCGCGAAGGATCCCATGGTTTATATTGCGTCGCACACGTGGCCGGATCGATGGAGCGGACCGGGTCGGAAGAGCGATATCGAGGTGTATTCGAACTGCGACGAAGTGGAATTGTTCAACGACGTGCGCGACCGCTCGCTGGGCGTGCGACGGCGCGGTGGTCCGGGCACGCATTTCCAGTGGGACGAGGTCGAGATCGATACGAATGTCTTATATGCCGAGGGACGCATTGACGGGAAAGTCGTGGCGACCGATGCCATCGTGTTGAAAAATTTGCCCGACGCCCCGCATCGTCGGGAGCTCAACGGGAAAACCGAAAACATCACGACGCCGGTTGCCGGACAAAATTATCTTTACCGCGTCAACTGCGGCGGTCCGGACTACACCGACGTCAACGCCAACCATTGGATGGCCGATCGTGATTTCCGGAACGGGGAGACATGGGGTTCGTCCTCGTGGGCGATGGCTTATCCGGACGTTCCTTCGCGCTTCGGCAGCCAGCGCGAAACGGCCGACGTAATTGCGGGCACGGCTGACGGGCCACTCTTCCAGACCTATCGCTACGGCCGGGAGAAACTCCGATGGCGTTTCGCGGTGCCGGATGGCGAGTACCGCGTGGAACTTTATTTCACCGAGCCGTGGTACGGCACGGGTGGCGGGGATTGTACGGGATGGCGATTGTTCGACGTGGGGGTCAATGGGAAAACGCTCCTGCGCAATGTGGATCTGTGGAAGGAATCCGGTCACGCCCATGCGGTGAAGAAAGTTGTCACGGCTCAAATACGGGGAGGGTGGCTTGAAATCTCTTTTCCCCGGGTGGCTTCGTATCAAGCCGTCATCTCGGCCATCGCGATTTCCACGACGAACCTGACAGCGAAAATTCCAACGGAGGCGATTGTCGCTAATGGGGCAGTTTTTAAACCGAGGTCGCAGCTCAAGGACGGTCGGGGACAACCATCCCAACCAGCGGAAATGACTTATCCGGTCGCGAGGGCGAAGCGCAGCGGTGGCGAATTGACGTGGGCGATTCAGATCGGCCTGGGCGGGACGCACGATTTTTCCATTCGCTACGCCACTCCCAACTCGCACGCCGTCACGGTGGAACTGCGAGTGACCGCGACTGACGGCACGCCGGCGGGTTCGCGTCGGCTTCAACTTGCGCCCACGGCTTCCGGCACCGCTTCACTCGACGACATCGGGATGAACGCCGGCGATTATTCCGTCACGCTCCTCTTTCTTTCCGGCTCAGCTCAAATCGAATCCCTCGTCGTGAAATAACCCAAACACTCATCACTGCGCACGTTGCTGTTCACGCCGGTCCGGAGTGGGATCGCTCGAATGTCCGCCGGTGTTCCCCCTCACTCATGTTCCGATTAGCCATTCTCTTTCTAAGTTTATCCCTGACTGTTTTCGCCGAAGTGCCTCGCTATCGCGTGGGCGTTTGCGACTGGATGATTCTCAGGCGCCAAAAACTTGGCGCATTCCAACTCGCGAAGACCATTGGCGCGGACGGCGTGGAAGTCGACATGGGTGGCCTCGGCAACCGGCCGACTTTCGACAGCAAGCTTGGCGATTCCGTCGTGCGAAAACAATTTCTCGATCAAGCGCATGAACTTGGTCTCAGTATCAGTTCCATTGCGATGTCGGGTTTCTACGCGCAGTCGTTTGCCGAACGGCCGGGGGTTGATCGCATGGTGCAGGACTGCCTCGACACGGCGAAGGCGATGGATGTGAAGGTCGCCTTCCTGCCGCTGGGCGTGACCGGAGACTTGGTCAAACATCCGGAATTGCGTCCCGCGATTGTTGCGCGATTGAAGGCGGCGGGAAAACAAGCGGAGGCGGCCGGCGTGGTGATCGGCGTCGAAACCGCGCTCGATGCGAAGGCCGAGGCCACGTTGCTCGACGAAATCGGTTCACCTGCGGTGAAGAGCTATTTTAATTTCGCCAACGCCTGGCAGAATCACCGCGACGTTTGCGCCGAGCTTAAAATTCTCGGCAAGGACCGCATTATTCAAATCCACGCGTCCAACCAGGATGGCGTCTGGCTGCAAAACGATCCGGAGGTCGATTTGCCGAAAATCAAGGCGACGCTCGATGAGATGGGTTGGGGCGGCTGTCTGGTGATCGAACGCTCCCGCGACGCCACCCGCGCCCGCGACGTGAAATTCAATTACGGAGCCAACGCCGCGTATCTGAAAAAGGTATTCCAGTAAGCGTGGAATCTCGTTTCACCGCCGGACTTTTCCCGAAAAGTTTGTTGGTGGCAGCGGTGGTAACCCCGCCAGCCCCGAGACCAGCTCTGGCTTGATTGTAGCCGGTCAAACGCACCAAGTCTCAGCAAATTTCTTTGCTTGGACGCGGTTCATCTTTGTCGAACGTTAAATGGTGATATCATCGGTGATTCAGGTGAAAGCAAGGAGTTGCGCCGTGAATGACTGGTTCTGCTCAGGTGGACTAAAGGAGGCCCGCATTGGCTCGCGCCTTCAACTCATCATCTGAACTGGACGGCTCTTGCTGCAAATCGTCGCTGAGCGGTGGGCGGAAGATCAGCCACAAAATAACGCCAAGGGGAAACGTCCAGAGCACAAGCAAGGCAATGAGAACTCCGGACCGGCCTCTGCTTCTCGCGTCTCGAAATGCCCACACAATATTTGCGATCATCAGCACAGACGCTGAGATCATATAGTACGGCATGAATGTCTGAAGTGTGATCATCTTTCTTTGCAGAGACGTCAGAGATCAGACACGAAGCCGGATTCCGGAAACGCCGATCTTCTCAAAAACCGGTCGCACAACGAGGCGTTGCCCCGTTGTCTGGAGCGATTTATTGGCCCTGTTTCTGTAACTGGACGCACGTCGAATTCCAATTTATGATCTCCAACCCAATTCTGAATCAGGCACGCCTTGTATGAAGCGACCACTCGATCAGCCACAAGTTGGTCTGGAAACGTGAAGGCGATGCGAATCCGCCTACCGTCTGGGGTGGACGTCACGGAGAGACGCGTTTGTAGATCTGCTTCCCTTTGGAAGAGTCTTGCGTCCTCTTGCGGAAGTCGGTGTAGAACCGCATTCGCATAAGCGTACGATGCAAGCATCTTCACCGCAGCGTCAGCTGCCAGTTTTTGAGTCAGGCTACTACCTGGGACGACGACAATTTCGACTTCCGTCTCAGCAGCGGGGTGCGGCCGGCAGGCAGCGACCAGTAACAGGCCTGCTGCTAATGTGGATCGGAGAAGTCTCATCTTTGGCCGAGGTTACAGATGTGCCGCGCGCGGGCGAGCGGAGAATGAAACTGAAATCAGGCGACAGCTGAAGCGGACGCGGCCAAGCGAATCACGGCCCGTTCCTCCGCGTTGGCACTCGCGGCTATGTTGGTTCGGTTCTTTTCCTTCACTGCTTGCGAAAATCCTGAAGATTAAATGCTCTTTTATCATCCGCCTTCTCTGATGACGGCTCTTTCTTTTCGAGAAGCACGAGGAGCAATGTAGCGATCGGACCAACGAAAAGACTACCCAGGAACCAACCGAGACCGCTTCTATTCTTTGATTGCGCGAGACCGGCGTTGATCAACGCCAGGGTGCCGATACCAACGGCAAATTCTGTAGTTTGAGGGTGCATGGTGAAAGCAATCTTCTGCCGAACGATTCAGACCAGCAAAGCCTGGCGGGAACGGAAGCCGAACTTTGAATTCAAAGAGGTCATGCTGGGCGGAAGCATCGTGGACGATTTAGGTAACATCAAGGGCACTGCGTTGTGGATGACTGGTGTGTGACCGGCATGGGAGTGAACGAGGGATGAAAGTCCTCGATGTAAGAACCAAAGCGAAAACAGAGACCCGGTGAGGGAGGAAGCTGGCGTCAAAGCGACGAGCCGCGAAAAGGAACAGGCTATGAACCCCGGTGAAGCGCGGGCTTTGTCCATCGAGCAAAAGTGGTTGTTCAACTCGGGTCTCATTTCGCGCTGCGGCCAAACAGAACTCTCAAGATTGGGCATTTTTTCCCAACTTGAACACAAAGTTTGCCATTTGTTCGCGCTCGATCCAACCAAGCTTTCGATAAAACTCCCGGTGATAAGACGCCCCATCCCGTCCATTGAGCAGCGATAGGCGTGAACATCCCCGTCGTTTCGCCTCCGCAACTATGTGGGCGATCAGAGTCGAACCCAACTTTCTTCCGGTATCGGCAGGACGAATAAAAAGTTCTGTGATGTATGCCTCACCGCCAGCGAGAAACAGAAACGGAACCCAGTGAACAACGCCATATCCGACGATCACGCCGGCGTCGTCCTCCACGGCATATGCGTCTGACGTACGATCTTCGCGTACACGAACGAGATTTGACCTAACCGTCGACGCAGTTGCTTCGACGCCATCCTTGGCCACCGAGTGAATCTCGATGATCGAATGAATCACCGCCGCTATTTCTGCTGCGTCTGTAGTTTGCGCGTCCCTGATGTGCATCGACTATGCCGATACGATCAGGTGAACCGGCTTCTGCAAGCAGTAAGGAAGCGAACCGTGCGCGCTTTCTTCAGTAAAAAATACACCATGCCCCAACGCTGACCGGAATGGGAATCAGCCGTATTCGATGCCGTATTTGGCCTGAGGAAATTGACCGGACATTTTCAGCTCACATTGCGCACGCACCTAACCCTCTGGCGATATTGCCGCAGCAGCTTTTGAGGGACTGCTCCGGGGAACTCTATTTACTTGGACGATCTTTATTTTTATCCATGGGGGCTGTTTCGCCGGCTTTTTTCTCGCCTTCGTGAATCCCTTCCCAAGCGGGTAAGACCTGAATTACAAAATGTGACCCGGGAGAACGCGTGCCTTCAGGGATGCTGAAAAAAGTCAGGAAAAGCAGGCCTTCCTGGGCGAGCTGATAGGATAGTTGGAATTCGTGTGATCCCTTTTTTTACCTCCACCCAAGGCAGCGGGAGATTGAGCTGAAATGCTTTTCTCTTTGAAGGCGTTTGCACAAACGAAAGCCGCGCCTTTGGCTGCGTCGTGAGCTTATAGTGGCCGCGAACGATAATCGTGTCGCCTGTCCGGGAATCGAGCGACGGCTCGGTCCCGTGAATGCCGATGCCAGTATTTCTTGGCGCGACATGAACCTCGACCACTTCAACCCAGATGAAATCCGGCCTGTTTGCCCCCGGGTCTTTCTCTGCGTGGAGCATGGCGGTGCTGGCAATCAGTCCGATCAGGCGAAAGGTGAAGGCGTGACTGGGGCGAAGAAATGAAAAACACACGGTCGTCGGTCGCGGCATTGGTTGAGACGGCTCCCGGAATTGCTGCGCAGTAATTTTCAGCGCACGATTCCGAGGATAGCATAGGCTCCGGCACCGCGGACTTCGATGGTGTGGCGGCCGGCGGGATAATCGAAGGCGTGGACGTTGAGTGTCGGCAAGGTGTCGAAGGTCGCGGCGTCGAGCAGGTACGGCTCGGCTCCGCCGCGATCGGCGGCGCTTGCGTCGGTTTCGAGCGTCGGGGGCTGGCGCCAGTCCCTGTTGGTCGCGTTGAAATAGCCGATCAGCACGCGGACGGGCGTTTTGTTTTCGAATTCGATGGCCGGCAGTTTTCCTTTCCGCGCGGCCGCGAGGGGGAATTTGATTCCCTGCAGTCCTTCGAGTTCGGGCGCGATCGACGTAAACGTGGCGGACGAATCGGTGAAGATCGTGTTGCCCACTTGCACGGTGTAGGTTTCCAGACCGGGCGTCAGCAGCTTCCAGTCGGCCGCGGTCAGCGGGGCATGCGTCCGGGTTTTCGCTCCACCCGGAGACTTGAGCGACGCAACCTGCGCGCGGAAGTCGACGAGTTCCTTTTCGTAAAGCGGCAGGAGTTGCGTCCAGTGGTAGTTCGCTGGTTTTCCGCCGCGGCCACCGGGCACCGGGATGCGGCGCTGGCTCGTCTGCATCGAATTGGCGGCCGTGTACGTGTCTTTCGTGAGAGCGACCAACCGACGATAAGCGTCCAAGCTCACGGCGAGCGAACGCTCCGCCTTTTCCATGTCGGCAAGATTGTGACTGTAACCATAGCGGAGCACGTCCATCGCGGCTTCGGCTTTGGCGGCGTAGTTTTCCGTCATGGCACGAATTGCGTGCACGTCGTTTTGCAAGCGGGCAAACTCGTCGCGATTCCGGTCGACGAGCGGCGCGGCGGCGTCGATCGCGGCCACCGCGCTGGCGGAATACGCGAGCACCTCGGCATTAATTGATGGCGGCGTTTCGCCTTCGTGCGGCAGGTGCTTCGCCTCACGCTCGACGTAATCCTTGAGTCGCTCGCCGGGCGGTGACTGGGATTCCCAGAGCTCAGGGAACTCGCGGTATTTTTCGGGGCGCACCAGTTCGTCGAGTGTCATCCCGAGCGAGAGCGTCTGGCGGTTGCCCTCGGTGATGCCGTAACGACGCAGCAGGCGCGGCGCGCATTCGCCGGAATCGTTGTAGGCGGTTAAAATATTTTCCGCCGCGGCCCGACCGTAATGATCGGAGATGCGACCAGTCCAGTAAGTGTGATCGGTGGCCGGATCAATGTCGGGCGCCCACGCATAGCGCGCCCATGCCTCGAACCAGATCCAGTCGCGGTCCCATTGTTTGAGTGACGGGGTTGCGGGCGGCGCGGAGTTCGGACCGAGGTCAGCTCCCCCGGCTACAATGTCAGGCGAATTGGGCCAGTCCCAATAAAACAGTGGGTAGAGATGCAGGCCGCGTGCGCCGAGGCGGTCGCGCATGGCTTGCACGGATTTTTGGATAAAGCGCTGGTCGCCGTAGCGGAATGGCTCGAGGTTGGCGAGGATGTGAACGTTTGCGACATGCGTGGAGCCAAGGCGGCTGAGCGTAAGGTGAAGCTGCTGGCGAACGCCGCGTGGTTCCCACGTGGTCAGCGACTCGCCATTGAACTTCGCCATCGTGAAGAGATTTTGGTAAACCTTGAGTGCATCCGGCATCACCTTCGTGGCATCGGTTGCATGCGCGCGCAGGATCACGGGCGGCTCTTCCTTGAGGCCGGCTTCTTTCATGCCGTCCTTCACACCGGCGAGAATTACGTCGGTAAACCAGCGCGTCTGATTCTCCTGACCTTGCAACGCTTCGCCGAGACAGGGCAGGAGTCCGACATGTGGAAACTGTCGGACGAATTCTGCGATCGATTTGCGCATGTAGTCGTCGACGAGCGGTGTCGAGGCACTGAGTTGCGTCGCGAGTCCGTGTTCTTCCGCGAAGGGTTTCGACAAAATGATGCTATAGAATTGCTGGATCAACCAGATCCCGCGTCGGTCACATTCGGTCGTAAGCCAGCGAAACATCTCCACATTCTTTTTAAAAACTTCAGGCGACACCTCAACCGCTTCCGGGTAGTCGGGCAGCCGCACGAGCGAGGCGAAGGGATGCCCGTTCCACAACGTGAGCGTGTTCATGCGCAGGTTGACGAGGAAATCGAGATACTCGGTCCACATCGCCTTGTCGTAGAAAAACGGGAACTGATCCGGCGTGTAGGGATATTCGTAAACCTTGCGGCCGGGCAGCACGTAGGTTTTTTGCATGCCAATGCAAGGTCCGCGCAATACGAACGCCGGGGCATCAGCGATCGACAGTTTTTCCGATAGCCGTCCGCCGTTTGTGTGAAGCCGTTTCGCGAGCTCAAGACAGCCGTAGAGAACGCCGGAATCGTCGGAGCCAACGACCGTGATCGTGCCGTCGGCTTCGCTGGCGATGACAAAACCCTCCGGTTTGTCCGTCTGGCCGCCTTTCAGACCCTTCAGGACGGAATCACCGGCTTTGCCAACGACGATGTGTGGGGCCGCGTCTTGCGGGAGTGCCTGCCGAAGGCGTTCCACGCCGTACAGCACGCGGGGCGCGGCGTTGGGTTCGTGCACGATCGCTGTCGACGCGACGGAGGTAAGCGCTACAAAGAAACCGAAAAACACACTCGCGAATGAAACTCTCAGCGCCGCGAAGGACGCGTTGAGCCTTCGCGACTGGGGGCCCGGCAGCGTCATCCAATGATTTTTTGACGCCGTGACGGTCGGAGGCGAGGAAAGCATGGTTCAGGATCGAGTTGGATTGCTTGCGCGTCGGCGATCGAGCCAGCCCCACAGGGTGAGTGATCGCGCGTGGTCGGGATTGTCCGGGGCCGTGCATCGGCTGGCGATCCAACCGACGACCAGCAAAACCAGATGGGCGACCGCGCCAATCATGATGCCGGCCCAGGGGAAATTGAAATCGCCGAGGTCAAGCGCCGGTTTTTTTCCAGAGGTCAGCGTGGCGTAGGTGGTGAAGAGCAGGCACGCGGCGATCCCGTACCACGCACCGTTGCGGTTCGCGCGCGGACTGAGAAAGGCGAGGAGAAAAAGTCCGGCGAGTCCGCCGGCGACGATCGAGGACACGGTATAATAAAACGACAAAACCCGCTCCGACTTCCACGCGATGACCACCGCCACCAGCACCGCGAGGACGCCGCAAACCGCAATGATGGTTTTCCCCGCGAACAACCGCTGCCGGTCGTCCGCCTCGGGACGGAGCCGGCGATAATAATCCTCCACGCCGACCAGCGAGAGGCTGTTCAGATCGGAGCTGAGCATCGACATGGCGGCGGAAAAAAGGGAGGCCATGAACAATCCTGCGAGCCCGGCGGGGATTTTGGTCGAAAGAAAATAAGGGAAAATCTTGTCGGGCTTGT
This sequence comes from Lacunisphaera sp., assembly GCA_036499685.1. Classification (GTDB taxonomy): domain Bacteria; phylum Verrucomicrobiota; class Verrucomicrobiia; order Opitutales; family Opitutaceae; genus Lacunisphaera. Next base: position 19,731 of record DASYDH010000004.1, on the reverse strand, counting down.
CGACAAAGGCGGGCAGGACTTCGTGCGAGAGCTGATAGTAGGCCCAAACCAGCGTGCCGATGAGCATGAAAAGCGCCCAGGCCGGAATGCAAAGCAGGGCGCCGAGGGCCACTCCCTTCAACGCTTCGCGATCGCTGCGCGCGACGAGGTAGCGCTGCACGAGAGTCTGGTCGGCGGTGTATTTTTGCAGGTACCAGAAGAAGCCGTAAACCGACATGACCCAGATGTTGGTTTTGCTGGCAAGATCCAGACCCGTGCTGCCGAGACTGAATTTATGCTGGTCCACCGCGAGGTGGAAGGCGGCGCCGATCCCGCCGGGCATGCGTTGAACAAGCCAGCCAAGGCAGACGATGATGCCGATAACTTTGACGAAACCCTGAACCACGTCGGTCCAGATCACCGTCTCGAAGCCGCCGATGACCGTATAATAAATCGTGACGACCCCGGTGGCGATCATGACTAGGTAGATATTCCAGCCCGTCATGCTGCTGACCGTCAGCGCCAGGGTGTAGAAAACGAAACCCATCTTCGAGAAATGTCCCATGCTGAACGCGAAGGCGCTGTAGGCGCGAACGCCGTAGCCGAAGCGTTTTTCGAAGTATTCGTAAACGCTCATCCCGATCGCATGCCGGAAAAAAGGAATGATCGCGAGGCCCACCAGCAACAGCACTCCCACCACCATGAAGCCCGGGACCAATTCGCTCCAGTTGCCCGCGTAGGCGGAGCCCGGGTAGGCGATAAACGTAATGCTCGTGATGAGCGTGGCGTAGATCGAGATGCCCATCGCCCAGCTCGGGATGGAGCGCCGGGCCACGAAATAGGTTTCCGTCGACGTCTGGCGACGTGCGAACCACCGCCCGATGCCCAGCATGGCGAGCATGTAGATGACGATGACGGTAAGATCGAGCCAGCGCAGGGAATTCATCGAAGAGCCGTGCCGCTGAGGCTTGGAACGGAAACCAAAGTGATGGAAGCGACGTTCATTTCGTGTCGGCCATCACGGGAGTGATCATGACGTCATCGATGAGAAATGAGGCCGCGGGGACCTTCTCATCCGCACCGGGCAAATCAATTCCGCCCATACCACGATCACGAAAAACTCCGGTACGAAAGGAGAGCCGTTCAACACTCGCGGTCGGATCGGTGAAGATTGCAGGGCGGGCGAGGGGGGATCGGCCGTCGATCTTAAGCGCGCAATGGTCTGCGGAAGGACTGGCTGGAACTTCCAAATCAACCGTCTGCCATCGTCCTGTGGTATAGGTGCCGGCATCCATCCACTGGCCTTCGTGGCAGGCGCGGATATGTCCGTCTTCGCCAAAGGCGAGCCGCACCGGACTCGCGCCGTGGGCGTCGAGCAATTCGATTTCAAGGCGCGCGTTGGTTTGGCGTGCGAGAACCTTGAAGGAAATTTTCACGCCGTGCGTGGCGGGAAAAATGCGAATGGCGCGGGCGTAGTCGTAGGGATCTTCGTCGCGCAGTTCGAGGGCGTGGTTGGCAGCTCCATTGTCCGCCACAATTTCCACCACGCGCACGGGCGCCCAGAGGGGACTGTAGCAGTTCCAACCTTCCGGCAACGTTCCGGTGCGGTCGTTTTCAAAAGTATCGCTGACCGGCCCGGCGACGGTTGCAGTGAGGGGAACAGGAACGCGTGCAATCCAGATGTCCTCCTTGTTGACGCTGTACGTGACCCAAGTGGCGGCGACATTGTCCGGTGGCGTCCCGTTGCCCTCGGCGATGCCACGCACGTATTGCGGGCCCATGTTTTTAAAACCGCCGCCGAAACGCTGGTCGGGTAGTTCGCCGTGCACGGCCCAAAGATGCGAAAACGTTTTTCCATCGTCGCTCGTCACGACCGCAAGCGGATGGCGGAGTCGCGTGGTGGGATTGAAGAAAAGGGCGAATTTGCCGTCGGCGGTGCGTTGCAGCCAGTACTTCGAGGCGTTGTTCGGCAGGTTTCCGCCGAAGACTTTGTCGGTCCACGTGCGACCTTCGTCGGTTGTCGTAGCGACAAGCGCATTTTTCCAGACCCCCAGCACGGAACCATCCGGCCGGTGAACGAAGGACAACGCCTTGCCGCGGATGCTGAAAAATCCACTGTCATCGAGCTGGTCTTCCTCCCACCACTGCGCGGTCATGAGTCGGTTCGCCAGCAACGCATCGCAGGCGGCGACAAAGCCACGGTCCGTCGATGTAGTATAAAATGGATACGACGGCTTGAATCCGGGGAACGGTTGTTTCACGTTCATCCGGATAAAATAAATCGGGCCGAGGGATCCGTCCTCGTGGATCTCGCGCACGGCGCGGCCCAAGCCAGTGCCGTCGTTCGGCGCAGGATGTTTCCCGTAAAACGAAAGGACGAGGAGACGACCTTCACCGACTTTATCGGAGGGCGCGTTTGGTGCGACGTAGAATCCCATCCGTTGGTGGGCGATGGTCGACGAACCGTCCGGTAGCGCGAAGGCGGGAAACACGACATGCGGTGCCGCCCAGTGCAGTCCGTCGGTTGAGGTGGTCAATGAGGTCACGGTGCCTTCGTCGTGTTCGTTGCGGGTCGCGCTGAGGTATTCGAGGTAGAAACGCCCGTGCCAGTACGCGAGCATCGGTTGATGGGTGTACGTGTGGTTGAGGCCGTCCGCGTGCTCGGAATGGGTGCGGTTTGCACGCACCACCTCGATGTTTTCCACGCCGACGACGGGCCTCAATCCGCCGTCGGCAGCGGTGGTCACGACGGACGGATCGGCCAGGACGAGAGGAGGGGCGGGCGCGGCACCGGCAATCAACGGCAGCAGAAACACGAGGGTAAAATGCTTAACGCTCATGATGAATTCCTCGTGGAGTGATGCGCCATTGTGACGGCGAGGCGGATGGCTTCGATCAGACTGCGCGGATCGGAGCGACCGGTGCCGGCGTTGGCGAAATCGGTGCCGTGTTCGACGGAGGTGCGGATGATTGGCAATCCAAGGGTGACGTTCACGCCACGCCAGATCCCGAGCATCTTGGCGGCAACGTGGCCTTGGTCGTGATACATTGCGATGGCGGCATCGAATTCCCCCTGCAGTGTGCGGAAGAAAATTGTGTCGCCGGCAAATGGTCCGTGCGCATCCAACCCGAGCGCGCGCGCCTGCGCGATGGCGGGTGCGATGAATTTCTCCTCTTCGTCGCCGAAGAGACCGCCTTCGCCGGCGTGTGGATTCAAGCCGGCGACGGCCAGCCGCGGCCGAGCGATGCCGAGCCGCCGGATGGCGTCGTTGGTGAGTTGGAGAACCTTGACGATGCGCTCAGGACGGACGCGATCGATCGCGACACGCAACGGCACGTGGGTTGACACATGACTGACGCGCAATTTATCCGCGACGAGCATCATGGTTGCGCCGGGCGACGAACAGAGATGCGCGAGCAAACCGGTATGGCCGTCGAAATGATGCCCCGCGGCGTTGAGCGCGGCCTTGTTGATGGCGGAAGTAACGACTGCCCCGACTTCCCCCGCGAGGGCGAGTTCGGTTGCGCGACGGATCGATTCGAACGCCGCCTGTCCCGCCATTGGCTCGACCCGCCCGAGCTGGAGGCGGGAAAGGTCGACGTTTTTCAAATCGAGTACGTTGATCGAATTCGGAGCGAACTGAGCTGCCGGGGGCGTAGAAACGGATCGGATGTCCAGTCGTGTACCCGTGAAGGTCTGCGCTCGTTCGAGTGTCGCCGCGTCGCCGACTACGAGCAATCGGCCGAGTTCGTTGACTTCCGGCTGTGCGAGTGCTTTCAGAATGATCTCCGGTCCGGTTCCGGCGGGATCGCCCAACGTGAGCGCGATGAGGGGCAGGGCGGACATGAATTCAGGAAGTAAAAATCCGGGGAACGGCGCGGCGGAGCTTGGTGGGCCATGAGTAACTTCCCGGTTTTAAAGTGACTGCGAAATCGGGGGCGGCAGCCGGGCGCAAGGTCACTGCGCCCGAACCCCAGACGTGGTTCACCTCAAAGCCCGACCAACCCAGCTCGTTCAACACGGCGCCGGCAGTGGCGCCCCCCGTGATCAGCAGGTGACGAAACTCGTCCGCACGCTGCAAAGCGCGCACCAGTTGCGCGAAGCCGGCGGCGATAGAGTGATGCGACCTTGAGTCGCGCGCGGTTGATTGTGATGCGGCGACAATGGCCGATCTTCCTTTGCGCAAGGCAGCAGCCACTGCGTCTTTCGAAGGAGGGCGGCGACCGCTAAACAGCAAAGCGCCGGATTGCACCGGGGTGCTCGTGGTGCCATGGAGCAACAGCGCCGGGCCGGCGGGCAGACGGTGGTGAACCTGGCGTCGGCGGAGACCCGAGCGGCGATTCAGCCATGCGCGGAAAAAGTCCGCGCCGCCCGCCGGCAACGTGGTGGCGTCGCTTCGCTGGGCCCAACGGATAATATCGGCCACCGAGGAGGTTTCGCCGACGAAGAGACCGCGGACGGGAAGTGGATCGGCGGGAGCAAGGCAGACGGATGGGGATTTCTTTTTTAAGCCGAGCAAATCATTAACGACCGGACTCTTGACGGGGTGATGCGGGTCGTGCGCAAAGGCGGTGTGGTGCAAAGGAAGACCGTCCACAAAATATTTTCCGCCCTGAATGACGCGACCCAGCGAAGGATTGGCCGGGACGAGAATCACCCGGTCGAATCCGAAAACTTTTGCACACGCTTCCGCCTCGGCGATCACCGGGCCGCGCAATACTGAATCGACTTTTTTGAAAATCCCGGCGGGCGACATTTTTTTTGCAGCGGTCGAAAATAGTTTCACGCGACGCGCAGCCTCGGCGGCGGTAAGCAACCGGGTGTCGGTGCTGAAAACCAGCACGTCCGCGTCGACCGGATCGCGCGGAACGCTGGTGAAAACCATGGCGCGGCGACCGTTCTCGTGGGCAATCGCCGCAAGCTCGGCCGCGCCGGTGAGGTCGTCCGCGAGGACAATGAGAGGGGGACGGGGCATTTTTGTTCAGTCAGCCTAGACGGATGATCTCTTCTTGAACCGCGGCCTGTTCGACCGGTTCGAGAGCATGAAGGGGTGGAACCATCGCGGGTCCGCAGAGCCGGCGGCCGGCGAGGCCGGCCTTGAGGGCCGCGAGGGAGCCGCCGAGGGAACGGTTGCGTTGGAAGATGGCGCCGAGGGCATCGAGATGCTGCTGCAATTTTTCGGCCCGGGCCCAGTCGCCAGCGCGGGCGGCGTCGAACAGTTCGCGCCAGCGCTCCGGATACAGATTGCCCGAGCTCGGCACGATACCATCAAAACCCAGGCGCAGTGCCGCCACCGAGCTGGACGCGACGCCCATGAAGAGGGCAAAGTCATCCCGGCCACCGAGACGTTGGGCCACGATTTCCCGCCGGCCGGCGGTGTTTTCGGAGTCCTTGAGACCGGTGATGTTGGCGCGATGACTGAGCGCCTCGACGATCTCCACTGGAATCGACATGGCGGTCGTTTGGGGCATGTTGTAGATGAGCAGCGGACCCTTCAGGTTGTCGGCGAGTTGCTCAAAGTACGCCTGCATCCCGGCGGGTTCGAGTTTGAAATAGTTGGGCAACAACCCGACGACTCCGTTAACGCCAAGGCCCAGATAATCGCGCCCGGCTGCAATGGAATCGGCGACGCAGTTGTGCGCAATGCAGGCGAAAACGGGTGAGCGTCCGGCGGCGGTTTGCACGGCGATTTCCACATAACGGCGGCGCAACGCGATATCGAGCGACGCGACTTCACCGGTCGTGCCGAGCGCGAGCATGCCGCACCCGTTTCGCGCGAGGTGATCGACCAGCCGGCGCGCGGCTGCTTCGTCGAGTTCGCCCGTGACGGTGACGGGCGTAACGAGTGGGACAATGACGCCGTAATGAGACGGATTTTTCATTTCAAAAGGCAGTGGAATAGATCGCGAAGGCGTCGTCGCGGGTGATTTCGCGTGGATTGTTTTTTAAGAGACGCGTGACTTGCAGCGCGGTGTCGACCATGCGGGGCAACGCGTCGGATGGAATCCCATGATGCGAAAGCCCGGCACGAATCCCGCACGCGGCGATCAAGCGTTCGATCGCCGCGGGTAAATCCGCAATGGATTTGGCACCGAGCGCCCCGGCCAAGGCCGCGTGGCGTTCGGGCATCATCGTGGAATTGAAACGGACGACGTGCGGCAGCAGTAGTGCGATGGAAAGCCCATGCGCAAAGTGAAACTCCCCGCCGAGCGGATAGGCCAGCGCGTGAACCCCCGCTGTATTTACCGGACCGAGCCCCAATCCGCCATAAAGACTGCCCAAGGCCACCGCCGAGCGCGCCACGAGATCGGAACCGTTCGCGACGGCGCGCGCGAGATTGGCACCGATTAATCGCACGCCCTCCAGCGCGTGCAGGTCCACCGCCGGATGCGCGGCGCGGTTGGCGAAGGTTTCAATGCAATGCGTGAGCGCGTCGATGCCCGTGGTCGCGGTTAGCGCGGGCGGCAGCGCAAGCATGAGTTCAGGATCGATGATGGCCGCATCGGGTACGAGCACCGGACTGATGACAGCTTTTTTGCTCTCGGAGGCTTCGTCGTAGAGCAACGCGTTGGGTGAAACCTCGCTGCCGGTGCCGGCGGTCGTGGGCACGCAGACCAGCGCGGTGCGGCGACCTTCAAGCAGGTTGACGCCGTAGAACGCCTCAGCGGCTTCCGGGTGATCGTGCAAGGCGGCGACCAGCTTGGCGACATCGAGCACGCTGCCACCGCCGAGCGCCAACACAAGGTCGGGCGCGAACGCTTTCGCGACAGCGCGCAATTTTTCGCAGCAGGCCGTGGTCGGCTCGGGCGGCACGCCCATGACGATTTCCACGCTGGCTGATTCGGCCCGCGCCACCCCTGCGAAACGCTCCGCCGGGGATCGCTGCGACGGTGATGTGATCAATAGAATTCGGCGATGACGCCCGCGGATGAATGTCGCCAAAGCGTCGCTGGCGCAGCCTGCGCCGAAATGAATGCGAGGTGGCTGCAATAAAGTGACAGGAGGTAAAACGGACATCACGACGTGGGGTGAATAAACCCAGAATCACCGGAAGCGCAGTTTGCAATCGCAGAAAATTTACGCGCTACACGCACGAAAAAAATTTTGCGTGCCGATTGAACATTTCTGCCGGAAAGAATGCGTGCGCGGCCGAAGCCGGTGGTTGCGCTAATCGCTGGCCTGCCGCGATTCCGCAAAGCACACAGAAAGTGCCTTCAACACGAGTGGTTCTCCTCCAAGCCGGCCCTGTCGAATGGAGTTACAATACCGCAAGTAATATTCCTAAATGCGGGAGAGGTTCCCATTAACTTAGGATAGGATTTCACGTTGGACCTCACCACGGTAAGGCGTACTGCTTTCGTGTGCTTCATCGTTTACGAGCCGGCTCCGGCCCGGGTTGGTCCTTTCGCGTGATGTTAACCCCCTCAAGAAATTGTCCCGTGATCACGGCCGCTCGTTCGGGCGCGTTGCTTCGCTGTTTTTTTTTGGTGGGCGCGGTGGCGATCGCGGGAGGATTGAGCGCAAATTCGCCCGTTGAACCGTTACTCGCGCCGGCGGCGTTCGAGCATCACATTGTGAAATTCAACGCGATGGAACCGGAGACGGTGGTCAACGCGATTCCGAATGCCGCGGCTTGGGAGTGGTTGAAGGGAAATGTGCCGCGCTTCGAGTGTTCGGATGCGTCCGTGGAGGAAATTTATTGGTTTCGCTGGTGGTCATTCCGCAAGCATTTGAAGCGCGATCCCGCCACTGACCTCTGGGTCATGACGGAATTTCTCACCAAGCCGCGTCCGATCAGCAGCGCCCTCGGTCATCATTTAATGGAAGGGCGCTGGCTGCGCGAGCAGTCGTATTGCGACGACTACGTGCTTTACTGGCTGCGTGGAAACAAAGGACAGCCGCAGGATCACCTGCACAAATATTCGCAGTGGCTGGATTATGGGTTGTGGCAGCGCTGGCTCGTCACGCAGGACACGCCAGCCGTGACCGGCCTGCTGGACGATCTGGTCAAGGACTACAGGAAATGGGAGACGGACAATGGGCGCCCCGACGGGCTTTTCTGGCAGTATGACGTGCGCGATGCGATGGAGGAATCGATCAGCGGTGGCCGAAAGGTGAAAAACGTCCGCCCGACCATCAGCTCCTACATGTATGGCAATGCCGTGGCGCTGGTGCACATCGCGCGGCTCGCCGGGCGTCCGGAACTCGCGGCGGAATTCGAGACCAAGGCACGGAATCTGCGGCAGTTGGTGGAATCGACGCTGTGGAACAAATCGCTGGATTTCTTCGGTTCGGTGGATGAACAGCTCGCGCCGATCTCAGTGCGGGAGGAAATCGGTTTTATACCCTGGTATTTCGAGCTGCCCGAAACGGACCGGGATTATGCGGCGGCTTGGAGACAATTCACCGATCCGGATGGATTCGCCGCGCCGTTTGGAATCACGACCGCGGAGCGGCGTCATCCCCAGTTTCGCACGCACGGGACCGGTTCGTGCGAATGGGACGGCGCGGTGTGGCCATTTGCCACCTCGCAAACGCTTACTGGTCTCGCCAATCTGATCGACGATTACCCGGCGCAGAAATTTGTGAGCGGTCGCGATTGGTACGATGCTTTTCTCACGTACACGCGCAGCCAGCACTACGACGGGTTGCCTTACATTGGCGAATACCTCGACGAGAAAACCGGCGCGTGGCTCAAAGGCCGCGATCCGCGCAGTATTTATTACAACCACTCCACGTACGCGGATCTGGTCATCACCGGACTCGTCGGGCTCCGTCCGCGGCCGGACGACGTGATTGAGGTCGCGCCCCTCACACCGGCGGACACACTCGGTTGGTTTGCGCTCGATGGCGTGCGTTATCATGGCCACGACGTCGCGATCTGGTGGGATCGCGACGGTACGCGTTATCATCGTGGCACGGGTTTGTCCGTGCTCGCGGACGGGAAACTCGTCGCGCACAGCGCGCTTCTTGAACGCGTGACAGGCCGCTTGCCGTGATCTACTCTTCTTTCGATTCCGCATGAAATTGTCCCGACGTTTTTTTCTTCCTTGTGCGATGGTTTTGCTCTCCGGTGTGGCACCGTCGGGAGTGCTGGCGGTGCAACGTCCGCCCGTGGTGACGACGCATGCGGACGGCGTCTTGGAGTACGCCACTGACGGTTCAGATAATCGCCTGCCCGATTTCTCATCCGCCGGCTATGGTGGCGGCGGTGTAGCATTGCCTGCAGCACCGGCCCGCGTGGTGGTGGAACCGGCAGAAGGCGACGACGGCGGCCGCATTCAAGCTGCTCTGGACTACGTCGGCAGCCTCGCACCCGACGCGAGCGGCGTCCGTGGTGCGGTGCAATTGGCTGCGGGGCATTACGAAATTTCCGGGCAGTTGAAATTAAGCGTGAGTGGTGTCGTGTTGCGTGGGGCGGGGCCGGATGAAAATGGCACCGTGCTCGTGGCCACCGGCACCGGCCGCCGGGCGTTGATTTTGATGAAGAATGAGTCCACTGAATCGGGCAATGAAGCGGTGGCGATTGCGGATGATTTTATCGCGGTGGGCGCAACGCGGCTTCAGGTTAAGGAGGTAACCGGATTTAAAGTGGGGGAGTTGGTCCGGATTGCGCGCCCGGCCACCAAGGAATGGCTTCACGCGCTGGGTATGGACGTTGCTCCCGCCCGCCAGCAGTTCGCGTGGAAACCGGCCGCGATGACGCTGACGTGGGATCGAACCGTGACGGCGGTAAACGGACATGAACTCACCCTCGACGCGCCGTTGACCACCACGATTGAAAAGAAATTTGGTGGCGGGACGGTGACCGGGATCAAGCGTGCCGGTCAATTGACACTGGTTGGCGTGGAAAATCTGCGTTGCGAAAGTATTTTCGATTCGACCAATCCACTGGACGAACAACATGCGTGGGAGGCGATTCACCTCGCTGGTGTTCGCGATGCGTGGGTGACGGCCATCGCGGGTGTTCATTTCGCCGGCTCGATGATCGACGTGGATTCAGCCAGCACCCGCGTGACGGTGCAGGACTGCGCGTCGCTCGCGCCGGTTTCCGAAATGGGTGGGTATCGCCGGCACACCTTTCACACCGATGGACAGCAGACGCTTTTTCTGCGCTGCCACGCGGAAAACGGGCGGAATGATTTTACCGTCGGTTATAAAGCCGGCGGTCCAAATGTGTTTCTCGAATGCACGGCCTTGCGCAGCCATGGATTCAGCGGCTCGACCGGCAGCTGGGCGTCGGGGATTTTATTCGATAATGTCACGCTCGACGGCGGCACGCTGGAGCTGACGAATCGCGAGACGTGGAACCAAGGCGTCGGCTGGTCTGCTGCGAACTCGATGTTGTGGCAATGTTCCGCGCCGATTGTCATCTGCCGCGCGCCGCCCACGGCCCAAAATTGGGCGGATGGCGTCTGGGGCCAGTTCGTCGGCGACGGTTGGTGGAGTCAGGTGAACGAGTTTATTCATCCGGACAGCCTGTATCGGGCGCAGCTCAAGGTGCGGGTGGGCGAAAAAGCAGCCAACGTGCTCGCCCCGATAAAATATGTTGCCCCGGCAGCCGACATAGAAAGGTGGAACGCGACCTCCGGGCGCGTTTCCGCCGGCCATGCTGAAAACGCGCCCGGAGGTCGCGTTCCACCCAAGCCGCTCGCGCTGACGAATGGCTGGCTCACGGTGGGCGGCGCCCGGCTCAGCGGAACCGAGGCGGATATTTCCTGGTGGCGTGGCTACCTGCTGGAGAATGCCGAGCCGACGAAACCGGCGATCACGCGTTTTGTGCCTGGCCTGACCGGGCCAATTTTCACGGACGACCTCGACGAACTCACTGACGGCATGGTGGCAGCCGGACAAAGTGTGCTCCGCCATCACTATGGCTTGTGGTACGACCGCCGTCGCATGGATCACGAGCGTTTCCGGCGTCCCGATGGCGACGACTGGCCGCCGTTTTATGAACAACCTTTCGCGCGCAGTGGCCAGGGCGCGGCGTGGGACGGACTCAGCCGTTACGATCTCACCAAATACAATCCGTGGTATTTTGCGCGACTGCATGAGTTCGCCGAACTTGCGCGGCAAAAGGGTCTCGTGCTCGTGAATGAAATGTATTTCCAGCACAACATCCTCGAGGCCGGCGCGCATTGGGTCGATTCGCCGTGGCGTCCGACGAATAACATCAACGGCACGCGCTTCACCGAGCCGGTGCCATTTACGGGTGATACGATGAAGATGGCGGCGGAATTCTACGATCTCGCTGATCCCGCCTATCGCGCGCTGCACCGCGCCTATATTCGCCAGTGCCTGTCGAATCTCGCAGACGAATCCAATGTCATTCACACGCTCACGGCGGAGAACAGTGGCCCGCTCAACTTCATGCAGTTCTGGCTCGATGTCGTCGGGGAGTGGGAACACGAGACGGGGAAACACCCGCTCATCGCCCTCAGCGCGGCGAAGGATGTGCAGGATGCGATCCTGGCCGACCCCCAACGCGCGGCAGTCGTCGATGTGATCGATCTCACGTATTGGTTTAACTCTGCGAAAGGAAAGCAGTTCGCTCCCGCCGGCGGGACCGACCTGTCACCGCGCCAACATGCACGGTTGTGGAAGGGCGGCCGACCGAGTGCAAAATCCATCGCCGCAATGGCGGAGGAGTACCGCGCCAAATTCCCCGGCAAGGCGGTGATCACCGGACTGCCCGAGGCGGGTGATGTGCAACCCGACTGAGGTGCGGTGCGCGATTCATCAATTTGATTTTAAGTTCAATGTTCTCATTTACCCCATGAAACTATTCCGATCCGCGCTTCTTTCGATTTTGTGCGCATCACTATTTGCCGTGGCTCACGCAACCACGACACCGACCACGGTCGAAAAGTGGTCGGTGTTTGAGTTGGAGTTGAAAGGACCCGCCGACGGCAACCCGTTCATCGATGTCCGTGTCGGTGCCACGTTTACCAATGGCAACACCACGGTGGAAGTCCCCGGTTTCTACGATGGCGCGGGCATTTACCGCGTGCGTTTCATGCCCGACGCGACCGGCGAATGGCACTATGAAACCAAGAGCAATCGTTGGGCGCTGACCGGAAAAACCGGTGGCTTCACGGTGACGCCGGCGGGCAAAGGCAATCATGGGCCGGTGCGGGTGCACAATACGTTTCACTTCGCGTACGCCGACGGGACGCCATTCAAACCAATCGGCACGACGATCTATAATTGGCTCGATACACCGGAGGACTGGCAGGAGCTGACGTTGAAAACGTTGGCAGCATCGCCGTTTAATAAGGCGCGCATGCTGCTTTTGCCGCAGCAGAATCCCTTCCGCAAAGAGTTCGCTCCACCGCGCTGGCCCTACGCTGGCAAACCGCCGCACGATTGGGATTTCACGCGTTTCAATCCGGAGTATTTTCAACATTACGAAAAACGGATCGCCCAGCTCCGCGACCTCGGCATCGAGGCGGATGTGATTTTGTTCAATCCCTACGGCAAACCGTGGGGCTTCGATTCGCTCGATGCTGCGGCCGATGAACGTTACCTGCGCTACGTCGTCGCGCGTTTCAGCGCATACCGGAATGTCTGGTGGTCGATCGCCAACGAATTCGATTTCCTCCGCACCAAGACAATGGCCGACTGGGACCGCTATTTTCAAATCGTGCAGACGGCGGATCCGTACGATCACTTGCGGTCCATTCACAACGGCGCGTTGATTTACGACCACAACAAACCATGGGTGACGCACGTCTCGATCCAAAACGGCGCGGCCGTCGAGGAACCGGGGCGCGCGGAGATGTATCGCGACGTCTATCGCAAGCCCGTCGTTTACGACGAGGTGAAATACGAGGGAGACAGCACCTTGCGCTGGGGCAATCTCAGCGCGCAGGAAATGGTTCACCGTTTTTGGTGCGGCACGGTGGCGGGAACTTACGTGGGGCACGGCGACTATTTTCACGCGGAACATGCCGATACCTGGACGTCGTTTGGCGGCGAACTGAGCGGGCAAAGCGAGCCGCGCCTTGCGTTCTTGAAAAAGATTCTCGATGACTCGCCGCCGGAAGGACTCGACCCGATCGACAAGTGGCAGGATACGGAAACCGCCGGTCAACCCGGTTCATATTACCTGACCTATTTTGGCAAGGCGACCCCTGCGAGTTGGGCTTTTCAGCTCTACAAGAATGGCGTCGCGGACGGCCAGAAATATTCCGTCGAGATTATTGATACGTGGACGATGACGATCACGCCCGTCCCCGGGGAATTCGTCGCGAAGAAGAAGGACAATTACCATTTCGTCGACGCGGCCAACCGCGTCGTGACGTTGCCCGGCAAATCGGGAATCGCGTTGCGGGTGCGCCGGCTTGGGGCGGATGGCCAGCCGGTGAAAACGGAATTGCCAGTGGACTGACCGATGCGACGCCGATTTTTCCTCCTGTTTTGCGCTTTGGTTTTAGGCGCGGTTTCCGCCCTGCGCGCGGCGGATTTGCCCGCGACCTGTTATCTCTTCGCCTATTTTTATCACGATCGCGAGGCGGAGGGCTTTCGTCTCGCGTGGAGTCCGGATGGCTACCATTTCTCGATGCTCAATGACGGCCGGAGTTTTCTAAAACCGACCGCGGGTGAGGCGAAAATCATGCGCGATCCCTGCCTTTATCACGGTCCGGATGGCACATGGCAGCTGGTGTGGACGGCCGGCTGGACCGGAAAGACGATCGGCTACGCATCTTCACACGATCTCATCCACTGGTCGGCGCAGCAGGCGATTCCTGTCATGATGCACGAACCTCTCGCGCAGAATTGTTGGGCACCGGAAATCACCTGGGACGATGCGCGGAAGGATTATCTGATTTTTTGGTCCACCACGATTCCCGGCCGGTTTCCCGAGACGGCGCTGTCGAACAAGCGTCCCGAGCGCAATCACCGGATCTACGCGACGACCACAACGGATTTTGTCCACTACACGCCGACGAAACTCTTCTATGACGGCGGCTTTAATGTAATCGATGCCGACTTGCTGCACGATTCCAACGGATCCTGGCTGCTGTTTGTGAAGAACGAGACGGTCCAGCCAAAGACGGAGAAAAATATCCGGATGATTCGCGGCGCGACCGCCGAAGGTCCGTGGGGTGAAGCGTCGCCGCCGCTGACCGGCAATTATTGGGCGGAAGGTCCGACCGCGATCAAGGTCGGCGGAGAATATCGCGTCTATTTCGACAAGCACATGCTCAACGCCATCGGCCTGGTGCGTTCGCGCGATCTCATCCACTGGGAAGACGTGAGCGACAGAGTCAGTTTTCCGAAGGATGCGCGTCATGGGTGCATTGTCGCCGTTCCGCGGTCCGTGGTGGAAAGTCTGCTCGCGATGTCACCAGTGGCGGAAAAAGCGCAGCGCCCATGAACGGCACCGGGAATCAAACGGATGCCCAATCGCGGCGGCCACCCAGCTCAGGATACAAATGGACGGTGGTCGGGATGTTATGGTTCATTTGCTTTTTCAATTATGCCGACCGGCAGGCGATCGCCTCCGTCTTTCCGAAATTAAAGGAGGAATTCGGTTTCGATCCGGTGCAGCTCGGATTGATCGGTTCCGCATTTGCGTGGGTGTATGCTGCGGGTGCACCGCTGGCGGGTTATATTGCCGACCGGGTTTCACGCAAGGGACTCATTCTCGGCGGATGTTTGTTTTGGAGCGTGGTCACAATGATGACCGGCTGGTGCAGCCGGCTCTGGCAATTTGTGACCGTGCGCGCACTCGAAGGCGTCGGGGAAACGTTTTATTTCCCCGCGACCATGTCGCTCATCAGCGACTATCACGGAAGGGCAACGCGTTCCCGCGCCATGTCGCTGCATCAGTCGAGCGTGTACGCGGGGACGATCGGTGGCAGCTGGCTTGGGGCGTGGTTTGCCGAACATCTCGGGTGGCGCGTGGGGTTTTATTTCTTTGGCACGGCCGGCTTGGTCCTCGCTGTCGTACTCTGGAATTTCCTTCGCGAACCGCGACGCGGAGCGGCGGACAACGCGGAAACCTCTCTCGCCGCGCCGATGCCTGTTCCGCTCGGAGTTGGTCCCACTCTCGCCGAGATTTTTCGCCGGCCAACCGCGATCCTGCTCATGGTGGGATTTCTGGGCGCGAATTTTGTCGCGACGATTTTCTTGATTTGGACGCCGACCTTTCTCACGGAAAAATTTGGGTTCAAGCTGACGTCGGCGGGACTGTCTGGCAGCGTGTTTATTCATCTGGCGAGTGCGGTTAGCGTACCGGTCGGCGGGATTCTGGCTGACAAGCTGGTTCGGCGTTTCGCCGGCGGTCGCATTCTGGTGCAGGCGGCCGGCCTCCTCGGCGGCGCGGCATTTATCGGCATGGTCGGGCTGACCTCCGAAGTACGGACGCTGCTGATCGCGATGACGCTCTTTGGCCTGTGCAAGGGACTTTACGACGCCAATATTTTTGCCTCCCTCTATGACGTAATCGAGCCACGCGCACGCGCCTCAGCGGCGGGAATCATGAACACCGTGGGCTGGGGCGGCGGTGCCCTCGGACCGCTCGCAGTGGGTTTGGCCACGAAATATGGACGGCACCAAAAGGATATCGACAACATGAGTGAGGCAATCGCATTTGGCGGCGTCATCTACGTCGCGGCGGCAATGGTGCTGCTGGTGGCGGCATTCGGTTTTGCCCGGCGCGATACGCTTCCATTTAATAAATCCATTTTCCCATGAAAATCTGGCTTGGCAGCTTCCTGTTTTTCTTTTCGACCGCTTTCGCAGCGGAGAATGCCGCGGTGATATCGTCCGAGTTTCTTAACGAACATGCGCCGTATCCGGAGTGCCATGCGTCGACGATTGTCGAAACGTCGCCGGGGCACCTCGCCGCGGCGTGGTTCGGCGGCACGAAGGAGCGCAATCCGGACGTCGGTATCTGGTTTACGCGGGAGGAAAGTGGCCATTGGTTGCCCGCGGTCGAGGTGGCAAACGGCGTTCAAACCGACGGTTCCAAGCGATTGCCGACCTGGAATCCGGTTTTATTTCAGCCACCGGGTGGCTCATTGCATTTGTTCTATAAAGTGGGGCCTTCGCCGAGTCAGTGGTGGGGGATGACGATGTCGTCGACGGACGACGGCAAAACCTGGACGAAACCGGCGCGGTTGCCCGACGGAATTCTCGGTCCGATCAAAAACAAGCCGGTCGTACTCGCGGACGGCGCGTGGCTTTCGCCGTCGAGCACCGAGGGCAACAAAGATGGCTGGCGCGTTCATTTCGAACTTTCAACGGACGCGGGAAAGACGTGGCGCCTCGTCGGGCCGGTCGGGAAAGGTCCGTCGCTCGACGCCATTCAACCGAGTGTTTTGTTTCATCACGACGGATCGCTGCAGGCGCTTTGCCGGACCAAACAGGGCGTGATCGCGCAGACGTGGTCGAAGGATGGCGGACAGACATGGAGCGGGCTCACCGCGATCGCACTGCCCAATCCGAATTCCGGCACTGATGCGGTGACACTGGCGGATGGCCGGCAATTGATCGTCTATAATCACTCGGCGCATCGGGCGACGGAAGCGAAAGGTGACCGCTGGCCGCTGGACGTCGCGGTGTCGACGGACGGGTTGAATTGGCGACATGTGCTCACACTCGAGTCGGAACCGCTCACGAGCGGTTATTCATATCCGGCAGTCATCCAGGCGGCTGACGGCAAAGTGCACATTACGTACACGTGGGGTCGGAAAATGATCAAACACGTCGTGCTCGACCCCGCGAAATTGTGAAGGCGTGGACAAATTTTTTCGGATTTACTACTGCGGTGGAACGCGACCACCGGGCGCGTTTTGGTTTATCCATTCCAAACCAACGCGCCCGGAGGTCGCGTTCCACCTTTCTGCTGATTTCATCTGTGCTCGTCCTACCACCGATAATGGCGACGGCGGCGTTGCGGGTGACAGCTCTCAAATGCGAATACGCCGCCAATCCGCTTGGCATCGATGTTCCGCAACCGCGATTGTTCTGGCAGGTCGCTTCGAACGAACGCGGCGAACGTCAGAAGACGTGGCAAGTGCGGGTGGCGTCGACTATGGCTCAACTGGCGGACGGCGAGGCGGACCTCTGGGACAGCGGTAAAATCGATGGCGATACTACCACCGATTTACCGTACGCGGGAAAGCCGCTTCATTCTTCCCAACAGGTTTTTTGGCAGGTGCGCGCATGGGACGCGAACGGAGAAGCCTCCGCATGGAGCGAGCCGGCGACGTGGACGATGGGATTGTTGCCTTCGTCATCGGGAAGTGTCGCGTCGGAATGGCGCGCCGACTGGATCGCTGCCGCGGCGGAAACCGAAAGCGTTCTTCTTCGCCGGGAGTTTGCGGTGAAACCCGGATTGCGGCGTGCGGTGATCCATGTGTGCGGACTCGGTCAGTATGAACTTTTTTTCAATGGCACGAAAACCGGCGCGGATCTGCTTTCGCCGGGCTGGACCAACTACCATCAGACGACGCTCTACGATACCCACGAAGTAACCGCGCAATTGCACCCCGGGCGCAATGCGATCGGACTCGCGCTCGGCCCCGGTATGTATCGCGTGGAACGCCCCGCGGGCCGGTTCGCAAAATTCACGGGCACGTTTGGCAAGCTCCGGGCGATTGCCCAGCTGCGGCTTGAGTACGCCGATGGTTCCGTGGAATTCGTCGGGACGGATTCTCACTGGAAAACGAGCGCCGGCCCGCTGACCTTTTCCAGTATTTACGGCGGGGAAGATTACGACGCGCGACGAACGCCAGCCGGTTGGGATCGCGTGGATTTCGACGATCGCACGTGGACGAACGCGGTCAAGCTGGACAATTCCCTGGCGACCTTGCGCGGAGAAACGCGTGCGGCCGAGCCACTGCGCGCGATTGAAACCCGTGAGCCGGTTTCCGTGCGGCCACTTTCGGGGAACGTTGTGTTGTTTGATTTTGGGCAGAACACCTCGTTCATGCCGCGGCTGCGGGTGTCGGGTCCAGCCGGATCGACGGTGCGGTTGGTGCCGGGCGAGGTCGTCGACGCCAATGGAACTATCGAGCGCGGCACGATGGGCGGGACGCATCGCGGCGGCGCTTGGTGGCAGTACACGAAAGCGACCGACGGCGTGGAGAGCTGGTTTCCGCAGTTCTACTACGTGGGTTCCCGTTATGTGCGCGCGGAGTTAATCCCTGCGGCAACCGGCGCGCCGCTGCCGCAAATCGAAAAACTGGAAATGGTAATCGTGCATTCCAGCGCGGAGCCGGTCGGACATTTCTCCACGTCGAACGAGCGGTTCAATCGCATTCGCGACCTCGTGCGTTGGGCGCAGTGCTCCAATATGGTTTCAATCCTCACCGATTGCCCGCACCGCGAAAAACTGGGCTGGCTGGAGCAATATCATCTCAATGGCCCGTCGATCCGCTACGAGTTCGATGTCGACCGGATTTATGCGAAAGGCCTCTGGGATATGGCGGAGGCGCAGACGCCGGACGGGTTGATTCCGAACATTGCGCCGGAATACACCGTGTTCAAGGGAACTTTCCGGGCCGCGGCGGAGTGGGGCGCGGCGTTTATTCTGGTGCCATGGCAACACTATGAATTCACCGGCGATACACAGCCGTTGCGTGAGCATTACGCGGCCATGAAACGCTATTTCGCTTATCTTGAAATGCGCGCGAAGAACGACATCGTTTCCGAGGGACTCGGTGATTGGTACGACTACGAACCCGGAAAAGGCAAACGTGCCAATCTCACGCCGGCACCGATCACCGCCACGGCGTTCTTCCATGAGGATGCACACACGCTCGCGCAAATCGCCCGGGTGCTGGGTGAACGGGAGGATGAGAATCATTTTGCGCAGCGTGCGGAACAGATTCGCCAGTGCTACATTGCCGAATTCCGCCAACCTGCGACCGGACTTTACGGCACGGCGTCGCAGGCGTCGCTTGCGATTCCGCTGGCGATGGGACTCATCGAGCCGGCGGATCACGACGCCGTCGTGGCTGCGCTGGTGCACGATGTGAAACAAAAAGGTTACGCGTCCGCCGGAGATATCGGTTTTCGTTATCTGCTGCTCGCGCTTGCGGGTACGGGGCGTTCGGATGTGATTTTCCAGTTGATCGATCAGGATGAAAAACCGGGCTACGGCTACCAGTTGAAAAAAGGCGCGACCGCTCTGGCCGAATCTTGGGAAGCGAATCTCGGTGCTTCGCAGGATCACTTCATGCTCGGGCAGATCACCGAGTGGTTTTACGCCGACCTTGCCGGCATCGCTCCCGATCCCGCCGGTCCGGGATTCAAAAAGATCATCATCCACCCGCAGCCGGTCGGTGATCTGGCGTGGGTCGATGCGGGTTATCAATCAATTCACGGACCGATTGAAGTGAAGTGGAAGCGGGAGAGGGGAACATTTTATTTAAACGTGACGATCCCGGCGAATACGACCGCGACGGTATTTGTTCCCGCGAGGCAAACCGGTACGGTTCGCGAGAGTGGAAGACCCGGCGCGCAAGCGGCATGCGTTGAATTTCTGCGCCGGGAAGGGGACCGCGATGTGTTTGCAGTGGCGTCGGGCAGCTATCGCTTTGAATCGAAATGGTGAGTTGCGGCGTCGTGGTTTGGTTTATAGGCGGACTCCCTTATCCCTTGCAGGTGGCCGGAGGGAAATTTTTAACCACTAGAGCATATTAAATAATAGTGTAGCCATTATTTTCTCGTATTTGGGGTGGCAGTGGCAAGAGTGGGAGTCATGAAAACCCTTTCACTGGATTTGCGGGAGCGGA
>DASYDH010000003.1:0-7727 GCA_036499685.1 Lacunisphaera sp. | reverse complement strand
CGTCCGTGATTTCTGCTTGCCGTCGGCTTTTGCGTAGACGTAGTACTTCCCGCTCTGACGATTGCGAAGTACCTTCGTGAAGTTTGTTCTTTCCCACTGCCGCTCACTTTTGGTCGTTTCCATGGTTAAAGTGTAGAAAGGTGGTGTGGAAAAATTAAACTCACGAAAGCGCGTCCATTGTTAGCTGTTCTTGGAGATAAATTTGCCCGGGTGGTGGAATTGGTAGACACGCAGGTCTCAGAATTCTAAACCGCGATTTTTCCGGTTGTTTCAATTTTTGCCCGGCGTGCGTTTTCAGAGGAGAAATCGACTTTTTGACGTTTCCCGTTGTTTCCCGAAACAGCCCGTTTCCGGAATAAAGTGTAGAAAAAAAGGTGTAGAAAAAATTGGAGCGCATCTTGCAGTACTTTGCGTCGGCTAAATCGGGTGCTGACTGTTTTTATTTTTAGGTAGGTTAAAAAACAAAGTGTTTTTATGCAGGATAAGAAAGTAATTAAATGCATAATACCAAAGTAGAAATTGACGGAATGCCAAAGTAAATTACTGTTCTTTGCATGGCAACGAACCCTCAGCGTGCACTGGCTGCCGCACTCCGCCGCGCCCAAGCGGCGGCACCCTTGCACATCCTGCGCACCTCGCAACTTTCCCGGGCCGACCGGGAGTTACTCATGCAGCGTGGCTTCCTCGTGGAGATCATCAAAGGCTGGTATGCGCTCTCCACTCCCCAAGCGCAGCCGGGTGACAGCGCCTTCTGGCACCTGCATTTTTGGGGCTTCGTTTCAGCCTACCTGAACACGCGGTATGGCCGCGATTACTGCCTGTCGCCGGAGCATTCACTGGACCTGTGGACGGCAAGCACGCAAACGCCGAAGCAACTGATCGTCCTAACCGCCAGCAGCGGCGTTTTTACGCTCAAGCTGCCCAACGATAGCTCAATCCTGCTTTACCCGAACAAAAAGAACCTGCCGACGAATCCCGCGACGCAGCAGGACGTACAGGTGATGCCGCTGGCGTTTGCTCTGGCCCGGGCGACCCCCAGTTATTTCACGAAGTCGGCGACAAACGCTGAACTGGCTCTGCGCATGGTCCGACCGGAGGAACTCTCGCGAACATTGCTGACCGGTGACGTCAACCTCGCGGCCGCCGGCCGTATCATCGGCGGCTTGCATCACATCGGGCGTCATGACGCGGCGGAACGAATTCAAGGCGATCTAGCCGCCGCCGGCTTGGCGCCCAAGGTCGAGAATCCGTTCGACGAGCCGGCGCGACTGCCGGCTGGAGTGGTATTGCCGTCCCCTTATGCCGGCCGGGTCGAAGCCCTGTGGTCAAAGTTGCGGCCGGTCGTCCTCAAGCATTTTCCCGCCCCGCCCAAAAACCGATTGAGTGCTTATGAGTATATGCAGCACGTGAAGGAAATCTACACGCATGATGCCTATCACTCGCTCTCCATTGAAGGTTACCAAGTCACACCGGACCTCATCGAACGCATCGCCGATGGCGCTTGGGATCCCGCGGCCTCGCCCGGCGACCAAGCCCAGGTCAACGCGATGGCCGCAAAAGGCTACCATGAAGCGTTCAGTGCAGTCATCTCCAGTCTCGGGGATATTTTCCGCAAGCGGAACCCCGGCAAGGTCGTGGAGCGCGACCTCCAACGCTGGTATCGTGCGCTCTTCAGTCCTTCGGTGCAGGCCAACATCATCCCGGCCTCCGCTCTGGCGGGATACCGGGAACGGCGCGTCTTCATTCGCGGTTCCGCGCATGTGCCGCCAGCGATCACGGCGGTTCCGGCTTACATGGAGGCGTTCTTCGCCATGCTCGCGGCGGAGGAATCGCCGGCCGTGCGGGCCGTGCTCGGCCATTTCGTCTTCGTGTTCATCCACCCGTATTCGGACGGCAACGGCCGGATCGCCCGCTTCCTGATGAATATCATGTTCGCTTCGGGCGGCTACAATTGGACGGTTATCCGGGTGGAACATCGGGCGGCCTACATGGCGGCGCTCGAAAAGGCCTCGGTCCATGGCGACCTCACGGACTTCATCCGTTTTGTTGCCGAAGAGTTGCGCACTTCCGCGAAGCTCAAAGGTGATAGTCCGCCCGGTAAATCGTAAGGGCTACGGTTTTCGCCCTGCCAAGTCGGGCCGCATGATGGGCGGCATGGCCGCAATGATTTCATCCCAGAAGTTTTTCGTCGCTTCCGCGTCGTCCACGATGGACTTGAACAATTCCGGTTTCGTGGCGCAGGCCAACGGTTCTCCCTCGTGATCAACGTTAGTCAACTAGGGTTGTTGTGCTTTACTGGTTGGTTCGGAACCAGTTTTTGCATCACGGAAGTAGAATTTATAGTCGGTGTCATTTAAGGGCACGATTGCCACTAGTTGACTCGTTGTTTGATCATTTCGCAGGCCCGGTTTTCCCGGCGCAACAATCCCAACAGCTGTTTTATAATTGAAATGCTTTTCGCCGTTGTAACCATTTTTTGTCCAAGGATCGGCAAAATCGTTGACGCTTCGCTTTTGGTGGTGAAACCGCAAATATCCATCGTGACGGTGATCCAGTAGGAATATCAGTTTATCGCCCCGCGGACTAAGAACTGAATCTCCAGCGAAGCGCACAGGATCAACCTCACCAAAAGACGAGTCGCCTCGTGCGTCGAGCGGCGGTGGGCGATTCGGTGGGCGGGGTCATTGAATGTCGCTGCCGGAATGTGCCGGTCGGTTTGGGTGAGCCGGTTTTCGACCGGCTCGAAGCGGATCTGGCCAAGGCGATGTTGTCACTGCCGGCGACGAAAGGTTTTGAAATCGGCAGCGGATTTGCCGGCACGCTGCTGAAGGGCTCGCAGCACAACGATGTGTTTTTGCGCGAAGCGAGCCGGATTAGAACTGCCACCAACAATTCCGGCGGGGTCCAGGGTGGCATCAGCAACGGCGAGGAAATTGTCTTTCGCGTCGCGTTCAAACCCACCGCGACCATTCTCCAATCGCAGAAAACGGTCGACGTGTCGGGAGCTGAAACGGAGCTGCTGGCGCGCGGTCGCCATGATCCATGCGTAGTGCCACGCGCGGTGGTGACCTATGAAATCGAAGGTCTTGAAACCGACGACGAGGAAGAGGGAGACGACGACACCGGTCTTTTACCTGAAGAACCGTTTTTCATCCGCGACCGGAGCGGTCGGCGCGAGAAGGAACTCCCCGACTTCCGGGAATATCTTCCGCCTGGGAACTGAAGCTCGGTGACGGCGAAGCAAGCTTCGTCCCTTTCCACCAAAGATCGCGAGGCGTTGGTCAAGGCTTTATTCAATTCTCCGCGACCTTTGCTTTGAACATTGGAAAATTTCTCCATTGGGGCGCAACCTATCCCAATTGAGAGACTGTTACCTCAGAGGCGGTGTTCCGTCCGCTTCGTTGTGGTTTGTTTGAAGTAATTTTGCATCGGTCGGTGTTTCCTTATGAAACCAAGTGGATCGCAATGCAGTCCCTTTGGACGACATGCGATTTTTCCGGGCTTCGTCACTTTAAATGTACCCACAACTACTTTTATTCTTCGAATCTCACGACGGAGAGTCAGCGGAAATATTGAAGGGAGTGCTGCACCACCAGCGCACCCACCAGCCATGGTCGATCTCCCTTCACGGGGACGAGCGCATCGAGAGCGGTTCAAGTTGGTTGCAGGGCCGGAAATGGCATGGGGTCATCGCTTACCATGCCTCGCCTCTTTTCATCGACACCTGTTTGAAACTTTTTTTGCCGGTCATTGATCTCAGTGACTGCCCCGCCATATCCGGCGCGGCAAAAATTCGTCCTGATAATATCACAGTCGGTCACCTTGGGGCCGAATACTTCATTGATCGCAAATTCCGAAATTTCGGATTCTGTGGATATTCGAATCTGAGCCGGTCCAATGAGCGGCGGAAAGGATTCGTGGAGGCGTTGGAACTGGCCGGCAAACATTGCAACGTTTTTGAAGTGGAACATCCGGATGCGGTGACTCCCGTTTGGGAGTCGAAACAGACCGGCCTTTTGGCTGAGTGGTTGTGCAGCCTTCCGGAAGGAACAGCGATAATGGCGTGTGACGATTTTTGCGCGCAGCGTGTTATTTGCGCGGCACACACGGCAGGGTTGAGTGTTCCGGAAAAAATCGCGGTGCTTGGCGCAAATAATGACATGATACAATGTGAGCTGGGGGAGCCTTCCATTTCCAGTGTTGCAATCAACGGCTATGAGATGGGACGACGCGCGGGAGAAATCATGGATCGAATGCTCTCTGGTGACAGACAATTTCCGGTTGATGTGCGGATTGAGCCCCAGGGCGTGGTGACAAGAAAATCCACCGATATTCTCGCAATGAGAGATAAAAATGTGGCGATGGCGCTGAATTATATCCGGGAATACGCATGCCAAGGCATCACGGTGGATAAAGTTCTCGAGCGTGCATTTATGTCGCGCAGTCAACTTGAGCACAAGTTTCGCCGCTTAGTGGGCCGTTCACCCCAAAAGGAAATTCGCCGTGCGCAGGTCGCGAGAATAAGCGAGCTGCTTTCCGCCACCGACATGCCATTAAAGGAAATTGCCGCGGAGGCCGGCTTTGTCCACGTGGAATACATGTGCGTTGTCTTCAAGCGCGTCACCGGTGAGACGCCGGGACAGTTCCGCACTCGGTTCAGCCAAGGTCGCGCGGACTTCGTTGTTGGGTGAAGCTTTGATTGAGATCAGAGCGGCCCGTGGATAGTGAGCCAGCCGTCTCATGCCTGTTTTGCAGGAAGCTGGAGTGGCGCGCGAGCGACTTTTGATCAGGACTCAACGCCGCTTCCAAATTTCGATGGACTTGGATTCCGGGGAATCCTTCCTCCCTCGCTTTGACCGATCGTAGTGGAAGATCGACTGCGAATGGTTTCTCCACGGATTTCGGAAATCGGGTTTCCTCCATCTCCTCATCGAGGCAATTCCTGAAAAGGACTCAGTGCGACCACGCGCGAACTCATTTAAAGCGAAGCCTCAATTCGTTATAGTCCCCGTGCTTGGAGGCCGGTTTTCGACCTGCCTTGAGTGATGTGCCCAACACCGGCACATCAGTTCCCCCCTAACCCTAACGACCATGAATCGATTGTATTCGCGTGCCGGAGCGTTCGCGCTCTCTTCCGCGTTGTGTCTAATTACCGTGGGGCGCCTGTCGGCGCAAACCACTGCTGCTCCCGCCACCACCAAGCCGGCGGCGGATGAAGAGACGATCCAGTTGTCTCCCTTCGTCGTCGAAGCCAACGAGGATCAAGGCTACACGGCCAAGGATACTTTGGCCGGCACGCGAGTTCGTACCGAACTAAAGGATGTCGCCTCTGCCATTTCCGTAGTAACCGCGCAATTCCTCAAGGATACCGGCGCGAAGAACTCGCAAGACTTGCTGGTTTACACTCCAAGTACGGAAGTCGGCGGTTTGCGCGGTAATTTCTCCGGTCAAGGCGGAGCGTCGGTCTACCAAGAAGTGCTTACGAATCCCAGTTCCACCACTCGTGTCCGTGGTTTGGATTCCGCCGACAACACTCGCGACTATTTCCTTACGGATATTCCGTGGGATGGATTCAATGTGGGCCGTGTCGATTTGCAGCGCGGGCCCAATTCCATTCTCTTCGGTGTCGGCAGTCCGGCGGGTATCATTAATACCAGTCTGAATGGCGCCGCATTTAAGACTGCGTACAAAGTGGAAAATGTGACCTCCAGTTTCGGCAGTCAGCGAAATTTAATGGATGTCAATCAAGTGCTCTTGGATAACCAATTGGCTATTCGGTTTGCGGCGGTTAACGATCAGCAAAGATACGAGCAAGAACCCGCTTTCAACAACACGACCCGTTACTATGGCGCTCTGCGCTTTGATCCAAAGCTTTTTAATTGGAAAGACTCGCACACTTCTTTCCGTGCGAACTATGAAAATGGGCGGGTTAACTCCAACAACCCACGTACGCTTCCGCCAGAGGATATGATTTCTCCGTTTTTCCTGACTGGAAACGATGCTTACGGTAACCCAAATCTTAACAAGCTTACGGTTAACCAATATATTCCGGGTTTTGGCAATAACAGTGCACTGGTAAATTCAACCTACAATAAGGGCGGATTCGCGCAAGGTCGCACCTATTGGCCAACCGTACTCAGCTATTTCAATGGCAGTTCCCCATCCACCCCGGGCGTTCAGCCGGGCCTTTCCAGTGGACTTGCGACTCAAGTCATTTCTGGTGAATTCACTCTGGGTTGGGCGATTGATCAGAACGGAAACATTTCTCCGCCTTCAAAGCCCGGTAACGCAGTTAATATTGACGGGCGGGCCAATTTCCGCCCACTCGCAATACCGGATTTTCAGCAATGGGCCGCCAATACCGCTATTCCAGGTGGAAGCTACTACGCTGACGTAACCATGTCGGACCCGTCGATTTTTGATTTTTATCATAAGCTGCTCGACGGTGACAATAAACGTGAATGGCAAAATTGGAATGCCTACAATCTCGCATTCTCCCAAACGTTTTTCAGCGACCGTGTCGGTCTCGAAGCCGTTTACGATTCGCAGACCTACACTGAAGGTCAGATTGGATTTCTTCAGGGTGTAAACTACGCGATCGAAATTGATCCCAATGTTACCTTGGCAGACGGCTCGTTCAATCCGAACCTTGGGCGTCCATACGTGGCGAACTCCGCCGCGGCTGGTAACACCCAGACGACGACCAGACGGGACAGCACACGTTTGACGGCGTATGGTGACATTCGCGCTGAAGATTATCTCGGGAAAACGACTCTCGCACGAATCTTGGGCCGCCACGTAATCACGGGCCTTTTGGATCTCGATCATAAGGAATCGAAGGATTATCAATGGTCGCAATACGCCACCGATCTTGGCTGGGAATCGCTCAACAATTTCGATCAGAGTACAAAAGTTTCAAATTACCGGCAATTTGACTGGGTGGATTATATTGGCGGTAGCTTGCTGGGCGCTTCGACTGCCAGCGGTGCGAATCTCGGCAATATTACGAATATCATTGCGCCGCCCTCCAACAATTCGGTGACGTATTTCAACTCACATTGGAATAAACCGACCACGCCTGGTGCTCCTGGTTATGTAAACCCAGCGGATCCTTTTACCTACCTAAATTCGAATGACGGAACGACCGTTACGAGCACTCAAAATAACAACCCCGCAAATTACGTGGGATGGCAGACGGCAGCGGTTAAGTGGGAAAATGCCAACAATCCATCTGAGTTGCCTGATTTGGTTACAGGCGGTAAAACCCTGAAATATCGCGATAGTTCCAAAGCCCTTACATGGCAGGCGTACTTTTTCGATGGCGATCTTGCGGCAACCTATGGCTGGCGCAAAGATGACATCGTAAATTACGCGACCGCCGCTCCAGTCGATGCAACCACTGGTGTGACTGCGCTGAACTATGGTACGGATGCGAGTTCCCGCACAACTGTAAGTGGTCAAAGCCGCACTTGGGGTGGAGTCTATCATCTTCCCAAATCCATCATGGGAAAACTTCCGGGAGGGACCACGCTCAGCTTCTTCTACGATAAGTCATCAAACTTCAAGGCTGACGCACCCCGCACCGATCTCGCGGGTGGTGTACTGCCAAATCCCGACGGCGACACGAAAGAATATGGCGTAACGATCACTACGCTCGACGACAAATTGTCCTTGAAGGTGGGTCGATTCAATACGGTCGTTCACAATGCCACGTTCAATATTACCAA
>DASYDH010000002.1:0-7815 GCA_036499685.1 Lacunisphaera sp. | reverse complement strand
GAAGCCGGTTTCCACTCTCTCATCCTTTAGCTTTCAACCCCATGCACGATCTCCGTTTTGCCCTTCGCCAGCTCGTGAAAGCACCGGGCTTCACCGCTGTCGCGGTACTGACCCTCGCCTTGGGCATTGGACTGAACACCTCGGTGTTCAGTCTAATGAACCTGTTGATTCTGCAGCCGCTTCCTTATGCCGACAAGGATCACCTCGTCCGTATCCATCGCACCACGCAGCAATCGGCGGTCGCGACCCATGCCGCCGCCGATTATCTCGACCTCGCGCGCGACTCCCGCGACATCGCCGATATTGCCGTCCACCGCTGGGCCGGCTTGTCCATCGCACCGAACGACCGACCACCGTTCACGCTCAACGCCCTCCGCGTCTCCGTAAATTTCTTTTCCATCCTCGGCATGCAACCCGAACTGGGTCGCACTTTTGTCGTCGATGAAGACCGGTCCGGCCATCAGGTCCTGATCCTCAGCCATGAGATCTGGCAAAAACAATTCGGCGGAGATCCTTCGATCATCGGCCGGACTGTCCGCGTCGACGGTCAATCCACTACGATCATTGGCGTCATGCCCGAAGCATTCACCTCGGTCTTCGTTTGGGGACCCGGCGAAGCCTTCGTTCCGCTCAATCTCACCGATGCGGAGAAACGCGAACGCAATGACTCCTCCCTGCAGATCGTCGCACGCTATCGCCCGGACATTTCGCTCGAGCAACTCAACGCCCGTCTCGCCATCTTTGCCCAACACCTTGCTGCGCTCCGTCCGCCGGAGCACCGGCACGATGGGCTGCAGGCGGTCACCCTTCAATCGACTGCGAGCAATCCCGTCACCCGTGGCGTTTCCTGGCTGCTCGTCGGGCTCGCCGGTTCTGTCCTGCTGATCGCATGCGCCAATCTGGCTAACCTCCAGCTCGCACGCGCGATTGCACGCATGCATGAAATTGCCATTCGCTCCGCCCTCGGAGCTTCCCGTGTCCGCCTGCTGCGCCCGCTCGTCGCTGAGAGCCTGCTTCTTTCACTCACTGGCGGAAGTCTTGGCGTGCTCGCCGCCACTTGGGCAAACGACTGGATTTCAAGCCGTCTCTCAAGCCACGGCATCGTCGCGCTCGCGCTCGTCATCGACTGGCGCGTGCTCGCCTTCACTCTCGCTCTCTCCGCTGTGACCGGTCTCGCCTTCGGTCTTGTTCCTGCGTGGTTAATGTCGCGCCTCCGGATCGACGACACCCTCAAGAGTGGTGGCCACGGTCACACGGGCGACCGTGCACAACACCGCTTAAGCCACAGCCTGATCATCGTCCAGTTTGCGCTCTCCCTCGTCCTTCTTTCCGCCGGCGGCCTCTTCCTGCGCGGACTCGACCGCATGCTCTCGCGAGATCTCGGTTGGGACCGTCACTCAATGCTACAAGGTACGCTCAATCTGCCTCCGGCGAAATACTCCGACGTCACTCAAACTTATGCGTTCTATACGCGACTCCAGGAACGCCTTGCCGCTCTGCCCGGGGTCGAAAACGTCGCTATCGCCTGGACACTCCCAATCTTCCAGTTCGTCAATCAGCGCAATTGCATCGTCGAAGGTCATTCCCCACCGCTGCGCGGCACCGAACCGCTTGTCTACGTCAACGGCGTCACTCCCTCCTTTCTGGCGACCTTGAAAATCCGTCTGATTGCCGGTCGTAATTTCACCGAAGCCGACAAGCTCACGTCGCAGCCGGTCACGATCATCAATGAGACGATGGCCCACGCACTCTTTCCCGGCGAAAACCCCGTCGGCCAGCATATCGCCGATCCCAATATGCCTCAGCGTATATGGGCCGAGATTGTCGGGGTCATTCCCGACCAGCGCTTTCCCATCGCGGCCGTCACGTCCGTGACGCGTTTCCAAGTGCTGCGACCGCTTGCCCAGGAAACATGGAATCAGGTGAACGTTTCCCTGCGGGCCTCCGCCGCTGATACCCTTGCCGAGCCCATGCGCCGTGCCATCGCGGAAATCGATCCCGACCTCGCTGTGCGAGAACTCAGCACGGTCGATCAACTGATCGAAACCAGTGCAACCTTCCTGAGTCTGATGGACCACCTTCTCATCACATTCGCCGCGCTCGGACTGTTTCTCTCCTCTCTCGGTCTCTACGGCGTTATCCTGCATATGGTAACACTGCGCAGCCGCGAAATCGGCGTGCGTGTCGCACTCGGTGCCCAGCCACGCGATGTCATCTGGCTCATTGTGCGCTCCGGCCTCCGACTCACACTCACGGGTGCCGCGCGCGGACTAGTCGTGACCATCGGACTCGTACGTCTCGTCACTACCCTGACCCCGGAGCTTCCCTTGCGGGACCCACTCGCCATCGCAACCGTGACACTTCTCCTCCTTGCCGTCGCACTTCTCTCCTGCTGGTTGCCCGCCCGCCGCGCCACGAAAGTCGATCCTTTGGTCGCGTTGCGGTCGGAGTAATCAGCTACCCGGAATCCAACCATCAAAATTGAAAATTCACCATGCTCCACTCCGTCAAACTCGCTTATCGTTCCCTCGCCCGCTCGCGGGGATTTACCGCGGTTGCCATTCTCACGCTTGCGCTGGGGATCGGGATGAACACCGCCATGTTCAGCCTCTTGAATGGATTTCTCCTCCGGCCACTTTCCTATCCGCATTCCGAAAAGCTTTTCCGGCTGGACCGGATTACGCCTCAAAATCCCCAGGAAAACCACGCGTCCGCAAACTTCCTCGATCTGGCGAAGGACACCACGGATTTCGCGGAACTCGCCGCTTATCGTTTCTGGGCGTTTACTGTTTCGGAAACCGGTCAGCCGCCTGACGTGCCGGTCGCCGCGAGCGTCACGCTCAATTTTTTCAAGGTTCTCGGAACGAAGG
Source organism: Lacunisphaera sp. (assembly GCA_036499685.1). Taxonomy (GTDB): domain Bacteria; phylum Verrucomicrobiota; class Verrucomicrobiia; order Opitutales; family Opitutaceae; genus Lacunisphaera. The sequence continues at coordinate 4,945 of DASYDH010000002.1, read as the reverse complement.
TTGCGTTGGGCAGGGGATTCCTGCCTGGCGAGGACCAAGCCGGCAAAGATCAGGTGGTCCTGATCAGCAATCGCTACTGGCAAAAACGGTTTAATGGAGCGGCGGACGTGATTGGGCGTGTCGTCCGGCTGGATGGCACGCCAGCCCGGATTATCGGTGTGCTGCCGGCGTCGGACGACGCCGCGCGATGGCTTGGCCCAGTCGGACTTTATCGGCCGTTCGTATTTACCAACGAGGAGAAAACCAATCGCAAGGATGCCAGCCTTGGCGTCATCGGCCGCTATCACAACGGGATGTCGACCAGCGAAGCCAGCGCCCGTTTCGACACACTCGCACAGCATCTCGCCGCTGACCATCCGGCGGAAAATGCCGGGATGAAATTTGGTGTGCGATCGCTCCAGTCGACGTCGCTGAGCGGTCCGGGACGAACGATGACATTCCTTTTGGTCGGCCTCTCCGGCTTCGTCCTTCTTATCGCCTGTGCCAATCTCGCCAATCTTCTGCTGGCCCGCACAATTGCCCGGGCGCGCGAGTTCTCCATCCGTGCGGCTCTGGGCGCTTCACGGTCGCACCTGCTCAAGCCATTGTTCGCCGAATGTCTGTTGCTTGCCGGCGCGGGCGGGGCGGCCGCGATTCTTGTTTCCGCGTGGACCACCGAATGGTTGGGTCACAAGCTGAGCGGTGATCCAACCGATCCTTTGAATTTTCCGGCGGACACTCGCGTGCTTCTTTTTACGCTGTTCGCCTCAATCGCAACCGCACTTCTGTTTGGCGTCGGTCCTGCCTGGTGGGCGGTCCGTGCGGACCTCAACAGTTCACTCAAGAGCGGATCGCGCGGCGCCACCGAAACCCGCGCGCAGCTCCGCTACCGGCAGCTTCTCATTGTTGTCCAATTCGCTCTTTCGCTCGTTCTGCTCGCGGGGGCGGGATTTTTTATTCGCGGAGTGCAGCGATTGATCCGGAACGAAGCCGGCTGGAATCCGTCCGGACTCATCACCGGCACCCTGAATCTTGCTTCGGCCAAATACAATTCCGCCGAGCCCATCATCGCGTTTCACACAGCACTGCGCAACCGGTTGCTCGAGCTGCCCGGGGTGGAAAATGCCTCGGTCAGCTTTGAGGAACCTCTCTTCACCGCTCCGGCCCAACGCGATTATCTCGTCGAAGGCCGCGCAGATCCGACCCCGGGAAAAGGGGCGACCGCCTATACGAACGGGGTTTCCGCCAGTTATTTCGACACGGTCGGCACGCGGCTCCTGCGCGGACGGCTGATCGACCAGACCGATCAGTTAAAATCCCGGCCGGTCGTGGTCATTAACGATGCGATGGCCCGCGCGCTTTTTCCCAATGGCGACGCCCTTGGCCATCGGCTCGGTGTTTCCGGACAGGCCGGTCCGCTTTGGGGGGAAATCGTGGGCATTGTCGAGGACGTGAAACCGCTGCAGGTCCGACCTTCGCCGATTGTATTTCAAGTCTACAAGCCCTTCACCCAGGAAGCGTGGCAATACGTGACCATTGCCGTTCGCGCCAAGGATCCCGCTCTCGCACCAACCCTGCTCGATCCGATCCGAAAAGCGGTCGCCGCACTCGATCCGGATCAACCCGTGACGAATTTTATGCCCGCACCGGAAAGAATCGAACAAGACATGAATGCTTGGACCACCATCGATCAGCTGCTGATTTTGTTTTCTGCGTTGGGACTGTTGCTCGCCGCGCTCGGTATTTATGGCGTCATACTGCGGCATGTCAGTCAGCGCACCGGAGAAATCGGCATCCGGATGGCGCTCGGCGCCCAGATGACCGATATTCTGACTCTCGTGCTGGGCGGAGGCCTGCGACTCGCCGGCACCGGCGTAACCATCGGACTGGTCGGTGGCATAATCCTCGGCAAATTCCTCACGAGCGAAATGCCAGCGTTCGGAGGCAGCGCATTTGCACCCGTGGCGATTGCGGGAGCCGTGTTGGCGGCCGTGGCGATGATAGCTTCCTACCTCCCTGCCCGCCGCGCCACCAAAGTGGATCCGACCGTCGCTCTGCGTTCGGAGTAGAAATCATTCTCATCCGTTTCATTCTCCCGGTCGTCGCCTTCCCTTTTTCGTGCTCGCTCCATCGCCGAAGGAAAGAGAATGATTGCGAGCAAGAGAACGAGAACGATCCGAACCTAAATCGAGATCCCAGTCCCAAGATCCTAGACCCCAGCCCCCAAATCCTAGACCCCAGCCTCCCATGAACCGTCGTACCTTCCTCTCTTCGCTTGCCGTCGCCGGCACCGCCGTCGCCGCAAGTTCCTCCGGCCTGTTTGCCGCCGATTCGAAATCGAAACCCAAGGTCGGCCTCGTTGGTTGCGGTTGGTACGGTTGGGTCGATCTCGAAGCCATGGTGCAACACGCCGAGATCGAAATCGTATCCCTGTGCGACCCGAACGCGAAGGCACTCAAGGCCACGTTGGAAAAAGTCGCGGAGCACCAGAAGACCGTCCCCAAGACTTTTGCAGACTATCGACAGATGCTCGCGAGCGGCCCGCACGATATCGTAATCGTCGCCACTCCCGATCACTGGCACACCTTACCAGCGATCGCAGCGATGCAGGCCGGAGCCGACGTGTATCTGGAAAAACCGATCAGCTGCGACGTGATCGAAGGCGAGGCGCTCGTCGCCGCCGCCCGCAAATACAACCGGGTTGTCCAGGTCAATACCCAGCGTCGCAGCACGCGCTGCCTCGCCGAGGCGCGCGACAAATATATTCGCAGCGGAAAAATTGGCACGATCGGTCTTGTTCAGGCTTATTCCTATCTCACCGGCCGCCCACCCAGCGTGTTGGCCGAAGCGAACCCGCCGGCCCACCTCGATTACGATCTTTGGACCGGCCCCGCTCCGCTGCTTCCCTTTCACCCGGTGGACGAATCGAGAGTCTGGCGCGCATTCAAGGAATACGGCAACGGCCAGATCGGTGACCTCGGCGTCCACATGTTCGACTGCGTCCGCTGGATGATGGATCTAGGCTGGCCGAAATCGATCAGCTCCTCCGGCGGCATCTACGTCGACCGCAAAGCCACCGCCAATATTTCCGATACCCAAATGAGCGTCTTCCGTTATCCAGAGCTCGATGTGAGCTGGGAACATCGCACGTGGGGCAGTTCGCCGATTCCAGCCCGGCATTGGACCGACCAGTGGGGCGCACGTTTCATCGGAAAAAACGGTACGCTCAACATCACCATTCTCGGCTACGACTACACGCCGGCGGACGGTGGTCCGCGCGAGGGATTTCATATGCTCTCAAAAACGGGAAATCTCGAAAACATCGATTTCAACCACGACACCGCGTCGGGGGAAATTCAGAAATGGCACACGATGGATTTCATGAAGGCCCGCGAAACTCGCTCACGCCCCGTCGCTGATGTTGAGGAAGGTCACATTTCCACCGCCTCGTGCATCCTGGCCAATCTCGCGCAGGAACTCGGCCGGCCATTGGTGTACGACCCAAAGACCCGCACAATTCCCGGCGACCCCGAGGCGACCGCCCGATTGACGCGCACCTATCGCGCCCCGTGGGCACACCCCGATCCGCTGACAGTTTGAAGAGTAAGGGCACCACAGGATACACAGAAAAAATTGGGGACCGGTCCACCCTGTTTTTGATTTTTGCGCAGAGTCACAGCGTGCGTCTTAGCCCAATGCAATCGGAGTGGCCCACGAAACACACGAAATGACACAAAAAAGCAGTTTCGGACAAAACCAAACCCAGTTTCATCTCAGCACCTGTATCGGGTTTATTTGATTTTGAAGTATCCATCTTATGGATATATTAAATCAACATAGGTCTCATAGTTATGGTAAAATCCAATTCTTTGGATTTTTGCCAAAAAAGATCCTGAACGACAACTATACTGAACGTGGCATAACGCGACCCAGCGCGTCTAAGAGTTCAGTTCCCGTCATCGGCTTATGCAGAAAGGTGAGTCGCCCCGTCTCTTCGATAATCTCTGTTTGCTCAAGAAGTAGACCGCCCATTGCCACAATGCGCGAATCGGAATTAATTGCCCGGATTTCGCGGATAACCTCCAACCCTTGCATGCCGGGCATCATCATATCAGTTATCACAACTTTCACCTGCTGCTGATGCTCTCGGTAAAGTGTGAGGCCCCTTGATCCATCCTCAGCAATCAATGGCACATAACCAAGGATTTTCAAAAGTGAGCACAACACGTCTCGCACTCCAACATCATCATCGATCACTAAAATGGTTTCGCCATGGCCACGCCGTACCTCCGTGCTAATTGACCCCGAGGGAGTTTTTGACTCCGTAACCACCAAGGGAAATTGAGCATGACGCTCGGCACCTTGCGCGACCTCGTCCTTTTCTTTTGTCCGAGGGAAATCCTTATCGCCATTCATGAAGCATCTGAATTTGTCGTGCCGGTCTTGAGGAGCGACGAAAAAATTCCCGACCTAACCAAAAAAAGACAAGATTTCGCCTGTCTGTAACACTACGAGCCACCCAAATTCATTGGATGAGATCAGCACTGCTCCCCTCTTGCTCGTCGGTTTCCAACTTTCCTCAACACACAAGTGGGCCAGGAATCCAGCAGCTCTCAGTAGCGCTTCCTGGCAAAGGCTAGTTTTTTCGTTATTCTCTGAGATGTGGCGTTTGGGCTTGTGGTTTGAAATCGCTCACAAAAAGAGTAAGGCCGCCCTGTCCTTGCACGGGTCAATCAAAGAAGAGATCGGCGTTACTGACACGCAATCCTTGCTGATTCCGGCGGTGGTTTATGATTTTGATCTTTTGGCGGCGCCCCCGACGTACCCACACTAGTGTCCTGAGTGATTAATTCGTGAGCAAATTGCCTGGACTTTACCGAGGATGAGGTCGGCCGAGGCAGTCCAGATGAACGGCGTCGGATTTTGGTTATTGGTTTCGAGATAGTGGCGGATGGCGGTTTCCAAC
>DASYDH010000001.1:0-21062 GCA_036499685.1 Lacunisphaera sp. | reverse complement strand
CCTGGTGACCATATACCGGGGGTTCCACCCGTTCCCATCCCGAACACGGCCGTTAAGCCCCGCGTAGCCAATGGTAGTAGGACGTTAGGTCCCGCGAGAGTAGGTCGTTGCCAGGTTTATGGCCCGGTTCTTCGAAAGAAGGACCGGGCCTTCTTATTTTCAGGCCTCGCGTCGCGGCTCTCCTATGTCGACGTTGTAGTTTCACCGAGATTCCCACGCCGGCTATGATTTCCCCACCAGACATTATTTGGATTCTCACGACCCAGTGGTGTGCGTCGGCGACTGGGTATAATCATGATCAGAATGCGAGAACCCCTTGGCTCGATGGCCTCGCAAGCGAATCAGTAAACTACGAACAGGCTGTAACGCCTCACCCTTCAGGGCCGCAAGCTCGCGCAGCACTTTATACGGGCAGGGTATCACCTGAAAGTGGCGTGTCCGATTATTGGGATCCACTCCCTCCTGACGCTCGTACCATTGCTCATGTTCTCCGTGATCGTGGATACGTCTCGGCCTTTTTTGGCAAATGGCATTTATCGGCGCGCGATAAAAATGCACCCTTTGTTGGTGACTCGCACGCCAAGACGATTGTCCCAATCCAAAATCGGGGTGGTTTTGATTTGTGGGAGGGTTTCGAAAGTGGGTTTCTTTTGAACGATCCTTGGTTGCACGGAACAAGGTTATCGAAGCCGCGGCGTTTTACCGGGTATCAATCCGATATCATTGGGCAGAGAGCGGTGGAATGGATAAAAACCGCGCATTCCGGACCCCGATTCTGCGTAATCAGTGTGGAAGCCCCGCATCCCCCGTATCATGCTCCGGCAGCTCAAGTAAGTGAGCAGAGTCCGGACTCCGTCGTGTTGCGATCCAATGTTCCTCTTGGCGGCGAAATCGAGAGTCGCGCTCGTTCTGAGCTGGCAGGCTATTATTCGCATATAGAGGCAACTGATCGCAGTATCGGTTCATTGATCTCAGAACTGGATCTTGCGAATACGATTTTGGTTTTTACGTCGGTGCACGGAGATATGCATGGCTCTCATGGAGTTTTTCGTAAGGGGTGGCCTTACGAGGAGAGCATACGTGTTCCCTTGCTCATTAGAAATCCCCGCCAGCAATTGTTGCAACGACGAGACACCAGTCCGGTCAGTTTGCACGACCTGCCGCACATGACGGTGGCTTGGTCGGAATTGAGCGAATGGCGATGCAAACGCGACGTCGCGCCGATTAGTTTACCAACTGCTCCCCCAATACCGCTTCAATGCGATCGTCCTTGGCGCGGTTTTCGTTCTCCCAATCAAAAGTTGATTTTAAATGGTGATGGAAGCCCTTGGCTCTATTTTGACTTGAAGCGCGATCCGCTGGAAATGGAAAACCTTGTGGATAACCCAAAATACACGTTGGAAATCGAGCGCGCCCGGGGACTGATATAGTTAATGTCTTTCTCCAGTGGGAACTTCGGTTGCTTCATTGAGAGGCGTGGATGCTTTTGGCGGCGAATCATCGTGACGCGGTGTCAGGGATCCGAGGTCCAAGGACCAGTGAGGATTGTTGAGGGGACCGGTCAATTTAAGTTCGAGAATGCTCGTGATTGGGTTGATCACGATGCCGATGGCGGCGGTGAACAGGTTTCTGTTTTCTTCAAAGGGTTTAAACTTTGCCGTGAAATCCAGTCCGGTGTTGGCAAATACGAAATCCCCCCGCGCGTCGATTACCGCGCTGGAGCCGGTGATCTTCAGATCTGGAAAATGCAAACGGCCGTTTTGCAGATGAAAACTCGTATGTGCGGAATCCAGCTTGAGTGAGCTGAAATTGAGCGATAGTCCGCTGAGGGCCTGCGATAGGAGTCCAAAAAGCTGAATTTCTCCCAAGTTTGCCCGCGTGACCGCCGCATTGCCGGTTCCAGTGAAACTTGGAAGATCTCCCGGTCTGCCTTGTGCCGATATTGCGACATCCAAGCGACCGCCGGTAGCACGCTTGATAAAATTGTCGTCCTTTGAAACCTTGGCTTTGGTTCCACTCTGGCTGCGGTCGTATTCCTGAACGGCCCGGATCGTCTCGGGCAAATCGGCTCCATTCAAGTACACGTCAAAGCCGAGCGTCTGCGATCCCGACGAGCCCGATAGAGACGCCTTTCCTGCTCCATTGCCACCCGCTGCGGTGAAATGAATGTCATCAAGACGAACATCGCCGTTTCGTACGGTTCCCGTTACGCTGACGGCGGTGAGCGGAAATCCGTAATAACGCAATCCCCCGACGGATTGACCGGAAAAAGAATAGTCAGTTTCAGTCCGGCTTCCACTTTCGGTAATGCTGCCCGCTGCGTGCACCTGAGGCGGAGCAGAAAAGATGAAGGGTGCCAACGTTTCGTCCGCTTTGCCTTCCAACATTCCGTGATAGGTTTCCGGATCGACATTGCCGTTGAGATCGAATTCCAAGCGCTTCGTTTCGCGCGTTTCTTCGTCTGCGAAGCGTTTCAGTGATCCGGATAGTTTTTGCTTTTCGCCTGCACGCCTTCCTTTGAAATCAATTACATGGGTAAAATGCGGTCTTAGAAAAACCACCGCTTCAGCGTGATCAAAATTGCCGCCCCAAAGTCCGACCGCCTCTGCTTTGGCGCTCCCGAAATATTCCAGCTTCGCCACATCCCGCCAGCAACCCTGCACGTCCACATCCGCAGTTGGAATTGCGGAGGAAAATGAAAAATGGTTGTTCCAAAATTCGTTCCACCAATCTCCGTTGAACCAACCGTCGATTTCCTGGGGGCGAAGATTTCCATTTAATAGCATCCTGTAATCGGTACTGTGGAAATTCATCCAATAGGAACCTCTCGCCACATTTTCACCCAGCTCGACTTGCGCATCATATGCGAGGAAATTCATTCCTTCGATGTCGATTCGTCCTCGCGCCGACGTGAGGTTAACGCCGCGGGAGTCGATTCGACCGGCCGACACACGACTGGCCAATCGTTTAAAATGCCACCCGTCCTCCAATTCCGCTCTGGCCGTAACGTTCACCGGATCGGCAAAAACAAAGAAAGGCGCCGCGCGCGGTGTGTGTTTTTCCAAAACGCGATTGATTACCTCCGGCGCGCCCGAGCCTTCGAGATCGATGAAAGCGTTCTTCTTTTTAAAATCCGCGTCGATGGCGAGACCGATGAGCCTGTCGCCGATCAAAAGTGAAGTGGTAAGATTCACAGCCGGCCATCGCCTCAAGTCTGCATTTATAATAGGCGACATGGCAGATTCGCCGTCCGCGACTATGGAACTGCAGGTAAATCGTGCACTGATTGGGCGAATGGAAAATTCATCGGACGCGAGCCGCGCCATGATCGTTGTCTTGATATTTTCGAGACTCGCTTGAGTGCCAAACTGAATCCTTGGTGTAACTGCGTCGATTTGGACAATGGTATCGGCATCCTGACCAAAGCGCACGGTGGCGATGACGGTTAGTTCGCCAGAGTCAACTGTCTGGCCCACTGGATGATGGGCGGAATCCGCAGTGAAAATGCATTTTGCCACGCCGCCGGGCGCGGGCTGGTTTTCCAAATACACGGAAAGTTGTGGCTGGTCGAACGCATCGAGTTGTTTCGACTTCAGGACAAGACTCCGACCGATCCGTAGGAATTTGGAGATGAATTCAGCGGGCAGTACTTTCTTTTTTCCCTGTATACGCTTTGGAATGTTAACGTCGCCGGCGATGGTCACTTTTAATGTTCCGAGTAGGCCGGTGAGTTGATCGATATGCCAGGTGGCTTCGTCGTGTCGAAGCGAACCCGCGAGATTGCGGATCACCGGTTCCACCGTTCCGCTCGGTGAGAGCATGGCGGGAAGTTGCAACGTTGCTCCTTCCAGAATGATTTCATCGGGAATTGGACGGCCCGACAAAATTGACCAGATACTACGACGAAAATAAAGCAAGCGACTCACCAGAAGGGGCTCATTGAATTCTTTGGATCGCAGTTGCACGTCCTCCAATAATATTTTCCCGCTCGGATCAAGCCGTGTGCGACCGAACTTGATCGTCAGATTTGCCTCGGTCAGGTTGTTCTCTATTCGATGGAGCACAAAATCGGGGACGGGCAATTCCCCGGCGTTGAGAATATAAATCAGCGTTACCAAACTTGCGCCAAGCGCCAGCCATGTAGCCCAGTAGAGGAGCGTGACAAAACACGAACCGCAAAATCGCAGTCCCGGTTTGAACCACGACTGTTGTGAAGATGGCACGTTGGACCGGTGATTACGGTTTCGCCGAAGGAGAAGGAAGGGCGGGCTCCGTCTGAATCGGGGTGGTCGAATCCGCCGGTGTTATTGCGGAGGCCGGCGTTCCGGGATCATTTTTTTCGCGGTAGGTGAGGGTGAAAATGGCATCAAGTAATTCTTGCGTGATTTCGAACACCGCTCCGCCGAACTCGTCAGTACCCGCAACTTGAGTGTTTCCCCCAAATCTTTCCGTTAAGAAAAGGGTGGAAGTGGGATTTTGAGCGGAAGTATCCCCGCTGGGAAATGCGAAATTCAAATCGAGACGGTACTTCCAAGGACGTGGGCCATCGCGCGTATCAGCGTGATCCGGATTGAAGAGATCCGCGGTAAATTCCTTGGCGCGCAAGGTATGCAGATTCGTCAAAAGCGCGCCGATTGCCTTGCGTCGCGCTTCCGATTCGTTGGCAACTGCGAGAACCCAGGTATTTTGTGTTTCACTGAGCTGTTTGACGTAGATGGGTTTCCCTGACTCCCTTTCGGTGAGCGAAAGGCCTTGAATTCTCGCGCCCTCTGGTAATGTGCGGAGCAATCGTTGCCGGTAGTGACGCGCGATGACCGGGGTGGCATCCAGAATATCAGGAAGAATCTGGTAAACGAACCGGGCATCGGTCGTTCGCGCAAACGCCACTCCCTTTTCCTGCCCAACGCCAATTTGAAGAGTAATAGTCGACGCATCCGTGCGTTTGGGTCCGCCGCCGCTGCTCAAGTTGAGCGTAATTTCCCGTTCCGGGCGATTGAACCCCCAATTCTCCAGCTGGCTTGCGGTCGGTGCATCACTGAGATATTCGGTTTTGGAAAGGAGCCGGAGTTTTTGCAGGAGTTCGTCGACGATTGCCGTATCAGCTTGATTCGTCAAAGGCGCCTGTCCACTGAGGCGCACCACGACCTGCCATTGTGGGGTTCCGGAAACAAGTTGTTGAAGGGTGAGCCCGATTTCGTTTGGGGCACCGAGGGATATCGCCGTGACCGTGGGTATGTCAAAATCGAGCATGTGGGGATCGCGCAGTGTGTCCTGCGCGTTGCGCAAATCCTCGATCAGATCGTGAGAGATCGGAACGGTAAATACCACGGACTTGTTTTCCATCTTTGCGTAATACTCCTGCGTTTTGTTGGAGGTGCCGCCAGTGGGGGATGTACTTGGTATGGAGTTCGATTTCGACGGCACTGGATTTCCCAGCAGAAGAGTTTCCCTGCGAAGATTGCCCTCGAGCGTGATGCTCAAGCTCGGGGCATTGAGACCGGTACGCTCAAGATCGGATGCACTCAGATCCGGAAAATCATTTGCCTTCAAACCGTCCGTCAGGGCATTTATCGTCACCTCGACTTTGCTTTTGTTCGCGCGGGCGGAGATCGGTGCTTCCAACGACCAGCGTGCGTTTGCATCGCGTTGAAGTCGCACCTTGAGCGTGGGGGTCTGGACGTTCATGGAACGGACTTCAAAAACGGGAATGGTGAAAACGGACTTCGAGCGCAGAACGTCCAATGGAACCCCAACACTGTCCGCCAAGCTTCGTTTGACAACGTGGATGCGATCACCATCCGGGGAGAGCAAGTAGAGACGATTGGCGATTTCCGTATTATCGCCGATCTTGCTGACATAACTTTTCCCGGCGGAAGTAAACGTCAGTGTGATGGACGGTTTTTCGAGACCATATTCAGCGAGCGTTTGTCCGCTTTTGAGCATTTCCGCCACCGTGAAGCTGGTGTCGTGTTCAAGAAATTGCAGTTCGCTCAGCATTCGATTCACCGCGTAGGGATCGGCTGGCCATTCGTAAGGTTGGGTTAACCACCATGTCTCCCCTTTCCCCTCTTTCCGTTCCAATTTAATGGTGAGGCCATTTTGTGTTCGCGTGATGGAGTCGATGGTGGCGACTTCCGGACCGTAGACTCGTTTTCGCGCCTCCATGACGGCCCGCTCGTCGAGCCGGGCCTTCTCGTAGTGAAAAATATAATAGAAGAGAACGACATTCAGAAAAAGCAGAACGATGGTGACTTTCGAGCGCATGTTGGACGATTGGCTTTGGGCTGAGGGCCGTGGGTTGAGCGTCAGGTGCGGCGGGTCCAGTACACCACAAATCCCAGGATGGCGACGACGCCCGGTACAACGAGCAAAAGACCGAGTCTCAAACGCATAAGCTCTTCCTGACTGAGCGAGATTTTAAAGCGTTGGATTGGACGCACGGGAATATTCACTTTGGTGTCGCGGTCGGCCGCCCAATCAACCGTGGCGAGAAACAGATTGAGGTTTCCAGCAGTAAAAATGCGGTTGTTGGTTACGATATCGAAAGTTCCGAATACTGCGAGACGTCCACCCCGAACGCTCAGCGGCAGATTATTGGCGGGTTGGGTGCGTTCGGAAATGACCATTACGCCCAAGGGGCCCCGGAGGTCCTGGCCGGGCGTGTATGCGAAGCGAGTGCCTGAGCGATAGTCTGATTCGCCCCACGCCTTGTCACTGGTGGCGACGAGCTTTTTTACAGTGAGACCGTCATTTGCGGATCGCCCCAGATCATCACTTACGACCAGCGCGGCGGGACTGACATATACTGCCATTTTGTTGTTAAGGACGCTGTCTGTTATGTGACTGACCGGATCCGCGGCGAAATGCCACAATCGCAAGTCGTTGTTTTCCGTTAAACTATTGGGATCCAAATCGACCACTACTTTATCGTAGACGATCACACCCCAATCAAAGAGCAAATTCTCCAACCCAGCAGACTTGCCGGGTTCAAGGAGAAGAATGATGCGGCCCGCGCGGGTTTGCAGAAAATTGCGCAACATTTCTTCTTCCGACGGTTGAAAGCGCGACTGGGGTGCGGCGATGATGATCAGTCCGTGGTCGGCATCATCCGGGATCTTGGGCACCAGACTGAGATCGAGGCCGGCGATCTCGTAGTTGCGTTGGCTTAGCTCCAACCCCAGTTGGGATAACCCACGCGTACGATTTACGTCGTCCGGCCGCATTTCTCCATGTCCGGATATAAAATAGATTTTCTTCTTGCCGGGGCTGGTCACATCCAAGATTCCGGCCGTAAGTACGGATTCCCCGAGAAAGGATTCCTTGCGGAGTTTTGAGTTTTTTGAGCCGATGCGGTAAAAATTTGACAAAGGTATAACTCGTGGGTGATCGCCGCAAATTAAAGTTACGGTGTTCGGCCCAAGTCCCAGCTCCTCGGCTTCCTTTCGGTTTTGATAAACGTCCACTTCCCGGACTGTGATTTTCCCTTTGGGTTTGGTGCGGGTGACGTAGCTGTATTCGCGCAATAAACCCGTGATGTCGTGGTAGGATTGGGCTAACTCTTCGTTGTCGCCGTCGTCCGTGAGCGTGACGATCACTTTCACGTCCCGTTCCAATCCTTCGAGGTATGATTTTGTTTCTGCGGAGAGTGAATGTTTATGATTTTGCGTCAGATCAAACCTCCACGCATGATTTAGCGCGATATAGTTCAAACCGCTGAAAAGAGCCAAAAATAGCACCGCTTGTAGAAGCAGGTTGGTCAGCCGAATCCAGCGGGCGGCGCGAAAGCTGTCGGCTAGATTCATAATCAGCTGTTCAGGGTTTTATACTCGACGCCGAGTATGCTGAAGATGAGAGCGAGAACTGAACCTGTAATATAAAAGAATACTTCACGGGTATCGATTACTCCGCGCGTGAAATCATCCACGTGACTCATGATCTGGAGCGAATCGACGGTCGCTTTCACTGGCTGAAGAAATCCCGTGTTCAGGGCGGCCGTTTGGTCGAGGAATCGCATCCCGAAAATCAGCGTGAACAAAATTGTGAAGGTTAAGATAGCTGCCACTTCATAGCTGCGAGTCAATGCGCTGGCCAATATGCCGACGGAGATGAACAGCAATCCACTGACCGCAATGAAAAGATAACCTCCAACCAGCGGTCCTGCGTCGAGGTAACGGGCATCGTTCGCATAAACGTGCAGAATGTAATGAAATCCGAGCGTCGATCCCCAAAGGAGCAGATAGAAAATGTAGGCGGCGGAGAATTTTCCCAAGACCACTTCGGCAGTGCTGACTGGAGAGGTGAGCAATGTCTCCAAGGTTCCCATGCGACGTTCCTCCGCAAAGCTCTTCATGGTCAGGGACGGCACCATGAAAAAAACGGGTATCCAGAATGCGCCGAAAAAGGTGACTGCGGGCGCAACTTCCAAGGCTTCCTTGCTGTATTGGTCGAGGATCACCGTGAAAAGACCACTCATCACGAGCAAAAACAAAACGGCGGTGACGTAAGTGATCGGGCTGAATAGTAGCGCGCGGATTTCCTGCGAAAGAATGGTGGGATAGTGGCGCATGAATCTTTCAGGCGTTGGGTAAGGGATCGCGATTGTCGCCCTGGCCATTTTTTTTGTCCGGCAAACGAGCGTCCCAACTGCGGCGGGTGGCGGCGAGGAAAACGTCCTCCAGAGAAGGATGCGAGCGAGCGAGCGAGCGGATTCGATATCCTTGCGACGGCAGCGTCTGCAGGAGAATTTCACCGAGATCTGCGGTTGATTCCGTGGTGAGCGTTGCAACGCAAAATCCGTCACTGTCTGTTTCGCTAACGGATGCGACCTTCAGCGAGGGCTGCGTGGCGGTTAGTTGGCTCGCCAAAGCGGCCATATCGCCGGCGAGTTCCACGCGATAGTTGGTATGTCCGAAAATTTCGTGGCGCAGTTCGGAGGGAGAGCCTTGGGCCACGATCCGGCCGCTGTTGATGATGAGTACTCGATCGCAGGTGGCTTCGATCTCGGGCAGAATATGACTGGAAATGATAACACTCATCCGTCCCCGCAGGCTGGCGATGAGATCGCGGACAATTATGATCTGGTGTGGATCGAGACCGATGGTCGGTTCATCCATTATGATTACCGCCGGTTCCGCCAGAATGGCTTCTGCGATGCCGACACGCTGTTTGTTGCCCTTCGAAAGGCGTCCGAGAATGCGGTGACGGTTGCGCTTCAGGTCACAGAGCTCCAGCACTTCATCAATGCGTGAGCGCAGCTTGGCGCGGGGCATTTCCTTAAGGCGGCCCCGAAACCAGAGATATTCAGAGACGCGCATTTCCTCGGGCAGGGGATTGTTCTCCGGCATGTAGCCCACAAACCGCTTGGTTTCTTCCGACTGGCTTGCAACGGGCAAACCGCAGATCCGAACCGATCCGGAGGTGGCCGGCATGTAACCGGTCAGGATGCGCATCGTCGTGCTTTTTCCGGCGCCATTTGGTCCGAGCAGTCCGATGATTTCACCCCGTTTCACACTGAAGCTCAGGTCGTTGACTGCATGGAGGGATCCGTAGCTTTTTTTGAGATTTGAAACCTCAATGGTAATGTCGGGAATTTCGGCCATTCGGCGGGTGATGGAAAGCGCGGCTATTTACACGGGGAATCCGCGCCGCGGGCAAGCTTCCTAATTGCCTTGGGCGATGGTTTCCTTCGCCAGCGTGACCTCGCCGGCGCGAAACCGTTCCGTGCGTCCTGACTCCAAGCGGACCAGAAGAGAACCTTCCTTGTCGATTCCCGTTGCGGTTCCGGAGAGAATGCGGGTGCCTTGACTGACCGAAACGGTTTGGCCGCGCAGCACGTCGTACCGGAGCCAAAGCTCCTCGAACTTTTCCTGATAGGAGCCTTCAACGAATTGCGTAAACGCGGACAACACGCGACCAATCAGGGCGGCAGCGAATTTGTTGATATCGACCGATTCCCCGGACGCGTCAGCCAGCGATGTGGCGCTGCGTTGGAGTTCAACCGGCAGATCCGCAGTCCGGACGTTAAGGTTAAGTCCGAGTCCGAAAACAAGTTCACGGATTTGGTCGGCGTCGATTCTTGCTTCGGTCAGCATTCCGCCCGCTTTCCTGCCACCCACGAAAAGATCGTTGGGCCATTTCAGGCCGGGCACGATTTTGCAGAAATTTGCAACCAGTTCGCAGATATTCAGCCCCATCCACAGTGTGAAGTCCTGCATCCGTCCTGGTTCCAGTTCCGGCCGAAAAACAAAACTTGAATAAAGATTTCCCGCAGCCGGGCTATGCCAGGGCCTCCCGCGCCGCCCTCGGCCTTGGGATTGGGCTCCGGCCATGATGACGAGCGGTACATTGCAATTTCCGGCAAGCTGGCGTTCCGCTTCACTGTTCGTGCTGTCGATCATTTCGAAACAAAGAAGTTCAGGCGCACGTGATCGTGTGGAAAGGTACGCTCGAACCAGTCCAAGATGCAGCTGGGTTGGAGATGCGCTTAATTTATATCCCCGACTGCGGACCGCTTCGAACGTGAATCCTTGCTTGGTTAGTTTTTGCAGCTGCATCCATACTGCCACGCGGGAGATTCCCAGTAATTTGGCGAGCCGTGTGCCGGATACGTAACCGGAATCGGTCGCCAGTAATTCCCGTAAAATGGTGATTTCTGTTTGAGCCATGAAAATTGCGTCGTAACATCGACGTTTCTCCAGTAAATCAAAGAATAATGGGCGAGCAAATCTCATTTGCCGATTTCCTGCTTTCGATCGCGCAAGATGCGTCACCTCCGGGAAAACTTGGGCTGGCATTGAAGGCGTTGTGGCATGATCGCCGTGGAGATTGGGGCCAAGCGCATGAATTGGCGCAGAAAACGATGGGCAAAGATGGTTCCTGGGTTCACGCTTATCTCCACCGCAGGGAAGGCGACGCGACCAACGCCGACTACTGGTATCGCCTGACCGGCCGCGCTCCGTCCCAAAACGGGCTTGATGAAGAATGGGCGCAGATCGCCAAGGCGCTTTTAAATGAAGCCGATGATTGATGGTCGCAATTAGGGCCGATTCATCGCGTCGCGCAGCGCTTTCGCTTGCGCCGGATCGCTCAATTCCACGACCTTGGCCAAACCGAATACATCATTGGCCATCTGCGTGCGTTGTTCACGATCACGTTCTTCGCGCGCACGTTCTGCCGCCGAGACGCCGCCAAACCAGGAAGGGAGGGTGAATTTGTTCAGAACATTGCGATCAAGGGAACTTAATTTTTCCTTCGCGAGCTTGTCCTTGTAAGCCTTGCTCGTCATGAGCACATCGTCGCCAAGCCTCGGACGTTTTCGCGGAGTAACTGTGACCTTCTTAAGATGGAGCATCTCGGGATCGGTGGGCGCGTCGAGGGTACCCGCGGCTGAAGCTACGGGAGCGATAGCGGCTGCGGTCTTTTCCGTCTCGATTGCCACCGGATTATATTTGGGGAGCTGCGCGTTCAGTTTTTCCGAAACTGCCGGTGAAAGTTTCGCGGCAGTCGTCGCTTCCGCAGGAGACTTATCGTCTTTCTGTCGGGCACTTGGGTCCGGCTGTGGTTGTGCCATCGCCGCAGGTAGGAAGGCGCCCAAGGTCAGGGCTAAAACTGCACCGGCGTATTTCATGTAAGTGTAGACCTGATCTAGCCGGGATGTTTCCCGCATGCCGATACAAATCTCGGCGGATTTCGTGGAACAAGTCGGTGCTTTACTTGCCTCCAGTCACACGGTTTTGCCAATCCTCGGCCTTGTCCATTTCATTGGCCGCTTCCTTCAATTTGGTCCCGGCCGTGGCATTGGCGGAGCTGGTGGATCGGATGAAGTCATTCAACTCGCCCCGCTTACGTGCCTTGTACGCCGCGCGTCCCCGCGCAGCCATCGACGGCCCCACCAGAGGAATGGAAAATCCATTCAAAATCGCATCCAACCCGGTGAGCGAATTCTTGAAGTCACGCGCGAGTTTTTTGTCCAACGCTTTGGTGGTCATCAAGTCATTTGGTGTCACTCGCGGTGGCGGGCGCGCGTTTACAATGACTTTGGGCAATACCAATAAATCCGAACCGGCGTGCGAGGTCGTTTCTGTTTTTGAAGACGGAGTTGCGGCCGAAGACGAATATTTAGGAAGCGACGCCCGGATTTCCGCCGCAAGACGGGAAGAGAGTTTCACTGTCCCGTTAATGCCGGACGGTTGGTCGGCCAGCATCGTTGCGGTTTCAATTACACAAAACAGGCTGAAACCGATGAATCTCATTGCGGGGTGCTACCTGAGACAACTTCCCCGCCGAATGTTTCCTGTTCGATCGTCAAAACATTCTGCTCTGCGCAACCAACGAATCTACACCGCGGGGCCCGAACGGTTCGAAGCGATGGGTCTGCGTTATTTGAGCGATTCAGCCAGGGCGCGCAGGCGCGGCCAATGCATCTCTGGAATCGCGGGCCCAAGATGCTGGACGCATTCCGCGCCGAGCGCCGAGCCCAACGCTCCAGCTGCCGCAGCGGAGTAACCAAGCAAATAACCGTAGAGAAATCCGCCGGCCCACGCATCGCCCGCGCCAGTGGTGTCGACCACTGTGGTAGCTTTAACGGGCTGGATGCGGTGGAGTTCGTGACCCTTTGCCACCCAAGCGCCGTCTTTCCCGATTTTCACGACACCAATGCCGCCGAAACCGGCCAAGCGCCGTGCCTGACTGTCGTACGATTCGTCGGTTTTGAAGAGTGCGCGAATTTCATCCTCGTTGGCAAACACGACGTGTACGCCTTCCTTCAATTGTGTGAGAATCCAGTCGCGGGCAACGTTCACGACCTCGAACGAGGCGAGCTCGAGGCTGATCGTGCATCCCGCCGCACGGGCGGTCGCGGCGACCTTTTCGGCCAGCACCGGATTAAACAATAAATACCCTTCAATGTGGGCATGCCGCGCACCTTTGAAATCGTCGACAGTGATTTCGTCCGGGCTGAGCGTCATTGCCGCTCCGAGATGGGTGCGCATCGTGCGCTGGCCGTCAGGCGTTACCATCGAAAGACAACGACCATTGGGCAGCGTGGCACGTTTGAAGCGCGATCCGTCGCCGCCCGCGGCAATGAAATTGGCAAGGTAATCTTCAGCGGTGATGTCGCGTCCGATTTTGCCCACGTAAGTCGATTTCAAGCCAAGTCTCGTGGCTCCCAGCGTGGCGTTTGCCGCCGAACCGCCCGGAGTGACAGCCACCTTGCTGCCAATCTTTCCGATCAATGTGGCGATATCCTGGTCGTCCACAAGGACCATTCCGCCTTTTTCGCCGGAAACATGGCTGGTCAAAAACGATTCGGGGACATGCGCCAGCAAATCCATGATCGGATTGCCGATGCCAATGAGATCAAACGATTGTGATTGGGTCATTATAAAGTCACACAGGCTTCGATTCGCTCATCAACTCACGGTAAGATTGGTCGCGAGAATCGGATCATCGTCGACTTCGATCAGGATGGAGTAATCCCCGGGCTGTTCAAAGCGCAGGTTGCGAAGTTCGTTGATGAGATTGATCCGATGCAACGGACTCATCGACTCAAATTCGCGGTTAAGCAGTTCCGTCGGATTAATGGGGTCGAGGCCAAGCGACATTCTGATCTTGTGCTTGCCTGGCTGGACGTCGGTGAGCGTCAAAAACCATACCATGTAAGGATGAACCACGGGAAAGGCCCGAGCCTTGATATTGGCGAATACTCCGAGGAGGGTGTGCTTACCCGACGCTGGATCGATGTGAACGGCATCGCATGTGATCCAGGCGAGGAGTGAAGGTTTTGACGGCACCATGGCACCATGCGCCGGGACAGGAGAGCGGCAAACTATTTTCTCGCGGGTTTGGCAGGGGAAAGACACGCGAAGCCACCTTTTTCTTGTGTATGGCTTGGGGCCGGTTTTTACCAATAGGCGTGAAGTATATTTTTGTCACAGGCGGTGTCGTATCATCCTTGGGCAAGGGCCTGACGGCGGGAGCTCTCGGCGCTTTGCTCGAAATGCGCGGGCTGAAGGTGCGCATTCAGAAGTTCGATCCGTATCTTAATGTCGATCCGGGTACGATGAGCCCGTTTCAACACGGTGAAGTTTACGTCCTCGACGACGGCGCCGAAACCGACCTCGACCTTGGTCACTACGAGCGCTTTACCTCCGGCAAACTCTCCCGTCACAACAGCCTTTCGTCCGGCCAGATTTATGAAGCGGTCATCGCGAAGGAACGCCGTGGCGACTACCTCGGGAAAACCGTCCAGGTAATTCCGCACGTCACCAACGAGATCAAGAAGCGCATCTACGGCGGCGGTAAGGGCGTTGATGTGTTGATCACGGAAATCGGCGGTACGACCGGTGACATCGAAGGTCTGCCGTTTCTCGAGGCCATGCGTCAGTTCGCACTCGAGGTTGGCCCGCGCGATTGCGTTTTCATTCACGTTACCCTGATTCCGTTTTTGAAGGCGGCGGGCGAACTGAAGACCAAGCCGACCCAGCAGAGCGTGGCCAAACTGCGTGAGATCGGCATTCAGCCGCACATTCTCGCGTGCCGTTGCGATCACCCGCTCACCCCGGAGATGCGCGAAAAATTGAGCATGTTCTGTAACGTCCCGACGAAGGCCGTGATCGAGGAACTGGATGTCGAACACTCGATTTACGAGTTGCCACTGATGCTGCAAAAGGAAGGTTTGGACCAGCTCGTCATCCAACAGCTCGACCTCAAACTGGCCAAGAATCCAAAAAATATTTGGGCCGAGGTCGTTCGCCGGATCAAGTCCCCGAAACATCACGTGCGGATTGGCGTGGTCGGCAAATATATCGAACTTCAAGACGCGTATAAATCCGTCTACGAATCCCTCAATCACGCCGGCATTGCGAATCAGGCAAAGGTGGAAATTGTGCGGATCGACGCCGAGGATTTGGAGACCAAAGGTGGCCTCTCCCAGTTGAGGAAACTGGATGGTATTCTCGTCCCGGGGGGCTTCGGCGATCGCGGAGTTGAAGGCAAAATCGCCGCCGCCGGCTTTGCCCGGAAAAATAAAATCCCTTACTACGGGCTTTGCCTCGGACTGCAGATTGCGATCATTGAATTCACCCGGAACGTGCTGGGTCTGAAAAACGCAAATTCCGTCGAAATCGATCCGAAAACGCCTGATCCCGTAATCGCGCTGATGGACGAACAACGCAACGTGGTGCAAAAGGGTGGGACCATGCGATTGGGCGCCTACGAGTGCAAACTCAAGCCCGGCACCCTGGCGCGGAAAGCTTACGGCAAGGAGATTGTTTCCGAACGTCACCGCCACCGTTTCGAAGTGAACAACGCATATGTACCACGCTTGGAAAAAGCCGGCATGATTATCAGCGGCTGGAATCCAAAACGCGGGTTGGTGGAGATCGCCGAATTGAAAAACCACCCGTGGTTTCTTGGCGTGCAATGCCATCCGGAATTCCAATCCAAGCCCAATCAGGCTCATCCACTTTTCGCCGCATTTGTTGCGGCTGCGATTAAGAACCAGAAAAAGCCGCGCAGGAAGCAGGATTTATTTTGAGCCTGCTTTTTCCGAGCCACGCGAAAAATACCCGGACTGATCGCTCTCATGCTCTTCGATAAATCCAAGCTTCTCCTGCTCGCAGGTCCGTGTTCGTTGGAAAACGAAAAAGTCTGCCGGGCGGCCGCGAGCATGTTGACGAAGCTCGCGAAAAAACACCCGGAGCTAAAAATCGTTTTTAAAGGGTCATTCGACAAAGCCAACCGCACGTCGCTCAGCGGTGACCGCGGACCCGGGATGGAAGAGGGGCTCGCCCTGCTGGCGTTGATAAAAAAAGATTACGGCTTTCCCGTCGTGACGGACTTTCACGAACGCCAGCAGGCGGCCGTGGTCGCTGAGGTTTGCGATGTGCTGCAAATTCCCGCGTTTCTCTGCCGTCAAACCGATTTGCTGCTCGCCGCTGCGGCCACGGGGCGCGTCGTCAATGTGAAGAAAGGGCAGTTCCTTTCGCCCCAGGAAATGGAATTTGTCGTCAGCAAATTAAAGCAAGGGAAGGCGAAGGAAATTTGGCAAACCGAACGTGGCACCACTTTCGGTTATCAGAACCTCGTCGTGGATATGCGCTCTTTTGCCCAAATGAAAGCGCTCGGTGCCCCCGCGATTTTCGACGCCACCCACAGCGTGCAGCAGCCCGGAGCCGCCGGCGGCAAAACGGGTGGTCGGCGGGAGTTTGTCCCACCGCTGGCGCGCGCGGCGCTCGCTGCGGGCGCGGATGGACTTTTCATCGAAACCCATCCCGATCCCGAGCAGGCGATTTCCGATGGTCCGAATCAGATTCCCACCGCCGAAATGCCCGCACTCATCGCCTCATGTCTAGCTGTCTGGAAAGCCGTGCGCGAGTAGCGCAAACCGTCCGGGCTGTAAATGGAGCGTCGGCGACCCCGCCCGCGGCTTCTCAACTAGGCGTTTTCCCTTCGTCCTCTCGAATTGACCGCGCTCCCGCGATCGGCATCGTTTCACTGAAATCGTACCATTCATGTCTTCTTTCATTATCGACGTTCCAATGCCCTCAATGGGCGCAACTGTCAGTGAACTTACGGTCATTTCCCTGGCCGTAATGCCGGGCGCGAAAGTCGCGAAGGGCCAGAAACTGGCGGAATTGGAAAGCGACAAATCCGCGTTTGATTTCGAGTCGCCGGCCGACGGCAACGTCCTGGAGGTTCACGGCAAGGCCGGCGAAGTGAAAAACTCGGGGCAATTGTTATTTCGCATGGAGACATCCGACCCCAGCCTGAAGCATTTGGAGGCGACCGGGAACAAATCCGCGTCTGTTTCAGGGACCACTGCCGCTTCGCCCGCAGCTTCCAAGAACCTGACGTGGACCCCGCGCGCCATTAAAATGGCCCAGGAAGCCGGCCTTGATCACGGCAAGATCTTCGACATCGAAGCCACCGGTCCCGGCGGCCGCGTTTCCGGCGACGACGTCACGAAATACCTCGCGAATCGGAAGTGAAGGTAGGGCGGATTATCCCTAATCCGCTATTTCCCTCGTTCGGCTCACCCGCTCATCAGCTCGTGCCCGAGAACGCTAAGCGCATAAATTGCCGCCGTGTCGCTGCGCAGCACGAGCGGTCCGAGCGTGACCGGTTGAAACCCTGCGGTGATCGCGTCGGTTAATTCTGCGGGCGAAAAATCTCCCTCGGGTCCGATCAGCCAGATCGTCTTGCGTGGCGCGCTGGCACCGTGCTTTTCGCGGTAGTGGCTGAGCGCTGTTTTCAGCGTCATCGCGCCGGCGTGCAAACTTGCGATCAACTTAAGTTCGTACTCTTTCGCGTCTCGAACGAAGGTGCCGAAATTCTGGATCGAGGATATTTCCGGTAGCCATGGATTGCCGCATTGCTTGGCGGCCTCGATTGCGCCGGTGTGCCATTTCTCAATTTTCTTGTCCGCCCGATCCCCGTCCAAGTGCACCTGGGTGCGCTCGGTGAGCAAAGGCACAATCCGCGCCGCGCCGACTTCCGTCGCTTGCCGGATGATTTCATCCATCGTTGAGCCCTTCGGCAATGCTTGGGCGAGCGTGATCTCATGCGGCAGTCGTTTCGCCTGCCGGATTTCCCGGACGCGAAGTACCGTCGCGTTTTTGCTGGGTTCGACACATTCGGTAATCCACTCCCGTCCCTGTCCGTCAAACGCAGTCACCGGATCGCCTCGACTGCAGCGGTTCACCGCCACGAGGTGATGACTCTCCGCAGCGTCGAGGCGAATCTCCGCCGGCTCGTGATCCGTCGGCCGATAATAAACCCGAAAATCTGGCATGCGCGACGATGTCAGGGAAGTCGGGTAAACGTCAATCCACTGGAGCGCGGGCGACCCTGGCACCCCGCCCGCGAACGCTCACACTTCGATCATCGCTTTCAACACCGCCGCATTGCCTGAGATATCCCGCGGAAAAATGTCGGGAGTGTCGGCGAGCTTTAAGCGATGCGTGATCCACGGACGCGTATCGATGCGCCCTGCTTCGACCAAGGCGACGATATCGCGAAAAGTCCCTGGCAGGGCGTTCCGGCTTCCGCAAATGGTGAGCTCACGCCGGTGAAAATTTGGGTCGTTGAAAGCGAGTTCTCCTTGAAAGAGTCCGACGAAGACAATGCGTCCGCCGTGGGCCGTCAAATCGAAGGTGCCGGCCATTGATTTCGGATTGCCGGTCGCATCGATCACGATGGTCGGGAGATCGCCACCACCGATCGTCTTGAGTTGTGTGGTCGCGTCGGGTCCGGCCATTACCGTGTTCTTCACGCCGAGTTGATCGCGACAAAACTTCAAACGTGAATCGCTCACATCCATGACGGCGAGTGTCGCGCCGGTGATGAGCGCAAATTGAATGACACTGAGCCCGATCGGACCGGCGCCGATGACGAGAATGAAGTCGTCCTTCTTCGCCTCGGCGCGTTCCATCGCGTGCGCCCCGATGCCCAGCGTCTCAATCAAGGCGAGCTGTTCATAATCGAGTTGGGTGGAGCGATGCAGTTTGCGCGCTGGCACGGTCAACAAGCGACGCATACCGCCGTCGATATGCACGCCCATTACTTTCAGCCCGGTGCAGCAGTTCGGTTTTCCACGGCGGCACGCGATGCAATGGCCGCAGTTGAGATAGGGCTCGACCGAACAGCGATCGCCGGCGTTCAATCCGTGCGGTTCGCTACCGGGGTCGATGACTTCGACTCCCAGTTCATGACCGAGAATTCGCGGATAGTTGAAGAATGGCTGTTTGCCGGCAAACGCATGCAGATCGGTTCCACAGACGCCGATGCGGTGAACGCGGACGAGCGCCTCACCGGGCGCGGGCGTCGGCTCGGGTGCGTCTGAAGCTGAGAATTTACCGGGCTGGTCGAGAGTGATCTGGAGCATAGGATTTCTTTAACCACTAATGGCCACTAATAACTCACTAATTTCAAACTGCAGAATAGGTGGCGCTTTAGTTCTGTCATTAGTGTTTCTTAGTGTGAATTAGCGGTGCAAATTCTCAGGAAACGAGCGGGTCGCGATTTTCCGGCCGGCCGCGCGTGAAATTGTGGTTATGAATGGGTTTCAGTAATTCGAGAACCTTCCCCATCAGTTCAAAGTCAATGGGTTCGTTGACGTACTCGATATTTTTGCGGATATTATCGGGGTTCGCGCTGCCGACGAGCGTCGTGGCGATTCCCGGGTGGGCGGCACAAAATTGCACAGCCAGTTTCACGATGTCTGCGCCGACGGATTTGCAGTAGTCCACCGCTCTGCGTGCCCCGGCAATTATCGCCGGCGATGCCGGATGCCACGAAGGAACCCCGCGTTCCGTCAGCAAACCCATGCCGGTGGGCGATGCGTTGATGATGCCGACGCCTTTCGCCTTGAGATAAGGGACGAGTGAATCGAGCGCGGTGTCGTTCAACTCATAACGACAAAATGAGAGCACGGTCTCGACGACGTCCGCTCCCACGCGATCCAGAATACTGGTGAACACTTTTAGCGGCAGGCCGGTGATGCCGATATGTCCGATCCGCCCAGCCTTTCGCAATTCCACCAGCGTGGGCAGCGTTTCATTCACGATTTGGTCGTGATCGACGAACTCGATGTCGTGGCATTGGAGCAAATCGATGTAGTCCACGCCGAGTCGCGCGCAGCTTTCATCGAGCGAAGCTTTTACGCGCGAGGCGGAGAAATCGAACTGGCCCGTTCCGTATTGACCGACCTTGGTTGCGAGCGTGTAGCGATCACGCGGAACTCCCTTGAGCGCCTGGCCGAGGACGGCCTCGGCCTTCGTTGCTCCATAATAGGGTGAAACATCGATGAAGTTCATCCCCAGATCGAGCGCGACGTGAACGGTGCGGATGGCCTCGCGATCGTCGGTCGTGCGGAACGCGCCACCGAGCGATGAACCGCCGAAGCTGAGGACAGGAACTTTCAAGCCGGTGCGGCCAAGGGCGCGGTAATGCATGGGAAATTTTAAAGCCGATAGATTTGAACGGCGTTCCCACCCAGCACACGATCACGGTCGTTCGCGGAAAGCGATGCTACGCAGCTTTGCACAAATTCGAACCACTGCGCATAGCTGGCGGCCACAAGACACACCGGCCAATCTGAGCCAAACATCAATCGGTGTGGCCCAAATGCCTCAAGCACGACGTCGAAATAAGGTCGGAGCAGTTCAGGCGTCCACTGCCACCCGGACACTTCCGTGACGACGCCGGAGAATTTGCACGAAATGTTTTCCCGGCGTGCGAGTTCGCGAATATTTTCAACCCACGGGGCCGATGGAACGCCTTGGACGACCGGCTTGGCGATGTGATCGAGAACGAACACCTGATTCGGATGTCGATCGGCGAACTTGATCGTTGCGGGTAATTGGCGCTCAAGAATCAAGACGTCGTAAACCAGTCCCAGCTTCGTGCATTCCTCAATGCCGCGATTGAACTCGGTCCTTTCGAGAAAAGCCGGATCGGACTCGCCCTGCACCACGTGGCGCACGCCTTTGAATCGCGGGCGTTGCACAAGCGAAGCAAGTGTGTCGCCGACGTTGGGATCAGCAAGTGGGACCCAGCCAACGACGCCCTTGATCCACGAATGCTCATCGGCCAGATCGAGTAACCAGTTGGTTTCTTTCAAGGTCTGGCGCGCTTCGACGGCAACCGTTCCGCTCACTCCATTCGGCGCCAAAACCGGTGCGAAGGTTTCCGGCAGAAAGTCCGTGCGAATCGCGCGCATGTTGTCATCGATCCAGTCGTATTCCGCCGCACTGTAGCGCCAGAAATGTTGATGCGCGTCGATCTTCACGCGGACTCAATGATCAGGTTCGAATAAGGGACGGTGCCACCGGTGCGGATCAAGCCGATGGCGTGTGGGACGCGTTTCTTGAATTCGACGTGTGGCTCGAAGATCAGCGGAATTCTCTTCAGTCGACTGGTGAGCGCGGCCTGCGAGGCGGCGGTGTTGTGCGTTTTGAATTCAGTGGCGGCGTACGCGCGACCAATGACGAAGTTGGCGCGGATGGCGTCGAGCACCTGGAGGACCGTGGGCACATCGTCGACGAGCGAAATGTCGACCGTTT